>CAYQST010000003.1:0-189272 GCA_964420295.1 uncultured Chromatiales bacterium | reverse complement strand
AATGGGTTAGTCCTGTTCGAGGAGGCCGATGACGGCGACCATGCGTCCGGCGAGTTCTCCATCGCGGCGGTGGGAATGGAGCAGGCCGGGGTGGCAGATGGTGCAGAGAGGTTCGATGTCGATGTTGCGCACGGGGATTTCGAGGTCGCGGAGCTGGGCGGCGTTGGCGGCGGCGAGGTCGAGGCGAGTGGTGCCATCGGGGGCGTGGACCAGGGCGGATTCGGGGAAACGCGGAACCAGGTCGGTGCCGATGGTGTAGCAACAGGAGCGGGCCGAGGGACCGATCCAGACGAACAGATCCTCAGGCTGGAGATCGGCGGTCTCGAGAATGGCCTGGGCGGCCGTGGCAACAATGCCTTCGGCGGTGCCTTTCCAGCCGGCATGCACTGCGGCCATGGCTCCCGATCGTGGTGCGTACATCAGGATGGGCGCACAATCGGCGGTACGAACCGCCAGAAGGAGATTGGCGCGGTCGGTCCACACGCCGTCGGTCTCCGGCTGCACGCCGGGACCTTCGACATACGTGATGCGATCGCCATGCACCTGTTCCATCGCGGCCACCTCATCGTGAGGCCAGTCCACGGCATCGAGAAGCATGAGGCATTCCTCGGTGAGCGAGGAGGGAGCAGTATCGGAAAACACGCGGGTGGAAAACCGGTCGTGCCGGGTCAGGTCCGAGGACTGGGCCGTGGTCATGCCATGGACGAGACCCGGAAACTGGGACAGCAGGGCACTGCGGATGAGCGGAAGAGCCATGCGCCCTCCACTCAGGAAATCACGGCGAAGCCGGCGTCGAGGTCGTGGAGAATATCCTCCACGCGTTCCAGTCCGATCGAAAGCCGGATCCCGCCGGGTTCCATGCCTCGTTTGATCTGTTCCTCGGCGGGGATGGACGAATGGGTCATCGAACCCGGATGTTCGATGAGCGTGCGGGTATGCCCCAGACTCACGGCGAGCGTGATGGTATAGGCCTGATCGGCAAGGTGGTTCATCAGCTTCTCACCAAGCTCGCGACTGCGTGCGGGCGAGTCGGCCTTCAGTACGAAATAGATCATGAAGCCGGGGGCGAAGTTGCCGTCGAAATCCACCATCTGTTTCCGGGCCAGCTCATACTGCGGAAAGGAGGGGAGGCCGGGATAATGCACTTCCTTGACGAGGGGATGGGATTCAAGAAATTCAGCCACTTTCTGCGCGGTTTCGATCTGTCTACGGACGCGAAGCGATAACGTGGGCAACCCGTATACCAGCACTGGCCAGGCGCTCTTGGTGGAGAGCACAGCCCCGAAATCCTTACGATAGAGCAGAAGCAGATCGCGATATAGAAGAGGCGCCACTACCACACCGCCCATGTCGGTACCGAATCCCCCAATGCCCTTGGTGAGGGAATTAATGACGAAGTCCGCACCCCACTCGATCGGACGCTGGCAGAAGGGCGTGGCGAAGGTGTTGTCCACCACGACACGGATCTTTTCGTGCTCGGCGCGGTCGGAATTGTGCCGACGCACCAGGGCCGCGATCGCGGCGATGTCCACCAGACCCATCGTGGGATTGATGGGGGTCTCGAAGTAAATCGCGCGCGTGTTCATCGTGATGCAGGATTCGAGGGCGTCGATGTCCCGCAGGTTCATCAGTTGCACGTCGATATTGTACCGGGGAAACCAGTTGGTGAACAGTGAGAACGTGCATCCGTACATCGTACGGTGGGCGATGAGGCGGTCGCCGCCCTTCAGCAGCACGCCCAGCACCGCCGAGATGGCGCCCATGCCCGACGCGAAGGTGATGGCGCATTCACCGCCCTCGGCAAAGGCCAGATTCTCTTCGAGGATGTCCTTGTTCGGCTCTCCCAGACGATCATAGATCCAGATCGGGGCTTCGCCTTTTTGTCGCGCGGTCAGGTTGGCGAACTCGATGAAGCCACGGGCTCCGCGCTCGGCCGAATCCAGCCGATAGGTGGTGGAGGACGAGATGGGAGGAACCACGTGATGGTTGTAATCCCAGTTCTCCGTATGGCTCTTGCCATACATCAGGCGGGTTTCCTTGGAATATTCTTCGTTGTACAGCTCGTCGGCCATGGTTGCATCTCCGTGGGTCTTGAGAAAAGGACGGCGCCAGGATGGCGCCTTCAAAGTTAGCACTGCGGCGGTCGGAACTCAACCGGATACGGCGGTTCCATACACGGCGCGAAGGGCCTCGCCGAGCTCCGGATGGCGCCAGCGAAATCCGAGCTCACGAGCCCGGTCCGGTTCCAGGTGCTGTCCCTGCAGCAGACTGGTGGCGAATTCCCCAATGGCGAGTCGAAGCGCCAGGCCGGGCACCGGAAGCCAGCTCGGACGATCGAGAACGGTACCCAGTACATGGGCGAAGTGTTTCTGCGTCACGGCTTCGGGAGCAATGGCGTTGAAGGGACCGCTGAGCCGATCGTCGTCAAGAGCCAGCAGGAGAAGGGCCACGAGATCATCGAGGTGGATCCATGGCAAATATTGTCGTCCAGATCCGATCGGTCCGCCAAGATACCAGCGAAACGGCTGGGCCATGCGGGGCAGGGCTCCTCCCTCGCGATCCAGAACGATACCGATCCGTGGCACCGCCACGCGAATGCCGTAGTCCTGGGCCTTGAGCGCGAGCCGCTCCCATGATTCACAGAGCTTGGCCAGAAATCCCTGGCCAGCGGGGGCGGATTCCGGAGTGAGCCGGTCTCCCGTATCTCCATAGTATCCGACAGCCGATGCGGCCACCAGCACACTGGGACGAGGATCGGCGCGGCGTATGGCATCCACCAGCTCGCGGGTGCCGCGAATGCGGCTGTCGTGAATCCGCTGCTTGTAGGCGGCCGTCCAGCGCTGGGCCCCCACGGACTCTCCCGCCAGATGCACCACCGCGTCGGCTTCGGCAAAGGACGACTGCCATTCTCCGCTGACTCCGGGCGCCCAGAGTGAGACCCGATCGGCCTCGGGCCACTGGGCCTTTGCCTTCTCGGGATTGCGGGCCAGAAGATGCAGATGGTCCCCCCGGTCGAGCAGGGCTCGACAGAGGGCGGATCCGATCAGACCGGTTCCGCCTGTAATGACGATACGTCGTGAACTCATGCGATCTCCGTCCATGTGCGAGGGGGGTGTCGGGCACCCCACGATGCAAAGGTACGGAAAATTGGGAATGCGATGGAGGGAAGGGAAATGCCCTCGTTTGAATCGATTCCCGAATGTCCGTATTTTACTGCATCCATTTCCCTGAATTACCGTGATCCGCGCCCTCGCGCGGCGGATCGTCGTTGGGGGATGAACCGAGTATCCCGATAGGTGAGGATGATATGAGAACACCTCGTTGGACCGCGTTCGTCTGCTTTCTGCTTTTTGGAATCGTCACTCCAACCCTTATCGCAGGTTCGTTTCATCACGGGCCGCCATGGAGCGAGGATCCCATCGCGAGGGTCGTCGGCAATACGGTGAACCTGCGCGCCGAGCCCAGCACGCAGGCGAGCGTGGTCACGAAGGTACACAAGGGAGAACGGGTCGACGTGGTGGAGACGCGGGGCGAATGGCTCCGCGTGCGAACCTCCACCGGCGTCGTGGGTTGGGGCATGGCCAGGTATTTCGAGATCCTCTCCTCATCCGCTCCCGAACCCATAACTCCCTCCCCCCGCCCATCTCCTCCTCCCGAGCCAACCCGAGGTTCGGAACGCATCAGAACCCGATCCGCGTCGCCTGGCCCTTCTCCTTCCCCGTCGTCATCGTCCTTCCATGTGGGCATCCAGGTGGGCGGGGCCCTGGGCACGCTTGCGGGATTTCCCGATCCCCCGGACCCCGGCTTTCGCACGGGCTTTCAGGCAGGCCTGTTCGGAGAGTATGACGCGAGTACGTTGATTGAGGTGTCGCTTGCCATGTTGTACACGATGAAGGGAGGAACGCGGTCCGTGAATGCGGAAACCCGCACCTTCCAATTCGATTACCTGGAAATCCCTCTTTCCCTGCGACTGGTGTTTCAACCGACCCGTGACCTCGATGTCTATCTCGCGGCAGGTCCCGTGCTGTCGGTGCTTCTGCATGCGGCTCTGTCCACATCGGGACCCAATGGCGGGACCTTTACGGTGCAGGATGTGGCGCCCCTGGACTACGGAATAAGCGCCGGACTGGGTGCCCGCACCCATCTTCTCGGGCAGCGGTTTTTTGTGGAAGGACGCTACGGCGTGGGACTCGCGAGCATTCACGACGTGGCCACCGACCCTCTCGATCTCTCTCATCGCACCATCACGATGTGCCTTGGCTGGTATGTTCCCTGATCCATGGAGGTCACGATGAAAACGACACATCCATCCGTTCCTTCCGTTCGGCGTACCGTCGCACTGGTGCTGGGAGTTCTCGTGCTGGCTGCGGGGTGCGACGATGGCACACCGATATCCCTTCGCGACGCGGTGACGGGCGGCAGTACAGCACTGAGAACCGGGGCCTTCGAAGAGCTGGGGTCATCCAGCATCGGAAGTGCGGGAGGAAGTGTCGAAGTGAACAAGCCCGGCCATGCGATGAACGGACTCCGCATCACGGTGCCAGCCTCCGCGCTTTCGCAGACCGAGCAATTTCGGATTTCGTCCGCGCCGGTTCTCGGACACACCTTCGGCGAGAAGTTTCGTCCCGTGACCCCGGTGATCTCCATCGAGAATGGAGGGTCGGAATCCTCTCGCATGATTCGGGTGCGCATCCCGCTCACCGTGCCCGCCTCGACCCCCGTTACCGCCTGGTACTACGATCCGGAGAATGGAACCCTCGATCCCATCGTCACGGCCGAACGGGGCGCCCAGTATGTCGAGATCGGTGTGCGACATTTCTCCATGATCGTCGTCTCGGAGTTCCAGAAAGACTACTTTTTGCAGGGAGGTGGGTATGCGAGTTTCTTCGATCCCACCCTGCATGGCTGGTCCTTCGAGAATGTGGGAACTTCGGTGTGCTCCGGCGGGATCTGCGCGGGCATGAGCATTGGCGCCGCCCACGTGTACAAGAACTTCAAGGCCACGATTACGCTCAAACCCTGGTTCGACAATAATCGCCTCTGGTTCGCAACACCAACCCTGTGGCAGGATGATGCCGACGGACTGCAGTTTGTCACTGCCGCGCACAAGAAGTTTTTTATCGATCGCTGGGTGGACCGGAGTGAACTCGTGAATGACTATCTGGATGCTCCGAAAACAGACAATGTGTGGAATCTCATTCACGCCCTCGTCCTCCTGAACCAGCCGCAGATGCTGTACATCCGCGTTCGCAACGAGACGAACGCCCACGCCATTGTCGCCTATGGGTACACGATCACTCCGGCCCAGGTGCAGTTCAAGGTGTACGATCCGAATTATCGGGACGCGACGGGAATCATCACCTTCGATTTCGCGAAAGGGGATTTCCTTCCCTACACCTCGTCGACGAATGCCGGCGCCCTGCGGGATGGTGTCACGTTCAACTATAATGACATCTGTTTTCTGCCCACCAGCACGCTGTGCGCGCCGAAGGAAGTGGACCGGTTGTTGGCCCTTGCCAACAATCACCGTGCGGGGGATGGAGTCTTTCCGAAGTATCGCCTCGAAGCCACCGATCCTTCCCAACCCTCCCGGCCCGCGATCGTACTCACGGACATTCCCTCATCGGGCACCTACACGATTCCCTATCCCATCATGACTCTGTCCATCGTCCCGGTGAACACGACCCAGCAATTCAAGCTGGAGCTCGTCACAAAGGTCGCGGGCTCCTCCACGTATCGCATTTCCGATGCGGCCCCCGTGACGCTCGGCGCCGAGGAAACCCTGCTCGGCGTGCTGGTCTGGGCCCGCGCGAATGCAACAGCGGACTGGCGGTGGTCAGGCTTTCACTGGCTGCGGCTGAATCATCGCTCCTTCTGGCTCGAGCCCGCCGCAGTGACCGGCACGACATCCGCGCCCGTCACCTTCACAGCTCGCTCCAATGGATCGGTGGGAACGAACTACGCGATCGTGTGGAATTTCGGAGACGGGAGTCCGGAAATCACGGTGACGAAGGATACCATCGTTCGGCATACCTACACGAAGACCGGCGACTTCGACGTGACGGCAATCCTGCGCGATGCGACAGGAGCCCAGGTGGCGGTGGCCCGGGGCACGGCGCGCATCGGGATCGAGGATCAGATCAATAAGACGTTTACCAGTCACTACGGCGTGCCGTACGATGATGGCACACCCGAGGTGACGATCACGGCACGAGGTGTCGTCGAGGCCAAAGGGGTGGTGCTCGAAAGGACGGAAGACGGAACACCCACGTTCAGCTATTCGTATTTCTTTGCGGCCGTTCCACCCACCCATTGGAAAATGAGCGTCGCCTTTACCCTCACCTTCGGGAAATTGAAGTTCCGAAACAATCAGAACAGCGATGGTCAGGGGCGATGGACGGAGTTTGAGATCATTCCGAAAAAGAACTCCCTTGTGGTGCAGCCGTATTCCAACTCGCATATGAGTCTTTTTCGGAACATCGCCATCGATAGTGCCTGGTCCTCCGTCACCGTGGATTTTGATCTTCCGACACTAGACTATGCCGTCATTGCCTTCGGTGTGGGCTTCCGGTACGATATTAAACAGACACGTCACAACCCCGACGGGAGTGTGTACTACACAAGCACGGACACGAATAACGGGTGGAATTTCTTCAACGTGGAAACCACGTTCAAACCCTGACAGACGCGATCGCAATTCTCGAGGAGACCGCCTCATGCATGCTTCTCATCCTCCCATTCCCAATCCCTATCAACGAAGGTTTCAGATCCGTCTCCTCGTGGGAGGGGTGTGCATGGCCTTCTTTGTTCTGAGTCAGATCAAGGCCCTCGATCTCGGCATTCCCATCCTGTGGTCGGCCATTTCCTTCGGGGTGGGGGGCTACTTTATTCTGTTCGCGTGGAACTCCGGCGAGGACCGCCGCGTGATCAACGCGCTGAATCGGCCAGGAGAAATTATCGCATACTGGACCTACACCGACGGAGAATGGGAGGATTTCTGGGTGGCACGCAATCTCATGAACGAGGACCAGCGGAAGGCCATGCCGAAATCCGACGTGTGGATCGGTCGCAACGAAGGGTTCATTCACGGCACCCTTCGGGAGTGGAACAACAACTGGGCCCGCCTGACGAAGGTGGAAATCGTGGAAGGTCCCCTCGACGTGCTTCTCTTTTCCTATACGACCCGCCGAATGAAGGGACACGAGACGGATGCGAGAGAGCTGGCTATTCCCATCCCGCGCGCCAAACGCGGAGAAGCCGAAATCATGGTACACGAATTTCAGAAGACGCGACGGTTGGCGGCACCCGTAAAGAGCTGAACCGGACACGGATGGAACCGACGTCCCGTGAGCCACGAGGGCGTTGCCGCAGCGAGTTATCGAAGAAGAAGCGGCAGGATGCGAATCCGATGGTCGCATTCGATTCGTACGAACAGCATCCGAGATGCTCCACTGTGTGGCAGGGAGAGAGTCGTCATACCCATGACCGAGGTCGGGGGAATGGGGTATTCCTGAAGAGTTCGGCCCAGCGCGTCATGCAGCGACACGCGGGTGGGAGCCGGAGATGTAGCCGTCCAGCGCAGGGTGACCGTTTCATGAGCAGGATTGGGGGAAAGAGTGACATCGAGGTCCCTCGGAGCGGCCAGGTGCTCCGCATCCGTGGTTTGTCCCAGCACTGGATTCAGCCGCTTCCAGATTTCGGTGGATAGCTGAGAGGGGATGAGACCCGCGTCGCTGGGATCGTTTCCCATGCGAACGACCACGAGACCGAGATGGGGCACGACATGCAGAATTTGACCGTTCTTTCCGAGGGCCATGATGGCGTCGGCGGGGGCATCGGGACTGAGGGGTCCCTGAAACACCCACTGGGTTTGAGGCATCATGTGGGTGGCATATCCATTGAGCCACCACAGAAAGCCGTAGGAGGCATTGAGCGTTTGGGACGGCATGGTCATCGCACGGAAATAGGCGGTGTCGGTGAGGATGGGGGTGCCGTCCCAGGTGCCTCGGTTGAGGATGAGGAGTCCGAAGCGCGCCATGGATCTCGGCGCGGTGACGAGGAGGTTATTGTAGGAGCCGGACTTCACATAGAGCCCGTTCATCCCGATACGATTCCGCAGTCGGGTCTGGTACCACTGGTTCAGCGTCATCTTCGTGGCGCCCTCAATCACTCCGTCGAGAAGAGTGTAGGGCGCGTTATGATAGGCCCAGCGCGTGCCTGGATCGGCTTTGAACACAAGGCAGGAGGGCAGGGTGCAATCGGGGTCCCCGGCTCCGTCGTCGAGTCCCGTGGTCATCGTCAGGTGATGCCATACGGTGATCCGATCCTCCCGCGCTGCCGGCAGACTCGTCCAGCCCCGTCCCAGCGTCAGGGACGAGCGATCGTCGAGCGAGAGCAGGCCTTCCTGGCGGGCGAGCCCCACCAGCACGGCGGTGAGGGATTTTCCTGCCGATGCCCAGTACCAGAGACTGTCCTTCGTGAAGGCATCGAAGTACTGCTCGATCACGATGCGTCCATCCTTGAGCACGAGGAAGGCCTTGGTGTTGGTCCCCCGGAGAAACTCGATCAGGGGCGGAATTTTGCTTTCATCCCAGCCGAGCGATGCGGGAGTCCTGCTCTCCCAGGTCGATCCCACGAGAGGCGGAAAGTAGAGCGACTGTCCCGGAGCTGAAAGGCTGTACAGGAACATCAGGAGAAGGAAGGGAAGGAGGAACCGTGTCATGAAAACGACGTTAGATGATGGGGAATGGAGGTTGGACAGCAGGGGAGAGAATTGGTTGCATTGCAGATTGGACATTGGCGATGGAACGTGATAGTGTCGACACGCTGGCCTTCTCTGCGCGATCCGGACCTTGCACAATCTCCAATCTCCAATTTCCAATCTCCAATTTCCTATCCCGTCATGCAATCTCCAATCCCCTCCCGTCTTCGTATATTCCCATATTCTTTCACCAGTCAGGAGATCCCATGTCGATCAATATTCGCGAACTCCTCGGCGCAGAGGCCGATTCCCTCCTTCATCACACCTGTGTCGGAGTGCCCAAGGAAAGCATCCATCTTCCAGGTCCGGATTTTGTCGATCGCATCTGGAAGGACTCCGATCGCAATCCCCGGGTTCTTGTCAACATGCAGCGCATCTACGGGCACGGACGCCTGGCCCATACCGGCTACATGTCCATCCTCCCGGTGGATCAGGGTATCGAGCATTCCGCCGGCGCGTCCTTTGCCCCGAATCCCATCTACTTCGATCCCGAGAACATCGTCAAGCTCGCCATCGAGGGCGGCTGCAACGCCGTGGCCTCCACGCTCGGCGTGCTGGGATCGGTGGCCCGCAAGTACGCCCATCACATCCCCTTCATCGTGAAGATCAATCACAACGAGCTGCTGACCTACCCCAACAAGTATGAGCAGATTCTTTTCGGCAGCGTGGATCAGGCCTACGACATGGGCGCGGCGGCGATCGGCGCCACGATCTATTTCGGATCGGAAGACGCGTCCCGCCAGATCATCGAAATCTCCGAGGCCTTCGAGTATGCGCACGAACTCGGCCTGGTGACGATACTTTGGTGCTACCTGCGCAACAATGCGTTTTCTATGGACAAGGATTACCATCTTGCCGCCGATCTCACCGGACAGGCCAATCACCTCGGCGTCACCATCCAGGCGGATATCATCAAGCAGAAACTGCCCGAGAACAATGGCGGGTACAATGCGGTGAAGTTTGGCAAGACCAGCAAACTGGTATACGACAAGCTCACCACCGAGCATCCCATCGACCTGACCCGCTATCAGGTGGTCAACTGCTACATGGGCCGCGCGGGCCTCATCAACAGCGGCGGCGCGTCCTCCGGCGCCACCGATCTGGCCGAAGCCGTGAAAACCGCCGTCATCAACAAGCGCGCCGGTGGCCAGGGCCTCATCTCGGGCCGCAAGGCCTTCCAGCGCCCCATGGCCGAAGGCGCCGCGTTGCTGAATGCCATTCAGGATGTGTATCTAGATGGGGAAGTGGGGGTGGCCTGAGAAGGATATGAGTAAAGGGTAAAGGGTAAAGGGTAAAGGGATAATACTCTTCACTCTTGTCTCTTTACTCTTTTCCGTCCATCCCATCCGCCGGCTGCTTCAGCACGATGCCGCGCCCGGTGCGACCATCGACGCGGATTTCCACCAGTTCCGTGCAATGCACATGGCGGGTATACACCAATTCCTGCTCGATGCACTGCTGCTGCAGCCAGGTCCAGTCGATGGCGTCGGCGCTTCGATAATGCCGGGTCGTGAAATATGCGATGCGAAAGGATGTGAGGTTCTGGAAAAAATGTGAGCCCTGACTGGGATCGGGGAGCATGTTCGGCAGAGAGGTTTCGACGATGGCGTGAGCTCCGCTGATGCTGGGAAATTTCACGGGAATCCCGAGCCAGGGATCGGAAGAGCCCCAGCGACCGGGGCCGATCAGCAGGTAGGGACGATTCAACGAACGAAGCGTTTTGTTGATGCGGTCCACCTCCTCGGCCATGATCGTCGTGCGCGCCGGATCGAAGGCCTCGGGCTTCATGTACACGATATCATGCAGGCGATACACCCCATTGCCTAACACGCTCTCGCTCTGAAGCAGAATGTGCTCCTTGGGGATGGCATCCATGTCGATCTCGAAACTGCCTTCTTCCTTGACCATGGGGCGAACCTGCAGAAAGCTGAAATCGCTGGTCACCGTCCCTCCGTCGTGGATGACGCCGGCGAACTCGATTTCCACGGGACAGTTCATCGCAGTTTCACAGAGCTGCATGAGCAGACGCAGCACCCGGGCCAGGGGCAGGACCTCGCTCTGGAGGATCGGCGCGAAATTCAGAATGCGCGGTCCCTCACGAAACACTCCTTCGTACAGCGCGTCGTTTTCGCTGCTGTAGGTGGAGGCCAGATACTGCAGAGTGCCATGCTTCTCGGCATCCTTGATCTCGAGCTGACGCAGATACTGGTCCTCCGACGGCATGCTCTCTTCGTAATCTCCATGGAGATCGATTGCGTAAAAGGAATGCTGGCTGTTGGAGAAGAAGGACTTGCGATCCGGGAATTGCGGGAGAACGCTGGGAACAGCGGGACAGAATTGTAAACACACTCCTCCGTCGACGATCGTCTTCCCGAGACCGAGAGCCATGTCCACCACTCCGTCGCTCGGTCTGGCCGATGCGAATGGATAATAGTTGTGGGATCTGGCCACCCCGCTGTAATGCGGGTAGAAATGCTGATCGTGCTTTTGCCCCGCAGCCTGCTGAATGATGATGGCCATCTGCTCTTCCTCCAGACGATGCCCCGTGGCCTCGATGTAATTACGCGCGCCATGGAAGTAGGTGGAGGCATAGACATACCGCACGGCCTGCATCAGGTGCTGAAGGCGGACCTCGACGTCGGGATGGCAGTTGGGCAACATGATGGTGGCGTAAATCCCCGCGAACGGCTGATAGAGCGTGTCCTCGAGTAAACTGGAGGAGCGGATGGCCAAGGGAATCGGGTCGGCTGCGACGATGGCCCGCAGATTCTCCATGTAGCTTTCAGGAAAGGGCGCAGCCAGGAAGCGCTCGACAATGTGCGCGTCCGACGGACCCTCGAGCACAAAATCGAACAGGTCGTTTGTCGCGACGAACTCGGCGAACACCTCGGTGCAGAGCACGATGGTGCGGGGAATCGTCACCCGAACCTCGGGGATGTATTCCGGCTGGAGATAGGTTTTCAGAATTGTGTCGATGAAGGCCAGTCCCCTCGCCTTGCCGCCCATCGACCCTGTGCCGATGCGGAGAAAGGTAAAATGCTCGTCGAGCACTTCCGGAGAAAAATCCGTGATGATGCCGCGACTGTCCTGCCCCATGAACTGATCAATCGTGCGAATGATGTAGGCCCGCAATTCCTCGGTGGACGTAAATCGATCGATCTTCACGGGCTTGATTTGATTGGCGAGTCGAAAGCGGGTTCTCGCCATCAGCCAGTTCGAAAACTGATCCCGCGAGGCATGATACAGAAGGCTCTCCTCGGGAACGGTCCGCAGCTTCTGCTGCAGCTCGCGTAAATTCGAAGCCCGATCCACCTCCACGCCGTCGGGCGTGTGAAAGACGAAGTCCCCGAATCCGAAATTGTCCATCATGAAGGCGCGGACATCCTGAAGGAGACTGCGGGAACCCTTGTCCACGAAACTCACATGATAGGATCGAATCCGATCTTCCCACTCCGGCTGAGAGGTCTGCACGAGAATGGGGAGGTCGATGGAGTCTTCGCGTAGTTCCCGAATGAAATCCAATCCTGCCCGCTCGGTCTCCACTCCATCCTGCAGGAAACTGAGATCGGTAATCACTCCCAGCAGGCATTCCTTGTAATGCCGGTAGAAGCGCTTGGCGTCCTCGTAACTGGTGGCGTGCAGAATCTTCGGGCGAGCCCGCTGGCGGAGCATCTTGTCCGAAAAATTCTTGCCTTCCTCCAGCAGTGCCTGCCCCTGTTTGATCAGCTCGGTGTAAATCAGGGGGAGATATGAGGAGTAGAATTGCGGGGAATCCTCCACCAGAATGATGGCGCGCACCCCGAACTGCGCACAATCGACGGGCGCGTTTTTGATGTCCTCGAAAATCTTGATCACGGCCAGAAAGAGTTTCCGATCACCCGACCAGATGAACACCCGATCGAACATCGACAAACTGCCGCGATCCAGCAGGATCTGCAATTCCCGACTCTGGTAGGCGAGCAAGACCAGGGGAAGATCCGGATCGATGCGCTTGACCGCCGAACAGAAGAACTTCAGATCCATGTTGCCCAGACGCGACATCGTGATGACGAGATCGAAGGTCTGATCCTGAATGAGCTCGAGTGCCGACTCTCCGGAATACACCCGGGTGATGTGCGGAGCGTAGTGCAGGTTCAGATCCACATACTCGCTGAAAATTGCTTCGGTGAGCTGGCCGTCATCGACGAGCGTGTAGAAATCGTAGCGTGAGGACACCAGCAAAATATTGCTGATGCGAAAGCGCATTAAATCCTTGAAGTCGAGATCCAGAGTCGGATCCTCGGTGCGGACGATCCCCGCAGATTCGATGATCTCGCGCAGTTCATCCCGCTTGATAAGAGGCTTTTTCATGATTCCCGTGCCGTGATAATACGCGAAGAAGATAGGAAGCCGCACGTGGGCAGACAACCACCGCCGAGACGAGAAGCCCCGCCGAAGCGGGGCTCTCGTACCTCGTGTCTGCATTCGAGGATCAGGGATGGAAGAAATTCAACCTGTCGTCTCTCAGCGTGCACTCTCGGCGCGCAGGAGTATGGAAGGCCGCTCAGAGATAAGGGTAGAAACCCGCGCCAGCGTGGCGGCGAACAGCCCCACCTGGGCGTCGCGACGCACCCGCAGAAAGTACCCGTGCCCCGGCCGCACCGATCCGTCTCCCGGAATCGCATACCCGGTCTCGGGATCGTATCCGTACACCGCCACGATCGAAGATTCAGGAACCTCCGTGGCGCGGGAGAGCAGTGCCGGCCCGCTGGGACCGCCGATCAGATTCCATCCGCCATTTCGTCCCGCGGCGAGTAAGGTCACCGACGCGAGATACTCTCCCGTCACCGCCATGCTGTCGGGGGCCGGGAACTTGATCCAGTACCCTCTGCCGGGCTCCAACATCGTGCGGACGACATACCCGGAATCCGGATGATACGCATAGGCCGGAGAGAGCGCCGTCGGAAACACTGCGGCAAGGCGGGGATCGGTGGGCCGCACCGGAAGCGAGAGGAGATTCCAACCTTCCTTAACACGGAAGAAGGCCGTTCCACGCTGAATGCGACCGTCGAAATCCAGTCCGGTGCGATTCCCGTTCACTCCTGTCGCCGCGCGCGAGGTGGGCGTGAAGGTGTAAAAGGGACTCGATGGCGTCAGTGTGTAATCGCCGGCCATCACTCCAACCGAATACGAGCCGTCGGGACCAGTCTCCACGCTGAGGTCCAGTGTGCCCGTGACGGTCATCGTCACACCGGGAACTCCAATGCCGCCGTCCCGCACCGTACCCGACAGCGTGTACATCGGCGTGCTCAGCACCTTCAGGATCACGACGAGGAGGCGGGGACTGTTGCTGGCATTGCCCGACACTTCAACAAGGGATTCATAGTCCCCCACGGCGAAGCCGGTAGTGGTCACCGCGAGACGGAGCCGATCCCCCTGTACACCGGAGGGCGGGGACACCGATACCCAGGCATCGCGAGCTGAGGCGGTCCAGAACAGCAGACTGTCGCAGCCATTACGGATCGTGACGAACTGCGGAGCCGGAGTCATGCCCTGCGTGGCCAGAAAGATCACCGTGTCCCGCGAGAATGCGATGCAGGGGGGACGCAGCACCGTATACGTCACCGGGATCTGTACACCCGGATTGTCGGCGTTACCGCCCAGTACCACGCGCCCCTGATACGTGCCCGGAGTGAGGTCGGTCCGCGTGATCTGAACATACAGGGAATCCACATTCCCCGCACCGGAGGAGGGCGTGGTGATCATCCACGGGCCGTTCTGCACCGTGGCGCTCCACTGCAAGGTGCCACCTCCGGTATTCGTCAGTCGCACGGGGCGGGGCAGGGGAGGATCGCCGTTTGCCATCGCGGAAAACTGCAGGGCCTCGGGTACCGCCACCAGATGGGGAGGGGGCTCGGAAATCGAGAAGACGGCATTGCTCACATCGAACACCGTGGTGAGCGTGGGTGTGGTGACTCGCACCAGGGCATTCGTGGTCGTGGGATCGGTGGTCGTCCACACGAATTGTCCGGCCGAGGCCGCCAGCGGGGTGGGGGTGAGAGGCGTGAAGGATGCACCGCCGTCGCGGGACAACTCCACGATCACAGTGAACAAGCCCGACGCATTCCAGCGTATCGTGTTCATCGTGCCGATCCTCCAGTTCTCTCCCCCGTTCGGCGCGGTGACTACGATCGTGGGCGCCGGAGGCAGATCGGTGGCATCGGTGAAGTAGATCGAGGAATTGGATGTCAGCGTGGAGGTGCCGTGGTTGTTGTTGCTCGATCCGTCATACAGGTCTCCGTTGAAATGGTAGAGCGCCACCAGACCGGGACTCCAACCACTCCATTCCAAACGCATGTTGTCCTGAATCTGCGCAAGACTGCGCGCCGTGTTCCATAGGCGGAGTTCGTCGATCTTACCCGCAAATCCATACACGTTGCCCGCCGTGGCTCCGGCCTGGGACAGGCCCACCTGCATCGGAAGCTGATTCGAGGATCCCCCGAGTGCCACAGTGCGTTGACCGGCGGACACTCCGTTGATGAAAATGTCGAGGGTGAGATTCGATCCCGTCGATTGACAGCGGGCGGCGACATGACTCCACTGTCCGGTGGGGAGAGTGCTGGAGCTTTCAAGAAAACTCGCGGCGTCTCCGTTCCCGACAAACCGCACCCGTCCGTTGGATTTGTTGATGCCCAGCCAATAGGTCCACTGCGCATTGGCGAGCTGGCCCTTCGAGACGAGGGTCTGAAGATTGGGGTCGCCTCCCGTGGCGGAGGGATTCACCCATAGTTCGATGGTGTAGTTCTGAATGAGATTGAGGGAGGGCGATGAAAAGGAAAAGAGATCCGAGCTGTTGGGGCCGTTGGAAAACACGCCGCAGATGCGCGGGTAATGGGGTGGAAGGGGAGCGGAAAGATAGGTGGGACTCCCCACGGGAGAGCCCACGTGAGTGCCCGAAACGTCTCCTCCGTCTCCGTTGAGCTGCCAGGATCCGGCCAGAAAACGTCCGTGAAGCCCGTTGATCACGCCCTGCGGCACGCGGTACAGCAGTCCGAGCGCGGAACCGAAATCCATATCGTATTTCCAGATCCTCACCTCGTCCAATTCTCCTCTCCAGAAATAATCGGCCGCAGTGCCCGTGCGGTCCGCGCCGATGCGCAGGTCGGAGGACGACATCCCTAGCGTGAAGCGCGTCACGCTGATGGTATTGTTCAACACCCCGTTGATGAAGAACTGGATGGTGCCCTTGGCGGCGTTCACCGACACGCCGACATGGGACCAGGTGTTGACGGCGATCGAACCCGTACTCTCGTACAGGGTGCTTCCTTTCGGGTAGAAGCGGATCTTTCCCGTGGGGGTGATGCCCAGCCAGTACCCGTTCACGAAATCGTTGCCGACAATGGTCATGTAGGTACCGAGCACGGATGGTTTCACCCAGGCGTCGATGCTTATGGCCTGCGACATCATCACATCGTAATTGAGGCCGGTGCTGTAGGGGACGGACAGATACGAGGTCCCATTCAGGGAGAGAACCGACTGGTGGGGATCCGGCAGTTGGGCAAAGGTGGGAAGGGCTGTGAAAAGAAGCAGGAACAGAATCCGCATGGGACCTCCAATCTTCATGTCTGCGGAAGAAAGGGTGAAAAAACCTGCGGTCGGCGTCCCGGGAAGGACGCCGACCGCGAGGGAGAAGTTATTTCACGAGGAGCAGGGTGCGGACACTGCGTGCCGCGCCTCCTTCCACCGTGCAGGTGTAGAGTCCGGGCGTCAATCCGGTGCCGAGGAAGTCGAGTCGCTGGGTACCCGCTTCCCGGTTCAGACGAGAGCTCAGATCCGACACCACGCGCCCAAGGATGTCCCGCACCTCCATGCGGAGGCCGGGATCGCGCACCGCCGCTTCGCTGAGGGTCACCATCAGAGTGGTGCCATCCCGAAACGGATTCGGATGATTGGTGACGAACACCGTGGGCGCGGGTGGCACTGCGTCGGTGCCCACCACCATCGTGAGATTCACCGGCACGTCGAGGCTGGCGGGATACACTTCCGAACGAAACCGAAGATTCGTCTGGTAGGTACCCGCAGGCATCGTGTGACGGTTGAGACTGACCGAGATGGTCTGACGACCCTCTCCCGATGCGGGAGTCACCGTCAACCATTCCTCCACGCCCGCCAGGGTCCATGCGGCCTGGGCATCACCTTCGGGGATGATGTCGAAGGTACTCGTGGGCAACTGGGGATCGGTGTTCCGACCGGTGAGGGCCACCGAGGTCGGATCGGCGCGGAAGGAGAGTGGACGGTAGTCGAAGGTGAGCGTGAGGATCACCTGCCCCGAGGTGAAGGAGGAACGCACCTCGGCAACGCCGGACTTGTCCTCTCCGTCCACCAGCACCTTCGTAACGCGCCCGTTGAGCGGCAGGCCCCAGTGGATCAGGACTCCCGAGGCACCTTCGCCCGCCTGATACGCAATCGTGAAGGTGTAGGTGAAGGTGGTGCCGGTGCCGATGGGACGGAAGTCCCGCCAGGATCCCAGGCCGAGCTGGGACGCACCGGGCGTACTCATCAGGCGGGCATCGAAGATTTCCGCCGGGGGAAGCGGAGGAAGCTCGGCTTCCTCCATCATGGGATCGAGCCCCGAGGAGGCGCCTTCGCGAACCCCGGCGACCAGATTCTGCACCCGTCCCTTTTCATTGGAGACGGTGACGTGGAAGTTGATGCCGCGGTACTCCTGAGCCCGAAGGGCGGGAGCGAGGGCCGCGACAAAAACGATGACGATGAGAGAAAGAATCGTTTTCATGGGCTCCTCCTTATTTCACCACGGTAAGACGAATGCTGCGGGACTGTCCGGCCTGTTCGACCCGACACAGATACACGCCGGCTCCCACCGGGAGTCCGCGATCATCCCGTCCATCCCATTCCACGGCGGCACTGGCCTGCGCGGGAGATTCCTGCACCAGCACGCGCACCACCCGACCGAGGGCATCGTAGATGCTCATGCGAACTGGCACACCGGCCTGCCACTGCACGGGAATTACCGTGCCCCGCATGGCGGAGAATGGATTCGGATAGTTTTGCGCGAGCGTGAAACCTGAGGCCACCGGTGTGATGGCCGCCTGCATTGTGACACGCAGGATGCGACGTCCCGTGACCGGCACGGTGACGCCACCTTCGGTGCCCGAGCGCAGGTCACCCAACGCGCTCCCGTCCTCGGCGAGTACCTGCATGCGTACATCGGCATTCGGTGCATAGAGCGAGAGCGTGGCGAGGTCTGCGGTTTGGAGGAGGATGTCGTTCACTCCGGGTTCGAGCACACGGGTACCCGCAAGCGTACGGACATCCTCGGCGCCATCGGGTGGACGTTGCGGCAGTTGCAGAAGATCCGCTTCGTCCGCCGTGAGTGCGCGCGTCGAGAGCAGAAGCGTACGCTCCGCACCAGAGGACGAGGTGATCGTCAACAATCCTGCGGCAGGCACACCGGCCAGCACGCGAGAATAGGCGATGCCATCGTCGGAACCCGGCTTGGCGAAACGCAGGGTGAGACTGGTGCCAGGTTTGGTGCGGACCCAATACCCTCGCGTGGGTTCGAAGGTGGTGGGCACCACATATCCGAGGGATGGATTCCACCCGAACACCGCGAGCACGGAACCCGGAGGAGACTGCTCGAGACTGGTGACCGGCACGGAACGGCTCAGCGCCCCGATCAGATTCCATCCATATCCATACGGCTCTCCCACACCCGACAGGCCCGACCAGACGAAGAGATTCTTCTCATACCCCTGGAAGGTGGTGGCTGGCGTGGTGGTCTTGAGCCAGTATCCCTTACCGAACTGCATCGACGAGGCCCCGGTGTACACACCGGTGGTCGGTGGGAATTCGAACAACCGCGTCGCGGGATCGGTGAACAGGGATGCCACCGTGGGATTGGCCACGTCGAGAGGCAGGGATACCATCTCCCAGTCACCCGACCACTGATAGGTCATCCTCGTGATCGTTCCATTGCCATCGGGCAGAGGCACGGTCACATCCACGCTCGTCGTGTCGTCCTTGACATCGGGATCCTGATTGTCGGGAATGATGCGCACGGGACGCTTGGGCTTGTCGGGACCGTCTCCGCACAGACGGAACACGATCACCGAATCACGCTGGAAAACCCGCGTGAGCTGTGCGGGCAGGAGCCCACCGGCGGCATCGGCTTCGAACACCTTGAGCTTCATGGGATCATACAGAGGCACCGGCTCGCCGGACTTCCGATCCCGAACCAATACCTCGATGTTGATGCAGGGATAATCCCGTGTGTCGATATTGGTCGTCGTGATGGTGATGTCGCTCTCCTTGGTGGGAGGAGGACAGGACTTGACCTTGACCTCGATCGTAAAGACGTACACGCCGTCGAGGGCAAAGACATATTCGTTCGTGGTTTTCATATCGATCGGCGTGGGATCGCCCTGCACCTTCAGCGTAAAGGTGGCGTCGGGTGTGGTGGGCGGGGTGGGCCAGGTCATCCGCACCGGAGCGGTGCTGGTGCCGGTCTGCACCCTTCCTTGATATACCCTCGTTTCTGTCAAGGCCCGCAGATCGATGAGGCTGCCCTGGGACGCCGGAATGTTGATGAAGCGTACATCATAGGCCCCTACCGGCGGGATGGGCGGCAACCCGGTCTGCCCGGCTTCGAGACTGTCGCTCGCGCCCGCTTCCATGCCGTAGGTCATGTCGATCGTATTCTGACGGGCGTTCATAAACACCAGCTGATGCCTCCAGGGCACGACCTGGCCACCCTGACAGGGGATCTTTCTCCAATGCGCGATCAGACGCTTGCTCTTCCACATCCGCACCGGAAGGGGATTGGTGATGGATGTGGTGTCACCACCCCATCCGACGAACACGAACCCGGAGGGCACGTTCGCCACCGCCGATTCCATGGTGCCGATGGGACGGGTGATGCGACGCTCCACAGGACCTGCGGGACCGTCCGGATACACCAGCACCAGTTCCGCGTTCTTGGGATCGATGGGACGCACGAAGGGAGAGAGTTGGTACATCCCCGGCCGTGAATTCTTGTCGAAGGCGAGACGCAGTGGATTATCAGTCTTGTCTCCGAAATCTCCGCCGAACTTCTCGAATTCGAAGCCCGGATCGGGACGGAAGAGCAGATCGAAGTTGAAGGGAGGATCGGGATTCATCCCGACATTGAACAGCGCGTAGGGGGGCTTCGCGGAAAAATGCCCCGGTGCGGGCCGGGCCAGATCCAGTCGGACACAGGTGGGACAGAAGGTGACCGGACCGATGCCGATGCTCGCCCGCGAGACGGTGAGTGTGTATTCGGCGAATCCGAAATGCCCGCCCGTGCGATCCACCAGATCGTAGCTGATATACGTGCTGATCTGAGGCTCCACGCTGATCACGTATTCTCCGTCGGAACTGATTCGCACCGTGTAGGTGGAGTCGTCGTCGTTATAGTGACCGTTGATGTACGTGCTCCCTCCGGCCCGCTTGGCGCGTACCTGGGGTTTGAAGTTGGAGCCCGGCTTGGTCTTCACCTTTATGTACAGCTGCTCTCCGAAGGTGATGGAGTTGGACAGTCCGATCGTGGTGATGCGGTAGAAATCCCGCTTGGGGGTGTTCCAGGTGAATTCTCCGGTGATGCCGGCGATGGGACAGGCCGCGTGCAGGGTCTGGGACGCCGTGCCGGGTCCGGAACTGGTGAGCAGACGGGGCGTCGATTCGGAATTCGGCTCGGTGGCGTCGTAACAGTACGCCGAATCTGCCGGCGAGGCCGGGCGCAGTCGAATCTCCGCCGTGTTGGAAACCGTGCCCCGCGTCGTGGCGAAGTAGCCCACGATGCGGAAACGGTACAGCGTGTTGGCCGCGAGCGGGGTGGTGCCTCCGCTGCCGTTCGGGACGTTGACGATCAGCACACCTGTCCAGTTATTCACCGGGACGGCATTGGCGGCGAATCGGTAGTTCGATCCCGATAGTTCGGTCCAGACACCGGGACTCCTCTCATATTCCACGCGGGTCTCGGCCTTGGTCATGTCGTACTTGTTGCGCCATTTGAGGGCGATGCCCTTGCCCGGATTGGCACTCCCGTCGGAGGGAGCCAACCAGGCCGTCAGGGTGGAGTTCGCGGTAAAGATATCGGGAGGCGTGGTCGTGAAATGTGCGATGATGTCCACCACAGGATTTGCCCGGGTCGAACCGTACTCATTGCTCTTGAGTTCGAGTCCGGTATAGGAATTCGTGGTGGTGGTGCCATCGGCCCGCTTGATTTCCCAATGATCGAAGTATCCCGTCTTTCCCTCGCTCGCGATGAAGGCGGTGGCGGGCACGCGCACATTCAGACAATAGTCGAAATCCACGGGCAGACAGATGGTCGAGCTATAGGATCGCTCCCCACCGTCACAATTGGAGACAAACATGGTGATTCCCGCGGGTACCGTGGAGAAACAGCGTGTCCGTACCAGGCTGAGGGGACTGGGCGCGGTGCGCAATCCGATGTGAATGGGCGTGGCGACACTGTTCCCCGAAATGTAATTTCCCTTCATCATTCCATCGAAGCCTCGCATCGTGCGACCGGGACGGTCGATCGCGGGTTGAGGCTGTTGACAGTTGATGTTGCCGATGCCACGATAGGTCCAGTTGAAACAGCCCGCATCGGCCGCGTACTCATCGGGGGCGCCAAACAGGTGCCCGATCTCGTGCGCGATCACATTCCGCAGCGGCGCATTGGCGGGTGTCAATTCCGCCTGCCAGTACTGAGTGTCCATCGTGAAATAGGTTCCCTCGATGTCCCCGTTGTTCCAGGTCAGGGGCACGGCATGGGGCCAGATCCCTTCGTCGCCCGAGGGTTTGAAGGCGATGAACCCGAGAATGGACTCCTGCGCCAGAAACAGGGAGCGGCGTTCATTGTTGAGGACCCAGGAGCGCTTGGCGCCTGCGCCCACTCCCGACCAATCGGGCGAGGCGGTGGAGGTGAAGCGATTGACGATCTGCGGAATGAAGGTGTCTTCCCCAACCGTCACCGGTTCTCCCGTGACGCGGGAATTCGAATTGCTCGGAGAGTACAGGAGCCAGAGGGAAGTGGCCGTCACACCGTATTTGGAGGCGAGGGCCGTCCAAAAATTCATGGCTCCCGCATACAGGATGCGGTAATTGTTGTACACCGAATCGGCCCAGTTCCAGGAGCCGGTTCCAGTGGCGCTCTCCATGAAGAAACTGCTGTTGACGATGATTCCCGACATCCGCGTCGCGCGGAGGGTCTGGGCGCCAGGTCCACCGAGCAGGGACACGCGCTCCTCCCGTCCCGTCAGGAAGGAGGAATGGGACGTGGGCAGGACGTAGGTCGTGACGCATTCGCGATGAGGCATGGTCTCCTCCAGAAGCGCGATCTTCTGTTCCTGCTCGCGAATCCGTGCCAGCTCTTCCTCGGTGCGTGGCGTTTTCGCATGAATCAGGAAGGCCTCGATGGCGTCTTCCGCTTCGGCCATCGCCTCGTCATCGAGTCGGACGGTTTTCCGAAGAGAACGCACCTGCTCGGGCGTGTAGGAGACACTCAGGACTCCCACCGTGCCCCGGGCGGATGGAAGGGTGGCGGCGCGTACCTGGGCGAGCGCATTCTGCGGGACCCAGGCAAGCATTTTTCGCGGTGAGGCGATAATCGATATGAGGGCTCCCCGTTCGGTGAGCTCTCTCCACATGGCGTGCATCTCTTCAACGGTGGAACACGAGGTTTCCACCAGGGCCAGATCCGCGTAAAATGCTTCCAACCCAAATTGCGCCACATCGGGCGGCGTGAATTTGGGAACCGGGAGGGCATTCTGAGCAAGCGCGGAGGCCGAGAGAAAGAGTAAACCGCACAGAACGGCAATACCTTTCTTGTACCAAGGCATATGCAGGACTCCTTTCTGAAAAAGGTGATGGGTCGGAGGGATCGTGAGCGTGTGTCGATGTTTTCGATGCGTCCCCACCTCGTAGCACGCGTCTGCTCGACGAATCTCTGCCCCAGGGGCGCGAGATACTGGAACGACGCAACACCGGCGGTGTGGAATCACCGATACGGAGCGAAGGTCAACGGAACGACGACACTCGATCGCAGGGCGGCTGCGATGGGACCCCCTCGGAGGGGTTTCGAAATGTGCGTGATGTGTACGTTGTGGAAACAACCGGCTCCTGATCCGCGTTCCATTCATCAAAAAAAAATGCCGTCTCGTGGACGAAACGGCATGAAGACCTCGGGGAGGCACTGGCGCTGAAGCGCGACAGTTCCCGGCTATGGAATGAGGGTCATCGCTTGAAGATCAATTGACTGTCCTCGAAATCAGGAGATTTCATACGAACGAAGTAGAGCCCGGCAGGCATCTGATGCAGATCGAGATGGAGGGTGTAGGTGCCTGGTTCCACGGTGCTGTCCACGGGAGTCATCACATCTCGTCCCATCGAATCGGTGACCACGATGGTGATGGGGGCTTCTTCGCGGACGACATAGGCCAAAGCTGTCGAACTCGTGCAGGGATTGGGGTAATTGTTGCCAAGGGCGAATCGCGCCGGACCCCGACCTGCCGAGACATGCACGACGGTGGAAATGGCCTTCGTTCCCTCCTGATCGATCTGACGCAGACGGTAATGGAAATCCCCTCGTTTTGCCTGGGAATCGAGAAAGGTATAGGAATGCGGAGTCTGTGGCTCCCCTTCTCGTTCCACAAAACTGATCAGTTCCCAGGCGCTGGAAAGGTCCGACCGCCGTTCAATGGCAAAGCCCTGGGTTTCTTCGTCCACTGCAACAATCCATGTCAAACGGATACCCTCCGGTCTCGAGGCGGCGGAAAAGGTAGACAAATCCGCCGAAGGCGTGGGCCCAGGGGGCGTAAGGGCGAACTCGTAGTAGGGGGTGGTCGGTGTCATGGCAGGCCTGTCGGATGGTTCGCGATTGCTGGAATCTGTGGATGATGGGCAGGTGGAAGTGGAAATGAATCGTGTTCTGATGACCACGTGCAATTTCCTATCCCTCACTGCCTCCTGCAATCGAGAATCTGAACCGTCGTGAAATTCCTGCATGAAGTTGACTGAACGAGAGAATGTGATGAAAAAATTTCCTATGGTTTTGGAGGATCCGCTTCGAAAGTGAAGGGATCTCATCTCGAAATACCCTTAGCCCCTGTTCGATGCCATCCAGGCGGTTCGAGTTCCCACATCCTACCAAAACATGCCGAGAGCGAGGTGGGCGAATCCGTACACGATGGCCACCGTCAGGAGCCAACCCGCGATATCCAGCGAAAATCCCGCTCTCACCATCGCGCGGATGGGAACGTACCCCGTGCCATAGACGAGCGCATTGGGGGGAGTGGCCACCGGCAACATGAAGGCCATCGAGGCGGCCACTGCGGCACCCACGCTCAGAAGAACGGGGTTGGCACCCGTTCCCATTGCGATCGAAATGATGATGGGAATCATCATCGTGGTCACTGCGGTGTTGGATGTGACTTCGGTGAGGAAATCGATGAGAAGGACGATCACGAGCAACAACACCAGCGTCGAGGGATGCCCGGTGAGAGACACGACGGAAGTGGCGATCCACGATGCGAGCCCGGTGCGGAACATCCCGTCGGACAGCGCAATCCCACCTCCGAACAGCAGGAGAGTCCCCCAATCCACGAAGGTCGTGTCGGACCATTCGAGTAATGGCTCCCCTTGGGTGGTGGCGGGAATGGTAAACAGAAGCACGGCCGAAAACATGATGATCACGTTCTCGTCGAACCAGGTCAGTCCCGAGGCCAGAGCTCCGGGCAGCAGGGCGGGCCAGAAGGGACTCGACACCCACAGCAGGGCGGTCAGAAGAAAAATCGCCAGGAGCAGGCGCTCTTCTCGGGTGAGGGGACCGAGTTCTTTCTTTTGTCGCATCATCAACGCCTTGCCTCCGGGGATCGAGGTCGTTTCCGGAGGATGCAAAAGGAGGAGAATGCCCCATGCCACCGGCAGCATGATGATGACGAAGGGAACTCCGAATGCCATCCATTCGAGAAAGGTGATCGAACGCAGGCCCGAGGATTCCAGCAACGCCACACAGATTCCATTGGGCGGAGTTCCGATGATCGTTCCCACTCCGCCAATCGAGGCCGCCCAGGCACAGCCCAGGAGCAAGGCCGTCCCAAACGACGACCTCCCCGGAGTGGCCCCGGTTTGAGAGAGGATCCCCAACGCGAGCGGCAGCATCATGGCCGTGGCCGCGGTGTTCGAGATCCACATGCTCAGGAAGGCCGTCAACGCCATCATTCCGAAGAGAACCGCCCGTGTGTTGTCCGCAAGATTGCCCTGACTCAGAATCGCCAGGGTCAGGCGCCGATCGAGCTTCCACTTCTGCATCGCCGCCGCCAGCAGAAATCCCCCGAAAAACAGGAAGATGATAGGATGGCCGTAATTGGAGAATACCGCCTTGGCATCGAAGCTTGCCAGAGCACCCTTCACCCAACCCTGCACGTGGAACAGGGGAAACAACACGCCTGGTAATAGGGCCGTGACGGGGATCGGGACGGCTTCGGTAATCCACCAGAGAATCATCAGCACGGCCAAGGCTCCTACGCAGTGCATGGACCATGCGACCGAAGGCGCCAATGGCACGGAGACGCCCATGCGGAGCGCCTGGGCGAGAAATCCGTCCGGCGTGGGGAGAAGCAGAAGAATCAGAAAGAGGAGGGGACCCGCGACGAGTCCGAAGACGCGACGCCGACCCTGAGGAAAAGAGGGCATGGCGAAGAAATCCGTTGGACGTTGGTGGAAGAATATAACGACGAAACGGGAGAGGACGAACACCCGCAGTCCGCTTCTCTCTCGCTGTTATCGCAAAAGGATGTCAGGAGTCAGTTTCCGCTTCGCGATCCGAAAGAGCACCAGATCGAGGGCCAGGATCAGGGCCCCGCCCACCACGAGCACGATGGCGTTGACCAGAAAGAGTCCGATGGCCTGCCCGACGAGCGTCAGGATAAAGGGCACCACCACGAATCCCACCACTTGTTGGGATTCCTGAAAGCTGCGGGAGGTGGCCGAAATGAACACGATGATGATCAGTCCAAAGAGAGATATTCCTGGCGACAGCCAGAAGACCGTGATGAGCCATTCCGGAGTGGGAAAGATCAGAGTGCCGAAATACCAGAACCCTCCGACATTGACCACCACCGTCAGCAACACGAAGGTGAGGAGAGTGATGCCGTAGGACGCCACGAAGGTGGCATAGACTTTGGCGCGGAATAATCCATCGATCGTGAGGGGACAGGAAAGCAGGGTTTCGAGCGTTTTATGCTCCTTTTCCGAAATGAAGCATCCGGCCCCGACCATGCTGCTTGCCATGATGGGAATGAGTAAAAAAAGGAAGGGAAGGTAGAAGGTGACAGCCATGACGATGATTTTCTGCGAAACGAGAGGATACCGATGCAGAAAAGGCAGGGCTTTGAAGGTGTCCTGAAACACACGTGGATTTCCCAGATCCGCATAATGCGCGGCGATGAAGAGAATGGTGGGCATGAGCACCATCATGATGGCCGGTACCAACACGATGGGGAGCAGAATCTGCTTGTTGACGAGGATCTCGCGAAGATCCTTGCGAATGATGGCCTTCTGCCCTGCTGTCAACGACAGACCTCGAAGGGAGAAGATGGGGCGTGTCATTGGAGCCCTCCGACCCTGCTCGTGATGCGGATCATGCAGTGCCGCCATGAATGTGAAAGTACACATCCTCCAGTGTGGGCCGCTCCAGCCGGGCTTCGTAGAGCCGTGCCCCCGAAGCTACCAGAGCGGCGAGCAGGGACGCTGCGTCCGCATCGGAGGAGAGGGGACAGGTCCATCCGTCTCCGCTCTTCACGAAGGGCTCCGGCAGGGATGGAGCGTCGGTGCGCACGAAGAACCGGACCCCGAATTCCCATCGCCGACAGAGTTCCTCGAAGGTGCCATTGGCCACCAGGCAGCCTGTACTCAAAAACCCATAGTGCGTGCAGACACCTTCGAGATATCGCAATTGATGGGAACAGAGGATCACTGTGAGCCCCTCACGTTGGTTCAGATCCGACACCAACGCCATCACGTCCTGTGCGGCCTCGGGATCCAGGGCGGCTGTGGGTTCGTCGAGGTACAGAAGCCGTGGCTCGTGCAGCAACGCGATGGCGAGAGAGAGCTTCTTCTTCATACCGCTGCTGTAGGTCCGCACACGCTGGTGTCGCGCGTCGTCGAGGCGCAGATACTCGAGAAGCCAGCGAATGCGGGCGCCGCATCGATCCGAGGTCATCCCATGCATCGCGCCGAAGAAGAGCAGGTTTTCCAGGCCGGTCATGGACTCGTACGTGGCCGCGTTCTCGGTCATCATTCCGGTGAGTGCATGAATGCGTGTCACCTCGTCGCACACCGACATGCCCAACACCCGAACATCTCCGCTGGTGGGGGGAATGATCCCATTGATCACGCGGATGGCCGTGGTCTTGCCTGCTCCATTGGGACCCAGCATCCCGTAGATGCTCCCTTCCTCGATATCGAGCGTGACCTCGTTGAGCGCGGGGGGGCGGGAATCGTAGGATTTTGTAACACGGGAAAGTGTGATGGCCGACATGAAGCACCGTACACCATGAGGCATCGAAGGACAGGGAGCACAAAATACGATCCATCGTGGAGACCAAAAAGGATCATGCGATGATCCTCTTCGGAATGAGGAAAGCCACACATTGCCTTCGAGCCTGTGACGGGGACCTCTCGTGGGGTGCGAGGGGAATCAGGCAGGCAGAAAAGGGAGACGACGAAAAGGGGCGGAGAAATCCGCCTCTCGTTTTTTTAGGGGGGGTATGGAGTGCGGAATACCGCAACGAAACAGGCCCTCGCGAGGAGGGCCTGAATGGCAGGGAACGGTGATTGAGATCGGTCCGATGGATCGCGAGCGGTCCGAAGATCGGGAAGCGGCGATGTGGATTCCGATCAGTTCGTCAGACTTCGCATGGGAGCGGGGAAGCGGCCTCCCCGGCGTACGAAGCCCGCAGGACTGATGGTGCGTACAGGCATCACTTCGGCCTTGCCCAGCAGGCCTCCCCAGTCCACTTCCTGGCCCACGCCCTTTCCGTAGGCGGGAATGATGCGCACGGCGGTCGTCTTGTCGTTGATCAATCCGATCGCACACTCGTCGGCAATGATACCGGCGAGCACGTCCACACTGGTATCTCCCGGCACTACCACCATGTCCAGTCCCACCGAACACACGCAGGTCATGGCTTCCAGCTTCTCGAGACTCAGGTGCCCCTGCGCTGCGGCCCGGGCCATCGCGGTATCTTCGCTCACGGGGATGAAGGCGCCACTCATTCCTCCGACAAAACTCGATGCCATCAGGCCTCCCTTCTTTACCGCATCATTCAGCATCGCCAGAGCAGCCGTGGTGCCTGGGGCTCCCACACTCTCCAGACCCATCGCCTCGAGAATGTCGGCAATGCTGTCGCCGATGGCGGGCGTCGGCGCAAGCGAGAGATCGACGATGCCGAACGGGACTCCGTGCATCTGTGCGACCTTCTGACCGATGAGCGTTCCCGCGCGAGTGATCTTGAACGCCGTCTTCTTGATCACCTCGGCGAGCTGATCCATCGAGCAGGCTCCGGCCTCCTTGACCGCCTGGAGCACCACGCCGGGACCACTGATACCCACGTTCAGCACCACCTCAGGCTCGGTGACGCCGTGAAAGGCCCCGGCTACAAAGGGATTGTCTTCGGGCACGTTGCAGAACACCACGAGCTTCGCGCAGCCGATACTGTCCCGATCAGCCGACAACCGGGCCGATTCCAGGATCACTTCCGACATCCGGTAGAGTGCGTCCATATTGATGCCGGCCTTGGTCGAGGCCACGTTGACGCTGCTGACCACATGATTCGTCTCGGCCAGGGTGCGGGGAATCGCATCGATCAGATTTTTCTCACCACGGGTCCACCCCTTCTGCACCAGGGCACCGAATCCCCCGATGAAATCGATGCCGAGCGTGTCGGCGGCACGGTCCATCGTGCGGCCCAGCTCCACATAGTCGTCCACCTCGAATCCATCGCAGGCGATGCTGATCGGGGTGAGCGAAATTCTCTTGTTCGCGATCGAGATCCCGTACATGCGCTCCACCTCGCGGGCGTGCCGCACATGATGCTCGCCTACGCGACAGATCTTTTCGTAGATGTTGTTCTTGGTGACATTGATGTCCCGATCCCGGCAATCCCGCAAACTGATTCCCAACGTCACCGTACGGATGTCGAAATGCTCCGCCTCGGTCATGCGAATGGTATCGAGAATCTCTTCGAATTCAAATGGCACGGTCCGACCTCGTTTTCTTTCGTGAAGGCTCGTTCTGTGTTAAAGCGCGTTTTCCGAATGGATCACTGGAAGGGATCAGATACGGTGCATGGCGTTGAAGACATCCTCGTGCTGGACGAGAATGCGCATGCGGATCCGTTCTCCCAGGGCTGCGAGATCCTGCTGGAGTGCGGTGAATTCCGAGGGACTGTTCCCCAGGTCCACCAACATCATCAGGGTGAAGAACTCCTGCAGGAGCTTCTGCGTCATGTCCAGGACGTCGCACCGATGCTGAGCCAGCACCTGGGTGATCGCCGCAAGGATGCCCGGTTCGTTGTACCCGTAGGCCGTGATCATCACCCGACTACTCGAAGTCGGGACCGGCATGCGAGGGGCCTGGACCTCAGCCGCCGCGGCGGCCGACCGCACGACGGATTCGATATGCTGGGGAGCCGCGTTCGGGCCCAACTGGCGGATCGCCTCGAGAGTCAACTGTCGAATGAGTTCTTCGGAAGCCATGGAAATCTCGGGTTTGGTGTCGGTAAAGAATCGTGAGGACGTCACGAATCACGAAAGGACGTCACGATCACGAATGTGAAATCTAGGGGTTTTTTCGGGAAAGAAAAACCGAGCTCGCTCTCCCATCCCCATCCCCATCCGCCGCATTCGCGAAGATCCAACGCCGAAGTGCGGGAATCCCATCAACCTCGGCCACGGGAGCATACCCGTTGGGTACCGCGGCGCCCGACGGGTTGAACCAGCAGAAATCCATCCCCGCCCTTCGGGCTGCCTCCATATCGCTCGAAATACTGTCACCCACGAACAGCACCTGATCGGGCTCGCACTCCAAGCGCTCAAAGAGCGGCGCGAAAATTTCCGGATCGGGCTTGGCTCGTCCCACTTCTTCCGAAATGATGAGGGCAGCCAGATGCTCCATGATTCCGCTTGTCTCGAGCCGTGCTCGCTGCACACGGGCGATTCCGTTGGTCACGATGGCCACGGGACGCTCCCGCGCAAGATCCTCTACCAACTCCCGCGCTCCTTCGTAGAGAAAGGCCTGCCGACTGAGTTCATCCAGGTATCGCTCTCCAAAATGCTCCGGGGAAAGGTAGGACAGACGTAATTCCTCACGGACCCGAAGAATCCGCTCCGACCGCAGCGTGGCCAGATCCACCTCACCTCTCTCGAAGGCAGCCCAGAGCGCGGCATTGTGGCGGCGATACGCGATATAAAAATGCTCCGGATCAACACTGGGAGCATGCTCCGCGATACACGTGAAAAGTGCCGCACGCTCCGCCTTCGGATAGTCGAGCAGCGTGTCGTCGGCATCAAAACAATAGACGAGATAGGGGAGGGGCATGGGTAGCGGTTCGTTTTTTGCAAGATACAAAAGTTGGGGTCTTCTCTTCTCCTTGACCCTTGTGTGAGGAATTGCTATCATTCTCCCTCACCATCACTCAGGCCTCCATGCACACCGCCCTGTCTCCCCTCCGCTGGCTCGTATGCGGGATTCTTCTTGGGTCCATGGCCCTCGCCCAATCCAGCTCCATCGAAAACGCCCGTCCCGTTCCCCCGTTCGATCCCGAAGCCCGGTTGTCTTCTCCGACGCTCGCCTTTTTCGTGCTGGGAGATTGGGGCTCCGGTTCGAAGGGACAGAAGCAGGTCGCACGGGTGATGATCGACAAGTACCGCAAGGATGGAGCGGAAGCGGTACTCGGAACAGGCGACAACTTTTATCCCCAGGGCGTCGAATCGACCATCGATCCTCTCTGGTCCACGCGCTTCGAAACGGTGTATCCCTCGGATCAACTTCCCATCCCGTTCTGGGCGACCCTGGGCAATCATGATTACGGAAAGAACCCCGATGCTCAGGTGGCATACTCCGGTATCGCCTTGCCGAACGGAGAGACGACACGTTGGACCATGCCCGCGCGGTATTGGACCACGGTGTTCTCACGGAGTCCTTCCCTGACCGTGCGCGTGGTGGGACTCGATACGCAGATCCTCATCGGGGCGGATGCCGAGGCGCGAGCCCGGCAATTGGCCTGGATGGACAGCGTGCTGGATGCCGACCAGAGCACCGTCGTCCTCGTTCTGGGCCACCATCCAATGTACTCCAACGGGATGCATGGCAATACCGTGGGACTGATCCGTCATCTCAAGCCTCTCCTGGAAAAACATGCGGTGGACGCCTACCTTTCGGGACACGATCACGACATCCAGATTCTCAGCGCTGTCAATGGAGTGCAATACGTGGTCAGCGGTGGCGGGGGACTCTCTCGGAACGTGCGTTACGCCGCCAACACGGTATTTGCGGCCACCAACATGGGAGTCGTGTGGATGCAGGTCAATCCTGCCTCCCTTCTGTTCCATGTGCTCGATGCTGAAGGGACCCTGATCAATGCGGTCACCCTTCCCCTCAATCCGCAACGTACATCACGCTGATATCTACGGAGGTCCCATGCTCACGCTCACCTATCTCAGCCATTCGGCCTTCCTTCTGAACGACGGTACCAGTTCCGTGATCATCGATCCCTTTCTGACCGGCAATCCAAACGCGCCGATGCGGGCCGATGAGGTCAAAGCGGATTTCGTAGTTCTGACCCACGCGCATGGAGACCATCTGGGCGATGGAATCGAAATTGCGAGACGCAATGGCGCCACCCTCATCGCGGTGAACGAACTCGCCAACTATGCGGCCTCCAAGGGAGCGAACGCCCACAACATGCATATCGGAGGGAGCTGGAATTTCCCCTTCGGCCGACTGAAGTTTACCATCGCGCACCATGGGTCCGCCAGTCCCGATGGCACCTACATGGGCAATCCCGCGGGCGTGGTGGTGCATATGGGCGGAAAAACGCTCTACCACACGGGGGATACGGGGCTCTTTCTCGACATGAAACTTATCGGGGAACGAGACTCCATCGACGTGATGATGTGTCCCATCGGCGACAACTTCACCATGGGAATCGAGGATGCGGCGCTGGCAGTGGAATTCGTTCGTCCCCGTCTGGCCATTCCCATCCATTACAACACGTTCCCCGTCATCGCCGCCGATCCCGGTCTCTTTGTGGAACGCGTGCGCGCCCGTGGCTTCGTCGCCCGGGAACTCGCGTTCGGAGAAACCATCTCCGTCGAGTGAAGGGACGCCCAGGTCGGTGCGGGGCAGAAGACACCGAGGATCACATGAAATGGCGATGTGGAAAAGGCGAAGAATGTCAAGTCCAATGATTGGTGCTTGACTGCAGATATTGAGAATGGTAAGTTCTCTCAATCACAACAAGCCCCCGGTTATCTGCGTCAAGGCGCGGGATAGGGAATACGGGAGCACATGTTCATTTTGCAGAAGGATAGGCGATGACACCAGCACGTATTGCGGGATTGCTCCTGTTGGCGGCGATTCTGTCTCCCACCGCGTTTGCCCATGGCCTCGGACTCCTTGATTCTCCTTCGGGTGCCTGTGCCATGCTCGAATCCACCTCCATTCGTGTGTCCGTCGAAAACCAGGTGGCCATGGTCACCACCACCCAGGCCTTTCGCAATCAAGCCTCCTTCCCGAGAAAGCTGACCTTCGCCTTTCCTGTGCCGGAAGGGGCTTCGCCCATCACGCTTCGGTGGAAGCGAGGCAATACCGAGTGGCGGACCGCCTCGTATTCCGGAGATACCACCTCGGGATCGGGATCGGGAGGAGGAAAGCTTCCGGCTCCGCTGATGGCGTATCTCGGCAAGTCCCCCATGTATTTCCCGTTGGATTCTCTGATGACGCCGGGGGAAATCATCATGGTGGAACTGACCTATGTGCGATTTCTCGATTATCGGTTTGGATCGGTGTCCTTTCTGTATCCCGGAGGAGAAAACTATCCGACGAGTCTGATCTCGACGAATCTGGAAACATCGTTCTCGCTCACCCTGACCTCCGAACGCACCATTGGAACCATCGCTTCCACATCGCATCCTTCTCTAAGCAGCACGAATTCCGGAGGTGTTGCCACCATCTCGGGATCGAACGACAAAACGCTGCTGACCAAATCGATTGCGGTCAACTACTCCCTCTCCCTCGCGCAGTTGGGCATGTTTGGCCACAGTACGGTGCATACCGATTCACTTGGCTATTTCGCCTTCGTCGTGGAGCCGGATCCTTCGACCACGGCTGTCATTCAGAAGAACTTCATTCTCGTGATGGATGTCTCGGGCTCGATGGGTGGAGTTCGCATCAATCAGGCCCGGGATGCCGCAAAGTATATCATCCGCAATCTCAACGCGGGAGATCGGTTCAATATCGTCACCTTCAGCGATGTGATTTCCAGCTTCCATCCCACCCTGCGCGACTATTCCGTGGTGGCACGGGACGAAGCTCTGACCTTTATCGATGGGGTCCGCGCCTCGGGCTCCACCGACTTGGAAGGAGGATTGGCGAGGGCGATTCCCCAGTTCGATGCCTCGGATCCCGCCGACGCCAACATCGTGATTCTCCTGAGTGATGGAGCCGCGAATATTGGCATTATAAAAGTGGAGGACATCATTGCGTCGGTGCAATCGAAAGTCCAGGCCATCAACCGTCAGGTATACCTTTTCACGTTTGGAATCGGGGCCTCGGCCAGTGCAGATCTTCTCACCCAGTTGGCGCTTCAAAATGGGGGTATGGCCGAGTTTATCGAAAGTGAGGAGGTGGAATCGCGGATCACCGAATTTTACAATTCCATCCGCAATCCCGTGCTCACCAATCCCGTCGTCTCCTTTTCTTCGGATAAAATCAAGGAAGTCTATCCCGTCCGCCTGCCCAATTTGTACAAGGGGAAGCAGATCATCATCACCGGCCAGTACGAACCCACACCTCCGGTCACGGTCACCTTTTCCGGGACGGCCTTCGGATCTCCGGTGGCCTATCAGTACGTGATGAACCTGGCCACTGATCGGGTGCCGGACAAGACCTTCGTGCCGAAACTGTGGGCGAAACAAAAAATCGATTATCTATTCGTGCTCTATAACGCGGAGCCCGCGACCTCATCGAAGGCCAAGGAATACAAAGCCGAAATCGTCCGTCTGAGCAAGCTCTACGGGGTCATCACCCTGTTCACCAGTTTCTCCGACGATGATCCGCCGGTTCTCGGTGTGGAAGAACGCACCGCCCTGCCGGCGGTGGCGGGGTTTGCCCTCGACCCTGCGGCACCAAATCCATTTCTCCTCTCCACCACGTTTTCCCTGCGAGTGACGGCGCCGTATCATGGACCGCTGCGGATGCGAATCTACAGTGCTGCAGGGGTGCTCGTGCGCGAAGTTGACGTGCTGATCGCGGGGCCTGGCAGCTATCGGATGACCTGGGATGGTCGGGACGAAGCGGGTCAGCTCTGCCCTGCGGGAACCTACCTGTATGTGATGGATGTCGGAACCGCCCTGCTCAGCGGCCGGGTGGTAGTCCTGCGCTGACGGTCCTGTCCTGTGTTCCTCTGAACGTTCATTTCAAGAGATCGCCATGAAATACCTGCTTCGTTCTCTTCTCACGCTCCTGCTTCTTCTGCTGTGTTCGACGTCCATGATGGCCATCGGTCGGGTCTATGCCCGTATCCCGAACTGGGCTTCGAGTCCCATCTACAATCTTCGTATTAAAACCCTCACTGCCGAGGTCCGCATCCAGGATCAGATGGCCGTGACCCACGTGGATCAGGAATTCGCCAACGATCAGAACCAGCGTCTCGAGGGGTTCTATGTCTTCAAGCTTCCCACCGGCGCCCAGGTCAATGAACTGTATCTCTGGATTAACGGACTCCGCGTCCCCTACATCGTCAAGAAGCGTCAGGAAGCAGTCCAGCGCTACGAAGAAATCGTGCGCGGAATCCAGGATCCCGCCTTGCTCGAACAGTTTGGGGACAATCGCTTTCAGCTCCGCATCTTTCCCATCGATGCGCGCTCGGTGAGACGGATCGAGATCGTGTATTCGCAGCCCTTGGCCTATTTCTCGGAAAGTCTGCAGTACACCTTTCCGTTGGACATGAAGGACTACACCTCGGCGCCCATCGAACGCGTGGCCCTGAAAGTGTCGATCCAGAGTCAATTGGCACTTCCCGCCCTCGAAACGAGCGTGGATCAGTTTCCGGCTTCGGTGGTGGTGACGCAAAAGAGTCCGAATGCCTGGGACGTGGTGTACGGAGTGGAGAATGTGTCCTTCTCCAGGGACTTCCATATCCGCTGCACTGTGAATCGCGATCATCGCTACATGCTCGCTCTCACCTACCGCGATCCCTCCGCACCTACCGAGGATCCCTTCTATGTGCTCTGGTCCACCGCTCCGGATTCCTTGACTGGTGATCTGACGAAAGGACGGGACATGGTGTTCGTCGCGGATGTGTCGTCGAGTATGGAAGGCGATCGCCTCGTCCAACTTAAGGATGCGCTGCGTTCCTTCGTCGATCTGCTCACGGACAAGGATCATTTTAACATCATCACCTTTAGCACGGGGGTAGTCTCCTTCCGCTCCGACCTCGTGGCGGCCACACCCGAAGAGAAGAATGCCGCACGAGACTTCGTGTCGAAAATCGTGGCGATGGGATTGACGAACATCGATGCGGCACTGACGAAAGCTCTGAAGCAAACCTGGACCAGCTCAACTGAAGCCTCTGTGTTATTTGTCACCGACGGGCAGCCGAGCTGGGGAGTCACGCAACCGGATTCCATCATCAATGCGGCCACCCGCCTCAATACGAGTCAGGTTTCCATCTATACCGTCGGATTGGGCGAAGAACTGGATTACAGTCTGTTGAAGAATCTGGCCACCCGAAACAATGGCTTCTTCACGGCAATCGAATCCACGGACAGTATGTACGTGCGATTCAAGGAACTCTATCGTCATTTCATCCTGCCGACGCTTCGCAATGTCACCATGGAGTACGGGCAACTGGGCGCCTACGATGTCCATCCTGATCCTCTGCCCGTGGTGTCGTCCGGAGATCAGATCATTTCGGTGGGTCGGTTCAAGAAATTCGGTATGCATACCCTCTCTCTGATCGGCGATGTGGAAGGAAGCCCCTTCTCGGTGGTGCAGGACGTGATGTTCTCCGACACCAATACCACGGATCTGATGGTGGCCCGTTACTGGGGAGCTCAGAAGATCGCCAGTCTCCTTCGCCTGATTTCCCAAGTCGGAGAAAGAAAGGAGCTGGTTGATCAGGTGGTGGCGCTCAGTATCAAGTACAGTGTCCTGACTCCGTATACTGCATTCCTTGTGCTCGAACCCACCGGCTCCACCAACAACATCGATCCTATGGCCCCGGCATCGGTCCATCTCGACCAGAACTATCCCAACCCCTTCAATCCAACCACCACCATACGCTACACCCTGGATCTGCCCGCACCCGCGATGGTGCGACTCGAGATCCACGATATGCTTGGGCGATTGGTGCGCGTGCTCGTGCAGGGGGTACAGGATCCGGGCTCACATACGATCGTATGGGATGGTCGGAATGATGCCGGAGAACTCCTTCCCTCGGGGTCCTATCGCATGACTCTTACTACGGGGGATCGCGTGCTGACGCGTTCCATGCTCCTCCTGAAGTAGTCGTCACAACCGAACAGCGTTCTCCTCTGCGACCTCTCCGTCTCTGGCGGAGAGGTCGTGTGGTACAGGGTAATTCGTGATCTCCCTGGCGCCCGCTTCGGATTTCACTCCGTGCGGTCCTATTTTGGCAGGGCATCGAGAGAACAAATCTCCGACCCGCGATGTTGAATGGACATACCAGTAACGATTGGACGTACATCATGGAAGGTAATTTTTCGAATAGGGCAAAAGAAGTGATCCGGCTGAGCCGGGAAGAAGCCATTCGATTGGGACATGACTACATCGGGACAGAGCACCTCTTGTTGGCGATCATCCGTGAAGGGGAGGGAGTGGCCGTGCAGATCATGCGCAATCTGGGCGCGGATCTCGATAAAATGAAGAAGACCATCGAAGACAGTATTCGCTCGTCTTCCACGACGATGACGATCGGGAACATCCCACTCACCAAGCAGGCCGAATCCGTCCTTCGGGTCTCTTTCGTCGAGGCCAAACATTATCACTCCGATACCATCGAAACCGAACATATTCTGCTCAGCTTCCTGCGCGGCGAGGATAACATCGCCGCCCAGATTCTCGGCCGCTATTCGATCGAGTACGACGGCGTCCGTGGCGAACTCGAATCGATCCATGGACTCGCCCCGTCTATGCAGGCCGAGGACGAGTTCTTCCCTTCGAAAGCGGGGTCGGGACAGGAACCCAAATCCACGCCGGAGAAGAAGGAGAAACCCGAGCGGACCCGCACGCCGCTGCTGGATAACTTTGGCAGGGATCTGACGAAACTGGCCCAGGAGGACAAGCTCGATCCCATCATCGGGAGGGATAAGGAAATCGAACGGGTGGCCCAGGTGCTTTCCCGTCGCAAAAAGAACAATCCCGTGTTGATTGGCGAACCGGGAGTGGGGAAGACGGCCATCGCCGAGGGACTGGCCCTTCGAATCGTTCAGAAAAAAGTGTCGCGCGTCCTTCACAACAAGCGCGTGGTGACGCTTGACCTCGCCGCCCTGGTGGCGGGCACCAAGTATCGGGGGCAGTTCGAAGAGCGCATGAAAGCGGTGATGAACGAGCTCGAAAAAGCCAAGGATATCATTCTCTTCATCGACGAACTGCACACCATCGTCGGGGCGGGTGGGGCCTCCGGTTCCCTCGATGCCTCGAATATGTTCAAACCCGCTCTGGCCCGCGGCGATATTCAGTGCATCGGCGCCACGACACTGGATGAGTATCGACAGTACATCGAAAAGGACGGAGCCCTCGATCGTCGGTTCCAGAAGATTCTCGTCGATCCCACCACGGTGGACGAAACCATCCAGATCCTGAACAACATCAAGCACAAATACGAACAGCACCATAACGTGCACTTCACCGACAAATCCCTCGAGGAGGCCGTGCGCCTCAGCGATCGCTATATCACCGATCGCTATTTGCCGGACAAGGCCATTGATGTGATGGATGAAGCGGGCGCACGCGTGCATCTGCAGAACATCGTCGTTCCGAAAGAAATCCTGACCATCGAAGAAGAAATCGAGCAGGTCAAGGGCCAGAAGAACGAAGTCGTTCGTAGCCAGAATTTCGAAGAAGCGGCCAGGCTGCGGGATCGGGAAAAGCGTCTCCTCAACGAACTCGACGAAGTGAAGCGACGCTGGGAAGAGGAATCCATGAACCAGATTCACGAGGTCAACGAAGACATCATGTCCGACGTCGTCTCGATGATGACGGGAATTCCGGTCAACCGTATCGCGCAGTCCGAATCGGTGCGCCTGCTCTCGATGGCGGAGGAACTCAAGAAGGAAATCATCGGACAGGACGAGGCGATCGATCGGCTCGCCAGGGCCATTCGCAGAACCCGCGCAGGACTCAAGGATCCGTCTCGTCCCATCGGCTCTTTCATCTTTCTCGGACCCACGGGCGTCGGAAAAACCGAAATGGCCAAGGTGCTCGCTCGCTACCTGTTCGACACAGAGGATGCCCTCGTGCGAATCGACATGAGCGAATACATGGAAAAGTTCTCGGTGTCCCGCCTTGTCGGAGCTCCTCCTGGATACGTGGGCTACGAAGAAGGAGGACAGCTCACCGAGAAGATTCGACGAAAGCCGTATTCCGTCGTGTTGCTGGATGAGATCGAAAAGGCACATCCCGACGTGTTCAACATCCTGCTCCAGGTCCTCGATGATGGGATCATCACAGACGGTCTGGGGCGTCGCGTGGATTTCAAGAACACGATCCTGATCATGACCAGCAATGTCGGAACCCGTGATATCAAAAAAGGTCCGGCCTTCGGATTTGGCGAAGCGCCCCGCGAGGAGAACGCCTACTCCGACATGAAGAAAACGGTCGAGGATTCCATGAAGCGCCTCTTCAATCCGGAATTCCTGAATCGCATCGACGAGGCCATCGTGTTCCATTCCCTTACGAAGGAACACATCATGCGCATCATCGACATTTCCGTGGCCAAACTCCTGACTCGCCTCGGGCACCTCCATATCACACTCACCTTTACCGACGATGCCCGCTCCTTCGTCGCAGACAAAGGCTTCGATCCCAACTTCGGGGCCCGTCCGCTGCGTCGCGCGCTGCAGAATCTCATCGAAGACCCCCTCGCCGAAGAGCTGCTTCGCGGTACCTTCGGATCGGGGAGCCATGTGCTGGTGACGATGAATGAGAACAAGGACGGCATCATCTTCGTCAATGCCGATGCCATGGAGGCGATTCACAACAACTGATCGCCATCCGCCAACGACAAAGGCCCGAGCGTCGCAGGACACTCGGGCCTTTTGTATGATGGAAGAAGAATCAGACGCCTGGTTCTGCCTCGCAGAGGGCGTCGAGAGTGCGGCGACACCAATCAGTCACCTCCGCGAGAGGGACGATGCTGCGCTCTCCGCTCCGACGAATCTTGATCTCCACATTGCCTGCGGCCAGGTTTCGCTCTCCCACAATAATGTGCAGGGGAAGACCGAGCAGGTCCGCGTCCTTGAACTTGAAGCCGGGACTCAGACCGGGACGATCGTCGAACAGCACGTCGAATCCGGCGGCACCCAGAGCGGTGTACAGTCCCTCGGCCGCGTCCGCCACGCTTGCGTTTTCGATTTTCAACGCGGTCAGTTGCAAATCGAAGGGGGCGAGCGAGGGATGCCAGACGATGCCATCGGCGTCGTGATTTTGCTCGATGTGACAGGCGATGATGCGCTCGAGACCGATGCCATAGCTGCCCATGATGATGGGATGCTCCTCGCCCTTTTCGTTGAGGAAGGTGGCGCGAAGCGCGGCACTGTACTTGGTTCCCAGCTTGAAGATGTGCCCGACTTCGATGGCCTTCTTGACGCTCAGCGGCTTGCCTGCGATCGGATCCGGTTCGCCTTCGTTCACCGTTCTCAGATCGTGGTACGCCTGAATGGTGGCATCGCGGTCGAGATCGATGTTACGATAATGAAATCCGTCGCGATTGGCCCCGCTCACCATGCCGTTCGCATGCGTGAGACGCAGGTCGGCGATACAGGGAAGAGCCGTCTTCAGATGGAGAGGACCGATCGACCCCGCGTGTGCCCCGGTGAGGGTGACGAGTTCTTCGTCGTGCGCGGGCCGCACCGTCGTGGCACCCAAAGCGGTCTGAAGCTTTGCTTCGTTGAGCTGATCGTTGCCGCACATGAAAATGAGCCAGGGTGATTCATCGGCGAAATACACCAGGGCCTTGGCGCACCGCTGTTCGGGAATGCCGAACTGCTCCACCAGATCGTCGATGCTCTTCGCGGTAGGCGTAGCGAATTCCTCGGCCGCGTCGGCGTGATCGAGCCGCTCCACCGCCGGCATGCGGCTGGTGGCGACTTCGATATTGGCCGCATACCCGCTCTCGAGATTGAAGGCACAGAGATCCTCGCCCGCGTCACTCTCCACCATGAATTCCTGAGAACCGCTCCCGCCCATCGCGCCGCTGGAGGCGCCCACTACGAAAAAGCGCAGCCCGCAACGACGATATATGCGAAAGTAGGCATCGTGATGCTTCCGATAACTCGCATCGAGACCTTCCCAGGAGTTGTCGAGAGAATAGGCATCCTTCATCGTGAACTGCCGTCCTCGGATCACGCCGGACTTCGGTCTCGGTTCATTGCGAAACTTCGTCTGAATCTGATACCAGATCTGCGGCATGTCCTTGTACGACTTGATGTGATTGTGCGCGATCGAGGTGATGATTTCCTCGTGCGTCGGTGCAAGCACGTAGTCGCGATTCTTGAGATGAAACATCGTGTCCCCGAAGGCTTCCACCCGTCCGGTCTCCTCCCAGATTTCGATGGGATTGAGGGCGGGAAGGTGAAACTCCATGCCCCCGATGCCATCCATCTCTTCTCGAATAATGGCCATCACCTTTTTCATCACCGCGTATCCCAGAGGCAAAAAGGAGTAAATCCCTGCGGAGAGAGGGCGAATCAGCCCCGCGCGGAGCATCAGTTGGTGACTGGGAATGATCGCGTCGGACGGAATTTCCTTGAGGGTCGGGAGAAAATACTGAGAATGCCGCATGCTGTACTGATCAACTGGTGAAAGAAAACGAATCTCAAGTTGGGCAAACCGGCGCCCAAATCAAAATGAAGGGAGTCTCCCGTGACAGGATCGAGCTCGATGCGTCAGGAAGCTCCGTAGAGCCAGCGACGGAAGAGTCGGGTCATCAGGGGCATCACCAGGTAGGTCATTGTCAGGACCATGGCACCCGTCACGAAAAAGGGGGGCATGGGGTAGGGGAGGGTCCCGATGAGTGTCAGGAGAAGGGGAGGAAGCACGAGGACCACGGGAAAAAGGGCCAGCCACGTGATCGCCACCATTTTCCACCGCGGAGGAGGAGGAGTTCCGGGTTTTTCAGGAACACTGAACCAGTACTCCAGACCGGAAATCTTGCGCACCTTGACCTCCCCTTCGATCCAGGGCTGGGCGACCGCCAGCCACGCCCGTCGTTCCGCGGATCGTTCCCAGAAGAGGAGATGATCGTAGCTGTCGAATCGAAAGATGATGATGTATTCGCGGGAGGCCGGATCCGAGGGCGTGATGATGTTGGTGCCAAGGAGACCGGGGAAATCCTGGACCACCTTGCCGACATCTCGTATCCACTGCTCGAAGTCCGCTTCATGCCCTTTCCGCACGATGCGATGAATGACAACGGTGATAGGCGTATCGCTTTTTGTGATCGATTCCATGTATCCTCTCGTGGGTAGCGGAGCCGGAACGAAGTTCCACACGGTTCGAAACTAGGGGGGAGCAGCGCCCGATGCAACTCCGAGAACCCCTCGGTTAGAACGGGTCCTGGAGTCGAAAGTGGACGGGTTCGGGATTCATCAGAAATCCGTACATTTCTCCGTCACGACATCCCATTCCCTGATGCCCCGCTCGTCATCCACCACCTCACTCGCCTCCGCCCTGAACGCCGCCCTCGGGGAATTCGGGATGGAGAGGAAGATCAAGGAACAGGAGATTTTTGTGCGGTGGGAAGAATGTGTCGGTTCCGCGATCGCGAACCACGCCCGCCCCGAACGATTTCGGAATGGCGTTCTCATCATCCATGTCGAGGAAGCGACCTGGCGTCATGAACTACGGTTTCGTGTCGAGGAACTGCGTGACCGGATCAATGCCGCTCTGGGCATCTCCCTCGTCCAATCCATCACACTGCATTGAAGCCGATGGAGGATACGAACTCCCTCGCCTCTGCGACCTTCGACACCATCGCCGCCCTGGCAACGCCGGCAGGGACGGCGGGACTGGCGGTGATCCGCATTTCCGGTCCCGATGCCCTGGCCCTGACCGATCGCGTGTTTCGCGCACCGCGACCCTTGCGGGAGGTTCCTGCTCGAACCCTCCATGTCGGCGTGGTTCTGGATGCCGAAGGATCCGTGATCGACGAAGCTGTGAGCGCCGTCTTTCGTGCCCCACACTCCTATACCGGCGAGGATGTGGTGGAGCTCTCCTGCCACGGCGGCGGAGCCGTGTCACGTGCCGTTCTGCATCGCATTCTCGAGGCGGGCGCTCGGCATGCCGAACCGGGTGAATTCACTCGTCGTGCCTTTTTGCATGGACGTATCGACCTCACGCAGGCCGAAGCGGTGGCCGATCTGATCCATGCCGAAAGCGAAGTCGCTCATCTCGCCTCCATGCGCCAGCTTCAGGGGCGTCTCTCGACCCATGTGGCGATGCTGAGAGACGAGGTGATCCGGGTCACCGGACTCCTGGAATTAGGGCTGGATTTCGTCGAGGAAGATGTGACCTTTCTCTCGAACCAAGAAGTGACCGCGCTCCTTCATGGCCTGGCCACACGGATCGATCAGGCACTCTCGGCATGGACCTCAGGACGACGGGTTCGGGACGGCATCAAGGTGGTTCTCGTCGGAGCTCCCAATGCGGGCAAAAGCAGCTTGCTCAATGCCCTGCTCGAAAGCCATCGCGCCATCGTCACCGACATCCCCGGCACGACGAGGGACTACCTCGAGGAATCTCTGTTGCTCGATGGACGGCAATTTCGTCTTGTCGATACCGCGGGCCTGAGAAAAGAATCCGATGCCATCGAAAGAGAGGGGATGGAACGTACCCGGCATCAGCTCTCCGATGCCGATCTCATCCTTCATCTCACCGACACCGCAGCCCTGTCACCACAGGAGCTTCCACATCCCGTTCCCTGGGATGCCTATCGCACGCAGGACCGACTTCTCCTGCCCCTCTTCACGAAGAGCGACCGGACTCTGCATCTCCGTGAGTGGCAGCAATGGGTGGCCTCTGAAGAGGGACTGCTCATCTCCGTTGTGACAGGCGATGGCCTCGACCAACTGCGCCAGCATCTCGTGCAAGCCGCCGATTCCCTTCTTCCGAATCCGGATCGGGATGCCGTGCTCATCACCAATGCCCGTCATGCCGATTGCCTGACCCGCGCCCGCCACTGTCTTGCCGATGCGATCACTGCGGCGTCGGAGGAACGAGGTGAGGAGTGCATCGTGCAGGATCTTCGGCGGGCCGCCCTGGCCCTCGGCGAGATCATCGGAGAGGTTACCAGCGACGATATCCTGAACGACGTATTCGCACGCTTTTGTATCGGAAAGTGAAAGAGGAATCGATGGTGGAACCAGTCCCTTCGTATTGTCGCTGGGTTCGAGAGTTGCCGCCGGATGCGGAACGTCTGCATCGGCACTATCACGACACGGCCTACGGATTTCCCCTCCATACCGACGCGGAGCTTTTCGGACGGCTCCTTCTCGAGATCAATCAGGCGGGATTGAGCTGGACCACCATTCTTCGGAAGCAGGAGCACTTTCAGCGCGCCTATCATCAGTTCGACATCGACCGCATCGCCGCGTTTGGGGAAGCGGATCGCCTTCGCCTCTTGGATGATCCGGGTATCATCCGCAATCGACGAAAAATCGAGGCCGCGATCTATAACGCCCGGATCCTGCAATCACTGCGCACCACGCATGGATCCTTTCGGCAATGGCTGTGCGCGCATCACCCCAGATCACGGGAGGAATGGACACGACTGTTTCGATCGACATTCCACTTCACCGGAGGGGAGATCGTTTCGGAGTTTCTGATGAGCACGGGCTTCCTTCCCGGCGCTCACGACGAAGACTGTCCGGTGTATTCCGCTATACGGGATCTGTCCCCGCCATGGATGGAGGGAACACCGGAGAGGTGAGATCGTAGGGCGGCACTGCGGTTTGATATGCCGAGAATCGTTCCCAGGAAAAATCCCGACTCTCGTACAACTCGAGCAGGGTCTTCAGATACCGAACGGCAGTATTCACGGCCAGACGATAGCGGGACAAGTACTCCCAGTTCGTCGCAGGGTCCCGATAGTATCGGCGCATCCGATCCGAACGCTCCGCGTCCTCCTCGGATCGGGAGAGCATGCGAAATGCGGAGGCATAGGGACCGATGGAATCCATCACATCGAAGGTGAAGAGAACGCCCTCTACCCAGGCTTCGACATCTTTCCATTGGACACTGCTGTGCCCGGCTTTGGCCATCGCCAAACTCACGAGCGAGCAGAAGGTGTCCGTATCAAAATCGAATTTTGTGATGTCGATCAGATTTCGCTGAATGGTCTTGTCGTAGACGCGGGTCGGGAAGAGCTCGGCAAACAAGAACAGATCCTGATACACTTCGCATTCGGCATGCGCCTGGGAGATACGTCGCGTGCGGTAGTATGGTCCCACGATTCTGCGGACATCCTGGTGGATGATCTGATCCGCCGCAATGTGCGTGATGTACCCAAGCGCGAACACGAGTGCGGCATCGAGCAGATCGCGATCCGACGGCGCGGACAACTCCGCCGGAAGAAAGGCAGGGATGGTCTCAACGAGATGGTAGGGGATCAGATGCGGATGAACAGAGTGCAGGAAGAAGCTCGCATCCTGATCCGTGGGATCGGACTGATCCACGAAGGGCCGCAGGAGGGAATCGTTCAGCGCGGACGTTATCAGCTCCCGTGTGCGGTAGCTCGGCAGGTCGGGGCCCAGGGAGCCGAGATAGAAAAAGGCGCTCTTGCTGGTGATCAACTCCTGAATGGGGCGGGGCAGGGCGTCACTGGCGGCATGGGCGATGAGAATATGCGCGATGTTGGCGGGCATGGGTTCTCTCCTGGGCGTGTTTCCGAATCTACGACGTCGGCACGTGCGGAGAAAGGGGCAGACAATCGAAAGCGGAAATTGCTACTTTTCGTGCTGACCTCACTCGGAGATCGGTATGCAGGCCTTTCGCGCGAATATCGAACGGGACGTCATCCTGCCGGATCGCATCTGGGAAGAGCTATCCTCGATGACGCGATCCCGCCGTCTCGAACGGAACCAGAGTCTCGTCACCTTGGGTGATCTCTACCCGTTCGAAGTCTTCGTCATTCGCGGTGTCATTCGGGGATTTTATGTGACCCAGTCGGGCGAGGAGGTCAATGTCTCCTTCTATTCGGACGACCAGGTTCTGATGCCCTGGTTCCTTCGTACCGTGCAGGGAAGGTCCACCATTCAGTACCAGGCCCTGATCGAAACGGACATCCTGGAAATCGATGCGCGACACTTCGAGCAGGTGAGAGCACAATGGCCCGATCTTCAACGCTGGGCGCATGCGATCACGCATCGGGAATTGCGCGTGAAGATCTCTCGGGAACTCATGCTCACCGAAACGGCGGAACAGCGCTACCGGCGGTTTCGTACCGAGTATCCCGGTCTCGAAACCCGTATCGCCCAGTACCACGTGGCATCCTACCTGGGGATTTCACCGGTCTCCCTGAGCCGAATCCGCAGCTCGCGTTCTCCGATCGACGCCGATTGATTTCTTAGCATTCGTTAACGCGCGGTTCATGAACTCCACGCACCTTTGTACGGTGTCACATTCGTGGCGCAGGTATGGTTCATCGATGTGGAGTGAAGAATGACAGTGAGAGGAATTCTGATGTGGTGCATGGTGCTCCCCGTGCTTGCGGCTCAGGCTCAGCAGGGACATCTTCGTGGGATCATCACCGATGCATCAACCCATGCTCCGATTCCCGGAGCAACCGTACAGATCGAGGGCACGAGCCTCGGAACGTCCACCGATGGCGAGGGTCGATTTCTCCTCTCCAACATTCCGGCAGGAGTCCGATCTTTGCGGGTGAGCAGCATCGGATATCGTACCCGGGTACGTACCGATCTTGTTCTCCGTCCAGGACAAGGTTCACAGATCGATGTGGAACTCGAACCCGATCCCGTGGCTCTGGATGAACAGGTAGTGACGGCATCATGGTTTTCGGACACTCCCGATGCTCCACTGTCCGCCATGGCTTTTGCGAATGAAGAAATTCGACGATCGCCAGGATCCTTCGGCGACCCCGGCCGGATCGTGAACATCCTTCCAGGCGTGGCGAAGCTGGATGAACAGAGCAATGCTCTGGCCGTGCGTGGCGGGAGTCCCGCCGAGAACGCAGTGTTTATTGATGACATCGAAATTCCCAATCTCAACCACTTCCCGGTGCAGGGCACCAGCGCGGGGGGACTGAGCATCCTGAATCTCGATCTGGTGGACCAGCTCGAATTCACCTGCGGGGGCTTCAGTCCACGGTTCGGGAGCAGGATATCCTCGGTCATGGACATTACCCTGCGGAAGGGGAATGCCGAGCGATGGAGCGGCAAGCTCGATGCGAACCTGATGGGATTCGGTGCCGTTGCCGAGGGCCCGCTCCCCTTGCCCGACGGAACGGTGTTGGTGTCGGTACGCCGTAGCTACCTTGATCTGGTGGTTGATGCCGGACTTGGCGACATTCCCTTCGCACCACGGTATGGGGACGTCCAATCCAAACTGTCCTTCCGCCCTTTCGAAGGGCATGCCATCTCCTTGCTCGGCGTTGTTGGAGATGACCATATCGAATCCGATCGGGAGGGCGCGATCCGAGAGAAAAGTTTGTTTTATGGGAGGGACGATATCGTCAGCGGAGCGCTGGGCGCACGTTGGCATGCGATGTGGTCCTCACGATGGATCAGCACTACCACGCTGTCCACCACATTTTCCTCCATGGACAACGATTATCGCGAAACAGGTCAAAGTCTCCCTCTGATGCGCAATGATGCACGAGAATCGATGGAGACCATCCGCCACGAGTCGGAAATCCAGCCCACGGCATCGGTCCTGCTGAACGGGGGAATCGTCATACAAAGACGTCATGCTTCCTACGTCACCGAGTACGGTGCGTACACCAGCGCTTTCGGAGACAGCACCCAGGCCCTGATCCTTGATGCCACCCGCGATGTCACGGGGATCGGGTTCTTTGTCGACACGCAGTGGAAATTGAGCTCCGGACTCACCCTGGCAATCGGTGCGAGAAGCGATCGATTCCCGGAGACGGGGGAATGGGTGATCTCACCGAGAGGACAACTGACTTGGGAGATCGTGCCCGGTACCTCGGCCTCGTTGATCACCGGCATCTATCACCAATCCCTCCCGGCGATCATGCAGGCCTTCTCCGAGCAGGCTCGAACGGCGGACCCATTGCGATCCATGCAGGGAATTCTCTCTCTGCGACATCTCCTCACCGAAGACACGAAACTCGTCGTCGAGGGCTACCTGAAATCCACCGAGCACTGTCCGATCGATCCCGGACAGCCCGTCCTCTTTCTTCTCGATGAGATCTACGACCGATACGGATTCTATTTCGCCCACCCGACGATGCACTTCGAGGGACGGGCCCGGGCCTATGGGATCGAGGCAACGGTGCAAAAGAAGCTGGCACGAGATGTCTATGGACTGGTAACGGCCTCTTGGTCACGTTCGGAATACAGAGGTGGAGATGGGATCTGGCGTCCCCGTGTGTATGACAATCGCGTGACCCTGGGCGTGGAGGGTGGTTACAAACCATCGGAACAATGGGAATGCAGTCTCCGCTGGGTCTATGCCGGAGGTCGGCCAACCACCCCGTTCGATATGCCTGCATCGATGGCCTTGAATCGGGCCGTGCTCGATGAGACCCGTGTCAATAGCACGCGCCTGCCGGATTTCCACTCATTGAATCTGAGAGTGGACCGCCGATTCCATTTTCAGCGAAGTGACATCGTGGCATGGCTGAGCGTGTGGAACGTCTACGACAGAAAAAATGTCGCCACCGCGTTCTGGAATCAGAGCACGAACACTCCGGACCATGTCTATCAATGGAGCATTCTTCCGGTGTTCGGTGTGACCTACGAATTCTGACCCACGGCACGACCATCGCATGGGTCTGCTGCGAAAGGAGATCAGCATAAGTCGTACCTGGCGAGTGCCGTGCTGTGGTTCAGGTCTCTCCGCTATTCGAGGATGATTCGCGCCCAATCCACTTCCACGTGCTCCCTGTTTCGCCATAGACAGTGCAGGATATAGGATCCGCGAGGAAGTTCTGGCAGGTAGAGCGAATGCGAGGCCGACGACATCACCGGGTCCACCCATTCGTCGTGGACAGGGCGACCCAAAAGGTCTATGACACGAATGCCCGCAAGCCTGCTTTCCGGTGTTGGGAGAACCAGAGTCAGGAACCCTGTGGTCCTGGTGGGATAGACCGTGAAGGGAGTACGATGGCCTCCCCATCCTTCGACGACGAGTTCAGGGCTCCAATGGATCGTGCCATCGCGATCCACCTGCCGCAGGCGATAGGTGCTTGTGAAGGGATGGTCCACCACATCATCGATCCTATACTCGTGTGGATGGGATGTCGTTCCCTGGCCTTCAAGAAAACGACGTTCCACCCAGGCCTCGCCCTCTCGGCGTTCAACGAAAAATCCCTCGCAATTGGTCTCGGTTGCGGTTCTCCACGTCAGACGTACATGTTTCTCGTCGAGGCGCCGTCCCGAAAACGCAATCAGCTCCACAGGCTGGGGTTGGATACGTCCTCCGGTGATGCGAAAGGGGGGATGCAGCGGAGAGAAGTGAATCGTGTTCGTCACCGAATCCACGGTCGCTCCCGGATCACTGGTCCAGGTTGCCCCTCCGTCCAGGGATACATAGCCTGTCAGGTGTCCTGGGGACAGTCCCTGCACCTCAGAAGGGAGGTAGTGAAGTACGGGGCCGACCATTACCGATGATCCGCTCGTCAGTTCAAAAACGCGTCCTATGCCTGGCTGACCTCCCACGATCACCGCGTCGTGAGTCCGCCTAATCTGGCTTGGCCCCAGGACTCCCGAAGGTTGCTCCACATCCAATCCCAGCCCGGCAACATTGTTTTCGAAGCCGAGAGTGAGATCGCGCTCGGCCTCGATCCATCCACCATTCGACACGAAGCGAGAGAAATCATCTTCCTTCCAGCACGCTCCATCGGCAAGCCGGAACACGAAGGAGGAAAGGTCCACGAGCGCGGTAGCGAACACCGCACTGTCTGCGACGTCGATATCGCGGGAAAGGGAAATCTCCGCTCCCCCGTATGCCTCGAAGGAGCCGACCCGACCGGATGGCGGAACCTCTTCACCTGTTCCTGCGGCGATGGTACCCGAGTACTCCACCTGCGGATCGCCTTCGTGATACGGGATTCCAACCAATGAGCCCTGCTCCCGTCGAATGCGACACCCGTGCGAGAGTCGACATTGCACGGTGCCTGCTGCTCCGTCGCAGTCGAACCCTCCGGAACGAAGCGTCAGGGCCTGGGTGATACGGGCATCTTGATCCAATATCAATCCCGAAGGCGTATCTACAAGAAGCTCGGTCACCTCTACCGGCAAGGAGGGCCATTCTGGCCCGGTGACCACAGGTCCGTTGGCTTCATACCAAAGTCGAACGGAGGTGTCAAAAAGGGGAGGGCAGGCAAGCGTGCCATCCTGCTGATGGACCTGCGCATTCGCCATGAGCGCGAGTGGATTGGAGCAGTTCCCGATCGTTCCGGACACCAGATCGAGACGCTCGGCAATGATGAGTGTCGTGAAAAGCTCCACATTCCGTCCAAGGGTCATGACACTCACCTGAGGGAACATGACAGTGGACGCGATGGAAAAGGGGGCGCCTGTGAGGTCTCCACTTGTCTCATCCCCCAGACAGATGCATCCACCTGTGATGGAATGGCTTCCATTCCCTCCAATGCACAGGTCTGCCAAGGGACCATGGTTTCCATTGGGATCGACCACGCGAAGGAGGCCGCCGGACATAAGCCATTGGGCGCTGGAATCAACCAACAAAACAGGGACGCCGAGGGAGATCCCCCCGAAGGCGGTACGTGGGCTCAGGGTTACCATGCCTGCCGTGATATCCACGACCCCGGCGTGGGCATGCAGGGCTCCGGAGTGGACGCGTACCAGGCCTCCGTCGCAATCGAGGCGTGCACCGGTTCCAGGCCCCTCCATCACGAGCGAACCTGCACCCTCGATGCCGATATCCACCACTCCTGAGGGAGTCAGTCTCAATTCTCCCTGGAGGTGAAGCGTGCCCTGGCGAAGATCGAGGAGTCCCCCCGCCTGAACTTCAATGTGGCAGTCGGGACCTACTCTCTGATCCGATGTGAGCAGCAGGGTACCATCGGCCTGGATCCACGTGCCGCGGATGAAGTGCCAGGGCACGTTGGACGAAGTGATGGAAAGACGGCAGAGAACCGGATTGGATGGGCCGCTCTTCTCGAGGCGCACCGAGGACAGGATGGTCCATGGACCCGTACCCTCCAATGTCTGAGCAGCGGAACCCTCAAGAGTGAGAATACACGGCATCGAGTTGTTGCGATCGAGATGCAGGAAACCGTGGTTGACAAGGTCGCCGAGGAGGCGAAGCGTATGCATGGTGGGGATGCCGATGAGAGGCGAATCGAAGCGCGAGCCAGGGGCAATTTCCAGTCGTGTCTCGATCTGGAGGATGCGAGAAATGCCGATGGCATCGAATTCCACGCTGCTCGGACCCTGGGATCCGATCAAGAGCAGAGAAATGGTGGCCGAACAATCCAGAATGACGTCGTGTGCGGTCACAATCACGGTATCTCCGGGGCCGGGGAGCGTTTTCGAGTTCCACGTCGAAGTTTGACTCCAGTTTCCGCTGGCTACGGACTCGAACATCGCTGCTCGAAGCGTTGCCGTCGCTCCGAGAATACTCATGATGAGGACAATGAGGATATGGGTACCGAATGGTCCCAAGGATCTTTTCATGACACCTCCCTAGTGGTGAAAGAGATCGAATCACGATGCGGATCTCCCGGACAGGGAGATCCGTGCATCGATCAGTGGGGAATTGACCGATGCAACTTTCATTCGGGACGCGATGAAATCAATCCCAAACGACAGCGTGGAAAATGAAATGCCCAAAGAAAAAAGGCCGCTCCCACGCTATCGTGGGAGCGGCCGGAGCGAGCGGATGAAAAATCCTAGAGCTTGGTTTCGAGAGCCACGCTTACTTCTGCGTCGAGGGCGAAGCTGTCGAAGCGTCCTTCACCCGAGGTTACGCCATCGATACGCTGAATCAGATAGAAGCGGGGACGGTTCTTCACGAGTCGGGCCACCCGATTGGCCTCGGCAGCGGCCACCTTCATGATCTGAGGCTTCAGATAGAAATCCTTAATGCGCACGTTCCGAAATTCCGCGAGTTTGAACTCTTCGCTCTCATTTTCGAAACGAATCGAAAAACTCACCTTCGACAGCACCGCGTCGTCGATAGACGGGCTGTTGGTGGCGGCATAATTGCGCACATTGATCGCAATGTCCACAAATTCCGCATCTTCGATCTTGCTGCGGTATTCGCGATACGCGTCGTGAACCTGGAGATCCACGAACTCCTCCTTGACGCAGGGAACGGAGGAATGGGTGGTGGCGAACTGCTTGCGTTCAGTGAGCATGACGCGTACGGTGCGAATGTCCTGAACCATGTCACAGCTCGTCAAAAGAAACGGTGCGACAACAAGAGCCGAAAGGAGCATGACCTGTATAATACGTCTCACGGCGACCTCCTGGGTCTTTGGTGATTAGAAAAGCCAGAACGAAAAGCCCGCAGAAATCACGGGCTGCACGGCGTACGCGCCGTGGACATGGAATTCGATAAACGAGACCCGATAGGTCATACCACCTACCACGCGGAAGTGATTGGCGCTTTCCAGGTTCGCTTCCACTTCAGTCGAGTACACGTGGTCCTGCCCATCGTAGTACGCCGACTGCGTGCTCAGATAATGCACGGTTCCCTTCATCTGCTCATACTGGGCCCCGGCAAAGAGAGAAAACGTTGGAACGGGAGAATAACTGCCGTGAATACCCACCGCGAACGCACGAGAATCCATCAAGTCTGACACGCTGACCACGGAATATGCCGCATGAACCGCGAGGGCGAAGGAACTTCTCTGCCGACTGTTGCTGAACCAGGTATCGATCTGCTGATCCAGCCCAATGTTCATGTACAGGATGTTCCGTGTCGGCTTGCCGACGGAAAGCGGCACCAGGCGAAATCGAAGCTGCGTGCGGGTTGGAAGTCCGAACAGAAGCTGGACGATCGGGATATTGGGAAGGGCGTCGATGTTGTTGCCTCCGGGAAATGTAATGGAGGCCGATGCCTGCGTCGTGTCCTGCATCACCGCGAAGACAGCGTGGGACTGCCCCCCGAACACAGTCGGCTGCTTCGTGCTGGTGCTGTTACGGATAATCTGACCGTTATACTCTTCCACGGTTTGTACCCGATTGGGATCGCCGAAATACTCCGGAAGCTCGGCGGTATACGTGCGCTGGCTCGAGGGAATCACCATCAGTTGCTCGGAAAAGTCGATTCCGAAGCTCCAGCGGTTTTCATGGTAGGCGGAGGTGAACAGGTTAGAATTGATGCCTTCCGCGAAGGTGGTAAAGAGCGGCTGGATATATCCTTCGATGTTCTTTTTCGTCAAACCGGCGAGCAAGCTGTTGAGAGAATCCTTCTGGGCCATGCCGGTGTTTCCCAGCGCCAGCAGGGCGATAAGGATGGGAAGCAGTGTCTTGAAACGCATGGTCCGGGCTCCGATGATGACAGGGTTGCTGAAGTTCTCCGTGAACAGACGCAATCTTGAAAATTTCAGTCCCAGCTTCAAGGAGGATGTTGCAGAGCATTGCAGAAATTGCAACAAGAAACCATAGGGTTCTCCCTGTGGTTGGGTATATTGAAACATTCCTGCAATGAGAGGATCTATGGAATTTCTTCAGTTTTTGTACGAATTCGTCTTACATATCGACCGTCATCTCATCGAAATCGGACGGGACTACGGTACCTGGACCTATGCGATCCTCTTCCTGATCATCTTTTGCGAAACGGGGCTGGTGGTCACTCCTTTCCTACCGGGAGACTCCCTACTCTTCGCGGTAGGGTCCATGGCGGCTATCGGGGCTCTGGATATCTGGGTTTGCCTGGCAATCCTGACTGTGGCGGCTATTCTGGGAGATACCGTCAATTATTGGATTGGAGATAAATTTGGCGAGAAGGCCTTCCACGAAAATTCAAGGATTCTCAAGAAGAAGCACCTGGACAAAACGCACGCCTTTTATGAGAAGCATGGTGGAAAAACCATCATCATCGCCCGTTTCGTCCCTATCGTGCGCACCTTTGCCCCCTTCGTTGCCGGAGTGGGAACGATGTCCTATACCAGGTTCCTGGCCTATAACGTGATCGGTGGAGTTCTGTGGGTCGTGCTCTTCCTTTTTGCCGGATACTTTTTCGGGAATCTTCCTTTCGTCCGTTCCAATTTCAGTCTCGTCGTCTTCGCCATCATTCTGCTCTCTCTCGTTCCTGCCGTCGTCGAGTATCTGAGACATCGTCGGTCCTGACAATGCCTCACCGGTCCTGACAATGCCTCACCGGTCTTGACAATGCCTCACCGGTCTTGACAATGCCTCACCGGTCTTGACAATGCCTCACCGGTCCTGTCGGGGTAAAACTGCGGTACTCGGAACAATCCTCCCGATCGAGAGATCGGAACCATATCGGTTTCTTCTCACGAAAACGGAGGGTGGGCCATGGCACATTCGATGGCAATGGTGATGATTCCCGCGAGCCTGGTGCTTGCACTCTTTTCCTTTGACGGATCGTCGTGGTCGCGATCATCCTCAGGATTCCCGGAAGCCACTCTTTCGGGAGTGGTGACCGATGCCATGACAGGAGATCCGATCCCTCTCGCCGAAATATCGAGTGTGTCGTCTCGAGTCTCGGTTCGCGCTGATCACGAGGGGCGGTATCGATTGGCCCTGTCTGCGACCAGTAGCGGAGCCGTGCGGTTTTCCGCACCGGGATATCGGACAGTCGAGGAAGGATCTCTCCCTGTTCATGGGGGGGATGTGGTATGGAATGTGGCGCTCTTCCCGGAATCCACCCATCGAGACGAAGAGGATGGCCGTCCCATGCTGAGCATGTCCTTGAATGCTCCCTCTGGTGTGTCACCCGCACATTCATCCGCAGGCTTTTCCAAAGGGTCACCACGGACTGCGGCAGACAGAGCCATTGCTCCATGGGTGCCTGCAGGAGAGCGCTATGCCGCGTTTCAGGACAATGGGTTCCTCGGAGTTGGTGCTCACCCCCTGTCCACCTTTTCCATCGATGTGGATAACGCATCCTATGCCAATATCAGACGCCTTCTGCGTTCGGGCGAACTCCCTCCTCCGGGATCCATCCGCTCAGAGGAAATGATCAATTCCTTCACCTATGACTATCCTGAGCCGAGCGGTGAAGATCCATATTCGATGAGCACGGAAACAGGACCCTGTCCCTGGAATCCGGAACATCGTCTGTTGCTCATCGGTCTCCGTGCGCGCACGATCGATAAAGCGTCTCTTCCGCCATCTCACATCGTCTTTCTTATCGATGTCTCGGGATCGATGAACGACCCTCAGAAACTGCCCCTCCTCCAACGGGCCTTTCATGTGCTGGTCGACGAGCTGCGAGAAGAGGATCAGGTGTCCCTCGTCGTCTATGCCGGCGCGGCCGGATGCGTGCTTCCGCCGACCTCGGGACGGTACAAGGATAGGATCCATCAGGCCATCGATCAGCTCACCTCGGGAGGCTCCACGCATGGAAACGCGGGCATCACCCTGGCCTATCATATCGCGGAACGCAACTTCCTGAAGGAAGGGAACAACCGCGTGGTGCTAGCGACGGACGGGGATTTCAACGTGGGCGTCACTTCCAACGACGAACTGGTTCGTCTGGTGGAAAGGAAGCGGAAGTCCGGTGTCACTCTATCCGTACTTGGATTCGGGACCGGCAACATCAGGGACGATCTCATGGAACTCCTGGCCGATAAGGGCGACGGAAACTACTCCTACATTGACAGCTTCGAAGAAGCGAGACGGGTTCTGGGCACACAGTTTGCCGGAACCATGTACGTCCTTGCCCGCGACGTGAAGCTCCAGGTGGAGTTCAATCCCGCGATGGTAAAGGAGTACCGTCTCATTGGATATGAGAATCGGATGCTGGAAAGCGAAGACTTCAACGACGATGCAAAGGATGCCGGCGAACTGGGCCTGGGACACCGCGTCACGGCCCTGTACGAAATCATTCCGACCTCCGCGTCTGGGTCGGGGCGCACAGTGGATTCCCTGAAATACCAAATCTCGACACCTCGGCAGGGATCAGCGGAACTCGCTACCCTCAAATCCCGCTACAAGACTGTGGTCAATGGCACCAGCGTGAAGCGGGAGATCCCGATTGACTGGAACCCCTCGTCTCCTCTCACGGACAATCTTCGCCTTTCTGCGGCCATCGCCGAATGGGCGATGCTTCTGCGGGATTCTCCGCATCGGGGTGCCGGGAGCTTCGGGCACGTGATGGAGTCACTTCGCGCGATCACCGCACCCGACCCGGAGGGAAAGCGAGCGGAACTCCTCTCCCTGGTCTCCACGTCCGCGCATATCCACTCCATGTCGAAAGAACGGGGAAAGGTGAGAACGGGGGAGGATCCCCTTGTTCCAGATCGCGAGGCGCCGTAGGTTGAGGCATTCTTCGGCTCGCATGGCGTCCCTCGTATCGAGTTTCGCTCGGCGTTGCTATCATTTCGTGTAGCTCCGGGGTCGATGCGCTCCCTGCTCTTTATACTCTCGATGGCCTGGGTTTTCTTGGCCTGTGGAGGTGATCCCGTACCTCCACGGGCCAAACGTGTTCCTGTACGTCCCGACTCCTCCACGGGAGATGTGTTTCCACCCCAGGTGCGGGAGCGGCTGACGGGATTGACCTGGGAGTATCTCGAAGACTCGGCGAATCGATTCGATGCGGAGAAGGTGGTTTTTCAGGGACCTTATACTTCGATACCCGGAGTACTGACCTTTCGTGGGGGACCCCTTCGCGACGGAGCGGCCTGGGGCACCGCCGGTGAAGATCGGCTGACCGGCCTCTCACTGGCATGGAGGCAGACCCTGCCTACCGATACCGGACATTGGCAGGGTGTTGCAGGGTGGACCGGACAAGCCGCCATTGTCCGCTGGCCCGATTCCCTTCGGTTGGCCATGAACCTCGATCCATCCGTCCGATCGAGGACGGATTTTGTCGAAATCATCCAGGCAACCCTGGGGGGGTGGATACACTTTCTCGATCTTGCGACAGGTCTGCCGTCCCGCCCGCCAATCGATCTCGGGAATCCGGTGAAGGGCTCGGTCTCCGTGCACCCTTCTGGAATCCCCCTGCTTTTCGTAGGCCAGGGCATCCGCAAGCGGGACCCTCCGGGATTTCGTCTCTACAGCTTGTTCGACGGCTCCGAACTCTTCATGCAACCCGGTGCCGATCGATCGGCCTGGAGGGCCTGGGCCGCCTGTGATGGAAGCGCGCTCTTCCATCCCTGGACCGATCGCCTCCTCGTGGGGTCAGAAAATGGAATCCTGTACAATCTGAAATTGAACACCGAATGCCTCCTCTCGTCACGAACTCTTGCAGTGTCGCCCTCGGTTTCCCGGTATCGGTATCGCATCGATGCGTCACGATCGCTTGGGATGGAAGGTTCCTTGGCCGCCTGGCGCAATCTGCTGTTCTTCGCCGATAATGGGGGATGGCTGCAGGCCTTCGATGTGAATCGGCGATTGCCGGTGTGGACGCGCAATCTCGGAGACGACACCGACGCATCGGTGCTGGTGCGCGAGGAACAGGGACGCCCCATGCTCTTTGTGGCATCCGAAGTGGATCATCAAGGAAGCGACGGCCTGGCATGGATTCGGAAAGTGGGAGGATGGGATGGCGCCCTGATCTGGGAGCGATCCTATCCCTGTCGGAGTGTGATCGGCGCCCGACCAGTGAATGGAGGGATTCTGGCCACGCCCTGCGCGGGGCGGGGTGATTCGGATCACCTTGTCTTTTTTTCGGTGGCGCGCACTGGCGGCCTGCACGCAGGGCTTCTGCTTGCGCTGGATGCACACACGGGATCCGAGGTCTGGCGTCTTCCTCTCTCGCAATACTCCTGGTCGACGCCCACCTGTGTCGTCACCCGCTCAGGGCGCAGCTATCTGCTCCATGCCACCAGCGGAGGACTTCTCCTTCTGGTGGAAGCGCGAAGCGGACACGTGATCGATCGCATGGCCCTGGATGGCTTGGTCGAAGCCAGCCCGGCGGTGTTCGAACGAACGGCCGTGCTCGCGACCCGCGGCCATTCGCTGTATTGCATCCGGTTTCGGGAATAGAAACGCGGTCCTCCACCATCGGCGAAGGACCGCGCAGCATGATGTCGAACCTTACTCGAATTCGATGAGAAGGTGATTCTTCGTGACCATGTCTCCCACTGCGACGTTCACCGTACGCACCGTACCGTCGAGAGGGGCGGTCACGTCGTTCTTCATTTTCATCGCTTCCAGAATGAGGAGACTCTGTCCTCGCGACACCTTCTGTCCCGGGCGCACTGAAATCACCCGGATGATGCCGGGAATGAAAGCGAGAAGCTTCTTGGGATCCTTGGGAGTGTACCGCGATCGGCGGCGGAATTTTGTCGTGTGGAGCGTGGAGTACTTCGTGTCATCGACGACGAGATACTCATTCGGAGAAGAGGGGGTATCGTTCATGATGACCTAGAACGGCGGGATGCCGTGTTTCTTTTGTGGACGGGATTCGTTTTTAAGCTTCGAAACATCGATGGCGTGAATCAGGAAATCACGCGTTTCGGCGGGACGGATGACGGCGTCCACGTGACCATTGGCCGCAGCGATATAAGGATTGGCAAACTTCTCGGTGTATTCCTGCACCTTGGCTTTGCGCATGGAGTCCGGATCATCGGCTCCGGCGATTTCTGCGCGGAAGATAATGTTGGCGGCTCCTTCCGGTCCCATCACCGCTATTTCTGCCGTGGGCCAGGCGAACACGAAATCAGCGCCGAGATGACGGGAACACATGGCGATATATCCGCCTCCATAGGCCTTACGGAGAATGACCGTGATTTTCGGAACGGTCGCCTCGCTGTAGGCATACAGAATTTTTGCACCGTGACGGATGACACCGGCATGCTCCTGATCGACCCCCGGCAGGTATCCGGGAAGATCCACCAGAGTGATGAGCGGAATGTTGAACGCATCGCAAAAACGAATGAACCGGGCAGCCTTATCGGAGGAATCCACGTCCAATACTCCGGCGAGCACCAGGGGCTGATTGCCCACAATACCCACGGTGTAACCATTCAGTCGGGCAAATCCTATGACGATATTGGCGGCCCAGAATTCCTGAATCTCGAAGAAATCCGAATCGTCACTCACCGACCGTATGATATTGCGAATATCGTAGGGCTGGGTGTGTTCGGGGGGGATCATGTTCTCGATGTCGAAGGATGGTTTCGGTGGCTTGCTCGGAAAGGGGTCGGCCACCTTGCGGTTGTTCCAGGGGATGTAGGTGACCAGCTTCTTGATCTGCTCGAGGCATTCGATTTCACTCGACGCAAAAAAGTGCGCGTTACCGGTGATCTCCGTATGGACTCGCGCTCCGCCGAGTTCCTCCATGCTGATCTCTTCGCCAAGGACCGTCTTGATCACCTCGGGACCCGTGATGAACATCTTCGAAATTTTATCCACCACGAACACGAAATCCGTCAGAGCCGGTGAGTATACCGCACCGCCGGCGCAGGGTCCGAGGATGACCGAAATCTGAGGAATGACACCGGAAGCCAAGGTATTCCTGTAAAAGATTTCCCCATATCCAGCCAGGGAATTCACCCCTTCCTGAATGCGCGCCCCGCCACTGTCGTTGATCCCAATCAGCGGCATCCCCATTTTCAGGGCATGATCCATGATCTTCGTGATCTTACGTGCATGAGCCAGCCCCAGCGATCCGCCCGCGACGGTGAAGTCCTGTGCGTAGATACACACCGGATGCCCGTGGATCGTCCCTGTGCCCGTGATCACACCATCGGCGGCGAGGGACTTCTTATCCATGTCGAAGTCCTGACACTTGTGCTCGACAAACAGATCGTACTCGTGAAAGGAATTCTGATCCAGCAGCGTCTTGATGCGATCACGGGCTGTCATCTTGCCCATGGCGACCTGCTTCTCGATGGCTTTTTCTCCGCCGCCGGTGACCACCGTGGCCTTGCGTCGGAAGAGTTCGAGGATTTTGTCTTTGAGTGACATGAAGAACCTCTTTCTATGAACAACACGGATATTCGAACGTCAGGGACTTTCCAATCAAGGAAAGAGAAAAAAGGTACGAATATTTTCCGTCACTACCATGAGGCTCAGTCGGACGGTCGCTCGATGTGCTGTACGTGGATGGTATTCGTTGGCACTTTGGGCTCCAGAGGGATACCGGTGGTTAGCACGATCAGGGTCCCCGGTTCCAGGATCCCTTGATCCGCCACCAGAGCCCCGATGGCGGGGATGCTGCGTTCCTCACCTTCGAGGGGCGGAATCAGTACGGGACGAATGCCCCAGACCAGCGCGAGGCGACGATAGGTATCGATGGAGTCGGTCAGCGCGAGAATGGGCTTTTCGGGTCGATGCTTTGCGATGACCCGGGCTGTGCTTCCACTCCGTGTTAGGGTTACGATGGCCGAGGCATCGATGGTTTCGGCCACGATGCAGGCGGCCTTTCCGATTCCGTCTGCGATGCGCTGGCGTTCATCCTCGGCGCCTTCGGTTGGGACACGCACCGAGGGATACCGGGATTCCACATGCCGAATGATGCGGTCCATATATCCGACCGCTTCAATCGGATAGCGGCCGACGCTGGTCTCTCCGCTGAGCATCACGCAGTCGGTGCCGTCCAACACCGCGTTGGCGACATCACTGGCCTCGGCCCGGGTAGGCCGGGGATTGGAGATCATGGACTCCAACATCTGGGTGGCGGTGATCACGGGTTTCCCATGCGCGTTGCATCGGCGGATGATGTCCTTTTGAAGCACCGGCACGGACTCGGCGGGCATTTCGAGTCCTAAATCTCCTCTCGCCACCATGATTCCATCCGCCTCGCGGATGATGTCGTCGATGTCCTCATACCCCTCGTAGCGCTCGATCTTGGCAATCACAGGCACCGATACGCCGAGAACGCGCATGGTCGAGCGGAGTTCAATGATGTCCCGTTCGCTGCGCACGAAGGAAAGCGCCACTGCGTCGATTCCGTGCTCGAGCCCGAACCGCAGGTCCTCCAGATCCTTGTCACTCATGCTGGGGGCGCTCAACGAGGCCCCCGGTGCGATGATACCCTTGTTGTTCTTGAGCCATCCACCCTTTTGGACGCGGGTCACCAGATCCTGTCCATCGATGCGTTCCACCCCAAGAATGATGTAGCCATCGTCGAGCAGGATGGTGGAGCCGGGACGAACTTCTTCGACAAGAGGACCATAGGTGGTCCCGACACGATGCGCATCGCCGATGGGCAGGGGAGCGGTTGTGATGCGGAATTCGGCTCCGTCTTCCAGAAGCACCTGCCCCTCCGACACGGCGCCGGTGCGAATCTTCGGACCCTGCAGATCCTGAAGGATGGCCACAGGTTGACCGGTGGCCTCGGCAGCCTCTCGGATTTCCTCGATCATCCGCGCATGTGTCGGGTAATCGCCATGGGAGAAATTGAGTCGAGCGCCGTTCATTCCTGCGTCGATCAGGCGAATGAGTTGATCCCGTCCTGCCGAGGCGGGACCGATCGTGCAGATGATTTTCGTGCGTCGTGTGCTCATGAAGCTAGCCTGTGGTGAGAAGGGGACGGAGGTGATCGACCAGAGCGGGAAGCACCGTTGCTGAATTGCCGTGAATGCACTCATGCATGCGATAGGAGAGGGCAGTTTCGCGGGGATTGACTTCCACAACCCATGCCCCATGCTCTCTCGCGACGACAGGGAGCTGTGCGGCGGGATACACTTCGCCCGAGGTTCCGATGCTGAAGAACACCGAGCACTGTTCGGCGGCTTCCCAGGCGGAGCGGAGAATATCGGCGGGGAGCATTTCTCCAAACCACACCACATCGGGTCGAATCAGGCCGCCGCAGGCACAGCGTGGGACCTCCTGAGACGGGGGAACCTCTACATCGGTGTAGGCCCGGCGACAGGAGAGACAGAAGCTCCGTTCGATATTGCCGTGCAGCTCCAGAACATCTCTGCTTCCGGCTCTCGCATGGAGATTGTCCACGTTTTGCGTGATGAGGGTGAGGCGAGGGAGAAGAGAGGAAAGCTCCGCCAGGGCGAAGTGCCCGGCGTTAGGAGCAGTATCCGAAATGACCTGACGCCGATAGGAATACCACTGCCAGACCAGGTCGGGATTGGTCAGGAAGGCATCCACGTTGGCAAGTTCCTCCGGGCGAAAGCGGGCCCAAAGCCCATCGGGATCGCGAAAGGTGGGAATGCCACTTTCCGCCGAAATACCGGCGCCCGTGAGCACCGCCACATGGTCGGCATGGACCAAAGCACTGAGAAGTCGATCGGAAAACATCGTGATCCACGGCAAATGGGGGAGAGCGCAACATACGAAAAACGCGCTCATGGTCCATGAGCGCGCTTAACGGTTCATCCATCGAGCAGTGAGAAAGGTCTTCTACTCCCACCACGACAGAATTTCGTAGCTGCCCGTCTTCGGGAAGAAGGGTGGAGTATCGACGAGGAACCGCTCGTCATACTTGAGATTCAACCGATACCCGCTCGTGAGTTGCCCTTGAGAAATCTGACCGGTAGTCTGAGAAATCTTTTCGATGATACCCCCCGTGATGTAGCTCGTACCGCACAGTCCGATGTGCTGATAATCCTCGGCCGCGAACCCACCCTTGAGGCACATCATGGAAGCATTGATCACGATATCGCTCTTGTTTGGGGCGGTGTCAGCGATGTACACATTGTTCTCGGTCACGATGCCGAGCATGTCTGTTGCTCCGGGTGTTTTCGGATCGACCTTGTAGACGATGTTGTCATCCAAGAAAACGTTGCCGAGTCCATAACCAGAGCTTCCCATGCAACAAATGGTGTATTGCCCGCTCACCGTGCCCTTGATATGCATGTTGCCTTTTTCTACATACAGGACACCATTGGGCATCAAGGCACTGGCACTGGTGGTCATCCAGGTCCCGGTCGAACCGAGCTTGTACGTCACGGTGCCGTTGGCGTTGAAGGTCACCCACACTTCCTTGTCATAGATGTACTGGCCTCCGCTCTGAGCGAGGGATTTCAGGTCGTTCGTCGTCGTGGGCATGGGAATGGAGATGCCGGTCTGATATCCTCCATTGAACTTCGGCGTGGAGTAGGACGGACTCTTCTTCAAGCCGGACTGAGTCGTCACTTTTCCGTTAAACACCGGAGAGTAGGCCACGTTGAGCCGACCATTGGCGTGTAGCGGTCCCCACACCGTATCCCCCGTCGCGAAATAGAGATTGGAGGGCATCTGATCGATATAGTACGCGAATTTCGCGAAACTGCTCGGTTGAAATACTACGCGTACAATCGCGGTATCCGTGTTGTAAATGCCGATCGAGGTGAGCTGGATGCGATTCGCCGCCAGGGCCTGCACGGTGGCGATCAGCTTTCCGCCCATCATGTTCACGTTATATCCCGCATTCCAGGCGGGACTGATGAATATCTCGTTGGCGGCCATATTGGCGCCACTAACGGCGATGGCATGTGCCTGGGTGTTGAGAAAGTACTCGGAGTACTTATCCTCCGCAAGCCCCGCGACTCTCACGTAATTCATGCCAATCGTCAACATGACGATACTGAAACCGGCAACAAGAAATAAGGCTGCTCTTCCGCCCATGGGGACACTCCGAATCGAATGAGTTCAGCGTAGAACGCAGAAGCAAATACGCCACTAATTTCGGTACTTCAAAGAAGAAAACATCGAAAACTGGGGGACGGATGGCAAATGCTTCAACCGGGTGGCCATTCCTTACTCCCACCATGAAAGAATTTCAAAAGCGCCGGTTTTTGGAAAGAGGGGAGGGGCGAGTTTCAACAGTCTTTCGTCGTATTTCAGAATTTGGTTGTAGCCCCCAACCATGGTGGTGCCGGACATTCTGTTCACGGGCTGAGACATGCTTTCGATAAGTCCTCCTGTGAGCCGAATTGCTCCGCAGAGAGGGATATGCTGGTAGTCTTCGGCCATCAAGCCTCCATTAAGACACATGAGGGAGGCCATGATATTGATGTCCGTTTTATTGGCGAGCTGATCGGCAATGATCACGTTGTTGTCAGCGACGACCCCGAGAAGATCCGAGCATGATCCCATCAACGGGTCCGTCCGGTACACCAGATCGTCATCCAGGTAGACATTTCCCAGTCCCAGGCCTGAGCTTCCGGAGGCAGCAACCGTATACTGGCCATTCACAGTGCCTTTGATATGCAGATTCCCCTTATCCACGTAAATAATGGAATTTGGAGCAAAGGAAGCGAGAGTTTCGGTAATCCAGGTGCCCGTGCTGCCAATTTTGTAGGTCACCGTGGCATCGGCATTGAAGGTGAGCCATACATCGCGATCATAATAGTATCGACCTCCTGCAAGGGCTGCGGATCGAAGATCTGCGGAAGTGGACGGCAGGGGGATATTCACGCCCTGCTGATATCCTCCGTTGAATTTTGGAGTGGAATTCGAAGGACTCATCTTCAAGCCGGAGAGGGTCGTCACCTTGCCTTGAAATACCGGACTGTAGGAGACATTGAGGCGTCCATTGGCATGAAGAGGGCCATAAATCGTATCTCCCGAGGTAAAGTACTTTGTAGAGGGCATCTGGTTGACATAGTAGGCGAATTTGGAGAAGGTGCTGGCTTGGAAGAGGATGTTCACAATGCTGGTATCTTGCTGGAAGATCCCCACGGACTGCAAATACAATCGCTCCGTTGAGAGAGCGGTCATCGACAGTCGGAGCCATCCTCCCATCAGCGCCTGATTGTACCCGGTTCTCCAACCTGAATTCTGGTAAATTTCCCCTGCCGCCATGTTCGCGCCACTCACGGCGATGGTGTGTGAATTGGTCTTGATATCATAGGACACGTATTTCTCGTCCGATAGGCCGCCGAGATGCACGTAATTCATTCCAATAACGAGGAATATGATGCTGAATCCGGACACAAGCAGGATAGACGCCTTTCCACCCATGTCTCCTCCTATCGATTACTGAGGTTCCGTGCCGCGAGTCGAATCTGTCTCCAATATGCCTTTCGGTATTGCTGGTCCATGGAGGCCACGCTTTCCACGGAAATCGCCACCTCGATGGATCGGATCTCACTGGGAGTCGATATAGGAAAAGTGAGAAGCTGGCCTAGAGAGTTGTAGTATCGAAGAGAAAAGGACGTGACGCCCAGGTTCGCTCCACCCGGCGTTTCACTGTTGATGACCCGATAGAGCTTGCGATCCCGGGGATTGGGGGTGGATGACAGTTCTGTGGTCGTGCCGAGATAGTATTTCACCGTGTCCATGTTCCCATCCCGATTCATATCGGAGAGGAAACGAATCCGATTCGAGTCCGCGAAGATGATTGCCTTGCTGGGATCGGTGAAATTATCCGGATTGCTGCAAAAGCCAATTTTTCGAAAATCGTGTTCAAGAAGCTGTCCCACCTCCACGAGGTTCCCCTCCACAATGACGTCATCGTTGTAGAGATAGGAGCTTGTGGTGGCGTCCGAGAAGAGCTGGACAATGGAAAGCAGGAGAAATCCACCGATGACGATGGATCCCATGAGGTCAATCAAGACGCTGGAGCCCATAAATCACCGAAATGTCCAATAGCTGAAGAATTGAGAGAGCCGGATCGTGTCTCGAGTCATGTCGGATGTGACTCGAACGGTTATTTTTTTATGCCAGGTGCGGGAGGTCGAGACGACTTCGGGTGAAGCGGGATTGATGTAATTCACGGTCGATCGAAGAGTGAAGATTGCCAATCTCTGATTGTTCATCCGAATGGTATCTCGGCGGGTAAAATTGTTGTAATCATCAAAATCGTTGAAATTGGGGTACTGCTGTCCGTAATCCGGTCCAAGTGTAGAACTGAGGGAGTTCACTGAAGAGACTACGTTGGTATCGGTATTTTCGTCGAAGGTTTTTGCGCTTGCTTCTTCGATGAGACTTGTGGCAAGACTGATGCCCAGGACTCCGATCTGGTCGTTACGAATAGTGTCCTCTGTAATCAGGGAGTTCGAATTGAACTTCAGGATCACGAAGGTCAGGAGAATGATCGCTCCCAAGGTCAGCAGCATGTGTCCTGCGCCCACTGCCTCATCTCCAATGTGTTTGTGTGTGTGTTACAGATATCATGTCTATGAAACGCATATCCTGCTTTGGCAATTCCTATGTAACACGATTTCTTGCGAAATACCAGATCGAACCGACCATAGAATTGCAAATATTGCAATTCTATGGTCGCCATTACGAGCAGTGCGAAATCTGCACGAGCAGAGCATGTAAAAAGCCACCGGAGACCGGTGGCTTTGGGATGTGGACGCTACGGGATTTGAACCTGTGACCTCACGCGTGTGAAGCGTGCGCTCTGGACCAGCTGAGCTAAGCGTCCAATACCATAATCTACAGCTTTTGTCGCGGAAATGCAAGGGGAGGAGGGGGGTGGCCCTCCCTCCCATTAGAAGGGCAGGTCGTCGTCGGGCGCGACATCCGGTGTTTTCGGAGTCTCGGGCATCGATTCTGTGGAATTCCGCGGGGAGAAATCTCGTCCGCCGGATTCCTTGCTGTCCAGGAATACAAAATCGCTGACCACGATTTCCGTTTGGTACCTCTTGTTGCCGTCCTTGTCCTCCCAGCTTCTGGTGGTGAGTTTCCCCTCGAGATACACTTTACTTCCCTTGTGGAGATACTGTCCAAGAATTTCGGCGACCTTTCTCCACGCGACGCACCGATGCCATTCCGTCTTTTCGACCAGGCGTCCATCCTGTCCCTTGTAGGATTCGTTGGTGGCGACGTTGAATGAGCAGACAGAGTCCTGGGACGCGGTGTAGCGGACTTCCGGATCTCCTCCAAGATGTCCAATGAGCTGAACGCGGTTCAAACCGTACATGCGGTTCTCCTTGTTTATGGTTTCTGAAATGCAGGGTGCGGGACGAGAATAATCGTCGACGCGGTCAAAATCAACAGAGAATCCCGGTACTCCGCAAGATCGCGCACGGAATCCCCGACTGTCCAGCCGGGTAGGGAGGTGAGGGAAATGGTCCCCTGATCCTGGCCGTCATATCCGAATGCGTGAAGGCTGTCGCGTGTGGCGGCATACATAAGGTGGGCTCCGCAACAGAGTGCCGTGGCGTCCTGGAGCTGTCCTCGACCGATGTCTCCCCGCCATTGGCCGAAACTGTCATAGGTCGCAATGCGTGCTGGCTCAAGAACGCACACCGTTCCCGTTCCGGCCACATCCAGTGCGAGAGCAGCCGTGAGCCGGGCCGGACCGGCTTCCGATCCTCCAAAGGCAAACTCCACGCGATCGAAGCCCGCGCTTCGCACGATCCGCATGTTCTCTCCATCGAGAATATAGAGGCCCCCGAGGGGATCGGACGCGATGTCCCTCGGAGCACCGAAATTCTCCTGAGCGCTGGGGTTATCTCGTGTGGAAAGAACGGCGGTTACCGTCAGCTGCTGATCGAGTCGAACGATCCGATGGTTGCGCTGATCCGCCACATAAATCGCAATGCCGAGTCTCGCATCCACTCCCATCGGTTCATCCAGAGAGGAAGAGGTCCATCCTTGTCCCCCGGACTGATGAAGTATCCGACCGCTCATGGAGAGCGCCAGGATCATGTGACGATCTGCATCGGTAACATACACCGTTCCGAAGGGATCTACGCTGGCAGACACCGCATCTCGAAAGGAACCGAAATGATAGGGTCCTGCGGAATCCTGTCCACGACATGGAAGGACCGCCCCCATCCACAGAACGATGAAGAGCAGGCCTGCGCCAAGCCTCTTCACGCCGAAATGGCCCGGACTACCAGGTCGATACCACATTGAGATCTCCGATATCTAAGGAAAGGGGAGATGGTCCGTCCAATTCGATTTCCACGACGAGGCGCACTGCGCAGGTGCGAAATGTCGTGCAGGGAAGTTGGGCAGTGCGCGCACGGAGCACAAGCGATAGGGACTGCAATGCGGGCAGGGAAGCGGTATCCTGCTGCGTGTCATCGATCACCTTGTCCATGGGGAGAGCTTCCACCGGAACCTCGGAGCCGGGGATACTCATCCAACAACGGACGGATCGAATGTCTCGATCTCGCCCCTCTCGCTCGGCAAGTCGCACACGAAGTTCGACATGCGTGCGTGGAGCGGAGCCCGGCATGCGATTACTCCAGACATGGGCTTCGATCACGTGAAAATCCACGCCCTGTCCGACGGTGCCGGTACTTCCTCCACACCCCGCGGTGAGGGAGAGAAGGAAAGCGAAAACGGTGCTATTTCTGAATGATGCGGACCGCAGGACTCATCACTTGCGTGCGATATCCATCGGTGGTCACAATCGAAAGCCGCACGGCGACCACGGGATGCTGTTCGAGATCGGTGAACGATTCCATACCCATCGGTGCCACGATCTCCACTGTTTTCTTGTCCTTGGACAGTAGCTGAAGGGTCGACAGGGAACCATAGGATTCGGGAATGATGGGGCGAAAACGGAGCAGGGAGCGGTTCTCGAGCGTATCGACGAACTCCGCTTCCGTAAATTTGATGTTTACCGTCTTTTCGCTCAGATTCACGACATGAACATTCATCGATGCCGCCAGCGTGGCACCGGCTTCGGATCGAATCTCAACATTGTCGAAGGTCACCGAGAGGGGCGTGGTATCAACGGTGGACGAGCAACCGCCGAATCCTGCCAACAACAGGCAGCACGAGCCGAGGATCGAGAGAAGCAGTGTACGCATGGCGAATGGATGTAGATGGAACAGCGGGTGAAATCAATTGCGAACGCAAGGACTCCAATATAGAAATCCCCATCCAGAAAAGCGACTCTGTTTGTTTTTTTCCGAGCACCCGGTGTATATTGTCTCTGCGCCTGGATGGCGGAATAGGCAGACGCGCTACATTCAGGGTGTAGTGTCCGTAAGGGCGTGCAGGTTCAACTCCTGTTCCAGGCACCAAAAGAGATTCCCAAGGGAATCTCTTTTTTTTTTTGACACTCCGGCTTTTCCTACCTTTCTGACGGAGTGTCGGTAATTGTTGGTTTTTGATCGAAGCGGAGTCATCGAAGGAGGTCCACGTGAGCACACCCTTTCAGCCCTTGGTTGTCGGAATCGCTGGGGGGAGCGGTTCCGGAAAAACCACCCTGGCCAGAAATCTCATTTCCCGTTTCGGCGAGGGAGTGGCACTCCTGTTTCAGCACGATGCCTACTACTTCGATCTGGCTCTCATGCCAGACCCCAATCCGACAAACATCAATTACGATCATCCCGAATCCCTCGAAACCTCCCTCTGCGTTCAGCACCTGCGCACCCTGAAAGAAGGGAAGGCCGTCGAGCAACCACAGTACGACTTCTCCACCCATCGGCGCAGGGACAGCACCACCGCCCTCGCGCCTCATCCCATTATCATCGTCGAGGGTATCCTCGTGCTCGCCGAACGCACCCTCCGCGAAGAGATGGATCTTCGTGTGTACGTGGATGCCGATCCCGACATTCGCCTCCTCAGAAGAATGGAACGCGACATCACCACGCGGGGTCGAACAGTGCAAAGCGTTCGCGATCAGTACTATGCCACGGTGCGTCCCATGTTCGAACAATTCGTGGCCCCAAGCAAAACCCATGCGGATATCATTGTCCCGCATGGAGGGGAAAACGTACTCGCCACGCGCATCCTGTGTGGCTTCATGCGTGAGGAACTACGGGCACGCGGCATTACGGTTTAATTCGGCATACGGATCGCATACGTCACTCCCAGCCCCATATAGGTCCTTCCCCCGAATCGCGCATACATATCGATTTCGTGCTTGTAATGGGTGACGAGCTTCTTGACATGCTTCATGTCTTCGAACCCAGATTGCACGATGGCGCGAATATCCCTGCTGAACTGGCGATAGAATCCTTCCAAATCGGAGCTCGCGTCTTCGAAAGCGTGCGGATTGAAATGCAGCTCGCGAAGCACCGCCTCATTTTCCTCACGGGTGAGAACCGGAAAACTCCGACTTTCCCAGAGTTCTTTCACCGAGTGGGGAACCGGAACGGTCTTCCATCGGGGATCAAACAGGACCAGCACCCCTCCGGGCTTCAGGACGCGATGGATTTCAGAGAGCACCGCCCGACGCGGATATGAGGTAAGGATCCCTTCCACCTGCACCAGGTCCATGCTTCCATCCTCGAAGTCGAGCGTGAGGGGGGACATCGTTTTCAACACCGGAGGCGAGGGCAATCGACGATCGATGGCTGCCATCTTCCCATACAGGATGTCGTCCGGTTCTTCGTCGATGCCAAACACGGCGTACCCGAGACGTTCCGCTGCAGTGATGGGATGTTCTCCCCGCCCGGTTCCGATAAACAGGATCGCAGGAATGGAGGATGGAACCTTCGGTTCGCTAGACCCTTCCAGCGCGTAGGGCCCTCCCAATAAAGACAGTCCCTTGTGAAGTCGACGAAGAGCGGCTGCAGGGCCACCGGGAATGGCGTGGATCGGATAGAGGGAATCGGAAGAAGAAGGCATGACAAATCCAGGAAGAATCAGTGGGGAACGGCGAGCGCTTCGCGTAGAAATCGACCGATCGACAGAGCACTTCCGATGAAGCCGAGGAAGAGTCCAGTCAACACCAACGCTCCGTAAAAGAGAGGTGTGACCTCGATGTGGATGAGCAGGTCCTCGGATATCGGCTGCAGGAAGAAGGAGAACAGAGTACCAATGAGCAGGGAGGCCAGCACCCCTCCGATCATTCCCTGCAATCCTCCTTCCAAGAGGAAGGGGAGGCGGATAAACATCGGGGTAGCGCCAACGAGCTTCATCGTGGTGATCATATCCCGTTTGGCGTAGATGGTCAGGCGAATGGTGTTCGCAACCAGAATCATCGCCGAGAGGCCGAGCACGAGTCCAATAAACAGGGTCGCGGTTTGAAACACTCGAGCCCTTCTGTCGATCAGGGTGAGAAACTGTTTGCGGTACACCACCGACTCCACGCCGGGGATGGCTCGAATCGTTCCGGCCAGGGCCGAAATGATCTCGGGCGTGTGACTGTTTGGCATCACCTTGACACGATAGGATGCCGGAAGCGGATTGTAATCCAGGATATCCCAAAACTGTTCACCGATTTCCTTTTCAAAGATGGAAACGGCCTGTTCCTTCGAAATATAGGAGACCTCGGCGACCCCCTGAATTTTCCGAATCTGGGCACCAATACGAGAGTGTGCGGTCCCCTGATCCGAATCCTTGAGAAACACTTCCAGTTCGACCCGATCCTTGATCGAATCCACCAGCTGCGAAAAATTCTGCGTGATGAGCGCAAAAACCCCCAGAAGCAAGAGAGCGATGCCCACCGTAAAAATGGTAATCGACATGCTCATGCGATTGCGGCGAAAGCCAGCCAGGCTTTCTTCGATGATGTAGCGGGCACTCACGGGGGGATGGTCCTCGTCGAGAAAGCGAACTTCCTCTCAAAATACGACGAATGGGCGTGATTTCACCGCCCATCCAGCCCGGGATTTGGCATGGGTCGAGGAAATGGCTAGCTTCTCGCACACATGGAAAGGAATAACATGCACCATCCCCATACATTCGATGAATTGCTCGCGATCATGACGCGCCTTCGGGCGGAATGTCCCTGGGACCGCGAACAAACCCACGACTCCATCAAGGGCAATACGATCGAAGAGGCCTTCGAAGTCGTGGAGGCGATTGACGAGAAGGATGACGAGGGGTTGGCGCAGGAACTCGGAGATCTCCTTCTCCATGTCGTCTTTCACGCCGAAATCGCGGCGGGTGAAGGGCGTTTTTCCATCGATACCGTACTCACTGCTATCATCGAAAAACTTGTGCGTCGACATCCACACATCTTCGGCGACACGGAAGCTACCAGCGCTGACGAGGTGAAGAAAAATTGGGAACAGATCAAACTGAGTGAAGGAAGGGAGTCTGTAATCGATGGGATTCCCCGCGCCCTTCCCGCCCTCCTCAAGGCGCATCGCATTCAGGAAAAAGCATCGAAAGTCGGATTCGACTGGCCGTCCGAGGAACCGGTGTGGGCGAAAGTCGAGGAGGAACTTGCGGAATTCCGTGTCGCGATCGCTGAAGGAACCGTCGAACAGCGGGAAGCGGAATTCGGTGATCTCCTTTTCGCCCTGGTGAACTATGCACGCTTTCAGCGCATCAATGCCGAGGACGCGCTTCGTGGTACCATCGATCGGTTTGCGCGCCGTTTCCGTCATATTGAACAATCCGCCACAGGCCAAGGCCGCACACTCGCGGAGATGACGCTCGCGGAAATGGATCAGTTCTGGGAAGAGGCAAAGGAAAGAGAGAAGGCGACACGCGGGTCAGACCGCGTTTAGCTGATTGGTTTTTCTAGCCATGGAAGAATGAGATCCACCGTGCGTCCGGTGGCCCCGGCACGATCCACCACGAAGGTTTCGGCCTGACGCCCCATGGCGCGACGAGCGGAAGCATTTTCAATCAGCCGAAGTCCCCATCGATAGAGCTGACGGGCGTCGCGGACGATGGCGGCCCCCCCTGCCTCGGGAAGCAGTGCGGCCTCCTGACTGTTGGCGATCCGAGGACCGTAGAGTACCGGGATGCCGAACACCGCCGGTTCCAGAGTGTTGTGGACATTCGAATGGAACCCTCCTCCCACGAAGGCGAGATCGGCGGATGCATACAGAGGCGCGAGAATGCCGATGCTGTCCACCAACAACACATGCTCACCCTGATACCCCGCAAGATGTGAAAAGCGAAGCGTGGGGATGGATGGAGAGAATGCTTGTTCGAGGGTGTCGAGGTGCGTGAGGGTTGGTTCGTGTGGAACGATGATCACCAGAAGCTCGGGCACCCGATGGAGCAGACGGTGAAGACCAGGCAGAAGAACCGCCTCATCCTCGGGCCAGGAACTTCCGATGACAAATACCGTTTTTCCCTCTCGGATGGATTCGGGCAACACGGTGCGTTGTCGGGCGGCGCGAGCTCTCTCCACCACACGGTCATAGCGGGTATCTCCGACCACGGTCACCGGTGTTTCGGCGAGTCCAAAGCGGCGGAACCTGGCCGCGTCCTCTCTCGAGATCGTCATGAAATGCGTGATTGCGGAAAAGACGGCGCGATGAAAAGAGCGGACAAGAGGAGCCAGACGAAGAGACCTCTCCCGCATGGTCCCGTTGGCCAACAGAACAGGAATTCCAAGCTTGCGACAGAGAAACAGATGGTTGGGCCAGAGATCGTATCGGATGAAAACCGCGACTGATGGGCGGAGGGTTGTTAAAAACCGTCGTGCCTTTCCGACCGTATCGAACGGAATGAAGGTCACGTGGTCGGCAAACGGATATCGAAGGTTATTGTCCAGCCCTGATGGGGAAAAGAAGGTGGCGATGACCAGAAGGTTTGGAACACGACGTTTCAGCTCTTCGATGATCGGCTTGGCCTGCTCGAATTCTCCCATCGAAGATGCGTGGATCCAGAGTCGGGGACCTTGGGGCTTCCCTTCGAGAAAGTTCACGAGATGCTCCTGCACCTCGTGTCGTCCCTGCCAGCCACGTCTCACCTTACGAGAGCCGAGAGCCAGAACACGAAAGGCAACCCACAGGAGGGGAACGGCGAGGGCGTTGTAGAGGAGGGACCAAAAGAACATGAGAGGAGTGAAGAAGTGAAGAGTGAAGGTACATTGCAAATCTAGCGCTTGAAAGATATTTTTCCAGTTTTCCTACCAAATGGGTCTTCCTTCCGTGCAGAACGACATCGACTTTCCCCGCACCGCCATGACACCAGAATCGCAGGATCGGGATCTGAACCAGGATCTGTATCTGAGCGTGGTGGTTCCCCTGTATAACGAGGAAGAATCCCTGGAAGAGCTCGTCTCCCGCATCACGGAAACGATGGTCCCGATCTCGGATCGGTGGGAGGTCCTTTTTATCGATGATGGAAGCACGGATCAATCCTCCGCAGTGATTCTCAGACTACGGGAACGCGATCCTCGCATCAAGTTGATTCGCTTTCGTCGCAACTATGGAAAGAGTGCGGCTCTGGCGGTTGGCTTCGAGCATGCGCGGGGATGCTATGTGATCACGATGGACGCGGATCTTCAGGATGACCCCCGCGAGATCCCCCATCTCATCGCATCCATCGATGGCGGATTCGATATGGTGAGTGGTTGGAAAAAGAAGCGGTACGATCCGATTTCCAAAACCATTCCCTCCCGTTTCTTCAACTTCGTCACCAGCAAAATGTCTGGAATTCCCATCCACGACTTCAATTGCGGATTGAAGGCCTATCGACTTGAAGTGGTGAAGAACGTGCACGTGTATGGGGAAATGCATCGGTACATCCCCGTTCTCGCCAAAATGGCGGGGTTCTCGTGCACGGAACTGGTGGTGCAACATCATCCGCGCAAGCATGGAAAGACAAAGTTCGGGATGAGCCGATTCTTCAAGGGATTTCTCGATCTCCTCACGGTCATGTTCACCTCCCGATATACCCAGCGCCCTCTGCATGTCTTCGGCACGGTGGGGGCCTTTCTGCTCTTTGCCGGACTTCTCATAAACGGATATCTGACCGTAGAATGGCTTCTCGGCCATCCGGTCAGCAACCGTCCCATCCTGCTTCTCGGGATTCTTCTCATGCTGGTGGGGGTTCAGCTCATCTCCACTGGTTTGTTGGCGGAGATGGTCACGAAACGGGATTACTCGACATCCGAATACACGATTCGCGAAAAACACTTCTAACGTCCGCATGATCTATCCCTCCTATACGTCCCATTGCCGTCACTTTCGCGGGGATCTTCCGTGCCGCCCGCACAAGGAAGAAGGAGTGCATTGCGACTCCTGTCCGCATTACCTCCCCACCGATCGTAACATCCTCATTATCAAATTGGGCGCGATCGGTGATGTCATACGCACCACGCCTTTACTGCATCGTTTGAGGGCGGACTATCCGAATGCCCGGATCTGGTGGCTGACCCGTACCCCCGAGATTCTTCCGCGTGACGTTGATGTGGCGATGAACTTCTCACTGGAGAGCATGATCAGCATTCTGGCCGTCAACTTCGATCTGCTCCTGAATCTGGACAAGGATCGGGAGGCCTGCGCACTTGCCGACCGTATCGAGGCCAGTGTGAAGAAAGGATTCATCCTGCAGAACGGGGTCTGCGCCCCGATCGATCAGGATGCGCGCCATAAATTCCTGACCGGCCTGTTCGATGATGTCAACCAGGCCAATACCCGCCATTATCTCGATGAGATCTTCGAAGTGGCGGGATTCACCTGGCAGGGTGAGGAGTACATTCTCGAAAACACGGAAAGCTGGCCCCTCCCGACAGGACTCACCCGTCCCGTGATAGGACTGAATACCGGATGTGGGGGGCGGTGGACCAGTCGTCTCTGGCCGGAAGCTTCGTGGCGGCACCTGATCGGGCTTCTCCGGGATCGGGGTTGGACTCCTTTGCTTCTCGGTGGGGCCCAGGAGGATACCTTCAACCAAGCCCTGGCCGACGCGACCGGCGCGGTGTACCTTGGGCATTCCACTCTGCCACGCTTCACGGCCTTGATGCGGGAATGCGATGTGATCGTCTCGGCCGTCACCATGGCGATGCATCTGGCGATCGGATTGCGCAAACCGCTCATCCTGTTCAACAACATTTTCAATCGGCACGAATTTGAACTGTATGGGCGTGGAGAGGTTCTTGAACCCTCACGACCCTGCACTTGTTTTTTCTCCCCCACCTGCACGAACCCGGAATATCGGTGCATGGAGCACCTCGAACCGGAACGAGTCGCTGATGCCATCGGGCGTTGGATCCCTCGATCGGGATCGTAGACAATGAACATCATCCTCCTCGGTACGGCCTATCCCCTTCGAGGGGGCATCGCCCACTATGTGGGATTGTTGTGGAAGTATCTCTCACGGCATCATCAGGTAACGGTCGTGACGTTTTCGCGACAGTACCCGTCGTTGCTGTTTCCGGGGAAGACGCAACAGGAAACCGGTGATGCGGGGATCCCTCTCGAGAGTCTTCCGTGGATGGATTCGATCAATCCCTTCTCGTGGATCCGTACCGGATGGCGACTCCGCGCCCGCAAACCCGATCTGTTGCTCTTCAAATACTGGATGCCCTTCTTCGCTCCCTGTTATGGGGTGATATCGGCCATCGTGCGGTGGAGACGTCCCACCAAGGTGGTGTACATCTGTGATAACCTCATTCCTCACGAACACCGTCCAGGGGATCGCCTGCTCACACGATTCGCCTTGCGCTTCGTCGATGGGTACGTGGTGCAGAGTCGCGCCGTCGAGCAGGATTTGCGGACTCTGGTGACGTCGCCCCGATACCGGTATCTCCCGCACCCCGTGTACGAAATTTTCGGCGACGAAATATCCCGAACCGAGGCCCGATCGCAGCTGGCGGCACGAGGGGTGCACCTGGAGCCGTCGGACAAGGTCGTGTTGTTTTTTGGATATGTGAGAGAGTATAAGGGACTCGATGTCCTGCTCGACGCTGTTCCTCTTGTGCTGGGCAGGCACCGTGTCCGGGTGCTGGTTGTCGGGGAGTTCTATAACAACGAGCAGGCCTATCGCGATCAGGTGTCTCGATTGGGGTTGGAGCAGATCGTCCATTTTCACGCGGACTATGTTCCAAACGAGGAGGTCGGCATGTTTTTTTCCGCTGCCGATGTTCTTGCCCTCCCGTACAAGTCGGCAACGCAAAGCGGCATCATTCAGATTGCATACAATTTCCGTCGTCCTGTGATCGCCACCGATGTGGGGGGACTCGGAGAGGTGGTGCTCGATGGCGTCACCGGATACATCCGTCCGCCAGACGATCCGGCCGCACTGGCGGAAGCGATGGTGCGATTTTTTGATGAAGATCGATTTACGGAGTTTCGCGAGAATGTGATTCTGGAAGCTCGGAAATACTCCTGGGACGCAATGGTGGAAGGGATCGAAGATCTGGCCACCGAGTGGTTCCCCCCTCACTCTCGTCAGAACGAAAAGGAGATGTCCTGATGGCGAAGACCAGGAAGCTCACCACGGCAGAAACCCGGAAGACAACCCGGCCCCTCGTGACCACTGCTCCGTTCAATGTGGACGAGGTGATCCACCGCTACATCTGGGTGCTAGTGCCCTTTCTCGTCCTGGTGTATTACTGGTTCAGTCAGGGTTCGACCGGATTTTATCAGGATGACGAAATTGGCCATGCGCGAAACATTCTGAACTTCTTCGCCGATCCATTCAGCATCATGGGCAATCAGCCCAAACCGGGATGGAAAATCCTTGTGGCGGTGTCGGGATTATTTGGATTGCCGGGCATCGCCCTGATGCATTGTCTGATCTCTGCCCTCACTGTCGTAGCCACGTATTACCTCGGGCGCGCCCTCTCGCTCCGCAATGCCAGTCTGGGTGCGATCCTCCTGGCCGCTCAGCCGCTGTATCTTCAGTTGTCCTTCCGGAGCTACAGCGAGATTACCGCCGGTCTGTTCGTGGTGCTCATGATCCTGTTCTACTACCAGGAGCGATGGCTTCTTGCGGCGCTCTGCTCCTCCTATATCTTCAGCATCCGACAGGAATTCGCTCTTGTGAGCATCGGCCTGGGCATTCTCTTCCTCATGAAGAAACGTTGGATTCCGTTTCTCGCCTTGGGGTGGACTCCCCTGGTACTCGCGTTGATCGGCTGGTTGGGAACGGGAAACATGATGTGGCTCCTCGACGACATGCGCAAAATCGGGCTCGGAGTGGAGGTGCCGCACAAGCCCTTCTGGCACTATTTCGAAACCATGATCTTCATCGTCGGTCCGATCTCGCTCGCCTTGTTGCACGTTGGATTCTGGTCCCTGTTCTCCGTTCCTTCCCGAATGCGTCAGGCCATCACGGAGCATGGATTCCTCTTTTTTACCTTTACGATCATGTTCGGCTGGGCTGTGTTCAGCGCCTGGGATCTGCCCAATTTCGGTGCCAATCCTGGTCACTGGCGATATCTGCTCTCCATCGCTCCTCTCGTGGCCGTGTATGGAGTGAAAGGCTTCAACGCCTTTTTCGAAAAGGAAACGAAAACCTCCGCGTTACTCAGTCTCGGTATATTCTTTGCTCTGGTTCTCTTCTTCCTCCATCGGGAAGCAAATGGACTGGTGTTGACCGAGGTTGTTTCCTACACGAACGCTGGCATCGTGGGCGTGTTTTTCCTGGCAGTGTTGGGCTTGCGGACACTGGGACCGCGAACCGGGCCGGCTGCTCTGCTCGCGCTGACCATGCTCGGTGCCATTTCAGTGACGGTGGCGACGGAAAAGCCTCGGACCCTCGATGGCGAAGCCCAAACCATGAAGCAGGTAGCCGAATGGTATCTGACCCAGCCCTATAGCCAGCGCCCTTTGTATGGCAATCACGTGCTTTTCCGGTATTTCGCGGGCATTCATATCAGCGACAAGAATCGCGATCGGTCAATGGAAATCGCCACCTTGGCCACTGCCCCGATTGGTTCCATCGTGGTCTGGGACAGCCACTACGGCAACAGTCAATTCGGCGGAGATGTCGCCTTCCCATATTTCGAGCAACATCGTTCGTCCTACCGGCTGCTTCGGGAATTTATCAGTCCCGATCAGCGGTTCGGGGCCCTGGTCTTCGAGAAGATCGCGGAGCTCACGCCGGTGGACAGCAATCACAGCATGCAGACGCCAAATGCTGTCGGTCCGTAAGGTCGGCCTCATGCCCCGCAGGCCATTCCCCACACGCCTCGATCATTACATCGCGTTTCAGTTCTTCGCGATGAACGGACAAGGCCGGCATAGACGAATCGAGTGTTGGCCGTCTCCAGGCCCTGTGTTGTCCCGGCTATCATCTTTTGACCGGACAAGAGTTTGATGCGGTTCGATTCATTGATTTTCTGAACGGCAATCCGTACTTTTTTTGTCTATTCCGTATCCTGTTCCATCAGAAACGAGTTAGACATGACGGTACGATCACGATCCCAACATCCTCTTCGACTTCCGCTGCGGATCATATCCTGCGGAGCGGGGTGGAACGGACTGGTGGCGTGGGCCGCCTTTGTCCTTGCCGTACTGTCCGGGTGTTCGGGCAGCAGGCCTATCACACAAACCCCCGATCCCGCGACTGGGCAGGAGCCCTTGGCTGTCGCGACCGATTCTTTGCTTCCGAGACCGGCGACCTTGGTGGACTCCCTCCCGCCGGTGCCGGAAGTGAACCTCGCGGATTACAGCGCAGTCATGGATCGGGCCCGACTTCATGTGGTGCTTGCACGGAAGTCCCTGGAAAAAGGTGATACCCTGCAGGCCTTCGCGCATTGTCAGGATGCCGCACGACAGTTGGATCGTGCCACCTATTACCCGGATGCCGAAAGCGACAGTACTCATACGGTACTATCGAGAAATCTCGCTGCGCTCTACAGTGTGTGTGTCGTCAAGGTGCCCGATCAGTCCTTCGATCTTCCGGTGTCGGTGATGAATGCCCTTTTCGACGCGAAGATTCAGACCGAGCATCCCGACCTGACGAAACTCACGTTCAAGGAAGCGCCGGCCACCACGATTCCCCTGCCATTGAACGAAGATGTAGAGCGTAACATCTACTTCTTTACAACGCAAGCCCGTGGGACCTACGAGCGTTGGCTGGAGAGATCCGGCCGCTACTTCCCTCGCATGAAGAACATCCTCAAGGAGGAGGGGCTTCCGGACGAGATCATCTTTCTGACCATGGTGGAAAGCGGGGTCAATCCCAATGCCCGTTCGATCGCGAAGTGCGTTGGACTCTGGCAATTTTTAAAATCCACTGGAGAAATGTACGGCCTGTATGGAGACGCCTACTGTGATGATCGCCGGGATCCTGAGAAGGCTACCCGGGCGGCGGGGCGTCATCTGAGGGATCTGTACAATCGCTACAAGGACTGGCATTTGGCCCTGGCGGCCTACAACGCGGGAGCGGGTCGCATCGACCGAGCCATTCTTGCCTCGAAACTCGATCGGCCCACCTTCTGGGATATCAAGCCCCTTCTTCCATCGGAAACACAGAACTATGTCCCGCGTTTTATAGCCGTGGCAGTGATCGGTCTCAATCTCGAGGCCTATGAATTCACGCACATCGACTATCAGGATCCATACGAGTTCGATCCCGTGCGCGTGCGTCGCAGTGTGAGTCTCGACGATATCGCGCAGGTTGTGGGAGCGGACCCCGTCGTGCTTCGTGAAATGAATCCGCACATTCTTCAGGGGGTGACTCCGGGCGACGATCGTGAAACCATCGTGCGGGTTCCCGCCGGGCAGGGCCGTCTTCTCGGAGAGAAGCTCGCGCAGCTTCCGTCGGGAAAGGTGTCGGAGGTTCGACTGCACAAAGTGCGTCGTGGCGAGACGCCCGCACGGGTGGCCGCCCGGTACGGGGTATCGGAGTCGTCCCTGCGCTCGGCAAACGATTTATCTCGCCGGTCACGCATCAAGCCGGGGATGGTGCTGCGGATCCCGGCTTCCGGAGATGCGAAGGGCACCGCCGCAGCGGTGGCACGGGACAACCTTACCCGACCCAGTACCGAACGGGATCAGAAGGATCGCATGACCAACACCAGAGGGCGGACGAAAACCATCGTTCCGGTGGAAGCCGGCATGACCCTGGGGGGTATTGCGGATCGCCATGGCGTGACGATTTCGGATGTGATGACCTGGAATGGACTCCCGTCGAACGCGGTCATCACTCCAGGCATGGACCTGATCGTGTGGGTTCGGCCGGATCGGCCTCAAGGTGAGCTGGCCGCGAAGCCTGTCGCGGCAGCCCCGGCGCGAAACGAGGAACTTCCCTACGTTCGCGCTCGTGCGGCTGGAGAGGAAAAGGGCACACCGATGAATCGTCACCGCGTGCAACGCGGCGAAACACTCGCGGGCATCGCGGCCGCCTTCAATGTGTCACTCGACAACCTGATGCATTGGAACAATCTCAACACGCCACGCGTGAAAACCGGGCGCGTGCTGAAAATCTACTCGCCGGGGAAGGTGCTTGCCGGGAAGCCCCTGTACGACAGCGTGAAATCGAAAACTCCGGAGTCCACCCCGCGCCCGAAAGGGAGGGAGTACCAGCATCGGGTGGAGCGGGGCGAAAACCTTTGGACGATTGCCTCGCTGTACAAGGTTTCGGTTGCCGACGTGATGGAATGGAATACCCTCGGCTCCGATGCGGTTTCAGTTGGTCAGGTATTGCGCGTGTATAGCACCGATCCTCCCGTGCGGAAGCCGGAGGTCCGAGGGAAAATCAGTGCGAGTTCCGCAGGCGAGCCCGGTGCCCGGAAGGATAGCACGCACACGGTGGTTGCGGGAGAGACCCTCTACGGCATCGCCCGTCGTTACGGCATCACTGTGGATTCTCTGAAGCGATGGAATGGCTTGCAGGGAGCCGACATGCGGGTTGGCCAGGTGTTGCAGGTCCATGCTCCCGTGTCACTCCCGGCATCGCTCGCGGATGAGCAACGGCCCTCCCTCAGGTCCGACCTGCATCCGGAAAACGCTTCCGAAACCCATATCGTACGCAGGGGGGATCGACTATCGACCATCGCCAAGAAATACGGGTTGACGATGGATCAAATTCGTGCATGGAACGACATTAAGGGGAATGACATTTTCCTCGGACAGGAGTTGCGAATCCGGAAGCCGGGTACCGAATCGGTGTCCATCTCTCCGCGTCAGGAGGTGCCTGCGAAGAAGGCACCCGAATCAGGATCCATGTCGTCCTATACAGTGGAGAAAGGAGAAACGTTGTATGGCATCTCGCGTAAGCTCGGGGTGGCCATCGAGGACCTTCGCGTCTGGAATCCCACTCTGACGACGCTGAAGGCCGGCCAGACTCTGCAATACCGCTCTCACCCGTAAGCCGCACTTCGTGCCGGATATGGATAGGAGGCAGACTCCAGCCCCACGCTCACTGTCGAAGGGGAAGTGGAACGGAGGACTGCTCCACGGAGTTCATAGAGGAGACCTGGAAGCGGTTCCGCTGTGAAGGAGCCAAATCGAAGATGAGGCGGGATGGATATTTCCGAATCCCGTGTTCTATTTCCAGCCGGTTCGCATGGAATGTTCTTCCGAACCGAGCAGTATGTACATGATCCAAGGAGCCGCATGAATTCCGATTTTCTGCAACGTACCGATGCGCTGATCGACGGTTTAACGCGTTTGGCCTATAACATTTGGTGGACCTGGAATCCTCAGGCTCAGGACTTGTTTTTCACGCTCTCGGAGAGAAAGTGGCGGTCCTCGAATCACAATGCGGTGGCGGTGCTGAAGAGCATTTCACGAAACGAGCTACGGGCCCGTCTCTGCGAGCGGGACTTCGCGCAGCGCGTCGCCGCGGTGTTGGAGGAATTCCAACGCTACATGGATCGGGATGACACGTGGTGGACCAGTCATGCGGGGGCGCACAAGGATCAGCAGGTGGCGTATTTCAGTGCCGAGTTCGGCCTGCATGAATGTCTGCCGATCTATTCCGGCGGTCTGGGTATTCTCGCGGGGGATCACACCAAATCAGCAAGCGATCTGGGGGTACCCCTGGTGGGAGTCAGTCTGTTCTACCGCAACGGCTACTTTCAGCAGACCGTGGGGCCTGATGGCTGGCAGTACGAGAATTATCCGCTCGTCGATCCCGACATGATTCCGATCCAGCTCGTCACCGATGCCAATGGAGCGCCTGTGCTTGCCTCGGTAGAGATCGGACACAGCACGGTGATGTTTCACGCGTATAAAATTGCGGTAGGTCGGGCCACGATTTATCTCCTCGACACCAATCGTCCCGAAAACGAATTGCATCATCGCGAAATTACCGCGCGTGTCTACGGTGGAGACAGCACGACACGAATCATGCAGGAAATCGTGCTGGGCATCGGCGGGGTACGTTTCCTCCGTGCGCTGGGCATGAATCCCGCAGTGTATCATTTGAATGAAGGACACAGCTCGTTTCTTCTTCTCGAACTGATGCGCGAGCGATGGGCTCTGGGAGATCCCATGGCCGATGCGCACAAGTGGGTTCGCCACCATGCCGTGTTCACCACGCACACGCCCGTTCCGGCGGGGCACGACCGGTTCACCCCCGATCTGATGGAATTCATGCTGACCCCCTACGCGGCGGGCATGGGTTTGACGATGCCGGAGCTCATGGCGCTGGGGAGAGAGCAACCTGATGATGTGGGGGAACCCTTTTGCATGACGGTGCTGGCCCTTCGCCTCACCCGAGCGGCGAACGCCGTCAGCGCCCTGCATGGGGAGGTCAGTCGCGAGATGTGGAAACATCTGTATCCCGTCACCTCGGCCGCCCAGGTCCCCATCGGCCATCTCACCAATGGTGTGCATACCCTGGGGTGGATGGCGCATCGCACCCGCATGTTCTGGCAGAAACACCTGGGCGAAAAGTGGGTGCATTCCCTGCGCAATACCGCGTTCTGGAAACAGGTGGCCGATCCCGATCTCGTGCCGGACGAGGATCTCTGGGCTCTGCGCTACGGGTTACGTCGGGATCTCATCGAGTTCCTTCGTCGCGTGACCAAAGTGCATTATCAGAGGGTCGGCATCAATTTCGCGGCGGTGGAGGATCAGCTCGGTTCTCCCGACATCCTGACGATCGGGTTTGCCCGTCGTTTCGCCACGTACAAGAGAGCGCCTCTGGTTTTCCGCGACATTCAGAGGATCATCGAACTGATCAACGACGAGAACCGTCCCGTGCAATTCATCTTCGCCGGGAAGGCCCATCCCCGCGACGACGAGGGGAAGCGGTTCATTCAGCAAATCATCGGATACACCAAGAATCCCGCCCTGTTCGGCAAGGTGCTGTTTCTCGAGAACTACGACATCAATGTCGCCAGGCATCTCATTTCTGGCGTGGATGTGTGGCTCAACACACCCCGCCGTCCGATGGAAGCCAGTGGCACCAGTGGCATGAAGGTGTTGATTCATGGGGGACTCAACCTGAGCATTCTGGACGGATGGTGGCGGGAGGGGTACGATGGAACCAATGGGTGGGCGATCGGAGAAGATGCCCATGGAGAGGATTCCGAATTGCAGGATGGGATCGATGCCGAGCGGCTGTATGAGGTGCTGGTATCGAGTATCATCCCCGAATACTACGATCGCAATGAGTTAGGTATCCCGAAAAAATGGATCCAGCGCATCCGTCGATCGATGGAGACACTCATTCCGCAATTCAACACGGATCGCATGGTGAGCGAGTACGTGACGAGGTATTACTTTCCTCCCGAAGAAATCTGAGGCGCAGCCCTTTCCGCGCCAGCGACTCGGAACGATCCGAGCCGTGCGGTGTGTTATCCCATTGACGTATTCTGCCAATGACCATTGAATCACAAGGAGGAAGAATGAGTCCCATGTTCGAGTATCTCACCGTTGTCGGAGTTTCCACCGCGAGCATCGAAGACGCCATTAAGCAGGCGATTACCGAAGTCGCGCGCACGCGTTCCATTGGCTGGTTTGAAGTGGCCGAGGTTCGTGGCCGTCTGAAGGACACCGCCAACGAGCTGGAATACCAGGTCACGGTGAAATGCGGCTGTAAATCTCTGCAATCCTAATTTCTCACTCTTACTCACGAGGCACCATCATGGTTGAAATCGGCTCGAAAGCACCTGCATTTTCCCTTCCCGACACGGCACGGGAACTCACATCTCTGGAAGCATTCCAGGGCAAGAAAACTGTCATCGCGTTTTTCCCCGCCGCCTTTACGGGCGTGTGTGAAAAGGAATTGTGCTCCTTCCGCGACAGCATGGCCGAATTGAATTCTCTCGATGCCAACGTCGTGGCGATCAGTGTCGACGCTCCGTTCAGCAACGATGCCTTCGCGAAGCGGAATAACCTTCAGTTCCCGGTTCTTTCGGATTATCGCCGCGAAGCGGTGGAAGCCTATGGGGTCGCGCATCACGACTTCGCGGGAATGCCAGGGTACACGGCCGCCAAGCGGTCGGTGTTCGTGCTGGATGCTCAGGGCGTGGTGAAGTACGCGTGGGTGTCGGACAATCCTGGTGTCGAACCTGATTATTCCGCGATCAAGGACGAGCTGGGCAAGTTCTGATGTTGGATCGTCTGCAGACCCTGTTTTCTAAACGCACCTCCGGTCCCGTGACCGCCGTCTCTCCCGAAGAGGCGGCGGTCCTTCTCCGGGACAATCCCGAAACCGTTCTTCTCGATGTTCGGGAGCCTTGGGAATTGCGCGTCGCTCGGATTTCAAGCGCCGTTCATATTCCGCTCGCGCTGCTCCCTCTTCGCCTCACGGAACTGGACCGACGCCTTCCCCACATGGTGCTCTGTCATCATGGGGGACGTAGCTATCAAGCCTGCCTCCTGCTCGCCAAGCATGGCTTTTCGACGGTGATGAATGTCCAGGGGGGCATTCATCTCTGGGCCCTCACGGTTGATTCCTCCCTCCCTCGGTATTAGTTTACCCTTCCCGTCCATCCACCATTCTCGGATGTCCTATGCTTTCTGAGGGAGATCTGGCTCACGACTTCACGCTCTCGACAGGCGATGGCTCCACCCTCACGCTCTCGGCGCTGCGGGGAGCACCGGTGGTTGTGTACTTTTATCCCCGGGACAACACGCCGGGGTGCACCAAGGAAGCCTGTGATTTTCGTGATGCGTCGGATCCTTTTCGGCAGAGGGGCGCACAGGTCGTGGGCATCAGTCCCGATCCTCCGTCCCGGCATGCCGGCTTTGCCGCAAAGCACGGGCTCACCTTTCCCTTGCTGAGTGATCCCGACCATGCGGTGTGCGATGCATATGGAGTATGGACACACAAGAAGCTCTACGGACGCACCTTCCTCGGCATTCAGCGTTCGACCTTTCTCATCGATGCCGCGGGTGTGATTCGTGCCATCTGGCGGGGCGTCACGGTGAAAGGGCATGTCGCGGAGGTGTTGCAGCGCATGGATGCGCTGGGGATTCAACAATGATGGAGGTGGCCATGAAAGGAACAAAAACGCACAAGAATTTGCTCGACGCCTTCTCCGGTGAATGTCAGGCCTTTCGACGCTATCAGTATTTTGCCCGCCAGGCGGATATCGAGGGCTATCCCGATGTTGCCGGTGTCTTTCGCGATATCGCCGAAGGGGAAGCGGGCCATGGCAGCGGACATCTTGGGCATCTGGTGCCGGTCGGGGATCCCGCCACGGGCCTCCCCCTCGGATCCACCATGCAAAACCTCACTGCGGCGATCGAAGGGGAGCTGTACGAATCTTCAGAAATGTATACGCAGTTCGCCCGAACCGCGCGGGAAGAAGGGTTCGACGCCGTGGCGGAGTGGTTCGACACCCTCGCTCGCGCCGAGCGTCTTCATGCGATCCGTCTGCAACAGGCGCTGGACAGTCTGCGATAGGATCGGGAACTTTTTCCCTTCGTCCACTCTTGACGAAGCAACAGCACGAGATATTCGATGATCTCCGTAACACGAAAAGCACATTTCAGCGCCGCGCATCGGCTCACAAATCCCGCCTGGTCGGCGGAACACAACGAGGCGGTGTTCGGCAAGTGCAATAATCCCGCCTATCACGGACATAACTATGTGGTGGAAGTCACGGTCTCGGGACCGATCGATCCGGAGACCGGGTATGTCATCGATCTCAAGGTGCTCAAAGATCTGATCGATGCGCACGTCATCGAGCCCCTCGATCACAAGAATCTCAACACCGATGTTCCGTTTCTCCACGGGATCATTCCCACTGCGGAGAATATCGCTGTTGCGATCTGGAACCAACTCGTGAGCCGTCTTCCACAGGGAACGCTGGAAGAAATCGTTCTTCATGAAACCGAACACAATCGCGTAAAAGTGAATCGAGCCCATGTCACTGACCTCTCCTGACCATCTGATCATGGACACGCTGCCCATGACGTCTCCTTCTCCGGTCTCTGATCCCATCGCCGCACTGACCGAGCAATTGCTCCGGGAGCTCGGCGAGGATCCCACTCGCGAAGGGCTGCAGCGCACTCCCGAGCGTGTGGCCACGTCCATGCGTTTTCTCACCGAGGGCTATCATCAGAACATCGAACAGATCCTGACGAGAGCCATCTTCGAAGAAGACTATAACGAAATGGTCATCGTCAAGGAGATCGATTTTTATTCGCTCTGCGAGCATCATATGCTGCCCTTTTTCGGGAAGTGCCATATCGCGTATATCCCGCACGGGAAAATCGTGGGGCTCAGCAAGCTGCCCCGCATAGTCGATGTGTTCTCGCGTCGCCTCCAGGTGCAGGAGCGAATGACCCAGCAGATCGCCGAGGCGCTACAGCGAGTGCTCACACCCCTGGGGGTGGCGGTGGTGTGCGAAGGCTATCACATGTGCATGATGATGCGGGGCGTTCAGAAGCAAAACAGCATCACCACCACCAGCGCCATGCTTGGCGCATTTCGTACGCATCCTGCGACGCGGGCGGAGTTTCTCCGTCTGATTCGAGGGACGGAATAACCCCAATTCGCTGAATGAGGCTGACATGACAGCACCTCTTGTTTGGATCACGGGAGCCGGTCGTGGCATCGGTCAGGCTCTTGCTCGTTCCTTCGCCTCCTCGGGAGCACGTCTGGTGCTCACGGCACGGAGCACCGATCAACTCGCGGCCACAGCCGCTGCCTGTCGGGACCTGGGGGCATCGGCTCTGGTGCTTCCCTGTGATCTGACTCAGGCCGACGATATTCAGAACGTATCGCAGCGCATTGCCCAAGAAGAAGGCGCGGTGGATATCCTCATCAACAATGCCGGCACCACGGTGTTCAAGCCGTTTCTCGCGACTCGCCTCGAAGAATTCGACGCCATTCACGCGGTCAATCTTCGCGCGGCCTTTCTCTGCACCCAGGCCGTGCTTCCCGCCATGATGGAACGGCATTCGGGAATGATCGTGATGATCAATAGCATGGCGGCCCGGGAGGTCTTTCGCGACAGTTCGGTATACGCCGCCTCGAAGGCCGGCTTGCGCATGATGGCCGACTGTCTTCGCGCCGAAGTGCGCAGGGAGGGCATCCGCGTGCTCAGCGTGTATCCCGGCGCCACGAACACGGATATCTGGCCATCACGGGTCCGTGAAAAGTTCGCCGATCGGATGATGGATCCGGAGGCCCTGGCCGAGCTCGTCCTGCAGGCTTGGCGATTACCGGACAGCGTGGTGGTCGAGGAATTCGTTATCCAGCCCACCAGCGGACCCCTCTCCTAGACGGTCCTCTATGTTCATCGCCTCGCCATCCGGATCCCCGATCACTCCCGATGTCTCGGGTGCTCTGGAGTATTGTGCGCGGGCGACACGGACGCATGCCAGGACCTTCTATTTCGCTTCACGGTTTCTCCCGAAAGAAAAGCGACAGGCCTGCTACGCCGTGTATGCCTTCTGTCGATACATGGATGATATCGCCGATCAAACGGAGGGAGACACACAGGATCCTCAGGAACGGCATCACCTCCTGAACTTGTGGGAGCGGCATCTCGAAGAGGTGTATCTCGGCAAGACCGTGTCTCACCCCATCATGATAGCATGGGCCCACATCATGCATCGCTATCACATCCCCATCGATCATGCATTGACTCTGATCGACGGGGTGAGATCCGATCTGAACTTCACACCGCTCCCCACCTGGGACGCTCTCGCGGATTATTGCTACAAAGTAGCATCGGTCGTGGGACTCATGACGGCACGAATTTTCCGTTTTCAACGTGATGAAGCACTCGAGTACGCCCAGGATCTGGGAACCGCCATGCAGATCACCAATATTCTGAGAGATGTGGGAGAAGACGCTCTGCGTGGACGCATCTACTTTCCTACGGAAGACCTTCGTCGGTTTTCGGTTCGGGAGGATGATATTCTTCAGCATCGTCTCACCGACGAGTTCGTGCATCTGATGCGTCACTACATCGAAAAGGCAAGAAACCTCTATGCGGAAGCGGACAAAGGGATCGCGCTCCTTGCTCGGGACAGCCGCTTCACGGTTCGTCTGATGAGCACGAACTATCGAAGGATTCTGGACAGGATAGAGCGCAACAAGTACGACGTCTTCACAAGGCGGGCCTCCGTTTCCCTCTTTCGCAAAATCACGTCGATCCCGGCCATCGCTCTGCGCATGGCGTGGAAAGGATGAAGCGCGAAGGAACCCGTCTATGTCTCTTCGCATCACGCGCCCTTCTCGTGGCACCATCATCGGTATCGCACTTCTTCTGATCCTGATCGTCGGCATGGTGGCTTGGAGGCAATGCGCGGTTGTCGTGGCGCTTCGTGTGGAGACGAGTGCCGACATTCTACCGCCGGACGGACAATCGCGGGCCGAGATTCGCGTTGTCCCCACCGGGCGTTGGGGATGGGCCGTGCCCTGGGCCGATCGCCGGGTGCGCGTCGCGGTGGATGAGGGAGTCGCCCTGGCGGAGGTTCGTATCTCCGACGACTCCACCTGCGTTCTCGTGACGGCGGGTCTGGAGCCGGGCGTACTCACGCTTCGCATTTCCACCCCTTCCTTCCCACTTCCCGTGCTCGTGACCCTGCATCTCCAGGCTCCCCTGGCCGCATTCCCTCCTGTCCCGTATCCACTCCTCGGTGAACGCACGCAGAGCCCGCCATCGGGGTAGGGAAGAGCAACACTGTTCATCCGCCCCCGTGCTTCTCGTATCTTTATCGGGCGCCGTGGTTTCACGGCACGCCTCCAGACACCATCATCTCAACGACGATTGCCATGACCCATATCCGCATGATCTTTACCGGGGGAACGATCAGCATGAAGATCGATCCCATGACCGGAGGTGCCGTACCCGCCCTCAGTGGCGACGACATTCTCCGAGCCATGAAGCTCGAGGAACTGGCCCGGATTTCCGTGGTGGAATTCGGCAAGTATCCCGGACCTCACATCACCCCCGCCATGATGCACCAGCTCGCCCACCTGTGCCTGGACGCTGTGCGCGATCCCACGATCGACGGAGTCATCATCACGCATGGCACCGATACACTGGAAGAGACTGCCTACTTTCTGGACCTGGTGCTCGATACCGAAAAGCCTGTGCTTCTCATTGGCTCGATGCACCATTCCGACGACCCCCGCTGGGACGGACCGACAAACGTACGCGACGCCGTCATGGCCATTGCCAGCGGACAGTTCAAGGGCCTCGGCGTTCTGACCTGTCTCGACGGAGAAATCAATGCCGCCAGCGAAGTCACCAAGACCCATACCCAGCAGCGCGATACCTTCATGAGTTTCGATTTCGGACCTGTTGGTCGGATATTCGAGGATCGTCCGGTGTTTCTGCGCAAGCCGTTTCTTCATGAGCACCTGGGATGGGCCGAACCGATCGAACCCGTGCATATCCTGAAGTGCTACGCGGGTATGGACATCATTCCCTTCCAAACATGTGTACAGCATTCCGTGCGCGGCCTCGTAGTGGAGGCGATGGGAACGGGCAATGTCCCACCTCGCGCCTTCGATGGCATCCTTGAAGTTTTAGCTGCGGGGATTCCTGTCGTGCTCGTTTCCCGCTGTCCCCGCGGAAGCACCGACGATGTGTACGGCTATTATGGGGCGGGCCGTCATCTTCATGGCGCGGGGGTGGTGTTCGCACGGTATCTGAACGGACAGAAGGCGCGCATCAAACTAATGCTCTGTCTGGGCACGGGCATGAATCTCTCGGAGATTCGTACCCGCTTCGAACACGACGGAGCGTAGAAGCACCGCAACGCACGTGGCCGTGCATCATGCGGGTCCATGTGGATGACGCTGGAATCAGAAATTACATTTGCGGTATTGTTCGGCGCGCACCGGATCGGCCTGGGCCATTGCTGTCATGAGTTGGGCGCGCTTGGGATGTCCCTCGAGCAGGGCGCAATAGGTGCTGGCATTGGCTTCGAGCCAGGTGGACAGGAGGTAGGACCGTGAGGTGGAGCGGGTCAGCGCGTCGGAGAGGAGTTCAATGGATTTAATGATAGCGTTTTGGGCGTCCTGTTTCTCCGTCTTCATGAAATCCACACCTTCGTAATAGTACCAGTACAGGGAGGCGCGAAAACTGTCGTACTGCGCGTTCATCACTTCGCCAATAAAATTCAGGCGACTGTACTGGTTGGAGGAACCCTGCCATTCGGAACTCCGGGCCGAGGATTGAGAGCGTTGCGCCACATTGAGCGCCTTTTGATAATATGGCGTTCCTTGCATAAGTTCCATGCTGTCGAAATCAAGTCCGAGAACCAGGTAGATATAGAAGTCGAGGAAACTCGACACGTCGTTGAACTGGAATTCGTCGTGGTAGAGGGGGCTGCCTTTGATGAACGTGAAGGACCATTTGGGATCGAGCACCCGCAGCATCAGACTGGAACTCTGGGTGGGGCGGCCATCCTCGTAGGTGCGTCGCTGGCTCACCACGGCGGCCTGGGCGCTGAATTCTCCGGCATCCGTGCCGGAGAGAAAGTTGATGCTGAGCGTGACCGGGATTTTATCGCCACGAAAGTCCACGGTCGTCCATCGATGCTCGTTCACGTACGCGAGCAGTTTGTTCTTGAATTCGCTCACATAGTCTCGCTGGGAGACCGAGAGTTTCTCCATGTTGATGTCCACCGTCAGATCGATCTCCTGCGCGTGGGCAAGGGACAGGGTGGAGAGGAGGAGGACACCGAGTAATTGTGAAACACGCATCATGCAAGGGAGGCTGTGATGAAACATCGACATGTCAAGATAGGAAAAGGGGCAAGGTCCATCAACACACGGATTTTGCCCCATGGGCTGGTGCTGCTGATTCTTGCGTGTGTGACGCACGGTTGGGCGCAGACGGCCTTGCCCGCTCTGGGAGCGAGAGGGGTGGCATTGGGCGGAGCCATGACAGCGGTAGAGAAGGACGAAGACGCGCTCATGGGCAATCCCGCCTGTTTAGGACGGGATCATGCCCGCATCCTGGTTTCGTGGAGACCGGGTCTCTTTGGTCTCGGAACCCTCGCCCGTGGGAGCATGTCCTGGACCCAGCCGATCGGTGCGATCGGTGGAGGAATGGCCCTGGCCACCGATGGCGGAGGAGAGTATCGTCGGATTGTGGGTGCCCTCGGCGCATCGATCGAAGGTCCACTGGGCATCGTGGTGGGCCTGGCCGGCCGTGTGGAGCACCTGGGTCTGGGACGCTACGGAGACGCGCTGAGGCCGCAGATCGATCTCGGCGCTCTGGCCCGCATCGGGGACCGCGTGACCGTAGGCGCGGTGTGGCATGCGGATCCGGGACTGGGATCCAAACAGGCCGATGGGGATCGCGCATCCCTCGGGGTGGCGTACCGCGACGCGTCGCTGTTGGTCACCATGGATCTGGAGCAGGAACTGCGATTTCGTCCCGCCTTTCGACTCGGCACCGAGTGGGCGGTGTGGCGAAACATCTATCTGCGGGTGGGCAATCGCACCGAGCCCGCCGCCCTGTCGATGGGACTGGGATTTTCGACCGACTGGTGTAGATTGGATTACTCATGTGTGACCCATCCGGAATTGCCCTGGACTCACGCGTTCAGTCTGCTTGTTCTTCCATGAGGCCCTATGCCCTTTCTTCTGTATCTCATGCGCCACGGGATTGCCGAGAATCGGTCCCCCTCGGGAATGGATTTCGATCGCGCCCTGACCCCACAAGGAGAGCAGCGAACGCGGTTGGTTGCCGAACGGCTGTCTGAACGAACTCCCGCGCCTCTCCGAATTCTGTCGAGTCCGTATCGTCGGGCCAGGCAAACCGCCAACATTATGCGTGAGGTGTGGTGTCCCCATCTCGAGGTCGAGGAGGTGGATTTCCTCCGCGTGGAGACGACCATGGCAGAGATGACCGATGGATTGTTGACAGTGTTCGGCCAGTCCGTTCTGTGCGTGGGACACGAGCCGAGTATGGGCATGGCCGCTTCCTGGCTTCAGACGGGCGATCCCCGTTTTCCGTGGGAAATGAAAAAGGCCGCCGTGGCGGCCTTTGAAACTCAGGGAGGGAATCGCCCCGGTGCGCGATTCCTCTGGTATGTGATTCCTCGAATCCTGATCGGCGAAGATCAGTAGCGGGCATTCCCGGGAGTACGCGGAAAGGGGATGACATCGCGGATGTTGCTCATTCCGGTCACAAACTGCACGAAGCGTTCGAACCCCAAACCAAAGCCCGCATGTGGATGGGAGCCATAGCGGCGCAGATCCAGATACCAATCGTACACGTCGAGGTCCATGCCCAGCTCAGTCATGCGGGAGACGAGGGCGTCGTAGGATTCCTCTCGTTGAGAGCCTCCGATGATCTCGCCGATGCCCGGACTGAGGATATCCATTGCGCGCACCGTTCTGCCGTCTGAATTCTGCTTCATGTAAAAGGCCTTGATCTCCTTGGGATAGTCCGTGACAATGGTAGGTCCCGCAAAGTGCTCTTCGCACAAAAACCGCTCGTGCTCGGTTTGCAGATCCTTGCCCCAGGAGATGGGATAGTCGAAGGTCCGACCAGATTGGAGTAACAGATCGATGGCCTCGGTGTAGGTGATGCGTGCGAACCGGCTTTCGACAACTGCCTCGAGACGGGCAGGCAGTTGCGCATCATACTGTTTCGCGAGGAAGGCCAGATCCGCCTCATTTCGTTCCATCACTCGGCGGATGATGAATTTCAGAAAATCTTCCGCCAGATGGGCATCGTCATCGAGATCGGCGAAGGCGATTTCCGGTTCCACCATCCAGAATTCGGCGAGATGTCGCGGGGTGTTCGAGTTCTCGGCGCGGAAGGTCGGGCCGAAGGTATAGACGTCCCCGAGCGCGCTGCAGAAGTTCTCCACCGCAAGCTGTCCCGAGACGGTCAGGAAGGCCTCACGTGCGAAAAAGTCCTCGTGAAAATCCACCTCGCCCTGCGCGGTACGAGGGGGGTGGTTTATATCGAGGGTGGTCACGCGAAACAGTTCTCCGGCTCCTTCGGCGTCGGCCGCCGTGATGATCGGCGTGTGAATGTAGTAGAAGCCGTGCGAATCGAAGAATTCATGAATGGCCATCGCCGCCGTGTGCCGGATGCGAAAGACGGATCCAAAGGTGTTGGTGCGGGGACGGAGATGGGCGATGTCTCGCAGGGTCTCGAGGGTGATCTGCTTTTTCTGGATGGGATACGATTCCGCGTTGGCTTCTCCCACCAGACGCACTGCCGTGGCAGCGATTTCCACCTGCTGCTTCCCTCCCGGAGATTCCACCAACCGACCTTCCACTTCCACCGCGCATCCGGTGGCGGTGGATTTGACATCGGTGGAATCGGCAATCGAATGGTCCACCACGACCTGAATGCCGGCCTGGGTCGACCCATCATTGACGGTGAGGAAGATGCAGGCTTTGGAATCCCGCCTCGTTCTCACCCACCCACGAAGGAGAATGGGGTCGTGGCGATCGACGAGGAGCGGGAGATCATGGATTCTTGTCCGGAGCATAGCCGTGGAGGATGGGTGGAACAACAGGAACAATGCAATATAGGAAATGAGTGAAGAAGTGAAGAAGGGATGGGGGAAGAGAAAAGGGGATCGCGTCCGAGTGCGGCGCGATCCCCGTGCGGCACGGATGTTGGGATTACCGGGCTGCCTCGACAGCTTCGGCAAGAGCCTCCTGAAACGGATCGAGTTGTTCTTTAAACACATTGATCGTGTGCTTGTCAAACTTCCCTTCTTCGCTGGCGGATCGTTTGGATTCGGTGATACTCAGGTATCGTGACTTGTTCTTGGCTTCCCGTACATCGATGAAGTACGTTCGGTCCTTGCATTTGACAACCTTGGTGAACAGCGCGTCCATGACATCCTCCCTGGATGGTGATGGTGGTCCGGATATGAATCCGGATTGATCTGTGGATTGTGGGGTGACGTAAAGTACAAGGGCCCCAGGCCTGTGGGCAAGGGAAAAGACCGGTACCAGAGAGCCGCCTAGCGGCGTCGCAGCCGATGTACGAGGTCACGCGACGCGGGGCCGCGCAACGAGATGGATGGAAGAATACTGCTTTGCCAAAGTACGGTTTGATCGGCGTAATGCGAACTGAAGCTTTGACCACTCGTTCCGCTGGGGAGCATGATGTCTATTTCGGACCTTGACAGATCACACACCATGCGAAGCACCGAGCACACGACCACATCACGAGGATGCTCGGGTCGGGCCCAGGAATAATGCAGCACTTCGGGTCCCCCACCAAAAGCCAGGGGCCCGATATTCAGCAGGTCGAGACCGGATCTCAGGTTCCACAGCGGATGGCGAAACGTCACCGATCGCAGAGCGCCCCACATCCATCTTCTGCTGTCGAGCCCCTGTGATTGCTGTAATTCCCGCACTGCGCCGACAAGGGATTTTCGGAGGATATTCTCCTTTGTTTCTCGAGATGCGGTGTGTCCATCGTCCCACCACGCAGCACTGACGCTATCGCCGAGGGCGTGCAGGAATAATGAACGTGAGGGTTCGGGGCGGGAGAGATAGCGGTGCGCCAGGGCCTCTCCCATCTCGTCGCGTACCATGTCGGCATGGGCCAGACGGAGGGCGGTGGCGAACACTGCGGCGGATGACGAGAACACGGAGAGACGCAGGTCCCAATGATCCAATTGATTCATCACCCGCGTGAGCTCGATCGGACGACCGGGCATGGTCAGGAGTGCGGCAACAAAGGCGTGACGCAGGGTGTCGGCGGGAGTGGCGGTTTCATCGTAAAACACGAGGTGCATGTCCTGCCGAGACAATCGCGTTTCCGACGAGAGCAGGGTTCGTAGCCGCTGCTTCTGATCCGCAGTACCGACGAGGGGACAGAAGGGCAGGGTGCTGGTGAGGGAGGTCCCCGGTTCCGGACCGGTTCCAATCACAGGCAGGACATCGGAATTCGGCTCCTCTCGCGCATCGGGAGTGGAAAGAATCCACCCATCATGCTGATCGGCGTCGGTGGCGAACAGCGCATCCTTCAAGGAGCGAACCACGGTTCTCCCGGCCAGGAGACGCAGGGTGTTGCCGTTGAGATCGGTAAGCAGGACTCGAGCAGAAGGCGCACCACAGCTTGCGAGCGCCGCACGTCCCTCGTCCGTGCTTCGGGCGCGAAGGAGGCGGTGGAAGGCCAGGATCTCGTCGGACGGAGCCCGTCCCGTCCAGCGCACGGAATAGAAGCGAGTACCAGGGCGAAGATCGCTACGACCGGCATCTTCCAGGGCGGGCAGGAGCAGGGGACCGTTTTCGGTCTCCGCCGTGGTCAGCACGACGGGACGTCCATGTCGCACCAGAATAGAGTCGGTGCCCATGCGCAGACGATGGGTTCGTTCCTGGACAAAGGAGAGGGAATCGGCGAGGCTAATGGATTCGCGCACCAGATCCACTTCGTCGGCGCCGGAGGGGATACTTCCCCATGCCAGGCGTGGGTTTCTGCCGATCTGGAGGGCGGGCACTCCCGGAACCAAGGCACCCACCGCGTTGATGCCTGGCGCGCTGAGGTGGACCAGGGACCAGCGGGCGGGAAGTTCGGGAGGGCCGTACAGATCCACGCTCAGAATCGGAGCGCCCGAGGCGGATCGTTCACGAGGCAGGATCCAGGCCATGCCACCCAGGTCCCAGGATTCCAGAAGCGGAAGGAGGGCGGAGCGTGAGGGCACATAGACCGGTGGACGGGATGAACGAATTGAATCCGAGTCCTCCCAGTCGGTGCGGAGGAGGGTGAGGGCATGCAACGCGCGTGGGCGTCCTATCGCCGACTCCAAATCGATAGCCAGGAGATCTGCTTCGAGACTCGGAGTGGATCTCCAGGCAAGGAACCGCTGCACCAGTAGGGAATGTCGAGGATTCCAAGGTTCGGGTGTGTATTGCAAAAGGTCGAACTCGATGGGCAGGCGCTTGGACAGGGACTGGATGCCGGCGTTCACGCCGGCGGCATAGGCCGCGAGAATGGTGCGCGTTTCAGGTGAGACGCGCAGGTACAGCGAATCGGCGATCCGGGAGAACCCCATCGTCCGCATGCACTTGTCCGAGCGGATCGCCGAGGATCCCAGAATCTCCGCCAGCCGGCCCTGGGCCATGCGTCGCAGATAATCCATCTGCCAGAGTCGATCCACAGCCTGGGCATAGCCGAGTCCGAAGTAGAGATCTTCATCCGAGCTCGCCGACACATGCGGCACGCCGCGGTCATCCCACGTGATGTCTACTTCTCCCTGCAGGCCCGTGGTTTCCACTACCACGCCATCGCGGGGAAGGGATTTGCGTACGATGCTTCTCAGCCCCAATCCCGCCACGGCAGCAATGATCAGGAAGCTGAGCAGGGTGGCGAGAAGGGGAAAGGAAGGAGGGCGTCGGAACATGGTGGTGGATGAATATCGTAAGAAACTACCATTCGAGAAGGAAAATCGGAAGACCGAATGTGAGTGCCCGTTGTTTTTCACTCCCCACGAAACAATATTTCCGCTTTCAGAATCATAGTGTGGTCATGATTTTTCGCATCACGATTCTATTCCTGGTTTCCCTCTCCGTTCTCCACGCGCAGGTGGATCGATCCGCACCCCGTGAAAACCTGGGTCCCGCCATCAACAGTCCCTCCGACGAGGTCCTTCCGTTGATTTCTCCCGATGGGACGATCCTGTTTTTCGATCGAAAGGACCATCCCGGCAACATCGGTGGTCGACGGGACGACATCTGGTTCAGTCGGCGCGGGGCCGATGGAACGTGGCAGGAGGCCATCAACATCGGACCGCCGCTCAACAACGAGGGGTACAACTACGTGTGCTCGGTGCTACCCGACAACAACACGCTGCTCCTCGGCAATGTGTATCATGCTGACGGGAGCATGGATCAGGGCGTATCGATTGCCGTGCGCACGCGGGATGGCTGGAGTGTTCCCCGTGCCCTGTCCATCGAGCGCTATCGCAACGATCATCCCCGGAAACTCGCCGAGTATTCGCTGTCGCCCGACGGACGGGTTTTGGTGATGTCGATCCAGACCCCGACGTCGTATGGAGAAAGAGACTTGTATGTCTCATTTCTGCAGGGGGACAGCATATGGACGGAGCCTGAAAACATGGGACCCGACATCAACAGTTCGGGCACCGATGTCACGCCTTTCATCGCTGCCGATGGTCGCACCGTGTACTTCAGCAGCAATCGGGCGGGGGGATTTGGCAGCAACGACATTTATGTGTCGCGTCGGGAAGGGGAGGGGTGGACCCGGTGGACCACACCGCAGAATCTCGATGCTCCCGTGAACACGCCGGGATGGGACGGTTATTTTTCCATTCCCGTGATCGGGCACTACGCCTACTTCGTTTCGACTCCTGGCGGTTCGGGCAACAGCGATATTTTTCGCATTCGGATGCCGGAGGCCATGATTCCCCGACCGGTGATGCTGGTGCGGGGCACGGTGCGGGACAGCGCAGGGCATCCGATTACGGGAGCCATATTGCGTTATGAGCGCCTTTCGGACGGTGTAATTCTCGGGCAAGCCAACATCGATCCCGCCACAGGTGCGTTTCAAATCGCCCTCCCGTCGGGGGACGAGTACGCCTTTCGGGCCATGGCGCCCAATCATGTGGATGTCTCCGATCATCTCGACACCCGCTCCCTGCGAGTGAGCGAGGAGCGCGAGCGCCATCTGGTGCTGGCGCCCCTTCGCCGAGGCACGACCGCGCGTCTGAACAATATCTTTTTTGATTTCAACAAAGCCTCGATTCGTCCCGAATCCACTCAGGAGCTTCTGCGGCTGGCCGAGTTGTGCCGCGCCAATCCTCAGATTCGTCTTCATATTGTCGGGCACACGGATAATGTGGGAGACGCGGCCTACAACCTTGCCCTGTCGCGATCCCGAGCCCAGGCCGTGGTTGATCATCTGGTGGGGCTCGGCATCGCCGCCGAGCGACTGACAGCCGACGGCAAGGGGGATCATGAGCCCGTGATGCCCAATACGACGGAGGAAGGGCGTCAAACCAATCGTCGAGTCGAGTTCACGCTGCACTGACACAACGATTTTCCGCGTGGAGGCATTTTCGTATCTTTTCACCCTATGCGAACCATCCTCTTTTTTCTTCTCCTGAGTACTCTCGCGACGGCCACGCTGATGGCCCAACCCACTCTGACGCATCGCGATCCCCGACCATTCTTCGGCATACTCGGAGGCGGGCAGTGGAGCTATCATGCATCGGATTTTCGGCGTCTGTATGACGTGCCGAACTGCTGTCCTCGCTTCATCCGCGCCGATGGTTGGGGGGTATATGCTGGTCTGGCGGCCGAATTTCCGTTGAGCGAAGCGTTCTTCCTTCAGGTGCGGGGTCTCTATCAGAAATCCTCGGTCTCCTTCTCTCCGGTCGAAGCCATTCTGTTCAATTGGGAGGGAGAAGCAGTGCCAGGTCTGGTGGAGCATGCGCTCACTATCGAGCGTTCCTCGGTGGGCCTGCAGCCCGTGGTGGGATACCATCTTACTCGCACCCTCTCCGTGTTCGGTGGAGTGGATATCGGTGCCGTCCTGAGTACGAGCTACGATCAAAAGGAATTGCTTCGGCAACCGGAGAATACGGGGACGTTCGAGAATCAGCAAAGAGTGCGCAATCCGTATTCCGGCACTCTTCCCAAGGCCCTCGCATATATGGGGTCGCTGGTGGCGGGACTTCGCATCGATGTGCCGCTGGACGCACGCGGGGTGTGGTGGGCGCGACCTGAACTGTCAGGCCTGTATGGTGTCACTCCCGTCGCGTCGGACATGACCTGGCGTGAGCATGCCCTTCGACTTGGCGTCGCCATCATGGTGCAGCCCTTATCCGCGCCGCCGGTGGCTCCCGCTCCTCCTCCGGTGGTACCGCCTCCCATCACGCCTCCACCTCCCGTGGCATCCTGTTCGATCACGGCGATGGGCATTGATCCGGACGGGAGCGAACAGCCGAGAGGCCGTATTCGGATCGAAGAATTCGTGACCTCGCAAATGCGACCGTTGCTCTCCTACATCTTTTTCGACGAGAATTCCTCGGACCTGCCAAGCCGCTATCGATTGCGAACGGCGAAGGATGGCACGGAGTATTCGATGAACGGACTGCGGGACGCCGCCACCCTGGACATCTATCACGACGTGTTGAATATTGTCGGGGCCCGTTTGCGTGCCACGCCCCAGGCCGTGCTCACCATTACCGGGTGCAACGCCGATGTCGGCATAGAGAAACATCAGCGCGTCCTTTCCCGCGCCCGTGCCGAGACAGTACGCCAGTACCTGCGTGATGTATGGGCGATCCCGGAATCCCGTCTCCGGCTCGAGATCCGCAACCTGCCATCGATGCCCTCGATCACCAGTGACCCTGATGGCATCGCGGAGAACCGACGCGTCGAACTCAGCGCCACTCACCCGGAGATCCTGGATCCCCTGACCTTCGGCGATACCATTCAGGTGATTCAGCCGCCAGTGATTCGATTCACCCCTTCCCTCGTCACGACGCTCCCGGTGCGGGAATGGACGCTGGCCGTTCTGAGTGGATCCGATACGGTGCGCTTGTACCAAAGCGTTGGCGGGGTGCCCCCACAGATTTTGTGGGACCTTCGCGAGGAACCCCGCACCCGCATTCAGCAATTGCGCAGTCTGCGGTATGTGTTGATTGCCTCGACTGCGGGAGGACCCGTCGCGCGGTGTGAGGGAGACCTGCCCGTCGATCAGATCACCGTGCGCGCAAAACGCGGAGAAGGGGTGGCGGATACGGAAACCGATCGCTACGATCTGATCTTGTTTGACTTCAATCGGACGGATTTGAATGCACGAAATCGCCGCATCGCAGAATCCATTCGCACCCGCATTCAGCCGACGAGCCGGGTCTCGGTAACGGGCTTTACCGATCGGGTCGGCGAGGAATCCTTCAATTTGCGCCTCTCCGAGGATCGCGCCAGGGAAACTGCCGCGTTTCTGCGTCGCTCCGACGCCCGGGTCACGGGGAAGGGAGAATCCTCTCTGTATCCCAATGATCTGCCGGAAGGCCGTTTCTACAACCGCACGGTGAGCATTGTCGTTGAAACTCCCATCCGCTGATCGCACTCGGTTTTTCGGTCTCTTGCTTGTAGCGGTATGGGGACTCGTCCTGGGTTCCCCAGCCGTTCTGAGAGCCCAACCCAAACTGACCATCAAGCGTGTCGTCAACAACTGGCCGATGATCGAAGTGTATTTCTCGGCCACGTGCAACGCCGTGCCCGTGTATTCCATGGATCCGTCTCAATTTCTCGTGTATGAGAACAGCGTGGCAGTGCAGGACTTTTCCCTGCAGTGTGCCGATCCCCAGCGACGCTGTCCGATGACGGTCTCCCTCGTGCTCGACGCCAGTCAAAGCATGGCGGGGGCATTCAACGCCGCCGTCCGGTTCGCGGCAACGTCCTTCATCGCCACCATGGACGGACGTTCCGACAGTGCGGCCGTGGTATACTTCAACGACACGGTGCGAGTCCTGCAACCGCTGACCCGGTTCAAGGACACCCTCACCACCGCCGTGCAGAGCCTGCCCGCGAAGGGGGAGACCGCACTCTGGGACGGCATCGAGTTGGGCATGCTCCAACTGCGCGGCAGTTCCCAGTGTCAGGCCATCATCGCACTCGCCGATGGGCGCGATAACAAGAGCATCACCGATATGACGAAGATCATCGCTGCGGCCAATGCTCGTCGGATTCGCATTTTCACCATCGGACTCGGGGGAGACATCGATTCGGTAAAGCTGGCACAGGTGGCCACGAGCACGGGCGGCGTCTTTTATAATGCGCCGAGTCCCGCATCGCTGGATTCCATTTTCACCGAAATCTCCTCCATCATCAGCCAGGGATTTCGGGAATGCCAGATCACCTATCGAGCCACCTGCTCTCAGGAGGATCTCCGCATCGTCGATCTTCAGTTGCATTCCTTCTGTGGGGGGATCGATATCCGATCCGGACAATATCGGACTGGTCAGTCTGATTTATTGCCCCGTCCGAAAATCACGGCGCAGGGTCCCACACGGTTCTGCGATGGGGATAGCGTGGTGGTGGACGTGACGCAGGGTTTTTCATCCTATGTATGGACGGGAGGATTACAGGGATCGCGTGTCACCCTGTTTCGATCCGGGCGGTACATGGTATCGGTCACCGATACCAACGGGTGCCAGGGCACGGACACCATTTCGGTGCGGGTCGATACCCTTCCCACGGCGCGGGTGCTGGCATTGGGCCCCACGCGGTTCTGCGAGGGAGACAGCGTTCTTCTCGATGCCGGATCGGAGGCGCGCGCTTTTCGATGGAACACGGGCGACACGACCCACGTGGTAGTGGCACGGCACTCCGGAACCTACCTGGTCACCGTAACCGGTGACAATGGATGTCGCAATCAGTCACCTCCCGTGTTGGTGGACGCGTTTTCCATTCCACGCCCGAGCATCATGGGACGCAATCCCGTTTGTGCGGGAGAAACCACGAGCTTCCTCGGGTCCGCAGTGCCGGGAGCACGATCCACGTGGACGATCACTGGAGGGACGGCTGTTGGCCGAGTCGATACCACCGCGCTCGAGGTCCAGTGGACGAATGAGGGCATGGCCCATGTGCGCTATCGACTCACGGTAGACAGTGTCGGGTGTTTCGCGGAATCGGACACGCTCGTCGACGTTCGTCCGCCCTTTCGTCCCGTGATCTCGGTCTTGGGATCATCACGATTCTGCGCGGGGGATAGCACGGTGCTGGATGCCGGACCGTCCCATCTCCGCTATCGGTGGTCCACGGGAGACACGACACGGTCAATCGTCGCACGGACCGAGGGGCGCTATCAGGTAACGATCACGTCGGATATCGGATGCCATGCCGATACCGCCACTCTGCTCCGCGTTGATCCTCTTCCCTCCTTCGTGATCGAGGCACAGCCCGGCACGGAGTTATGCGATGGAGACAGCGCACGGCTACGCGTGCAGCCGGATTTTCCGGCGTACACATGGAGTACGGGCGAAACGGCGCGGGACATTCTCGTGCGAAGTAGGGGACTGTACGTCGTCACGGTGACGGATTCCAATGGCTGTCGATCGAGCCAGTCTCAGCGTCTCATCGTGCATGACCTACCGCCGGTGCCTATCATCGACCAGCAGGATTCCGTGCTCGTGTGTCTGAGTGATGTCTCCCGCGGCTATCAGTGGTATTTCGACGGTCTTCCTCTTCCGGGTGCCACTCTGGCCTCGGTGCTGGGGGCACGTGACGGTCGCTACGCAGTGGAAATCGTGGACAGCAATGGATGTCGCTCGCGGTCTCTCGATCGCGATCTGGTCCTTCGGCCTTTTGCCTCTCTCTCTCTGAGTTGCGCACCCGACCTTCTGTATCGGTCGGGCACTCCCATCTTTTTCCCCGTGGTGTTGGACACGATTCACGTCGCGCCGGGCACGGCCACGGAGTATACGCTCCACGTCAGCTTCGTTCGAAACACTCTCGTGCTCATGCCTGATCCCGGAATGAGCATCACCGATGTCGGACCCCGACGCCATGTGATCGTACGCGGTACCCGCGCCGAACAGGCGAGAACCGGCATTCTCACTTCCCTGCGCTTTGTAGCGGCCGTAGGAGATTCAGCGTGCGGCACGGTGCGCATCGATTCCGTGCTGTGGTCCGACACACGTCCCCGCCTTCTGAGTGCGCGGCAGGAATGCACGGTGTGCATGGATATTTGTCGGGAGGGAGGACCACGCACCTTCCGTGCCGGTGGGCACGCGCTGCTTGGGGCCCCGTCTCCGAATCCCACCAACGGTCCGACTCGGGTGACCTGGTCCCTTCTCGAAGCCGGTCCCACCCGCCTGAGTCTCTACGATGCCCTGGGGCGAGAGCGGTTCGTGCTCGTATCGGACCTGATGAATCCCGGAGCCTATTCGCGGGACCTGGATGCAGGGCAATTCCCATCGGGGCTGTACTTTCTCGTTCTTCTCACTCCCACGCAGCGTCTGATCACCCCGATGGAGATTGTCAAATAAAACGGAACGCATACACATGACACGACACGGGTTCACCCTACTGATCGGAATGGGAATCTGTCTGCTGATGGGTCTGCACGAGATTCCCGCGCAGATCCGACCTCGTGCGCCGTGGATGCCATCCAATCTCGATACAACGCTTCTCGGAAATCTGCGGGGGGCGAAGCTGACCTCGGCAGCGCAGCTTGATTCCCTGCGCGCACGCCATGGCATTCACACCATCCTCAATCTGGCCAAGGATGCGCTCCCGAAGCGGGGCGATAACGAAATCCAATGGACCGCAGAGCGGGGGATGCGGTATGTCTCGGTGTACTTGGGGTCCTCTCCGCCCACGGCGGAGAAGTATCGAATGATTCAGGAGCTGGTGAAAGGCGGAGGGGTTTACATCCATTGCGCCCATGGCGCCGATCGCACCGGTGCGGTGATCGCACGCCTCCGTCAGGATCTTCAGGGATGGTCCTCCGCGCACGCATACACGGAAGCCCGGAAATACGGCTTCAAGCCCTGGCTGACGGAACTCAAACGATGGATGGGGATCCGGGAGTAGACGGTCCTACCACTGGGCGAGGGCGAGATCGATACCCAACCCTTCGCGCGCAATGACGGGTTCATCACCCGTGAAGTCGATCATGGTAGACACGGGGCCGGAAGTCGGACTGCTGAAGGGAGAAAGCTCATCGATGATGATCATATCCACATGGGGATCGAAAAGATCGCAGAGCGCATCGAGCGATTCGGGATCCTCGGCATCCGGGAGCTTGGCCGACATCGAGATGAGGGGATTACCGAGATGTTTGATCAACGTTTGGCAGATGGGATGATCCGGAACGCGGATGCCCGTGGTTTTTCGTTTGGGATTGAGAACCAATTTCGGAACGAGCTTGGTGGCGGGGAGCAGAAAGGTGTACGGACCGGGTACGAGGCGGCGAATGACCTTGTATGCGGTGTCGGACACCAACCCATATTCCGAGACATAGGAGATCGACGGAACCACGAAGGTGAGCGGTTTGCTCTCCGGAAGCTTGCGAAGCTGTCGAATGCGTTCCTGTCCGGATTTGTTCAGAAGATCACACCCGATGGCATAGACCGTATCGGTGGGATACAGGATGACGGCTCCGCGATGCAGGGCATCGACCACCTGGTCGATTTTTCGCGATTCCGGATTTTCAGGTTGGATAACGATGCGCGTGGCCATGGAGGAGACGAACGGTGATGAACGATACGGATTTGCGAAGAGATCAGGTTGTAGAAAGGTGCTGGCGGGAATGGTATTCTGCTTCGAGTGCCTGAAGCTGGTCGATGGTGTTGACACCCTGGATCTCCACCGGATCGTCGATGACGAAGGGGAGCATGGGCAGGCCCTGAGAAGCGAAGGTCGAGAACACGTCGGGGAGGTAGTATTCCCCCTGGGCATTATCGTTCGTCACATATTGCAAGGCATCGAACAAGGGGGCGCACCGAAAGATATAGATGCCGCTGTTGATCTCCGTGATGGATTTTTCGTCCTCGGTGGCATCCTTGTGCTCCACGATGCGGAGGATGGTTCCCTGCGCGTTGCGGATTACGCGACCGTAGCCGGTGGGATCGTCGAAACGCGCGGTCATCACGGTGACCACCGCTCCGCTCTCGCGATGGGCCTCGGCCATGGCGGTGAGCGTATCGAGTCTCGTCAAGGGAACATCGCCACTGAGAATCAGCACGTCTCCGTGGTAGCCGGTGAGCAGGGGGGCGGTTTGCAGGATGGCATGCCCGGTCCCCAACTGCTGCTCCTGGATGGCGATCCGTACCGCTGGCGTGCAGGAATGGATGTGTCGAATCACGGTTTCACGCTGATGGCCCACCACCACGATGATGGGATCGGCTCCCATCGCGGTGGCGAGGCCCAGCACATGTTCGATGAGCGGTCGGCCGGCCAGCTCATGCATGACCTTGGCCTTGGTGGGATCGTTCATGCGTTTGCCCAGGCCCGCGGCAAGGATCACGACGGCGAGGGGAGAAGATGCACGTGTCATGGCAGACTCGGTGAGTGTTCGAGGATCAACTGTTGAGGGTGGCGTCGTGCATCGGACCGCATTGTCCGAAATACACCTTCGCGACGGCGTTGGACGTATCTACCAGTACGATGCAGGGACGATGAGAGGCCGCGTCGGCCTCCTCCACCTGTGCGTAGGTGATGATGATGATTTCGTCTCCCACATGGCCCAGACGCGCGGCGGCGCCATTCAGGCAGATCGTGCCGCTTCCCGGCTCGCCACAAATGGCATAGGTTTCAAACCGCTCGCCATTGTTGACGTTTACCACCTGAACCTTTTCGAACGGCAGGATATCGGCGGCCTGCATCAGATTCATGTCGATGGTGAGACTACCTTCATAGTACAGTTCCGCCTGGGTGACGCGAGCCCGGTGGATCTTCGATTTGAACATGGTGCGTGTCATGCGGAGGTCTCCGGTGGAGGAATGAGAGTGTTGTCGATCAGGCGCGTGGGGCCCACCCGGGCTGCCAATGCCAGAAGGAGGGGACGATGGGGGGCACGCCAGGTTTGCGGCAGGAGGGTGGTGGTATCGACGAAGGCGGCGTACTGAAGCTCGACATCCGGAACCTCGGCAAAGGTGTCGTGGACGAGGCTGCGGAGCACCGCCACGTCCCGTTCGCCCCGACTCGCGGCGGCCTCCACCCGTCGCAACGCCCGGGATAGCACGAGCGCATCCGTACGTTGTCGGTCGCTGAGATAGGCATTGCGGGAACTCATGGCCAGGCCGTCGGATTCCCGCACGATGGGCGCGATGATCATGTCCAGATCCATGTTCAGATCACGCACCATGCGCTGCAGGATCAGGGCCTGCTGCGCATCCTTTTGCCCGAAGATCGCCACGTGCGGTTTGACGAGATGAAAGAGCTTCAGCACCACGGTCAGCACGCCGCGAAAATGGGTCGGTCGGATTTCTCCTTCGAGGAGCCCCGTCAGAGAAGGAATGTCCACCAGCGTATCGAAACCTTCCGGATACATATCCTCGGCCTGAGGTTGAAACAGCAGATCGCACCCGGCACCACGCGCCAGCTCCATGTCCCGTTCGAGATCGCGCGGATAGGCGGAGTAGTCCTCATGCGGTGCAAACTGGGTGGGATTGACGAAGATGCTCACGACCACCACGTCGGCATGCTGGCGGGCGGTCCGCACCAGGTGAAGATGGCCCTCGTGGAGAGCTCCCATGGTCGGGACGAATCCAATACGGCGCCCTTCGCGTCGCAGGACTTCGGAGCGCACTTGCATTTCGGAAAGAGAGGTGATCAGCATGGGCATCAGGACGGGGATAGCATGTCGAGGAGGCGGGCCAGCGTGGAGCGGATTTCCTTGCGGGAGACCACCAGATCCACGAAGCCCTTGTCGAGAAGGAATTCCGCGCGCTGAAAGCCCTCGGGAAGATCCTTGCCGATGGTTTGTTTGATCACCCGAGGTCCCGCGAATCCCACCAAGGCCCCGGGTTCGGCGATGATGATATCTCCGAGCATCGCGAAACTTGCGGTCACTCCTCCCGTCGTGGGATCCATCAGAATGGAGATGAAGGGAAGGCCTTCCTGGGAAAGCTGGGTCAGGCGGGCACTGGTCTTGGCCATCTGCATCAGCGAGAATGCCCCTTCCATCATGCGGGCTCCTCCGCTGGTGGAGACGAGGATGAGGGGACAGCGATGTTTGATGGCGCGGGACACTGCACGCGCGATTTTCTCTCCTACCACGGATCCCATACTTCCGCCAATGAAACCAAAGTCCATCACGCCCACCGAAACCAGGCGGCCCTCGATGGTTCCCAGTCCGGTACGAATGGCGTCATGGAGGCGGGTGCGTTCGATCGTGTCCTTGATTCGCTCACTGTATTTGCGCGTATCATGAAAGGCGAGGGGATCGGTGGCGTGCATTTTTCGATCCTGTTCCTTGAACGATTTCGGATCGAGGAGAAGGTGGAGATACTCCTGACTCGAGATTCGAAAATGCCTTCCGCAGGTGAGGCAGGTATGCATCGAGGCGGCGAGTTGCTTGACATGCATGACGGTTTCGCAGGAATCACATTTGATCCAGGAACCATCGGGCAGATCCTTCTGCACGGTGGGCGTTTCGATATTGGATTTCGTTCTGCGGAACCAGGCCATGGTCGCTCCTGTGATGGTCGTTACGACACAAACAAAGATTTCGGGGTCGTGGTTGCAAACCGATGAAGATACCGGGGTTCACAGGTCAGGGGATCAACAACAGTGCCCCGTCGGAGCGCATCTTCTCCCCACTGTCCAATCACTGTTGCCGATCGGAATTCTTCCTCCGCAAAGGGAGCACGCCGTGCCGCGATGCCCATCGCAAGCAAGGTGTCCGTCGCCGATCCCAGAATCCAGGCGCCTTGCGGCAGATGGGACGCAACGTCTTCGTCCCGTGCAATCGAGATCGGATGCACCGGTTCACCGTCTCGATTCCAGACCGCCAGGTAACATTCTCCCGCCCGGCTCCGGGTGGCCAGCGCGAAGGGGCCGTCGAGGCGAGGTCGAAGCCAGGCGCCCATGGCATCGAAGGTGGGCACGGCGACCAGGGGCCGGTGATGCGCCCAAGCCAGAGCCTTGGCTGCCGCCATGCCGACGCGCAGACCGGTGAAGCTGCCCGGACCCTCGGACACCGCGATGCCGTCTAACCGCTCGAAGGAGAGAGTGCCTGCCTCCATCACGGCGTTCACCAACGGAAGCAATTGCGCATCGTGCTGGTGGCTCTGGCCCACGAGCATCGCGGCGACCGTGCGCCCCTCGTGAAGCAGGGCCACACTGAGCGCGGTTCCCGATGTTTCGATGGCGAGAAGCATCAGAGTCTTGTCCCGTGTCGAAGGAAGGATTCCTCAGGGATCCGGCATTCCTGAAGCCGAAATATGCGCTCCCCGTCACCGTCACCGTGGCGACAGAAAATTTCCATACGAGGGAGGGGGAGAAGGTCGATCGCACGCTCAGCCCATTCCACCAGGGCCACGTCCACTTCCTCGAAAGCTTCGTCGAGTCCGAGCGCAAAAACCTCTTCGGGATTCTGAAGACGGTACAGGTCCGCATGCAGCACGGCAATCCTGCCATCGTAGCGATTGATGCGGGTAAACGTTGGAGAATGCACTTGATTCTCGCACTCCCAGGCCTCGCACATACCCCGAATCAATGCCGTCTTGCCCGCTCCGAGGTCCCCGGTCAGGGCCACGAACACCGGTGGCGTGAAGGCATTCGCCCAGGCGAGACCCAGAGCTCTGGTCTCGTCTTCGCTTTGCGTCCGCACGTCCTGAAGAAAGGGAAGGCCGGTCTGCATGGCTGGGAGGCGGTTACCCGCGGGCCTCCATGGTGATCACGGGGAGGATGAGTTCCTCCAGGGAGATCCCGCCGTGCTGGAAGCTGTCGCGGTAATAGGCGAGGTAGCGGTTGTATTCGGTGGGATAGACGAAGTAGAAGTCTTCCTTGGCGATGAGGTAATTGACGATCACCCCGCGTTTCGGGAGGCGGTACTCGAGAGGGTTGGCGATGTGCATCGCCTGCTTGCCCTCGATTTTCACGTTGCGACCGTACTTGTACCGAAGGTTGGTGGATGTTTCGCGGTCTCCCAGTACCTTGGCGCCCCGCATGCAGCGGATGCTTCCGTGATCGGTGGTGAGCACCACTTTTGCCTTCGGGATCTGCGCGATCTGACGCAGCATCTGAAGGAGGGAGGAGTATTGAAACCAGGAGTTGGTGAGAGATCGATATGCGGCCTCGTCGGGAGCGATCTCCTTAAGGATGGGAAGGTCGGAACGACTGTGGGCGAGCATGTCCACAAAATTCACCACGATGGCCGTCAGATGGTTTTTAGCATAGGTGGTGATGTTGGATGCGAGATTCCTTCCGAATTCCCGATCGATCACCTTGATGTACTTCATTTCGTTCCGCAGCCGCACCCGACGCCGCTCGATCTGCTTCTCGAGCAGTTCCTTTTCGTACTTGTTCATCGAGTAATCGTCGTCGTCCCCGCTAATCCAAAGGTCGGGCAGGAGCCGCTCGAGATCGCTGGGATAATACCCGCTGAAGATGGCGTTGCGGGAATATGGCGTCGCCGACGGGATGATGCTGAAGTAGAAGTCCCGCGTCATCGTGAAGTGCTGCTGAAGATGCTGCTCCATCACAAGCCACTGATCGTACCGCATACAGTCGATCACGAAAAAGAACACCGGGTCCCCGGATTCGAGCTGAGGCTCGACATAGGAGCGGAAGACATCGGGACTCAACACCCGATGGGGTTCTTCGATCCAATGTCGGTATTCCTTCTCCACAAACTTGCAGAAGGCCTGATTGGCTTCTCGCTTCTGATCCGTCACCATTTGCCGCAGACCCTGTTCGGCATGTTGATCCAGTTCCAATTCCCATTCCACCATCTTCCGATAGACCTCGATCCATTCCTCGGAATCGAGCGGGGATTGGAGCGCGAGCGAGACGGATTGGAATTCCTTGACATAGTTCCGCGCCTGCACATTGCGAACGATTTCGCGTCCTTCGAGATGGGTTTTCACCACAGCGAGGATCTGACTGGAGTTCACGGGCTTGGTGAGATAGGAATCGATCTGTTTGCCGATGGCCTCTTCCATCAGACTCTCTTCTTCGTTTTTGGTGACCATGATCACCGGGACATCAGGTCGAAGAGATTTCAGATGCTGAAGGGTTTCCAAACCACCCATGCCAGGCATTGATTCGTCCAGGAGCACCAGATCCACCGGATGATCCTTCATCCAGGCGATCGCGTCTTCTCCGGTAAACACGGGTGTCACATCGAAGCCCTTCTGTTCGAGAAAGACGATGTGCGGGCGGAAGAACTCCACCTCGTCATCCACCCACAGGATCTGGCGTTTGTTCGACATGTCCTTACCTAAGCGAGAATTTCGAGATGATAGTGTGGATCTCCTCCTCGGTGATGCCCGATCCATACACCGTGCCGGAGCCGGTGGTAGCTGGTCGAGGCGGCGGGGTTCCGATGGGACGGGATGATCCGTTTGCTCCGGAGACAGGTCCGACGGGCGCATTGCCGGCTTTCTGCCGGATTCGTTCATCGATCTCTTCCATCCAGCTCTTTTTACGGGAAGGAGTGGTGGCGCGGGGCGAGGATGCGGTCCAGGCCAGTTCGGCCTGCTGGGAAATGGCCTTGCCCTGATCGTCGTTCATCGCCGTCGTTTCGAAGGCGATGCGTTTGATATTGATGAGATGCCGTGCGGTGACGTTCACCGAAATGATGGATCCGCCGATGGTGCCCGGTCCCAGCGTGAGCGAGGGATCGAGGTCGTTGGTGTACCCCACCGCTCCCAGGGCCGCCACACTGTTGACGATGATGCGCTGGGCCGGCTTTTCGAGGGCGAATCGCATCACCACTTCCTTATCCATGGAATGGATGGCCATCGTATGGCCGATGCCTCCGAACTGCAGAAGTTCGATGCAGCGATGGCAACCTTCCCGCCAGCCATCGGCGACGAGGAAGGAGAGCACGGGACTCAGTTTCTCCTTCGACAGGGGTTCCGCTTTTCCGATCTGGGTGATCTCCGCGATGAGCGCCTGGGTGTCGGGGGGGCAGGAAATGCCCGCTTGCTGGGCAATGTACGTGGCAGGTTTTCCGACGAGATCGGGATTGAGCTTTCCACCCGGGAAGAGGGTTTTGCGGAGGCGCACTTTGTCTTCTCCCTCACAGAAAAATCCATGATGGGCGACAAACAGCTTTCGCGCTTCTTCAGCCAGAGGCGCATCAACGATGACGCTGGCTTCGGTGGAGCAGAGCACGCCGTTATCGAAGGTTTTCCCGGTCATGACGTCGGCCACCGCTTTTTTTAGATTGGCGGTACGTTCGATGAAGGCGGGGACATTACCCGCACCCACGCCATAGGCGGGCTTGCCCACGGATTGCGCCGCGCGGACCATAGCCGTGGAGCCTGTGGCGAGAATCACCGCAGTGAACTTGCTCCGCATCAGTTCCTGCGTGCCTTCCAGGCTGACATGTTCCATGCACTGAATGAGTCCCTTCGGGGCCCCGGCCTGTTCTGCGGCGTCGCTCAAAATCCGCAGCGCTTCGCGGGTGCTCCGCACCGAGCGGGGATGGGGACTGGCGACGATGGCATTGCGTCCCTTGAGCGCGATGATGGCCTTGAACATGGCGGTGGACGTGGGATTGGTGCAGGGGATGAGGGCTGCAATCACACCCATGGGCTCGGCGATTTCGAGGATGTTGCCGTTGCTGGTGGATCGGATGATGCCCACCGTCTGCATGTCACGAATCGATTCCCAGGTGTGTTTCGTGGAAAAAATGTTCTTCACCACCTTGTCCTGCCACTTTCCGAAGGCCGTTTCCTCGGCTGCCATCTTGGCCAAACGCTCGGCCTCGCGGTATCCGGCTCGGGCCATCGCCTCGACGATGGCATCCACTTCGGGCTGGGAGAATTGCTTGAACGCCTGGCAGGCCTCGAAGGCGGCACGAGAAAGGTCACGGGCTTCCTGCATGGCGAGAAGGTCGATGTCGAATGCGGTATCCATAGAAGTAGTGTGCGACGATGGTGAATGATTCAAACATCAAACATACAAAACCGAGGCCGGGCGAACAACGTCGCAGACCGCCCATGAGGAACGAAGGCGGGAGGGCAGCCCTGCGGGCAAGGTGACGGTGATGTGCGCGAAGGCGATCGCACTGGAGGTCGGGGACAAGAACCGCCCCATCTTCACGCAACCACATCACGCGTGCGTTGCCTTTCATCTCGTCCCGTCCTACATTGGGGCTATGACACTGCTCATTCTGTCGATTGTGGTCATTCTCCTGCTGTCCTTTCTCGCCTCGAGTATGGAAGCGGCTCTGTTCACGGTATCGATGGTGCGAATCGAACAGATGTGCGACAGGAGCCTCAAGGGATCGTTGCGACTGAAGAGCAACAAGGAGAAGATTCAGGATTCCATCATCGCGCTGGTCGTGCTCAACAATCTGGCCAACATCGCCGGATCGATTCTAGTGGGAAGTATCGCGGGAGATTTGCTCTCGAGCGTCTGGCTGGGGGTGTTTTCCGGGGGACTCACCTTCGTCATCATTTTTGCGGGGGAGATCGTACCGAAAACCATCGGCGAACAGCATGCGGAATCCTATGCGCGCCACACGGCGGGAATCGTGTTCTTTCTGAGGAAGGGGTTTTTTCCCGTGGTGGCCCTTCTCCGCTGGCTGGTTCGTCCGGTGTCCGGTGGGAACGAAGGTCGGGAACAGGCCTCCGAAGAGGAAATTACCCTGATGGCGAGACTCGGCCATCGGGAGGGAACGATCCTGGAATCAGAAAACCAGCTCATCCGTCGCGTCTTCGAACTGAACGACATCGCGGCTCGCGACATCATGACGCCGCGCACGGTGGTGCATGCCCTGCAGGCGGATCTGCGCCTCGACGAGGCAGCCGCAGAGATTTTCAAAACATCCTTCAGCCGGCTCCCCGTGTACGAGGATGATTTGGACACGGTGATTGGCGTGGTGTTCACCAGAGCCTTGCTGACGGGACTGAGCAAAAACCATGGTGATCGCCTGGTGAGGGACTACCTCGATCCGGTGACCTTCGTTCCCGAGTCGGCGCGGGCCGATGCCCTGCTGCGCCTGTTCCAACGCAATCGAGAGCACCTAGCCATCGTGGTCGATGAGCATGGCGGCATGGCCGGAGTGATCTCTCTCGAGGATATCCTCGAGCAACTGGTCGGTGAAATCGTGGATGAATATGACAGCGATGTGGATCTGCGCATGAAGGCGAGAACCATGAACGAACGGCGCGGGAGAGGTCGGGAGGGGTTCTCGGCGGATCGGCCAGTCTAAGCGAGCACGGTTCTTTTTCCCGAAAGGACGCCCAGGTCCGTCAATCCTTCGTGATCGTCACCTGATGCGCCTTGGCCAGTGCGTTGAGTTTGGTACGGAATTCCTCGATTTTCTCTCCGCCGGTCGAAAGGATCCCATTGGCCTGCTGAATCATATCCGCGTCCTGATTTTCGAGAGCCGTGACGATCATCGAAAATCCCTTCATCTGGAGTTCGGCGCCCTGCACCCAGAGGGAATGCACGTCCTGCACTTCCTTCGTCCTGGGCTTGACCGCCTTCAGCTTTTCGAGAAAGTCCTTGTAATTCGGAATGACCTTGGTCGTCATCACATTGTACATGATCTTGTCCGAGGAGTAATTCTCTCCGCTGACGGAGGCATAGGCTTCGGTTGCCACGCTTTCCATGCGATCGATCTTCTGCATGTCGGTGTTGATGTAGGTCATCAAATCCTGCTGCACGGGATCGGTGCCGCAGGCCGCCAGCAACAGGGAGAGCATCAACAGAACTCCGGAGAGGGGAGACACCGGGTGTTTCATGGGACGTCCTTTCGAATGGGAAAAGGGGAACGGCGGCAATGTACACGCCGACGACTCCGAAGTCAAGACGAGCTCGTGTCGGTGGAGGAGGCACAGGAATCGTGCCCACATCCGCAGTGAAGCTCCGGATGACGACTCTTTTCCCAGGCCTCTCGTCCTTCCTGAACACTGTACCACACCAGTCCCAGCGCACCCAGGGCATCGAAGCCTCCCCAGCCCGTGACCTCGAACAGGAGGGAGGATGCCAGCAGCACGACGGACATTGCCAGACAGGTTCTCGTGCATTTGCCGTCGGCAACGATAGCCTCGCTCCCCAGGGCACGGCCCGTGGCGATTTTGGCCTGCGACAGTCCCCACATCGTGAGAATCGACAGCAGGCCGATGACCATACCAGGCAGGGTGGCCTCGGGGCGATGCCCCTGCACGAGACTGAGAATGGTGGTCGCGGTCAGACCCAGGGCCAGGAGAAAAAAACTCACGGCGGTGATCTGAAGCGCCCTCGTTTCGAATCGACCTCGTGCATCGAGGCCGTGGCGCTGAATACGCAGCACCATCGCGAAGATCCCCAGTCCGCTGATCACTTCGATGAAACTGTCGATCCCGAATCCCAGCAGGGCAAGGGCTTCGTCATTCACTCCGAAGGCCACGGAGACGCCTCCCTCGATGAGGTTGTACAGGATGGTACACACGCTGAGCCAGAGCGCTCGACGATAGAGGAGAGCAGAAGAGTCGGACACGGGAGCTTCCTTTCGAGAATCGGGTCGGAGAGAACGTGGGAGGTGCATTTGCATCACAGCGGTCAGGATGGGAGATTGCACGATGATGTGTCGCAATATAGCCATTCTGATCCTCTTTCCCCTTCTCGGGGTATTCGCTCGGGCCCAGTCGATCGTCCATCTGCGGAGCCACACCGAACCGGGCATGACCGTGCTGACCTGGCAGGTACAGGGGGGGCGCTGCGATGGCTATATCGTGTATTCCTCCCCGACGCCGATCCGCAATTCCCTGCATCTGAAACTGGCCCGTCGGATCGGGTTCGTTCCGAGAGGACAGGCCGTCAACGCCCGCATGACGGCGATCCTCGGCAGGCCCGTGACCTACGTACTTCCCGGTCGCGTGCAGGCTCTGGCGCCCAACGACGAATTCCTGGTCCTGCCCGTGCGTTCTCCCGCGCGCACGTTCTACGCGGTAGTGCCTGTGGTGGGGGGATCGGAAGCACCTTTGTTTCGGGTGGGCGACAATACCCTGTCCACCCCGGCCGAGGAGCGCGGAGGCATTCCCCAGCCCGTCTTCCAGTCCCGCCTCACCTGGAAGGACCGCGTGGTGGATCACTATGCGCAGTGGATCTTCTCCGACTCCCTGCCCGGCTATCCGGCCATGACCAATGTGCTCAGTCGCGCGGTGAATTTCGGACTCCTGCGCAGAGGCACCGAAGGGGGACATCCTCTGGTGGTACAACTGCACGGACGCGGGTCGAACTTTCTCAACATGACCTTCGGGTCGGGGAATCCGAAGGAGTGGATCCTCGCGCTCGACGACGAAATCCCGGGCAAGCTGCGCAGTACCTTCTGGTTTGGGTACCATGAGGAATTGAACATCGCCGACAATCCCTCCCTGTTCCCCACCAGCGGCACGATCGAGGACTACACGGTGCGCCGCGTGGTGTGGACGGTGCAATGGGTGCTGTCTTCCTTTCCCATCGATCGGGATCGCGTCCTGCTTTCCGGCGTGTCCATGGGAGGGAGCGGGGCGCTCTGGATCGGTTACTCTCATCCCTCCCTTTTCTCGGCCATCCGTGCCCAGATTCCTCGCGTCAACTATGCCGTGGAAAAGGATCCGAATCTCGGGTCCGGAACCCGGATGCTCGAAGGAAATCTCAACCTCTTCTCTCACCTCTGGGGCAAGCCTGCGGCTCGTCTCACCCTTCCTTCGGGACTCCCCGTCTGGCTTCGGCAGAACCTCGGTGAATACCTGAATTTTCTCCCCACCGCTTCGGTGCCTCCGGCTCTCATCGTATCGGGACGGAAGGATACCAATGTCGGGTGGTTCCAGAATATCGGGGTCCTTGCCCAAATGGAAGCCCTGCATCTCGGCGCGCTCTGGATCTGGGAGCCTCGCGGACATACGACCCCCACCCAGGTGGAGTACGGTGACGTGGAAGCCCTGCAATCCCTCGCCCGGTACCGACGCCAGAGATCCTGGCCCGCCATCACCGCGGCCTCGTCCAATGCCCAGGCCGGCACGGGCCTGGTGTCCGACGGAGACTCGGTAGGGCAGTGGAATGCTCAGGTGGATTGGATGGGACCCCTTGTGGATGAGCCGGACCTCTGGGCAGTGACCCTTCTGCCACGCGATGTCCTGTTCGGTGCCCGCATCCTGCCCGCGCCCGATACCGTGCTCTGCCAGCTCACTCCGAAACGACTCCAGCGCTTCCTGCTCCAGCCGGGGCAACGATACGAGTGCCGTGTGTACGATGGAGAAAAACTTCTCGGTACTCAGGTGGCGATGCCCGATAAAAGGCGGGATCTGACCTTCTCCCGACTGAAAATCGCCTCCCCCGTGCGCGTGGAAATCCGACCCCTGTCCCCATCCGATCCTTCGAGTGTTGAAAAAAAGCCCATCCCGGTCTTGAAATGAGCCCGCTTTTTCCGTAAACTTTGTGAAAATCTTCGCTTTTCATGGAGGTGAGTATGACGGAAGCATCCGGCAACGAGAAGCCGAAAGGCAAGACCGGAGGAGAAAAAACCATTTCGAAGGCATCGTTCCGTCGTCTTCCCCGTTATCATCAGATCCTTTCCGCCTTCGAGGATGTGGGGCGCAAGTACATTTCCAGCAAGGAGCTGTCTGAAATTCTGGAAATCAACGAAACGCTCGTCCGCAAGGATATGGCGGATCTGGAGATTCGAGGTCGCCAGAACCAGGGGTATGAAATCGAGAAGTTGAAAAAACGGATCGAGGAATTTCTGGGTCTGCAGGAAATCACCGAGGCTCTCGTGATCGGCGCGGGACATCTCGGCAAGGCCCTGGCCCTCTACAGCGGATTCGAAAAATACGGGTTGAAGATTGTGGGCGTGATGGACAACGATCCTCAGAAGATCGGATCGATGATCGGCAAGCACGAGATCAACAGCATCTTCCGCATGGCCTCGGTGATCGAGCGTCTCAAGGTCAAGCTCATCATACTCTGTGTGCCGAAGCCCGCCGCCCAAGAAGTGGCCGATATCGCCATCCGGGCCGGTGTCAAGGCCGTCTGGAATTTTACTCCTCAGGAACTACGCGTGCCCGAGGGCGTCAAGGTGCGCAACGAACTCATCGTGGCCGGCTTCATGGCCCTGTCCCACTTTCTCAAGGATCCTGCCGCCAATTAGTGGGGCAGGTCATCCCTCGCCTTTCCGTTCCAGACGAGATCCCATCCAGCGCTTCGCGAGGAAGAGCAGGAGGGGACTGACCATGGCAATCGATCCATTGATCAGCCAGAGGGTACGAATGTCCGTGGCGCCTTCGGCGGGGCAGTAGGCACTGAGCAGGGCACCGGAATACAGCCCTGTCAGCACCTTCGTCATGAACCAGGGAAACTGGGCGATACCCATGTACAGTCCGGTCTTTCCCTCGGGTGCCAGTTCGGCGGCGAGTTGCAGAAACCGCGGTTGCCACATGGCCTCTCCGATCGTGGAGATGATGATGTAGGTGAAGAGCAGGGGCACGCTCGGAGCGATGGCGAGCAGAAAGGTGGGAGCCGCCATGATGAGGGTGCCCAGGATCATCATGCGATAGACGTTCACCTTGCTCGTGAGCGCCGCGACGATGGGAGTGAACACGAAGATGAGCAGAGGATTGATGTTGACGAAGACCTCGAAGTTCTGCCCCACGAAGCCATCGTAGGCGCGGGAGACGTACTGGGGCATGGTCAGCCACTGATGGGCGAAGAGGGTCTGCACCGGGATCAGCACGAAAATGAAAAACGAAAAGCGCAGATCGGCCAGGGGATGCTCCCGGATGTACTGACCGAGACTTCTCTTCGACTTCGGCGTCGCGGTGGCCGCTGCCTCTTTCGCCACTCCCTTTTCGCCCTGCCGTCTCGCCAGGGCTTCCTTTTCCCGCTGTTTGGTGAACATCAGAAGCAGGATGCCGATGCCGATCACGGTGAGCAGCGTGTAGAGCCAGAAGACCCCGCTGATGCCCCAGGTGTGTCGCACGGCAGGAGAGAACGTGGCCGGAAGAAATCCACCAAGATTCATCAGAGCGTAGAGCATGGCGTAGCCCATGGGCGCGGCCTTTTCGTCGGCATAGAGGCGCACCGCCGCGTAGCAGCCCGGCATGTACATGCCATAGCCCACGATCACGAGCAGGAGTCCCCCGATCGCGGAAAAGAAGGCGGGACTGAAGGGACCCGACCCTCCGGCCAACGGCGCTCCGGCGAGGAACACCCGCCCGACGGCCATCAGGGAGAGAGCCAGAATCAGGGCTCGCCGAACTCCCCACCGATCGGCCAGCTCTCCGAGAAAGAACATCGCGAGCGTGATGCCCCCGGTAAAGGCTCCCACCACCCATCCGGCCTGGACATCGCTCAGTCCCACGTTTTCGTTGAAGCTCATCGCGAGCAGGGTGATGATGCCGAAGTAGCAGAGTCCCTCGATGAGGTAGCTGACATTCACCGCCTGCAGGGCGGCGGGCACTTTGAAAAAATGCTTGAAGGGTTCCGTGATTTCGGACAGAGGTGAGGCCATGGGATTCGCGGGAGAATGGAGGATGAAAAAGGTGGTCGATGATCGGGAGCCAAGATACGGATTTCGTGGGGAGGATTGGAAAACGCGGGACAATTCCGCACTTTTCCTGTCCCTGAGAACCATCGACTCCGCCATGACCCGTTGCATCGCCATGTCCCGCATCATCCTGTTCTCCCTTTGTCTCGCCGTGCTCGGGGGCTGCGGACCCAAGACGGAATTCACCACCGCCGGTGGAGTGAAGGTGACGGAATTGCGCTTCGGCACGGGAGCCGAAGTGCGCTCCGGTTCCGTGGTCACCATCCACTATTCCGGCGCCCTCGAAAATGGCACCGTCTTCGATGCCAGCCGTGAAAAGAACCGTCCTCTGCGTTTTCAGGTGGGAGCCGGCGAAGTGATTCGCGGCCTCGAGGAAGGGCTCCTCACCATGAAGCAGGGAGGATCCCGTCGTCTGGTCATCCCTTCCGACATGGGCTATGGATCGAGGGGCGTGTGGGGTGTGATTCCGGGAGACGCGGTGCTGATCTTTACTGTGGATCTGATGTCGGTGGAACAGCCGGGTGCCGGATCATGACCCTGTCCCATACGCTGCGTTCCCGCAAAGCTCTGCTTGTCTATGTCATCGCAGGCTCTCTGTTCGTGCTGGGCTTCCTTCTCGATGTCATCATCCTGCCCCTCGTCATTCATTCTCGGTCCGAGGTCTCCATCCCCGATGTGGTGCGCCGACCGGTGGCCGAAGCCTGCGCCCTGCTGGAAGAGGCCGATCTCCAGCCGGTCGTGGCCGATACCATGCCCAATCCCGCCGTGCCCGAGGGACGGGTGTTCATTCAGAATCCTCCGGCCAGGACCCTGGTGCGGGAAGGCCGCAACGTGTATCTCACCGTCAGCTCCGGCATGGGCGAAGTGCAGGTGCCGAATCTTCGGGGACGCTCCCTTCGCGATGCCATCATCGCCCTCGAGCAGTCGGGACTGCGTGCGGGCATGGTCACCTACACGGATTCGGATCTGGCTCCCGACCTCGTCCTTTCTCAGTCCGTTCGCTTCGATCGCCTCGTCAAGCGCGGGTCGGCGGTGGACCTGACCGTGAGCAGTGGAAACGACACGACCCGGTCCCTGGTCCCCGAACTGCTCGGCCTGTCGCTCGAACAAGCCATCGCCCAGCTTCAGGCGGCGGATCTCGTGGTGGGGAACGTGAACTACGAACCTCATCCCGGCAAGCCCGTGGGCACGGTCATTTCTCAAATGCCGAGAGAAGGGGATCGGGTGCGCCCACGCTCCCTGGTGGATGTCGTTCTCAGCAAGTAAGGTTCTTTGCGCGAAACTCGTTATGACGATCACCGAACTCTTTACCCAGGTTGCGCACTTTTCGAAGGGACGTCGTCTCCGCGACGATGGCGATCCGGGGCTCGAAATTCCTCTTCCCGGCGATCGTCGTCAGGTGATTCGCGGCCGGGTGGAGCTGGTCCACGGAGAACGGGTCGGCGTGTTCAGCACCCGCGTGGGTCCCGCTCTCCCCTCGATGAATTTTCAGGTATTCCTCGCCATCAATGGCCGTCTGCGCCATTCGCGCATCGCCCTCGAAGAAGACGAACTCGTGCTGCTCGCTTTTTTCGATCCCGACACCATCTCGATTCTGCACTGCACTCCCATGCTACAGGAAATGGCGGCCATCGCCGATCTGCTCGAACAGGAACTCTTTATCGAGGATCGGGGCTGATACCCGAAAGCGGCATTGCGACGAGTTCCTTGCTGACGAATCCTTCGGCGTATTCCGCGCCGATCAGAAATCCCCATCGTTTCCAGCGTCCCATCAAGGCTTCGAGAAAGGCCGGGGTGCTGATGTAGGTGTCGGGGCCCGAGTCGGGTCCGGCCTCGAACTGACTGCCATAGGCGCGGATGGCGTCCAGTTTTTGAGAGATCCAGGGAGAAATGTCCACCACGAAATCCGGTCGGATTTCCTGATGCATCACATACCGAAAGGCCCGTTCGGTGCGATGCGCGGCGTGGGAGGATTCGCTGTCGTACTTGCGGATGTTGGCGAGAAAGAGGGCCTTCTCGCAGAGCCGTCCTGCGGCCTCGTGATCCGGATGGCGATCGATCAGATGAGGATAGAGCACGGTGCGGGGACGGAGGCGGCGCAGAGCCGAGACGAGGGCGCGCACCTGTTCTTCTCGCTCGGGGGAGAGGGCCCCATCCGGAAGATGCAGCTGTTCTCTCGCGGTGAGGGTGAGAATGCGCGATGCCGTGCTGCGTTCCTGTGCACGGAGTTCCGGGGTGCCTCGGGAGCTGAGTTCTCCGGCGGTGAGATCGAGAACCGTGACGGAGCGTCCTGCCTGTCGGAGGGCCAGAATCGTGCCTCCGACATGGAGCTCGGCATCGTCGGGATGGGGAGCGAGGATAAGAACGTCGGTCATGGACTTCCTCCGGATCGTGTCAGGGGAGTTCAGCAAGCGCCTTGCGGGTGGCTTCGACAACGGGATCGCCCGGCGCGGCCGTGCGAAACACGGCGCGAAATTCCTGTCGCGCCAGATCGCCGCGTCGAATTTGCACGTAGATGGCCCCGCGCAGGTAATGGGCCTTCGGGGGATACCAGGCCTGCTGGGTGGCGATGAGCAGCACGTTGAGCGCTTCCCAGGTGTGGCCGGTCGAGGCCTGAAGCGCCGCCAGATTGATGTAGAAATTCTCCTGAGTGGGATCGAGTCCGATGGCGGCCTGAAAGAGCAGAGAGGCGTCGTCGAGCCGTCCCTGCCTGGCGCGGACGGAGCCCTGATTGTCCTTGACCCCGGCATGGCGGGGACTGAGGCGCTTGAGTCCTTCGATCGCCAGCTTCACCCCGTCCTCCTGTCCCGTGCTCATGTACGCGATCATGAAGAGGCGCAACACCGAGGGACGCAGCGGCACCAGACGGGTGATCTGTTCGAGCAGGCCCAGGGCGGGCAGATACTGTTCCGATCCGATGAGCAGGGAGGCCTGACGTTCGAGAAGGTGGGAAAGACGGAAGCGAACGTCCATGGATCCCGGCACCTCGCGATGCAGTGCCATCAGGCGCTTCCCGGTCACCGAATCCGGCAGGGATGACGCATCCTGCAGAATCGCGAACAGGGCAGGACGCAGGGCACGATAGTGCTGGGCGCGGCGCAGCAGGGAATCAGGCAGGGAGGTGGTGAATCCATCGGTCCCGCGGGTCATCGGAGGCAGGAGGGAAAGGAGCCGCTTCATGCGCGGTGCCGAGGCGTTCGGTTCGGGAATGTGATCGACCACCTTCCAGGGAGAGAGGGGGCCGCGGGCGAGGTGGAGCGTCGACAGGGGACCCCCATACTCGGCCAGGATCTGATCCCAGTCGGTCAGTCCGAGCGTGGCAAAGGCCTGAGCCCGCACGGGATCGCGAAGGAGGCGGGTAAACCGCTCCTGTTGCGCGGGTCCCACGGAGATGGGCCGAGCCGACCCCAGCACGAGAATCATCCCGTTGATCGGATCGATGCTGGGAATCCAGCACTGGGAGAAGGGAAGGGAGGAGACGAGGGAGGACGCGACCCCCGAGAGCTGATCGTCGGGGATGCGGGAGAGGGAGACGCCCTGGGCCAGGATGCCATTCTCGGTGAGACGAGCCCGGACCCGTTCGGCGAAGGTGGGCATGTACACACGGACCTCGGGAAGCGGGGAGGCGAGGGGCTCGGGGAGGAGGATCACATCCCAGCGTCGGGAGTCTCGCGCGAGAAAGTCCTCGCACCGCTCGCGATGCACGCGCACCCGATTTCGCACCGAGGTGGGCAGGGTGGGCAGGATCAGGTCCAGAACATCCACCGACGGTTCCACGCATTCCAGCACCTCCACCTCGTGGAGGGCGGCGGCGGTGAGGGCCGTTCCCGACCCGAGTCCCAGCACCAGCACCGACCGGGGATGCGGATGCAGGAGCAGGGGCAGGTGGGTGAGGCGGGCGAGGACGGGGTACACATCGCGTCCAGTATGGGTCAGTGCGGAAGTCTGTCTCCACAGCAGCGCGGCAAAGGGATCGTCGTCATCCCGATTCTTCAGGCGGGACAGGGTGCCGAAGGCGGTGCGTCGGGTATCCTCCACACGAAAGGTGGTGGGTTCGACGAGCAGGTGAAATCCCGGGGTCGGCAGGGTAAAGGCCGCGATGATCGGCAGGGCGGCAAGGAGGGCGGAGCCCATCGCCGCTTTTCCCTTCTGCATCAGGGCATCGACGGCACCGAGCAGGGCCAGTGCTGCCAGAAGAAAGGGCAGGATCGAGTTGAAATCGACCAGGGCGGGCAGGGCGAAGCCGAGAGCCAGGGTGGCGGTGGTGGCCAGGCCCGGCAGGCGAGAGCGAGAGTTTCCGAGCAGGGCAAGACGAGAGGAGAAAAGGATACCCACGAAAAAGGCCGGAAGGACGAGGGTCCAGAGTCCCAGTTCCAGCACGGGTCCGGTGGCTCCTCCCGCGTCCTGACTCCAGGCCAGGTAGAGTTCGGAGAACAGGGACAGGCGCCAGCGCAGCATTCCCACCAGGACACTCCCGGGAAGGAGGAGGACGGGAATCAGAAAAGGCACGGAACCCGAGGCGCGGCGGCCCGCGAGCACCCCGACTGCCAGCGCGGCCAGAGCCGCGAAGGGAAGCGCGGGCAGCAGGGGATCGGCGAGACCCTGATCCAGGATCGCCCGCATCCCCTCATTCAAAAGCAGGACGGTGAGAAGCAGCACGCCCAGAATGGGGAGGAGATGCAGGAGGGACGGATGGTCGGATTCCCTGTGGGGAGGATCGGAATCCGGCGGGGAAGGGAGACCCTCCTCAGGACCGCGAAACAGCGTGACCATCAGGGCAAAGACCACGGGGGCCAGAAAGGGCAGGACGGTAAAGAAACCGGAGGGCAGGACGAGGGAGAGGAGCAGGGCGGCGCTCAGCACAAGGAGGAAGGTGCCGCGATCCCGAGCCGTCGGATGAGGCAGCACCAGCGATCTCCATTCTCCGATTCCGACCAGGGGCAGGCCTCCGAACAGAAAGCCGAGGAAGGCGGACAGGGTGAAGTCCCAAAGGCCCGGCGCGGTGCCCACCATCCCGAGGCGATCGAGAACGAGGGAGGGGAGATAAGCGAGGGCAAAGAGCAGGGGAGCGGTCCACCTCTTCGGCAGAAACCGAAAAAGAGGAGTCGAGGGAGCGTACAGAAGATGGAGGAATCCAGGAAGGAGACCCGCCAGCACGGGGATCACGCCGAAGCTGGGATGGGGAAAGGCAAGGCGTTGGAAGGTCAGGGCCCAGAGCACCGCCAGTGCCGCCGTGATCGCGGTCAGACCGAGGGGAAGGAAGGAAGGTAGGATCGAAAGGCGTTCGCGGGATGTCGTCATGCGGAGGTAAGAGCTGAAAAAACAAGCGATTGGAAAAGCCGGATGAAAGAAAGAGTGGGACTTGCGGAATCCAATTTCTCTTCGTACATTGTTGCTCGTTTCAAATGAAACGAATATTCGTCCGACCCGGATAATGTACGAAAATCAATTGAGATACTTCTCGGAGTGACATCGTGGCAAAACAGCAGTCCTTCGCGGACAAATCCAAGTCGAAAAGCAAGAGTGAATTCACGTCGGTCAAGTGCATTTTCTCCGTTCTCGATGAGACCAGCCGGACCTGGAAATTCCGTCAGCGCATGGTCAAGGTCAAGGACCTGAAGGAACTCGATACCCTGACGTTTTAAGCGAGAGAGACCATGAAAGAAAAGTTGCATCCCCGTTACTACCGTTGCGAAGTGACCTGCAGTTGCGGCAACGTCTTCTTTACGCGCAGCACCAAGCCGGCGTTGAAGATCGAAATCTGCTCTGAGTGTCATCCTTTCTTTACCGGAAAACAAAAAATCATCGATAGCGCCGGCCGCGTGGAGAAGTACAATCGCCGTTATGCGAGCTTCAACGCCGCCAAGAAACAGGAGACCAGTAAGCCATGATGAGGCAGAACACCCGGCGTCCCATGCGCAAGCGGAACGCCAACTCTGGAAAGCGTCGTCCCGATCCGTTTGGCGGGAAGGACGTGATCTACATCGACTACAAGAATCACAAGTTTCTCGAACGGTTCACGAATGATCAGGGCAAGATCCTCCCGCGCCGCCTGACCGGTCTCACCGCGAAGAACCAGCGTCGGGTGGTGGAAGCCATCAAGCGTGCCCGTTACATGGCCTTTCTCCCGTTCGTGGGCGAAGGTTTGAAATAAGCGAAGAACAGGAGCGACCCATGTCACGAGTCTGTCAGATCACCGGGAAGCGTCCCCTCGTCGGGAACCACGTCTCCCACGCCAACAACCGCGTCAAGCGGCGTCAGTTGCCCAACCTACAGAAGAAGCGCATCTACATTCCCGAAGAAAAGCGCTTCGTCACCGTGCGCATCAGCACCTCCGCTCTGCGCACCATCAGCAAGCGCGGCGCCCGCGTCGTGTTGCAGGAAGCCGGCCTTCTCTAGACGTCGTATTCGAGAACATACGTTTCAGCCGGAGGGGTGGGTGAGTGGCTGAAACCAACGGTTTGCTAAACCGTCGTACGGGTTAAACTGTACCGAGGGTTCGAATCCCTCCCCCTCCGCAGGAAAGGTCAAACGCTGTTTGACCTTTTTCGTTTGCGCGTGGTCCGGATATCGCTGCGAGGTGCAGTACCGAGGGTTCTCCGCCGCAGCCGGACTCCCCCTCCGCAGGAAAGGTCACACATGGTGTGGCCTTTCTTCGTTTTTGTACCCGATGGAAGGGTTCGTGCGACAATATCACTCACGTATCCGCGATCATCGCCGATTTTCCCAGTTCTTTTGCAATAAGCTCGAGCACCGCCCGAAGGACAATGGCATTAATACTGCTGTTTTCTGCTTTCGCAATATCGGCGAGATACCGATGAGCCATCTCCGGCATCCTCAGGACCAACTTCCCTGAGTATGGCTTGTCTGGTTCTTCGCCTCGTTCCGCGCAGAAATCAAGGTAATCATCGACGGAATCATGGAATGCGGTTTCAATCTCCTCTGGCGTGGTACCCTGAAAGGTAATGACATCCCTTGTTCCAAGGACTTCCCCATGGAAAATCCTGGCTTCATCGATGTACTCCACCTTGGCTCTATAGTTCTTATACTCCAACATGCTCCTGTCTCCTGTTGTGAAATTCCAGGGGCCATTCATTCGAGCGCGAGGCATCTCGACGAATGGTAACGCTTTTCATCAAAATCATGTGTCTCCATTGGCATTCTCCAGAAACTTTCGAACTGATGCCACTTGTCCTCGATCACTGATCCGTTCAGGGTGTGGACGGTGAAACACTGCCTTGACACCATTGAGCACGACCCGAACTCTTGAACCTCTGCCTTCCGTAATAATGGCTCCGAGTCCTTTCAGAGGTTGTTCGATATCCGCCCAGCGTATGTCTGACCTGACTGGCTTTTCGAAGATCCTCTCATACGTCTCTTTCTGTTTCTTCGTCACAAGCCTTTCCAAATCAGTGGCTGGAAGTTTATCGTGGTACTATAATACAGTACTACATTCACCTTGTCAAGTCCGTTATTGGGCCTGTACATGTTCGTTGAAATATCTCTCTCTCGAGCGGCCATGCGTGCAGCCGAGCATTTGCCTGGGACATTCCCGTTATCCCTGCGCGTCATTCGAGAGATGCATCAGGTGTTGCTCCAGGGTGTTCGCGGCCAGCACAAGGCACCCGGGGAGTATCGTCGCATTCCGAACTGGATTGGTCCGGCGAGCTGCGCCATCGAGCAGGCGCGGATTATTCCGATCGGGGCCGAGTAGCTACCCGATGCGCTGCATTCCTGGGAAAGGTACGCGCACGAGGATGCTCCCGACCGTCTCGTACAAAGGGCCGTCCTGCACGCGGAATTCGAGTCCCTCCACCCATTTCTCGATGGGAACGGTCGTCTGGGACGCATGTTGGTGCCGCTCATTCTTTGGCAGAAGGGACTCATTCAGAGACCCATGTTCTACATCAGCGGGTGGTTGGAAGCCCATCGCGACGAGTATTACGACCGTCTGCTGGCCGTGTCGCGCGATGGGGACTGGACCGGATGGTGTGCTTTCTTCATCGAAGCCCTGCGGGCACAGGCCGAACTAAACTTGAACCGCGCCCAGGCAATCCGTACCCTCTATGACGAACTGAAGCTACGTCTTCCGGAACTGACGCGCTCGCAGGACGCGGTGCGTGCATTGGAGTGGATTTTGCACGTCCGATTTTCCGCGCCTCCGATTTCATCTCCGCTGTCGGGATCCCTGCGCCTACAGCCAGGCGATTTCTCGGTGTCCTACAAGAAAAAAAGGTGCTTCGCGACCTTCGGCCAGGCTCAGGTCGCCGCTCTGCGATTTTGGCCTTTCCGGCACTCCTGAACATTGCGGAGGGGAGGAAGGTATTTTGATGCTCACGTATGACACTCAAACCTGATTGTCGCTCACTTTTCGGGCCAACGTGAGCGACAAAATCGCTTGTGTTCAACAAGTGAGCGACAATATGAAGGAAGACTTCTGATGACAGGCGGACTCCCCCTCCGCAGGAAAGGTCAAACGTTGTTTGGCCTTTTTCGTTGTATAGGGAAGTGGGGCCCGTTTTCACGAGTCTTCATCCGTGCAGGGGTGTTGCCAGCAAAGAAAACGAGGGTGCGGAAGATAGTCGTTGATTCACCGAAGAGGCCTGGGAAGAAGCCTTGCCGCCCAATTCAGTATTCAGAAATGAAAGGGAAAAGAACAGGGGAAAGGTGATCGCGATGGTTTGGATTCTCATTCCAGAACCGGCTAGTGGCTACCTTGTTCATCATGGCTATTCGCCCTAGTTCACCCTCGAATGAGGCGCCGCGAGTGCACCACTCGGTGCACCGCGTTTGGGCGCGACACCAGCGCCTGGTGCTGTCTGAATCCGGCCACACCGGCAGCTATCGGGGGTAGGCGCCGCCCTCGAGCTCGTAGCCGAACTCGAAGCTCGACGACCCCACCTGCTCGGCGAGCGCCAGTGGGTGCGTGCCGCCCAAGGTCCACGACTCGGATTCGGCACACGTACACTCGCGGTGGCCCACGAAGCGGATGCGCACGACGCCGGAGACCCCGGACCTCGCGGGCGGGAACAGCGCCTGCATTCCTCGGGATGCCGGTCCGCCCGACTCCGCCCCGGACGGTGAGCAGGTCGCGGCGACGCGCAAGCCCTCGGCTTGCAAGGAGCCATGCCAGGTGCCGTGCGCGTCCTCGAACAGCGTCACCTTCCCGTACGATGCATAGTGACCGAGTCGGCGCATCTCGGCGGCATACGAGGAGTCAGGGACCCAGAAGTCCAGCACGAGCCAGGGCACTCCGGGGCCCGGATCCTGCGTAGAGTCCGCTGGTGCCACGCGTGCGAACCAAAGGGCCGCAGCGCCCTGGGACGGCCAACGAGGTGAGTGGCCGTTCATCGTAAACGTATCCGCGCGCACAATCTCGACAAACGAGACGCCCCAGGCATCTCGCGACGGGGCGCCCGCCAGGTACTGAGCGGCCCACGACACTCCGCCCCTGGCCAGTTCGCCGACGGAGAGGAACCGGAGCGTCGAGGGCAGGCGCTCCGCGACGGTTGCGGGGTCGAACACCAGATACCCGACGATCTCCTGCGGCTCCTTGACCACCCAGTGGGTGCGGGCCCCATCGGGAAGCGGCAACCACTGCGCGGCACCGCGAGTCGCGGTCAGGGCAATGAGGGCGAGGGCCGCCAGAAGTAGGACCAGTCGGGAGTGATGTGTCATTGTGAAGGGTGGCATTTTCGTGCGACTAATGTAGCGGATCACACAAGGCTGTAAGCCGTCTCGTGCATCCGATTGATGGGGGCTGTGCCTTATCACATTTCGTCATCACCAGGGAATCGGTTTTCATGTCCGGGCAGATTGTCCCATGCCAGTCGCCTCTCGTCGTGCCGTTTCCCGCGATTGTCGACAAGTTTTGTTTTGGTGACGATGCCCTGCTCGACTTTCACGTGCGCTTCTTCTTCAAACACGGAGCCATACCCCATATGAACGTATCGAATCATTTCGCCGCGCGGTATGCGCAGAACACCGGTGAACCAATCCGCGAAGAGCGGTTCACTCCCGTTAAGTCGGTATCTGCCTTCGAGTCTCACAAGGTAGAACCGGCCCTCCTTGATTTCCCACGTCCCAACGTACTCCCTCCAGCACGCCGTGGAGAATATTATGCTATCTACGTCGTTCGCTTTGATCTCCTCGTCAGTGAGCCTTTTGATACGGGGGTTGTCCTCCGGTAGAGGAGGGCAGAAGGCCATTGAGGTCTCATTCCCGTCGTAGATTAATGTTTCGTGAATTTGTGCAGTCATAGTAGCTCCTCGGTTCTCAATGCACCTATCATTCAGGTAAGCTGCAATTCCGGCCCGAAGGGTTTGGCGTGGTTTGTGTCGAGCGAAGCGACAAGCACAAACCATGACAACAGGAATTGTCCGCTTGAACTGGTTGTTGGATGCTTCTTCCTTCTCCAATCATCCTTGCGCCCCTCTTCCGCCTGAGCCAGGACGGCGAAGGCGGTCTTCACTCTTGCTTCTCTAATATGTTCATATATATTTCCTTTGCTAAAATCGGGAAAATCGCTTTTTGGAAGTTACTATCATCCATATATCGGGTGACAATACCGTCGTTTTCAGACATCCGCTGCATCATCAGACTTTCAATAATGGCTTTTATTCCTAATTCAAATTTATCTAACGGATTAGCCATTGCCGTTTGAATGATTCGCTCATCTTTGGTAGCTTTTTCTTTGATTTGCTCAAAAAATAACCTGTCTTCCTCGGTGAAATCCGTTCCAAAGCGGTCATTCAGAGTTTGAATAATTTCTGAGAGTGGTTTGTCCTCATCTTTGGCCTTTCCTGTACCCACAGCAGTGGGTGACTTTACACCGTACTGATCACCGCCTTCCATGATGATGGAGCCAGACATGACTTTTTCGAGTCTATAGTATTGGAGTTCCACTTCCCTTTCAGGATGAGGGCTGGTTCCGGTATCGCCAAGTACCAAATGAGGCACAAGGTGGCGTCCAAAGCTATACAACATTTCCAGTTCCTGGTCTGAATACGGAATAATCTGACTCGCGAAGGCGTAAAAGCTGATATAGGCGGTCATTTTTTCGTAAAATGCTTCTTTCTTATCTTCGTCAAGGCCTTTAAATCTGTCTACTGCCGGGGCTATCATTTTTTCCATTCGAGCATGATCGGAGGCATTTTGTTTGTATTGTGGAAGATAAAATATATGGCAGAAACCGACAACTTCTGACCAAAGATAAACCTGAAAGGCATTCAATTCATGTTTCAAAGTTTCCAAGAGTGATGGATCGGCAGGTTCCTCCAAGGTTGTCACATTGTAGTAGGGTTTGAAGGCCTTGTAGATGTCTTCTGCTTCATTCACAAAGTCCAGTACAAACGGTGGTTCTTTCCCTGCGCTGGTTCTGTTCAAGCGGGAAAGGGTTTGTACGGCCTGTACTCCATCCAGGCGTTTATCAACATACATGGCGCACAGAAGGGGCTGATCAAAGCCGGTCTGGTATTTATTGGCTACCAGTAATACCTGATAATCCGAGCTATCAAATTTATCGGGTAGTTGTGATTCGGAAATGGGCTTTCCGGTTACCACATCAATATTCATGGACGGCTCGGTATACTCCTTACCAGTGTCTGGGTCCTTAACGGTACCGGAAAAAGCGACCAAAGGCCGAATATCGGAATAGTGGTTCTCCGCGATGTACCGTTGGAAGGCTTGCATATACCGAACAGCGTGAAGCCTTGAACCAGTGACCACCATGGCCTTTGCCCTTCCGCCCAATTTGTGCTTCACATGCTCGCGGAAGTGTTCGACCATGACTTCGGTTTTCTGTTCGATGTTATGGGGATGAAGCACCAGGAACTTACCCAGTTTTTTTTGTGCCTTCTTCTTGGGCATGGCGGGGTCATCTTCAACGCTTTTGACCAGTTTGAAGTACGCTTTATAGGTGGTATAGCGCTGGAGTACATCCAGAATAAAGCCTTCCTCAATAGCCTGCTTCATGGAGTAGGTATGAAAAGCTTCCGGTTTACCACTTGGGCCAGTTCGTCCAAACAGTTCCAGGGTTTTCCCTTTGGGAGTTGCGGTAAAGGCAAAGAAGCTCAAATTCTTCTGTCTTCCACGGGATTCCATGACCTTGTTCAGTCCGTCTTCCCAATCAAGATCGCTTTCTTCAGTTCCTTGTTCCGTCCCGGCTCCCAAGATGCGTTTGAGTTCGCGGGCGGTTTCGCCGGTCTGACTGGAATGAGCCTCGTCTACAATGACGGCATATTTTCGAGAAGCAATAGCCTCCTGCCATTCCTTGGCGCGTGTTATAGCTGCTTCATCGGGATTATCTGGATTGTCCGCTCCTGCAATATGCAAGAGACCGCGCAGAATAAAGGGGAACTTTTGCAGAGTGGTGATGACGATTTTCGTTCCGTCAATCAGGGCTTCGGATAATTGCCGAGAATTTTCATCGATGGCTTTTACTACTCCTTGAGCGTGTTCGATCTGGTAGATTGCATCCTGGAGCTGCTTATCCAAAATCCGCCTGTCGGTGATTACGATGACGCAGTCGAACACCTTTACATCATCAGAAGTATGCAAGCTGGACAATCGATGAGAGAGCCACGATATACTATTGGTTTTTCCACTGCCTGCGGAGTGCTGTATTAGGTAATTATTGCCGGTTCCTTCGCTCTTGGCAGTTCCCGTGAGGCGGCGTACCGCATCCAATTGATGAAAGCGCGGAAATACCATGGTTTCCTTAGTGATCTTCTTCCGCCCGCCTTTGCCGTCATCGACGGTTTCTTCGCTGGCTTCCAGGAATACAAAGCTTCCTATGATATCCAGAAAGCTGTCCCGCTCAAGGATGTTTTCCCAGAAGTAGCCGGTGCGGTGCCCCGAAGGATGCTGGGGATTCCCCTTACCACAGTCTATGGCACCGGGATCACTTCCCCGATTAAAGGGCAGAAAAATTGTCTTCTCCTTGTTGAGGCAGGTTGCCATATGCACTTCATCGGGATCGATTGCAAAATGGACAACAGCCCCTTTGGTAAACTGAAACAAGGGTGCGCGAGGGTCACGGTCAGATTTATACTGCTGGACAGCCTGTTTCCAGGTTTGCCCGGTTACCGGGTTTTTTAGTTCCATGGTCACGAGGGGAATACCGTTCAAGGATAAAACCATATCAACGGTACTGGTATCAGCCGGATGACACGGCACCTGCCGGGTAACATGAAGGGTGTTCTTCCGGTATTGTTCGATGGTCTCCTCTACAAGACCATGGGCAGGCTTGAAGTAAGAAAGTTTGAACGTCTTGCCGTAGAACTTGAATCCATGTCGGATGATGTGTAGTGTGCCTTTGGTATCGCGTTCCTTGAACAGGGCCTCGATGAGCATGGCCGGAAGCCCTGTACCATGAAGTTTTTCAATCTGATTCCACAGATCGCCCTGCGTATCTTTGATGAAGGCAAGGATATAATCGGGGAAAAGGGCTTTTTGTTTGTCCCACAGGGTATTGGAACCAACAACCCAGCCACGGGTAGCCATGGTTTCCTGAAGATAGGCTTCAAAAGCTTTTTCGGTTGCTGCTTTCATACAGTCATCTGCTCATTACATTCAAATTCTCGGTATTTAAGCCATTTTGCCATTCCGTCGAGATCGGGGAAAAGCTGTTTGTCAAAAAGCCCATACAGCTCAAGACGTTTCCTTATTTCATGGTGGGCTTTGGCTTCGATCAGTATTTCCAGATAGTCCTTTTCCTCGAGGTCTTTCAGTGGGTTGAAGCAAGCCAGAAGAACGCCGTCTTGTGCCCGGATCCGGGGTGAAACATGGGGCGGATCGTAGATGACGTTTGCGTTTATCTCGAAAGGACTGATAATGGACTGGGGCGTTTCCGGTTTTTTACCGGTACTATCATTATCCGAAAGAGTATCTTCATCCACATCTTGTTCGCTTGTATCAAGGCCATATTGACTATATGGGTCGGCAGTAGCCATAGCTTGCGTGTCTTGCTCCGACGGCTTTTCTACGGGCTGATTCCCTTGCTTGCTTTTCAGGGCGATGTACTTCTGTGGTTCCTGGATAAGGATATAGACTGCGCTATCTAGGGCAACACCATCATCGTTTTTCTTGGTTATCCGTGTGGCAAAATAGAGTGCAACGAGAGGATTGGTAGTCCAGTCCATAAACCGGGTCGGTAATCCATGATGCTGTGCCAAAGCTAACATTTCCCATTCATCCCGGGGAATGTGATTTACGTGGCCTATGACGTGATTACTGAACGTATCAAGCGCCCGCTTCTCAATTTCAATCAACTCACCGATGGATTTTGTCTTGAGGAATATATACCGGGCTATAGAAGATTCCAACTTATACCCATCTGAAATACGTTTTTCCTGGCCACGGTAATAGCGATGCTTGGGATCAATCTCATCTTTGATGATTCGGAGATAATCTTCAAAGCTGGTGACGACAAAGGCCGCACTCATACCGCCTCCCGCACATCAATCTTGCCTGTCACCGCCGAACTGATAAGCGCAGTTCGGTACTCCTTAAGCAGTTCGATAACAGTAGCCACCTTGGCCGAAAGAGCGTCGATCTTGCTCGTCTCGAGGTCTAGAAACGCCGCGATGGCTTGTTGCTCGGTTACAGATGGACAAGGAATTTTCAACGACCTGATTTTATCTTGGCTGATATTTGGCTGTCCTCCTCCAGCGGCCAAGAGGATTATTGACTCCTTGAAGGCTTGCATCCAAAAATAGACAAATTTTATGGAAAACACATTGCCACCATTCATTACACAACAAGCTTGATTTGTAGTCGCCTCAAGCCCAAGTATTCCAAGACGACCGATTGTGGCTCCATACATTGCAATAGCCAAAGAGCCTTTCGGGAATATTTTAAGAGCTGAAAACCTGTTGACTGCTTCCCTGCTCACACATTTCTCGGTGCTGGATATCAAATTTTCCCTGAGCTCGCTTGTTGTGATCCAAGGTATTGTACCCTCATACCACTCAAGCTCATCGGAAGGTGGCGTTGTTCCACTACCAACCAAATCAAATCCATGTGAAAGCTTCCATGTTTCCCAATGCTCCGGCACATCCCCCAGCCATTCCACGCCAGAGGGTTTCAGCTTGACCGAGGCATCCAGCCCCTTAGTGACCGCGCGGGAAATCAGCGCCGTGCGCTGTTCGGTCAGCAGTTCCAGAAGCCGCTCTTTTTTTGCGATGAGCGCGTCAATGCGCCCGGTCTCACGGTCGAGAAACGCGGCAATGGCTTGCTGTTCGGGGAGAGGGGGGAGAGGGACAGGAATTGATCCTAATAAGTCCAGATTGAGACCGTCCCGTGCTTCTCCACCAGCAAGGTTCCGAATATTGATGTAATTTTTTGTAAGCCACCAATATAACATTCGCGAATTTAGCTTTTCGCTTGGAACTATAGCTGCCATTGACTGATTACAGGTAGTTCTAAATCCAAGCTGACCTACCTTACCTTTCGTTTTCCCTTGCCCAGCCAAAGCCATTACCAATGCATCTTTGGGTATCCACTTTGCGCTAGAATTCTGGAACGCTTCTTTGGTTATATACGCGGAAGGTTCAGTGATGTAGTCGTCATTAACGGCTCCAGAATTCAACCAAGGAATCGTACCATCTTCCCAGTATTCTTGAATGGATTTATCTGGAGTTCCCCCGGAGTAACGTACAGATGCCCATTTTAATGCGATATTTCCCCAATGCTCCGGCACATCCCCCAGCCATTCCACGTCGGAGGGCTTGTATTTTGGATAGGGTTTATTCATCATCAGTCTCCCCATCCGTTGTGGGTTCAATTTGTTTCGCAGTTTCCTTGGGAGGTAGAAAGTTTTCGCCGGTCACTACGCTTTTACCGGTTTTGGCTTCCAGTTCCAGTCGGGCGCGTTTAGCTATCTTGCCGCCTTTTTTACCGGCTTCGGCATTCTCCTGCATACCAGTCGCATCGACACTCTCGGCAATTTGCCGGGTGGAAAGCTCGGCCAGGGCGGTAAAAATCAACTCCGCCTCACTCATGTGGTCACGCAAATTCTGCGATTGTAAGCCCTTCAGGTCTTTATGCCGCTTTACTGACACACCACTCCATTCCTGATGAATCAGGTTCGTCAGTATTGCGTATTCCTGCTCGCCTTGTATCTCGTGTTCTTTCCAGTAATCAGTCAGCTTGTTGCGGGATTCCTGACCCATCATCCGCTGCTGAATCCATTTTTCGCTTCTGCCGTGTTGCTGCCAGTATTCACGGGCACGGTCAAGAGAACGGGCGGGGTCGCTCATGTCTTGAATGCGCTCATACCCGACCTTGGCCAGCCAGAGTTTGATGGGTTCGGCCTTGGGGCTGGGGACCGATTGAATCAGACGCAACAGTGTTTCCGGATCGGCCACATCGGTCAGGTATTTTTTGCCATCGGAGGCTTCCAGTTTCAGTTGGTGACAATTTGTCACCGACTCGCTGCCTTCTTTCTTCAACCGTTCTTTCAGCTTGTTCCAGTATTTGCGGGCAGTTTGATAGTCGGCCTGGGCGGTTAGCACAGCCACAATATCCACCACCGAGAAAAACCAGGTTTCACTCTTTTCATCGTATACACGGCGGATTTTGTGGTTTTCGAATACGGCAAGGGCGGTCTCTTTGTTCATTTCAAGCCCTCGCTACTTCCGGTAATCTTAGATAGCATGGCCACTATCTCACCTTCCAGTGCTTTGACATCGGCAGCAATGGCTTCCAACGCCCGGGGCGGTTCATAGCGGTAGAAATGCCTGTTGAACGGAATCTCGTAACCTACCTTGGTCTTGCTGTAGTCAATCCAGGCATCGGGCACATGGGGTAATACTTCCCGCGTAAAGTAATCCTCAATATTTTCTTTGAGTGGCACATTTTCGGTATCGCGAAGGTCGCTGTCCGGCTCTTGATTGCCCTTGGCATCCCGGCAGATTTCCGCGGTTTCGTCTTTTTCACTCAAGGCCTCCAAGACGGCTTTCAGCTCCGGTGCCGATAAGCGTACACCTGATTTCTGGTCAATGGCCTTGAGTTCTTTCAAAAAAGCAATGCGGTCTTTGAAAAGCTTCCCTTCAGTCGCTATTTGTAAGTCCTCAAGCATCGTCTTCATAGCATTCTGACGCGTGATTCCGGCCTCAATCTCTTGCTGACGGATGGTTTCATTCTTCTTGTCGCTCTCGGCGATTTTCTGGAATGCTTTGATGTCGTCCAGTAAAGCAATCCGTTCGGTGCTGGCCTGAAAGTTGAGGCGAAGCGGGCGTTCGACAGTGATCTTGTTATAGCCAAAATCCTCATTGTTAAAAATCTTGGAGACAATCACATCCTTTTCTATGCCATTTATGGTCAAGGTGCGTTTTTCATCATGGGTAAAACTGCCGTATATCCGGCTGATCTCGCTGATCTGATCCGGCCTATTCTCTTCGCCGTCACCGATCTGGTGACGCTTGTTGCCCAGACTCTTGCGCATTTTAGTATAAAATTCTCGGGCATCGATGAGTTGAATTTTACCTGTTCTGTGCTTCTCCTTACGGTTGGTGACAATCCAGATGTAGGTAGAAATGCCCGTGTTGTAAAACAGTTGATCCGGCAGGGCGACAATTGCTTCCAGCCAGTCGTTCTCGATTATCCACTGGCGGATATTGGATTCACCGCTCCCGGCATCACCGGTAAAAAGTGGCGACCCGTTAAAAACAATGCCGATACGGCTTCCGCCCTCGTCGGGACGGCGCATCTTGGAAATCATGTGTTGAAGGAACAGAAGCGAACCGTCTTTGATACGAGGAGTACCCGCGCCAAAGCGGCCATCGTATCCTAAGGTTTTTGCTTCGTTCTCAATACTTTTCTGCTGTTGCTTCCATTCCACGCCAAAAGGTGGATTCGCCAGCATGTAGTCGAACTTTTCTTTGGGGAATCCGTCTTTCTCAAAAGTACAATCGGGCTTGATGTTATCAGAATCCTCACCCTTGATCAGCATATCTGCCCGGCAAATTCCGTACGCTTCATCATTCCAGTCTTGGCCAAACAAATGCGGCTGGGCCTGCGAATTGAGCTGTCGAATATAGCTTTCTGCAACCGAGAGCATACCGCCGGTTCCGCAGGCTGGGTCGTAGATGGTTTTCACCACATGGCTTTTTCGCAAATCGGTTTCAGGCGAAAGAAGCAGATTGACCATCAGCTTGATGACTTCGCGCGGGGTGAAGTGTTCTCCGGCCTCTTCATTGGATTGTTCAGCCCCGATCCGGATCAATTCCTCGAACACATACCCCATCTGAAGGTTGTCTATATTCTGGGGTGAAAGGTCGATTTCATCGGATGCAAATTTCTTGATAACATTGAAAAGCAGGTTCTTTTCATTCATCTTGGTAACTTGAATACCAAATTCCAGCTTTTCGAAAATTTGTCGTACATTTGGTGAAAACGCATTGATATAACTGTTCAGATTCGGTGCTATCTGATTGGGGTCATCCAGTAGTTTTTTGAAAGTGAGCTTAGACAAGTTGTAAAATGGAACTCCCGTGATCGTTCGCAGTTTGGCACTGATGATTGTTTCCGACTTGCCTTTCAACGTATCGAATTCTTCAAGGACCTTGGATTTTGTCGGCTCAAGAATACAATCGAAACGGCGTAATATGGTCAGTGGAAGAATGACTTTTCTGTATTCATTACGCTTATATGGTCCACGGAGTAGATTGCAAATACTCCAGATAAAATTGGCTGTCTGCTGATGTGTCTGTACTGGCATTTATGTCTCCCTTGTTTCTTTGTTCATATTCTTGTTTTACTCCCGCCATGGACGGCGAGCCTTCTTAGGGGCGCGTTCGATTCTACCATATTCTAATTGTTATTAGTTTAGCTCGGCGAAAGCGGCGTCCATCCTGCAATAAATAGCCGGATCCGCATGCAATCCGGATATGAGCGTATCTGTCAGTCTACCACGCATGTTCATGAAAATCTCTAGCTGTGACAAAAGCATTCATTTCAACAGCTTGTGTAGAGCTCCTCCTCTTCACTCGTTTGTTTATCCGGGTCCATATAATGCCGCATGGCAGAGGCTGTCGATGGGGTTGCAAACTCAAGCGGGACGCCGGTTCAGATCGTGATTGTATTTCATCGTAGTCCTCACATCTGTGGCCAGGCAATTTCCGAGATGTCCGCATGCCGTATCCTGGCTCCATTGTAGTCATGTTCTTCCATCGGAACTCACGAGCGAAAACCCTCTGCCTCGTCCATCCTACTACGAGAACGGAATGGTATGCGCCCCTCCCATCGGCCACGTCCCTCACCTCCTGAGCTTCCGGCACATACATCCAGCACGTCAGGATCGGAACAGGTCCGCTGTAGGCCGCTGAGGAAAGTTGCTTCAATGGAAAAACTCTGCTGTTCAGCGAGAAATCTATCAAGAAGATCAGATCCAGTCAATGCTGCTTTCGGAAAAATGATCTCTGATGAGGATGCAGCGAGTCCCAATCATGGGCACCTTCCAGGGGCCTTTACCACACCATGACCTCCTGCCGCGCGATGATCCCGTCAGGCTCAAGATTCGGGATAAAATGACGATCTTGTGCCGCACGCTCCCCTGCGTCCCAGGGTCGTGTGCCCTTCGCTCCAGGTATCTCACCATCGAAACCCCATGTCCTTCCTCTACCAAACCACCCACCGCTATTTCGCCCAGGCCGCCGGCTCGATGGAAGATCTCTGCGCCGAGGAACTGCTCGCGCTCGGCGCTTCGGAGGCGGAGCCCGTGTATCGGGGCGTGTCCTTCGTTGCCGATGCCCAGGCCCTCTACGACATCACCTATCGGAGCCGGTTCCTGACAAGGATCCTGGCTCCGCTGGAGGAGTGCCCCGCCGACACGGCCCGGGCCCTCTATCACGCCGCCAACCGCCTCCCCTGGGAATCTCTCTTCTCCCTGCACGAAACCTTTGCCATCACCGCATCGGGCACCAACCACGCCCTCACCAACTCGCTCTATGCGGCCCAATGCCTCAAGGACGCTATCGTGGATCGTTTCCGTGAGGTGCGGCACGGAAAGAGACCCAGCGTGCAGGTGCAGCAACCCGATGTGCGGTTCAATCTGCGCGTTGATGCAGACCGCGCCGTCATCAGTCTCGATGTGTCGGGAGACTCTCTGCACCGTCGTGGCTACCGCCTCCTGGGAGGCGAGGCACCCATGCAGGAGACTCTCGCTGCGGCCATCATTCACTACAGCGGCTGGGATGGAGACCGTCCCCTCTGGGACCCCATGTGCGGCTCGGGCACCTTGCTCTGTGAGGCCCTCATGCACGTCTGCCGCCTGCCTGCTCAGTATCTGCGCTCTTCCTTCGGCTTCATGCACCTGCCGGATTACGATGCGACCCTTTGGAAGGCCGTGAAGGCGGAGGCCGAGTCCTCCGTTCGCGAGCTTCCTGCCGGCGTGATTTCCGGCAGCGACCGCTCCCGCCGGGTACTCGAGAGCGCGATGGAGAATCTCTCGCGGCTTCCCGGAGGAGACCGCGTCTCCCTCTCCTGCCGCGCCTTTCAGCAGTCCCGCGGATTTGCCGATGGGGTCATCGTGGTCAATCCTCCGTATGGCATCCGCCTGGGGGAATTCGAGGAAGTGTGGGAACTGTACACCGAGTTTGGGGACTTCCTTAAACAACGCTGCCCCGGCACCTCGGCCTTTATCTACACCGGTGATCCTTCTCTTCGCAAAGCCGTCGGACTCCGCACGAGCCGTCGCATTCCGCTGGTCAACGGCAAGCTCGAAGGGGTGTTGCTCCGTTTCGATCTGTACGAGGGATCGCGCAAGGCCAAGTATCGAACAGCGGATGACGGACCGCCCAAAGAGGCGCAATAAAAAAAGCCGTCCCGTTGCCGGGACGGCTTTTTCGTTGCAGGAGGAGACTATTTGGTGAGACTCATCGTCCGGGTCAGCACCACCTGCCCGGCTTCCATGCGGTACACATACATGCCGCTCGCGAGATTCCGAGCGTCAAAGAGTACCGAGTGGGTGCCGGCAGACTGCATGCCGTCCACGAGGGTGGCCACCTGGCGTCCGTAGGCATCGAAGACCATCAAGCGGACCGGGGTATCCACCGGCAGTGAGTAGCGCAGTGTGGTGGTAGGGTTGAAGGGATTCGGGTAGTTCTGCTCGAGTCCGTAACCCTCGGGCACCACAGGCGCCTCGGCCACGGCCTTGGGAGCACCACAACCCGCCACGGTGTAGCCCGAGGCCGCTCCGCTGTTGATCGCGGGGGAACCCACGTTGTGCGGCACCACCACGGCACAGGTGCCCGTGGTCGCGTTGCCGCTGCCGTCGAGCACGCGGAAGGTTACCGTGTACACGCGACCGTCTCCGCTACCCGCCCGCTCGGCGCGGAGCTGCAGGGACTTGCATCCCGGCATCACCACGATGTCGTTGAGCGTGTTGCCATCCCCGTTTCCACGGGCATCTTCGGGTTCATCGCTGGACACGGAGAGAATCGTCGCGGAGGAGGGAAGCAGACTGGAACAGTTGTCGCCGATGGAGGCGAGCATCTGATTCAGCGTAACGGTGACATACTGATGATTGGGCGGCCAGAGCGTCACGGTCGGCGCCAGGGTCACCACCGGAGCACTGTTGTCCACCACGGTCACAATGGCCGAGGCCGTGCTGCTGTTGCCCGAGCCGTCGAACACGGTGAGGGTCACCGGATTCGCGCCGAGGTTGGCGCAGGTGAAGGTGTTGGGACTGACGGACATCGAGGCGATGCCGCAATTGTCCGACGAGCCGTTGTCCACCTGTCCAACCGACACGGACGCATTGCCGAAACCATCGAGGAAGACGGTGACGTTCTGCGCCAGGGCGTTGGGCGCGGTGTTGTCGCCCACCGTCACGATGGCGGTGGTGGAATGGCTGTTGCCCGCGGCATCGAAGACCGTAAAGGTCACCGAATTCGCACCCAGATCGGCACAGGTGAAGGCGTTCGGCGACACGGTCATCGAGGTGATGCCGCAGTTGTCGAAGGAACCATTCTCCACCTGGGCGGCGGTGATGGACGCATTGCCGAAGGCATCCAGGACAACGGACAGATTCTGCGCCACTGCCGTCGGGGCACTGTTGTCCACAACGGTCACGATGGCCGAGGCCGTGCTGCTGTTGCCCGCGCCGTCGAAGACGGTGAGGGTCACCGGATTCGCGCCGAGGTTGGCGCAGGTGAAGGTGTTGGGCGAAACGGACATCGAGGCGATGCCGCAATTGTCCGACGAGCCGTTATCCACCTGAGCGGCGGTGACGGAGGCGTTGCCGAAGGCATCGAGGAAGACGGTCACGTTCTGGGCCACGGCCGTGGGCGGCAGGAGATCGCCTTCGGTGACGGTGTAGGAAACGGTCGAGGTGCAGAATCCACTCGTCACGGTCACGGTGTAGGTGCCGGCGCCGACGGTGATGGACTGCGAGGTCTCGCTCGTGCTCCATGCATAGCTGTCTCCGGCATCCGCGGTGAGCTGCACGGTGGTGCCCGGACAGATCGGGTTCGGCAGCGAAGGCGTGATGGCGGAGGTGTAGGTGCACGGATTCACCGTGATGTCGAAGGTCTGGGACACCGGGGCCGTGCAGTGGTGGTGAATATCCTCGGCATCGATCTGAATGCTCACCGTGCCTACATCGCCGGGACCAGGCGTACCGCTCAGGGTCGCGGTGCCAGGACCTGTCGGAGTCAGAGTCATCCAGGCAGGGATGCTCACAGCGTGAATGGAAATCGAGTCACCAAAGGGCGTTTCGGGATCGGTCACGGTAATGGCGTAGGAGAAGGGCTCATTCGCGGACACCGTGGTAACGGCCGGCGAGGACGCGAAACTCGGCGGCGTATTCACCACGAGTTCGAAGGCGTGGTTGGTCAAGTGCCCGAAATTATCCTGCGCGGTGAACTGGATGTGATTGTGACCCCAATCCGCATGGCTGGGAGTCCAGTTGAAGGTGGAACTCGCCGTGGCGCCAAACACGGTTGGCAGATTCGGGGTCATCGTGGAGCCCGTCGGTTTCATTGCCGAGACGAGACGCACGGTGGCGTTGGGATCAGGCGTGGAGGCCTGAATCACGGCGCTGTAGGGGACGTTGGGAGAAATACAATACGCGAGATTCTTGCCTGGCGTGGGAGGACTGTCGAACACCGGATCGAGACTCACGATGATGTTCACCGACGTGGAGGCCGACGCACCCACGTTGTCCTGGGCCGTGAAATTCACGACGCGGGCGCCCAGCTGCGCCATGGTCGGAACCCACCGAAAAGTGGTCATGACGGGATTGCCTGAGATCGGCAACCCGGGGGAGAGGAGCGCTCCGGCGGGAAGTCCGAAGCCAAAGAGAGTAACCACATTCCCACTGTCGATATCGGTGGCCTTTACCTGGAAGGTGAGGGTGTCTCCTGGCTTGATATCGTAGGTCGTGCCGTTGGCAGGGGTCACCGCATAATCGAAAATTGGGGGATTGGACACTGCGGTGATGCGGATCAACAAATCCACCGCTATGTTCGCGGTCCCGTCACTGACGATCACCTGTGTATTCCACAATTGGTTGAGCGGGCGCCCCACCGTGTTGAACGACACCAAACCGGTCGGACTCACCGTCAGCCCAGGGGGCTGGGTCAGACCGGAGCCGCCCATCTCCGCAGGGGTGGCGAGGCGATACTGGAGGGGTTGACCATCCGGATCACTGGCGAAGATCTGGAACTGAGCGGGAGCTTGCCCCACGGGCAGGTATACCATGGGAGGCATGGTGGATACAGGGCTGCTGTTGAAATTGCCGATCGTGACCGTGGTCTGCACCCGGAAATTCTGATCGTTGTTGTTGGCGAGAGAGGAAATGCGGCAGCAGTTCGTGAAATAGGCAGTGAAGACACCGCCGGTCGGATAGGTATAGGTGATGGTCGCTTCTCCGTAAAACCAGTCCTCCGCAGTGTTGATCTGGGTGACGGTAAGATTGATGAGCGCCTGCGCGGAGCCGGCGCCAAACACCAGCGAGCCGGTATTCACCGTCCCGCCGAGAACGGGAGTTGGGGAAAAGAAGGAGCGGCGCCAGGCCTGGGTCACGTGAAAGGTCACGGTGGTACCGGAGACCCAGGACCACGTGATGTTGCCGTAGCGAAAATGCGTGGCATGTCCCGTGTCTGAAAAGAGTCCGAACAGGGCCAGCGTAAAGACGGCAACCGCCAAGGCGTGGCGCAGGGAAATGGGAGAGCGGGAAGGCTCCGTGAAATGCGATGAGCGGGAGGAACCGTCATCATGAGTCCGCGTGAAATCTCTGTACAGTGATTTCATGGGAGTATCCAATCAGCTAACGATGAACAATAGGGAATTACGATCTCCGAACGGAGACGAAGGTGCGGAAGGGACGATCCGATTCGAGGGATGCGCGGCGATGCGCGGTACCTTCTGGAGGTCGGGTGGTTCCTTTCACGTGAGTGGATGGATGAAAATGATCCTGTGGGAGTTCCTGCGCCGAAGGTGGCGTTCGGAAGGGTGCGTTGAAAGGGGAGGGGAAGTCGTATTGAACAACACACCGGCAAGAGATAGAAGTTCCCACCCAGAAAAATCGTCTGACTCGGGGGGAGAAATTACGAGGAGGAGGCCTGTCGACCTCCTCCTCGTATTACTGTTCCGTGAGGTCTAGCGAACTACCACCATGGGACGGATGACACTCCACCCGTCGGCCACCAGACGCAGATAATACGCACCGGCCGGGAGTCGACTGGCGTCGTAGGGAGCGGAATGCATGCCTGCGGATCGATAGCCCTGGTCGATGATATCCACCCGCTCACCATTTCCACTATACAATTCCAACCGCATGGTGCGGCCGATGTCAAGGGAGAAGTCGATCGTGGCGGATCCTCGAACGGGATTGGGATAACTGGCGATCAGATCGAAACCTGATGGCATCGAAGGTCCTTCGCCTCGCACGCTCAGCACTGGAGTGGTGATGCGAATGGTATCGCTGGCCAGGGCATTGCCCTCCGCGTCGTAACTGGTCCATCGGAGCAGAGGAGGAGCACTTCGTCCGGAATCTCGGGTCACCACCACATCGAAGGTGCCTGAGGTCCCTCCGACGGGCACGGGGGAGGCGAAGGTAAAGAGGGCCTCGGTTTGCCCCTGTTCGAAGTGGGCCAGCTCTGCAGCGTCCACGTCCCGATTCGCCCCGTCCCAAGTGGCACCCGATCCCGCGATGAGACGGTCTTCACGATCCACTACCTGCACGCTCACCCAGCGAACCGGACGGGTCTTTCCGGTATTGTGCAAACGAAAGCGGTTGGCATAGATCTTCCGACCAATCGATGTGGAGACCAACACTCCACCGCCGGTGGGACGCGTGGCCGACCATGGGCCGTACGTATACTGACAACTGTCACCATCAGCATGGTGGATGACGAGGGAAATGGTTCCCGTCCAGCCCAGGGTGTAATCGATGCCGAGATTGAACTTGACCGAAGTGGAGGCACTGATGAACCCTGTGATCGGGATGCGCGTGTACGGGACAGACCAGGATGTCCCGATCCCATCGATCACCAACCCTCCTCCCTGTAGAAAGGCGGGAGGCGGTGTGGGGATGATGGTCACCGATACGATCGGAGAGGCGGGAATCTTCACGTTGTGAATGGTGAACGTCCGGCCGGAAAGATCGAGTCCGGCAAAGACAAACGGCTTCACGGTTACGCTGTCACAGCGAGTCAGCATGTCCCGATCACACACGTACCGCACGCGAATCAGGCAGGAATCCTTGTCTCCGTGATGGACGACGAGGGTGAGCATGATGAGTCCGCTCGGCGTGTTCGGGGTCGCAGAGATCATGAACCCGAGATTGCCGGGACAGGACGGAGAGAAGGTTAGCACCCCCGACGTCGCGCCCGAAAGCGGGAGAGCAACGGGCATGCAGGGGGCTGTGCCCATGCTATTGAGGGCGCCTCCAGTCAGGGACCAGGACACGCTGGTGATCGGAGTATTGCTGGCATTGGCGATAGTGAAATTGTATTGACAACAGGCCGTATCCAGACTGACACCGATCAGGGAATCGCATGCGGTTCCCCCTCCTGGTTGCTCTTCTTTTCGGTTCCCGAAATTCAGGGGTCCGTACGAATTGCCCGGAGCCACCGTGATGGTGTGGGTGCCCGAGGGCGGCGCCGTCTGCATCCAGGGGAAGACCGACGCTTCGCTCACGGTGTAGGTGGCTGGCGCAGGCACGGTAAAGACGTACTGTCCCGAAGCATCCGTCAGTACTGTATTGCCGTTGGACAGATTGATCGTCCAATTGGGAATGGCGGGCTCGGAAGGATCCCACACGCCGTCTCCATCCAAATCATGGAACTTGAATCCGAAGATCTTCGCGCGACCCACGTCGTCGGGACAGCAGATGTACACCTCGAGTGTGATGTAATCCACGGCCGTGTTGTTCTGGACGAAGATGTTGAAGGTGCCCGACGCCAAAGCTGCGAGCACACTGGTCGCTCCGTTGGTGCCCATGGGAAGAGCGCCGAGATCGAGGATGAAGGTTTCGGTTTGGTTGGGATTCCAGAAGCCATTTTGGGACAGGCCGGCGATCGAATGGTACCAGGCCAGATTCGGTCCGGCCACGATGCCGATGCCGTCGTTGGATGCACCCTGTCCGTACGCCTTCATGCGAATCGTGAGCTTCGCCCCCATCACCCAGCATCCTGGCTTGGCGTAGCCTGTGAAGGTATGTCCGAAGAACCAGGACTTCGGGGCCTCGGCGCCCTCGTCGAATCCCGCCAGAGAAAGCTGGTAGTTGTTGGCGTTCCATGCGTTCAGAGCCGCTCCCACCACGGCGGGCTCGGGACCCTGGAATTGATCCGGGGTTCCTGCCGTCAGCGTGATAGTATCCTCGGGAATTTTACATGGCGGCTCCAAGTTCCCGAAGTGATGACGAGGCAGGGTATCGACGGAGGGAAGGAGGATGGTATGGACACCCGACTCCGGCGCGGTTTGAACCCATCCGGGCTGCTGCTCTTCGGAGATGTAATAGGTGCCGGCTTCGAGATTGTCGAACCGGTATTCACCATCGGCATTAGTGACCGTGGTGCGATCGCGGCCCGTGCTCGCGGACACCAAATGGATGGTCCAGCCCGCGAGTCCAACCTCGCCCTTGTCCAGCACTCCATTGCCGTTGCTGTCCTTGAACTTCACACCGCCCGTTCCTCCTCCTCCTTGCTCCGGCGAGCAGTCCACCATCACGGTATCGCTGCAGATCGTGTTCCCCTGCGCATCGAGCCAGGTGATGGTGACGAACTGCGGTGGCAGGGTGATGGTGTGGAAACACAACTGCAGCGTATCGATGCCGGGAGATGGAGCACTGGGATTGAGCGTCAGGGAAGGAGCGGGATAGAGACCACCCTGGGGAATCGCCGTCCACCCTGCGGGAGCAATCGCGGAGGTGATGGTGTTGGGCGTTTGCGTCGAGAAGAGAATCGAGGAGGCGTTCTGGGGATGCGTGAAGCGGATGTACCAGCAGCATTTCGCACCACCGTGGATGAAGGACTGAGCCTGGAATTCCTTACAGTCCGTTACCGGAGGAGTGCGGGGGTACACCCCCATGTCCCATGTGGTGTCGATGGCGTTGGCAGCTAACGTCACGGGTACTGTCCAGCCATAGGTGGGCCCCGGAACGGGATCGGCATCGCTGTCCTGCGTGGGTCCGCCCTGGTTGAGGGGACTGATCAGATGGCCAGAAGGCGGGAAGAACTTCGCGTAGTAGGTACCGGGCTTCAGATTCGTGAACTGGAAGTACCCTGGTTGACTGGACATGTTGTTCGCGGTCACCACATAGGGAATCGTGTTGTTGGCGTTGTTCACGGCCAGGTAATCATCGAAGGTCCCTGGTGTTGTGTCGGGACCCACGTTCCAGAGTTCCACGGTCACGCCATTGATCCCCACCTCGGATGCGTCCTGCATCCCATCCTGATCGCTGTCCAGCCACACGCGGTCTCCATAGATCGCGGGGTTCGGAGGTTTGATTTCCACGCACACCTGTACGGGCTCGGCGGGACCAATCACAAGGTTATTATCCGCGCGTTTCGCCACGTAGCCGAAGCTGTTACAGGCCACCTGTCCCACGGGAGCGCCAATGGGTGCGGTCATGGGCCAGGTGAGGACGAAGGACTGGAGCGGTGCGAGTTGAAGCGTTCCGAAGTTGAATTTCAGGGATCGAACCTGGGTGATGTTGTATCCACCACCGATCAGGCCCGCGTAAGTGTACCACGCCGGTCCAGTGCAACCTCCGGGCCCCGAGAGTGTCAGATCCGACCGACAGGGATTCGTTTCCATGGAGTAATACACGCTAACACCCGGGGGAGCGATGACGGGTCCGATGAGGTTCGGGGTCCACTGGCTGCCGCGCGAGGTGTTCCAATTCACCACGCCCACATCACCCAGGAAGGGGAGGTTATCCACGACCACGATGTCCTTGATGGCCACGTTTCCCGTGTTGGTGAGGGTGAGCTGATAGTCCATCGCGCCTCCGGCCACAGTGGCTCCTGACGCGGAGAACACGGAATCGAGGGCCCCCTTCACGCGCTTCGAGGATTCCATCGTGGGGACGCTGTTGACCAGGTAGCAGGCGGAGGACGAGGTCACGTTGGAGTGATTCGAGCCCCCCACCACAAAGGCATTGCAGTAGGTAACGGGAAGGGTGCCGGGAGGAATGACCGCGTCGAAGGCGATCGTGTAGATATACGGACTCTGCCCACAGCCCGCGGCAGGGAAGGGAGAACTGAAACTGAATCCCACCGTGCCGGGTCCCGAGGTGATCGTGGGACCCAGAGTGGATGGATTGGGAGCTCCGTTCAAACTTCCATAGGTCACGTTGCCCGCATACTGCAAACCTCCGGGAAGGTTGTCCGTGATGACGGGATTAGTGAGAGCCGCAGTGCCCATGTTATAGATGTACATGATAAAGCGCACGGTATCGCCGGGGAAATAGGGACCCGTGGACAGGATGCCTTTGCTTGCGGACAGAGCGGGTCCGAAGGCATCCACGGTAAAGGTTTTGCAATGCGTGATGGGGGTGCCCGCCACAGTGTTGTATCGGTAGGTGAGGGTCGCGCAATTGGTGATCACGTTGCCCACGGTCACAGGGGTGTTCGTCAGAAAATCGTTGGCAAGTAGAGTGAAATTGATGGTCGGAGGGTAGTTGACCGCAAAGCCCACGGGGACGGTGCCGTAGTCCCATTGCAGTTCCGTGATATACACGTTGGTGGGCAAATTCAAGGGAGCGGTGTAGACCCCGATGGTTTGACTGGTGCCGAAGGTGCCCGCGCTCGTCCAGGATGGATTCGCGGTCGTGCGGTACCGGAGCGTCACCTGACCGCCGGGGAAATTCGTGTACGTGCCAGTGGTGAAGCTGGTCACACGGATCTGAGTGGGAAGAACATCGGTGATCTTCATGCTGTCCAGAGGGACGTTCCCTGAATTAGACGGATAAAGAAAGTAATAGCCGTTGCATCCCGGTACCCGATTCTGCATCGGGGACCAGCTGGGACCTTTGAGAAACTGCGCTCCGGGTTGTCCCGCCACCAGGGTAACACAGGCCGTGTCTCGCTTCGAAAGGGCCGGAGAGCCCACGGGCGTACCATGGAGATTGCCGATGTTGCACACGGTTTGATTGGCCGAAAACGGGGGGGAGGGGTACTGCAGCGTCAGGTACAGATCGACATAGGCCGGATTGTACCAAGGTGAAACCAGCAAGTTTCCAAGATTCCAGGTGACGATCCCGGATGACAGGGTTCCGCCTCCGGTGGCACTCACGAACACGGAGCCAGCGGGCAGGGTATCCTTGATGCTGGCATTCATCAAATTCAATCCGCCGATATTGTTGCCTGTAGGGTTCAGGACCCGCAACCGGTAAATCACGGAACCGTTGATAGCGTTGCCGGCAAACACATCCTTGAAGAATTCGAACCGATGCACAGCCCTCGCCACTACGCACACCTGATTGCTCTGCACGGAGCCAGCGTTGGATGTGGACAGGGTCGCACGGTTGCAGGCCACGGTGAGATTGGGCGTGCTGCCCTCGGGGAAACGAACATTGATCTGCACCGATCCCGAAGATCCCGCTGCCAGGGGGGTCAGCATGGTAAAGGTCGCCACGCCCGAAATGGGATTGAATGAAGTAGAGGCCACCTGAGGATTCCCGATCAATTGCACGCTGGAATAGTCCAGAGCGGAAGGGAGCGTATCGGTGATCACCACATTCGCGGCTGATTGATTCGCCGAAGAAATGCTGTAGGAAAGGGTGAAGGAAAACATCAAACCCGATTGAACGGTATCGACACTCGCGGTTTTCGAAAGAAGTAATACGGGAATCACCGTGGGTTCGACCGTGGCCTGCAGGGGCTTACCGGGAAAACAGGCGAGGAGGACGAAAAGAGCGAGAAGGCTGCCGCGAAATCCGCGATCGCCTCTCTGGGAGTATCGAAATGCCATGGCAGGTGTCCTTTCGGGGAAATGGATGGATCGAGACGAATGAGGTACCCGATACCGGTACCCAGGTGCGATCACATGAGGAGCGGAACCGTCACATGAGGAGACGGCCCGCAGGGCGGGAAGGTCGTAGCCAGGGCTCTTTTTCTGAGTCGTTATCAAATAGGACAACAAAACTCCGTAATAGGTTCCACACGGAGATCTGCGAAGCACGTCTTCCTCGCTTCTCTGTCCTTCGTTCATGGACCTCCGCACGGACCCATCTTCGCGGAATGCCTCGAAGGATTCGAACCGGCATGGGTGAATCGAAAAAAGCGGAGAAAGAAGGAAGAGGAGGCGGGCGATCGAAGGAAAGGAGAGGGCGGCTCGAGGCGGAATGGAATGCGTGAGCTCAGTGAGGACGGGTGGATGGATCGATGCCGTAGCTTGCAAGGGTGATGGCATCGAGGCGCGAGATTTCTTCAGGACCGAGAGTCTGGGGTCCTCCGAGAAGCGAGCTCAGGAGCAGGATATGGGCGCTGTGTTCGACACGTTCCATGGCATGCCAAGCGGAACGCAGATCCCGACCTGCGGTCACTACGCCATGGTTGCGTAGCAAGATGGCATCGTAATCGGTGAGAAAGGGGGCGAGCGATAGAGGGACCTCGTCGGTGGAAGGGGTGGCGTAGTCGGCCAGTGGCACCCTTCCCAGGGTGACGATCATTTCGGGAAAGACCAACTCGTTCATGCCCCGTCCCGCCGTGGCGAAGGCCGTGGCATGGATGGGATGAGCGTGAATCACCGCTCGAAGGTCAGGTCTTGCTGCATACCAGGCCAAGTGCATGCGAATTTCGGTGGATGGCGCTTGCTGCCCGTCGAGAACCTGTCCATGCATGTCCACCATAACAAGATCGTCCTCCCTGATTTCTGCCTTCTCCATGTTGGTGGGTGTGCACAATACGAGACCCTCGTCGTTGCGCACGGACAGGTTACCATCGGTGGCCACGACATAGCCACGTTCGGACAGGAGACGGCAGCTGCGCAAAAGGTCATCAACTGGGAAGGAAGATCGCTTGCTCAATAGTGCTCTCCTCGTTTGGCCCGCTCGCGACGCTGATCTTCGATCCACCGAAGCTTCGTCGAGACGGCGGCGCCCAGATCGATGCCTCGGGCGTTGGTGTAATTCATGAGGGCGATGAACACATCGGCCGCTTCGTCCTCGAACCGTGAAGCATCCACATCCCTCCCTTTCCACGCCTTCTTTTCCAGGTTGGCGAGTTCGCCCGTTTCTCCTGCCAGCTCGAGAGCGAAGAATTCGGGAGGTCGAACGGGAAAACCCGCCTTCTGGTAGCTATCGAAGCCTACCTGCACCGTTCGCAACTGGGCAACACGATCGAGCAGAGCACGTAGGGCGTCCTCAATATCGGCGCCACGGTCGAGGTCTGGCATTTCCTCGGACAGGGAAGGAGGATCCTGAGAAATCATGTCCGAACCTCCATGCCATCGAGGAGTTCATCCACCGTTTCCATGCGTCCGAAGGGCACGGAAATCTGGACCCCCGCGATGAAGGGACGGATCGAGTCCAGGATCTCTCGGGCGATAGCAATCCCTTCGGCACGCGCGGCTTCCTTACTGTCGGGGATCCGCATTCTCTCGAGGAGTGCATCGGGGACGACGCAGCCAGGAACTTCGTTTTTCATGAATTCGGCATTGCGCAGGGAAGCCAGGGGCCAGAGTCCGGCGATCACGGGGAGTCGAATGTGGGAGATCCGCTTCATGAACGTTGTGAAAACGTCCACATCGAACACCGGTTGCGTGACGATACATTCAGCCCCGGCTTCCACCTTCCAATCCAATCGCCGCAATTCGTGATCCAGGTTGAGTGCCGCCGGATTGGCCGCGACTCCGATATGAAAGGACGTAGGCGCACCGATAGGATTGCCCGCGATATCCTGCCCGTGATTGAGGCGATGGATGATGTTCACCAGTCCGATGGCATCGACGTCGAACACGGCTGTGGCATCGGGATAGTTGCCGAGCTTGGGAGGATCTCCGGTCACCGCCAGGATGTTGCGCAGACCCAGGGCATGCGCGCCCAACAGATCGCTCTGCATGCCGATCACATTGCGATCTCGGCAGGTGTAATGTAGCACCGTTTCGATGCCCACTTCCCGCTGAATCTGCACGGCAAGGGCAAGGGCCGACATGCGGGCACTGGCGCGGGGACCGTCGGGAATGTTGATCACGTCTATCCCGTGATAGTTCATCAACCGGGCCTTGCCGATCTCTCCGGCGGCACTGACGCCACGAGGACTGACGATTTCGACGAAGGTCACAAAGCGCCCTGCGGCAAGGCGGCTGGCGAGACGGGACTTGTCCTGCCTGGCGACTACCTCGATATCGGGTGCGACATGGAGAGGGTGAGAAGAGACCGACACCTTGCGTGCGACGGGGGCGATGGCCGAGATGACATCGCGCATCTGACGGATATGCTCGGGTCCCGTGCCGCAACATCCGCCGATGATGGCCGCGCCGGACTGAATGAAGCGCCGTGCGTAGGAGCCCATATATTCCGGCGAGGTCATATAGATGTTTCGACCATCGACATTGCGAGGTTTTCCCGCGTTCGGCATCACCGATATCGGGATAGACGTCAGTTCCCGTGCCCGTTCCAGCCAGCTCAGCATCGAGGCAGGACCGACGGTACAGTTGACGCCGATCACATCGGCACCCACCGATTCCAGTTCCTCGATCAGAATATCGGGATCGGCTCCCGTGAGGGAGGTGCCGTCGTCGTTGATGGTCATCTGCGCGATAATCGGCAGGTCGCAGAGGGAGCGTACAGCGCGCACCGCCTGGAGGAGTTCAGTGTGATAGACGAAGGTTTCGAGAATGAACAGATCCACGCCGCCTTCGACGAGAGCCAGCACCTGTTGGGCGAAGAGCTGCATGGCCTCATCGTAGGAGAGAGGACCGAGGGGCTCGATCTGCAGTCCGAGGGGACCGATCGATCCGGCAACATAGACGTCCTCGCCAGCCGCTGTCCGTGCCAGATGGGCGCCGGCCACATTGATCTCGTGCACCTTGTCCTCGAGCCCATGCGCGGCCAGCTTGGAAGGATTGGCACCGAAGGTGTTGGTTTCGATCACGTCAACACCCGCGCGCACGTAGTCCGCATGGATCTGCGAGACCAGCGCGGGATTGGTGAGATTGAGTGCGTCGTAGCAGGTGTTGATGAACACCCCACGCTTGTAGATCTCGGTTCCCATTCCTCCGTCAAAGAGGATGACCGAGGATTCGAGTCTCTCACGAAAGGGAGGGCGCACGGAGAATCCGATCAAAGAAGTGACACAGGAAGATCAGCGAAGTCCGAGTTGTACCAGCATATGCAGGTGCACGATCCCGATAGGACGATTCTGGTGGTCGACGATCACGAGTTGCGTGATCTTGAAGCGCTCCATCGTTTCGAGGGCATAGGAGGCAAGGACGTTGGGATGAAGAGTCTTGGGAGTTCGGCTCATCACATCGAACGCGATCAGACTGGTCAGATCGGTATCCCGTTCGAGCAGGCGACGCAAATCTCCATCGGTGATAATACCTGCCAGTCGCCCTCCATCATCCAAAACGCAGGTCGCGCCGAATCGCTTCGAGGTCATTTCGAGAATGGTATCCTTGAGGGCGACGGACTGGTGGACGCACGGCACCGCCTCACCCGTGGCCATCACATCCTCGATGCGCAGCAGGAGGCGCTTGCCGAGGTTGCCTCCCGGGTGGTACAGCGCAAAATCGTCGGCCGTGAATCCTCGCTGTTTCAACAGGGCGATGGCGAGGGCGTCTCCCATGGCGAGAGCGGTGGTGGTGCTCGCGGTGGGGGCGAGGTCGTAGGGGCAGGCCTCCTCGCGCACCGAAACATCCAGCGTCACATCGGCGGCCTGCGCCAGGGCCGACTGTTTCGCGCCCACCATGGCGATCACCTTCACGCCGATCCGTTTGAACACCGGCATGATGTTCTTCAATTCCTGCGTATCACCACTCTTGGAAATCGCCAGGACCACGTCCTCCGCCATCACCATGCCCAGGTCCCCGTGTATGGCTTCACTCGGATGGAGGAAGAGAGCAGGCGTTCCCGTGGAATTCATCGTGGCGACGATCTTCCGTGCGATGATGCCGCTTTTTCCCACTCCCGAGACGATCACCCGTCCCCGACTCTGATAGATGATCGACACCGCTCTGGCAAAAGATGCGTCGATGCGGGATTCGAGTTCCGCCAGGGCCTCTGCTTCGATATGGACCACCGAACGACCATGGGCCACGATGTCGGCATCCGAGAAGGTGATATGGGGAGAATCGGAATGCATTAGAGACCCGAGCCTCCTTCTCCGATGAACTGCACGACGAGTTTTCGGGATCGCGGACGATTGTCGAAATCCACCAGCACGACCTGCTGCCAGGTGCCAAGACAGAACAGGCGATTGTCGAAAGGAATCACCAGGGAAGGGCCCAGGAGTGATGCACGCACGTGGGAGTGTCCGTTGCCGTCGTTCCAGGTTTCCTCATGGGCATAGCGCAGACCGCGGGGCGCGAGGCGATCCATGAGAGCGGCAAAGTCCACCTTCAGTCCCGATTCGAATTCGATGGTCGTGAGCGCCGCAGTGGACCCCGGAACGAACACCAGGGCTTGCCCCCGCTCCAGTCCGTGCTTGCTCAACAGAAGCTGCACGCGATCGGTGATGTCGATGATGTCGTTATCGCCATGGGTTTCGACGACGAGAGAATCGTTGATGATCATCATGAAGGGGACCCTCCTGGCAGTGCGTGCGCCACAAGCTGGCTCATGTTCTTCGTGTAATACAGCCACCGCCCCTTCATGAAAAAGGAATCGACATTCGGGGTGGGGGTCGACGGAATCAGAATATCGTGAAATAGCTCCTTGCCACTTTCGGCATCGAAAACTCCGAAATGCTGAGAGAATTCACCGCCCTGCGTCTCCGGACGATGCCAACCTGCAAGGATCCATCTCTCAACAGCGAGTACCTCGGGAGCATCCCAGATCTCGCTGGCCGGAAGGTGGCGCAGCACGAGGGCCTGAGTGGCTTCCGTCAGTCCGGCCTCTGACACTGGCGTCGGATAGCGGCACTCGGCGAACAGATCAGGGATGGGAAATCCATCGCGCATCGCCTGAATCATCGTGGTATCGGATCCCAGCTCCTCCCGGGTTTTTCCAGTGTATGGATCGAGAAGGGAATAGACCCGTCCGGAAAACTGATCCTGTACCGCCAGCACTCGATCAGGAGCTGCCGCGACAAAGGTCAGATCCTCGCGACGCCAGCGCTCCGCTCCCGTATCCATCGCGATGGCGATGATGCCGCGATGCTCGGGCATGTCGGGCTTGCGATACAGATGAAGATAGAGGGTGCCGCCCATCACATCTTCGATTCCTACCCACCAGGGCTCCTCGAGCTGAAGAGGATTCCAACGAGCCTGCCCGGTGCACTCGTCCACTGCGTGAAAACGCACCGTTTTCAGCTCCGGATGTCGCTCTTCCAGGATGAAGCATCCCTCCTCGGTCAATCGCATCGACCACAGCAAGCCCTCCACCGAATAGGTCCAGTCGGCGGCAAACGGGGAAGCGGGAGTGGATCGGAAAAAACGCATACGGGCTTGAAATTGGCTGATCCGTTTCGTATCTCAATCCATGAAGGTAGGAGTTTCGTCCTAGCATTGCAACTTCCCACCCATCTTCACCCTTCACTCTATACCCTTCACCAACCTCCCCATGCTCGACGAACGCGATCTTCCTCATTTCCGCAGCAATAGCTATCGCTATACCATGGGGAACATCATCACCTGGGGCATCCTTCGCCTCATCGTCGTGATGCTTGGCGCGATGTTCATTCTGGAAGTGATTCCTTCGATCCATTACGGTATTTGGTGGTCTCTCACCGCCATTTCTCTTTACGCGTTTGTGGTGCATCCCGCCCAGGTGCAGTACCAGCTCTATCGCGATGATACCCGCGTGGTACGCACCGAATCACTCTGTGCCTCCTGTCGGCACTTCGATCCGGGCGGAGTGCTCTGTTCCAAGCTCGATGAGCATGTCACGGAAACCGTGATACCCTGTAATGCCGAACTCTGGGAACCGATTCCTCCCCTGAAAGCAGAAACCCTCGATGAGTGATTCCGTGAGACTCCACCGCCGTTTTTCATGTTCCGATGCACATATACCCGGCAGGGTCGCTCTTGCCGCTCATCGATCCGGGAATCCTACCCGATGGATCGGTGTATGCCTGCTTTTGCTGGCGATGCTGATGTGCGCGGGTTGCGGAAAGGGAGAGAAGGAATCCGCCGCCCTGCGAAACCAGGATCCGCGCTACGCACGGGCAAAGGATGGGCAGCGGTTGTTTCAAAGCCGAACCTTCGGCCGTCTTCCGATCGCTTGTTCCGATTGCCACGCGGAGTATCCGGATCACCTGAAAAGTGATGCACGCATTCTGGCGGGACATTCGATTCTGGGCGCGGCGAGACGGACCTCCACCTGGGCAGGAGAATTTTCAGGAGAGCGGTTGACGTCGACGGCCGCCGGCGCGGCTCGCTGCGCCTGGCAGTATCAGCAAAAGGGAAGCCGAATCGAGGAGGCCCTGAGCAGCGAGGAGGCAGACGCCCTGATGGCGTATTTCGAGTTCATCTCCCCGGGCGATGAACTCCCGACCCTGGAATGGAATGCCCTGGCCTGGCCGGGAATGAAGACCTTCGATCAGGAGCGGTTCTCGGCGAAGGTGGCTCGCATCTATGAACTGAGCGGAGATCCCGCGAAGGGAGCCGAGGTGTTTCGTCAGGCCTGCTATTTCTGTCATGCTCAGGAGGAGTCGCGTTTGGGACCCTCCCTGTCCGCTCTCAAGAAACGTGCGGATGAACTGCCTCGCATCGTGCGTGCCGGCACCAAGAGCATGCCCTTCTTTTCCACGGACAAACTCTCAGACCAGCAGGTGGCCGACCTTCTGGCCGCCGTGCGTGCGGGACTGCGGTGATGCGCGATTGGCCTCCCACATCGATTCTCCCGATGTCGTTTTTTGCGAGACCGACCTTGGAAGTCGCCAGGGATCTGCTTGGTTGCATTCTGTGGATCCTGGACCCGCGAGGTGTTCTCTCGGGGAAGATCGTGGAAGTGGAAGCCTATCACCAATTCGAGGATCCGGCCTCGCATAGTGCCATGGGACCGAGGCCCCGGAACGCTTCCATGTTCGGAGAGCCAGGCCGTTTATACGTGTATCGCATCTATGGCATACACGATTGCGTCAACATCGTCACCGAACCGCAGGGAATCGGAGCCGCAATTTTAATCCGCGCTCTCGAACCGCTCACGGGTCTCACGGTGATGCGAGAGCGAAGATCCCGTCCGGATGGCCCCTTGGAGCGCATACGCGACCTGACCTCGGGACCCGGCCGTCTGGCTCAGGCCATGGGCATTGATCGAAGTGACGATGGTCGCCCACTCGACGGAAACCGGGTGGCGGTGTGCGCTGGCAATCCAGTGCCGGACACCGAAGTGTGTACCACACCTCGGATCGGTGTCTCCCGTGGACGGGAACATCCGTGGCGCTTCTGCGTACAGGGAAATCCCTTTGTATCCCGATCCATCCCTACGACAATTCCCATCCATTCCCATTGAGGTTGATATGCGTTTTCGTTCCAGTTTCACCATGTGGGTTGTTCTTTCTGCCTTCCTGCCTCTGTGGGCACAACAGGGCGGTCTGACCCCAACGATGATTCGCGAATTGCAGGAGAGTTTCGTGCCCGATCCCAGCACCAAGGTGCTGATGAACGCCGTCGCAGCCAACGATATTCGAAAACTCGCCATGAACCGCCAGACTGCGGTGTCGTCCGATTCCTACTTTTCGCACAAACTCAAGACAGAGGGCATCACCGATCAGAAGAGCAGTGGTCGGTGCTGGCTTTTCGCGGGTTTGAACCTGATGCGTCCCCTGGCCATGACGTCGCTGAACAAAAAAGGCTTCGAGTTTTCTCAGAACTATCTCTTCTTTTTCGACAAGCTGGAAAAGGCCAATCTGTTCCTTCAGTCCATCATCGAGACACGCTCCCGTCCCCTCGACGACCGCGATGTCGAATGGCTTCTCAAGAATCCCTTTCCGGATGGAGGACAGTGGAACATGGTTGTGGCTCTCGTCCAAAAATATGGAGTCGTGCCGTCAGACGTGATGCCGGAGACCGAGAGCTCCAGCAATACCGGAACCATGAATGCGCTGATCTCCACCAAGCTGAGAAAGGACGCCTCCCTGCTGCGAGCCTTGGCAGAGAAGGGGAGCTCACAAGTGGATCTTGAGAAGCGCAAAATGCAGATGCTGGGAGAGGTCTACCGCATGCTGGCCATGCATCTTGGCGTGCCTCCCACCCGCTTCGAGTGGCGCTATGAGGATGCCACCGGAAAGGTTTCCGAACCGCGCATGTACACTCCTCAAGAGTTTTATGCCGAGCATGTGAACATGAAGGTGGAAGAGTACGTGTGCCTCTACAGCGTACCAGCCCATCCATTCAACGCGATGTATCAGATTCGCTATGATCGGAACATGGCCGACCAGCCCAACCTGACTTTCGCCAATGTGGATATCGCCACACTCAAGGACCTGACTTTGAAATCCCTGCTCGCCAACGAACCGGTGTGGTTCGGGTGCGACGTCGGTAAGGAATCCGACAGCAAGAGCGGACTGATGCGCACCGATCTCTTCGACTATGACGAGGCCTATGGTGTGGACATGAAGATGAGCAAAGCCGACCGGGTTCGGTATCAGGAAAGCGTGCCCAGTCACGCCATGGTCTTTACCGGTGTGGATGTGGTGGCCGGAAAACCACGCAAATGGCTCGTCGAAAACAGTTGGGGACGCGCCGCAGGAAGCGGCGGCATGTTTACCATGTACGATCCCTGGTTTGACGAATACATGTACACGATCATCATCCATAAAAAACACCTGCCCGCTTCCATCGCGGAGCTGTTCAAACAAAAGCCCACGGTTCTGCCTCCCTGGGATCCGATGTTCTCCCTGAATCTGCAGTAATCCGCAGAAGTAACGTCAGGGGGCGATCCATTGCAAAATGTATCGCCCCCCATTTTTTTTTCTTGGTGGGAAGTGGAAATGTCCGTTGATTGAACACGAGAAACCACTTGCCCTTCGGAACGACATGATGCAACTTCTCGATATTCGAACGATCCTGCTCAGCGGGATCATTACCACCTTCATTTGCGCCATCGTGGCCTACTTTCTCTGGATTCGCAGTCGGGATCACTTTCCCGGACTCGGATATTGGGTAGGCTACTCCACGCTGCAGTGTGTCGGCGTTACCTTGATGGCCCTTCGTGGGTTCATCCCCGATCTTCTTTCCGTACTGTTGGCCAATGCCTGTATCATGGGTGGTGTCATTCCGGCCTTGCGCGGCCTCCAGCATTTCGTGGGGAGAAAGTGGTCCCTCATTCCGAGTGCTGTACTGTGGGTGGTGTTCATCGCAATTCACACCTATTTCTGGATTGTCACTCCGAATCTCATGGTGCGAAGTCTGAACATTGCCGTCTTTCTGTTCATCATGTTCAGCCAGTGCGCGTGGATATCTCTTGTCCGCGTTCCCACCGAATTACGTGATTCTCTTCGCCCGATGGCGATCATCTGCGGCCTGTTTGCAGTGGTCAATCTCGTCCGCATTCCGATCGAGTGTATTCGCCCGGAGAACATCGACTACATGCATGCCGGGTCCTCGCAATCGTTCATTCTGATCCTGTATCAGATGTTATATCTGTCCCTGACCTTTGCTCTCACTCTCCTGGTCAATCGTCGCCTTGTATTGTCGGTACAGTCCGATCTCGAGGAACGAACGAAGCTCGAGCAGGTGATGGAAGAACATGCCTCACATTATCGCACGCTCGCCAACAGCGGTCAGGCTCTTATTTGGACGTCGGGCACGGACACCCTGTGCGACTGGTTCAATGATACGTGGCTGGAATTCACGGGAAAGAACATCGAGGATGAAATCGGAAATGGATGGGCGAAGGGAGTCCATCCCGAAGATTTCGAGCGATGCGTGCAGACCTATCTCTCCGCCTTTGAACGGCGAGAAAAATTCAGCATGGATTACCGCCTTCGTCGCCATGACGGAGAGTATCGGTGGCTACAGGATGATGGTTCCCCCCGGTTCAACCTGCGGGGCGAGTTCATTGGCTATATCGGACATTGCCTCGATGTTACCGATCGCAAACACACCGAGGAAAAACTTCGCCAGACCGAGACCCACCTGAGAAGGGCGCAGGAGATCGCCAAGTTGGGGAGCTGGACCTATCGCCAGGACGGAAGGGTGACCTGGTCTGAAGAACTGTACCACGTCTATGGGAGGGATCCCGGGACCTTCGTGCTCAATGCGGAGACCTTAATCGAAAGTGTCCATCCTGAGGATCAATCCACCCTCCAGGAATGGATGGAGTCCTGTTTCGCGGGCGACCGTCTCACCGAGCTGCAGTTCCGTGCCATCCGTCCCGATGGCACAATAGTGTACATCAGTGCGATGGGAGAGCGCGTGGTCGGAGATGGGGACGATGTGTATCTCGAGGGAACGGCCCAGGATGTCACCGAACGCGTGCTCGCGGAAGTCCAATTGCGCGCCAGTGAGGAAAGATTCCGTACCGCGATGGACTCCATGATCGAGGGCGCCCAGATCATTTCACATGACTGGACCTATCTCTACCAGAATGCCGCATCGGAGAGGTTGAACCGACGGTCGAATGCGGAGATGATGGGACGACGGATCATGGACCTGTGGCCGAATTTCGAATCCACGTCCATTTATGAGCAGCTCCGCGCCTGTATGATCGAGAGACGACCCATTCAGCACGAATGTCGGTTCACGTTTCCAGATGGCGACGTGGGATGGTTCGATTTCAGCATCCAGCCTATCCCCGAAGGAGTATTTGATTTATCGGTGGATATTACAGAGCAGAAGCGCGCCGACGCCGCTCTGGCGAGAAACACCGAACGGTTGCGTTACCTGCATGAGATCGATCAACGCCTTCTCGAAGGAACACCGTCTCGCAACCAAATCCTGGAACACTGCCTCCATGCGGTAGGCACGGTGTTGGAGACCGAGGGAGCGGTGCTGTACCGGTGGTCGCCCAAGCGGGATCATGTGCTGGCGCACGTTCTCGGTGGCGATAAGGCCCGGGTCCATGTCCATCACTGTCCCGATCGCCTCCATGACAACCTAGTCTGGGATTCGTCCCGTGACGCAGCGTTCGAACAGGTGCGCCGGGTGGATCGCGTCGAGCTCGCTCAGATGAACTTCCCGTGGATGCCGGAATGGACCACGGCTCTGGTTTCCCCACTCATGTCTGAATCCATGCTCATCGGAGCCCTGGTGATCGGATGGCTGGACGAGCGGTCCATCTCATCCGAGGAAGAGGAAATCGCCATGGAATTTGCGCGCCAGGCAGCGGTGGTGATGGAACAAACTCGTTTACGAGAGGAGTCGCGACGACACGCGGAGGACCTGGAAAAGCGGGTTCGGGAGAGGACGGTCGAACTGGAGTCGGCGAACCGTGAACTGGAATCCTTTGTGTATTCGGTGTCCCACGATCTCCGCGCGCCCTTGCGAGGACTGGATGGCTTTTCCCGCATTCTGGTGCAGGAATACGGACCTCGTTTGGATGCCGAAGTCCTGCACATCTGCGAGGTCATTCATTCCTCTGCCCAGCGAATGAATCAGCTTCTGGATGATTTACTGAAGTTCTCGCGGCTCGGTCGCTCAGCCCTCCAGCGAATGCCCATCGACATGGAAGAAGTGGTGCTTCAGGCCTATGAAGAAGCCACAACACGGGAAGAGCGGGAGAAGATTGCGTTCCATGTCGATTCCCTCGCCATGATCGAGGGAGATCGGGCTCTACTTTTTCAGGTCTGGGTGAATCTGATCGGAAACGCGGTGAAGTTTACATCCCGTGCGGACTCGCCGCGCATCGATATCTCGTCGAGACGGGAAGAGGGAAGGATGGTGTTTGTGATCCATGACAACGGTGCGGGTTTCGACATGCGGTATGCGGACAAGCTCTTTGGTGTCTTTCAGCGGTTGCACAGCGGATCGGAATTCCCCGGTACGGGACTCGGCTTGGCCATCGTCCAACGCATCATCCACCGGCACGGTGGAGAGGTGTGGGCCGAGGGAGAGGTGGGCCGGGGTGCCACCTTTTCTTTCTCGCTTCCCCTGGACTGACAGGAATCCACGGCATTCTTGCCGAGGTGCCGGGATCTCCCTATCTTAGAGCTTCCCCGCCGCACCTTTCCATTCTCGTCAGCTTTCACGGAGTTTACAGGACCATCCATGAACAGAATCACCGAAGCGCGATTTCTCGCTCCCGATGTGAAGCTCTTTCGCATCGAAGCACCCGATATAGCCCGCAAACGCAAAGCGGGCCAATTCATCATCCTGCGTGTCAGCGATCAGGGAGAACGCATCCCTCTGACCATCGCCGATTCCAGCACCGAAGACGGCACCATCACCATCATCGCGCAGGGAGTGGGGAAAACCACGCGGGAACTGAACCTGTTGGAAGCCGGCGATGCCATTCGTGATCTGGTTGGACCCCTGGGAACCCCATCCCACATCGAGCATTTTGGAACCGCCGTCAGCATCGGTGGAGGCGTGGGTACAGCGATCGCCTACCCGACAGCCGTGGCCCTCAAGCAGGCGGGAAATCACGTGATCTCCATCATCGGAGGGCGCACAAAGGAATTCGTCATCCTGGAAGATGAAATGAAAGCGGTGTGCGATGAGGTGTATGCCACGACCGATGATGGGTCCTACGGACATCACGGCCTGGTCACCGATGTTCTGACGAACCTCCTGGCCGAGGGACGGAAGATCGATTTCGTCCTGGCCATCGGTCCCATCCCCATGATGCAGGCTGTGGCGGAAGTCACGAGACCCCATGGCATCAAGACCGTGGTCAGTCTCAATCCTGTGATGATCGACGGTACCGGCATGTGCGGAGGCTGTCGGGCGATCGTGGATAATAAGACGGTATTCGTGTGTGTGGACGGTCCCGAGTTCGACGCGCACAAGGTGGACTTTGCCATTCTCAAACAACGCAACGCCATGTATCGCGAACAGGAACAGGAAGCCCTCCAGCAGTTTCACGTCTGTCATAACACGCGCCGATTCGAGGATGCCCTGCGCGAGAAGGAGGAAGGCCCCAATGTCTGAGATGTCTCGCAAGGAACGCATGGCCATCCCCCGCCAGAAGATGCGGGAACAGGATCCGATGGAGAGAGTGTGCAACTTCACCGAAGTGAATCTCGGCTATACCGAGGAGCTGGCGCGCATGGAAGCCGAGCGCTGCCTGCAATGCCCCAAGCCCGTGTGCATCACCGGGTGTCCGGTCAACATCAAGATCGACCAGTTCATCAAACAGGTGGCGGACGGGGACTTCGCCGAGGCGGCGCGCATTCTGAAACAAGACAATGCCCTGCCAGCCGTCTGCGGGCGGGTGTGTCCTCAGGAAGAACAGTGCGAAGCAGTATGCGTGGTGGGCAAGAAAGGAACGCCCGTGGGAATCGGATATCTCGAACGGTTCGTAGCTGACTGGGAGCGCACCCATCTCGGGCTGCGGGCCCCGGAGATGAAACCGCGAAACGGAAAGAAAGTGGCCATCGTGGGAGGCGGTCCTGCGGGCCTGAGTTGTGCTGGTGACCTGGTGCAGATGGGCTATGCGGTCACCGTCTTCGAGGCCCTGCATGAGATCGGCGGAGTGTTGATTTACGGCATTCCGGAATTCCGCCTCCCCAAGGAAATCGTGAAGGCCGAGGTGGATGCCTTGTCCAACCTGGGCGTAGAATTTCGCACCAATGTCGTGATTGGCATGTCGGAAACCATCGATGGACTTCTCGAAGCCTACGATGCCGTTTTCGTGGCAGTGGGTGCTGGTCTGCCGTATTTCATGAACATTCCGGGAGAACACCTCAACGGCGTGTATTCGTCCAACGAGTTCCTCACACGCGTTAATTTGATGAAGGCCTACGCCTTTCCCTCGGCCGACACGCCGATCTTCGATGTGGCCGGTCGTACGGTGGCGGTGTTCGGGGGCGGCAACACAGCGATGGATGCCGTGCGTACCGCCCTGCGCCTTGGGGCAGCTCGGGCGATGATCATCTATCGTCGCTCGGAGGCGGAGATGCCGGCTCGCATCGAGGAAGTGCATCACGCCAAGCAGGAAGGTGTGGAATTCATGCTCCTCACCGCACCCCTGGAGTTCAAGGGGGACGAGAAGGGCTGGCTCCGCGAGATGGTGATTCAACGCATGGAACTCGGGGAACCCGACGCATCCGGGCGCCGTCGTCCTGTGCCCATTCCCGACGCCATCGAAACCATTCCGGTGGACGTGGCCGTGGTCGCTATCGGCAACGGATCCAACCCCATCATCAGTCGCACGACTCCTGATCTGACGGTGAACAAATGGGGCAACATCATCGTGGATCAAGCCTCGATGAAAACCAACAAGAAGGGTGTGTTCGCTGGCGGAGATATTGTCACGGGAGGTGCCACGGTGATTCTCGCTATGGGGGCCGGGCGCACCGCCGCCGCAGCCATCGATGCCTACATTCAGAATCCCGACTCCTGGGAGAGCGCCGATACGGAAGGTGTCCTATGATCCGCATCGGACTCATGGCATTGGCGATCCTGATCGGTATGAGCACCGCCCAAGCCCAGACCAAGGATGAGCCTGCCCTGTATAATCCCAAAGCCAATGCCGCCGCAGATCTGCGCGCGGCTCAGACCCACGCTACCAAGGAAGGAAAGCAGATTCTGCTGCAGATCGGCGGCAACTGGTGCACCTGGTGCATGAAACTCGACCGACTCTTTCGGTCCAACCGTCGCATCGATTCCCTGCTGAAGGCGGACTACGTGCTCGTGCACGTCAACTACAGCAAGGAAAACATGAACGAAGCCTTCCTTGCCACGCTGGGCTTTCCTCAGCGCTTCGGATTCCCTGTCCTTGTCATCCTGGACAGCAAGGGGAATCGATTACACACGCAGGATAGTGGCCTCCTCGAATCCAATGGCGCCCACGATCCGGACAAGGTGATGACCGTCCTTTCTCAATGGACCCGCGCCGCGCTGGATCCGGGGCGATATTCGGGAAAGAAGAAATAGTCTCACGGTCTCGACCACCTCACGCACGGCCTTCCCTGGAAGGCCGTTTTTCTTCAGGATCCGACGAGGATTGGCTTTCAAAAAAGAAAGCCCGTATTTTGAAAGACTGTAGTATGGAATTCTAATGGAATGACTACCACTTCTGTTTTCTCTCCGTCCGATCCCTCTCTCAAGGACCTTCTCGCTCGCAACATCGCGAACAGCCAACGCGTGATCGCGGGAGAATTTGAAAAGGCACTCGTCGATATCATCGAGCAGATGGAGCATCCTCCAACCACCGCGCAGGGCATGATGCCGATTCAGGAAGTAGTCGAACGGATCGCGTCGAGTTTGCGGCAGGGATTCACGGGACTCAATCCCAACGGCTTCGACTTCTGCACCTGGATGTGGGAAACGGCTCCTCTTCACCAAATCGATGTGCCTGCCGCATCGGCGGAGGGATCGAAAGCGGCGTTTGGATTCTGCCATTTGCGGACCTTGGCCGCGATGACGGTGCGCGAGTATGTGATCCATCAACCCGAGGTCTGCGATTCTCTCATCGAATTGCTCGATGCTTCCGTGCAGTGGGAGGATGCGAAGACACTGGTGAAACTGGGAATGCAGGAGTACTTTCTCGCGAACTTCGATGAGGAATTTTCCCACCTCTGCCACATCGCGTCCTCTCCCTCTCCTATGCGTCGACTCGTCCCGGTCCTGACTGCCACGGCGCGAATGATGCAGGTGCCGGAATCCCGCGACGCCGCGTTGCAGATTCTATCGCTGGCTGAAGACGCTTCCTCGCATCCGATGGTCGGACCGGCACTCGATCGCCTGCGTCAGGCCCTCGACGTAACACACGCTGCTCAATAACCACGGAGCAATTTTCGTACACTCATACGGGAAAGTCAGGACTGGCCTGTTCTCCGTGGATGCCTGTTTTTACCGCGTATGTTTTAGGGGTGGAACACCGGTACCAAACGTTGTTGATGGACGCGATGCCCATCGACCTCCAGGAAATATATCCCCGCGCCCAGGGTGGCAGGAAGAGACAGGGGCAGCTCCTGCACTCCCGCCGGAAGGACGCGGCGCTGTCGGACAATTTCCCGGCCCCGCACGTCACGGAGGATAAACGTGAGATTTTCTGGGCGGACGACGTGGAGGCGTATCATCAGGGGGAATTCCGTCCCTCGAAGAGGAAGAGGGTAGAGGCTCTCGATCCGGAGATTATCCGGCATGGCAGGCTCCATCACGTCGGTGGGCGAGGTCATGCGCGCCCATTGTGCACGGGCATCTCCGAGTTGGGCGCGAAGATCCTCAAAGGATTCGCCCGCACCGACCAGGAAGGCCACCTCCACACTGTCCCCGGGACTGAGGAAATACGGACCCGTGGACACAACATGCGACACATCGGTGGCATTGGTGAAGGGCTGGACGATGCCGACGGAGAGGGCACTCCACTTTTCGCTTTTACTGAATCCGTTGTAGATGCCGAAGACAGGCAATTGGTCCTGATCTCCATTCTCGATTCCACAGTAGAGGGCGGGAGCGGAATGCGATAGCACCGCGACGCCAACCTGGGTTTTGACTTCTCCCTTGCTGTCGTAAACCTGGGCCAATCCGAGTGCGGTGTCATACACCGCGCGATCGGATTGGGAGCTGGGGCCGACATCCCAATCGAAAAACAAACCCGCATGAAGGTCGTCCAATGCGTTCTGGGAGCGATTGTGGATTCGATATCGAAGGAAAACGGACTTCTCCAGTCCCGGCGTCACGAAGGCATAACTGTGGAGGTCCACATCCACGCCCAGTCGATCCCGTTCATCCACACTGGAATCCGAGAACCGCGTGAGGCCCTGTTGGGCTGCCACGGATCCGGGAGTGCGCATGTCGAATTCCGTCATCCCTGTAAAATCTTCTTTTTGGCGCTGACCCGTTTCGTCCCGCACCACATCCACCACCCGGGGTTGGTTGGCGACTCGAGCTCCGATCATCAATCCTCCCTCGAAGATGACATTGACACCGTGGGCGTCGTACACGAAGCCCTTTCCCTTCGTGGTGGAAAAGTCGTCGAATCCGATGTGTCCGGTATTGGAAAGTGTGGTGAGAATGCGATTGACGGTATGATCCCGATAGGTTGGTTGCTGGTACACGAAAAATCCATCGTGATCGTGATACGCTCCATCATCGATCGCGACATCGAAATCGATGCGATCGTTTGGGGCGAGATCCTCGGCGATCCGCACCACGAACGGGGACGCGGTGTTGCGTGAGGAATCGAGGGTCTGAAGAGGGCCGAGCTCGAAGCGTCCCGAAACCACGGTGACCCGGGGGTTCGAGGACGACAGGGTTGCCACGGGAGCGGACGCCGCGTCGAGCCAGTTCTTCCAGGTACAGAGAAGCTCCACCGTTTCCCCACGTTCGATGATGCCGTTCCCATTGCCGAGGCGCGCATCATCGAGTGTCCAGCGCGTCATACGAATCGCAGGTGACGACACGGTGAGCGCACGGTAGGCATTGACGCGACCGAATCCGATCTTGCCCGCATACTTCGGGACCTGCTGGTCATCGATGGATTCGGCACTGACCCGTACCTTCTCCGCGATCTGGGAGGGAAGGAACTGAGGATAGGCTGCGGCAACCAGTGCCACGACACCCGCCGCCATGGGGCTCGCCATCGATGTACCCGACCATCCAAAGGATTCGTAGGAGGCATCGGTAGAGCTGACGGTGCTGAGAATCGAGGTGCCGGGAGCGCTGACATCCACCTGTGGCCCGTAGGTGCTGGAAGGATTGATCACATCCCGTGCGTCCACATTGGCGACACAAAGCACATTCGGATATGCTCCGGGCGTCGTGGTGCGTTCCTCTCCGTCGTTGCCCGCGGCCGCCACCACCACCGCGCCGCGTGACACGGCGTAGGCGATGCGATCGACCTCGTTTTGCATATAGCCACCACCGCCCCAGCTGCAGTTGATCACCCGGGCTCCCATCATCGCGGCATACACGATGCCGTCGTAGCCCCGAAGAATGGAAGTGCCGCCGTTATCGGCCCCGCATTTCACGGGGAGGATGCGACAGCGATAGGCCACGCCCGCAATACCTCGGGTATTGTTGCCCGCGGCGGCGGCAATCCCCGCCACATGGGTGCCGTGTGGATTTCCGGTTTCGGTGGGAGAGGGGTTGTTGTCGTAATACGATCCCCCGTTGGTTTCGACATCACCCACCAGGTCCACACCGACGATATCGTCGATGTACCCATTCCCGTCGTCATCGATACCATTCTGGTCAACGATCGTGTACCGCCCATCCTTGTTGACATCCTCGCCGGGATTGATCCAGATATTGTCCCGGAGGTCTTCGTGGGTCCAGCGCACGCCACTATCGACGATAGCGATCACGATCTCCGGTCCTCCCGTGGTCAGGTCCCAGGCCTCTTTTGCATGGATGCGATCGAGTGCGTATTGCTGAGACAGCATAGGGTCATCGGGCGTGACCAGGAGGTGATGAACCACCTCGGGTTCGGCGTATTCGATCCCACTTTCCCGTGACAGGGCTCGTGCGACCTCTCGGGGATCCTGGTTCCCCGCGAAGGTGATCCGATACAGTCGATCGATCCCTCCCGCAATGATTCCGGTGGAAAAGCGCGGATCGGGGAGGGTGGGATACAGGCGTTCCATCTTCCAGACGCCGTAACGAGTGAACGGCACGGAGAGATGGGCCAAGGGCACGGAAGTGGGATACAGGGAAGCGGACACCGAGATCGAAAACTTCACGAGGACGGTGTGTGGTTCCACACGAAGTGATGCCCAGGGATCCTGAGAGGAGGAGGACGCGAAATGCCCGAGACTCCGCGAGCCGGGTAGGAGGACGAGGAGGGGAATGAGGACGGAGACGAAGCGATGCATGCGGCGAAACTTTCCGATACGAATGAACGGGAGAAAGCGGAAGGACGACTAGCGCACCTGCCCTACAATGACCGGTTTCTCCGGGTCGAGGTTACGAAGAACCATGTCCGCGTTGTGTTTCGATACGATGAGGACGAGGCCGATACCAAGATTGAAGGTCCGCCTCATGTCTTCTTCCGGAACATTGCCGAGGGACTGGATGAGATCGAAGATCGGAGGACGGTGCCAGGAGGACCATTCGATGTCAAGGGTGCGTCCCTCGGGAAGGACCCGGGTCGTGTTCCCGATCAACCCTCCACCGGTGATGTGAGAGATGGCATGAATGCGATCATCTTCCAGCAAGGGGCGAACGACCGGGAGGTAGGAGCGATGAATGGCGAGGAGCGCCTCTCCGAGCGTGGTACCCAGGGCGTCGATATACGAATCCACCGAAAAGTGTCGCAACAGCACGGCGCGAGCCAGGGAGTAGCCGTTCGTATGCAACCCGGTGGAAGGAAGTCCAATGAGCACATCGCCTTCCTCCACTCGCGATTTGCCAAGCATGCGATCCCGCTCCACCACACCCACGATGGTGCCCGCGATATCATACTCGTCGGCAGCATACATGCCAGGCATCTCGGCGGTCTCCCCACCAATGAGCGCGCAGCCGTTTTCGCGGCAGGCCATGACGAAGCCACCGATAACCTCCTCGGCGACGTCGGGACTGAGCTTGCCGGTGGCGAAATAGTCCATGAAAAACAGAGGCCGGGCCCCCGTTGTCAGGATATCGTTGACGCAGTGATTTACCAGATCCTGACCCACCGTATCATGTCGGCCCGCCATACGGGCGATCATTAATTTCGTGCCGACGCCGTCGACGCTGCTCACCAGCACCGGGTGCGTGAAATCGGGAAAGCGAGCGTCGTAAAGGGCGCCAAATCCACCGAGACCCGTCAACACGGCGGGGGAAAAGGTGGAGCGGACCTTGTCGGAAATCCTGGCAACGGTTTCCTCGCCGGCAGCAATGTCGACTCCGGCTTGTTTGTAGGTGATCGGGTGAGAACTCATGGAATATCCGAAATGAAATCGATTACAGGGTCGCGCTCGGGCAGAGCGAGTGAAGGGTACACAGCGGACAACGGGGTTTGCGCGCCGCACAGGTGGCGCGTCCATGCAGGATGAGCAGATGACTGGCCTCGGTCCATTCGGCCTCGGGAATGATGGCACAGAGGTCCTTTTCGATCACCACCGGATCGGAGGAGTTCGACAGTCCCAGTCGGCCACTGAGTCGGGTGACGTGGGTATCGACCGGCAGACCTGGAACTCCAAATGCATTCCCCAGCACCACATTGGCGGTCTTTCTTCCCACGCCGGGAAGGAGGGTTAATGCCTCCATCGAAGACGGGACGGTCCCTCCGTGCTTTTCCACAATCTGCTGCGCACAGTATTTGAGATGACGCGCCTTGTTCTTGAAGAATCCCGTGCTACGGATGAGGGTTTCCAGATTCTCGAGGGAAGCCGAGGCCATGGACCAGGGGTCGGGATAGGATTTGAACAAGGCGGGCGTTACCTGGTTGACCCGTTCATCGGTGCACTGGGCCGATAGAATAGTGGCGACCAGCAATTCGAAGGGAGAGTGATGGGAAAGCGCGCAGGCGGCATCGGGGAACTCGATACGCAGACGACGCAGGATGGAGGCCATTCGGCGGCGAAGCGCAGCACGGGGAGACGGCGTGGACACGGGGAACCGGTCAGACGAGTTCTTCAACCAATTCGCGGCGGGGACGGGGGATGACCACCTTGTTGACAAGGAGTCCGCGCTGCGCGATCACCGCGGCACCCGCGTCCACCGCGGCCTGGACGGCGGCCACTTCTCCGGTCATGGTCGCGAAGGCCTTGCCTCCGAGGGCCATGGCGAGCCGAATCTCCATGAGCGTGACATTGGCGGCCTTGACTGCGGCATCGGCACCTTCAATGAGGGAGGCGACACTGAAGGCTTCGAGGATACCCATGGCTTCGAAGGACGGAACGGCGTTGAGTCCCTTGATGGCGGGAAAGATACTTTCGTGCACATTCGGAATCACGAAGGTATCGATGACGGACGCTTCTTCGATCGCCTCTCCGGCTTCGACGCTGGATCGCACGGCAGCCACTTCGCCAGAAACCATCACCATGTATTTTCCGGAGCAAATGGAGCGGGCGAGTACGAGTTCCACCTCGGCGGCTTTGAGCATGGCATCGGCGACGTTAAAGCCCGCCGCGATGCTGGAGAGTTCGATGAGTCCGATGGAATTCCTTGTCATGACAATCCTGTTTTCGATCACGAGAAAGCGAAAAGGTAAGAAATTCGCGAGGAAATCCCTATTCATCGCATTCCGCCCTCCTCCCCGTTCGCGCCGCGTTTCTCCTCCCACGCGGAAATTGCTATGTTTGCACATGCCTCCTGTCACGAAGATCCCACTTTTCGCTCGTCTCGTTCCCACGCTGCACGCGATCCTGCTGATGTGCGCCCTGCTGATCCCGGTGTCAGGCTGTGCTCCGGCTCCCCAAGGACGGATCCGATTCTGTGAAGGCTTCGACGCGGAGGATCAGCCCCAGGGCGAGGCCGACACCTTTTCGCCCGGCGTTTTGAGCATGCTGGTGGAATGGACGAAACCCGTGACCTGCGACACCCTCGTGGTTTCGGTGTTTCGCATGGAAAAGGGCAAGCGGGAATCGTACGGAGATGAAGCGCGGATTCCCATGGGCCCCACGGCCACACCTCTCGATCGCTATCGTCTGGATGAGGTGATTTCATTTGCGGACACCGGGCGCTATGTGGTGCTCGTCAAAACCCGCGACCATCTGCACCGGGCCGAAGGATCGGTGCACATCATCACGCCACGATAGCGAGTTCCGCCGATGGCCGAAGTCCGCAGTATCCGTTCCCAAATCGCTCGACTCGGTGCCGATACGGCAGTGTATGGCATCAGTACGATCGTGGGACGGTTTTTGAATTTTCTTCTCGTTCCCCTCTACACCAACACCCTGCCCGCCAGCGAATACGGTATCGTGGCAGTGATCTATGCCGTGATGGCCTTTCTGGCAGTGGTGTTCACGTACGGTCTCGAACCAGCCTTCATGCGGTTTATTGGGGAAACGAAGAACGAAGAGGCAAAGGACGTGTTCTCCTCGCCGTTCTGGTTGCTCGCCGCCTCGTCCACCCTCCTCATCGTCGTTGCCTTTTTCCTGCAGGACTCCGTGTCGATGGCGCTGAAGCTTCCATCGCGGGTGTCGTTGATCGTGCCCCTCGCGGTGGCCACGCTGGGGCTCGACGCTGTCAATGCCTTGCCTTTCGCCGCTCTCCGCATGGAGCGCAAGGCACGGTGGTTTGCGAGCATTCGTTTCGTGTCCATCGCGGTGAATGTCTCCCTGAATATTCTATTCGTGGCCGTCTGGCATTGGTCCATCGAAAGTATCTTCGTAGCGGGACTCATTGCTTCGGGACTCTGCTCCCTGTTGCTCCTGCCCACCATTTTGAAACGACTTCGTCTTCGTCTTCGACTGCAGACCGTTCTTCGTCCCATGCTTGCCTTCGGCTTACCGACCTTGCCCGCAGGACTGGCCGCAATGGTGGTGCAGGTGGTTGACCGCCCCATCATGCAGATCATGGCCGACGCCACCACGGCGGGCATCTATCAAGCTAATTACAAGCTGGGAATTTTAATGATGCTCGTGGTGAGCATGTTTCAATATGCCTGGCAACCGTTTTATCTCCAGACGGCGAAGCAGTCCGACGCCCGTCTCCTACACGCGCGGGTCCTCACGTATTTCCTTCTCGTCGGCATGTTCCTTTCCCTGGTACTGACCGTATTCATCGGGGATATCATTGCTTTGCCTCTGTATCATGGTCGGACCCTCATCGGGCGGGCCTATTGGTCGGGAGTCGGAATCGTTCCCATCATCCTGCATGCCTATGTCTTTACCGGACTGGGCGTCATCTTCAGTGCGGGACTCATCATCGAAAAACGTACGACCCGGCTTCCCCTCATTGCGGGCGCGGGAGCAGCCTTCAACATTATTGCCAATCTCCTGCTCATTCCCCATTGGGGAATCTATGGAGGGGCATGGTCCACGTTCGGGGCCTATGTGGTCATGGCACTGCTCTCGTGGGGCCTCACCCGTCCCATTTATCCCGTGCCCTGGCAATACGGACGCATCGCAAAAATCCTTGTCGCCTCCGTTCTTGCGCTCGCTCTTTGGTACCTTGTGCCCGAGACGCGCAGCTCCCTTTGGGGCAAGCTTGGCGTCGTGGTCCTCATGCCACTGGTTTTATTGGGCACCGGATTTTTCACTCGGGGAGAAGGCGCGGTGCTTCGCCAGCTTCTTCGTCGCGGATCCTGAAAAACACCAAGGCATCGAGGCGATATCGCCCGATGCCACACCCGTCACTTTCCGTTCCAGGGAGCATACTCGATCGTACCCTCCACGAGAATAGAATCATTGACATTTTCCTTGAGCATTGCTTCGATCTGGTAGTTCACAAAGGGATCCGGTTGATCCTTGGCTCCGGCGGAGAGGGTCGCTGAATAGGAATAGCCGAACCAGGGATCCACGGTCGAGGCTTCCCATCGCTTTGTGGGAGCCGGGATGCCAACCATGATGAACATGCCGGGAAACACCTGAAACCTCCATTCCAGAGGCGGAGTCGTGTCGTCTCGCATCTTTTTATCGAGGTTTTTCCATGCATACCGAATCCTGAAGGTCGCGTGACAGGACTTCATGGCGGAGGGGGTGACGAGATCGTATCGCCCATCCTTGTGGATGGTTTGTGCGCTGTGTACCGAGGATTTCGTGGCACAGGGATCGTCTTTCGGTTCGTCGGAGGGAAACAGGGAACAGCCGGGAAATGCGGCGTACGAACCTACCAGGGTGAGGATGAAAGCAAGCATGAGACGGGACATGGATCCTCCAGGTCGGGACGAATGAAGATGGCCAATACGTGACCGGCACGATCACGTTCCGAAGGTTCGGATACAGCGGTGATCATGATTCGAATTCGAATGATTCGATCGAATGAAACGTTCGGGCAAATTCAGTCCGTCATACGTTCATGACGGAAATGGAAAAGTCCGCCTGGGCGAGGTCCTGAGGATCGTTGCTGGCCAGCAACACCAGTCCTCTCTGTCTCTGCTCCCGCATGCATTCGTGCACGAGGGTGACGCCGTCGGAGTCGAGGTTCGTGGCCGGTTCGTCCAGAAATAGGAAAGGCGGTTCGTGCAGAAGGGCAAACAGCAGTTTCATCCGTTGTTTCATGCCGCTGCTGAAGGACCGAATGGGATCGGACCGATGGAGGGGGAGTCCACTGCGCTCGAGAAGGGCATGGAAGCGGTTCCGTTCCAGTGGAAGTCCTCGAATGCGGGCATAGAGCTCCAGGTTCTCGAGGGCATTGAACTCCTCATACAGGGTCAAGTAGGGAGCGGCGTAGCCGATATGCCGATGCAGGGTTCGGGGATCGAGGGGATGGCCGTCGAGATGGTATTCCACCGAACCGGCGCTCGGTGAGAGGAGCCCGGCGATGATTTTCATGAGGGTGGATTTTCCGCTTCCGTTCCGTCCCGTGATCGCGCACACCTGACCGTGTTCCACGCGAAAGGAAATTCCCGCAAATAGCTCCCGGCGACCGAAGCGGCGTGTCAGGTCTCGAACCTCGATCCGTGCGATCATGGGCGCAGCACCGCGATCTTGCCCGTTTTCCCGCCATCGATATCGAGATGCCAGAAATACACGCCGGAGGGAAGGTTTCGCAGGGAGGCGGCGTCGGAGAGGCGAAGATGGGTTCCGAACTGGGGATGATCCCGCTGGATGCTTTCCTCCTTTTGGTAGACGGGAACCATCGACACGCTCAGGAGGGTGAGCACGGCCTTTCCGGGCGGGGTGGATGGAGGAAGAGGAAAGACAAGGGCATCGCCCGAGCGGGGATCCCAAGGATTTGGATATACCGAGACGACGCTGTTGTCGATGAACGTTCCCGAAAGGTTGGACAGGCAGAGCAGGTTCGGTTGGGACGGTGCAAAGTGATACCAAAAACCCGTGCCAGCCGATTTCCATTCCGGTCCCCCGGGAGAGCGTGCCACGGTGAGTTGGTAGGACAGGGCGGCGGGATTGCGGTTTCTCGCCCCGACGACGTCGACGTTGGCAACCGAGAAGGAGAGGGTGTCGAGTTCGCGGTACACCGAATAATACTGGGCGGAAAGTGGCGGGAGATTGTCGGTAAAGGTCACTGGCTTGTCGGCGGTCATCGTCATCTCCACGCGATCCATGCGCGGATATAGTGAAGCGTCATCATAGCATTCGGAGCCATTGCGATCGCTACGGTAGCCGGTAAACCAGTTCCAGCGCGCGAACGTGCAGTATTCGTCATCCAGTCTCGTTCCGGCTTCGATCAGGGCTTGTTCGAGGGCGGGAATGGGCGCCATGGAGCGGATGAGCTCCCAGGAGCGACGCACCGGTCCGGCACCCCAGCGCGCATACAGCATTTTCGGTAGGAGCACAACCTCATATCCTCGCCAGGACGTCAAGGCATGCTCGGGAATTAGGAAAAAATCTTTGAGATAGATCAGATAATCGTTGACGTCTGGAAAGACCAGTTCTTCGAAATGAGTTGCCGTCATTTCGTAGTAATACGAATGATCCATCCACCACCCGAAATTCCCCAACTGAATGGCATGGTGGTATTCGTGAGCGGCGGTGACCTGGGCCGCTTTCAGTCCTCTGGTTTTGTATTCCCGAAAGTCGTTGTCGATCTGAATGTACGAGGTGAAGGATGGCTGCACCGATCCATTGCGGACCTCATCGATGGGCACGGTTTCACCATAATTTGCCGCATTGTATTCGATGATGAAGATCTGGTACTCGGTGAGACCGGGGAAGAGCGGAGCGGATGGATAGCCCAGATCCCGAACCTCCACCTCCCAGGTTCGGTCGAAAAAGGACGCGACCTGTCGGGCGTACTCGATGGCGGTGCCGGGGATGCGGGTGGTTTCGTTTTGAAGGAGGGCTGGCGTATTGGGACCCGAGAGATCGAAGTACACGCGAAACCGACCCGACGCGGACACGATGCTGGTGTCGAAGGCGTTCGGGGCGAGGACCGCCTTGATCGCCCGACGCTGCGCTTCGCTTCCCTCATGAAGCCGCCTTGCCGCCTCAGACATCAGGGCGAGGCCGCATTTTTGTCCTTCCGCCTCTGGTGCCGCGAGGGTGAATCGTGAGCGCAGGCGCTCGAGAAACGCCTCGTCGGGCAGGGCTTGCAGAGTGTTTTGCGCCCGGAGGGCGGGGGAGCCCAAGACAAGGCACCACAGCGGAACGAGAAGGAACACCAGTACGCGCAGCGAAGGCGCGGCGGAAGGTGTCGAGGCGGAAAAGGACATCGATCGACTCTCTGGCAACGTGTCAGGATGGAAGGGGAGAACCGCTTGACGAGCCGCGCAGTCGCTGTCGATGGGCCAGTCGCACCATGCGCCGTTCGAGCGCCTGTTCGAAGCGACGCTGCTCGTCGGGCGATTCGGGAATCACCTGGGGACTGGGAGCGGGCTTTCCCTCGGCATTCAGGCCCACAAAGGTCATGTACGCGGAATTCGTGTGACGGCAGGTGCCGGCCTTGAGATTCTCGGCAAAGACCTTGACGCCGACTTCGAGGGACGTGGAAAACACCCGATTGACGGAGGCCTTGAGGATGACCACTTCACCGAGTCGCACCGGGTGCAGGAAGTTGATCTCGTCCACCGACGCCGTTACGCACACCAACCCGGTGTGCCGTGCCGCGGCGATGGCCATGGCGATGTCCATCAGATGCATGAGCCGTCCCCCGAGCAGGTTCCCGAGCTGATTCGTATCGTTCGGGAGCACGAGTTCGGTCATCGTCACCTGCGAGGCACGCACGGTGTGACGAAGAGGAGAGGGCTGATCCATGCATCACCTATCGAGGGGTGGAGGGAAGAGAGGCCTTGAGATCGGAGAGCAGTTCACGAAGACTCGACGCGATGGAGCCCGAGGGGTTCTTCTCCGTATACCCGCGAACGAGTTTCTCGAGGTCGGCCACGCGCTTGCGGCGTGCAAGGATGCGGGCTTTCTGATACACGGCGTCCTCGAAAAACGGGGAGTCGAAGTACTTGTCGATCACGGTATCGAAATACACCAGCGCCGACAGGGGATTTTCGAGTTTCGTGTATAAAATGCCCGTTCGGTATTCCTTCTCCGCCAGCTTCATGCGCAGTTCCCGAATCTGGGCCACGGCATTATCGGCGCGGGCATGGCCGGGGAACAGCTCAGTAAAGGTTTGCAGGGCGTCGATGGCTCGTTCGGTATAGGTTTGATCGAGGGAAACCCGGGGTGAAAGTCCGTAGAGGCACTGAGTGTACATGTAAAACGCATCCGGTACCATAGGACTGCTTTGACTGCCCTGGATGAGCTGATTGAATTCGTAGCTGCCGAGCAGGTATTCTTCCCGATGGAAACGGCTCATGCCGCTGAAGAAGCGGGAGCTGTCACTGACCGCGCTTCCGGGGAACTGGAGCCGGATGATGTCGAAATGCTGGAGGGCCTCGAAATAGCGCTCCTCCGCGTATTCGTTCATGCCGAGTCGAAAACGCTGTTCCGCCGTAGGATTGTCGGGAACGGCGCTGCCACTGCACGCACCAAGGAGGAGGGCGAGGGCGAAGGGAACGGAAAGCAGAAAGAAGGTGCGCATTCAGGAGCCTCGAACGGTGAACAGAAGCACCACGGTCAGAACAGCGGCCGTGGCGGCGAGAAGGGGTACCAAAACATCATCGATCCAAGTGGAGGAGCTCAGGGTGCGGAAGTCCCGCTCCCGGTTCTCCGGTGCCGTATCCAAGGTGTCGAGGCGCTCCGCCGATACGGAGCGAGACCAGGAGATGGCATCCCGGGATCGCCCGGTGACGAGTACTCCAGCCTGGAACACGCAGCGACGAAGATAGGAAGAATTCCCCAGCGAAACAGTGTAGAGTTTCATCTCCCGCAAGTCCATGACGATCTGCGCTTCGGCCTGACTTGGTTCTGTCACCCGTGCTCCCGTCCGGCTCACTTCTTCGGCGAGCACCTGACGCACGAGGGGATGGGCATCTTCGGGCAGCACCCGCACCGACGCCGAACCGCTGTGGAGGGCTGCCGCCGCATCTCGCGAGGCTTCACGCACCATTTCGACGAAACGACTTTCCTCGCTCGGCTGCGCCTGGAGGGCCGTGGTGAGAAGGAAGAACAGAAGGCTCGGAAGGATGCGCATGAAGGTTACCGTCTCTGGGCACGAAGGGCGATCACCCGCTCGAGTTCCGCACGAAGGAAGAGCGGATCCTCGTCCAGGAAATGTCGGCTTTTCTGCCGGGCCCGTCGAAGGGCGCTTTCGTCGATGTCGCAGAAACGCAGATCTTCCTCCGGTGCTGGAATGGACATGAGAACCTGGCCGAAGGGATCCACCACTTGGCTGTTGCCCCAGTAATTCACCCCGTCTTCATAGCCCACACGGTTGACGAACACCATGTGCACGCTGAGCAGACGACAGAGCGTGGCATGGTGCTGGGTGTTTCGCTCGGCAGGGGACAGGCCTCCCTGTCCGGCGAGCTGGGTGGGACTGGCCGAGATCACCACCAGGAAATCGGCGCCTTCGAGGGTCTGGAGAAGGGGCAGCGAAAGGTGCCAGGCGTCCTCGCAGATCAGCACGCCGAGAAGCCCGTGTCTGGTGGGGATGCATCGGACCGTGTCTCCGCGCAAAAAGTAGCGCCCTTCTTCAAAGATGCCGTAATCGGGGGGATAGACCTTGCGATGCGTGGTTACCTGGCCCTGATCGAAGACAAATGCCGCATTGAAAATGCCATGTCGCTGGCCTTCTTCCACACCACCCACGACAATGGTGAGATGCTGGCTCAGATCTCGAAAGGGCTGGAGGCGCGCGTCATCGGGGCGGAGGGCCATCTCCCCTGCGAGATCGCGGAGGGTGTATCCGGTCAGACTCAGTTCCGGAAACACCACCAGCTCGGCTCCCCCATCAATGGCCTGCTCGATGAGTTGGAGGTGGGAAGCGAGATTGGCTCTCAGATCTCCCAGTCGGGGAGCGTATTGAACAAGCGCAGCCAGCATGTCAGGGATTCCTTGGTGGTGGAGAAATGGCCTCGTGATAGAAACTGGGTTCAGCGCAGAAATCCTCGAGATCCCTCAGGTAGGCGCCTGGAAGGCGAGAGGCGAGCTGGGGACGTTCCTTAAGCCAGAGCGTGGCGCAGGCGGATTCTCCATCCAGAATATAGGTCCACATCGCGAGCACTGCGAAACTTCGGTATTCGGCGAGGATGGAGGCGGAATCCCGGGGGGCGGGCATTCGTTGCATGGCCGCCCATTGGTTCTCCGCTGCCTTTGCCTCGGTCCGGAACCCGCGAAGCGCGGCTGTATCGGCATGAAACTGGGTGCCGCGAAACACCGAGATCGAGGTGACGAAGATGGGACTCTGTTGCATCGGCAGGAGTCCGAGATACCGGCCCTGGGTGAGGATGGTTGCAGGCTGTCCCTCGAGAACACGAGGAGAACCCGTGGAGGATGCGAACAGCAGCGTGAAGGACCCGCTCCGATCCAAACCATACACCTGGAGACCTCGTGCCACAATGGGGTCGGCGAGCTTGCTGTCGAGCTCTACAAGAAGATCCATGCGACCATCGCCCGTCAGATCTGCGAACCGGTAGCCCACGGCATGATCCAGGGGGTCGACAAACCGGGATCGCCAACGATTCCATGCGGTGTCGAGACTGAACACTTCGACTCGATCGAACACCCCGCGTGCCTCCGGTCCTCGCGAAAACACGAGCAGATCGGCCAGTCCGTCTTCATCGAGATCCCGGCGGACCGAATCGATGATAATGCGATCGGGTTCGTAGACGCTGTGAAAGAGGCCGTCCCCGCGCCCAGGCTCCGAGACGGGATGGGATTCCGTCTTTGAGCCGCACCCAGTGGATCCCAGGGCCAGGATCAACAGAAGCATCATTCCATCGGCGATTCTACCAATCACCGCTCGCGCCTCCTCCGCCGAAACTGCCTCCTCCGCCACCGAAGTCACCGCCTCCAAAGTCGCTCCACCCTCCTCCCGAGGAGCCACTTCCTCCTCCAAATCCGCCAAAGCCGCCTCCGAAGAACCACACGTCGACACCGCGTCGACGGCGAAATCTCCGTTTGATGAACAGAAGGACAAAGAACAGAAACACGATGAACCCGAATGCGTTGAATCCGCGATCCCGGGATTTCTTTTTTGGCGTGGGGGCAAGGAGCTCTCCGTTCGTCGCCTTCATCACCGCGTCAACGCCGGCCAGGAGTCCCGCGTAATACCGCTCCCCCTTGAATTCCGGCCCGATGATCTCTCGAATGATGGAGGACATGAGCGCATCAGTGAGGACGCCCTCCAGTCCATACCCCACTTCGAAGCGGAGCTTTCGGTCCTGAAGCGCAACCAGCAGGAGCAGGCCATTATCCTGTCCTTTTCTGCCGATCCCATTCTGCTCTGCGATGGCAAGGGACACGTCGCTGACGTTCTCTCCTTCGAGAGAGGGCAGGATGACGATCACGAACTGAGTGCCCGTCTGTTGCTCGTAGGCGCGGAGTCTTCCCTCGAGATCGTCGCGTTCCGTCGTGGCCAGGACGCCCGCGAGATCGGTCATCCTGGAATCCAGACGAGGCACGGTGATGGCATGCAGGGGTCCGCCCATCATAAGAACGATGAGCAGAACGAAATGGAGGGAACGAGCGACCATTAGAACTTCACGGCAGGAGCGTTTTCCGCTCCGGCATTGGCCTGGAAATAGGCTTTGGATCGGAATCCACCCAGCCCGGCGACGATCGTGGTTGGGAAGCGACGGATTCTCGTGTTATAGCTCTGCACGGATTTGTTGAATCGCATCCGTTCGACTGCGATGCGATTCTCGGTACCCTCGAGCTGGGACTGCAGAGCCAGGAAGTTCTGATTGCTCTTCAGATCGGGATAGTTCTCCGAGACGACCAAAAGCCGAGACAGGGCGCCGGCGAGTTGATTCTGGTTCTGTTCGAATTTCGCAAACGCGTCCGGATCGTCGAGGATCTCCTTCGATACGGTCATCTGCCCGATGCGGGAACGAAGCTCGGTTACTTCGGTGAGCACGCTGGACTCCTGCTTCGCGTACCCTTTGACGGTTTCGACGAGATTGGGAATGAGGTCCACGCGACGCTGATACTGGTTCTGCACCTGGGCCCAGGATGCGTTGACCTCCTCCTCGGCATTGACCAGGCCGTTCTGCGCCGAGATGAACCAAAGAATGACGATGGCGACCACGCCGAGTCCGATCCAGAGTGCTTTATTCTTCATCATGATGACGTCTCTCCGATAGTGAGTGATCCTGTGAGGGGAGGGGGCCGGAAGGCGCTTCGTGCGTTCAGTGCACGCTCAGCTTGTTCTTCATAAAGGTCATGAAGTACTCATAGAGTCCGTACATGGAATCCATACCGGACGCCACGCCGTGATCTCCGTTGGGATAAATCCGCATGTCGAATTGAATGCCGGCGTTCTCGAGACGGTCCACCAGCTGCATCGTATTCTGGAGATGCACATTGTCATCCAATCCGCCATGAATGACGAGAAGATGGCCTTTGAGTTTCGTGGCATGTTCGAGGCAGGATCCCACCTTGTATCCAGCGGGATTGTCCTGCGGTCGCTGCATATAGCGTTCAGCATAAATCGTGTCGTAAAATTTCCAGTCGGTCACGGGGGCGATCGACACGGCCGCCGCATAGGTACCCGTACCAAGCATCATCGTGAGGGCGCTCATATAGCCGCCATAGCTCCAGCCCCAGATACCGATGCGATCTTTATCCACATAGGGCAGGGTGGCAAGAAATTTTGCGCCTTCCACGAAATCGTTGGCTTCCCATTTTCCGAGTTGCTTATACACGCGATGCTTGAAATCGGCGCCTCGGGCTCCTCCGCCCCGGTTGTCGATCTGAACCGTGATGAAGCCTTGATTGGCGACCCACTGATGCATCGGGGAAGGCCAGGAGTTCGTGACGTTCTGGTAGCCGGGACCTCCATACACATCAACGAAGACAGGATACCGTTTGGAGGGATCGAAGTCCGGAGGTTTGATCATCGAACAATAGAGTTCGAGTCCGTCGGCGGTTTTGAATCTGGTGATTTCTCTCGGCATCCACTGATACTTGTCGAAGGCCGCGGGATTGACCCGGGAGAGGACCCGCATTTCTTCGCCGTCCTCGTTGCACAGACGGGTCATCGCAGGCTGGGAGAGACTGGACCAGGAATCGGAGAAGAAAGCGCAGGTGGGACTGGCGGAAATTCGATGGAAACCACTGGCCTTGGTCAACTGCTCTTTATCAGATCCATCTCGTTCGATGCGATAGAGATGTCGTTCAAGAGGGGAGACTTCGGTGGACACGAAGTAGAGGTAGTCTCCATCGTCGTCGGTTCCCACCAGGTCGGTCACTTCCCAATTCCCCTTGGTCAGTTGTCGAAGCAGCTTTCCATCGTAGGAGTACAGGTACAGGTGGTTCCAGCCATCTCGTTCCGACTGCCACACGAATTCCTTCCGTCCCGGCAGGAAGGTGACATTCTGCTCCACATCGATCCAGCCGGTGGTGGAACTGTCGTCCACCACCACGCGGGCCACGCCGGTGATGGCGTCGGCAAACCAGAGCTGCAGTCGATTCTGATGGCGATTCATTTTCATGAAGGACAGAGTGTATTTGTCATCGGTCCATGCCATGCGCGGAATGTACACGTTGTGGGCCGCCGTGACGATGCCGGGCGCTTCTCCTGGCTCAGGCACCGGAAGCGGGGCAGTGCCTGCTCCATAGTCGATCCAGGTGGTGCGCCGGGATTCGAGACTCACCACACCCACTCGCATCACGGGATTCGGATCTCCGGCCTTGGGGTAGCGGATGGGGATCAGTTCTCCGTGCAGGGGCATCCAGTCCATCATGGAGTATTCCGGAACCCGTCGCTCATCCTCCTGCCAGTAGGCGATACGCTTGCTGTCGGGAGACCACATCCATCCGTCGGTAATGGAGAATTCCTCCTCGTACACCCAACCGAACCGACCGTTGAACACGTGTGCCCCACCGTCTTCGGTCAGTCGAGACTCGGCGCCCGTCGCGAGATTCACCACATACAGATCTTCCTTACATACATAGCCCACCCACTGACCGTCGGGAGACAGTTTCGCGTGACGCACTCCTTCGGGATGATCGGGCATCGCGATCAGGGCTTTTTTCCCATGATCGTAGACGATTACCTGATCGACGGTGGAACGGCGCCAGATGGCCTTGCGAGAGCGAACAAACAGGATTTTCGTGCCGTCTTTGGACCAGGTATAATCGACAAAGGAAAGCGTGCGCTCAGTTCCGGGTATCTTCAGATCCGCGGTCGTCAGAAAAATCTCTTCCTTTCCGGTGCGGGCATCGGTAAGGAAAATCGCCGGTTTCTTCGACACGCTGTCGATTCGGGTGCGACTGTAGCGTTTCCCATCGGGAAGCCACTTGAGAGCGCCCCCTCGGCCGGATGAGAAGTCGGGATTCCCAAAGACGTCCTTGACGGTGATGGGGAGTTTCTGCGCAAAAAGAAGGGAGAGCGGAGCCGACCCCACGAGGAGCAGGAACAGGAGGACCGGGGCCACGGCTCGGAAAAGATGTTTCATGAAACGAATCCGGGATTGATGAGAGAGAAAGAAAAAACTAGGAGAAATCCGCGTGTCAAACAAGATCCTCCGAGTTCCATCCCCGGTGGGGGCTCTGAGGTACGATCTCCATGCAGGGGGGCTGGATTTCATGGCAAGAACACGCGGCTGGTGGTATTTTCGTATGTTTTGTCTTTTCACCGGGATCGCATGCTCACCCGTCGCGCCGTTCATGTTCTTGTCTTGTTCTTCGTCCTGCTGGCACTGGCTGTCCTCATGCGGGTCGGGTTCTATGCAAGCAATGCCGCGTTCTATACCGACGTGGCGGTAGGTGAATTGGCGCGGGCGTTTTGGTACGGCCTGCGCTTCGATGTCAGCGCCATTCTCATGCTGAACGGAGCCTGTGCCGCCCTTCTGCTGATTCCGGGCATTCCGGACTCCTGGCGCTGGGTGGATCGCAGTCTTTTCATCCTTTTCCTCGCACTGAACGTCCTCTTCCTTCTGCTCGGCGTGGTGGATTTTGGGTACTTCCCCACGATTCAGCGACGCCTGATGTTCGAGCCCTTCACGGCGCCCCTTGATCTGCTGCGGATGATGCCGGCTGTTATCGCACATTATCCGGGATTCTTCGTCCTCTTTCTTTTGCTCACCGCAGGCGTGCTCATTCTTCTGCTGCGTCTGGTGTCTCGTCTCGACTCGCGACTTCGCGCCCGACCTCGGGGAAATCGGATCCTCGCGCGCGAGGCGCTGATGTTCGTGCTGTTCGCGGGTTTGGCGATACTTGGTATTCGAGGCGGATGGCAGCTTCGGCCCATCCGTCCCTCCCATGCGTTCTTCAGCTCCCACCCGGCCGTGGGTTATCTCACGTTGAACACGACCTATTCCGTGCTCCGCAGTCTGTTTCAGCATGATCTGCCGGAGTATCGGTTCATGGACCCGCGGGAGGCACGAGATCGGACACGGGCTCTGCTGGCCGACCCCCGCGATCGGTATCTCGACGATGCCTACCCATTTCTGCGATCCTTCACTCCGGATTCAACCGCGAGGCCCTCTTCCAATGTCGTGATCTTCATCATGGAAAGCTGGTCGGCCTCCTACCTCGGATCTCTGTCGGCCTCTACGACCTGCACCCCGTTCTTCGATAGTCTGGCCTCGACCGGTCGTCTCTACACGCGCACGCTGGCCAACGGACAGCGCTCCATCGAGGCCTTGCCGTCCATTCTCACGGCCCTGCCCGGGCTGTATCCGGTATCCTTCATCGGATCGCGATTCGAGTTGGATCAGGTGCGGGGACTGGGAGGGATTCTTCGGGACCAGGGGTATCGCACCGCCTTCTTTCATGGAGCGCGAACCGGATCGATGGGCTTCGACGCCTGGTCCCGCATCTCGGGGTTCATGGAGTATTACGGAAAGGAAGACGTGTCCGGACTCGGTCCCGAAGACGACGACGGCGTGTGGGGTATCTACGATGAGCCATTTTTCGGATTCGTCGAGCGCACGCTGTCGGGCTTTTCGACACCCTTCGCGGCCGTGGTATTCTCTCTGTCGAGTCACGATCCGTTCGTGTTGCCCCCTCATCTTGCCGCCACCTTTCAGACGCAGGCGGAACGGCCGGAGTTCGAACGCGCCATGCTGTATTCAGACTACAGTCTGCGGCGCTTTTTCGAGCAGGCGAGACATCGCCCCTGGTTTCGCAATACGGTGTTCGTGATCACGGGAGATCATACCTTCGCCGCCACGCGGAACGACTTTACGGCCGGATTCCATGTGCCGTTGCTGCTGGTGGGTCCCGGTCTTGCACCCGCGCGCGATGCACGGGCGTCGGGGCACGTGGATATCCTGCCCACCCTGCTCGATCTGCTTGGCCTGCCCGCCGTGCATGCCTCGATGGGGCGATCGTTGCTCCTGCCCGGGGGAGGGGGAGTCGTGGTGCGCTCCGGACCGCACTATGCACTGATGCAGGACAGTCTGGTGCTGCTCCATGATCTCGAAAAGCGAAAGGGACTGTACAACAGAGAACGGGATCCGGAATTCCGGTACGATCTGTCCTCGCACCTGCCGGATCTCGCATCGCGCATGGAGAAGGATTTGTTGGGGTATGTGCAGTCGGCCACCCATGCCATGCGGGCGGATCGCATTTATCGCGATCGGTCCAGGAGTCAGCGATGAAGGGACCCTCGGCATCCGCGCTTTCTCTGTCGGCCCTCGTGATGGCTGGCCTGATTCTCTGCCTTCTTGGCACCGAGGGCTGGGCGACGGGCAGCCCTCCACAGCGATCCGCGCGGAGGGACGGAGATTCCCTGCGTCCGGATAGAGATTCCCTGCGTCCGGATAGAGATTCCCTGCGTCGGGACAGCACGCGGCGCGACTCCCTGGTCTCTGCGGACCGAACGAAGGATTCGGCGAAATGGAGCGGCGCGGACACCGTTCTTATCTGGTCCACGAAAAACGCCACCGACACCGTCGTCACCTATGCCTCCCGCGATTCCATCACCTATCGGATGCGGGAAAAGGAAATGCGGATGTTCGGAGCGGCCCGGATTGACTACGGACGGGTGAAGATCGATGCGGAACGCATCACCATTCGCTGGAACGAATCCACCATTCACGCCGCGGGCATCGCCGATACGAGCGGCACCGATTCCACCAAACGGGTGGGGACCCCTGTGTTTCACGAGGGAGCGGATACCTATACCGGCGAGGAAATGACATACAACTTCAAGACGGAGCGAGGCATCATCACGGGAGGGGAGACGAGCATCGACAATGGCTTCTATCGAGGCGACCGCATCAAGCGAATGGGAGAGGCCGCGTATTTCATTTCCGACGGTCAGTACACGACCTGCGACAATCCCGATCACAAGCATTACTACTTCCGCGCCTCCCGCATGAAGATCATCCCCAACGATCTTATCATCGCTGAACCCATCGTGTTATACATCGAAGACATCCCCCTGCTCGCCGCGCCCTTCGTGGCGATTCCGAGCAAGAGTGGGCGGCAGTCTGGCATTCTCATTCCCACCTTCGGTGAACTTCCGTCCCGCGGACGCTTTTTAAAGGGTGGGGGCTATTACTGGGCCGCAAGTGATTACTGGGATCTGGCTCTCACCGGGGATTGGTATAGCAAGGGAGGGTATCAGGTGCAGGCCGAGGCCAACTATGCGGTGCGGTACGTTCTCACGGGAAATCTCACTGCCGCCTATGGTCGACAGACGTTCAACATCGGCAATCCCTTCGTTCCCGACGACGATCCTCAGCAGGACTATCGCTTCACCCTCACGCACAACCACACGCTCGATCCGGTGTCCCGCCTCACCGCCAATCTGAATTTTCAGAGCACGAGCTACACGTCGAATCACAGCAACAACATCAACGAACTCCTCAATCAGCGCATCTATTCCCAGGCGTCCTTCTCCACATCCTGGGCTTCGAATCGCAGTCTCAGCGCCAACGCCACGCGGGATCAGGATCTGCGCCAGGGCACCTCGGTGACCGTGGCCCCTGACGTCACCTTCACGCAAAGCCAGATCTTTCCGTTTCGCGGAGAATCCAGCAACGAACTGTCCTGGTACGAACTGATTGGCTTCAACTACACCGGGCAGTTCCGCAATCAAATGGAAACGAAGTTCGTCACGCTGAACACCGAACGGAGCAAGGAGGACTTTGATCGACAGGGACTGCGTCATTCGGTGAACCTGCTTGCCTCCCCAAAACTCGGATACGTGACGATCAGCCCCTCCTTCAGCTACGAAGAGAAATGGTACGGCCACCGCCTCGAGCGGGAGTGGGATGAAAAGGACTCCCTGGTCCGATATCGCGAGGCACGCGGATTTTTCATGACCCGGTCCTTCACGATGGGAGTGAGTGCGAGCACGAAACTCTACGGCACCATCGCACCCAACGTGGCGGGCATCCTGGGTCTGCGACACACCATGATGCCTTCGATCAGTTACCGGTTCAATCCGGACTTCACCGCTCCCGGCTGGGGCAATCGTCTTCGGTATTCCGATGGAGCGGGAACCCAGGTGGTGTATGATCCCTACGGAGGATTCGGCGAGGTTCCGGGGGAGGTGTTCGGAGGGTCGGGGGGACCTCGTTCCCAGTCACTCGGGTTCGGCATCAACAACATCATCGAAATGAAACTCCGGCCCGCCGCGGGGGACACCAGTGAAACTCCGCGAAAGATGCAGCTCCTCGGCTTCGATGTGTCCACGAGTTATGACTTCGAAAAGGACAGCATGAAGTTGGCGCCGGTCAACCTCTCTTTCCGCACGAACATTCGCGATCTGCTCGACATCAGTGGATCGGCCCGGTTCTCTCCCTACGTGTTCGATCGCGATCGCATGGTGGTGGATTACCAGGGCAAGAGCGTGCGTTCGCCTGGTGAGGTGAATCGATGGCTCCTCAGCGAAGGGTACGGGCTGGCCCGCATGACGGATTTTGGAATCAACCTCTCCACCTCTCTGTCCAGCGATCTGTTTCGGGCGGCGGGGAACCACGACAGCTCCGCCAGCGAGTATTCTCATGTCATTCCATGGAATCTCGGGCTCTACTATTCGTACTCCATTAACCAGTCGGATCCTGATAACGTGTACCGGCAGAGCAATCTGAGCGTGAATCTGAGTTTCAGCCCCACTCCCAAATGGAAGGTCTCGGCCCGGGCGTTCTACGATTTTATCCGCGAGGAACTGAGCGCTCCCGAGATCGACATTACCCGAGATCTGCATTGCTGGGAGATGGCCTTCACCTGGGTGCCCATCGGTGAGTACCGTCGGTTCTATTTCGTCATTCGTCTTCGCGCTCCTCAGCTCAAGGATCTGAAGCTCGAGCGCCAAGGCAGCGATCGCGAAATTCCCTGATCCCCGTCACGCCTCGCGCGCATGCGTCTCGTCACGCCGCCCGGAGGTGAGAAACGCTTCCCACGACGAAGTGATCAGGGCTCCCATTTCTCGTTCATAGCGTTCCCGCGCAAACCGCTCCGCATGGGTGCGGATGCGATCGGCGTTGAAGGACATTCCCTCGAAGCGTTCGATCGCGGCGATGAGCGACTCCTCGTCCTGACGGAAAAAGAACACGCCCGTCTCTCCGTCCACCACGGTTTCGCGGGCGCCGCCCACGCCGTAGGCCAGCACGGGCGTCCCCGATGCCATCGCCTCGACAGGCACGATGCCAAAATCCTCTTCGCCCGGAAAGAGCAGAGCTCGCGCCGAGGCATAGGCCTCGACGAGGCGTTCGGTGCCTGCCCAGGATTCCATGCGGATCGAAGGTCCGGCCAGGGTCCGCAGTCGCGCTTCTTCCGGTCCGCTGCCAATCACGGTCAGGTCCCGTCCCATCCTCTGGCAGGCGCGGATCGCTAAGTCCACAAACTTGTACGGCACGAGGGCCGACACCACGAGATATCCCGATCTCGGCCCACGACCCACGACGAATCGATCGGTGTCGACCGGAGGATGGATCACGTGGGCTTCACGTCCATAATGTCTCGCGATCCGATCGGCCACGAAAGCAGAATTGGCCACGAACACGTCCACGCGCCCACTGGTGGCGCGATCCCAGCGCCGGAGTCTTTGGGCCACGCGACGGATGAGTTCGTATTTCACCGGATGCATTCGCTCGCGAGGGAAGTAGGTGTCGAACAGATCCCAGATGTATCGCATGGGTGTATGGATGTAGGACAGGTGCAGCGCGGAGGAAGGATGCCGCACTCCCTTGGCAACCGCGTGGCTGGTGGAGACGACCAGGTCGTAGCCCCGCAGATCGAGGGATTCGATGGCGCTGGGAAAGAGAGGGAGAAACGTTCGATAGTGGGTGCGAATTCCGGGGATTCGTTGCAGGAAACTCACGGTCCAGGGGCGATCGGCGAGGAGGGGACTTACGGCATCACGAAAGCCCAGCAGTGTGAAGATCGGGGCATCGGGGAAGAGGCGACAGAGTGATTCGAGGCATTTTTCGCCCCCTCGCATGCCGGTGAGCCAGTCGTGGACCAGGGCAACGCGGGGAGAACCGGAAAGAGAAAGGGGCGAGGTCATGAGGAATTCGTATTTTTTGCTCGGGTATCGATGCGCAATATAGAAACCAGGAGCGACCCGCACCCCATGATCCTCAACCGCCACGGAGATCCTCTCCATTACTCTCTGCATGCTGCAGCCGCGCCACGCGGCGTGGCTCTCATCTGTCACGGATTCAAGGGGTTCAAGGACTGGGGGTTTTTCCCCCATCTCGCCCAACGCCTGTGCGATGCCGGATGGACCGCGCTACGCTTCAATTTCTCGCTGAACGGAGTCGGTGCCCATCAGGACTTCGTGGATCTCGATGCCTTCGGACGCAACACGCTCACGCGAGAATGCGAGGATCTCGAGGATATGATCTCCGCCATCACCGAGGCTCGCGTTGTCGATGCCGCAACCGCCGCGCTCCCCCTCGTGCTACTGGGGCATTCCCGGGGTGGAGGCATCTCCATACTCGTGGGCGAGCGCATGCCTCGCGTGCGCGGAGTGGTTACCTGGGCTTCGGTGTGTACCTTCGCGCGCTACGGAGATGAAACGATACGGCAATGGAAGAAATCCGGACGAATCGATATTCAGAATGCTCGCACGGGGCAGATGATGCCGCTGTATGTGACCTTGCTCGATGATTATGAGCAGCATGAAGCTGATCTGGAT
>CAYQST010000002.1:42341-271888 GCA_964420295.1 uncultured Chromatiales bacterium | reverse complement strand
CCTACGGAAATCAGCCCTTTCACGCTATCCTACCCACACGAAACAGCGAGGAGCCAGGAAAAACAAACCGAACACAAGAAAGAGTGCGGTTCGTTGCCGTCCGGGCGAGACACAATGTTCCATGGAGGATTCCTTATTGATTGAGCAGAAAGAGAACTGAGAAAGAACGAAAAAATGTGTACTGATCATGAAGGGAAAGGTTGCAGCGTGCCTGCTTCACTCTCCCATACGTGCGGGACTATTTGGCTAGCGTCATCTTCAGAGTTTTCGAGAAGGAAAGTCCGGACTCGATGCCCGTCATGCGAACGGTGGCGATGTAGATGCCGGATGACAGCGCGGAAGATCCGAAGGTGGAATGATGCTGGCCCGCTTCCTTCACTTCGTCCACGAGCGTCGATACCACACGCCCGAGCGCATCAGTGACGATGAGGGTCACGTGGCTCTTCTCGGGCACATCGAAGGAAAGGGTGGTTGACGGATTGAAGGGGTTCGGATAGTTTTGGCCGAGATCGAAGGTGTGGGTCGCGAGGTCAGCCCCGGTTTTTGGGGTGCCATGGGTTCGCGCCCAGTTGATCTTCATTGCCAGATAATCGAGGCCGTTCACGGTTCCATTGCCATCGGCGTCCATGTAGCAGCCTTCCGTGGTCTGCCACGGAATTCCGGCCTGGCCTTCCCATGAGATCGTGGTCATGGGATTGGTGGCGGCATCGGCCCGATAGCGGCCGGGACCAGCCAGCCAGCTCGAGCGCAGATTGGCATCCTGGATATACTGGTTCAGGGATTTCCGATCGCCATAATTCACGGTCCCGTCGTTGTTGACGTCACCCGGCCACACCACGCAAAACATGGTTCCGGGGTAGATCAGCATGATCGAGGTTTCCGGGAGCGTGAGATCCTTGGGCTGGCCGCAGGAATTCGGCGCGTTCAGAACCGGCACGATACGATAATACCCGGGCTGGAGAGTCCCGGGGATGGGAACCGCCTGCGTCAAGGAAAGATCGATGCCATCCTGCTTCTGGCTGACAAAGGTGTACACATACTCCGGCACCGTGGTCGATCCGCCGATGCGGAAGAAATTGAGCGTCGTGGTGATGGTGGCCGGGCCCGTGGGGTATGTGACGTTCAGCTTCGCAAACACCTGGCCGGGAATATTGCTGTACGTGAGGGGAGCGCCGGCATTGTCGGTGACCTGGAGGGAATGCTGGCCGGAAGGGAAGTAGCATCCTTCGTCGTACGTCACCTTTCCGCAGAACTTTCGCGCTCCCCATGTAAAGGCAAACGCCGTGGGAGGAGCCGTCTGCGGGGCCGTGGCCGTCACCAGCGTGAAGGCCGTATTCATCGAGAGATAACTGTCGGAATACACCAAGGGAGCCGCGCTGCTGGCATATTGAGGTGTGGCTCCATTGTTCTTGAAGATGATGAACCCCCAGGTCTCACCCACGTTCATGAGGAAGTTGAGATCGATGGGGATCTCCGTCCAGGAGGCAGTGGTGGTGGAGGTGATCGTCGCCTCGCCGAGTTTGATCCAGAGTCCGTCATTGGCATAGGTCACCGTGGTGGGGTGAGCCCAGATCGCAACCGTCGCGGTGCCTGTGCTGAAGGTCATCCAGAAGCGATGCAGCTTAGTGGATTTGAGGGCGGTGAGTGTAAAGGCAGGCCCGTAATAGGTGGTCCCTGCGATGGTGTTTCCGTTGGTCGTTCCTAAACTGAAGGCTCCCTGGCCATGAGCGGAAGGAGCCGCCAGAAACGCGAAAAGCCCAAGGCAGAACGAAATGAGAAGCACCTTTTTCATGATCGACTCCTTTATGTCAGTTGGCGATACGGCGTAAGAAGTGGCGAGAATCGGGATGGTGCTGCGTGAAAGATTTTCACGATGAGCGTCCTTTTAAGTGTGAATAATAGCAACACTGTAACTCAATGTCAAGAAGAAATGTCGGCTTCGTTCGCTGAAAATCATTCGAAAGGGAACAGATGTCGATTCTCTGTGAAACCGTGAAATTCTGAATCGTTGGCAGGGTGCAAGTGTTCCAAAAAGGTGTGCCATGGCTTCCATGGAACTTCCATGCCGAGGGCGGCACCCCTCGTGATCCGAAAGGATCCCATTCTCATTTCTCGACATGAGATCTGGCGGAATCGTGTGCGAGCTGGTTCTTCGATCCGTCGGTTCATGGAACCGACTTGAACTTTTCCACGAGAAAGAGCATTTTGATTCGATACATTTTCGTAAGGAAAAAATCATGTGCGGCATCGTTGGTTATATCGGCCCCCGTCAGGCATCGTCCATTATCATCGAGGGTCTTCGGCGACTCGAATACCGGGGATATGATTCCGCGGGAATCGCGCTTCTCGAAAACAGTCATGTATCCGTGCTGAAGCGCGCCGGGAAGGTGGCGGATCTCGAGAACCTTGCCTCCCTGCATCCGAGTGCCTCGGGGCTTGGCATCGGCCATACGCGCTGGGCCACGCACGGAGAGCCCAACGATAGCAATGCCCATCCTCACGTGGATCACACCGGTACCATCGCCATGGTGCACAATGGGATCATCGAGAACTACGGAGCCATCCGGCGGCGGCTCGAACAGGATGGCATTCCCTTCCACACCGACACGGATTCCGAATCCCTGGTACAACTCATCTCGAAGTTTCATGACATCACTGGGGATCTCGAACAGTCGGTGCGGCTCGCGTTGAAAGAGGTAGACGGCACTTACGGTATCGTGGTGGTGTCGAGCAAGCATCCGGATCGCCTCATCGCGGCGCGGCGGGGGAGTCCCTTGGTCATCGGCATCAACGACGGAGAGTATTTCGTGGCCTCCGATCCCTCGGCGGTGGTTGGCCATACCCGCCAGGTGATCTTTCTCGATGATGGCAATATTGCCAGCATTACAGCAGACGGATACGAAATCAAAACGATCGGCGACGAGGTAGTGGAAAAGGAAATCGTCGAGATCACGTACGACATCGAGCAGATCGAGAAGGGGGGCTATTCTCATTTCATGCTCAAGGAAATCCATGAACAAGCCCAGACGATCATGGATTCGATGCGGGGTCGCATTCTGCGGGACAAGGGGACGGCGAAGCTTGGGGGGCTCCGCGACGTCGTCAACCATCTCAACAGCGCGCGACGGATCATCATTACCGCCTGCGGCACATCCTGGCACGCGGGTCTGGTGGGCGAATACATGCTCGAGGAATATGCCCGCATTCCGGTGGAAGTGGAATACGCCTCGGAATTCCGGTATCGCAAGCCCATCATTCACGAAGACGACGTGGTGATCGCCATCAGCCAGAGCGGCGAAACGGCCGACACCCTGGCCGCTCTCCGAGAAGCCAAACAGCATGGCGCCACGGTGATCGGCATCTGCAATGTGGTTGGAAGCACCATCGCACGGGAAACTCACGCGGGCGTGTATACCCATGCGGGTCCCGAAATTGGCGTGGCCTCCACCAAGGCCTTCACATCCCAGCTTGTGGCCTTATCCCTGCTTACTCTCATGCTCGGACGTCAACGGGAATTCATCTCTCTCGAGCAAGGGAAGATCTTCGCCGAGGAGCTTCTTCAAATCCCCGAGAAGGTGAGTCGGATTCTCGAGCAGTCGAATCTGATCGAGGAACTCGCCATGCAGTTCTCCGCGACCACCAATGCCCTGTACCTTGGCCGGGGCTACAACTTCCCCACTGCGCTCGAAGGAGCCCTGAAGCTCAAGGAAATCTCGTATATCCACGCCGAAGGGTATCCCGCGGCCGAGATGAAGCACGGTCCGATCGCCCTGATCGACGAGAACATGCCCGTCGTGTTCATCGCGCCGCAGGATCGGCATCACGATAAAGTCATCAGCAATATCCAGGAAGTACGGGCCCGCAAGGGCCAGGTGATCGCCATCGTCAACGAGGACGATCACGTGATCGATTCTCTCGCCCAACATGTGATCCGCGTGCCCCGCACCTCTGATTTCCTGTCTCCTCTGCTGACGATCATTCCGCTTCAGCTCCTTGCCTATCATATCGCGGTACAGCGGGGCTGCGACGTGGATCAACCCCGCAATCTCGCAAAGAGCGTGACCGTGGAGTAGACACCACCATGTCCTTCCCACTTTCCGTCCCCGATCTGCCGCCGTCTCCCGATGCCCTGGTCGAGGCGATTCAGGATCTGAAGCGCGAGATGAACGCCGTGATCCTCGCGCATTATTACCAATACAGCGAGATTCAGGACCTGGCCGATGCCGTGGGCGACAGCCTCGAACTGGCCCGCACGGCGCGGTCCTCCTCGGCGGATGTGATCGTGTTCTGCGGCGTGCATTTCATGGCCGAGACCGCCAAGATTCTCAATCCGGACGTGCCGGTGCTGTTACCGGATCTCGCCGCGGGCTGTTCCCTGGCCGACAGTGCCCCCGCTGAGGCCTTCCGAGAATTTCGTCGCGCCCATCCCGAACATCTCGCCGTGACCTACATCAATTGCAGCGCGGAGGTCAAGGCGCTGAGTGACATCATTTGCACGAGCAGCAGCGCCGAAACGATTCTCCGTGCCCTGCCGGATGATCAGCCCGTGCTGTTCTCGCCGGATCGTAACCTGGGGCGTTATCTGCAGAAGTCCACGGGCCGTCCGTTTCTTCTGTGGGATGGAGCCTGCGAAGTCCATGTCAAGTTCAGCGAAGATCGCATTCTTGCACTGCGGCTCGAACATCCCGAGGCGGAATTCATCGCCCACCCCGAATGCGAGGACGAAGTGCTCATGCACGCCGATTTTATCGGCTCCACCAGCGCCCTCCTTCGCTACATCGATACCTCTTCGGCGCCCTCCTTCATCGTAGCCACCGAGCCGGGTATCCTGCATCAAATGGGAAAGGCCCATCCAGATCGACTCTTTCTCGAAGCTCCGAACAGCGAGGCGGGCTGTGCCTGTAATGCCTGTCCGCACATGCGGCTGAACACACTCGAAAAGCTGTATCTGTGCATGCGGGATCGGCGTCCCGAGATCGTGATGGATGAGTCGCTTCGCCACGCCGCACTCCGTCCTCTGGAACGCATGCTGTCTCTTTCGGCATCGGACCGGGAGGACAGAATCCATGAGATTCTTCGGGAACTCGGTCGGCCATTTCGTTTTCAGGGATAGGTTTCCATCCCGGAAATTTTCCCGTATATTCTTCAGAATCCGGTTACCCTCACGTGAACCAAGGAGCTTTCATGAAAAGAATCTTACTGTTGCTATGCTGTATGGTGATGGTAGGAACGGGTGCCTACGGGCAACGCATGGTCAATCTGGAATACTACACGGTGGACAACCAGTATTTCCGCTTGAGCATGCCTCCGAATTCCATCGCGCTCACCCGCTTCGAAACCATCCAGCCCGCCAAACTCCACGAAATCAATGTCTGGTTCGTCACCAACGAATCCGCCGGGGATTCTGCCTACGTGGTACTCTTCGGCAAGGAAGGCGGAGCGGCCTATCCCTATTTTCTTCAGCCGATCACCCAGCCGGCGGCGATCTACATTCCAGCCAAAGTGGACTCCTTGTATCACCTCCGCTTTCAGACTCCCCTGGATCTGCCCGCTCCCACTGTGTTCTATGTGGGCGTGATTCCTCGGGGAGACAACGTGTTCGTGCGGATGGATCGCAACACCCAGAGGGTGAAATGCGCGACCACGACTGGGGATTCGATGTACACCAATTCCTTCGCCCAGTATATCCCCGCGCAGCAGACCTATGGGTTCGGATCCCATTTCAGCGGAGGAGTTCGGATCAACAATTGGTACATGGGCGCGGTCGTGGAGTATGCGGACCTTCCCATCACGGGCGCCTTCAACGACGTCACCAAGAATGCGGGTCTCGGCAATCTTCGCGGAAAGAAATCCATGGCCTGGGCCGATTATGACGGAGATGGCTATCAGGATCTTCTGTACGGTGATAAACTGATGCGGAATCTCGGCAATGGCACCTTCACCGATCAGTCCGCGGCGGCCGGGTTCACCAAGGGCAGCGACGTGGAGATGTTCGTCGATGTGGACAACGATGGAGATCTGGACATCGTCGCCATGCCGGCCGGGTATCTGTACAAGAACGACAAGGGGGTATACACGCAGGACACCGATCCGGGCTTCGATCCCATGCGAGCCACGCGTGCAATGAGTGTCGCTGATTACGACAACGACGGGTACCCCGATTTCTTCGTGGCAAACGGACAGTATCTGTACGTGAAGAATCCCTCCGATCCTTCCGATTCGGCTCTCGTCGAAGGACTGGGTTGGAAGAGCGCCTTCTACCTCAACAATGGGGAAGGTCGGTATACCGATCAGACCGTGAACTACCTCGGTGGTTACGCCGACGGCGATTATGGCGTCCATCCCTACACGCTCCAGCGTATCAGTGGGTATCGCCCCACCACTTGTGCCCAGTGGGCGGATTACGATAACGACGGAGATATGGATCTCTTTGTCGGCGTCGACAATCTGCAGCCGGATTACCTGTTCCAGAACGAAGGGAATGGGGATCTGGTGAACGTGGCCCGTCCTTCGGGAGCTCAGGGGGAATCCAAGAGTACCTATCCGGGATATTTTGGAAATACCACGGGGTGCGATTGGATCGATCTCGACATGGATGGCAATCTGGATCTGTTCAAAAGTTCCAACACCGATCCATTGCGGCTCGCCTACAGCGACCGCACTACTGTATTTCGCAACAGCGGTCTCCCCGCGTTCAGCTTCGCGAATGCCCTGGCCTCGACCAAGTTGGAGTATTCGGTGTATTCCGGCGGAGCGGCTTTCGGCGATCTCGATAACGACGGCCTTCTCGACCTCTATGTGGCATCCGGTGAACGGTGCTTCCCGGCCCAGGTGTACAAGCAGATGCCGGATCATTCCTTCGCCGAGCAGGCGTACCTCACCGGTGGTCGGATCTCCCATGCCTATTCTGCCGCCTGGGTGGATTACGACAATGATGGAGATCTGGACCTGTGCGTCGCCGCCGAAGATGGGCTGTACCTGTTGGAGAGCGACCAGGGGCCCGATGGCAACTGGGTGGAACTCAATCTGCGTGCCAAGAACTCGAACGTGTATGCGCTCGGTGCCCGCGTGACGGTTTTTGCGGGTGGACGCAAGTATTTCAAGGATGTGGTTGCCGGGAAGGGCACAGGGGTGCAGGAACCGTACACCCTCCATTTCGGACTCGGAACTGCCACCCAGGTGGATTCCGTGATCGTGCGCTGGCCCAAGGGCAAGAAGGAGACCATCAAGAATGTGGCGATCAATACGATTCGCACCATTGTCGAATTCGTCCCCGATCCTACGGGAACCACTCCAGTGGCAGCCGCGCAGGAGCTGGATCTTCAGCAGAACTATCCGAATCCCTTTTCTCGGTCCCGCAACGCCTCCACCAGCATTGGGTACAATCTTCCCCAGTCGGTGATGGTGAAGATCGATGTGTATGATATGAAGGGCGCCCTCGTCTCCACCCTCGTCAACAAGATGCAGGGTCCGGGCACCTACTTCGTGAACTGGGATGGTCGGGATGTCAGTGGACAGCAGGTGCCTGCCGGAACGTATCAGTATGTGCTGATGACCAACGGCACGATCCTTTCGAAACGTCTGATCGTCATCAAGTAATTTCCGACCCGGGTTTTTTTTCGTAACATGCAGGGAGCTCTTCGGAGCTCCCTGTTTCATTCTGCGAATGGTGCGCATGCGTCGATACATTCCTCTTGTTCTTCTTCTTGTTCCCTGGCTGGCCTGGGGCCCCGTCGCGACGGCCCAGAACGGTTCTTCACGGTCCGACGCCATTCCACCCTACGACCGCATCGTGTTTCTGGGGGGACTGGGAGGGAACATCGTGGGAAACGATTTCACCACCACCAGCGCGTCGTCCTATCTCGTGCGACCGGTGGGGCTGGTGTCGGCGGAGTACTACTTCTCCGAGTCCATTGGGATCTATGCCACGGCGTACGGAGGAACCTTCGGAACGCAACTGAAACAGAGTCCCCTCGATCCCACCTCCTCGAGTTCCTACAACGCCATCTTCTTCGGAGGCATGGTCGGGCCGGTATTTCGACTCGAGCCCATCTTCGGGGATGCTCGTCCCATACTGATGGGGATTCTCGGCAATCTCGGAAAGAAGACCACGGTGAATCGGGCAGTCGACGCCCCGAGTGACGACTGGAATCCGATTTTTTCCTATGGCATCAGCGTGGGTCTCGAATTCCATCTTGCTTCCGAAATTTTCCTTCGTCCCGCGTTCTCGGTGGTGCTCACGAATTCCGATGAACTCGACGGTATCAAGCAGGGCAAGAACCGCGACGGCTTTTCGATGCTCTCGATTTCTCTGGCCTGGCATCCGGGCTTCCTTAATCGACCCGGCGCGGAAGAGGAACCGGAGGAAGCCGCCGACATTCCGACGGTGGAGCGCCCTCGGGACCCGGAGGTCGCTCCGGCACCCCTGACCATTTCGACGAAAGCTCAGGTGGTGGCCTTCTCCTCCCTGAGCGCGCTGATGGCCACGCCCGACCAACTGCTGCTGAACGTAAAAAAGAGTCGAGGCAAGGATGTGCGAGCCAGGATCACGACAGAAATTCTGAGCGGAAGCGAGGTGGTGGTGGAGGGCTCCCGAATTCTCGTGCTCAAACGGCTCGAGACTCAGTTGGACGCCGAGGACTTCATCGATTTTCCGAATCTCTCCATTGCCTCGGGATATGCCCAGCAGCTTCCCCAGGGTTTCTACACGATTCGCATTACCACCGAAGCCGAGGGAGTGGACAACCCCTCGGTCTCCACCGTGAGCTTCAACAACGTGGATGTGACGAGCATTTTTCGGGACAATACTCCGAAGGTGCAACAGATGATTACGAAGGGAGAGGCGGTGGTAGTTCGTTCCGATAGCACCGATGTCGTGATGCGTGTGTTCAATCCTGAATCCGAAGAGGATCGCGTGTCGGCGAAGGTCGGAGAGGATTCCTCATCCGTGGACGAGGTGCAGAGAAATCCCGCCACGGCGGTACCCGAGTACATGCCCGACAGTGAACGGCGTGCCTGGCTGTCCCTGCAGACCCAACAGAGTTTTCAGCGTGCGCGCATTCTTCGACGTCTCGCGCAGGACGAGGAGAAAGGCAAGAATCCTCCTGCCATCATCGTGTCCGAAGTGTATTTCCCCTACGACAATAGTCTTCTCACCGAGGAAGGCAAGGCCATTCTCGACCAGGTGGCATCGGAGCTCCTGCAGAATCCCAACCTGAGCGTGCAGGTGCGTGGATATTCCGATGAGCCCGGAGACGAAGTGTACAATCAGAGTCTTGCCCAGCAGAGGGCGTCGCGGGTTGTGGAGTACCTGACCCGGCAGCGCGTGCCCGCGCAACGCATGACGGTGCTTGCCGTGGGGCGACCGCCTCGGGACAGCGAGCAGGGCACGTCGATGCAGCGCCGGTACCGCAAAGCAGAGGTTATGATTCTCGGTTCCTAAGTTCACGAAACCGACGCGCGAGGGTCTGAGCGCGGGCCGGATCGATGGGATTCGTAGTGATGCCATCCTTTTTGATGGAGGTTCCCACGATGACGCCGTGGGCATGGCGCAGAAGCGTGGGCAGGGAGTCCACGGTGGCGCCACTGCCAACCAACACGGGAACCGCGCTGCTCGCCGCCACCGCAGAGAGGTGATCCACGTTCACACCAAGACCGGTGGCCGCCCCCGACACGATCACGGCGTCGGCCCCTCCTCGGTGCACCATGTCGGCCACGAGGTCCGCGACGGGGCGCTCGGCCAGAGCCACGGCATGCTTGACGAGCACATCGGCAAGGATAGCGATTGGTTGGCCACTGGCGGCGCGGGCACGGAGCAGTTCTGCCGCTTCGCCCTGGATGAGACCCTGATCGGTGAGCATAGCCCCCACGAGCACATTGACACGAATGAAGTGGGCACCGGATGCCGCGGCCGCAGCCAGGGCCGAAAGAGCATCATTGCGCAGAATCTGAATTCCGAAGGGCAGAGACATCCGATGGGCCAGATCCGTGGCTACCGCAGTCATCTCCGCCAGGGTCGTTCCCGGCACCCGCGATGCATAAAAGGGAACGTCGCCATAGTTCTCCATGAGCACGGCATCGAACCCGGCGTCTTCGAGGATCCGGGCATCCTCGAAGACTCGGGCGCGAATGTCAGCTCGGGAACCGCCGTAGCCAGGAGAACCCGGCAGGGGCGGCAGGTGGAGCATGCCGATCAGGCGGGGGATCATCAGAAGTTCACCGACTCCCCGTAGGCCGCCGCCGCCGCTTCCATGAAGGCTTCGGACAGGGTGGGATGGGCGTGGACGGTTTTGATGATTTCGTGTTCCGTGGTTTCGAGCGTGCGGCCCAGGGCGGCTTCGGCGATCAGTTCGGTGGCTTCGGAACCGATGATGTGGACTCCGAGTAATTCTCCATGCTTGGCGTCGAAGATGCTCTTGCAGAATCCTTCGGTGTGGCCCATGGCCACGGCCTTGCCGGATGCGCTGAACGGAAATTTTCCGATACGCAGCTCATAGCCCTTCTCACGGGCCTGCTTTTCCGTCAGACCCACACTCGCCACCTGAGGCTGGCAATACGTGCAGCCGGGGATATTGGCGTAGTTGACCGGTGGAGGATTCTTGCCGGCGATCGCTTCGACGCATGTGATACCCTCGGCGGAGGCGACATGGGCCAGCCAGGGGGGGCCTACCACATCGCCGATAGCGTAAACGCCCGGGACATTGGTGCGATACTGCGCATCCACCTTGATGTAGCCCTTCTCGAGTTCCACACCGAGGGCTTCGAGTCCAATATTCTCGACATTGCCCTGCACACCAATGGCCATCAGGGCAACCTCGCCTTCGAGCACTTCCTGCCCCTTGTCCGTGGACACGGTGACGCGCACACCAGTTTCCGTGGTTTCCACTCCTTCCACCCGGGCTCCGGTTTTGATGGCGATCTTCTTCTTGCGGAAGCTCCGCTCGAGTTCCTTGGAAATCTCTTCGTCCTCGATGGGCAGGATATTCGGCATCATTTCGACGATGGTCACCTTGGATCCGAAGGTGGAATAGAAGTACGAGAACTCCACGCCAATCGCCCCCGCACCCAGCACGATAAGACTTTCGGGCACATGATCGAGGGACATCGCTTCGAAGTAGGAGAGAATGCGCTTGCCGTCGAAGGCGATGCCGGGGATGGCGCGTGGACGGGCTCCGGTAGACACGATGATATGCTTTGCGGAGATGGTGTCGGTCTGGGTGCCGTCGGGACCGAAGACGCCTACCTGGCCCGGGGCGAGCAAAGTTCCGCGTCCGGAAATATGGGTCACCTTGTACTTCTTGAACAGAAACGCCACGCCCTTCGACATACGGTCGGCGATACCCCGGCTGCGCTGGATCACCTGCCCGAAATCGACACGGGGCTCCTGGGTGGTGATGCCATAGTCCGATGCATGGCGCACGGTTTCCCACACTTCGGCGTTTTTCAACAGGGATTTCGTGGGAATGCATCCCCAGTTGAGGCAAATGCCCCCCAGGTGCTTGGACTCGATACAGGCGGTGGAGAAACCGAGCTGGGCGGCGCGAATGGCGGCCACATATCCGCCGGGACCGGCACCGACCACCACGACGTCAAAACTCTGGGACATAGGAAGACTCCTGAACATAAAGGATACATGAACGAAGGAAAATTACGAATTCGGGACCACGATTCCCGACAGGTATGTTAGATTTGCGAATCATAAGGATGGATTCTGATGGCTCTCGACCTTCTTTTCTTTCCTGAACCCTGCGACCCTGTGGATGCCGTTCTCATCGGTCTGCACGGACGGGACGCGAACAAGCATGCCTTCTTTCCCCTGGTGCGGCAATTGTCCTTTTTGCGAACCCAGTGGGTGTTGCCCTCGGCGCCGTTTTTGAGCGGACCTTCGCCCGATGTGCACCGCTGGTTTTCGCCAAGTGACAGCAGGGATGTGGAACGTCTTCACAGTCGCGGGGAGCTTTTTGCCGTCATCGACGCACAGCTCGCACGCGGGGTGAAGGCGGAGAACGTGTTTCTCGTGGGATTTTCCCAAGGTGCCGTGATGAGTCTCGACGCGGGGTTGCGGTATCCCCGGCGCCTGGGAGGGATCGTGGCCCTGTCCGGGTATCTTGCCGATCCCATCTCCCTGCGCGACGAAGGACATCCGGCCAATGCCCGGATCCCGATCTTCGTCGGACATGGGAAGTCCGACGACGTGGTGCCCTATTCCACGGGGGAGGATACCGCAGAAGCGCTCTGGGAAATGGGGTACTCGGTGGAATTTCGTGGGTATGATGCCGCACATCGGATTTCGAGCGAAGAGGTGAAGGACATTCGCGCCTTTCTGCATCGTCATCTGTTCGGTTTGAGTGCCGAAGCCGCCGACGAAGCCGCGCGATTCGTGGTGCCGTTCTAATCCTCTGGCAGAGGCATGAAGGCGGTTTCTCCGGTGTCGAGCATGCGCTGGACGTAGGGTAGGCAAAGTCCGCAGCGCTTGCCGAAGGTTACGTGCCGCTGGAGTTCCTCCACCGTGCGGCATCCATTGCGCTGGGCGATTCGCTTCAGGGCATCGAAGGAGTGTTCGAAGCACACGCAACGTCGCACGGCACAGTCGGGATCGGCTTTTTGGGCTGGCGGAGGGAAGAAGTTCATGACAAGAAGAACACGCAGGGACCGGGGGTTCCGTTCCCGCATGGACGGTTTTAGAGCGTGCTTCATTTCACGAATCGATTTCCGTACCTTCCTCCATCCTTTTGTCATTCCGGAGCACGCCATGCGTCTCACTGGCTCGATCCCGTCGATCCTGAGTGTCCTCATTCTGGGTTGGTCTTCTCTTCTGCATGCCCAAACCGCTCTCACCACCGCGCGCAGCACACGGTTCAGCGGATCCGGCAACTGTCAGCTCTGTCATCAGAGCAACGGCACCGCGAATAGCGTGGGCGGCGCCGACGTGAGCCAGGCCCCCAATTGGCGGGGGACCGTGATGGCCAATGCCGCCCGCGATCCCTACTGGCAAGCCTCCGTGATGGCTGAAAGCACGGAATTTCCCGCACTTGCGTCGGTGATTCAGGACCGCTGCACGAATTGTCACACGCCCATCGGACATGCCGAGTCGCATGGAAGCGGATCGGCCCAGTACCTCTTCCCCACGGCCCTTGCGGATCCCCTGGCCATGGACGGAGTGAGCTGCACGCTGTGCCATCAGATCGCGGCGACAGGCCTTGGCTTTCATTCGAGTTTTAGTGGAGGCTTCACCATCGAAACCAATCGGGTGAGCAACGGCCCCTACCTCAATCCGGTCATCCAGCCCATGCTCGCGGTCAGTGGATTCGAGCCGAAGTGGTCCACACAATCCGGAACCTCGGAGCTCTGTGCGTCCTGCCACACTCTGTTCACGCCCTATGTGAATCGCAATGGGGACGTGGTGGGCACCTTTGCCGAACAGACGCCCTACCTGGAATGGAAAGCCAGCGGCATGCCAGGGGCCCAGGTCACCTGCCGAACCTGCCATCTTCCCGCCACCACCGTTCCTGTGACGATCAGCACGATGCCGGCCAATGCCGTTCCGCGAACCCCGTTCTACCAGCATCATTTTTCGGGGGGGAATACGACGATGCTCTCGGTGCTGAAGGACCATGGCACCGATCTGGGTGTGACCGCCGATCCCATGCACTACGACACGGCTCTGGCCCGCACCACGCGCATGCTGACGCAGAGCGCCCTCACCGTCACGGGTTCCATCCAACGGGATGGGGAGTATCTCAACGTCGATCTGATCCTTCAGAATCTCACGGGTCACAAGCTCCCCACCGGATTCCCGAGCCGACGGATCTGGATCCACCTGAAGGTACAGGAATGGACTGGCCGCACGCTCTTCGAGAGTGGAGAACGAGATCGCTCGGGGTTCCTGCCGGACGAGGATCCGGGTGGAGAGCCGCATCACACCCTCATCACCTCTCCGGATCAGGTGCAGATCTATGAATCCCAACTCGTGGATCTGGACGGCGCCCCTACCACCACCCTGCTCCGTGCGGCCAGGTACGGCAGGGACAATCGCATCCCTCCGCGGGGAACGCTTCCCGCCACCATGCTCAATGATACGATTGGCGTGGTGGGCGAGGCCCGGCAGGACGCGGATTTCAATGCCAACGCCAGCGGGGAGGATCGCATTCGATATCGGATATCGACATCCGGCGGTTGGCCGAGATTTCGCGTAAGCTGGGAGATCTGGTACCAATCCATCAAGCCATCTTTCATCGAACACAGCACCACGGGCTCCGCGCCTGAAATTCAGCGGTTCAAGCAATACATGGATCCCCTCTTCCATCCCGCGATCCTCATGAGCTCCGGATATTTGTTCGACGGACCCGTGGGATTCGAGACGCCCGAACCGGACTTCGTCTTCGCGGACCCATGGCCCAATCCCCTGCCCGCAGGACAGCCGCTGTTCGTTCCCTGGCGAGCCTCCACGTCTCGTCGCGTCACGCTCACCGTTGTGGACCTTCTGGGGCGGGAGGCCTTTTGCGCGAGCATGGACGGTGCCCAGGGCATCTTTCCGGTGACGACGCCCACCCTGAAGCCGGGAACCTGGATTCTTCGCCTCGATGACGGAACGCGGATCCGACTCCGCGCCGTGACCGTGTTGCCGACAGTCCGATGAAATGGGCTTGCACGGCGCCTCCCCAGATCCTAGTTTTCACCAGATATCTTCTGTCCACCGCCCCACGATGATGATGACATTCAAGACCGCTCTCCTTGTTTTTCTGTTTGCCTGTGTATCCGTGCTGTCTGCCCAGGATGATGGACGGATCATTTTCCGCGATCCCAAAAGCGCGGGAGACAAACCGCTGAGTGAAGAGGATCTCAAGCCCCGCAATAACGCCTGGGGCATGGATCTGATGGTGGGAGCGGATGGATTCGGCATCGGGACCTTTTATCACAAGGTGTTTTCCGAAACCCTCACCGGCTTCCTGAATTTCAGCATCACCGAGGCGCAGGACAACCGCCAGAAGGATTTCTACGGGTATTACGGAGAGACGATCTCCTACAATAAGCTCAACCGGGTGTTTCGTCTTCCTCTCTTCGCGGGGATCCAGTACCGCATGTTTAAGGACGTGATCGCGGAGAATTTCCGACCCTTTCTGAATGCAGGCGCCGGTCCGGTCTTTCTGTACGTCACCCCCTATCATCAGGACTTCTTTCGCTACCTCGACCGCGGTCACATGGAATACTCCTACGGGGGCTTTGTCGGCGTGGGCGCCCAGTTCGGGTACGACCGCTCGGCGGTGTTTGGCGTCAATCTTCGCTATTACATCATTCCGCTCCCCTCGGGCATTCAGAGCGTACGCGAAGGCACGATGAGCAATGCCAATGGATTCTACATCACGGTGAACTTCGGGTCGGGGTTTTGAGGGAGTGAATACGTGAATACGTGAATAAGGAAATGAGTGAATATTTAAAGGAAAGCGGCGAGGAGATCCTCGCCGCTTCTTTTTCATGATCGATCATCGTTGGGGATGAATCAACGAACGTAGCGCCACCAGTCGTAGTGCTTGCTTTCCATTTCCTCGATTCCGGGGATGGGGAAGAATCGCATGTTGCCTTTATTGTCGTAGAACCAGAAGCCGTGGCGGAGGAGCCGGTAGCTGATGGAATGGAGGACGGAGGAGAGACTGACGGTTTTTACGAGTTTCTGCTTGTCCTGATCGAGTTCGACGAGGCAATCGAGGAGGCGATAGGGATTGTTGTCCGGTAACGGGGACGGGATGATTTCGCGATTCCGGCTGCTTTCGAGGAACTCCTCGATGTTGAGATCGATCTGCGTGAAGCAGACGGCGGGAGCGCCTTTGGAGCGAGTCTCCATCGTGAGATAATGTCCGAACGAACGCTGGTCGAGGCGGGAGGCCACGAGATTGGAGATGGGGGTCACCTCCTGATAAATGCGGATGAGGCCGGGTGCATTTTCGGCGGTGTAATCGGCAGGAGTGAGTTCGAGGGCATGGCCGTTGGCGGTCACCAGATACAGAGCTTCGATCATGGAGAAGGGGATATGCTCAAGCACGGCATAGGAAGAGATGTATTTGGTCCGTTTCGGGCTCCCATCGGGATGCGGCACGGTGTTGGCCAGATACTCGTCGATCGGGAAGTAGGGATCGCGGAACTCCGGATTGAGACGGGCAAAAATAACCTTGCCCTGAAAGTGCTTCGCGCTTCCGATGGTGAAATGCTGGGCAAACGCGTTCGGTTCGAGCTGGGAGGCCACGAGCGCGTTGATCGGAAACACGATCATATACAGGTGTTTGGGATAATCAGGCATAGGACTCCACGGGCTGAAGGAAAAGTTGGAAAGGAACAAAGATAGAGATTCACCGGGGTGTCCGCAAGGAGGGTGAAGGTGCCGGATCCCGTGCCGATACGATCCGTATCCATTCCCGTCTCGCTTCCGTATATTGGCCGCATACGAAACCCCGGGGTGCATTCCATCCCCAATGCGCGAGCCGCGAAGAGGAAAGACGCATGGCAGGAGGTGACAGCCTATGACGGAAGCACACGACCATCGACGGTGGTCCCGTCACCGTCTTGCGTATGTATTGACGGTGTCTCTCTGCATCCTCTACGCCTCGTTCTATGTGTTTCGCATGGCGTCTGCTCTGAGCGACGAGAATCTGTATCGAGACAGTGCCCGTGGCGTCGTGATCATTTCCATCACACCCGGAGGGGCATCGGATAAAGCGGGACTTCACGTGGGGGATGTGATCACCGCCATCAACGGAGTGCCGGTACGTTCGGCGATGGAAGCCAACCGGTATCTCATCGAGGCCTCCCGGGATCGCCCTCTGTACTACACCGTGTTGCGCAACGGAAAGACCTCGGTCTTCACCGTACATCTCGCCAGTTTCGGTCTCCCTTTGGTTGTTCTGTTCCTCCTCGTCAGCGGGGGGGCCTTTCTCGCCCTGGGAATCATGGTCATGGTGAGACGGCCCGGCATCCCGGTGGCCCGGTTGTTCGCCTGGGTCATGCTGGGCTGGGGCGTGTTCTTTGCCGTCAGTCCGTCGGTGTCCACCGGTTTTTCGGTGGGATGGATTGCCCTGCTCCGCCCACAGGTGCTTTTCATTTCTTGGATGATGATGATGGGCGGCACGATCCACCTGCTCTTCCACTTTCCGAGTCCCCGGTTCTCCGCTCCTCTCCCGCATCGATTTCTGATCTTCGTTTATGCCAATTCCGCCCTGTGGCTCATTCTCTCCATGATCAACTCTCCGTTCCCTCGCGGATTGAGTGTCGCCCTGGCTCCCGTTTTTTCCGTGGCGATCGTCGAGTTCATTATCGCGAAAAAATATCGGCATCTCGAGCTCCGTCGTCCTCGTGAACAGATGAGAATGCTGCTCTGGGCTGGCCTGAGCGGGGCATGGTTTCTCGCGGCGATGGCCCTCGATTCTTTCCTGCCCGTGCCTGCCGTGATGATGGCAACGGTGATCGCGGTCCCAGTAATCCTCTTTCTCATGATCGCGCGTTTTCGCGCCTTCGATCTCTATGTGCTCGGGCGACGGACTCAATATCTCCTCTCCCTCTCGCTCCTTCACGTTTCCACGGTGGCCCTGTTCTTCCTGGGGTGCACTCTGTTGGCAAGAGAGCGCTGGAATCTCCCGCTTGTGCGGATTGGCACGCATTCCGTCGAGATCGTGCGACTGTCGCAGCTCCCGGATGAGGATCAACCTTTTGCCGAGCGCACCCTGATGGTGATGGGCGGGGCCGTGCTGGCGGGACTGCTCTGGTGGTCCAATGGGAAGGCGCGGGGCCGTGTCGCGAAAACCTTTCATCGCCAGGCGGTGGATTACCGCCGCGCCCTGCAGGAGTTCAGTCGCCTGAGTCTGCGCTTCAGCGATCGCGGACGGCTGGCCCAGGCCGTGGTCGAAACCCTGCGTCCCTTGATGCAGGTGCGGGGGGCACGCATGCTCTGGCGAGACGGGGACGAGTGGGTGTCCGCCGCGAGCGAAGGCGAGGACCTTCGTCTTCCCGGCGGGATCTGGTCTTCGCGACTCGATGCCCTCACCGAATCTCGCGCTGCGGGAGATCCGGGATGGAAGGATCTGTTTCAGGGAACCGGTGTGGACTATCTGACCCCGATCCGTCTGCAGGATCGTACCCAGGGACTCCTCTTGCTGGGTGCGAAGGACGCGGAGACGAATTTCACCAAAACGGATGTAGAACTCCTGAATTCGCTTGCCCGGCATGTGGCCGCGGCCCTGGAAACCATGGATCTCTATGTCGGCGTGCGCGAACAGGAGCGCATGCGGAAAGAGCTGGATCTCGCACGCCGCATCCAGCTCTCCTCTCTGCCCGCAGACATTCCCGATTTGCCCAGTGTGGAGATTGCCGTAGCGTCCCAGCCCGCGATGGAAGTTGGCGGGGATTTCTACGACTTCATCGTCGAACATCCCGAGGTCACGTTCTTCGTGGGCGATGTGTCGGGGAAGGGCATGTCGGCCGCTCTGCATCTTTCCCATATCCAGGGAATCCTGCATGCGCTCCAGCCCCATGCCGCATCGCTGTGGGAACTCTTCGTGCGCGTCAACACCCAAGTGCTCGATCGTATGGATCGATCCACGTTCATCACGATGTCTGCTCTGCGTCTCGATCTCCTCAATAAGCAGGCCACACTGTATCGGGCGGGGCATCCGCCCCTGCTGCATTATCGTGCCGCCAGCGGCGACGTGATCGAACGACGCCCCTCGGGCATCGGTATCGGTCTCCACGATCGCGTCTTCGGCGATTCACTGGTTGAGGAAACCTTCGTCCCCTCCCGCGATGATGTGTTGGTGCTCTTTTCCGATGGCCTGATCGAGGCCTTTCACCCTAACGGGGATCAGTTCGGCGTGGAGCGCGTGGGGGACGTGTTGCGGGAGGCCTCGCAGGCATCATCCCAGGAACTGCGGGACCGCATTCTCGCCGCTGTGGATGCGTTCACCGGCGTTCGGGAGAGGCACGACGACCTCACCCTGCTCGTCATTCGATTTCTTTAGCGTTCCCTGACGTATTCGAGCCGGACCTGCTGCAGCGACCGTGTCTCGGTGCCCGTGCTCCACCGCACACGGGGGGTAGTCCACCGCTCAGTGAGCCGTCGCAGAAAGCCCTCCAAAGACGTGCGACGTTCCTCGGCCTGGCTGGGTGATTCTCCATACACGGTGATCTGGATGGAAGAGACCAGATTGAGCGGCGCGGCCCGAAGGAGATGCAGGATCAGGATGAACCCCTTCGAGGATTCGTCCACTTCATGATCCCGGGGATAGATATCCGAAAATGCCCAGATGACATCCCGCATTTGATTGCCGTTGGTTTTGCTGGTTGGCCAGGGGTCGTATCCATCTACGAGTCCATCCTGATCGGTGTCGGGATTGCGGGGGTCCGACATGAGAACGTAATATTCGGCGTAGTCGCTGGCTCCGTCGTTATCGGTGTCGGGCATCTTGGGATCGGTGTGAAGGGTGACCTCCAAGCCGTCGTACAGTCCGTCGAGGTCATAATCTTCGTCGGTGGGACGGGTGGACCAGGTGCCCTCATGCAGATCGTCGAGGCCATCGCTGTCGGAATCGGGCATGAGGGGACTCGACACCTTTTCCATGCCGTCGAGGAGGCCGTCGTGGTCGGAATCGGGATCGCGAGGATTGGTCCCTCTCGCCACTTCGACGCTGTCGTTCAACCCATCGCTGTCGGTATCGGACTTCGTCGGAACGGTGCCCAGCACGGTTTCCTTGAGATCGGTCAACCCGTCCCCGTCCGAGTCCGGATCGGTGGGACTGGTGCCCCAGCGGTGGACTTCCTCTCCGTCCAGCAGGCCGTCTCCATCCGAGTCGCGGAGAAGGGGATTCGCGCCGAGCCTCCCCTCCTCTCCATCGAACAGTCCATCGCCGTCGGTATCCGGGAGTTCGGGATTCGTGTGCGTGATCTGACGTTCCACATCGTCGGCCAGTCCGTCGAAATCACCATCCGTTACCGGAACCGGAAAGGAATACGCCACGCCGAGACCGAAGGCGAGGAAGTGATCCCCTGCTGATCCGATGGACCATTCGTCCAGCGCATCGGAGAACGTGGCGTGCCAGGTGCCATGGAAGGTGAGGGCCAGGACGTCGGACAGGTGGTAATCGATCTGGGCGCGAAGCGGGAGGCCGAGGCTCCAGTTCCCGTGATCCGAGGTACGCGGCAGCGAAAAGCCCTTGTCATCCTGAGGAGAGTAGTACACGAACTCGAGCCCGAGGCCAAGAGTCAGGTCGGCTCGGGGCCCCAGGGGCGTACGGGCCTGCGCGGTGAGGGTGATGGGAGCAACGAAGCCGCGAAGCAGGTCGCCTTCGCGAAACCGGGTGGTGTCAATGAGACGAGCCTGGGATGCCGGACAGCGCCAGGCCAGATCGAAGGCCCCGAAGGAGAGGCCGCCGTAGAGGTCCCAGCGCGAACTCAGGGGGCGAATATAGTGGCGGATTCCGAGCGCGCCTCCATTCGAAAACCGATTATCGACGGCATCGCCATAGAATTTGGTCACCGCCCCTTCGAGGTCCACGGTCCAAAGCCGAGGACGGGACAGTTCCTGTGCCTTTAGTGACACAGTCATCAGGAGCAACAGGGCGAAGGCGGTGCGAAGCTCAGAGGTCATAGAATTCTTCCACGGATGGGAGGGGTGGAGAAGGACGTCGGCGGGGGTCGACGTAGGGTTCGGGAATCAGGCAGGGCCGGGCCAGGGCCTCGGCCAAGGCGCGGATATGGGCGGGCCCCGTGCCACAGCATCCTCCCACGAGCGTGGCGCCGGCCTCGATCCAGGACAGGGCATGTGCCGTGTAGGCGGGCAGATCCCATTCCTCGACCATCGTGGGAGAGGAGGCGGAAACGAGGGGATCGCCGACATTGCCGCAGGCCCCGAAGGGAAGATCCGGTGCGAGTTCGCGGAGATCGAGCATGGAGGCCAGGAGGGTGCCTGCGGGGGCGCAGTTCACGAGGAGAGCCGAGGGATGGAAGGGGAGGAGGGCGGCGACCGCGTCTGACAGAGGTTCTCCCGAGAGGAGACAGCCATCGCGCCGGAGGATCATGCTGAGGGCGAAGGGGAGTCCCACATCGCGACAAAGACGCGCCACCACACGCAATTCCCGCACGGAACCCATGGTTTCGCCGAAGAGCAGGTCCACTCCGGCACCTGCAAGGGCCCGGATGCGAGGTTCATGGAGCGCTGGGAGATCCCGTTCATCGGGGACTTCCTCGGGACGATAGCAATCGCCGATGGGACCGATATTTCCCGCGACGGCCACCGGTCGGGGCCAGCGATACCGATCCCGGGCCTCGAAGGCCAGTTGCACCGACTGTATTACGAGATCCTCGAGATTCTCTCCCACTCGCGCTACCGAGAGGGGATCGAGGCGAAAACTTGCCGTGGTGACGATATCCGATCCCGCGTCGAGGTATTCCGCATGCAGGGCTCGCAGAACCTGAGGTGCGGAGATCAGGGCGGCACTCGACCAGAGAGGGCCCGACACATCCACCCCGCGCTGAGCAAGTTCCGTACCAAGAGCCCCATCGAGGAGGAGGGGGCGAGAAAACGCATCGGAAAACAGGGAGGGCATGGGGGGAGAAGTCCGTTCGGTGACCGGGCAAAAATAGGAAAAGATCGGGAGAGGAAGAGGATGAAAAAGGGAAAGGGATGGAGAGAAATCAGGGTATTTCGGCGTCCATTGCCCGAAACCAGGGGTGATGGAGGGGAGGGGAAGGGGGACTTCCCTTGCTTTTCGGCCGCAAGAGCCCTATGTTTTTCTCGACACATTATGGAAATGCCGTAGATATGGGCTTTTTGGATTTTGAAAATTTTGATGACGATCCGTTGGGATTTGAAGGAAACGACTCCCCGTTTTCCGAACGGGACATCTCGGAGCTTCTGGATTCGGCGCGAAAGGGAGAGCTCGATCCCGGCACCTTGGACGAGCTTTCGGTGTGGCTCATGGAGCAGGCTCGGTTCGAAGACGCCCTGAGCGTTCTGACGATTTTGGAAGAACACGATCCCTTCAATACCGAGGTGTGGGAGCGAAAAGGCGTGGTGCTCAACAATCTGGGCCGTTACGCCGAGGCGCTCGAGGTCTTCGAGCGTGCGGCAGGGATGAATCCCCTGGATGTGGATCTGAACATGAACATGGGGATCGCCTACAACAATGTGGGGGACACCGATCAGGCCGTGGCCTGTTTCGAACGGGCGCTCGAGATGAGTCCCAACGATCCCGAGCTGATCTTTCACAAGGGCGTTGCCTACGAGCAGGCCGATCGCTACGAAGAGGCCATTCGGGTGTTCGAGGAATTGATTCCGGTGGAGACGGCTCCGGTGGACCTCTGGTACGAACTGGGATTCTGTCACGACAATCTGGGCAATCTGGGTCCCGCTCTCTCGGCCTACGATCGCTTTCTTCAGGCGATGCCGCACAATGCGAACGCCTGGTACAATCGTGGGCTGGTGCTCAGCCGCATGGGGCGCAATCGGATGGCGATTCTGAGCTACGACGTGGCCATCGCCCTCGATCCCCAGTTCGCCTCGGCCTGGTACAATCGTGGCAATACCTGTGCCGCCGTGTTTCGCATGGACGAAGCCAGGGAAGCCTACCGCGAAACCCTGAAGCTGGAACCGAACGATGTTCTGGCCTGGCACAATCTCGGCAACGTGCATTTCGAGCTCGAGGATTATGTGGAAGCCTGCCGCTGTTTCTCCCAGGCTCTGCGCAAGGACCCCCATCACTTCGACTCCCACATGGGACTCGGCAATGCCCGAGAAGAACTCCACCAGCTTGAGGAGGCGCTCCAGCATTACCGGGCGGCCCTGGCCATCGATCCGAATTCGAAGGACGCCTGGCTGGCGAGAGCCGATGTGGAATACGATCTGGGACTGTTGGCGGATTGCCAGCGCAGCTATCGTACCCTGCTTCGTCTCGACGGCACCGACGCGGCCGTGTGGCTGGATTATGGCGAACTCATGCTGGACCTGGGCAAGATGATCGAGGCGCGCAAGGCAGCTCGGCGCGCCACCAGCGGCACGGAATTCCTCGATGAGGCCTACTTTCTCAAAGCCCGGGTGCATTACCGCTCATTGGAATATGAGAAGGCGATCGAAGCCCTTCTGGAATGTCTCGCCTTGAACGAGAGTTTTCTTCAAACCCTGAACGAAGAGTTTCCCGCCATCGCGTCGGAGGTTCTGAATCAGTACCATGCGTCCGGACCCGCGGATCTGAAAGGATAGTCCTTATGCGCCCCTTCACGTTTCTTCTTGTCGCCATCGGCCTCGCCGCGCTCACCGTTTCCTCCTGTCAGGGGCAACCAAAGACGGACGGGAACTGGAAGCCCTATGGAGAGGCCCTGACCCTGGCCACGAAACAGAACAAGAAGATTCTCGTGGACGTGTACACCGACTGGTGTGGATGGTGCAAGAAAATGGACAAGGACGTGTATGCCAACGGAAAGATCGCGTCGTATCTGAAGGACAACTTCATCATCGTCAAACTGAATGCAGAATCCGGTTCCGAACATCAGGTAGCCGGATCTCGGAAATCCGAAGCCGACATCGCTTCCGAATGGGGGGTTCGCAGTTATCCCACCACGGTTTTTCTGAATCCCGACGGATCCCTCATCACTCTGGTGCCCGGCTATATCGAGAGTGCGAAGTTTCTTCCGATGCTGTCCTACATGCAGGGTGATCATTACAAAACCACCTCGTGGAATACCTTCCTCGATTCATGGCAGAAGAAGTAGGTCCCTCGCCCCGATTTCTCTTCTCCCCTCTTCTCCGCGTCGCTCTCACGCTGGGCGCGATGCTGTGGTGCCTGGGACTGATGCTGTTTCCTCTGACCCTGCAATGGGGCGTGTGGCAGGAGGGTGGGTTCCTCAGTCGGACCTTTTTCGCCATGACCTGTCATCAGGACCCGTCGCGATCCTTTCATCTTTTCGGTCACCCTCTGTCGGTCTGTGCCCGCTGCACGGGCGTGTATGGAGGATTCACGCTCGTCCTGATCGCGTGGCCCGCGTTGCCGCGCATGCGACGCATGGCATCCCGCACGGGGATTCTTCTGGCTGCAGTGAGTGTGACCGCGCTGGACTGGGCTCTGAGCGCCTTGTTCTCCCTTCCGTCGTCCAATCTGACCCGTGCCCTGAGCGGGGCGGTGGGAGGAGCGGCTCTTGCCCTGCTTCTCGCCCGTGAACTCGACCCCTCCATTTCCCGAATTTTTCCCTCCCACCAACCGGAGTGACCCATGGATCAGGTTATCATGCAGAAAAAGCCCGGACTTCTGGTCCCCATTCTCATCGGGGGAATCGCCAGCGCGACCATCAGCTCCGTGCCCTTCCTCAGCATCGTCAATTGCCTCTGCTGCGCGGGCATCATGGGCGGAGTGATCCTCGGCGTCTGGTTCTACAAGAAGAGCTTTCCGCCCGACCTTCCCTTCACGCTGGGAGACGGCATCAAGATCGGGACCCTGGGAGGACTTGTAGGAGGTGCACTGTACAGCATCGTGATCCTGGCCGAATTGGGCGTGTTTACCGGGAACTTCGCCTCGGCCTTCGGGGTGTACATGGATGAGGCGCTCCGACAGATGGAGAGTTCCAATACCGATCCGGCAAGCATGGAACAGATCCGTACCTTCCTGGAAGGGCTCATCGCCAATCCCGGCATGTTGCTGATCGTCGTCGTCGTGGGCGCTCTCGTGCTGTTCACCGTGTTCGGTGTGCTCGGGGGACTGATCGGAGGCAGCATTTTCAAAACCAAACAGGTGCCCGTGCAATGAGTGGTCGTCTTCTCTCCCTGGTCGTCATCCTCCTGTTTCTTGTGGGATCCGTGTCCTCCTTCGGGCAGGCACTTCCCGTCTCCGACGCTCCCCTGAAGATCACCTATTCTCCCGCAGTTCGGGGCATCTTTCATTCTCCCGATTCCCTGACGGTGGTCTATGCGTTCAATTACTGGGGAGATCGGCAGGGGACCCGACTTGCCTTATGGGAAAATGTGCTTCGTCCTCTTCCCGATCGCGTGCACCGCGCCACGCTCACCCGAAACGGGGATCTCTGGGAGGCCACCATCACCATCGCGCCCAACGCGTCGGTGCTCTCGTATTTCGTGACCGATGGGAAGTCGAGGGATGACAACGATCGAAAAACCTACGTCCAGCCCATCCTGAAGCCCGATGGGACTCCGGTGCGCAACGCGCATTATTTCATGACCACCTTTCTGCATATGGCGGGAGAGGATCTGAATACACGGGTGCGGGAGGCGGAGCTCGAGGTGCGTCGCTATCCGGATAACTTCCGCGCCTATCCCCAATTCTTCGGACTCCTTCTCGAGCAGGAAAAGGGGAGTCCCCGCGGACAGCAGAGAATCGTCGAAATCCTCGACCGCCTGGGCGAGCAGTACATGGAGGAGTCGGGCTACCTGAATCTCTGTGCCCGCACGTGGTATTACATTCTTCGGGACCAGAAAAAGGGTCTCGAATATCGATCTCGCATCGACGGCCGAGACATGTGGGGAGAGGTGGCGTCGATGGTGGATATGGACCGGCTCATGGATGAGCAGCGCAAGAAGCTCTCGGAAAACGAACGAAGGCGGGCCGCGCTGTTGAATACCCCCTTTCCCTCGATTCAGGTGAACGACCTTCAGAACAAGCCCTGGTCTTTCGCGCGCGTTTCGGGCACGCCGGTGGTGATCCTCTTCTGGGCCTCGACATCCGATCAGTCCCTCAACATGCTTCCCGTGCTCAATTCCCTGGCGAAGGAGTTTGGGGATGAGTGCGGATGGGTGGCTGTTACCACAGACATCAACCGAAAGGCGCTGGATGAATGTCTCGCGAGAAATTCGATCGCTCCACCAGTGGTTCTTGCCAACCCCGGACTCATCGACGCTCTGGCACTCGACAGCATTCCCCAGGTGTTCATCCTCGACGCGAAAGGAGTGATTCGATCCATCCTGGTCGGGTACAAACCGGGGATTGCCGACGAAATTCGATCCGCACTTCAAACGCTGCGGTAGGCATGAATCTTCCCTTTTCCACGCTCCTCGACATCACCTGTCTCCTCGACGAGGGAACCCTCGCCTATCCCGGGGATCCCCGCTTTCGACTTGTCCAAGAACATGACTACGACAGCGCGGGCTATCGTTTAACGTCCCTGCACGCGAGTGCTCATCTGGGCACGCATATGGACGCGCCCGCCCATTTCCTCCCCGGGGCGACATCCATCGATGCGCTCTCTCTCGATCGGGTGATTCTTCCGGCTCGGGTGGTGTGTGTTCCCGACGCGCAGGAGATGATCACCGGAGGCTTTCTCGAGAGCAGCGTGCCCAAGGACGGTCGGGCCCTGCTCTTTCGCACCCGGAATGGGGCCGCCCTCGTCCGTCGCGAGTGGAAGGAGGAATTCTGTGCTCTCACTGAGGACGGAGCGCTCTGGTGCCGACAGCACGACGTACCCTTGGTCGGCATCGACTGGCTTTCCATCGAGCCCTACGATGATCCCGGATTTCCCGTGCATCATCTGCTTTTGGAAGCGGGGATCCTGATTGTGGAGAACTGTCTGTTACAGGATGCGGACGTCGGGGAATGGTTGCTCATCGCTCTCCCGTTGAAGATCGGGGGCGGTGATGGCTCTCCGGTACGCGCCGTACTTGCCCGTTAACCATCCACGCGAAAGACGAACACATTCCACGTCATGTACCGGCGCTGGTACTCCAGGTACATCACCTGCTCATCGCGCATCCAGTCGAGCCAATCCTGTGCGACGGGATCTTCGGGATGGGCGGTGGCATGGTCCTTGAGCGATGCCCACTGTCGCCCCATGTACTCATCCCATTCCTCCGCCGAGGCACGCTGGACGGTGATCAGCTCGAGATCCCGGGAAATCGCGATATCGAAATACATGTGGGAACGAAGCACTTCCCAGCCAGCTTCCCGAAGGTAGGTGCGATAGGGCGCGGGAACGGAGCCGTCGATCGAGGGCTCACCGATGATGATGGTTCCCCCTTCGGGGACGCAGTGCAACAGTGCGTCGAGGGCGGCCTCGAAGCCGCCGAAGAGCTGGGCCGTGCCGAGGCAGAGCGCCACGTCCACGGGATCGATGACGTCGCACAGTGTCTGCGCATCGGTGCACCGCAGGTCCGCATGTTCCTCGAGCCCATGCGCCTGGAACAGAGCGGTGGCTTCCTGGATCCATAGAGGCGAGGTATCGGCCATCAGGCAGCGGGCGTTCAGGGACTGGGCAAGCACGAGGGAGGGCCAACCCTTGCCGCATCCTGCGTCGAAAACGCGAGGGGAGGGAGGAATTCCACAGGACGTCACCAGGGAGCGAAACCGGTCCACGGATAATGGGTTCATGATCCGATGGGTCCGATAAGCCACGTGATAATAGGCGATGGTGTCGAGAGTGTCGCTCATGGGAATCGAGGGAATGGGGAGGGATCATTCCCGATGCGGGAGTCGGGGATCCGCGTCCGAATGAAATCGAATGACGCGTTGCGGGAAGGGGATTTCGATGGAATGTGCTCTCAGGGTGCTGTAGATCACCTCGAGGAGGTCGGCGCGGCGCCGGGGAATGGAGTTCGGGTTGCGTACTCGTACCATGAGTTCCATGCGCAGGGAGGATTCGCCGAACTCAATGCAGCGCACTTCGGAGGTCTCCTGATCCACGATATCGGGGGCGCGATGCACGGCCTCAAGCACCAGGCGACGAATGTCGGCGATCTCCACTCCGTAGGCCACGGCGAAAAACACCGAGAAGCGCACCACCTCATTGGGGTAGGACAGGTTGCGAATCTGACTCTTGACGATTTCGGCATTGGGCGTGATGGTCATGATATTCGCATCGTCGATGACCTTGGTGCTGCGGAGTCCGATCTGAAAGACATTGCCGTACAACCCGTCCGACAGACGCACGCGATCTCCCACGCGAAAGGGGCGATCGATCATGAGCGTGAATCCGGCGATCATGTTGGCGAGGGTATCCTGGGCCGCCAGGGCGAGGGCGAGAGAGCCCACGCCCAGCGAGACGACCAGCGTCGAGACGTTGAGATCGAAGTGCTCGAGAATGACGATGACAGTGAGGAGGAGCAGGAGAATATTCGTGAGGCGATTGACAAGCGGTGCCAGTTCGTCGTCAAGCTGGGTGGCCGTCTTCTTGGCGATGTCGTGCAGGTACCACGAGATCAGCGCATCGACGATGCGGGTGACGATGAGCGCGATGTAGAGGGCGTTGAGGATGTAGAGAACGGCACGCGTGCCTTTCATGACGCGCAGCAGGGGCGGCTCGGTAAAGGGAGGCTCGATGCCGAGCACAAGCACGAGCTGATACGCGACGAGGAGAAGGAGGAGCCAGGGGATGTGTCGGGAAAGGATTTCGCAGAGCTTGTCGTCCAGCACCATTTTGGTTCGCCCCACCAGGCGCACCAGGAAGCGACGGATAAGAAAGCGAAGGAACAGGCCCAGGGCCAGCGTGGCGCAGAGAATCCCTCCCACTTCGAGGAGCGTGGTTTCGAGGGAGGTCCCGACAAGGGTGCTGAGGAAATGCATGGCAGTCCTCACATGAGGTGGGAAAGGAGAGAACCGGTGCGCGAAAGATACCGCTTCAGCGGCAGGTTTTCCATGCGCCGAGTGCCGTGGCGAGCTGTTCGAGAGCGGTGATGACGGCCTGGCGGGAGGTGGGCTCGATGTTCTGCAGAATCGAGGCGTGCATGTCGGTGGTTTCGCGCACCATCACTTTCGTGGCCTCCAGGCCCTTTTCGGTGAGCACCACATGAATCACGCGTCGATCGTCGCGGTGTATCTCGCGACGCACCAATCCCTTCTCTTCGAGCCCGTCGACGATCCGCGTCAAACGACTGCTGGTCAGATTCATGCGGCATGCGATGTCTTTGACACTCAGTGATGTTTCCCTGTGAAAGGCCCGGAGGCATTTGAATTCCGAAAGCGCCAGACCGAGGGTCTCGGCCAGATACTCGAGCTTCTCCGAGCAATTGTGCAAGAGCTCGTAGGTGAGATCCGCCATGCGCATGGCCAGTTCCGGTGTCGGGGTGAGTTTCATGTGTCCGTCACGATAGATCCGGGGAAAGATGGGACGCTTGATTATGTACGACCCTGATAGTTGCGATGAAAAAAATACCGTGCCGATGGATGGGAATCAATCCACCCACATCGCAGGCCGTCAGATCTTGGCGGCGTGCGGCTCGGGGCGTGACAGAGGTGCCCGTCAGTGGATTGCGAAAGCAGGGGGCAGTCCGTACATTTCTCCTGAATGACGATCCCTTCACTTGTTTCGGAGAAAGGCCATGGACCAGTTCCGTTCCAGCATGCTCGATCTCATCATTCAGACCTCCACCAACCTTCCGCGGGACGTGCGTCGAGCCATGCAGGGATTGATCGACAAGGAGGAGGCGGGGAGTCGGGCGGCCTTGGCCCTGGCCACCATTGCACGGAACGTGGACATGGCCTGCGAGAACGAAGGCGCGATCTGTCAGGATACGGGGATGCCCACCTTCAAGATCAAGACCCCGGTGGGAGTCGATCAGCTCCGGATGAAGGAGGATATCCTCTGGGCCGTGGCCGAAGCCACGAGACTGGGAAAGCTGAGACCGAACACGGTGGATTCCATCACAGGCAGGAACTCCGGGAATAATATCGGACAGGGAGCTCCGATTTTCTATTGGGAGCAGTGGGAGCGGTCCGATATTCAGGTACGCCTGGTGCTCAAGGGCGGAGGCTGTGAGAACAAGAGCATCCAGTACAGTCTTCCGATGGACATCCCCCACCTCGGCAAGGCCGGCAGGGATCTGGAGGGAATCCGAACGTGCATCCTCCATTCGGTATGGCAGGCCCAGGGACAGGGCTGTTCCGTGGGCGCGATCGGCGTAGCCGTAGGTGGAGATCGGGCTTCGGGCTATGCGTACGCGAAGGAGCAGTTGTTCCGCGAACTCGACGACGTCAATCCGGACCCTGTGCTGGCCCGACTCGAGGACGAGATCATGACCCATGCCAACGCCCTTCATATCGGCACGATGGGATTTGGAGGCGCCACCACACTGATCGGATGCAAGATCGGATCCTATCACCGTCTTCCGGCCAGTTTCTACGTGTCCGTGGCGTATGACTGCTGGGCGTTTCGTCGGCTGGGCGTGCACTGCGATGCCAATACGGGAGCCATCACCGAGTGGATGTATCGGGACGCCTCACCCGCCCGGATGGCCGCCTCCGAAGGCGTGCCGCTGACGGGACGCGAGATCCGCCTGACCATGCCCCTCACCGAGGAACAGGTGCGCGGACTGCAAGTGGGGGATATCGTGCTGCTCAACGGTCCGATGGTCACCGGTCGCGATGCCCTTCACAAATACCTCATGGATCACGATGCGCCGGTCGACCTGCGGGGCGGGGTGATATATCACTGCGGACCGGTGATGCTCAAGGACGAACACGGCACCTGGCATGTGAAGGCGGCGGGTCCCACCACGAGCAGCCGCGAGGAACCATATCAGGCAGACATCATCCGAAAATTCGGACTTCGGGGTGTGATCGGAAAGGGAGGCATGGGTGCGAAAACCCTCGCCGGCTTGCAGGAGAGCGGCGCCGTGTATTTCAATGCCATCGGCGGTGCGGCCCAGTACTATGCCGAAACCATCACGCAGGTGACGGGCGTGCATTTTCTCGAGGAATTCGGCGTTCCCGAAGCGCTCTGGCAGCTCGAGGTACGGGACTTCCCCGTGATCGTCACCATGGACGCAGCGGGTCATTCCCTGCACGCCGAAGTGGAGCAGGATTCCGCGTCCCGTCTCGAAGGGCTTTCCCTCCCCGTTCTCTCCTGATCCCTCTTTGTTTGATTACGAGACCATCATGACCACTCCCCTGACTCATCATGCCGTACGGACGTCCTTTCACGAGGCTCTGACCTGTCTGCAGGATTTTCTCACATCTCCCGAGCTGATCGACGGGGTCGCGCTGTTCGCCGAGAAACTCGCCTCGGTGTTTCAGGCGGGCGGCAAGGCCCTGTCCTGTGGCAATGGGGGCTCGATGAGCGACGCGATGCATTTTGCCGAGGAATGGAGCGGTCGCTTCCGCAGGGAGCGCCCCCCTCTCCCGGCCCTGGCCTTCAGCGATCCCGGTCACCTTTCCTGTGTCGCCAACGATTACGGCTATGCCGAAGTGTTCGCGCGGCAGGTGCAGGCCCTCGGCGCCGAAGGCGATCTCCTGCTGTGTCTGAGCACGAGCGGGAATTCCCCCAACCTGCTTCGCGCCGCCGAAGAAGCCCGCAAGAAGAAGATCTTCGTGGTCGGACTGCTGGGCAAGGACGGAGGAGCACTCGCGCCTCTCTGCGATCTGCCCCTCGTCGTCCCGGGCGCCACGAGTGATCGCATCCAGGAACTCCACATCAAGATCATCCATATCACCATCGAGACGGCGGAACGAATTCTGTTCCCTCATCTTTACGCCTGAGTTGCATGGACGCCAGCACCTCGTCGGTACTGTACGCTTTCGGTCTCACCCTCCTGGCCGGCCTGGCCACCGGAGTAGGATCTGCCATCGCCTATTTTGCAAAGAGGACCAATACCGCCTTCCTGTCCTTTTCCCTCGCCTTCTCTGGGGGGGTGATGCTCTATGTTTCCTTTACCGAGATTCTCGTGAAGGCGGAGCATTCCCTCACTCTGGTCCACGGGGCCGGGCCCGCAGGGTGGATCACCATCGGATCCTTTCTCGGGGGTATGATTTTCATGGGGATCATCGATCGGTTCGTACCGAGCGCCGAGAATCCCCACGAAATTCCCACCGTGTCGGACCTCACGGAGATGCAGGCCGGTCACCGTCCCGCCGTGCCCACGGACCACCGTCTCATGCGCATGGGGCTGTTCAGCGCTCTCGCCATCGGCATCCATAACTTTCCCGAGGGACTGGCCACCTTTCTGGCCGCTCTCGACCACGCCCAAGTGGGACTGGCCATCGCCGTGGCCATCGCCATCCATAACATTCCCGAGGGAGTGAGTGTCTCGGTGCCCATTTACTTCGCCACCGGGAGCAAGAAGCAGGCCTTTCTCTACTCCTTTCTGTCAGGCGTGTCGGAGCCGATCGGGGCCCTGGTGGGTTACGGACTCCTGCAGGCGGTGGCCACTCCCAACATGATGGGCATCGTGTTTGCCGGCGTCGCAGGTATCATGGTGTACATTTCGCTGGACGAGCTCTTGCCCACGGCGAGGGAATACGGGCGTGGCCATCAGGTACTCTATGGCATCATTGGAGGAATCGCGGTGATGGCCGTCAGTCTTCTTCTCCTGCGCTAGCGGGGCACCTTTTCCCGGCCCGTGGGAACTCGTATCTTGTCCTGGCCCGAACCACCACGACAGCCCGATGCCATTTTCCTCCACCCGACGCTCCCGCCTCATCCTCCTGCTGGTGGATGGTGTTACCGTCAATCTGGCGTGGATCGTGTATTTCTATTTCCGGGTGCAGTCGGGCCTCTTCGAACTGAACACGTCGCCCGAGCTGCTCCTGCCCATGGCGGTGATCGGCGGATTCTGGTTCCTGCTGTTCTGGATCTTCGGCCTCTACCGCCCGCATTACGCCCAGAGTCGCTTCGATGAATTCACCCTCGTCGTGAAAACCATCACGGTCGGGGTGCTGATCCTCTTCTTTCTGGTGTTCGTTGACGACGCAATGCAGAACGACCCAGGCGCGTCCCGCACGAAAATCGTCCTGTACTGGGGTTTTCTCATCCTGTTCGTCGGGGCGGGGCGCATGGCCTTTCGCAGCATTCGACGCCGGATGCTTGTGGTTGGCATCGGCCGTCGTCGCACGCTCATCATCGGACCCCGTGATGCCGCGCGAGAGTTGCACGCTACCCTGGTGCCCTTTCCCGCCCTCGGATACGACCTCCTGGGCGCGGTGACCCTGGAACCAGAGAAGGATGGGGACCATCCGCTGCCGATCCTCGGAGCTCTCGCCGATCTCGAAACGCTCGTGCTTCAGCGGGACGTGGAGGAGATCATTCTCTGTCTGGATTCCTCGGATCACGAGCTCCTGCTCGACATCATCGGGCGCTGCAGCGCCTTCAAGGTGGGCATCAAGATCCGGCCCGACCTGTACGACATCGTGTCGGGGCAGGCCCGCACCAATCAGCTCTACGGCATCCCTCTCATCGAGGTCACGCCCCAGCTCATGGCGCCTTGGGAGGAATTCGTCAAGCGGACGTTGGACGTCACCGTTTCCCTCCTGGCCCTGGTGCTGGGCAGTCCTCTCTTTTTGCTCATCGCCCTCGGTCAGAAGCTCACCAGTCGGGGTCCCGTGTTTTACAGACAGGAAAGAGTCGGCAAGGATGGAAAGGTGTTCTGGATCCACAAATTTCGCACGATGTACACCGACGCGGAGAAGCGCGGTGGTCCACAGTGGGCCCAGAAGGATGATCCCCGGGTGACTCCTTTCGGACGCTTTCTGCGGAAGACCCATCTGGACGAGTTGCCCCAGTTTTTCAATGTGCTGGAGGGGGACATGAGTTTGGTGGGTCCCCGGCCCGAGCGCCCCTATTTCGTCGAGCAGTTCATTAAGGAAATTCCCCTCTACCGTCGGCGTCTCAACGTGCGGCCCGGCATCACCGGCTGGGCCCAGGTGAAGTACGGGTACGATCAGACGATCGAGGATGTGAAGGCCAAGTTGCGATACGACCTGTTCTATATCGAGAATCTGAGTCTGCGCATGGACCTCAAGATTCTCCTCAGCACCGTGTACACGATGATCGCCGGGAAGGGGCAGGCATGAGACGCCTTGTCACGATTTTTCTCGTTGTCTGGAGTCTGGGACTTCCTCAGCTCTGGGCTCAGGCCGAGCATGTGCCGGCCCGTCATCCCGTGATGGATTTTTTAGGTCGCATGCAGGTGAGGGGCGTGGTGCGGGAGTTCTCGCCGAACCTTCTCCCTCTCGATCGTGCGGACGTGGTGGCCTTATTGCGAAAGGTGAGGGACGCCGGGCTCGTGTATTCGGAAACGGACGCGGCCCTGCTTTCGCGCTACCTCGATGAATTCGTACGGGAGTCCGAAGGCACCTCCCGACCCGCGGTGCTCCTTGCGACGGGCGCGGAGGCCGAACGGAGCGGAGTGTGTGACGACGCGGAGAAATACCTCATCACGGCGGCCACGGCCGATCGTCAGTCCACCCTGTACGCGGAGGCACTGGCATCGCTGGAGCATCGGATGCTTCTTCGGGACGGAGATCGTGCGGGAGTGACCCTGGGGCAGGTGGGAGGGCGGTTCCGCGGCACCCTGGGTGGATTCGTGGGGTACGGACTGCAGGCCACCAACGGAGAAAGTTTCGGAGACAAGAGCGTGGCGCTCATGGACACCTGGCTGAGGCAGAACGTGAATTTCAACGATCTGGACCGGGACTTCTTCGACTTCACCGAGGCCTACGTCGGCGCGCGATGGAGCTGGGGCTCGGCCAGTCTCGGCCGCGAAACGGTGCTTGCCGGTACGGGGCTGGGCGGACGGACCATTTTCGGAGGCACGGCCCAGAACTTCGACGCGATTCGGCTTCACGTGCATTTCGGTGGACTGCGATTCTGGTTCCTGCACGGATCCCTGCTTGGAGAACGGGATACGGTGGAGAACTTCCGTCCCGCCTTCGGAGACAAGTACGTCGCGATGCATCGGCTCGAGGGAGATCTGGCGGGCGTCGTGAGACTGGGTGTTACCGAAGCCGTGGTGTACAGCGAGCGGACCTTCGATTTTCGATATCTGAATCCCGTCAACTTTTTCAAGAGTGCCGAGCACAGCGGGGGAGACCGGGACAATCCCCTCCTGGGCTTCGATATGACGACGTTGTTCCTTCCCGGTCTTCAGGCGCATGTGGCCTGGCTCATCGACGATGTGGATTTCGCGAAGCTGGGCACGGATTGGTTCGGCAATAAATTCGCGTGGCAATTCGGGATGGTGAGCACTTGGGGGGGAGACGGGGACGTGGCACTCGAGTACACGCGGGTAGAGCCGTACACCTTTAGTCATGTGTTCCGCAACAACGAATACACGAACGGAGGAGTGCTCCTGGGGCTGGATCAGCCCCCCAACAGCGATCTCTGGATGCTGCGGTATCGGCACTGGTTCGGGGCGCGAACGAGCGTGCAGATGGTATTGCGCCATATGCGGCACGGGCGCAACGAAGTGGCCGCCGACGGCACCCTGCTCGTCAACCATGGGGGAGACCTTCGCGATCGCTACGTTGGAGGGCGGGACAGTCAGACAGCGCCGTTTCTGGAGGGTCCTCGCGAAACGCTCTCCACGGTCTCTCTCCGCGTGCAGGTGGAGCCTATTCGCAAGCTCGTGTTCGAAGCGGGCTGGGAATTCCAGCGGCACCGGATGCCCGGAGCGGAGGGGCGAGACAGTCACCTTTTCTCCCTCGCCGGGCGTTGGTGCTGGTAACGGTGTTGCCCCTCATGGGGTGGCATCGTATTTTCTCACCTTTCCCGCCTTCTGCGGGAAGGTGATCATTATTGGAGTCCCTGTGGAACGTGCCCTGGTCGTCATTCCGACCTACAACGAAATCGAGAACATCACACGGATCATCCCCGCCGTGCTGGAGCAGGATCCCCGGCTCGAGGTGCTGGTGGTGGACGATAATTCTCCCGACGGTACGGCCCACGCGGTCAAGGACATGATGGGGGCCGAGCCTCGCATTCATCTCCTCGAGCGGTCTGGGAAGATGGGGCTTGGCACGGCCTACGTGACCGGCTTCAAATACGCGATCGCCCACGAATTCGACTACGTATTCGAGATGGACGCCGACTTCAGCCACGATCCGAAAATGCTCCCGGCGTTTTTGGACACGATTCAGACCCACGACCTGGTCCTGGGGTCCCGCTACATCAAGGGCGTCAACGTCATTAACTGGCCGATGAAGCGGCTTCTTCTCAGTTATTTCGCCAATGTCTACACGCGTATCATTACCGGTCTTCCCGTGAAGGACAGCACGGGTGGGTTCAAGTGTTTCCGAATCGCCGTGCTGCGTTCGATCAATCTCGACGCGGTCAAGAGCAACGGCTACGCCTTTCAGATCGAAATGAGTTTCAAAGCCTGGAAGAAGGGGTTTTCTATCCACGAGATTCCCATCATCTTCATCGACCGCTTGGCCGGGGTGTCGAAGATGTCTAAAAAAATCGTGCGCGAGGCCGTGTGGATGGTATGGGTTCTTCGGTTGAAAGCCCTGGTGAGGCGGCTGCACTAGCGTTTGTTTTTTTTTTCGTGATGACGTATAATTGAAAACTCGATGCTCGCATCGAGAATGCTCCCATCGACTAGAGGCCTAGGTCGCCACCCTTTCACGGTGAAAACACGGGTTCGAATCCCGTTGGGAGTACCAAGAACAAAGCCCTCCTTGTGGAGGGCTTTGTTTGTCAAGAGTGAAGTGTGAAGAGTGAAGGAAGGGGACTTCCTACAACTCCCGCCCCAGCACCCTTCCCATTTTTCGCAACAAATCATCTCGGCGGATGGGCTTGGTAACATGATCGATGCAACCGGCATCGCGGGCCTTTTCCGCATCTCCTCCGAGAGCGAAGGCGGTTTGTGCGATGATGGGGAGATCGGGGCGAACGGCGTGGATGGCACGAGTGGCTTCGTAGCCGTTCATGCCAGGCATCTTGATGTCCATGAGAACAAGGGAAATCTCGGGATGGCGGTGGACGCACTCCACGGCTTCCTCGCCGCTTGTGGCGCGGAGAATTTCGGCGCCAGTGCGTTGCACGAGAAAGACGAGGAAGGCCAGATTCTCGGCGACGTCGTCCACGAGCAACACCGTATCGCCGTGAAAGTCCGGATAGGTGGGACGCGCGGAGGGTGGAGGAGGAGTGGCGAGGCCCCGTACGATGCCCGGAATGCGGAAGGAGACCGTGGTGCCGGCTCCGTCTTCACTGTCAAGGTGGAGTTCGGCATTCAGGAGCGTGGCGATTTCCCGGCAGATGGCAAGACCGAGCCCCACGCCTCCATGGGTTCGATTGAATTGGTTGTCGACCTGCTGAAATTGCTCGAAGACGAGGTTGTGCTTGTCCCGAGGAATCCCGATGCCCGTGTCGCGCACAAAGAATGTGATGTCCTCTCCTTCGGCGTGACATCCATATTCGATGGAACCCGAGGCAGTGAACTTCACGGCATTGCTGAGCAGATTGCGAAGTACTTGGATGACTCGCGTGCGATCCGTTTCAAGGAGCATATCCCCGTCACTGCGCAGGGTCGTGAACAGGTGTTCCTTGCCCTGCTTGCGGATTTCGACGGCCAGGTATTCACTCACCTGGGCGAAGAGCTCTCCCGTGCTGAATTGCACCGGTTCGATGCGTGCCTCGTGACTCTGCAGGAGGGCGATGTCGAAGATGGATTCAATGATGGAGAGGAGGTGCTTGCCGCTGTCGTTGATGATTTGCGCATAGCGCATGATATCCACGGAACTCATCTCGGGTTCGAAGAGATCGCTGAATCCAATGATGGCATTGAGGGGAGTGCGTAGCTCATGGCTCATCGAGGCAAGGAAGGTGCTCTTGAGCCGGTCGCTTTCCTCGGCCATTTCCTTTGCGGCCCGGAGTTCCTCCTGCGTACGCATGATGTCGTCGATGTTCTTGACGAAGAAGAGGATCTGATCCTCGTCGATTCGCACCGCGTCCAGCAGGGAATAGAAGAAATTGCCATCCGCGCGTTCGAAGAGGATCTCGCCCGAGTAGTGTCCGTTCTCGATTAGGTTCTTGTGAGCGTTGAGCGCGTTTTCCATGTCGCGATTGGCGATCATCTCGTCCAGGCTCTTCCCAAGAAGCTGCTCTCGGGATGCCCCCATCAGTCGGATCGCGGCCTCATTCATCTCCGTGATGGTGCCATTTCCGTTGGTAATGAAGATCCCGTCCGGGGCGCTTTCCACATAGCTGCGGAAACGTCTTTCACTGCGCTGAATCACGATATTCGCCTCCCGCCGCTCCGTGATATCCACCGTGTAGCCGTAGGAGGTCAGGACTCCATCTTCGTCATACACTCTTCCGCTACTGAGAAGCCAGACGGATTTTCCATCCCCGCGTCGCACTTCATACTCCGCGTTCACCGTTTTCCCTGGCGTCTCGATGGATTCCAGCACGGTCTGGTGTACACGCTCCCGATCACGCGGATGAATGTACTGAAAGAAATTCATGAGGTCGTTGCTGATGCTCCCCGTCGGCAGACCCAGAAGATCGTCCATCCCGGGCGAAATGTACGAGTCGAAAAATTGTCCCTCCGTGGTCAGGCTCGTCTTCCAAATCACATTGGGACTGTTCGTCGTGATGCGCTCGATTTCCGTGAGGCTCTTCCGGAGGGCGTTCTGTTGCTCCCGACTTTCTGTGATGTCCCGAAGGAGCCCCAGCACCGCGACGGGTTCTCCATGACGCCCGTCTTGTACCGTGTAGTGCCCATGAATCCATCGAAGATCCCCATTGCGATGAAACATACGGAACTCGAGTTCGATGAATCCCTTCTCCTTTCGAGCCGCGAGTAAATCGGACTTGAACTCCGCAAACAACGCGAGATCGTTCGGATGAAACCACTCTCGGTGCTGCTCGATCGACATCGCGCATACTTCCTCGGACGTATATCCAAGAACCCGTTCAACGGACGGGCTCATATATTCGATCTCCCAGGTTTCATAATTCTGACGATAGTGAATGTCCCGGGAATTCTCGATGATTTCCCGGAACCGTTCCTCACTGCGCACCAGATCCCTTCGGGTCTGCCAGTATCGGATTCTACTGGAAAGGAAATACCCATACATGACGAATCCGATGGGATAGATCACGAGGGTGGGAATCACGATCGACTCAAAGGTATGAATCGCACGCTCGACAGGGATGAGTCCCACACACGCCAGCATGGCGACATGGACCAGAAGGCCGAGAATGACGAGATCCAGAAACAAGCGGGTACTCTTCCAGGGTGGGCGAAGGGCGCGCCAGAACAGTCCGATGCTCCCCGAGACCAGGATGACCGCCATACCCATCCACACACCATCTCCTCCCAGAGAGTATCGATAGAGGATGGTGATGGACATGGCGATGAGGGTGGGAATCCCGCCGAAAAACAATCCAGCGCCCGCAAGCATGACACTGCGCACGTCGAAGACGATGCCTGGCACCAGAACCCAGGGCGTCATCATGATCACGATGCCGATGCCTCCCAGGAGGAGTCCCGCGATAATCCGCTCGAAGAGCGTTTGCGTGTTTTGCTCCTTCTTCCAGAAGAAATCGCAGATATAGCCGATGGCGACGAGGAGAGCGATGTTTTGGATCAGGCCAAGTATCATTGTCGGATCCTCTATCTGTTCCGGGTGGGGTCCAGAGGCATACATAGGGAATGCAGTTTGTAAGAACATGGCACGAAGAAGGGACATTATCAAGAAGAGTGAAGGGTAAAGAGCAAAGGGAGAAGGAGGGAGTTTGCTCGCCCTTTCGCGAGACCGTATTTTTCAAAGCTATTGAGAACCACCGATTTCGAGATCCACATGCGCTATCCCTTTACCACCATCGAACCTGCCTGGCAAGCCTATTGGGACCACCATCAGGTGTTCCGTACCACCGAGGATCGATCCAAGCCGAAATACTACGTGCTCGATATGTTTCCCTACCCTTCGGGCGCGGGTTTGCACGTGGGACATCCGGAAGGGTATACGGCCACCGATATTATCGCCCGGTATAAAAGGATGAAGGGGTTCAATGTGCTCCATCCGATGGGATGGGATGCCTTCGGGTTACCGGCGGAACAGTACGCCATCAAGACGGGCACCCATCCGGCCATCACGACCGCGAAGAACATCGACACCTTCCGCCGTCAACTCAAGATGATCGGATTCTCCTACGACTGGAGCCGGGAGGTGAACACGACCGACCCGCGATATGTGAAATGGACCCAGTGGATCTTCTCGCAATTGTATGCGCGGGGACTGGCCTACATCGCCGAAGTGCCCGTGAACTGGTGTCCCGAACTGGGGACGGTCCTGGCCAACGAGGAAGTGCCCGAGCAGGTGGAAAAGGGCTATACGGTGGTGCGCAAACCCATGCGCCAATGGATGCTCCGCATCACCGCCTATGCCGAACGTCTCCTGCGCGACCTGGATGAGCTGAACTGGCCGGAGAGTCTCAAGGAAATGCAGCGCAACTGGATTGGACGGAGCGAGGGCGCGGAAGTGGATTTCGCCCTCCTTGGCACCGACGACGTAATCCGGGTTTTCACCACCCGGCCCGATACCCTGTGGGGCGCCACCTATATGGTGCTGGCTCCCGAGCATCCCCTGGTGGATCGCATCACCACCGAGGACCAGAGAGAGGCCGTGCACCACTATCGGGACTCGGCCGCACGGAAAAGCGATCTGGAACGCACCGAACTGAACAAAGAGAAGACCGGGGTGTGGACCGGAGCCCGCGCCGTCAATCCCGTGAATGGTGAGGAAATTCCCGTGTGGATCGCCGACTACGTGCTCGCCACCTACGGAACGGGGGCCATCATGGCCGTGCCCGCCCACGATGAGCGGGACTGGGAATTCGCGCGCCGCTTTGATCTGCCGATTCGTGAAGTGGTGTCGGGGGGCAACGTGCAGGACGCCGCGCATACCGATACCGAGCATGGCGTGTCGGTGAACTCCGGCTTCATCTCCGGCATGGGGTATCGCGAGGCCTTCGACACGGTGACGGCCTGGCTGGAGGAAAAGGGACTCGGAAAGCGCACCGTAAACTACAAGCTACGGGACTGGCTCTTCTCCCGGCAGCGCTATTGGGGTGAACCCTTCCCGATCCTGCATCATGAGGATGGAACCCATACCCTGGTGCCGGAGGAATTCCTTCCGGTCACCCTGCCCGAGGTGGAGTCCTACAAACCCAGTGGAACGGGGGAATCCCCCCTGGCCACGATCGTGGAATGGGTGAACACCACCGATCCTGCTACCGGGGCCCCGGCCCGCCGCGAGACCAACACCATGCCTCAGTGGGCCGGATCCTGCTGGTACTATCTGCGCTTCATGGATCCGGACAATGACACCGCCTTCTGCGACAAGGAAAAAGAATCGTACTGGGGCCCGGTGGACCTGTACGTTGGCGGCACCGAACATGCCGTGCTGCACCTGCTCTACGCCCGCTTCTGGCACAAGGTGCTGTACGATCTGGGCGCCGTGAGCACCAAGGAGCCCTTCGCACGTCTGGTCAATCAGGGCATGATCCTCGGCGAGGACGGACGGAAGATGAGCAAGTCCTTTGGCAACGTCATCAATCCCGACGACGTGATTCGCGAATACGGAGCCGACACCTTGCGTTTGTTCGAGATGTTCATGGGTCCCCTGGAACAGGTCAAGCCCTGGAGTACTCAGGGCGTGGAAGGCGTGCATCGTTTTCTCAATCGCGTGTGGAGACTCTATGTGGCCGACGACGCTGAAGGAGAAACGCCCCGCCTGGATCCGACCATCACCGATGCCGCACCTGAGGAGGACGTGCTGCGCCTCCTGCACAAGACGATGCGCAAGGTGGGAGAGGACATCGAGGTTCTGCGCTTCAACACGGCGATTTCGCAGATGATGATATTCGTCAACGAGATGAATAAGCGGAACCCGCGTCCCCGCGCTGTGATGGAGCCCTTCCTTCTGCTGCTCGCACCCTTCGCGCCCCATCTGGCCGAGGAACTGTGGAAGATGTTCGGACATGACAACACGCTTGCGTACGAGTCCTGGCCCGAGTACGATCCGCACCTGACCGAAGATGAGCAGGTGGAGATCGTCCTGCAGATCAACGGCAAGGTAAAGGATCGCCTTCTCGTGGCACGGGATCTCGATGCCGCCGCTCTCGAAGTCAAGGCCCGGGAGCATCCCCGTATGACCGCGCTCCTGGAGGGCAAGTCCATCGTGAAGGTGATCGCGGTTCCGGGCAAGTTGGTGAACATCGTCGTGCGATGAATCGGGTATTCACATACGAGCGATCCGTGGACATTGCCGCGCCGGTCGAAACGGTGTTCGCCTTCCATTGCGATCCCCACAACCTCCAGCGGATCACACCGTCCTCCATGTCCGTCACTCTCCTGCACTGGGAGGAGATGAAGCCCGGGGCCGTGGTGGAGCTACGGGTTCGTCCCCTGCCGCTCGTCGCACAGACTTGGAGGATGGTGTTCGATGAAGTGGATTCCCCGCATCGTCTCACCGATCGGATGGAGAAGGGGCCCTTTCGGCAGTGGATTCAGCGTCGCATTTTTTCCGCGATCCCCATGGGCACTCGGTTGACCGATCGTGTGGAGTATGTCCTGCCCTTCGGGACGTTGGGTCGGCTTGCGGGGCGTCTCGTGGTGGAGCGCATTGTCGCGTCGATGTTCGTGTATCGCCAACACCGCACGAAACAGATGATCGAGGAGGTCTCCCATGACCGCTGATTCGTCATTCTCGGTCAGTGAGATTTTCCACAGTATCCAGGGCGAGGGACGTCGTGCCGGATTGCCCTGTGTCTTTGTGCGACTCCAGGGATGCAGTTTGCGCTGCACGTGGTGCGATACCGGATATGCCCTCTCCTTCGAGGGGGGGAGAAACCTGACACGGACAGAGATCCTGGCCGAGGTCGCGTCCTATGAATGTCCCTTTGTGGAGGTGACGGGTGGGGAACCGCTTGAACAGGAGGGAGGGATGGATCTGATCGCCGCCCTGTGCGAGGAGGGGTATGATGTGGCGGTGGAGACCGGGGGACACGTGTCCGTGGAGGGCATGGATGTGCGTGTGTCCATCATCATGGACGTCAAGTGTCCCGGCTCTGGCATGGACGGCATGAATCGTCTCGAGAATCTTCAGCTCCTCACGGGAAAGGACGAGGTCAAGTTCGTGCTGTCCGACGTGGAGGATTACCTGTGGGCCCGGGATCTGATCCAGGAACAGCGCATCACGGCCGGGATTCTCTTCTCTCCCGCCTTCGGACTCCTGGACCCCCGGGAACTCGCGGAGTGGATCTTGCGGGACCGCCTGCCGGTGCGCATGCAATTACAGATGCACAAATACATTTGGGATCCCGATCAGCGCGGGGTCTGATACCGTTTGGAGGATACATGGCCGTTATCGAAACCTTTCCCAACAAATACCCACATCGGGATTACGAGATCACGCACGTCAATCCCGAATTCACGTCGGTCTGTCCCATGACCGGTCTTCCGGATTTCGCCACAATCGAAGTGTATTACATTCCCGATGAGATCTGCATCGAACTCAAGAGTCTGAAGTATTACTTCCTCGAGTTTCGCAACAAGGGGATATTTTTCGAGTCCTGCATCAACGAGATTCTCGACGACTTGGTGGCGGTCTGTCACCCGCGCTTCATGAAAGTGCGCGGGAGATTCAACACGAGGGGTGGAATTCACTCTCTGGTGGAAGTGGAGTATCGTAAGGAGGGGTATGCTCCTCGTGCCTGATCCTCACGCATCCGAGACGGAGGTCCGCCCTCTCGCGGTGGTGCTGGCCAGCGGGGGCATGGATTCCTGCGTGTGCGTGGGACTGGCGGCGCGTGAATTTGATGTTGCCCTGTTGCACGTGAACTATGGGCAACGGACCCAAGCTCGGGAGCTGCGGGCCTTTCACGACATCGCCGATCATTACCACGTGCCCGTCGAACGGCGGCTCGTGATCAGTATCGAGCATCTGGCCCGGATCGGGGGATCGAGTCTGACGGACAGGTCCATTCCTGTGCCGGACACCGAATCGGGATCCCTCGTTCCCAACACCTATGTGCCATTTCGCAATGCGAACATGATGAGCATCGCGGTGAGCTGGGCGGAGGTGCTGGGCGCCGAGGCCCTGTTCGTGGGGGCCGTGGAGGAAGATTCAAGCGGATACCCCGATTGCCGGGAGTCATTCTACCAGGCCTTCCAGCAGGTGATCGAAACCGGCACCAAGTACGAAAGGCCTCTGCGCATCCACACGCCGCTGATTCATCTCTCCAAAGCCCAGATCGTTCGGCTGGGGGTGGAGATCGGCGCGCCCCTGGATCGGAGCTGGAGTTGTTATACGGGCGAGGAACGACCCTGCGGAGTGTGTGAGTCGTGTCGGCTGAGAAGAAAGGGATTCGAGGGAGCGGGAGTGAAGGATCGGATCTGGAAGGGTGAAGAGTAAAGGGTAAAGGGTGAAGGTCAGGGGAGGAGGGATCGGTGCCGCAGGATGGCCACGGCTCGTTCGCGGGCCAGGGCGCCGGAGGCCTTGGGGCCGGAGATGTACACGGCGAAGATGCGGGTGCCGAAGGACCCGGTGACGAAACCGACGAACCAGCCCTGGTCCGTGGAATCGGACAGGCGGCCGGAGCCGGTTTTTCCGTACAGCGTGGAAGGCCCCGGTCCATCGTGACGCATCAGATCGAGGGTCAGGTCTCGGGTGCGCGGAGATACCGGGAGGGTATTGTTCCAGAATTTTTCCAGGAAGCGGACCTGTTCGAGAGGAGAGATCGCCAGTGAGGACTCGAGCCAGAAGCGGTCGAGTCCCCCCGTGATGTCGCGATTGCCGTAGTCGAACGCGGCGAGCCAGTGGCGATAGGACGAGGATCCGATGCGGCGGGCGAGTTTCTGATAGAACCAGACGACGGAATTGCGAAAGGCGGTGTTGAGGGTGTGGTTTTGATTCCACACCGGGAGCCAGCGTTTCACGCCGTCCCAGCGCAGGAGCGTCGTGGTGTCCTTCATGATTCCCCGCTCGAGGGCGATCATCGAGTTGGGAATTTTGAACGTGGAGCAGGGGGAGTGGCGAAGGAGGGCCAGGGAGTCGCTGGTGGATTCGATTCGTCCCGTCGTGGGATCCAGTAGGACGCAGACGCCCTCGAAGGGGGAGTCCCAGTGGTCGGGCCATTGGGCGGAAAGGGGTGCCGGGCGAAAAAAGAGCAGGAACGCGAAGATGGGGAGTGCGAAGAGTCGACGCATGGAGATTTTTATGGTGTGGATGAAGGCGTAAAAAATCGGAGATTGCGTGTCGCGGAATCACATCCGCTTTTCGCAGCTACCATGGAGAAAGTATGAAAAATCCCCTGGAATGGGTGCGGCATTTTCCTGCCGCCGTCACCGTGTGCGATGCCGAGGGCATCATCGTGTCCATGAACCGTGCCGCCGAGGAGGTCTTTGCCAACGAGGGAGGAGCCGCGCTCGTGGGGAAGAACCTGTTCGAGTGCCACGGCGCCGAATCGCGGGCCTTGTTGCGGGACATGATCGCCCAGCGTCGATCCCACTGCTACACCATCGAAAAGAACGGGCGCCGGAAGATGATCTATCAGGCGCCCTGGTTCGGTGAGGATGGGGAATACGGGGGATTTGTGGAATGGTCCATCGTCCTGCCCGAGGCGATGGAGCACCACGTGCGCGACTAACGCGCGCCGGTCTGCATTTCGGTCAGAACCTGTCTCAGCCGTTTCTGCTCTTCCCCATAGCGGGTCCAGTCTCCCTCCTTCAATGCCTGCTGGGCTCGCTCGAAAATGCGGGAGGCCTCGCGCGCGAGATCGCGAAGGGAGCGGGAGGGCGCGGTGGAAGTGGGTGGAGTGGGAGAGCCCGATGAGGACGCGACGGTTGTCGTGGGAGCCGTGGCCGCGCCGAAGACCCGGAGCAAGGCCTCGTCGAGGGTAGGTTCCATCGCGATGCGGTTGCCGAACGATACGATCACGCGTTTCAGCTCGGGGAGCTTTCCGGTGGTGGCTTGGAGGTACACCGGTTGCACGTAGAGGAGTTCCTGTTTGATGGGGATGACCAAGAGATTGCCTCGCGTGACCTTCGAGCCCTGTTGATTCCAAAGCGTGAGCTGCTGGGAGATCACCGGGTCCTGATCGGTGCGGGAAGCCACCTGCATGGGTCCGTAGGTGAGATCCTGCTTCGGGAATTTATACACCAGACGCTTTCCGTACTGCTCCCCGTCGCTGCGGGCGCAGAGCCAGGCCATCATGTTGTCCCGTTTGTTTGGCGTGTAGGGAAGCATGAGGATGAATTCTTCCTTCTTTTCTCCCGGCAGTCGCATGATGGTGTAATAGCTCTCCATGGCAATCACCTGGTTGTCCTGTTTCTCATTGGCGATGTTCCACACATCCTCCTTGTTGTAGAACACCTGAGGATCGGTCATGTGGTAGGTCGCGTACATGGAAGCCTGGACATCGAACAGATCTTGGGGATAGCGCACGTGGGCGCGAAGATCCTCGGGCATGGACGCGATGGGTTTGAACAGGGTGGGGAAGATGCGCATGTACATGCGAAGGATGGCGTCGCTCTTCGGATCGAAGGCGTAATACGTGGTCTGCCCGTTGTACGCGTCGATCACGATCTTGACCGAGTTGCGGATGTAATTGAACTCGCCTTCGTAGGGTTTGGAATACGGGAACGCCGAGGTGGTGGTATAGGCGTCGTAGATCCAGTACAGACGGCCCTGGGAGACGGTCATGTACGGATCGTGGTCGTAGGATAAAAAGGGCGCAATGGTGGAAACCCGATCCTGTATGGCGCGATGGAACAGGATGCGGCTTTCTGGTGCGACATAGCCCGAGATGAGCATGTTGAGCTCGCTGAATCGGATCGCGAACAGCAGGCGACGGAACAGGGATCCCGTCGGGACGCCCGCATCCTCTCGGTAGGTGGTCATCACATTCTGATCGCCCATGGGGTAGTCGAATTCCTTGATGTTCCCCTTCAGAATGACATGCCCCTCGGTCTTTTCTCCGAAGTAGATTTCCGGCCGCGTGATGGATATGCCCACGGGAGAAACGGGAGGGATGTCTCGGACGAAGAACTCGGGGAGGCCTTCTTCGGTGACCACATTGACCGGACTCATGCCCACGCCAAAGCCATGGGTGTACACGAGCTTCTGGTTGACCCAGGTTTGGGCATTGGCGGGAAGCTTGTCCTGATTGAGTTCGCGCGCCGAGAGCATTACCTGGCGATAGCCCTGGGCTCCGAGGTGATATCGGTCGATGTCCACATCGGGAAACTCGTAGTACAGACGAATCACCTGGAGCTGGTCGAGAGTGCTGGCCAGGGGGCGATAGTCCCAGAGCATGATGTTGCGCAGGGTGACACTATCTTCGGCAAGCTGGGTGGCCGTGAGGGTGTTCTGTGGATTGATGTCCTTTTCCTCGATGTGATTCAGATCGTAGGCAAGTCGGGTCATCGCAATGTTGCGTGCGATGTAGGGCGTTTCCTTGCTCTGTTCGTTGGGGGTGACGATGAACTTCTGGATCGCGAAAGGATAGATGGCGGCCACGATGATCATGAGAGCGACATAGATCACGCCGAATCGCAGGAGGCGGCGGAGATGTCCGGCGAGGAGGGTCCACGCCACCATCCCTGCAGCAAGGAGAGTAAGGGCGGTTTCTATCCACGATGCGGGAAGCTGGGCATGGATGTCGGTGTAGCCCGCGCCAAAAAATCCGGCCGAGCGGGTGGAAAAGAGGATATCGTAGCGCCCCCACCACATGCCCAGGGCCACCAGGGCGAGGAAGAGGGAGGCCAGGATGGCGAAGTGCCGGCGGGGCCGGTCGAGGAGGCGAAATTCCCGGGGACCGACGGCGATGGTGTTGCGCAGCAGGTAGGCCAGGAAGGCGCCGATGGCACTGAACACCGTGAGCCCCAGGAGCCAGGACCGCACCGTCTGCAGGAAGGGAAGAGAGAAGACATAGAATCCAACGTCGTTTCCGAACACGGGATCGGGAACACCGAAGGACTCCGCGTGGAGGAACTGGAGGTATTCCATCCAGGAGGAACTGAGCATCGACGCGAAGATGAAGGACAGGATGACGGCGATGCCCATGAACAGGATGCGCAGGTACTTCCCTGCCTGGGTGACAACGGCCGCCACCTGCTCGTAGAAGACCACCGGGGAGGAGGCGCGAAAGGCAAGGGCCACGTTGCCGTACAGCACGACGAAGGCCGTGAGGAAGCCCACCACCCAGAGTCCGTATTCCGTTTCATACGTCGTCCAGAACACGTCTTCGAAATGAAGACTCTGGAACCACCACAGGTCCGTGAGGAATTTCGCAGTGATCACCAGCAGAATGCCGGCCGCGATAAGGACCATGAGGATGAGGGGAAAGATCTTCCTGCGTTGCATGGGGAGGCCCTGACGGTTCATAAAAAAATCCACGATGCAAATGTACGCATCGTGGATTCGGGAAAGAATGGAAAGAAATGGGGGAGGGCGAAGGGATCAGATAATGACGCCCTTTTCGGTTTCACGGCGATGCCACCACTCGCGGAAGTAGGAGCATTTTCCCTGGGCATCGAGCTTGACGATGAGCACGCCATCGAGTTCCACGTGACTGCCGGAGGGAATGCGATTGAACGAACCCCACCAGCGCGCGATGCCCTGGTCGGGACCGGCATAGAGGGCTTCGTATGTGAAACGCACCTGATCCTGTTCCTTGGGAACCCGAGCCCAGTAATCCTGGATGTCGCGCCGTCCTTTGAGCAGAGAATCGTAGGGGGTTTCCTGATAGGTGGCATTATCGGCAAAGAGATTCACCGCCGCGTCCACGTCCCGGTTCTCCCAGGCTTCCTTGTACGCATCCAGCCATTGCTGGAGTTGTTCGTGAGTCATATGTACTCCTGAAAATCGATTGAGGGTAGGACAAAGGGAGGTTTGTACGCATGAGAGGGTACGAATGAATGTGCGGAGTTTTCCTTCCATTTGCAACTGCATCGCATTTGGGGATATTTTTCCCTCCCTTGTCCCCATTCCGATGGAGTTTGTGCATGACCACCCGCCGTCTGCTTCTCGTGTTCCTGTTCTGTCCCCTCACCCTCTGGGCCCAGGCCGGGCAATGGGTCCGGGAGACCATCGAACGTCCCGTGCCGAACCTCTGGGGCGTGGCGATGTTCAACGACGACGAGGGTCTGGCCGCGGGCGGCATGTCCATCTCTCCCAATCCCGGGGGAATCTCGGGAGTGCTGAAAAAGAACCTCGGAGATCCCGTGTGGAGAGTGGTGGATACCGCCAATTTCACCCCCTCCCTGGCCACCCTGGGCGGAGTCACCTTCTGGTCGGCCATCTGCGTCGTGCCGGGGACGAGCACGGCATTTATCTGTGGAGATCGTGCCCAGGTCTATAAATCCACCGACGGGGGAAATACATGGGTGCAGAGGACCAGTGGCATCGTTGGGACCTTGAGCTTTTTTGATATCCGGTTCAAGAATGTCAATGAAGGAGTGGTGGTCGGGAACAATGGCACCGCCTATTATACCTCGAATGGAGGCACCAGCTGGGTGCTGGCGAACACCGGAACCGCCAATGGCTTGTATGGAGTGTTCGAAGGGGGCGCCAGTGATTGGTTCGTGGTGGGCAACACCATGACGGCCGTGCGCTGGACAGCACCAGCAGGACCAGCCAACGCCATTGCGATGCCAGCCATATCCGGGTCCCCTCGTCTGGAAGGGATCCACTTTCCATCCAGTTCCGTGGGATTCGTGGTGGGAGGCAATGGGGGAGTGGAGAGGACCCTCAACGGAGGTGGAGTCTGGGCTCTTCTGCCCGTGGTGACACCGTCCCCGCCCACCCTCAACAGCGTGTTCGCGTTCGACGATCAAACGCTCTGGACCGCGGGCGATGCCAATGCGTTGTATTACACGAGTAACGCCGGCACGAATTGGTATAAGCACGCATCCGTCGGAGGGGCCTCGGGCGCGGTAACCCGCATCCAATTCCCCGTGAATCAGAACACCGGCTATGCCTCGGGTCCCGCCACATCATCCGCCCAGGGCTGGATATTGAAATGGCAGCCCTCCGCCACGCCCGATATCAGCACGACCTCCACGACACTGGACTTCGGAACCGTGGAATGCGGGCTCAGCACCACGATGGACATCGACATCATCAACAGCGGCACGGGGGACCTGGTGATCGGCGCGGGGCAGGTGACCTTCACCTCTCCGGAATTCACCCTGGTTTCGCCCACGCTCCCGCAAACCATTCCGGCCAGCGGGTCGGTGCCCTTCCGCGTCCGATGGACTCCCGCTCTCGGGTTCTCCGGGTCCATCCCGGCGGGTACCCGCATGATCATCGCCAGCAACGATGCCGCCCACAATCCCTGGCAGATCACCATCACCGGCGTTCGCAATCGAAGTGGGATCACCTTGCCGGTCTCGAGTCTCGTGTTTCCCGATACCTGCGTGGGCGCGCCGGTGACGAAGGGACTGACAGTGAATCCCTCGGGGAATCAACCGCCGACCTTGATCGACGTGCAATTCGTCAGCGGCCACAATGATGTCTCCCTTCTCTCTCCCACCACGGGCACCGTGTTGTCCGGATCAACGGTGCTCCAACTGCAGTGCATTCCCGGGGCCCGGGGCAATCGAGCCGGCACCTATCGCATCATCGCGGGCAATCCCACCTGCCCCGATACCCTTCTCTTTACCTATACGGGAAAGGGACTGAAGACCCACATGACGCCGACTCCCTCCACCGTGGACTTCGGTGATGTCTGTGTGGGCGCATCGAAGAAGCTGACCCTCGATCTCCTCAACGACGGAGATACTCCCGTGACGGTCACGGGCATCGAGTTTATCGATGGCACCGATGTATTTCCCCCGATTCAGGGAGTGCCCTTCGGTCCCTTTGCCGTGGGTCGCACTGTCACACTCAACATCCAGTTCTCTCCCCAGGCCGAGGGTTCGGTGCAGGGGCGGTATCGCCTCGTTCTCGCGCCCTGCGCCGACACCGTGGTGCTCACGTTCCGTGGACGAGGAGTCACTGCCAGTCTCACCGCCAATCCCAATCCCATCGTGATCTCTGGCATCGGGGTCGGAAGCCAGGGTTCGGCCGCAGTGACGGTGACAAACACCGGAACCGTCCCGGTGAATGTCACCTCCATCAAACTCAGCCCCGCCGCAGCGGGACTCACGCTTCAGGGTCTTCCTTCTCTGCCCCAGCCCCTGAATCCGGGTCAGCCCATTTCCTTTTCCGTGCGATACGCTCCACTGAAAATCGAGACCATCGTCACCCAGGTGTGCGTACAGATCAACCAGCCCTGTGTGGACAGTGTGTGCATTCCGGTGACCGTGTCGAGCGAACCCTCGCCCACAATCGTGGCGCCGGGATCCCTGGCCCTGGGGCTCCAGGCCTGCCGCGACAGCGTGGTCAAGAGCTTTTTTGTGAAGAATACGGGAGATGGAGCTCTGGTGATTTCCCGCTACGAAATCACCGGCACCGATGCCGCTCATTTTTCGGTGATCGCTCCGGCCGCTCCGGTCACCGTGTTGCCGAAGGATTCCGTGGAAGTCTTCGTGGCCTTCAACCGAACCACCACTGGATCCAGCTCCGCCACCCTGACGCTCATTCATAACGACAGCAAGGCGGGAGGACGCACACCGATTACTCTGACGGGACAGAGAACGGTGACGGCCATTATCGTCGAGGACTCCGATTCCACCCGGGGCTTCGTCACCTGCGTGAAAACCGGTTTCGCAAAGACCTATCGCATTCGCAACGTCGGCACGACCACGGCCATCATCACGGCAGTGACGACCCTCACGCCGGGTTCTCCCTTCACCATCGGCTATATCCTGCCCGACACCCTCGCGCCCGGAGCGACGCACACCTTCCAGGTGAACTTCTCCCCCGGTGCCGCAGGCTCCTTCACCGATCAGATACGCGTGCAGGCCATGCCCTGCAGTCTCGACGTGGTGTTCCCGGTAAAGGGACGCACCGTGTCCACCGAGCTTCGTGTTGTTCCGAATCCCATCGATTTCGGGGCCGTGACGTTGGGAGATTCCCTGACACAGGGAGTGACGATCGAAAACCTGGGTACGACTCCGGTGACCGTGATCGGGCTGCTCCTGTCGCCCTCGGGCCCGGCCCTGCATTTTGCCTCCAGCCCGACGCTGCCGCTGAGCATCGCGGCGGGCGGTACGCGTCCCCTGAATCTGGTCTTCCGTCCCACGGTTGCGGGGCCCCTTTCGGGCACGCTCTGTGTCGTGACTTCCGACCCCTGTCCCGACACGATCTGCGTGCCGGTGGTAGGGATGGGTACCTCCCTCGGTCTGTCTCTCAATCGCTCCCAGCTTCGATTCACGATCGATCCCTGCGCACCCGAAGTGATCTGCGACACCGTGCTCGTGGTCAACAACGGCAATGCGCCGGTCACCATCACCAACGTCACCCTTGAGCAACTGACGCTCAACCTGTTCACGATTTCACCCGCCCTGAATCCTCCGGTGACGATTCCCGCGAAGTCCAGCCGCCCGGTGCGAATCTGCGTGGATCCGAATTTCTCAGGCACCTTCACGGGCAAGCTCATCCTTCTCACCGATGATCCGGCCACGCCACGGCTGGAACTCCCCCTGTCCGCACAGCGAGATCTGGTGGACATCCGTGTGCTCGACGATACCCTGGACTTCGGCGCGGTGACCAAATGCGCTTCCGTTCTGGAAGTGGAAGTGGGGATCCGAAATTCCGGAACCCTGCCCGACATTGTGGATGTCCGTACGGCACCGGGATCGCCCTTCAGCATTGTGACACCCCTGCCTCTGAGTGTGGACGTCAATCAAACCCAACGCATCCGCGTGCGTTTCGCGCCGGGGACGGCCGGGACCTTTGCCGATTCCATCCTTTTCGTCACGAACCGATGCAAGCAGGTGTTGCGACTGGACCTGAGGGGACAGCGGTCTGATCGGAATTATGCGGTGGCCGACGATACTCTTCGCTTTGGCCCCATTCCCGTGGGCACCTCACAGAATCGCACGACGAGCGTAGAAAATCTCACGCTCGACTCCCTGCGCATCCTGCGCTCCGCTTTCGGCGGCTCGGGTCAGTTCCAACTTCTTACTCCTCTCCCTCTCGTGTTGCGCAAGGGATTCCTGGGCTCTCTCGACATCCGCTTCGCTCCGACCCGCAAGGGCGCGGTACAGGACACTCTCTTCCTGATTCTCGACGAACCCTGTGCCGACACGCTGCGAGTGATCCTCTTGGGTGACGCTCTCGACGGGGGACTGGAATTCCGACCAACGGGCCTGCAATTCCCACCCCTCGCGCAATGCGAATCCCGCATTCTGCTCGACACCCTCGTGAACACCTCCTCGGCGGCCATCACCCTGGTAGGGAGCACGATCACGGGACCCGACGCCGCGTTGTTCACCATTCTCAACCCGGTCAACCGCATCGATCTGGCGGGCTCGGGTAGTCCGTATGTGTTCCAGATCCGCTGTGCTCCCGGCGCGGGCCCCGACGGCCCCCTCACCGCCACCCTATCGGTGACGACCACCGATCCCTCCCAGCCCGTGGTGGAGGCTCCTCTGTCCGGCGAACGACGGATGCAGAGAACGCCCGTGGATCAGAGCGTGGACTTCGGCACCCTGACCCGCGGAGTTCCGGCCTCCCGCACGGTGACACTGACCAATGCCGGCACCATTCCGGTTCTCTACGACCAGGCCACGCTTCCCTCGGGCATCACCATCATGCCCTCGGTGCCCTTCACCGTGGCGGCCGGGGGATCACAGACTGTGACCCTCACCTGGACTCCCGTCAGTGCGGGCGCGGGGCAGGGCGTGATCGTGCTGCGCACCACGGCACCCTGCGCGGACAGCACCCGCATCACGGCCACGGCGCAGGTGGTGGACGGCCCCTGGATCGGCTCAGGATCCTTCGGCGACCTCGGTCCTTGTGAAACCCGCACCATCACGATTCGCGTGCACAACGCCCAGGCGCAATCGGCCTCGCTCGAAATCCTTCGTACAAGCGGAGCCGACAGTGCGGCCTTCTCCATCACGGCACCGACGGGACTTCCTCGCACCATTGCGGCGAACGATTCTCTCGACGTGACGGTGCAGTTCACGCCACCGTCTCTCAACGCCGCCTCTTACGCCACGTCCGTCGTGGCAACACTCCTCGTCAACGGTGTGCCGCTCACGATCCAAGGGGCCCTCACGGCACGGGTCACACCAGTGACCGTGACCCTCAGTGGCGCACCTCCGGCCTTTGGTGACGTGTTGGTGGGAAGCTCCGCCACGGCCTCGATGACGATGACCAACGGCTCACCCTATCCCGTTCGCATCGCATCGATCACCTTCACCCATCCCGATCTGTCCCTCGTGTCGACGGTCCCCGCATTGCCGGCCACGCTCGGACCGGGACAGCCCCTGGTCGTCACGGTGAGATTGAGTCCTGCCCAAGCCCGAACCTACGCCGATTCCGTGATCGTGGGAGCCGACCTTCCATGCGCGGCACGCATGGCGGTTGCGGTGACAGGGCGAGGTATAGAGCAGACTGTGGTCACCGCTCGTCTCTCCGTGCCCGTGTTGTCAGGACAGGTGGATCAGACCATCGACATTCCCGTGCGCCTGGATGGCGATGTGGGGAGTGCCTCCGTCACTGCGTGGGAGGGCGCGTTGCGTTTCAATCGAACCATGTTGTACCCTGTGGCCGTGCGCAGCGAGGGCACCCTGTCCCGTGGCTTGACAGTGACCAAGACCTACGATCATCTGACCGGGACTCTCCGTCTCCAAGCCTCGGGCTCAACCGCCCTGGCCGCCGGATCGGGAAATCTGGTGGTGGTGGAGGCTCTGGTGCTGCTCGGCGACGCAATCCAGACGCCCATCGTAGTAGACACGTCCTTCCGTTTTATTTCGGGCACGGCACGCGTGGCATCGCGACAGGACGGGTCGTTCACGCTCGACGGATACTGTGCGGACAACGGGTCCCGTCTCGTGAAGACGGATGGGAATTTCGCGCTGCGTCAGAATCATCCCAACCCCTTCAACCCCTCCACCGTGATCGAGTATCAGATCGGGTTCGAGACGCATGTGGACCTGCGCGTGTATGACGCGATGGGACGCGAGGTGGCGGTCTTGGTGAATGGCATCCAGTCCGCAGGTACGCATCGTCTCGTGTTCGAAGCCGGGGGTCTGCCCTCCGGGGCCTATTTGTACCGGATGCGCAGTGCCTGCCATTCCGAAGACCGTATCATGTTCCTGTCGAAGTAAGGAGGATTCCATGAGCCATTCGCGTTTTCTCTCTCTGACTCTTGGACTGTTCCTTCTTCCCCTGCTGTGGGGGAATGCCCAGAGTCCTCTCTATCCCCGTATTGGTCTGTCCTTCGGCCCTCACCTCACATCTCATTCCGGTGCCTTCTCCGTGATCAAGAACAGTGCGGTGTGTGGGGAATTCGAAGAAGGCAGTGGATTTGGTTTTCGGGTGGAAGGATATGCCGGGCTTCCGCTGTCGGATCGTCTGCTGTTCTCTCTCCGCCTCGGGTATCATGGTATGAACGGAACCCTCGATCGAAGCGCACGCCTGGGTCAGGGCATTCTCAGTGACGGAACGCTCGCGCCGGTCACGGCCGATCAGTCCTACGAAGCTCGGCTCGGGTATCTGATCGCCACGCCGGGAGTGCAGTGGTACATGCTGGAGTCCCTTCCGATCCATCTCGACGTGGGTGCGGGACTCGGATTCGCGATCTCGAAGTCCTTTACGCAGACGGAACGGATCACCGGACCCGCCGGAGCCCGCTTCATGGACCGCAGCATCGAGCACACGGTTCTGGACGGAGACATTCAGGACGCCTCCTCGCTGCGGATCGACGCCCAGGCGGGACTCGGATATGATCTTGCCGTGACCGACCATCTCGTGCTGACCCCGGAGATTTCCGTGCGCTTCCCCCTGACCACGGTGCAGACCCGGGACGATTGGCGAGCCACGACCCTCGGCGCGGGACTTACCCTGGCCTGGCTCCTCACTCCGCCTCCGCCCCCACCGCCTCCCCCGCCGGTCGCGCCTCCTCCACCCCCGCCCCCGCCTCCGGTGATCGCCGGATTGACCGTGGGACTGACCCTCGAAGGCAGGACCTCGAACGACGAGGATACGGACGGATCGGAACTCGTGGTGGAGGAACTTCGCACGGTGGAACGCTATCCCTTGCTCAACTACGTTTTCTTTGCGGAGAACGAGGATGGAACCGCCCTGCGTCAGAATCTGCTCTCGTCCGATCAGACCGCGGGTTTTCAGGTGGAATCCATCACCGGAGACGAGCTGGCGCTGTATCGAGACATGTTGAACATCATCGGGCGGCGCCTGACCGACCAGCCCCGGGCGAAGATCACGCTCACCGGATGCAATGCCGATCAGGGTCCGGAAAAGAACAACCTCGATCTTTCCCGTCGTCGGGCGGAAACCGTTCGTGACTACTTCGTCTCCGTCTGGAAGATTCGTCCTGATCGAATTGTCGTGCGGTCGCGGAACCTGCCCGCCGATCCATCGGCCCAGGACACTCCGGAAGGTCAGGCCGAAAATCGGCGCGTGGAAATCACCTCGGACACCGACGCCATCATCGCGCCCATTCGTCGTGAGGAGCTGGACTATCGTACCTCTCTTTCTGCCCTCAACCTTCGTTCAGCCATCGATGCGCCAAACGGGATCGCCTCGTGGGAGCTGACATTGCGCCGAGGCCCCGAGCTCCTGTACACCGCGCCTCAGGGGACCCAGCCTCCCGAGGTCGCCTCGTACTCCATCGACGGAGAGCGGTTCCAGAGAAACTCCCAGTCCCTGACGGCACATCTTCGGGTTACCGATCGGAAGGATCAGACACGGGAGGTGACGCGGAACGTGACGGTACGCTCCCTGACGGTGGAGAAGAAGAAGGAAGAGCAGCTCGGCGACCTGCGCGTGAATCGCAGTAAGCTCATTCTCTTCGATTTCGACAAGGCGACCCTCTCGCCGCGAAATCGCGGCATCATTCGTGAAGTGATGTCCAGCATCGAACCCGAAAGTCGGGTGACCATTCTCGGCTTCACCGACATCACGGGAAATCCCGAACACAACCTGAAACTCTCCCAGCAGCGTGCCGACGCAGTGAAGGAGGCGATGGGGGGATCGGTGCAGGCACGCGGTATCACGGCACTCGGAAAGGGAGATACCCAGCTTCTCTTTCCGAACGAAACCCCCGAGGGGCGCTTCTACTGCCGCATGGTGCAGATCATCATCGAGACACCGGTCGTCAATCGGTAGGTTTTTGCAAAGGGCAGATGCACGGGGCTCCGTATGTCTCAGGGCGTACGGGTTGCGATCCTTCGGACTTTTCGGTAGAATCGCAGGTATCCTTCCGGAATCCAGGAGCCATCCCATGCGTAATGTGAATTCCTTCCGCGTCCCGACGTTCGCGGTCTCAATGCTTTTCCTGTGGTGTGTGTGGGTGATGGGAATCGCCCTCGCTCAGCCCCTCGTCACCGTCAAGCGAGTGCATGTCACCTGGCCCACGGTGAAGGTGGACTTCACCGTGCACTGCGGCAATCAGCTCACTCTGGGTCAGCAGCCCATGGAGGTGAGTCTCCGGGAAGACGGCATGCCCATTCCCGATCCCCTGCTCATCAGTCCCAACCCTGCGGTTGATCAACGTTTCAGCGTGGCCTTCGTGCTGGATGCCACATCCAGCATGAACGGATTCAAACGTAATGCGATGAAGCAGGCTGCCGTGGCCTTTGCCGACGACATGGACGGGGTGCAGGATCAGGCCTGTCTCTACTGGTTCAACAGCGCGACGACCCTGGCGGTGGACCTTACCACCGACAAGTCGATGCTGCAAACCATGATCGATGCCACGCCCGCCACCGGCACGAGTTCGAAATGCTGGGATGCCGTGCACGCCGCCGTGCAGAAGCTTGCCACTCAGGGTTCCCGTATCTACAAGACGGTGATTCTTGTGACCGACGACAACGACAACGGAAGTGTGCGGGTGCCGGCGGAGATTCTGGCCACCGCCATCGCCGGCGACGTGCGCATCTGTGTGATGACATTTCAGCCGTTTTTCGAGGACGTGATCCCATGTCAGAATTTGGTGGAGGAAACCGGGGGACTGTCCTTCGTCGACCTGACTCCCGCACAACTCATGTCCGCCTTCACGTCCACCCTTACCTGGCTCCGAGAGGGATATCGTGAAAACCGGATTTCCTGGACGACCACCTGCCAGGATGGACGGGAACGCCTGGTGGAACTGGCTGCGGTGAATGTGTGCGGCGGATTCGACACCACGACCACACACTTCATCCCTCCCACGAATACCGGGACCTTTCTTCCCGCGACCCTGGGCATGGAGGACGCGGACACACCACCCGACCGGGAGATCACTCTTCCGATGGTGTTGCGCACGACCATGCCGTTGTCCTATCTCTATCCGTCCTCCTTCACGGTGCGATTCGACACCACAAAACTGGTGTTCCGCGGCGTCAGCACCGTTCCCTTCAGTCTCTATCCCTTCGTCCAGGCCACGGCCTCGGCGCAAGGGAATGTGATCTCCGGATCGATCGCCACCCCCCTCCGCTTTGTGGGCGCGGGTGCGCTCATCGGTCTGCGGTTTTATGTGAAGGACCATGGCACGAGAAATCCCGTCCCCACGGTGGTGGAACTGACTTCCTTCGCCATCGGACGCGGATGTCTGATTCCGAACTTCGTTCCCGGCACCGTCACCATTCAGCCGACCACGCTTCCCCGTCTGACTGCCTCCGTGCCGGACCAGGGAACTCAGACCTTCGGATCCATCGAGCTCTCCAAGAGCGCCACCCGTACCGTGACCGTGAGAAACGGAGGTGGAGCGAGACTCTCGTTCACGAGGACGACGATCTCGGGTCCCCAGGGCGTCGATTTTACGATGACGCAGGGACCTCCTGCCTTTCTCGATCCGGGCCAGCAGGCCACGGTGACCCTGCGCTTCGCGCCCACAGCGACGGGGAATCGTACGGGCCTCCTGATCTTCGAAACCACGGATCCCCTTGTGCCGGCCTACACGATCGCCCTCACGGGAGTTGGCACGGCGGCTCCGAAAATGACAGTGTCCCCGTCGAGTCTGGCTTTTGGCACATTGGGGATCGGCCATTATGCTGAACGCGCCATCGTGATCCAGAACAGCGGTACCGGTCCCCTGACCATTTCCGCTCAAGCCCTGGGGGGAACGAATCCCGGCGAATATGCCGTGATTCGCATGATCACCACACCCATCGCCCCTGGCCAGCGTGATTCCGTGGTCATCCAATTCGCGCCCACTCAGGCGGGGGCGCGCAGCGCACGGTATTCCTTTGCCTCCGATGATCCCGCGCAAACCGCAGTCACCGTGAATCTGACGGGAACCGGCGTGGTGTCGGATCTGCCGGATATCGTGGTGAATACTGCGTTGCTGGACTTCGGCACCGTGCCGAGAAATCGCGACAGTGTGTTGATGATTCGTGTCGCCAATGTTGGAACCGCTCCGCTCCTGGTGGGTTCTCAGACCATTGGTGGCGTTCAGGCGGGTGATTTCTCCCTGGTGCGTTCCTGCGCGGCCACGGTGCCGCCCCTGGGCACCGACACGATCCTGGTTCGCTTCGCGCCCCAGGCCAGCGGACAGAGATCGGCCACCCTCACCATTCCGAGCAACGATCCGCAAACGCCCACGGTGACGGTGACGTTGCGGGGCCGTGGGGGAGCGAATGCCACTCCAAAAATATCCCTGTCCGCCACGCAGCTTACCTTCGGAACCGTGGAAATCGGAATCTCGCTGACCATGCGGGTTTTCGTCTCCAACACGGGGCAGGTGCCGCTTGCCATCCTCTCGCAGAAACTGGCAGGTTCGGATTCTTCCCAGTTCCATTTCGGCCATGTATGCGCATCGGAGATCCCCGTTGGCGGAACCGATGTGATCGAAGTGTTCTTTACGCCCACCCGCACGGGAGTGCAGAACGCGAGCGTGGTCATCACCAGCAACGACCCGGGTGCGGGCACGTCCATGGTGACCTTGCGGGGCACGGGTGGCAATCCCTCCGCCCCCACCATTTCCTTCTCCACGCAGGATCTGGATTTCGGCGCGAAGGCAGTGGGGCAGAGCGTGCAGAGATCCCTCATCGTGCGGAATCTTGGCACCCAGGTGCTCCAGATTCAGGGTCAGGTTCTGCAGGGAGGAGCGGCGGATGATTTCGCCGTCCTCAAGCGGCTCAGGACCCAGATTCCGGCCCTGGGTTCCGACACCCTCCTCTTTTCGTTCACGCCACGGTTCGGAGGACTGCGCGAAGCCCAGTATGATATCACATGTAACGATCCGCGCAGAGCGCTGCACACGGCGCGGGTGTTCGGACACGGAGCTCAGGACGGACCTCCCCGTTTCGAGGTGGTCAAGACCTTCCTCAATTTCGGGAATGGAACGATCTCCGTGCCAAAGGTGGACAGTCTTTTGATCGGCAATGCAGGGAAGGGGCTGCTCTGGCTCTTCCGTCGTGAGATCACCGGCCCTCACGCCAGCGATTTCGCCATCATCTCCCGCGGTACCGATCTGGTTGCCCAGAACAAAACATCCTCTACTGTGGTGCGCTTCACCGCCTCGCATACCGGACAGAGAAATGCAACCCTGCATGTGGAGTCGAACGATAGTTTGTTCCTCACGCGGGACTTTTCCCTCATCGGCAACGGCGTGACCACCGGAGTGGAAGGTCTGCCCGCGCCCACGGCGTTTACCCTCACGTCTTCGTATCCGCATCCCTTCTCGAGTGAACTCCATGTGCGCATAGGAGTGCCCGGGCCGGGCGAAGTGGAGGTGACCGTTACCGACGCGCTCGGGCGGGAGGTTGGTCGAACGTGTGAGTCCATCGCAGAAGCCGCGGTGCGGGATGTGACCCTCACGTCCCTCCATGGCGGGCCAGGATGGTATGTGCTCCGCGTGCGGTACCGGGACGAGGTCCGCCAGGCGGTGATCCTCAGGAAATAGCGGATCATGAGATCTGAAACTCGAGAGGCCGGAGTGATCCGGCCTCTCGTGGTATCGTGCGGGAAAATGTGTTCGGTGGAATGGAAGACGATGCGAAATCGTCTGCCCCGATCAGGGAATGGTGGGAAAGTAGAGATCGAAGGCGGTTTTCAGCACCACGCGGTACGCCGGGCGATAGGCTTTCTTGTACGCAGCCGAATGGCTCACGACGGGAAACTGCTGCTCCTGCACGTCCCGTGTAAAGGCCTGATATTCGTCCACGTCCAGATCGATTTCGCGGGCTTCGATCAGGTCGCCCACATCGCTCCACAGCGCTTCGAACCGCACGCGTTCGGCTTTCACCTTCTTCACCGTCTCCATCATGGCTGCCACGAGGAGGCGGGGATCGAGGCCCTTCGTGCGGAAGGGGCGCAGGTTGACGCGCAGCATGGAACCATCGGGAAGGCAGGACTCGACGAGGGGTTCTCCCGGAACGGGTTCGCCCAGGGCGCGCATTTCTTCGGAGAGGGTTTGAAAGGCCTCCTGTTCGGACGTGATCAGGTGCCCGACGCCAAACACTCCCTGATACAGGAGTTTGTAGATGTCCTGAATCTCAGATTCCGGACGCATCTTCACCTGGGCATTCACGAAATCGCGCAACTGCGCATCGGATTGCTGTCCGCACGCCACGATCGCGATCGGGAGTGTGGCAACCACGAGGAGGGTACTAAGGATGAGGAGGTACGTTTTCATCTCGATCCAGGAAGAAACGATAATCACTGTAAAATAGGCGAGATCCCTTCCTTTTCCAATGCAGGAAGAAGGCGCACGCGAGAAGGCGGTACGAGACGGGTCCGATGAGTGCACGGTGGAGTCGGGGACGTGTCTTCACCTTGTTTTTCCTCCGGTGCTTCCGTAATATAACCAGTCTTTACATGCAATTTTCCGCGATTGTCTCACATCGAATCCCGTCCATCATGAAACATGCCCTTCTTCTCCTGCTCGTTTCCGTGATTCCCGCCCTATGCACGCTTGGCTGCGGAAGTTCCGGGGATGCGACCCTGGCCACGATCGGATCCTACACGTTGACCACCACCGAGTTCGAACGGCAGTACATCAAAAACAACGGAGGACAGGCCGCGGCCGACACCTCGACGGTAGACCAGCGTCGCGAGTTCCTCGATTTGCTCGTGAAATATCGGCTGAAGGTGCTTGCCGCCTTCGATGCCGGGTATGACAAGGATGATGAGATTCAGAAGGAATTGACCGAGTATCGCAACAGCCTTGCCACACCGTATCTTCTGGAGCGCATTTTGGTGGACCGCAATGTCGGCATCCTGTACGAGCGCAGAAAGGAGGATGTGCGCGTGGCTCATATTCTGCTGCGTGTCGTGCCGGATTCCTCCGGAGTGGCCGACACCATGTCGGTCTATACCACCGCGATGCGGGTCATCGCCCTCAGCAAGAGCGGGGTGCCCTTCGACTCTCTGGCCCGCACCTACTCTCAGGATCCACGAACGGCGTCCGTGGGTGGAGATCTGCGCTATTTTACCGCGGGCATGACCACACCGGCCTTCGAGGATCAGGTGTACGGTTTGAAGCCGGGGCAGGTCGGTGATCGTCCGGTTCGCACACCATTCGGATATCACGTAGTCAAACTGCTCGAGCGCGTGCCTGCTCGCGGAGAGCTCGAGGTCAGTCACATCTTCGTACGGGTCGAGCCCGGCACGGACACTGCGGCGGCTTGGGCGAAGATCAGCGACGCGCAGTTTCGGTTGAAGCAGGGGAAGTCGTTCGCCGAGGTGGCCACTGCGCTCAGTGAGGACAGTGCCTCCGCAGTTAAGGGAGGAGCGCTCAATCCCATCGGCCGCGGACGCGTGGTTCCCGAATTCGAGGATGCCGCCTATGCGTTGAAGGTGGGGGAGACGAGCGGGATCGTCAAGTCCATGTTCGGCTACCATATTCTGAAACTCACGGGAGAGAAGCCCGCCCGCAGTCTCGATGAGGCTCGTGGAGAGCTGAAGGACGTCTATCGCCAGTTTGGGTATGACGAAGATTACGCCACCTTCCGAACCCAGGCGGTGAAGAAATACCAGGTGACCACCCGGCCCGAAGCGGTGGATGCCCTGGCGCGTGCAGTGGATACGACCTCGACAACGGCCGTGGCGGGCTGGTTTGGAAAAATCCCGAAGGAGGTGAAAGACCAGACCGCGATCACGCTCACGGGGAAGACCCTCACGGTACAGGATGTTGTCACCACCATCGAACGCAATCGCGATCTGCAGGGACAACCGCTCAATCGCACGTCGCTGTCCTCGCTGATGTCCATGATCGGAGAGAAAGAGGCCCTTGCCAAGGAGACCGCGGATCTGGAATCCCGTTATCCCGAGTTTGCGGATCTGATGCGGGAGTACCGCGAAGGGGTATTGCTCTTCAAGGCGGAGCAGGACAATGTGTGGTCCAAGGTCGTGGTCAGTGATTCCGCGCTGCGCCAGTTCTGGACTCCCCGGCGGGCCGAGTATCGCTGGCCGGATCGCGTGCAGTTCTCCGAAATCTTCCTGACCAACGACAGTCTGGTCAACGTGGTACTGGACAGCCTTCGTCAGGGGGTGAACTTCTCCGATCTCGCCGAACGGAACACCCATCGCATTGGGTATCGCGAGAAGAAGGGGGATTGGGGAATGCAGACGGTGTCCTACAACGATCTCAGTCGTCTGGCCATGACGATGGAGGTGGGGGCAGTGCAGGGGCCCGTCAAGTACCAGTATGGGAAATCGATCATCAAGGTGACGGCCAAGGAGCCGGCTCGCGAAAAGACCTTTGAGGAAGCCCAGTCCGAAGTGTCGAGCAAGTTCCAGGAGTTCGAATCGAAGCGACTCGAGCGAGAGTGGGTAGATCGCCTGAAAGCCCGCTATGGTGTTACTGTCAATGCATCGCTTCTCAAGGACCTGTTCAAAAAGTAAAACGCTCATGACTCCTTCCATGTATTCGATCGCCTCTCTGTTTCGCAGGATGCTCCCCGTGGCCAGCACCCTTCTGCTGCTGGCGGGATGTTCTTCCACCACGTCCACTTCGCCACTGGCCCTGATCGGTGGAGACACCCTGTCGCAACAAGACTACCGTGCGTATTTCCAGAAGCAGGGGCGCCCTCTGCCTCCCCGCTTCGAGGATCGCAAGAGTGTGCTCGACCGCATGGTGGATCATCACGTGAAGGTGAAGGAAGCGGAGGCAAAGGGCATCTTCCGCGAGTCCTCCGTGCTCGAGGAGATCCAACAGTACCGCACCTCGATTGCCATTCCGTACCTTCTCGACCAGGTTTTAGCCGAGCCGGGCATGCGCATGATTTATGCGCAGCGGAAATCGGTGCTGCGCGCGCAGCAGATTCTCATTCGGTTTACCCGGGACTATTCTGGACGCGTCGACACCATGGCCGCGATGATTAAAGCCCAGGCCATTCTGAAATCCGCCCTCACGCCGGGCGTGAATTTCGATTCCCTGCTTCTCGAAACCAGCGACGACATCAACAAGGTGTACACCCGCGGCAACACGGGCTGGCTGGTGGCCGGCAACAACGTGGGGGATTTCGAAAATCTGCTCGCCACTCTCGCGGTCGGGGAAGTGGGCCCCCGCTGCGTACGGTCTCCCATCGGATATCATATCGTGAAGCTGCTCGACCGTCGTCCCAACCGCGAGCGCCTGCTGGCAAGTCATATCCTGTATCGACTCGATACCAACAGTCCCGAAGACACGGCGGCGGGGTATGCGACCCTCTCTTTGATTCTCGATTCGCTGCGTTCGGGCAAGGCCACATTCGAGGAACTGGCGCGAAGGAATTCCCAGGACTCCTCCAGTGGAGCCCAGGGTGGTTCTCTGGGCTGGGTGGAGCGCGGCACCGATCTCGAGCCGCATTTCGAGTCCGCCCTGTACGAGCTCCCGGTCAAGGGCGTGTCGAATATCGTCCGGACTCCCTTCGGCCTCCACATTATCCGCTGTGACGGGGAATTGATGCCCCGCACCTACGAAGAGCAGCGGTCCATTCTTCGTCGCATGTACCAGAGCACACGCTTTCTTGTGGAATACGCCCGATTCTCCGAAGCCTTGCGGGCACGGTACCGATTCACGCCGATGCCCGAGGTCTATCAGCGCATCGCGGCCCGTTTCGACTCTTCGGTCTCCACTTCCACGCCCGACTGGATGGGGCGCTTTACGGACAAGGAGCGCCAATGGGTGTTGTTCCGCTACACCGAAACGCCGGGCACGGCCACGGCGGATCGAACCTTTACGATTCAGGATCTGGCTACCGAGGTCCGCAAGGACCAGCGCCTCCAGATGCGAAAGTTCACCATCAGCTCTCTCGACAGCATGAGTGCCTTCATCGCAGATCGGATTTTTCTGCTCATCGAAGCGAGGGATCTCGAGCGGAACTCGCCGGAGTTTGGTGCGATCATGAAGGAATACGTGGCGTCCACAGCCATCACCGCCCTCGAAAGTCTGATGGTGATGGGGAACATCACGGTCACCGAGCAGGATCTTCGCGCATTTTGGGAGCCGCGGAAGAGCGAATTCCGCTGGCCCGATCGCGTGGCCATCTCGGAGATTTATCTCTACGACAAGGGCCGGGCCGAGGCGATTCTCGACAGCGTGCGTCGGGGAGGTCCGTTTGCAGCACTTGCCGCGCGACACACGCGTCGGGTGGATCTGGTGCGCGCGGGTGGAGCCTGGGGGCTCCAACCGGTGGAGAGCCACGATCTGCTGCGCTTCGCCTGGAAGATGAACGAAGGAGAAATTGCTGGCCTGTTGAAGGCTGATATCGGATGGTCGGTGATTCGAGTGGATAAAAAGGATCCCGCTCGCGAAAAGACCTTCGACGAGGTCCGTTCAGAGATCGAAACCCGCGTGCGTCAACAGCGCTTCGAAGCCGCCCGCGAGGAATGGGTGGCGAAGCTGCGTGAGAAATACCAGGTGAGGCAATTCGACGACGTGCTTCGCACGATGGCCGACACCGGGAAATAAATGCCTTGTTCGATGCCCTCCTCCACCCTATATACCGTGCATCCCAACCTCTCGGGTAGCCCCATGACGCACCGCGCTCTCTTCGTATTCCTGTTCCTCCTTCTTCCGACCCTGCTTCCGGCCCAGAGCGATCGCGTGATCGATCGCACCATCGCCGTGGTGGGGAACGAGATCATCACGCAGAGCGAGCTGGACATCAAGGTTCTGCAAATGTCCATGCGCAATCCCAAGGAGGCCAAAAACACTCCGGATCTGCGCAAGCGTCTGCTCGATGGCATGATCAACGAGAAGCTCGTTCTCGCCCAGGCCCTGCTCGACAGCGTCTCGGTGTCCGAGGAGGACGTGACCGCCCAGTTGGAGGGCCAGATCCGCATGCTGGAGCAGAACTACGGCAGCCGGGAGCGGCTGGAACAGGCCGCAGGTATGTCCATCAGTCAGATCAAGCGCGAACTGCGGGAGGATATTCGCAAGAATCTCATCGTTCGGCAGATGCAGACGCAGAAGTTCGGAACGGTGGCGGTGTCCCATCGTGAAGTGGAAGAATTCTTCACCACCTACAAGGACAGTCTTCCTCAGATTCCCGAACAGGTGGAATTGCGCCAGCTCACCATCTATCCCAAGGTGGTGACAGAATACAAGACGGCGGCTCGTCTCAAAGCACAGTCGCTTCTCGATTCCCTCAACGCCGGAGCTCCATTCGAGGAACTGGCGCGGCGATATTCCGAGGACACCTTCAGCGCCAAGAACGGTGGCCGCCTGGGCACCGCCCGCCGGGGACAGTTCGTCAAGGAATTCGAGGAAGCGGCCTACGCCCTCAAACCAGGGGAAGTCTCGGAAGTGGTGGAAACGCAGTTCGGGTTTCACGTCATCAAACTCACCGAACGCAAGGGAGAATCCATCACCGTGCAACATATCCTCATCAAACCCCACGTCACGGGGGCGGGAGACAGTACGGCCATCGGCAGACTGAACGCCCTGCGGGACAGTGCGCGTGCAGGGGCGGACTTCGCGGTCCTGGCCCGGCGCTATACCGAGGACGAAGCCACCCGCAAAACCGGAGGATCTCTGGGATTGGTGGATGTGGACCAGCTCAGCGCCGACGTCCAGCGAGCGCAACAGGATCTGACCCCGGGCCAGGTAAGCACTCCGGTGAAGGTGACCTTCGAGAAGGATTATGCCTTCGCGATCGTGCAGCTGGTGCGCCGTGTGCCTCCGCATCGACCCAACCTGAGCGACGACTATCAGAAAATCTCCATCATGGCGAAAAACGTGAAGCAGAACCGTCTGCTCGCGTCCTGGATCGAGTCCATCAAATCCAATGTCTACTGGCACGTGGTCGATGGGTCCGACAAATAGGAGCGAACTTCCCGATCTGACCTGCCTGTTCGAGGAATACACACTTGCGAACGGGATGCATGTGATCCTTCACGAGGACCATCATCTTCCCATCGTGGCCATCAACGTGTGGTATCACGTGGGCTCGAAGAACGAGCGCGAAGGAAAGACGGGCTTCGCTCATTTATTCGAACACATGATGTTTCAGGGATCGGCCCATGTGCCGGCCAACGGTCACTTCGCCCATGTGCAGGGCGCGGGCGGCACCCTGAACGCCTCCACCACCTTCGATCGCACCAATTACTACGACACGCTGCCCGCCCATCAGGTGGAACTGGGGCTCTGGCTCGAATCCGATCGCATGATGTCCCTCGCGGTGACCGAGCAGAATCTGGAAACCCAGCGGAATGTCGTGATGGAGGAGCGCCGCACGCGTTACGACAATCAGCCCTATGGGACGATGATTCTGGACCTGTTCGAGCGGGCCTTCAAGGTGCAGCCCTATCGTTGGCCCATCATTGGAAGCATGGACGATATTCGGAATGCCCGGCTGGAGGAGGTGCAGGCCTTTCACGCCATGTACTATCAGCCACGGAACGCCTCTCTCTGCGTGGCCGGCGATATCCGACCGGAGGAGGTTCGCATCCTGATCGATCGGTATTTCGGCTCCATTCCGAATACGGATCAGGATCTGTATCGGCCAGTGCTCCGGGAACCGGTGCAGCGCGTGGAGGTACGGGATTTCGTGTACGACGCCGTGCCCCTGCCCGCCATCGCCGTGGGCTTTCATATGCCGGAACTCACGTCCCGCGCCGCACTCGAACTCAGCGTGCTATCCACCATTCTCGGCTCCGGGGAGAGCTCGCGTCTGCACAAGCGGCTCGTGTACGAGACCCGTCTCGCTCAGTCGGTGATGACCTATGCATACGGACTCGAACTTCCGGGTCTGTTCATCGCCCGACTCGCCGCTCAGCAGGGAGTGGAAGTGGAGGAGCTGGAAGCGCGGTTCTGGGAATGCCTGAAGGAGTTGCGGGAGCAGGGAGTGAGCGAGGAAGAAATGCGTAAGGCCCATAATCGACAAACGGCGTCTTTCGCGATGGCCCTGGCCTCGCTGGATTCCCGTGCCGACATGCTGAACTTCTTTCACGTCATGCATGGACGCACGGCGCGCATGAACGAAGAAACGGCTCTCATTCGGTCGGTGACCGCCGCAGATCTCACCGAGGCCGCGCGGACCTGGCTGCAGCCCTCGAACGCCACGGTGCTGTTCACGCTGCCCCATGCGGAAGGGAGGGAATCGTGACGCTGGATCTCCACACCTTTCGATTGCGCAACGGCCTCCGCGTGGTGATGCACCGCGATGCCCAGGCCCCGCTAGTGTGCGTCAATCTTGCCTACGACGTGGGGAGCCGTGACGAAGTCCCTGGCGAATTCGGCTATGCGCATCTACTCGAACACCTGATGTTCAATGGGTCCGCGCATGTTCCGCGAGGTGCCTTCGATGCATGGTGCGAAGGAGTGGGTGGGTACAACAACGCCTTTACCTCCGAAGACAAGACGAATTACTACATGGTGCTTCCCTCGAGTCATCTCGAACTCGGCCTGTGGCTGGAATCAGATCGCCTGTTTGGACTCGAGATCACCGAGGATGGTTTTCGCGCTCAGCAGAGTGTGGTGTTGGAAGAGAAACGCCAGCGCATCGACAACCAACCGTATGGACAGGTGGAGGAGGCCGTGGCCACGGCCTTGTTCGCGGGACAGGCCTACGGCCATACAGTGATCGGCACCGAGGCGGATCTCGAACACGCCACGCGTGATCGTCTGTATGCCTTTTATCGTCGGCATTATCGTCCCGAGAATGCCGTGCTGGTTCTGACCGGAGATCTCGATCCCCAGGACGCAGAGATCAAGGTGAGACGTTGGTTCGAGGAGGAGATGGAGCCCTCAGCTCCTCGCACCCTGCCCCCAGCCGCGCCGCAGGCGGTGAAGGCCCGCACCGAGATGTACGACGCCGTTCCCCTCGAAGGGGTGTTCGTGGCGTGGCGTATCTGCTCGGAACAGGACCCGGATTTTCTTGCACTCGATCTCGCCACCGACATTCTCGGCAGTGGAGAATCCTCACGGCTGATTCGGCGTCTGCTCTACGATACGACCCTCGCCAGTCAGGCCAACGCCTATGTCGAGGCGCGGAAGGATCCCGGCCAGCTCATGGTGTATGCCATCGCCAATCCGGGCCACGACGCGGCGGAGCTCGAAGCAGTGATCCTCGAGGAAGTGGAACGCCTCGCCGAGCGTGGTCCCACACCCGAGGAGATGGAACGGGTGCGCAATCGGGTGGCGGCCACCTTCTATCTGTCCATGACCACCATGGCGGCGCGGGCCGAGAAGCTGGCGCATTTCGCACTGGTGGACGATGATCCCCAACGGATCGAGCGCATCGTGGACGAGTATCTCGCCGTGTCCGCCACAGACATCCAGGCTTCGGTGCGCACCTGGCTTCGACGCGACACGGCGGCCCGGATTTTCGTGCTGCCCGATCCGGATCAGCAGGAACGGGGGCGTGCAAATCCGGATGAAGAAGAGGAGGGGCGGGAATCATGAATCTGACACCGAAAGAACCACGACAGATGCCCATGGAAACGACCGTGATTGATCGCTCGAAACCACCTGTGGCGGGACCGCCGAAAGACGTGCGCTTTCCCGATTACGGAGAAACGGTGCTGGCCAACGGACTCAAGGTCATCGTGTACGAACGGCATGATCTGCCCATCGTCACCGTCAGTCTCGTCAGTCGGGGCGGCTCCTGGCACGACGGGGATCTGCCGGGTCGGGCCACCATGACCGCCGAGCTTCTGACCAAGGGGACCCGGCATCGCAGTGCCACGCGCATCGTCGAGGATATCGAGTTTCTGGGGGGATCTATCGGCGCAGGAGCGACCTGGGACCATGCCAACACGGGCGTCACCATTCTCAGCGCCCACCTCGAACAGGCCCTCGACGTGCTTGCCGATGTGGTTCGCTTTCCCACTTTTCCCGACGAAGAACTCGATCGCATCCGCCAGCAGCGTCTGGCGGGCATCCTGCAACGCAAATCCCACCCGTCCTCCCTTGCGTCAAATCGGTTCCACGCCGCCGTCTTCGGGTCCCATCCGTACGGGGCTCCCTCCGAAGGAACCGAGGACTCCATCACCACGCTTCGGCGCGAGGATGTGGTGGATTTCCACGCCCGTTTCTTTCAACCCGCGGACTGCTTCCTGATCGCGGTGGGGGATGTGCGCGAATCGGATCTGCTCCCCCTGGTCGAGCGGTACCTCGGCGACTGGGAGTCGAAACCACGGGACGATTCGTCCCTGTGGGCTTCACCTTCCCTGTCCTCCACCCTGGTGCAGGTGGTGGATCGTCCCACCGCCGTACAGTCATCGATTATTGTCGGGCATGCGGCCATTGCCCGCAATCATCCGGATTTCATCCCTGTCATGGTGATGAATACCATCCTTGGCGGTTACTTCGGATCCCGCCTCAACCTGAATCTGCGCGAGGACAAGGGGTACACCTACGGGGCCTTTTCCCGCGTCGATGCCCGACTGCAGGCGGGACCCTGGTATGCCAGCGTCGAGGTGCGCAACGATGTCACCGATCTTGCGATCGCCGAAATCATCGCCGAGATGCAGCGTCTGGTGCGGGAGCCCGTCGGATCCGAGGAACTGGAAACCGTGCAACGGTACATCACCGGCAATTTCCCGATTCAAATCGAGACCCCCTTGCAGGTCGCCCAGCGTATGATGAACATCGAGCTATACGGCCTGGGCAAGGGCTATTACAACACCTACAATTCGACCGTTCTGTCCCTCACCGCGGATGACATCCATCGTGCCGCGAATCTGTGTCTGCATCCGGATCGCGTGGCCATCGTGGCCTCCGGTCGCGGAGCACTGTTGCGAAACAGTCTCGCCCGCTTCGGTGAGGTGGAGGTGTATGATGCCGACGGTCGTCTCATTCCCGATGTCGTATCAGAACGCGAGATATCATGACCATGGATCGATCGGGCCTGGATGACGTTCAGGCCGTGCAGGCTCTTCACGAGGCATACCGAGCTCTGGGTTCGGAAATTGGCAAGGTGATTATCGGCCAGGAGGAAATCATCCGACAGGCCCTCATCAGCATGCTGGCGAATGGGCACTGCCTTCTCGTTGGCGTTCCGGGCCTGGCAAAGACCCTGCTGATCAAAACCTTGTCCCAGGTGGTGGAGCTTTCCTTCAATCGCATTCAATTCACACCCGACCTGATGCCGAGCGACATTACCGGCACCGAGGTGATCGAGGACGACGTCAGCACGGGGCGCAAGGCCTTCCGCTATGTGCGGGGACCCATTTTCGCCAACATCGTGCTGGCCGACGAAATCAACCGCACCCCGCCCAAAACGCAGGCGGCTCTCCTCGAAGCCATGCAGGAACACAGTGTCACTGCGGCCGGGCAGCGCTACGCCCTCCCCGAGCCCTTCTTTGTCCTGGCGACTCAGAATCCCATCGAGCAGGAAGGCACCTATCCTTTGCCCGAGGCTCAGCTCGATCGCTTCATGTTCAACCTCTGGGTGGATTACCCGAGCAAGGACGAAGAAATGCGCATCGTCAGGAGCACCACGAGTGCCCAGGTGGCCGATCTGCGTCCCGTTCTCACCGCCGAGCAGATGTGTCGCTACCAGGATCTGGTGCGTCGGGTGCCGGTGGCCGACAACGTGGTCTCGTACGCCGTGGATCTCGTAACCCGTACCCGACCCAGCGATCCCTCCGCGCCTGCCTTCGTCAAGGAGTGGATTCGTTGGGGAGCGGGACCTCGCGCTTCGCAGTATCTGATTCTCGGGGCGAAGGCCCGCGCCATTCTCGAAGGACGCACGACGCCCGATATCGAGGATGTGCGCGCCTGTGCCCGCCCCGTCCTTCGCCATCGCCTGGTGACCAATTTCAGCGCCGAAGCCGAAGGGGTCACGTCGGTCACCGTCATCGATCGTCTGCTTTCGCCGGAGAAATGATCCGGACGCGCGTGTCTCGTCCCTGTTCATGGAGGTCCCGATGAACTATCTCCTCGTGCTGTGCACCCTTCTGCTCCTGACACCGGCGGCCTGGTCTCAAAACGCGACGTGGGTCCGTTTCCGCGACAAGGGACCCACCGCGCCCCGCGCCCTCCTATCGTCTTCTTCCGCCCTGTCCCATATCGACGAGGCCGCCCGCGAGCGGAGGGAAAGAGCCCTGGGGCCTGATCAGGCCTTCGACGAATCCGATCTTCCCGTCCATTCCGCCTACATCGACGCCGTGCTGGCGACGGGTGCCACGGTGCGTGCACGGAGTCGCTGGGTAAACAGCATCAGCGTGCTCGCCACACCCGCGCAGTGTGCCCGCATTCGAGCCCTTCCGTTCGTGGCCGAGCTCCGGCCCGTCCTTCGTTTTCGGCAGGTCTTTCCAGAATCCTCCCACCCCGTCGGTGATCGGCCCTCCCTGGCCAGACCAACCCTTCCTTACTCCGAACTCGCGTATGGCGCGTCGGAAGCGCAACTCTCCCTGATCGAGGTGCCTCGCGTGCACGACGTCTGGTTCGACGGCACAGGAATCACGGTGGGCATGCTCGACAATGGGTTTCGCTGGAGGACGCACGAGTCTCTGAAAAGTACCCATGTTCTCGCCGAACTCGATGTGATCAATCAGGACAGTGTGACGGAAAATGAAGCTGGAGATCTCTATGCCCAGGACGATCATGGCACGGCCACCTTTTCCACGCTGGCCGGCTTTGCCCCGGGCGTACTCATCGGTCCGGCCTTCGGTGCACGCTTCCTGCTCGGCAAGACCGAGGTAATGGGTTCGGAGACCCGCATCGAGGAGGATTACTGGGTGCAGGGACTCGAGTGGCTCGAATCTCGTGGCGCGTCGGTGGTGAGCAGTTCCCTGGGCTATCTGGATTTCGACGATGGATTCGCCTATAGCCAGGTCGCGGGGGATCTGGACGGGAACACCGCTCCCTGTTCCCGCGCCGCAGCCCGTGCCGCCCGTCTGGGTGTGGTGGTGGTGATATCGAACGGAAACGACGGCCCCGCACCGGGCACGCTCGGATCTCCCGCCGACGCCGACAGTATTATTTCGGTGGGAGCGGTCACTTCCACCAATCAGATCGCGGTGTTCAGTTCGTCGGGTCCCAGCAGCGACGGACGGATCAAGCCCGATGTCTGTGCCACGGGAGTGGGCGTGTACTGCGCCACCAAGGCGGGGGATGCCCTGTACACGTACTCGAGCGGAACCTCCCTGTCCTGCCCTCTCGCGGCTGGCGTGGCCGCCATCGTGCGCAGCGCGCGACCCGAACTCTCTCCCCTCCAGGTCCGCGACGCCCTGCGCGCCACCGCCGATCACGCCTCCTCCCCCGACAACCGGGTGGGGTGGGGCACCATCAGTGCCTGGAAGGCCCTCCTCCATCACGGGTTGGTGATCAGTACCCATCCTCGTGTCTTCTGGCTCAACAATCACAATGTGATCGCGGCCTATGTCCTTTCTCCGCATCAGATCGATCCCGCAAAAACTCTGGTGCGTTACACGGTGAACGGCGGCCAGGAAACGGTCGCGCCCATGTCCCTCTATCGCGAGATCCCCGAGCTGGGGTCCGGATCGGGACTGTACACGCTCGAGCTGCCGACCCTGCCCGAGAGCGCCCTCGTTCGCTATGCCCTCGCGGCCACCGATGCGCGGGAAACCCGATCCCAGCCATGGCGGGCGCCCCTGGAAACCTATGCCTTCCGGGTCGGGGAACAGGTGCTGGTGGGAGGAGAGGATATTTTTCCCAAATCCTTCGCCCTCGGCGCTCCCTATCCCAGTCCCTTCCAGCCCGAGCGACACGATCGCGTGCTCATTCCCTTTTCCCTCGAAACCCCGGCTTCCGTGACTCTCGATGTGTATGATCGACTCGGGCGGCTCGTAACGCGATTGCATCCAGGCACGAAAAGCCAGGGCACCCATCTCGTGGCGTGGACCCCGGGCACCCTCGCCTCCGGCGTGTATACAGTGCGCCTCACTGCGGGCGACCGAAGTGCCGAACGTCCCGTACTCATCGTTCGATAGGCATCGCATGGGAGGATCCCCGCTTCTGGCTTCGTTTTCTCTCGCCCTGGCCGCGAATGGTCTCTGGCTCGTGCTGCTCGTGCTCCTCTCTCTCGCCCTGGCCGTACTGGCCTACCGCCGTACGGTACCCGAAGTGACAGGAGCGCGAAAGGTGCTGCTGATCGGAATTCGCGCCCTTGCGCTGTCTCTGCTCTTCTTTCTTCTCTTTGAACCCGTCCTGAATCTCCTCCGCATCGAGACCCGGCCCCCTCGCATCGCCGTGCTGCTCGACGATAGCCGGAGTCTGACGATCGCCGATCAGGGTGTGGAACGGAAGGAACAGCTCCGTGCCCTGCTGGCGAAACCGGAATGGAAGGACCTCCTGTCGCGATCGGATGTGGACGTGACCTTGGTGTCCACCCGACCGCGAAAGCTCGAACGCTTCTCCGTGGACTCCCTCCTCTGGCGAGGTGGGGAAACGGACTTCGACGCCGCGTTCCGTGCGGTGCAGGAACGTCTCGTCACCGACAACATCCGTTCCGTGCTCCTCGTCTCCGACGGCGTGTACACCGCAGGTCGCAATCCCCTTCATCGCGTGCAATCCCTCGGCATCCCCGTGTCCACGGTCGTGGTGGGAGATACCGCCCAGAAAAAGGACATTCTTGTCGGAAATGTCATCGCCAACGATATCGGGTATGTGGGTTCCGAACTGCCGGTGGATGTCGGCATTCGCACGTCGGGCTATGGGGCGGAATCCATCACCGTCACGCTGCGTGAAGGAAACACGGTCGTGGCGAATCGCACGCTGACGTTGCAGCCAGGACTGACCGAGGTTCGGGTTCCGCTCACCTATACCGCCACAAGCGCGGGGACCAAGCGCCTCGTGGTCGAGGTCTCCTCCCTCCCCGGCGAAGTGACGTCCCGGAACAACCGGCGCAATGTCTTCATGACGATTCGCGGTTCGAAGATGAACATCGTGGTGGTGGCCGGCGCTCCCAGTCCCGATCTTTCCCTCGTCGATCAGGTGCTGTCGCGGGACAAGAACCTCGAGACGCGCATCTTTGTCGAAAAACCAGGACGCCAGTGGTACGATCGCGCTCCGACCCTCGAGGACCTTCGTCAGGCCGACTGTATCGTGTTGGTGGGCTATCCGACCATCCAGAGCAACCCGAATGCGCTCCAATGGACGCGCCAGGTACTCGAAGAAAAGGGGCGTCCTGTCTTCGTTCTCTTCAGTCGGGAATTGGACGCGGGCAAGCTCGCCAGCGGCCTCGGCCCCTGGCTTCCGATGGATGTGGTCGCGACCCGTCCTCAGGAATCCCAGGTGCAGTACCAGCCCGCGCCCGAGGGGAAGGACCATCCCATCGTGTCGAGCAACCTCCCGCCCTCCGTCTGGAGCAACCTGCCTCCCCTGTTCAAGACGGAATCCAGTTTCAAACCCCGCCCTGGCTCGGAGAAATTGGCTACCATGAACATCAACGGCATCGCGTTTCAGGAACCGATTTTTCTGACGCGCACGCTCAACCGCACGAAGGTGGCCGTGATGACGGCCTATGGACTCTGGCGATGGCAACTGGCCACCGACGTGGAGAACGGCATGGTGCCCGAACGGCTGTTCGCCAACAGCATTCGCTGGCTCACGACACGCGACGACAACAAACGAGTGCGTATCGCACCGGTGCGTCCCGTCTTCGACAGCGGGGAACCGGTGGAATTCACTGGGCAGGTGTACAACGAGAGCGAGGAACCCGTCAGTGACGCCGATCTTGTGGTGCGCATCACCGGAACCCGGGGCACGATCGATCTCGCGCTCTCTCCCCTGGGAGCGGGACGATATGTGGGCGTGATGGAATCGCCCGGCGAAGGCGACTTCACCTACACGGGCACGGCCCGACGCGGGGATCGCTCGCTCGGCACCGATGCGGGGCGCTTCGCAGTGGGAGAACTCAGCGCTGAATTTCAGGACACGCGCGCAAACGCCACCCTCATGCGGCAAATCGCCGCGCGAAGCGGTGGGCGGGCCTGGATGGCCGATGCAGTACGTGATGTGGACGCGACCCTCTCCCGGGGCGATGGCTTCGTGCCCGCGTCCGTGGAGGAAAAAAGAGATATCGAACTCTGGAATCGAATCTGGATTCTCGTCCCGGTCCTGCTCCTCTTCGCCGTAGAGTGGGCCCTGCGCAAACGCACGGGCTTGCTGTAATCCTTAGGAAGACTCGGCACCCCGGTTCAGGAAGGACGCCACCCCGGCACGAAAATCCTCGGTGGTTCGACTCAGCGCGTTCATCCGCGCCCCGAACCGCAGGGCATCTTGAAGGGACAAGGTGGCCATATCCCGAAAGAGTTGTTTCGTCATGGCCACGGAGGTGGGAGAAATCGACGTGGCGAATTCCTCGGCCCAGGCGGCACACAGGGCGTCGAGCGACTCTGGCTCGGTGACGGCATTGACCAACCCGAAACGCTCTGCCGAGAGGGCGTCGATGCGGGAACCGCGCAGGAATAGCTCGCGGGCTCGTCCCTCACCGATCCGTTGAACCACGATTTTCAGAATGATGGCGGGCACGAAGCCGATTCGCACCTCGGTGAATCCGAAGCGTGCTGCCGTGGAGGCGAGCACCAGATCGCAGGCCAGGGCCAGACCGCAGCCGCCGGCGAGGGCAGGTCCGTGAACACAGGCGATGGTGGGCGTGTCACAAAAGACAAGGGCATGGAACAGATCCCGAAGTCGAAGGGAATCCTCCGCATTCTCGAGAGGGCTGTTTCGCTGTAACTGTTCGAGGGTGGCCAGATCCGCACCCGCGCAAAAGGCGCGCCCCGCGCCCCGGAGCACAATCACGCGAATGGAGGGATCCCGGTCCGCCTCGCTCATCGCCGCCGTCAACTCCTCCACCAGAAGGGGATGCAGCGCGTTGCGCTTTTCGGGTCGATTCAGAGTGAGGGTGCGAACGGCTCCCTCGGTATGTGAGAGGAGGAAGGATGTGGACATGGCGTCCTCGTGATCGTGGAGCGGGAAAGATAGGGATTTCACTCAGATCGGGAAACGGAAGGAAAGGAGCCGCGCGTCCTGCCTTTATTTTCTCCGGTCATCTTCGTAATGTTACGTCGTAGCACAGAAGGACCTCCGCCATGACTCGTATGACACGCTCGTTGTTCTGCTTTCTTTCGGCCCTCGCTTTCCTCGGCGCGATCTCCCAGGCCAAGGATCCCGCATTCAAGGCCGTATTGAAACCCAATCGGACCTACGAATCCACCATTACCCGGTCCTTCTCCGGGAATACGGGCTTTCAGACCCTGGTTCCGGTGCAAACCAAACAGGACCTGGTGATCACGACAGGAAGTCCGGAACGCGAGGGCCTCCCGGTGGACCTGCGCGTGTTCGGATCGCGAAACGAAGCCGATCTCGCCTTTACCAAGGACAAGGGCACCGAAATCTGGCACCTCTCCTTCCATCTGAGAAACGACGGCTCGATCACGGGACTCACCATTCTGAGCGGCGAACGCGGTGTGGATCCCATTCATGCGGAAACGGTGGCGCTGCGGTATCTGGGAGACATCCTCCTCTCTACGGATATCAAAGCCCAGGGCTTGCAGGACATGACCTTTCGCGATCCGCGAAAGAAGAAGGGAAAACCTGGGATTACCGAAGTGACCTGTGTCATCGCCCCCATGGCCGAAGAAAAAGCCACCAGCGGAGAAGAGAAGGCCCTGGCTGTACAACGCGCGGGCTCGGCCCAGTTCGATACGGCAGAGCAGTTCTTTACGGAATTCTCGATCGAAGAAACCAGCAAAATTTATCCCGCCAGTGACGGCGAAGAGGACGGCGCACGCGAAATCGTGTCGGTGCAGCGAACCCGCGTCCTCACTCGCATCACCGCGAAGTGAGTCCGGCGGCCTGTCCGGCGGCCACGCCACTGGACCAGGCCCATTGGAAATTGTATCCCCCAAGCCAGCCGGTGACATCCACCACCTCTCCCACGAAGTAGAGGCCGGGGATGTGCGTCACCTCCATCGTTTTGCTGGAGAGGACTGTCGTATCCACTCCTCCACGCATCACCTCGGCTTTCTCGTATCCGGCCTTTCCTTCAGGAGCGAAGGTCCAGGCATGTACGCGGGAGCGGATCAGATCCCGATCCTTCACACTGCACTGCGCCAGCACCTTCGCGTGGAGTTCTGACGGAAGGATGGCCTCGGCCAGTCGCAGAGGAAGACGCTCGCGAACCGCGCCCAGCACGGTCTTTCGAGACGAAGGAGAGGCCTTCCCGTCTTCGAAGGGGTGGGAGGGAAGAAGATCGGCGATGAGGGGTTGCCCGGGCTCCCAGTACGAGGAAATCTGCAGGGCGGCGGGGCCGCTCACCCCGTGGTGCGTGAACAACAGCGCGTCCTCGAACTCCACCGCACCGCATCGCAGCCGGACAGGAAGACTGATCCCCGCCAGGGGATGAAAGGAACGCAGATCGGCCCGACGCCACATCAAGGGCGTAAGCGCGGGTCCGTCGTCCACGAGAGGCAATCCGAACCGTCGGGCGAGGTGCAGCCCCAGATCCGTCGCCCCGATTTTCGGGATGCTCCGTCCTCCCGTTGCCACGATGACCGATGATGCCGTAAACTCCCCGATTCCGGTTTCGACGATAAAGTGATCGGCCTTTCGCATATCCTGCACGCGGATCCCGGTCACGATGTCCACACCCCGCTCCCGGGCATCCTTCACCAGAGAATCCCGAATCTCCCGCGCACTTCGGACACAGAACAAACGGCCCTGGTCCCGTTCTTCCCAGGGGATTCCGTGGGCATCCACCCACCGCACCATGTCCTGCGCGGTAAATCGACGCAGGGCGGAAATGCAGAAGGAAGGATTGCGGGAAAGGAAGCACTCCGGCCCCATGCGCAGGTTGGTAAAATTGCAGCGCCCTCCGCCGCTGATGAGGATTTTGCGTCCTGGCTCGTGAGTATGTTCGAGAACGCGCACTGATCGTCCACCGGAAGCCGCCACTGTGGCTGCCATGAGGCCCGCCGCACCTGCGCCGAGAATGAGAAGATCGGTATGGGAATGGGAAAGACGCATGAAAGGAGGAGTGGAAAGAGTGCATCACGAGATTCCGAACCGCATCATATATTGAGCATTCGATTTTCGCAACCGAAAGGAACGAGGATGACCAGAAAAACACTCATCATTTCCGGAATGAACTGCGGCCACTGCGTGATGGCCCTGCGGTCGGAACTCGGGGCCGTCCCCGATCTTCAGGTAGAAGACGTCGCGATCGGGAAGGCCGTGGTGACCTTCGACGGCGAACGCGTGTCTCTGGATCGTATTGCCGAGGCCGTGGCCGAAGCGGGATTCACGTTGGAGACGACCGAGTGATGGACGCCCCGTCCACGGAAACCTACCTGGTCGAGGGAATGACCTGCGCGAGTTGTGTGCTGCGCGTGGAAAAAACCCTGAAGAAGGTGGATGGCGTCGAACACGCCTCCGTGAACCTGGCCACCAACACTGCCCGCATCCAGTTCGATCCCTCCCGCGTCCAGCCCCTCGCATTCAAACAGGCGCTGGATGCCGCAGGCTATACGCTGACACTGCCGGAAGACAACCCTGACGAAGCGTCCTCTCCCCGTGATCTGCACCAGGAAGAAGCGATGCGCCTTCGTCGCGCACTGCTCTGGTCGCTTGTCCTCGCGATCCCCGTCATGGTCCTGGGAATGGGCAGCATGCTTCCCCTCCTGAAGGAGGGACTGGCGGGACAGGACCATCTCGTGAATCTGGTGCTGGTGGCTCTCACCACGCCGATTCTTCTCGGTCCCGGTCGCCGCTTCTTTCGGGGAGCCTGGGCCGCCCTCCGCCACGGTACCGCCGACATGAATACCCTCGTGGCCGTGGGCACGGGCGTCGCCTTTGTCTACAGTTCCGTGGTGACAGTCTTTCCCGAGATTTTCGGCCCCCACGGCGCACATGCAGCCACCTACTTCGACACCACCGCGTCCATCATCACCCTTATCCTCTTCGGCCGATGGCTCGAAGCTCGGGCCAAGACGCGGGCGTCCCAGGCGCTGAGAACCCTGCTGACCCTGCAGCCGGACCAGGCGGTTCTCCTGCACGGAGACGAGGAGGTGGAAATCCCCGCGTCCCGACTCACCACCGGTGCCCTCGTGCTGGTGCGACCCGGCCAGCGCTTTCCTGCGGACGGGCTCCTGGTGGAGGGAAGCACAAGCGTGGACGAAGCGATGCTCACCGGGGAAAGCGTGCCCGTGGAAAAGGGGAAGGACGAGCCCGTGACGGGAGGAACCGTGAATCTCACCGGGCGCGTGATAATGCGTACCACGGCCGTCGGTGCGGATTCCGTGCTCGCGCGCATCGTGCGCCTGGTGGCCGAGGCCCAGGGGAGCAAGGCCCCCATGCAATCCTTCGCCGATCGCGTGGCGTCTGTGTTCGTCCCCGTGGTGATGCTCATCGCCCTGGGCACCGTGCTCGTCTGGATGGGACTCCTCCAGGCCCCTCCAGTCACTGCCGTATTGCATGGCATCGCCGTGCTCGTCATCGCCTGTCCCTGCGCCCTGGGTCTGGCCACCCCCGCCGCCATCATGGTGGGCATGGGCACCGGAGCCCGCCATGGCATCCTCATCCGAGGAGCCGAAAGTCTCGAACGCGCGAGAACCCTGACCACTGTCGTGTTCGATAAGACCGGAACCCTCACCGAAGGGAAACCCGTGGTCACGGACCTGCACCGACTGGATGCGGAGAGAAGCGAGGATGAGATTCTGGACCTCATGGTGGCCGCCGAGCATGGGTCGGCCCATCCTTTCGCGGAGGCCCTCCGGGCGGAGGCCCGGAGACGCGGTCGCACCCTGGCGACCGAAGCGGACGCTTTCGCGCATGTAGGCTCCGGAGTCTCGGCGCGCGTTGGAGACGTGGAGGTTCGTATCGGCAATACCCGATTCCTGACCAACGAAGGGATCACGGTGCCTGAAGATCTTGCCTGGGCGGAGGCACGGCGGAGCGAAGGGAAGACGGTGCTGTATGTCGGTATCGATGGCCGCCTTGCCGCACTCTGTGCCTTGGCCGATCAACCGCGGCCCTCGTCTGCCCGAGCGATCAGAGCGCTGCACGCGATGGGACTCCGCACGGTGATGCTCACCGGCGATCAGGAAACCACGGCCAAGGCTCTGGCCTCCCGCCTGGGCATCGAGACCGTGGTGGCAGGAGTGCGGCCGGACCAAAAGTCCGAAGAAATTCGCCGTCTTTCCGAACAGGGCCCCGTGGCCATGGTGGGTGACGGCATTAACGACGCCCCGGCCCTCGCCACGGCCGATGTTGGTATCGCTCTGTCCACCGGCACGGCCGTCGCCATGGAGAGCGCCGACATGACGCTGATGCATGGGGATGTGGAGGGCGTGCCCCGCGCTCTGCGCCTGTCGCGTCGCACCGTGCGCACCATTCGACAAAACCTGTTCTGGGCCTTTGTGTACAATGTCGTGGGCATTCCCATCGCGGCGAGCGGTCTGCTGGATCCCATGTTCGCTGCGGCGGCCATGGCCTTCAGCTCCGTCAGTGTCGTAGGGAATTCTCTCCGACTGCGCCGCGCCCTCTCTCGCTGACGATCGAGGGTGGTCCGAAAAACAGCACGGCCATCCCGAAGGATGGCCGTGCTGGGATTCCGATCTCCCGGCTGGAATGAGGATCGAGGAATCAGGACCGCGCGCGCACGGCGGCGCGGCCAATGGGGAACCAGTCGAAACCGAATTCCTCCATCACTTCTGAATCATAGATGTTGCGACCGTCGAAGATCACCGGCTCGGCGAGCAGGGACCGCACTTCCTTCCAGTCGGGCTTGCGGAATTCGTTCCACTCCGTCACCAACAGCAGAGCATGCGCGTCGCGCAGGGCGTCCATGCGGTTCGCCGCGTAAGTGATCCGATCTCCGTACACCTCCCGGGTGTTTTCCATCGCCTCGGGATCGAAGACCTGCACCTTCGCTCCCGCAGCGAGGAGTTCGTCGATGAGGATATAGGCCGGCGCTTCGCGCGTGTCGTCGGTATTGGGCTTGAAGGCGAGTCCCCACAGGGCGAAGGTCTTCCCTTCGAGTTGTCCTTCGAAATACTCCTTCACCTTTTTAAAGAAGAAGCGCGGCTGGTCGTGGTTCACGTCCTCCACCGCCTGCACGATGCGCAGCAGGTGACCCGCATTGCGGGACGACTTGAGCAGGGCCTTCACATCCTTGGGGAAGCAGGACCCTCCATACCCGACGCCCGCGAAGAGAAACTTCTTGCCGATGCGGGTATCGGTGCCGATGCCCCGTCTAACCTGATCGATGTCGGCGCCCAGAATCTCGCAAAGGTTCGCCAGGTCGTTCATGAAGGAAATGCGCATGGCCAGGAAGCTGTTGGCCGCATACTTGGTGATTTCGGCGCTGTGCTCGTCCATCACGATGATGGGATTTCCCGAAAGCACGAAGGGCTCGTACAAATCCACCAGAATGTCGGTGGCTCTCTGGTCACTGGACCCGATCACCACGCGGTCGGGGCGAAGGCTGTCCTCCACCGCGAATCCTTCCCGCAGGAATTCGGGATTGGAGACCACCGCGAAATCACTGGAAAAATGCGAAGAAATCGTGGACTTTACCTTTTCCGCAGTTCCGATGGGTACGGTGCTCTTGTCTACGATCACCTTGAAGGGGGCACTGTCCATCGATCCCAGGATGGTGCCGATCTGATCCGCCACCTGCAGGACGTACTGCAAATCCGCAGACCCATCTTCGCGGGGTGGAGTGGGGAGGCAGAGAAAGATGACGTCGGCCGCCTTGGTGGCGTCCTCGAGATTGTCGGTAAAACTCAACCGCCCTTCCTTGACGTTGCGCTCGTATAGGGGATGAAGCCCCGGCTCGTATATGGGAATCTGGTTGTTGTTCAGCTTCTGGAGTTTGCGCTGATCGTTATCCACGCAAATAACCCTGTTGCCGTTTTCCGCGAAGCACACGCCGGACACGAGTCCGACATATCCGGTTCCGATGACAGCAATGGTATAAGGCATAAATCGTATCCTGTATTGGATAAAAATTTCTCAAACCTAAGGAAAAGGAGCGTCTCCTCCAATCCATGTAATGGAGATACCCGTGGTATTGCTTTCCGAGCCTTGCCCCAATACATTGCGAAAAAAAGGCGCCAGAAGATGAGAGAAACCCTATCGGATGTTGGAATTCATGAGAAAGTAAAGGAGGCAGTGCGTACGTATTGGATGGTTCGAGAGCAACAGAAGGATAAACAAGAACATTCATCCCGTCAAGATGCCGGGGAACGATCCGCTGTGACGGGAGGAGCTCAGATGCAGGGGTTTGTTTCGCTACTGAAAGATATCGCACTTCATGCAGGGATATTAGAGAGTGAAATTCATACGAAAGGCAGACTTGAACTTCCTGGTTTTTTCCGAGCGACAAAGGCTTGGGATTTCCTTGTTGTGACTAAGAAGGGGCTAGTTGCGGCCATCGAATTCAAGTCTCAGGTCGGGCCATCCTTCGGCAATAACTTCAACAATCGTTCGGAAGAAGCAATTGGAACTGCCGTTGATCTGTGGACGGCCTACCGCGAAGGTGTCTTCCCACTTAATCCAAAACCGTGGTTGGGTTTCTTCTTCCTGCTTGAAGACTGCCCGAAATCTAAAGCAGCAGTTGGAGCGTCGTCGACCCACTTTCCGGTGAGGCCGGAATTTGTGTCCGCGAGTTACCTTCAGCGATATGATATCCTGTGCGAAAAGCTCATGCGTGAGAATCAGTATTCCGCATGCGCGTTCGTTACGTCAGATAGGACCAAATGGCAAATGGGAGAATACACCGAACCGAATCCCGAACTCTCGGTTCGCACGTTTATTCGTTCCTTTCATGCCCAACTTACCAGCCACATTTCCTAGGGGAGGGGATCATGGCCACAACGCATAAACTCTTTCAGTCAGACGCCGTCGATTTGAGCTTTCTACCCGATGAATCAGTACATGTGGTGATCACGTCGCCTCCGTATTGGAATTTGAAGCGGTATAATGAACATCCAAATCAGATGGGGCATATTGAGGATTACGAGCAATTCCTTCTGACTCTCGCAAGAGTGTGGAAGGAGTGCTATCGTGTACTTGTTCCAGGGGGGCGAGTCGTATGCGTCGTGGGTGATGTCTGTCTCTCGCGTAGAATGTATGGCAGACACGTCGTCATGCCCCTCCATGCGGATATCTGCGTACAGTGTCGCAAAATTGGGTTCGACAACCTGAATCCCATTATTTGGCATAAAATCTCAAACGCCTCCTACGAAGTCGAGAACGGCTCCGGGTTTCTTGGAAAACCCTACGAACCAAACGCGATCATCAAGAATGATATCGAATTCATCTTGATGCAAAGGAAACCTGGAGGCTATCGTAAACCCACGACGGAACAACGTGCTCAAAGCATGATTTCCAAGGAGGATTATTCGGAGTGGTTCCGGCAATTTTGGAACATCCCTGGAGCGTCCACGAAACAACATCCCGCTCCTTTCCCATTGGAACTGGCATGGAGACTTGTTCGTATGTTTTCGTTCGTGGGAGACACCGTTCTGGATCCGTTCTGTGGATCGGGAACGACCATGATCGCGGCGATGCGTGCGAATCGGAATAGCATCGGTGTGGAAATCGATCCGGACTATTGCAAGGCTATCGGGGATCGCCTTTTCCGGGAACGGGTGGATCTGTTTTCGGAAGAAACCGTCGAACTGTATTCCCGCCAGAAGCAGGGCGCACTGGTAGTTCACGAAAAGCCAAGCAATTTTCGTGTCGGGAAGAAGGAAAAAAAGAAAAGGCCTTCGTGAAATACCAGCAAATCCCCATCCGTCGACTGTCCCGAGCCGGGTCCGCCCTCCTTCGGGATGGGGACTGGCATCCCTTTTCCGAAGTGGGGGATGTGCAGTATCGGGTGGTGGAACAGATCGTGCAGAGGGTGCGTCTCGAACCGGGTGAGAGTGAGCATATCCTGGACCTGTTCTCTCTGTTTCCTCCTCTGCCGTCTCGGTTGCTGGCCACCGGCTTTCGCGAAGAACTGTGTTTTCGGAATCCTCATGGGGCGTGGACTCTCTGCGAACACTACACCCGCCCCTTCGACGAGTGGGAACGTCTGGCCCGCCTCGAGCGTGGATTCGGGATCACGCTCCACCGTGTGCAGGAAGGCCTGCTCGAATATCTCGTTCCTCTCCCGGGCTTCAGCTACAACGCCGTGCGCCACGGCCTCATCCTCCTGCGCGCGGCCTCGGCCCTGGCGGTGGAGCTTCAGCGCCTGGCCCGCGAGGAACGCAGCATGAGCGATCAGGAAATGACGGGACTCCTGCGCACACTCGTGGCCATGTTCGAGGAGGAGCATCCTCCCCTCGCAAAGCCAAAACGCACGTCGGGACTCCCCTCCCTCTTCGACGAGGAGAACGCCTGATGGCTCGCCCGTTTACCCGCCTCGTGTCGTTCGAAGAAGAGAATACTCTATTACGGCAAGTGGCGAAGGATCTGGCACGAGGATCTCTCGTGGCCTTTCCCACCGAAACCGTCTACGGCCTCGGTGCCAGCATTTTTCGGGAGGCGGCACTCGAACGCATCTTTCGCGTCAAGGGGCGACCGGGAGACAATCCTCTTATCGTGCATGTCTGTGATCCCGCTCAGGCCCGCGAGTTGATGGCGCGCATCCCCCCGAGCTTCGAAGAGCTGGTGCGTCGGTTCTGGCCCGGTCCCCTCACCCTCGTCGTCCCCCGCAATGCCGCCGTGCCCGACCGGGTGACTGCGGGACTCGACACGGTGGGCCTGCGCATGCCCCGCCATGCGTTCGCCCTGGCTCTGTTGCGGGAGGCGGGAATTCCCGTGGCCGCCCCCTCCGCCAATCTTTCGGGGCGCCCCAGCCCCACGACCGCCGAAGAAGTGTGGCACGACCTCGCGGGCCGGATTCCCTGGATTCTCGACGGAGGTCCTTGCCAGGTGGGCATCGAATCCACGGTCCTCGATCTGTCTTCGTCTCGACCTCGCGTGCTTCGTCCGGGCTTCGTCTCTGCAGACGACATTGCCGAGGTTCTCGGCCGCCCTGTGCCTCAGGCGCGCTCCACGAGCGCCCGCCCCGCCTCCCCCGGCATGAAATACCGCCATTATGCTCCATCCACTCCCTTGGTACTCTCCGCGTCCTCGCGACTTCGTCAGGTTCTCGCCCAGACCCGCGAGCGGGCTGGCTCCGTGGGACTCATCGCTCCCTCGATATTCGAGAACCTGCCCGCCGACGGATTCTGGTCCCTCGGAGAAGGCACACCGGTGGACTATGCCCGCCAGCTCTACGCAGCCTTGCGAGGCATGGACCGTCGCGGATTCGGCGCTCTGGTCATTCCCACTATTCACGGAAGCCCTCTGGCCCGTGCTCTCATGAACCGCCTGTCGAAGGCGGCCGCTCCCTTCCACCGACCGTCGAGGTCCGCATGACGATTCGCTCCTTTCTCGCCCTTTACCCCGATCCTCTTTCCCTGGAGGCCATGTCCGCCTGGGTCGACACCGCACGGTCCTGGACACTGGGGGTGAAATGGGAACGCCCTTCTCAGATCCACGTGACCATGAAATTTCTGGGCGATGTCAATCCCGACCTGCTCGATACCCTGGCGGAGAGATTGCGCCAACGGCTGCCGGGTGTTCCAACCCTGCGAATGCCAGTGGATCGCGTGGGCATGTTCCCTTCCTCCCGCCGTCCCTCCATTGTGTGGTTGGGGCCTTCGATCCCCGTGCCCGGCCTCGAAGACCTGGCTCGCCTCATCGAAACCGAAGCCACGGCGTCGGGCGCGGTGCCAGAGCACAAATCATTTCGAGCCCATTTTACGGTGGGACGGGTAAAGGATCCCTCGCGTGCGGGAAATTTGGAAAACGACCTGGGCTCGTGTAGGTTATCTCCGGTTCAGGCCGAATTTGGGGAATTGCGGCTCATGAAAAGTGTGCTGCAACCCACGGGCGCCATCCATACGGTGCTCGACCGCTTTCCGTTGGGAGAAGAGGAATGACACGAAATGATTGTTTCAATACAGGAGACCCATCATGTCTGAAGAACGCGAAGGGAAACAAAAAGCCCTGAACCTTGCTGTCGAGCAGATCGAAAAGAACTACGGCAAGGGCTCCATCATGCGTCTGGGAGACGGAGTCATCACAAAAATCGACGCCATCTCCACAAGCTCCATTTCTCTGGATGCCGCGCTCGGCGTCGGAGGCGTGCCCCGCGGGCGCGTGGTCGAAATCTTCGGGCCCGAATCCTCCGGGAAAACCACCCTCTGCCTCCACGTGGTCGCGGAGGCGCAGAAATCCGGGGGACTGGCGGCGTTCATCGATGCCGAACATGCCCTGGATATCAACTACGCTCGTCGCATCGGCGTCGATGTGTCGAACCTTCTCGTTTCCCAGCCGGAATATGGGGAACAGGCCCTCGAAATCGTCGAAACCCTGGTGCGCAGTAACGCCCTCGACGTCATCATCATCGACTCGGTGGCCGCTCTCGTTCCGCGGGCCGAAATCGATGGTGAAATGGGTGATCCCACCATGGGAACCCAGGCTCGCCTCATGTCCCAGGCGCTGCGCAAACTCACCTCGTCGATCAGCAAGAGCAAGACGACGGTGATGTTCACCAACCAGCTCCGTTCCAAAATCGGCGTGATGTTTGGCAATCCCGAAACCACCACTGGCGGCAACGCTCTGAAGTTCTATGCCTCGATTCGCATGGATATTCGTCGCAAGGACGTGATCAAGGACGCCGGCGGCATCATCGGAAACCGGGTGCGGGTGAAGGTGGTGAAAAACAAGCTCGCCCCTCCGTTCAAGGAAGTGGAATTCGATATCCTCTACAACGAAGGAATTTCCCGCATCGGCGACCTTCTCGATGTGGGCGTGGAATCGGGCGTCATCCAGAAAAGCGGCTCCTGGTTCTCGTACAAGGACGATCGCCTCGGCCAAGGCAGGGAAGGGGTTCGCAAGGTTCTGCTCGAAAATCCCGACCTGCTCACCACCATCGAGAACGATGTGAAAACCGTGCTCGGCATCATCGCCGATCCTTCTCCGATGTCGGAACCAGAAGCGGGCGACGCCGGTGCCGCAAAAAAGAAAACACGCTGAGCGGATTCTCCCGCTTCTCCCGATGCTTGTCGCGGTCCTCGCCTTCCTCGGAATGCAGGGCTGCGACAACGGGTTTTCACCCAAGGGGGGCTTCACTCCGCTTCTGGTCGTCTATGGCGTCCTGCGCAACGATGTTCCCTATCAGATCATACGCGTCGAGCAAACCTACGACAGTGAGGACCTGCAGCCCGACCAGCCCCAGGCCCAACCCATCATTCCGGATGCCCGGGTCTGGATCACCTCGCGAAGCGGCACCTTCGGCTTCACCGACACACTGCTGACCCTTCCGGGTGGAGAGACGCGCAAGGTGTGGATCTGTCGCACCTTGGTGCCGATGGAGAATGTGCAGTACACCCTTCACGTTTCCGCGCCCGGATTCAGTGACGCGACCGCCACCACCATCTTTCCGAGTCGCCTGTATGCGTCTATCACTCCGGTGGGAGGATACGGGGGCCCGAGAGACACGATGCTCGTCAAGCCCACCTACGAAATGTTCGCCTCTCCCCCCGTCGCCGCGTATTACCGCATCCATGTCGCCGCCTCATCCTGGGTGAATGGTACTCCCGTCGAAAAGCGTCGCGAGGTTCCTATCGCCCATGCACCGGATTCCTCGTGGGTCTATCCCGCTCCCTCCACGCTGACCCGTCTGTATGTGCCCACGTCCTATATCAAGGAGACCCGAGAACGTCTGCGCTCCCTCGATAGCGCGGATTCCTTTCTCGGCATCCTCGTCGTGGGCCATGCCCTTGATCAGGGACTCTACCAGTATTACAAGGTCGTCCGGGGATTTCAGGATCCGATTTCGATGCGTACCGACATCCCCGACATCAGCAATGTCTCCGGCGGCCTCGGAATCTTTGGCTCCCTCGCGTCCGACTCGACGCGCGTCCTGTACAAGGATCTGATTCGGTGACGTACTTCCGTAAGGGGCATCCGGATGCATCGGGAGCTGGGGACTTTTTTCGTATGTTTGCATTCTGTTCTCGAACCGAATGCATGCCCATGACTCTTCGAATTTCTCTCCTCGGTCTGCTGACCATCGCTTCCTGTGTTCTGCCCCTCGTGTCGGGTTGCGAAAACAGCTTTACCCCGAAGTCCGACTACGACCCCCGACTCGTGGTCTATGCCGTGTTGGATCGGGGGAAGACCACGCAGATGGTTCGCATCGAAAGTACCTACGATGCCGAAATCACGAATCCCGATCAGCCCAAGGAAAAGCGGCCCATCGAAAAGGCCACGGTGTACGTGGAGTATGATCGAATTCGGTATTACTTCCGCGACACGCTCCTGACCGTTACCGACATGGTGAACGGCGTGCCAGTGTCGGTATCGAAAAAAGTCTGGATCAATTCCGACCTTCCCATACTTCCGGCCCAATCCTATCAGCTCTCTGTCGCGGTGGAGGGGTATCCGAACGTGGATGCCATCACCCTCACCCCGAATCGACCCTACGTCACCATGCTGGTCCGCTCCTTCGAATCCGGTGCCCGCAATCTCGAAATCGCGGCTACCACCAGCGCTACCTCCCCCCAAACCAAGGGCTATTACTATCAGCTCTGGGTGACCGCGAAACGGGTGGTGGATGGCAACGTCGTCCAACTGCGCTTCCCGGTGCGCTATTCGGTGGACCCCGCCCTGCAAAGCGAAAAGGATCGCGTCGCACGCGCCGAGAAAACGGAATTCGCCGTCGAAATGGTCCAGCAGGCCTACCAGAATCTGCTTCCGTATCAGGATGCCTACGACATCCAGGTGGTGGCCAAGGTGTGGACGATGGACGTGAACATGTACAATTACTTCAAAACCGTCCGCGGCTTCGACGATCCCGTATCCGTCAGACAGGATCGTCCCGATGTCACCAACCTGCGTAATGGGTTCGGCATTTTCGGCGGTATCTGCACCGATTCGGTCAGCATTTCATACAAAACCCTCATCGGCAACTGAGGTCTTCGAAGGCGCCCATGCCCGATCCCGTCATCGAACGGATGGAACGTCATGCCAGAAAACGGACATCTGTCTCCGTTGTACTGAGTGACGGCGAGTCCCTGCTTCTGCAGGACGAGATCGTCTATCGCCACGGATTGAAGCGGGGCATGGTGGTGGATGAACTCCTGCGTGCGACCCTGGAGGGCGAGCATGCGTTGGTGGAACTGCGCCTGGCCGCCGAACGCCTTCTCGCCCGGCGCCCCTGGAGCCGCAAGGATCTGCACACCCGGCTCTCCCGCCTTAGCGACCGTGCTGATCTCGTCTCACGGGTGCTCGATCGACTCGGCGATGTGGGTCTGCTCGACGATGCCGCCTTCGCCCGGGCCTGGCTCGCCGATCGCATACGCTTTCGACCCGCCTCCCCGATGATCCTCGTTCGCGACCTCTGTGCCCGGGGCGTCGATCGGAACCTGGCCCGCACCCTCGTGGCCGACCTGTTGCCCCCTTCCCAGGTACACGAGGCGGCCGCCCAGCTTGCCCATCGCTACCGACAGTCCCACCCCTCCCTCGCGCCGGACCTTCTCGCGCGGCGCTGTGCCGCCTACCTCCAGCGTCGGGGTTTCTCTTGGCCGGTGGTACGGGACGTGCTCGAGGCCGAGGGGCTCGAACTGCGTGCGTCGATGGATGAGGAAGGCTGAAGCAAACGAGGGGAAATCCTCGGTCCCTTCGTTCGTGGGGCAGAGATGCACGGGACCGTGGCGATCGCCTCTTTGTCTGATCTGAAGGATCTCAGTGGTTCAGGTACTGGCCCACTTTGGGAAAATTGCGATCGAGCGCGGGAGGAGGAAAAGGAGCGAGGGAGTCCAGCACTGCCGCGATGTCGGGATCGGTGGCGGAGCGACGTTTTACCAGATACAGGGACAGGGCTCGTACCAGGGGCCGATGAGGCTCGGGCACCTGCTGGATCGAGTGGAGGGACGTGGCAAAGTCGGAGGCCCTGAGGTTGGGCGAGAACAAGAGTTCCGCCAGAGTGCCCAATGCCGCGTACCCGGGATGCCGCGACATCGCGGCCGCCTGGGAAAATGCCGAGCGTGCCGCGTGCGTGTCGTCGTGGACCTCGATCGCAATCAGTCCTCGCAGAAGATGCACGAGGGGATGCACCTCGCCCTGCTGGTGCTCGATGCGCCGCGCATAGCGCTCCAGCTCTGCGTCGAGATCCCCCGTGCGCGACGAGGCGAGTCCATCCATCACCCGACGCACCAGATCGTCAAGCGCCGGTATCGCGCCCGCTCCGAAAAGATCTTCCTCCATGGACTGCAGCAACGCTGCGGGAGAGTGAATCGAACGGGCGCTGGCCACCGTGTCCACCATCCGACGAAGATCCTGCGGGTCGATGCCCAGGGCAGGGGAGAGACGATCCAACTGCGCTTGCAGGGCCTCGGGGTCCAGGGCCGCGTTCGATTGGGTCGTCTGGATCATGATGCTGTCGAGCACGAGCTGGGGCTGGCGCCCGAGTTGGGCATGGACATTGAGCGAGGGGGCGATGGAATTCAGAACCTCGCTGTCGACATTGGCATGGCGCAAGTCGTCGAGATACAGGGCCGTGGTGCGGTGCAGCACTTCCCGCTCTTCAGAGGTGAGTTCGTGATACAGGGCGGAATGAATGGCATGCTGGGTAAAGCGGTACACCGTGCTCTCCTTGCCGTTCCAGAGCCGATATCCCAATTGCTCGCAGATACCCTTTGAGGTGGCCAGAAAGCGCAAACGCCGAATGAGGTCGAGGGTGGGGAGCCCGGTGAGATGAACCAGCTCGTGCAGGCTGAACTCGTAACCGAGCACCGACGCAGACAGAAGAATCGTGAGATCCTCTTCGGTGAGACTCTGGAAAATCCACTTGTTGATCAGGCGCACTTCTTCGGGAATCCCCGTCAGCGTGAGCAGATCTTCCTGCACCCTTCCTTCCTCCGACAGGGCGCCGGTGGTACGCAGGTGCTGAAGATAGGCCTTGACGTAGAACGGAGTGCCGTGGGATCGCTGCATCAGCCAGGCGTACAGGGACTCCTGCTCGGGCGCGGTGGGAAACCACGCATGCACGTACTCTTTCACCTGGGGCGGAGTAAAGGCGGGAAGGGGGAGTACCGTGGTGAAGGAATTGTTTTGGGAGCTTTCGTAGAACTCCCGCAGTTTCGGCACCAGCATCATCTGCTCCAACACCCCGGCCAGAATCACGGTGAGCCGGGCTTCGCTGTCGGCCAGCCGGCTGATCATCGTTGAGAGCGCGGAGATCGAGGATGCGTCCAGCCACTGCACGTCGTCGATAAAGAGCACCACGGGATCGGTGGTGGAAATGCGAAGGATGGTGGCGATCCACTCCTCCTCGAAGCGGCTGTAATCGGTGCGCCCGCCGCTGTTTTTAAACTCCTGCAGATCGTTGCGTATTTCCTTGATCGCGTAGCCGATGTCTCCCACCACGGGGATGCTGGCCAGCAGGGTGAGGGACATGTTCTTCAGCAGATTGCGACGTCGATCCGCCTGCCCCTTGCTTCCAATCAGACTCTGAATCACATCCTTGATCGGCTGGTAGGGCTTGAGGAGAGAGGTGGACTCCTCGCCCAGAGGCGTGGAGCAACTCGAGGTCCCCGTAAAGCTACCATCGTCGAGGGAGCGCAGGTACTGTTCCACGAACATTGTTTTTCCCTGACCGCCGGGACCGGTGATCCACACCAGATTCAGATCGTGCCGTGCCCGGGCCTCGTCAAAGGCCTGTCGGATGTCACCCCGATCGATGAAAATCTCGTCGACGGTCATGCCCGCTTCTCCCGTTTCTCGGCCTGTGCAAGCAGACGGCTGAGGATCTCATCGAGAAGCTTTTCTTCTTCATACGCCGCCAGGGTATCGGGAGATCCATTATCTGGGCGTCCGGAACCAGTGACGGCATCACAGATCGCCGCCGTCTGACGGATCGTCACCTCCCGTTGGTCCGCTTCCAGCTCCTTCACCACCCGGTCGAGCCGCTCCTCCTGCATGCTGCCCATGAAGGTGAGCATGAGCACGAGGAGAAGGATGAACTCGATGGACAGGGCCATGAGGATGATGGAGGGTTCTTCGGCCGGGATAATTTTCAGACCGCGAAGTCCGATGACGAAAATCAGAATGGCCGCGCCTCCGGATACGAAACCCTGAATCACATTGCCATAGGTTTGGGAAATCCTGTACCGAAAGAAGAATCGAATCGGAAGAAAGGGATTCAGTCGGACACGTCTGAACCACTCCTGGATGCCGCGCAGATCGTCCATTTCCACGGCCGTCACTTCGGGGAGTGAGGACAAACGGATCGCTTCTTCCCTCTCCTCGGTTTCCATTGCCAACAACGCATCGAAATTCTGTTGATGCGCCTGACACTGCTTTTCGATCTGGGCCCTCAACCGAATCTTTTCTCTTTTCAATTTTTCATGCATGAGACTGCCGGGAATGAAGAGCGAGGCCAGGAAGGCCACAATCACCGCGAGAAACAGAATGATGGGGCCGAAGGCCACCCAGGGCCGGATGTAGTAGAGAGTGAATCCTCCCTCGCTCCCTTTCTCGCGCAGCGTCTCCCGGACGATACCCTTGCGGATGAGGGAGATGGCAGGATTGTAGATGTCCCGCCAGTCCTCAGATTTTTGATTGATGACCATGGGCCAGTCCACATATTTCCCGACGTCGTTGAGATTGTAGAGCACCCACTCTCCGTCGATGAGATCGGTGTGCAGGGTGTATCCGGGAAAGAAGGTGGAGATCGTGGCCAAGGCGAGCGGCTTCATGGCGTACCCGATCCCGATAACGAGACCAACCAGCACGACGAAAAAGGCGGCGTATCCGGTGGACTGTGAACGCAGGCGCACGGTGGTATCCTGAGCGGTGGTGGTGGAAGTGGAACCCAACGGGTGAGAAAAGGTAGAGAAAACAAGGCCAAACTGCAACGCATCCGTGAATTCCGTACATTGCTCCGCCTGTGCCATCCGGGGTCCTCGTCATGTCCTACCGCTACCTTTTCGGTCCCGTGCGCTCCCGTCGCCTTGGTCTTTCCCTGGGCATCGATCTGACGCCGCATCGCGAATGTCCCTTCAACTGCATCTACTGCGAATGCGGACGCACGGCGCTGCTCACCACCGAGAGAAAGGAATACGTGCCCACCGAGGAGGTGATCGACGAACTTCGCGCCTTTCTCCGCGAGGAACCGGAACTGCATTCCGTCACCTTCGCGGGCTCGGGCGAGCCTACGCTGCATGTGGGACTTGGCCGCATCATCGCGACCCTCAAGGAGGAGTTTCCCAAGTATCCGGTCACGGTAATCACCAACGCAAGCCTTCTCCCCGATCCCGAGGTGAGAAGGGAACTGCTCGGCGCCGACCGCGTGATTCCCTCCCTCGATGCGGTCCGTCCCGAGATCTATCGGCGCCTCAATCGACCCCGCGCGGGACTCGATATCGGTGCCATCATCGACGGTCTGAGACTCTTTTGCGATGAGTATCGCGGAGAAATCTGGCTCGAGGTGTTCATCCTCCCCGGCGTGAACGACGACTCGGACGATATCGCCGCACTGCGCGCCGTGCTCGACACTCTTCGGGTCGATCGGGTTCAACTCAACACCCTCGACCGCCCGGGCACGGTCGAGGACATCTCGCCGGCTCCGCGTCAGCATCTCGAGGAGATCGCCGCCGCTCTCGGCCGCCCGGCCGACATCGTCGCCAGCCGACGACTCACCGGGGCCTCGGCACGGGTGGACGAATCCCTGCTCGATCTCGTCCACCAGGCACTGAGCCTCCACCCCCGACATGTGGACGAGCTGTGTGCGCATTTCGGACTCAGTCGACTGGACGCGGCGCATGTGCTGGACATCCTCATCGCGCGGGAAAAGGTGCTGCCCCGGCACGACGAATCTGGCCTCGTCTACACCGCCGTGCCTGTCACCGCGGGGCAATAATTGGGCTTTGTTTGAGACTGTTGAATTCCGATTTTCCACCTCCTCGAAATAGATGTACAGGAGTAGCCATGGATATGCCGGATACCTTCTTCGCACCCGCCCATCGGGCCTCGGATGAGGATGTCCGCGCCCTGAGAAAGATCCTCGATGGAGCGCCGTATCTGTCGGATCTTCTCGAGTCCTTTCCGGGCATGGCGGTGGCGCTCAACCTGGATCGGCAAATCATCATGAGCAATCGCCAGTTTCTCGCGGCCCTCGGCAATCCCGACCCCGCCACCGTGGTCGGCAAGCGCTTCGGCGAGGCCGTGGGCTGTGTCAACGCCTGGACGATGAAAGGAGGCTGCGGGACCTCCGAAAAATGCAGTACCTGTGGGGCGGTGAAGTCCATCCTCACGGCGATCGAAGGGCAGCAGGATATTCAGGAATGCCGCATCGCGGTGGGTGATAAATTGGATCAGCAGAACCTGGAGTATCGAGTATGGTCCACCCCCGTCACGGTCGAGGGACAGCAGGTCATCATGCTGGCCGCCACCGATATCAGCGGCGAGAAGCGCCGACAGGTGCTCGAACGTTTGTTCTTTCACGACGTGCTGAACACGGCAGGGGGCATCAAGGGTGTGGCATCGCTCTTTTCCCTGATTGACACGACGGAGATGCCTGAACTGGCAGGACATCTCGAGATTCTCTCCGATCGCCTCATCGAAGAAATTACCCAGCAGCGTGCCCTGACGATGGCGGAAAATGGAGAGCTCCAGGTCGATCTCGTGCCCGTGCAGGTGCGGCATCTGTTGGACAACCTGTGCTTTCTCTATTCCCGTCATGAAGCGGGAGCGGAACGCCACATCCGTTGTCACGCTCCCGATCAGGATTCGATGATCACCACCGATCCCGTGCTACTGGGACGGGTGCTGGGCAATCTCATCAAGAACGCCCTCGAAGCCTCCCGCGCCGGAGAAACCGTCACGGTGTCCGCGATGCTGCTTCCCGACGCCATACGCTTCTCCGTGCATAATCCGGCCTTCATGCCTCGCGAGGTGCAGCTCCAGCTTTTCCTGAGATCCTTCTCCACCAAGGGCCAGGGACGGGGGATCGGCACCTACAGCATCAAGCTCATCACCGAGCGCTACCTGCGCGGTCGCGTCAGTTTCGAATCCACCGAGCAAACGGGAACCACCTTCCATGTCACCCTCCCCCTCGCCTGAACCCACTCTGCTCCAGACCCTGAAAGCACGCATTCGAGATCTCGACGGGCACCCGCTCCGCCTGACCGACGACGAGATCGATGCCCTTCGTCCTGAAGACATGGATGAACTCATCCAGGAATTCGGCTCCACCGTTCTTGTCGAACTTCCTCCGCGTGAGCAGGAATTTCTGAACTGGTTGCGCCTCCACGACCCAGCAGTGATCGAGGAGCTCTGGCCCGAGGGAGAGCCGCGCGTCGTGTCCCTCGCCCATCTGCCACGGTTTCGGCGTTCAGACAGGGGATTCCCCATCTGTGATCTCGAGCATTCTCCCAATTACTTCTTCACCTCCCGACATGTCAAACCCGAAGGACTCCGCCACATGGGCGCGATCTTTCACAAGATCGAACGGAACCAGCCGCTCTCCCTCGCGGAAGCTCTCCTGTTCGAAATGATGGCAGCTCCGATGGACCTTTGGCATTTCTGTCGAAAATACGAGGTGCCTCTGGACCGTGCCCGAGCGAAAATCGCCGAGCTGGTTTCCCTGGATGTGCTTGTTCACCTTCCGGATCGAAGCGATCTCGAGCGATATCTGGAGGATGAATAACTGTTTTTCGGGATGAACAATTCGTCCCTGTTTTCGCTATATTGCTCTGTTCGTTCGCACCTCGCTTCAGCGATAGACCCCAATCCCATTTTTTTCGAGGAGGTAGTGTATGAAGAATACGCTCCGGTTTGTAGCAGTTCTCATGGCCGGACTGTGCTTCACCCTGTCGTTCGCGTCGGCCCAAACCTTTGCCGATCCTATGATGGATGAACCCGTCATCGGCATGGCCACGGCGCCCGCGCTGTCCATTCCCAGCCTTGCCAAACCCGCGGATGTCAATGCGGTCACCCACCAGTGGAGCTCTGGCGCCCCCATGCCGTTGGGAAAGAAATACCACACCATCGCATCCTTTAATGGCGATGTGTACATTTTTGGCGGCCTCCGTACGGATCCGACCAGTGGTGCCGGTTATTTCGACTCGACAGCGTACAAATACAATGTGGCGTCCAAGACCTGGACCAAAATCAAAGATTTTCCGCAGATGCGATTCATCAACGGCCTCGCGCAGACGGTGAACGGCAAGATCTACATCTTTGGTGGGTTGGAAAATTCCGGAAACTCCTACAAGACCATCCTCAAGGTTTGGGAGTATGATCCCGCGGCCGACACCTACACGCCGAAGGCCAATATGAAATTCGCCCAGGGCTTTGCCTGCTCCGGCGTGCTCGACGGAAAGATTTATGTGATTTCTGGTAATGGCACCACCACGAGCCAGTATCTCAATCTGGTGCAGGTGTACGATCCGGCCACCGATAGCTGGGGTACCGCGACCAATTACCCGAAGCCCGCCCGGTACATCAGCTGCGCCACGGTGGGCAATGCTATGATCGCTTCCGGCGGATACAACAACAACAATCCCAATGTCTATTACAACGCCGATACCTACAAGGGCGAACTCGACAACGGAACCCTGAAGTGGACCAAGGTTGCCGACTATCCCATCGGACCCACGATCCTTATGTCGAGCGTTGGCGTGAATGGCAAGGGCTACTTCTTCGGCGGTCGTCCCTCCATCGACGGCAATGCCCCGGCCACTCCGCGCTCTTTCTGCTATGATCCCGCGACGGACAAATGGGAAACCTTCGAAATCAAGCCCACCGGCATGCAGTATCAGATCCAGGCTGGCACCGATGGCAACGTGGTGGTAATGGCAGGTGGTGAAGTCGGTCGTGCGGGTGCCAATGGCTATTTCGCCACCGACGCCACCGAGATTCTCGATCCCGCCATCAATCCTTTCCCGCTCGCCGCCATGTCCACGGACAAGGTGGACCTCTGGGTCAAGAAGGGCACCACCCGCACCGCGAAGTTCTACCTGTATAATTCTGGCCCCGCCACCTATACCTACACTGTCAATATCGATCCTTCCGCTCCCTGGACTACGGTCAGCTCCATGTCGGGCTCCGTCACTGGCTACACCCGGGTGCCTCTCACCGTCACCTTCGACGGAGGCACGGCCGCGGTGGGCGAACATGTCGGTTCCTTTACCGTGCAGACCAGCGATCCGGAGAATGGCAGCATGTTCATGAATCTCATCATGCATGTGCAGGATGAAGATGTGGATGCCGATCCCGTGCTTTTACTCGATCACTTCACCGGCACGTGGTGCGTCTGGTGTCCCTATGGCGCCGATTCCATCGCTGCCCTCCAGACGACCTATGGCAAGAAACTTGAAGTCGCCAGCTATCACAACCGCGACGCCATGTCCACGAGCATCGGCGACCTCTTTACCCAGACTCTGCAGGTTCCGGGCTTCCCGACGGCCGCCATCAATCGTACTCTCTTCGATGATCAGTCCGCGATTGCCATCAGCCGCCCTGCCTGGGGCAACAAGGTCAACCTGCTGCTCAGCGAATATCGCAGCCCGGTGACGATCACCGTGTCCAACAAGACCTATAACCCCGGCACCAAGGCCATGAGTCTTAAAGTCAAGGTGTTCTTCCACCAGACCGTGACGGGCAACATCAATCTGAGCATGATTCAGACCGAATCCGGCTTCAATTACACGCAGATGTTCACCCCGAACGGCTCGACGACTCAGCCGCTTTCTCCCTACACGCATAAGAACGTCGTGCGTCTCATGCATCCGGACGAGCTGGGCACTCCGCTTACCGGGAATTCCTTCACCACCCAGTCCTTCATCGAACAGGAAGTCAACTTCATCTCCGACGACTCGGCGGCCGAAAATTCCCGTCTCATCTTCGTGCTGTATCGCATGAATGGCACGACGATCGGACCCGTTCTTCAGGCCTACGGCGAGAAGCTTCTCGACGGCATTTCCGCCATTGATAACACGCTTCCCGTCGCCTCCGACTTCGCACTCCGTGCCGCCTATCCGAACCCCTTCAATCCCTCCACCACCGTCTCCTTCGACGTGCCCCGCTCCTCGCATGTGCGCCTCGTCGTGACGGACGTGCTGGGCCGCGAGGTTCGCACTCTTGCCGACGGCACTCATGAATCTGGCGTCCACACCGTCCGCTTCGATGCCACGGGCCTCCAGTCCGGCACCTACTTCCTCACCATGCAGGCCGGGAGCTTCTCCCAGACTCGCACCCTGACGCTGATGAAGTAATCCCTCGATTCTTCGAAAACGAACGCGCCCCGGATCGAAAGATCCGGGGCGTTGTTTGTTACGAGTGAAGAGTGAAGGGTGAAGAGTGAAAGGAGATTTATCCTCCACCCTTTCCTCTTCACTTCTTTACTCTTTACTCTCCTCCCAACATCCCTTCCATCAGCCTTTCGAAATCCTCTTTCGAATGCACTTCGAACCGCACACTTCCCTGGCCCTTCTCATTGAGGTCCACATGCACCTTGGTGCCGAATCGCACCTGAAGGGAGGACTGAAAGTCGCGTAGGACCGGCGACAGGGTGGGGGGGGCTTTTCGTGCGTGGGGCGAGGGGGCGAGAGTGCCCCAGTCGCGAACGATCTGTTCGACGGCACGCACCGAGAGGGCGTCGGTGATGATCCTGCGCCATACCCGCTGGCGGGCGCGATCGTCAGGGAGCGCAAGCAGGGCGCGGGCATGGCCCATCGAGATCTCGTCCTTTCGGATGCTCTCCTGAATTTCAGAAGAGAGGCGAAGAAGGCGCAGAAAGTTGGCCACCGTGCTGCGGTCCTTCCCCACTTTCTCGGCAATCTGGTCCTGACTGAACCGGCATTCCTCGGAGAGGCGTCGATAAGCCTGAGCGATTTCGATGGCGTTGAGATGTTCCCGCTGGATGTTCTCGATCAGGGCCAGCTCGATCATCTCTTCGGCAGTGGTCACGTCGCGGATGAAGGCCGGCACGTGAGACAGTCCCGCGATCTGGCAGGCCCGCAGGCGTCGCTCTCCCGCGATGAGCTGATAGTGGCCCTCGAAGCGACGAACGGTGATAGGTTGGATCAATCCGTTCGCCTTGATGGAGTCCGCGAGTTCCTGTAGGGCGGTGGTGTCGAACTCCATGCGTGGCTGATAGGGATTGGGCTGAACCTGTGCCACGTCCACATGGCGCAGCACGTTGACGGTCTCTCCGTCATCCCGGGTATCCGCGGAGGGAGTCACGGGAACCGGAGTGGCCGACTGCTCGGCTTCGGTGCGAATCAGGGCTCCGAGGCCCTTGCCCAGGACATTCTTGTTCTTCATCTGACTCATGGCAGCAGATCCTGTTCCTCATCCAGCGCCATCATCGCGTCTCTGCGCCTCTGTTCCTCCTCGTCGGAGGCCGTGCGCAGCACCTGAATAAAGGCATCCCGTCCGAGCACGATTTCCTGGGCGAGGTCGATGTAGTTCTGGGCGCCCACCGAGAGGGCATCGTAGAGAATCACCGGCTTCCCGAAGCTCGGGGCCTCGCTCAGACGCACGTTTCGCGAGATCACGGTCAGGAACACCTTCGCGCCAAAGTACTTCTTCACCTCCTCGGCCACCTGCTTCGAAAGGCGCAGTCGAGAATCGAACATCGTCAGGAGCACGCCTTCGATGTCGAGGGTCGTGTTGAGAAATTTCCGCACGATGTTGATGGTGTTGAGTAGCTTCCCCAGGCCTTCGAGGGCATAGTACTCGCATTGTACCGGAATGAGCACCGCATCGGCCGCGGTCAGGGAATTGAGGGTGAGAATGCTCAGCGAGGGGGGGCAGTCGATGATGATGTACTCGTAGCGATCCCGGATTTTCTCGAGGGCCCGCTTGAGCACCGTCTCTCGTTCCGAAAATTCGATCATCTCCACCTCGGCGCCCACAAGATTGATGTGGGAGGGAATCACTTCGAGAAAGGGCAGATCGGTTTTCTGGATGCCGTGCTCGGCCGGTTCTCCGGAAATGAGGATCTCGTAAATCGAGAGGGGAGTACGGGTCAGATCCACGCCGAGCCCGCTCGAGGCATTGGCCTGGGGATCGATGTCCACCAGCAGGGTTTTGTGCTCGGTGGCCGCGAGACTGGCGGCAAGGTTCACCGAGGTGGTGGTTTTTCCAACTCCGCCTTTTTGATTGGCAACGGCGATGATTCTGGCCATGATGAAGGATCCGCGTGTCGATTCAGTCAGTGGGTGGGGAGAGGGTGGATTCGAGCCAGGCCAGGTAGGGAAGGGAACCTTCTGTGATCGGCAAGGCCAGAATCTCGGGCACCTCGTAGGAATGCAAGGCCCGAACCCGGGCCTCCAGGCGGGAAAAGGCCGCCTGGGTGGTTTTGCAGAAGAGCAGGACTTCGTCGCTCTCTTCCAGCACTCCGTTCCAGAGGTACTGGGAATGCACGCCCGGAAGAGTCGTGCAACAGGCCGCGAGGCCCTCGGTCACGAGCACTCGCCCGATATGCGTCGCCTCCTCGCGAGAAGAGGCGCTGATGAAAACCATGCAATACGACGCCGCTATCATGTCCATCCGCAAACCATTCTCCCAAGATAGACAGGGCGGAGGAATTCTCACAAGGCATTCCTCTCGGCCCCGGAGGAGACTACTTGAGCACTTCTTCGCGGGAGAAGCTGCGATACGGGGAGAGCTGTTCCAGAATGTCGTCGTGCGCGGGGCTGCGGTCGGCAAGGAGCTCGGCCACGATCTCGCCGAGGCCGGGACCGATCATGTACCCCTGCCCACACATGCCACAGGCCAGAAAGAAGTTCTCCGCTTCCCGACTCCATCCGAGGATGGGGAAACCATCGGGGGTCTGGGGATAGAGGCCCCTCCAGGTGCGTCGCACCCGCAGATGACGCAGGCGTGGATAGAGCGCGGTCATTCTTTCCACCACCTGGGGCAGAAAATCGCTGGTGTTGTCGATGTCTTCGCCGATGATGGGAGGAAGGGGCGTGATGCAGAACACCACCTGCCCTTCCTTGTTCTGGTAGAAGTAGTAGTTCAGCGAGGTCTCGTTCGGGCGGATGTCCACCACCATGGGCTGGAAAAAGCGCTGCACGGGTTCGGTAACCCCTCCCTCGTGGCAATCACTGTATACGGGGATGGTCGTTCCCACCATAGCCGCCAGACTGCCCGCACCCACGCCGGCCGCGTTGATCACCACGGAGGCGGAATACTGCTCTACCGTGGTATCCACCCGTACGATGCGTCCTCCCTCGGTCACCATGCCGGTCACGGTCTCGTTGAAGCGAAACACCACGCCCTCGCGCCGCGCCAGGGTATGGTAGGCGTCCGCGGTTTTTAGGGGAGAGGCGTACCCGTCCTCGGGAGAAAAGGTGCCGCCCCGCAGTCCCTGCGTGGAGATGCCGGGCACGAGGGCCTCGACCTCGGCGGGTGTGATCCAGTCGATGTTCAGGTGATGGCTTTTCTGCGTGACGAGAAGCGTCTTCAGCGTGTTCTCCCTGGCCTCGTCATACACGGGATAGAGATACCCGCCCTGCTCCCAGTCCACATCCATACCATGGCGTTGTTCGAAGGTGGACATGATGGCGATCGACCGCTGGCAGAGGCGGATCTTCGCGGGATCACTGTGGGTGGCTCGGATGCCCCCGATGGCCGCGCGATTCTGTCCCCGCCCGAAGGAAGGGTGCTGCTCCAGCACCACCACCGAAAGACCCTTGCAGGCCAGGGCGTGACTCATGGGCAGCCCCACACTGCCCGCGCCGAGAATGAGCACATCGCAGGTGGTCATGCCTGATCTCCTTCGTTGATGATGGAGAACATGGGAATCTCGACGCTCAGGGGACGCAGACTTCCCGGTGTCACATCCTTCCAGTCGACACCCGCTTCCCGGAAGACACGAGGAAGAACGGCCCCGCAATTCTTGCCTCCGCAGGCGCCCATGCCCACACGGATCTGCTTGAGCTGGTTGACGTCCCGCACCTGATGCTCACGGATATACTCCACCACCTCTCGGATCGTCACATGTTCGCAGTGGCAGACAATGCCCTGATCGGGCAGGAAGGTGAAACTCGGCTCGGGCAGGGGCGCCACGGCATCGAGACTCTGCACCCGAATGCCCGCGGCCCGGGTGCCGTTGTCGAGACTCGTACGCACGGTGACCAGGTGGGTCTTGTACTTGCGGTTGAATCGAAGGTGGATCACCTCTCCCTCTCCGATCTCGTTTCCGTCCACATCGGTGAGGGGAATGCGATCACCCACGGCAAAGGTGGGCGTGAATTCGTGAGGAAGTAGCACCTCGGATTCGCCGTCGACACGACGGGCGAGGGTGATGGCCAGGCCGGGACAGACCGCCGCGCATTGGGTGCAGGCCGTGCACTCGCCGCCGAACTGAGGCAGATCCATGATGGTGCCATGCGTGGTGCCCAGGGTGATTCCGCCCGAGGGACAGACACTCGTGCAGGGATTGCAGGGGATTTCCTGGGTGCAGTACAACAGGGGTTGAAAACTCTCGGTGAGGGTCACCGGTGCCAGGGGCACGGTGTTTCCGGGACGGCTCTTGAGCACCTCGGCCTTTTCGTAGAGGGAAGGATCGATGTCCACGGATTTCCCGAGCAGCGTGGCCAGACGGGCCGCTGCCAGGCGTCCCCCGAACATGGCCGAAGAGGCTTCGGCGATTTCTTCGGCATCTCCGGCTTTGACCACCGGATACCCGAAGGCGTGCACCATCTCGAAGAATTCGTCGACAGGGGAAAGACCCACCGCGATGAGCAGGGTGTCGACCGCGAAGGTGCGGGCCGATTCGAGAATGGGGCGGAAGGATTCATCCACCGCTGCAATGGTCACCTTCTCCACCGTCCCCTTGCCCTCGGCTGCCAGCACGGTGTGAGACAGATAGATCGGCACTCCCATGCGCTTGATCTTGTCCGCATGCACCTTGTACCCCGAGGGACGATCGAGGATGTCCACGATACCCGCCACCTGGATTCCCGCCTGCAGAGCGTGGTAGGCGGCGATGAGCCCCACGTTGCCACTGCCCACGATGAAGACCCGCGACGAGGATCGCACCAGATCCCGGTTCACCAGGGTTTGAAAGGCTCCGGCTCCGTACACGCCCGGAAGATCGTTGCCCGGAAAGATGATGGCCCGCTCCCGGGCTCCGGCCGAAACCACCATGCCCTGAAACTCCACCAGCAGATAGCCGGCGTTGTCCTGAAAGATCCCCGCCTTGCGATCCTTGTACACTCCCGCCACCGAGGCATTGGTGAGCACCGTCACATTGGGCAGGGCGCGCACCTCTTTTTCGAGCTTTCGTGCGATGTCGATGCCCCGGGTTCCCGCATAGCAATCCTCGATGGATCCGAAGAATTTGTGGGTCTGAAGCAGGAGCTTTCCGCCGAGCTTGTCCTTGTCATCGGCGAGAACCACCGAATACCCCAACGCGGCCAGTTCGATCGTGGCGGTAAGTCCGCTGGGTCCCCCTCCCACCACCAGCACATCGCAGGAGAGCGCACGACGGGCGGTGTTGCGCACGGGCGTGGTATCGAGGGGCAGGGAGGGAAGATGGATCAGGCGTCGAACATCCATCCCCTCGCGGAGAGCCGTGACGCAGGATTTCTGGGGCAACCCGTCGATGATGAGGGTGCAGTGCGAGCACTGACCATTGGCACAGAAGATTCCGTGCGGAGCATCCTCACGACGATGGATGGCGAATTGGGTAACGCCGTTGGCGATCAGAGCGGAGGACACCGCTTCTCCTTCGAATCCGGACATCGGAGTTCCGTCGAAGGAAAAGGAGACCTCGCGTCGAGGCTCCGGCTGAGACAATACAGGGTGAGAGGTGATACGCTGCATGAAAAGCTCGGGAAGTCAACGTGGGCAACACAGTGAGGCGATATTTTCTGGGGAAGAGGAGGATTCCGACCGGGGACGGTCCCAAATCGACCGGACGCAACCTACGAAAAAAAAACGATTCGGCCACTTCTCGGCTATTCGTGAATTCAATGACAATCCGTACATTAAAAATTGTTTTCTCATCAGCAAAGAGCTTCGGCCGTGTCCGACGCCAGATATCACAAGCTGGAATCCGAAAACGCGGAACTGCGTGCCGCGGTGCTGCGTCATGAGGAGCTGTTCGCCCATGCTCCGATGGGCATCTTTCGACTCTCTCCCCGCACCGGCGAGATGCAGCTCAATCACACCCTCACCCATTTGCTCGGGTATGGGAACCATGACGAGGTGATCGCGGATATGGATATGCATCGCGACCATCATCTGACTCAGATGCTTCCGCTCCGGGATCGCATCATGGCGGCGGGCCGCTCCGAATCCCTTCCCTTCGAATTCACTCTGAAGAACCGCGCGGGACGGGATGTTCTGCTGGGCGGTCGGGCCCGAGGACTCTGGAGTGAAGCGGGCACCCTCACCCTTATCGAAGGGTATGTGTGGGACCAAACCTGGAAAGCTCAGCTCCTGCCCTCCGAACCCTTGCGGCCTGAAGGGAGCCCCACCCCGCACGAAACACGCCTCGGTCCTGTCCAGCGAAGCGACGCTCCTACCGATTCCGGAGTTCCAACGGTACTCGACCTGACAGTCGAATCCCTGCTGAACCTGTTACCGGATCCCCTGGTGCTGGTCGATGCTGCGGGATACATCCTGCACGTCAATGCGCGCGCCGCCGCCCTCTTCGACATCGCGTCGGGACGAGAGCTTGTCGGACAGACTCTGGCCGATCAGTTCATGGATGCCCAGTCCGTCTCCGGCTGGGAAACCATGCGTCGCGTGCTTCACACGCGTTCCGCGACCCTGTTCCACTTGCGGGGGAGGGGAGGGCGCACCCTGCTCGCCGAGTTTCGTCTCGCGCCCTTTCCTCATGTGGAGGGCGTCCCCACCCATTATCTCGCGATTCTCCATCCCGTGGATGATGATGAGAAAGAGGACGCGATGTATCGGGAGAGGGAGCGCTTCTTCGCACGTATACTGGAAACCTCTCCCGATGTGGTGTTCATCTTCGATGTGGCCGAAGGCCGATATGTATACTTCAGTCGGCAGTTCGCCGCGGCGTTCGGATACGACCCCGAGGATCGGGAGATCATGGATCTCGAAGAGCCGCATGGCATCGTGCATCCCGAGGATCTGCCGCGCGTGCTGCAGGCCCGAACCGGGGATCTCGACGCCTGGCGGGAAGGAGAAGTGCGGGAACTGAAGTACCGCCTTCGTCATGTCTCCGGGGAATGGAAATGGGTCTCGGATCGCTCGGTGCTTTTCAGCCGCACTTCCGATGGGAGTCCTCGACAAATTCTCGGTCTTCTGGACGACATCACCGAACACGTCTCCGTACAGGATGCGCTTGCCACCAGCGAACGGAAGTTTCGCACCGTGTTTACGCAGAGTCCGATTGGAATGACGCTCCTCGAGCCCGCCACCTTCCAGATTCTCGCGGCCAACCGAAGCCTCTGTGCGATGCTGGACTTCGAAGAGAAGGAAATCCAGCAGTACACGCTCGGCAACCTCACCTTCCCCGAGGATCTGTCCCTCATTCTCGACACCCGCCGTCGCCTCCTCGATGCGGGAGAATCGGATTTTCTTGTCGAACCACGTCTGGTCCATCGAGACGGACGGGTGCTCCTTACACGCATTCGCCCCATCACCATCAGCACTGTGGCCGGAAGCGAGCCCCTGGTCCTTGCCGTGGTGGAAGACATCACCGAACGACGGCGCAACAGCCAGCAATTGCGCGAATCGGCACGAGCCCTTGAAGAACTCAATGCCAACAAGGATAAATTCTTCAGCATCATCTCCCACGATCTGCGCAGTCCCTTCAGCACCCTCATCGGATACGCGGATTTTCTGGTGCAGGAATTCGATCAGTTCGACAAGGAGGAGATGCGACCCATCCTCACCAGTCTGCACCGCAGCGCCCGCACCATCTTCGATCTTCTGGAGAACCTGCTCTTCTGGACCCGCCTCCAGCAGGGAAAGATGAGCTACCAGCCGATCCAGGTGAATCTCGCCGAATTCGTGCAGAAAATTGTGAACACGCTGCGAGGGACCGCCATCCGCAAGGATATCGGCCTCCAGGTGCTCATCGCGCCCGAACTGCATGTGGTGGCCGACATCAACATGCTCCAGTCGATCTTCCTCAACCTCATCGGGAACGCCATCAAATTCACGCCGACCCACGGACAGGTTCGCGTGGAAGCCTTCCGCCACAAAGGGGCGATCCACATTCGCGTGGTGGACACGGGAGTGGGCATGAAGGCGGAGGATGTGGAACGATTGTTCACCATCGGATCCACGTTCTCCCGGGCGGGAACGGCGGGAGAAACGGGCACGGGGCTGGGACTGATTCTCTGTCAGGAAATGATTCGGAAGAATCACGGATCCATTTCGGTGCAAAGCCAGCCCGGCAAGGGCTCGACCTTCGAATTCTCCCTGCCCGCCAGCGATGGCTGAGATTCCGTGACCCGTCCTCGAAAAGGGGCTCTCGCGATCCGCGTGCTTCTCCCATCATCGTGAAGCGTTATCTCAGGATGTCGATAACGAAGAGGGGAGCCGGAAGATTCTCGGTCGTCGTGAAGATCTGGGAGCCTCCTCGTCCATAGCACACGGCCTCGGCCTGGGAAAGCGTGGGCATCGGGATCAGAAGGGGAGCTTGCTTCCAGATCGTGGAAAACGAGAGACCCGTGGGCAGCCGATACTCCAGCGCGGAAAGGTAGGTGCGGAGAATGACGGCGCTTCCGCTGGGCGCGATGTCTCCCGCGGTGACGAGTCGAAGAGGACCGAGATCGAAGGGGATGGTCAGGATTGCTTCCTTTTTGAGGACGGTGGTACCCTGCCCCTGGGAAGGCCAGGAGCCACGAAAGACCTGACAGGTGGGATCCTCGGTCTTGGTCACAAAGTACAGATCTCCCGTGCGGGGATGGACCAAGAGGGCCTCGCAGTTTGCCGGTCCGTCGGGGTAGGAAAACCGGGCGGACTCTGCAGGCACCGTGAGCTCGGCGACGGCGCTGTCCCCGACGAGCCGGGGTTCCTCGATCCGATACACGACAATGTCCTTCCGCACGCGCAGGTTATCTCCGATATCTCCAACATAGATCCAGCTCCGCCCATCCTTTTCGAGGGACGCCATATCCTCCCAGTCGAGAGCGTCGGCGCCCTGGAGAGTCACCACCGCGCGCACGCGACCGGTGCTGTCCACGGCGAAGATCCGGGGCTCGTCCCCACTGTCGTTGTGGATCCAGAACCATCCCTCCCGCAGTCGACTGGGCGCCAGGCCCGACACTTCGGAACAGCGCGCATCGGTGATCGTGCCGCAGCGGCGAGGAGTACCGTACCGCACACTGTCCCGCGAATCCGGCAGGGACGGGGAGCCGGGATCGGCGGAACAGCCCGTGGCCATTCCTCCGACAAGCAATACGATCCACCACCAACGCATCAGACCTCCTTGTTCGTTGTGCAAAGATACGATGAAAGGGAATGGAGAATTGGAGATTGGGATTTGGAGATGGGCGTGCTAACTTGAAGGTTTGTTTCACGGTCGATCGACTTCGTGCTCCCTGATTTTTCCCTGCTCGCTCACGACAATACCTCCGGTGCCACGGAACTGGTTCGTCGTTTGGTTGCCCTCTGTGAAGCCTGTACTCTGGGCCATGCCTTCGACGCGGTGCGAGAGGGACTGAAGGATCTCGAGCAATATCAGCGCAGCATGCCCTCCTTCCATGCCGTGCTCCACATCCTGCAAAGCGACTTCCTCCCTCGTCTTCAGGAAGAGGATGTGGCGGGAGCCTGCGCCTACCTGCAATCCCTCCAGCATATTCTCGACGAGTCGTCCCGATTCATCGCCTCCCATCTCGCCGAGCGCCTTCCCTCCCCGGTCTCCATTCTTACCCTGAGTCGCAGCTCGACGGTGATCGCGGCTCTGATGTCTCTGCATGATCGGAAACAGATCGCCCGACTCACCGTGCTCGAATCTCGCCCGGTGAACGAAGGCGTGCGCACGGCCCGGGACTGTGCCGACTACGGCATTCCCACCACGCTCTTTACCGATGCCGCGATGATGGACGCCCTGGTCGGCATCGATTGCTGCGTGATGGGAGCCGACAGCGTGAGCGCCGATGGGTTTCTGCTCAATAAAACCGGCTCCCATCCCCTGGCGCTGTGTTCACGACACGCCGGCATCCCCACCTACGTGCTGTGCGACTCCCTCAAGTTTTCGCCGCAACTGCGACACGATATTGTGGTGGAGGAGCGGGATCCTTCCGAAATTCACGCTCCGGGCAAGGATGATCGGTTCTCTGTGATCAACCGCTATTTCGAATGGGTGCCAGTGGATATTGTCACGGCCTTCATCACCGAGCGCGGTGTTTTTTCCCCGCGAGAACTTTCGCGTCTCACGCAGGAGGATTCCATCCCGGCATGAGCGCGCAGCGACGGCCCCGCGTGTCTTCTGCTCCGTCCCGATCTCGTGACGGGGATCCCTCGCTTCCTTCTGCGCTCCAGTGGCCGCTGCTCCTCGTGATCGGCGGCTTCTCGGTGCTGAGAATCCTGGGCTCGATGCAGGGAGTGCCTCTGCCCTGGGGACTGCGCATCAACGCTGTTCTGCCTCCGGTCTGGACCCTGCTCTTCCTTCTCCCTCTTCTCCTCGTTCTGCTTCCTTCCCCGTTTCGGAACTCCTCCTCTCCCGCGTCCGGCGGGTCGATGCGGTCGATCCTCCTGGGAGCGGGACTCGCCGCGCTCGCGGCATCGGCCGCGTGGATCCTCCCCGTGGCCTTCGCGTTTCTGGGAGACGGATCCCTGTATGTGGGAGAAGTGTACCGTGCCTCGGTGACCGACGGGTACACCGGAATGCTTGTCAAACCGACGGCCTGGCTAACCGGACACCTGCTGGCGGGCATGGCGAGCATGATTCCTCCGGAGCAGGTGCGGGTACCGTTTCTTGTGCTCTCGAGTCTGGCCGCTGGAATGGCAGTGGGAGGACTCTGGATCGCCCTGAGGAGGGAGGATCGCTCCCAGCGCCTTGTCTTGTTCTCTCTCCTCTTCGGCATGGGAGGCACCCTCTTTTTCTTTGGATATCTCGAGCTGTATCCCCTCGCCTACGCGGTGGTCCTGCTCCACCTTGGTTTCCTGTGGAAGGCGGTGAAGGAGGATTTCTCTCTGATTCCCTCCCTCCTGCTTCTTCTGCTGGCCTGCGCCCTCTCCGCAGTGGCGATCGTGTTTCTTCCGGGATGGGTGTTTGCGGCCCTGCGACGCACCTCCATTCTTCCCTCCCGATTCCGTCATCCTCTCCCCATTATTGGAGTGCTCACCGCCATCCTCCTTCTCGCGGTGTTCCTGAATCCATTTCCCAAGGCGGGCATTCTTATTCCACCTTTTCCCGCGGAGTCCTGGGATGGTGGAAAAAATTTTGGCGTTCAGGGCTACACCTTCCTTTCGAGCGCACATCTGTGGGATCTGCCCTCGGCCTATCTCCTGGCCACCGGCCTGGCGGGAATGCTGATCCTGATCCTCCCCTTGTTGTTGCGGAACAGAACACTCCCTTCCCGTAGCCTGTCCCATGTGCTCACCGTATCGGTGGCGGGGGGACTGCTCTTTGTTTGTTTTGGGAACACCTATCTCGGACAGGGGAGGGACTGGGATGTGGTGGCTCTCGCGCTCGCGGCAATACCCTTTCTGGCAACCGCGCTCATTTCGGATCTGGAAGTCCGATATCCGAGTCTAGGCCGACGTCTGCTTCCCTCGATGATCGCCACCAGTGTGATCGCGGGAGGAACGTGGATCGCGGTGCAGACCTCGGAAGCCGCCTCCGTGCGATGGTTCGCCTCCCATCTCCACCGGTATGAGGGAGTGATCCTGAACGTGGATCAATACACCGGCTACGATCACCTGTTCAAGTTTGCCAAGGCCTCGGGAGCGAAGAACGAGGCGAGGGACCTTCTTTGGCGGATGGAAGGGACCGGACATGCGCGGATAAAGACCTGGAGAGCCCTTTTGCAGGACGTCATGGATGCGGCCCTTGAGGGACAACCCCTGCAACATAATCCCCACTATGGACGTCTCATGGCGCGGATGCGCGACGAGGCCTTCTCCACACCGGATCCGCGGCGTTCATCCTCGGTCTCCGATCAGGATTTTCGTGAATTCCTGGTGCGCGTGTTGTCGGTGGCTCACACCCTCGGTGCCGGAGAGGATGCTGCCAGGCAGGCCTCGGAATGGGGGAAGGAGGCGAGATTGCGCGTCTGGCCGGAGCGGGCTCTCTGGGACGCGCAGCGCGGGATCGCGAGTCTCACCCGCGATTCCGTGGAGAGCCTGGCCACGACCTGCGGTCCCCACCTCCACGACCCCTATCTCCTCATGGTCCTGGGAGATCTGTTTCGAAAAACACAGGCATTCGAGGAAGCCGCACGGTGGATGGAGAAGGCGATCTCGATGGCGCCGAAGGACTACGCGAGCTGGTATCTGGTTCTCGCGGGTCTCTATTTCGACGATCTCAAGGATCCGATCCGAGCGCGAGCCGTTCTGGATCGATGCCTGATCCACTGCCCATCCAGCCCTGAAGCGCGAACCGCACGACAGGTTTTGTCAGGCTTATAGAGAGTCAATATTTCTGCCCCTTTGTTTTCTCCCTTCCAGTGTGTAAATTATTCACACCTCGCTGCCACTCACCTCGCGTTTGCAGCACCTACCTTCACACAGAACCTTTTTTCACCCTACGTTGGACTTTCACGAATCCGTCATGGTTCACATCCACGACACCGTTCCGTTTCCGCGCCCCAGTTCGTCTGGGGTAGAGAGCTTCCTTGCACGAGGAAGTGTGATCGGCTGACCACGTTCTCTACCAGTGTTCGCATACCATAATTCCGTTTTTTTACCACTTTCCTGAGGACAACATGAGGATGTTACCACGCCTCTCCGACAGCCGACAGCGACTTGTTCCTGTCGTCTGCGCGTTCCTGTTCCTCGTGGCTTCCGTCGCGGCGATTGCTCAGCCCATGTCGGGAGTATACACGATCAACCCCACGGGGTCCGGGACAACGAACTTCACCTCCTTCGGCGCGGCCGTGACGGCACTGACGACGAATGGTGTCAGTGGACCGGTGACCTTCAACGTTTCCGCGGCGACCTACAACGAACAGGTCACCATTCCGCCCATAACGGGTGCATCGGCCACCAACACGATCACTTTCGATGGTGGAGCGGGCAATGCTGCCACGCGCATCGTGACCTACACGATCCCGGCGTCCACGACACATGGCTACACCCTGAAGCTTAGCGGAGCGGATTACATCCGTCTGAAGAACCTCACGGTAGAAGCGTTGTCCACCGGTTCCGCTGGCACGGCCTATGGCTATGCCATTCACCTCGCGGGATCGGCAACTGATTCCTGCAATTTCAATTCTATCGAGAACTGCATCGTGAAGGCGCCGGTTGGAGCCACAGCAGCATATGCTGTCGGAATTCTCGGAGGTGGCACGGGCTATGCAACCTATGATGCTCCCTGCCACAATACTCTGATCCAGAACTGCACGATCACGGGTGGATATTATGGCGTTCGCTTCAATGGTAGGACTACTCCCAGCTATCATCGCGGACAGGGTAATCAGATCATTGGGAACACGATTTCAACGTATTATGCCGCGATATACATGTACTATCAGGCGAGTTTCACCATCCAGTTGAACGACATCGACCAAATGGCCACCGCCTATACAACTCCCTACGGAGCCTATTTCAGTAGCTGCGATGGAGCTTCGGTGGTGACGAGAAATAAAGTTCGTTCGAATTATGGTGGAATGTACTTCACCACGTATTCGAATTCAGCAGGTACCCAGCGCATGCTGGTGGCGAACAATATGATTTCTGCCCAGTCCTCGTCCACGGTGTATGGACTGTATTTGTCTTCCGCGTATAATGTGGATGTGTTTTACAACAGCGTCAACGGCTATCCAAGTGCTACATTGGGAGGATATGGCTGTTACATGACGGGCGGGAATCATGATGTGCGAAACAACTGTTTCGTGGTCAATGGGCCTACCAGCTCGACGACATTGTATGCGTTCTACACGTCTATTGCGGCGACGGGATTCATCAATCTGAATTATAACAACTATTACTACAACAACATCGGCTCGGGACAAAGCTTGGCGTACCAGTCGACGGCCTATGCGGATCTCGCCACATGGAAGACCGCCCAGCCGACGCTCAACGTCAATTCGAAGAGTGTAAATCCGAACTACCCGGCCGTGACCAATCTTCGTTCAACCAGTGCCGGCCTCCAGGGTGCTCAGCCGTTGGCGGCGGTGACGAACGACATCGACAACAACACCCGCAGCGTCACCAATCCGATGATTGGTTGCTTTGAATTTTCCTTTCCTGCAAAGGACGTCAGTGCATCCGCTCTTCTGAGTCCCATCGGCAAGTGCGGACGCGGTGCGGCCGAGACGGTGATTATTCGTGTGACCAATACCGGCACCCAGGCTCTCAACTGCGCCACCGATCCGATCACGGTGAACGTGGCCATTACGGGCGCCGCGACGATCAACCTGTCCGGCACCAAGAACACCGGCACCATCGCGGTGGGCGGTTATGCCGATATCACCATGTCCTCGACGGCCAACATGACGGCTGCGGGCAACTACGTATTCAACGCCACTGCCGTGATGGCCTCTGACGGATTCGCGGGGAACAACGCGATGAGCCCGGTTACGGTGCAGAACAGCGGCGTGCCTACCATCTCCACCTTCCCCTATGGACAGGACTTCGAGGCCACCACCGGTGGATTCCTCGGCAATCCCGTCTCCGGGACCCTGAGCTCCTGGACCTGGGGCACTCCGGCCTTCGTCTCCGCGACCCCGGCCTACAGCATGGCAACCGCCTCCAGCGGTACCAAGGCCTGGCAGACGGGCTACCTGAATCAGGTCTATCCCAATGGCGAGAACTCCGCTCTTGAAAGCCCCTGTTTCAACATGACCGCGTTGACCAATCCGGTGTTCACGTTCATGCTGAACTTCGGCGGTGAAGTGGGCTACGAGGCCAGCATTGTCGAAGGGTCCACCGACGGTGGCCAGACTTGGACCAAGCTGACTCCGCTCTATCCGGCCTACGGCTCCACCTCCACCTCCGGTCCCATTCCTCCGGACAAGTGGTCCAACGGCGCCGCGCCGATGATGACCAACAGTTACGAAGCCAGCGGCTGGCAGCGTTGTCTCTTCCAGCTCGGCCCCACCTTCGCGGGAAAGCCCAGCACTATGTTCCGCGTGCGTTTCGGATCCGATGGCTCGGGGAACTCGACCGCCGGTGCCGCAGTGGACGACGTGATCGTGGGTGACCTGCTCGAGAAGGACCTTCAGGTGCAGGCCGTGTACGTGCGCAACGCCACCGGAAAGTGGGCCCGCACGGTGAGTGGCTCCCATACAGTGCAGGCGGTTGTAAAGACCAACGGCTACGAAAACAACCCGACCTCGGTCACCGTGGTGTACAAGGAAGGTTCCGCGCCGGCCTCCAGCACCGACGGAGTGTCCCAGACCTTCACCCCGACCTGGAATGGTTCGTCGACCCTGCTCACCTTCACTGCTCCCTGGACTCCGACCACGACGGGCAACAAGACTATCTTTGCACGCGTGTTCTATACCGGTGACGGTCAGACGGGGAATGATCAGAATTCCATCGTGGTTCCGGTAATGTCGAGCAGCACCGTGGGCTTTGAGAACTTCAATGCCATGGTGGTGCCGACCTTCGATCTCACCGCGCCGATTCCGAGTGAAGGATTCACCACGGCCAACGGGAACGGCGGAACCGCCGTGGCCACCATCGCCGCCCTTGGCGTGAGTGGTTCGAATGCAGCCACCTATGCGGGCGACATCAGCCAGGCCGACGACTGGATCTTTACGCCGGCCGCCGCGCTTCTGCAGGGCACCAGCTATAGCGTGCGTATGAAGTACGCGTCCCAGACCGGTTTGCCTCAGACGATTCAGCTGTACTATGGCACCGCCGCCAACCCGGCGTCCATGCAGCCGATGACCAATGGCACCCTCACCAATTTCACGAACACGGCGTTCGTGGAATGGGGCGGCACGGGCTCGGCTCCGTACTTCAACACCGATGCCACCGCGCCGGGTAACTATTTCGTCGGTATCAAGATCGCGAGTCCGGCCAACAACGGTCGCGTGCTCATCGACGATGTGGTGCTCGAACTCAATCCCACGCCTCCGCCGAAAATCGGTATCCGGTACGAACTCGCCTCCACCTTTGCCGACGATGTCGCTTCGGCCAAGATCGATGTGAGCGTGATGTACAAGACGCCGGGCGTGCTTACGCGCCGATATCAGGTGACCAATACCACCGGTCAGTATGGCATTCGTGGTGACTTCCTCTGGGATGCCGTCGCAGGCGCCGCTCCCTGGCTCAAGCTGACCAAGGAAACCGCGAACCCCACGCTTCAGCCGACCAACCCCTTCACGCCGCCCCGGCCTCGTCAGGATCAGTACTTCACGCTGACCTTTGATCCGGAAGGCCTGAATCCGGGCACCTACACCACGACCATCACCGTCAACGCCGTGCTCTTCAACGACGACAATCCCCCGACGGGCACCGGTCTGGTGGCTTCCAATCAGCCCTTCACCGTGCAGGTAACTTTCCGCATCGATCCGGTGAACGGAGGATCCACGGGCATGGCCAATGGCGTGGCGGTCACGACCTCCGCAGTGACTGCTCCGGGTTCCGTGCTGATGTACGACACTAACAACCGTCTGATCGCCAGACTCACCGCGACCTCCGGCACCATCCCGGCGGGCTTCACGGTGTTCGAGTATCCGAATCAGCTCCCGAACGGCTACACCCGCCTGAAATACGTGCGGAAGTACTGGAAGCTCGAAGGACCGGGGTCCGGGTGGACCGCCAACATCGACTTCTACTACACCGACACCGAAGCGAATGGCGGTGGCGTAACCAATCGCAGTAACCTCCGCGGTCGCCGTCAGCCCTACAACGGCACCTACTTCTGGACTTACGCCGGTTCTCCGGCGAATGCCACGGGTTCGGTGTCCGATCCGGCCACGAATTCGGTGAAGATTCTCGGTCTCAGTCCCAGCAACATCTCCGGCAATTTCGCGCTGGCGACGAACTGGGATAACAGCGCCAAGACGATCGCCGATGTCACGGAGCCGATGGGCTTCGACCTCGGTCAGAATTATCCGAATCCCTTCAACCCGTCCACGACCATCACCTTCTCCATTCCGGAAGATGGCATGACGAGTTTGGTGGTGTACAACAGTCTCGGCCGCGAAGTGGCTCGCCTCGTCGATCAGGTTCTGACCGCAGGCTCCCACAGCGTGACCTTCGACGCGTCGAACCTGCCGAGCGGCTCCTATGTGTACCGGCTGACCGCTGGTGGACAGGTGTCCGTCCGACATATGACGCTCGCCAAGTAACTCTTCTCTGCCCTCGTGGCAAGGCCCCGTGCATTACGCACGGGGCCTTTTTTTTCTCTTGCGGAGCATCTAAGGGTGTGAAAAACAGGCACAGTGCGCTTTCTTGACAATGCTGGTTCCATTCCGTACCTTCGCCCCAGTTAGGTCATACGCATTTGTCCACCAAAAAGGAAGCCGTTCCGCGACTCGAGTCTTCGTGTCCCGAGCCAATCCCGCACCACTCACCGCTCCCCGAAGGAGCTGAAGCGACCGTACAACCTGTCGTCGAATAGACTGCTTTCCATCACCTTTCATTTTTTCGAGGGTATCTATGAGGAGAAGTACGATTTTTTCCGGCATGAGCCTCCTGCTGATGCTGGCCCTCTTCGCCAGTCTGAATCTGCCCGTGCTGGCGCAGGTTCCGATCAGCGAATCGTTTGATGGGACCACCTTCCCACCCGCGGGTTGGTTGAATCCCACTACGAGTCCGACCTGGTCTCGGGTCACTACCGGCTCGTATCCCGTTATCGCCACGCATTCTGGCGCGGGAATGGCTCGTTTTAATAGTTATTCCGTGTCCTCTGGCTCGGCGCCTCTGATAACGTCTGCCTTCGACCTTTCTCAGAGAGGTGCAAACACTCCTACTGTTTCATTCTGGATGTACCGCGACAACGGTTATCTCGGCACTGCTGACAAGTTGGATGTGTACATCAACACGACCGCCTCGGCGACGGGCGCAACCCTTCTCGGAACGGTAAACAGGCCCACCGATCTTACCCCGGTTGTCGGCGCAGTGGGCTGGTACCAGTACACCTTCAACGTCCCTGCGGGATTCAACACCGCAAGCAATTATCTGGTTTTTCAGGGGACGTCTCAGTGGGGCAACGACATTTACCTGGATGACATCACCTACATTTCCTACCCTGCCCCGCTGCCCCCGAACTGCGCCACGACTCCGGTTCCGGCAAACAGCGCGACGGGAGTGGTGCGGAATGCCACCTTCAGTTGGACCAATGGCGGCGGGGCCTCGAACTACGATGTGTATTTCGGCACCTCGTCCACTCCTCCTCTCGTCACGAACGTGACCTCCACGTCCTACACGCCTCCGGCCATGGCCGCGAGCACCCTGTACTACTGGAAGATCGTGGCGAAGAATCCCTACGGCTCCGCCGTCGGATGCTCCACCTGGTCCTTCACCACGGGGACTGGCTTCAACTACTGTCCCTCGGTGGCCTACTCGACCACCGACGACGACATCGGAAACGTGACCATCAGCAATTTGAACAATGGTGTGGCGACGCCGGCCTTGAACAATCCTCTCGCCAACCAGCAGTACACCGATTTCACGGCACTTCCTCCGGCTCAACTTCAGCTCGGCAACGTGTATCCGATTTCGGTATCCCAGTTCAACACAGCGGGCTTCTATACCTGCTGGGTGAATGTCTTCATCGATTACAACCAGGATGGAACCTTCGATCCCGTCACCGAGCGCGTGTTCAACGGCGTGACCGTTGCACCGACGGGAACGGTGCCGAATCCCACCACCGGAACGGTGAGCATTCCCGGAACCGCCCTTCTCGGCACCACGAGAATGCGGGTGATGTTGAAGGAAGGTGGAACGGCGACCGACGATCCCTGTGCCACTGGAACGAACCTGTATTACGGTGAAACCGAAGACTACACGGTGCAGATCCTTCCCGGTGCACCGCAGACCTACGTGTCGAGCACGGTGAACCAGCCCAATGTCAGTCCCGTGCCCCGCAACACGACAAATCAGGAAGTCGTGCAGATCGTCGTCAACATGAACGGCTCCTCGAGTCCCATGCAGGCGACCTCCTTCTCCCTGAACACCAACGGCACGACGAATCCGACCATCAACATCACCAACGCGAAGCTGTGGTACACCACCACGCCGACCTTCGCCACCACCACGCAGTTCGGATCCTCCGTGGCGGCGCCCAATGGTGCCTTCACGATCACCGGATCCCAGACCCTCGTGGCGGGCAACAACTACTTCTGGCTCACCTACGACGTGCCCGCGACGGCCACCGTGGGCGCTCTGGTCGATGGGGAATGCAGTTCGATCACGATCGGTGGCACCCCCCGCACTCCAACCACCATGGCTCCGACCGGCAACCGCACGATCTACACGCTGTACGGTTCTCTTCCGTATTTCCAGAGCTTCGACGCAACCTGGGTGAACAAGAACTCCACCCGCGATGTGCCGGATCTTTCCTGGATCAATACCCCGGCCACCGGCAATCAGAGCTGGCGTCGTCATGACGATTATCTCGGCGGTGGCTGGTCGAGCAACTCGGGAGCCATCACACCCTTCGCCGGCACCGGCGCGGCTCGCTTCCATTCCTACGATGCGTCCAGTAGCACCACCGGCGCTTTCGACCTCTATCTCGACTTTTCGACCACCGGTCCCAAGACCCTCGTGTTCCGCTATATCAACACCAGTGGCTCCGATAACCTGCAGGTCCTCCTGTCCACAAACGGTGGTTCCACCTTCGGTACCGCTCTCACCACCCTTACCACGGCGGCCACATGGACCCAGCAGGTGGTGCTCCTCGGCAACGTGAACGTGCCGCAGGCGGTGGTGCGCTTCCTCGCCACCAGTGATTACGGTGTCACCGACATCGGTGTCGACGAAGTGGTGGTGGGTGCCAACCTGCTCGAGAAGGATGTTCAGGTCCTTCAGGCCTTCATCCGCAACGCCGACAACCTCTGGGCCCGTGCCGCGACCAAGAGTCACGCTGTGCAGGCGGTGATCAAGAATCTCGGCTACGAGGCGAATCCGACGTCCGTTACCCTCGTGTACAAACTCGGCTCGGCTCCGACCAGCTCCACCGACGGCGTCTCTCAGACCTTCGCTCCGGTGTGGAACGGAAACACCGCAGTGTGCACCTTCACCACGAAGTTCGTGCCGCCATCCACTGGTGCCTACACTGTGTATGTGCGGTCCTTCTACACGGGTGACGGGAGTTCGCTGAACGATCAGGCCTCCAACGCACAGACCGTGCAGGATGTCAAAATCTTCGGTTTCGAGGATTTCCTGAATTTCGTGCTTCCGGGCTTCACCTACGGACCCAACCTTCCTGTGGATCCGTGGACCGTGGTCAACAACGGTGGAACTCCGACGTGGGTTACGCAGGCGGGTGTCGGCATGAGCGCCAGCAATGCCCTCGTGTATCCGGGCGATGTCGCCCAGGCCAACGACTGGATCGTGGCGCCTCCGGCCACACTGGCCGCCGGTTCCAGCTATCGCGTTCGTGCCAAGGTGAAGTCCTCCAGCGGCGCGATGCAGACTATGCAGTTCTACTATGGAACAAGCGCTGACGTCGCCACGATGACCCCGGTGACCGAAGGCCTCTTCACGACCAACAGCACGACCTTCGTCGATACGCGCAACACGGTCACGACGGCCTGGCCGTATTTCAATACGACGGTCGCGGGTCCCTACTACGTGGCCATCAAGATCACGAGTGCCGCGAATGCGGGCGCCTTTGTGGTGGACGATCTCACGCTCGATGTCAACCCCGCGCCGCCTCCAAAAATTGGCTATCGCTATGAGGCGTCGGCCACCTTCGTCGATGATCCGGCTTCGGCCAACATCACGGTGAAGGCTGTCTACAAGACTCCGGGGACGGTCACCCGTCGCTACGAAGTATCCAACACCACCAACCTCTATGGTTCCAATGGTGACTTCCTGTGGGATGTGACAACTACGACCCCGTGGCTGACCATTACCAAGGATGCCGCCGCGCCGACGGCCCAGCCCACCAATCCCTTTACGCCGCCTCGGCCGCGTCAGGGTCAGTATTTCGTGCTCGAATTCGATCCCACGGGATTGAATCCGGGGACCTATACGGGCAGCATCACCTTCCAGGCCAAGCTGTTCAACGACGATTATCCGCCGACCGGACCTGGCCTCAACGCCACGAACGCTCCGTTCACGGTGCCGGTGGTGCTCACGGTCGATGCCAGTGGCACGGCCTCGGGTCCTGCCGTCAATGTCGCGGTTCTGGCAGCCAATCTCGCCGCACCGAACAGCGCACTGATGACCGATGCCACGGGACGTCTCATCGCCAAGCTCACGTCCACCAATGGCACCATTCCCGCCGGCTTCACGATCACCGAGTATCCGAACCAGCTTCCGCTGGGCTACACCCGTCTGAAATACGTGCGGAAGTACTGGACCTTCTCCAACTTCGGCAGTGGCTGGACCGGTGACGTGGAATTCTATTACACCGATACCGAAGCCATGGCCGGTGGCGTCACCATGCGTCAGAATCTCCGCGGTCGTCGTCAGCCGACTCCGGGTGGATACCTCTGGCAGTATGCCGGCAATCCTGCTACCAACGCAGGCTCCGCGTCCCTCCCGGGCACCAATTCCGTGGTCATTTATGGTCTGAACCCCTCTATCCTGACCGGGAATTTCGCGGTCGCGACGAATTGGGATAACAGCGCCAAGGCCCCGGGTGACGGAACTCAGCCCGTCAGCTTCGCCCTGGATCAGAACTATCCGAATCCCTTCAACCCCTCGACCACCATCCACTTCAGCATCCCCGAAGACACCCATGTCTCTCTGGTGATCTACAATGCGATGGGTGCCGAAGTGGTGCGTCTGAACGACGGCGTTCTGCCGGCCGGTCAGCATCGCGTTACCTTCGATGCCAGCAATCTGCCGTCCGGTACGTATACGTATCGTCTGACTGCGGGGAGCTTCATGGCGACGAAGACCATGACGCTGATGAAATAACTCCCTCTTTCCTTCTTCGAACCGGGATCGTCTCAGGGCGATCCCGGTTTTTTTTATGCTGAACCCTCCCGCCGTATATTATCCCGAGTACTCACCGACCACGCACACCATGTCGTTCTCTGCTCCTTCCTCCGGGATCCCCGCTCTTCGCTCCGTTCCCGCCCTCATGGGTATCGTGAACGTGACGCCCGATAGTTTCGCCGATGGAGGGCGGTATCTCGATCCGGAGCGTGCCATCGCACACGGCATGACGTTGATGGAAGAGGGTGCCGATATTCTTGATGTGGGAGGAGAATCCACACGTCCCGGCGCCGACCCGGTAGATCCCGTCGAGGAAATCGCACGCATCCGTCCCGTGATAGAAGGCCTGCACGCATCGGGGAGTCCCCCCATTTCCGTGGACACCCGTCATGCCTCGGTGGCCGAGGCCGCTCTGAAGGCGGGAGCCACGATGATCAACGACATCAGTGCCCTGCGCCACGATCCGGCCATGGTGCATCTCGTTCAGCAGGCCGGATGCCGGGTCGTTCTCATGCACATGCGGGGCGACCCCCGGACCATGCAGAATGGTCCGCACTACGATGATGTGAGACGAGAGGTGATGGAGTTTTTTCTGGAGCGCGTGGAGTGGTGTGCCCGCCATGGGATCACCGATCTGGTGTTGGATCCTGGCATCGGATTTGGGAAGCGCGTGGAGGACAACGTGGCACTACTGTCCCATCTCGAGGAGATGAGGTCCCTGGGATTTCCACTTCTGGTGGGGGCCTCGAATAAGTCGGTTCTTGGTGCGATCACCGGACTTGCCGTCGATACGCGTTTGGCTCCGACGATCGCGGCACATCTATACGCCGCCCTGCAGGGAGTGGAGATCGTACGTGTCCATGACGTGGCCGCGCACCGGGCGGCATTTCAGATCTGGAGTGCTCTGGATGCGGCGGGAGGGGAATCCAATGCTGTTTGAAATCGGATTTATGAAGGTCACCTGGATCGACCTGGTGGATATCCTCCTGGTCGCCTTTTTGTTCTATCGCCTGTATCTGGTGATGCGCGGCACCATCGCGATTCAGATCTTCATTGGTCTGCTCGTGATCACCGCTACCTCCTTTCTGGCGCAGGCCATCAATCTGCAGGCTCTTTCCTCTATCTTGCGGACGCTCACCGACATCTGGGTCATTGCCTTTATCATTCTCTTTCAACCGGAACTGCGACGTCTCCTGGTCATGCTCGGACGGGGGCGATTTACCAATCGACTGTTTCGAAAGCAGATGGCCAGCACGATCGATGAGATCGTGGGGGCCTGTGTCGAGATGGCCCATCGGCAGGTGGGGGCTCTCATCGTGATCGTGCGCAGCACCGGAATTCGGATGATCGTTGAGACGGGTATTCAGCTCAAGGCAGAGGTCAGCAAGCAACTACTTCTGAGTATCTTCCATCCACGCGCCCCCTTGCATGACGGGGCCGTGGTCATCGCCGATCGCAGGATCGAAGCCGCCCGTTGTACCTTGCCTCTCACCGCGCAGACCCAGGTGGATGGATTTATCATGGGGATGCGGCATCGCTCGGCGCTGGGCATGTCGGAACAAGCCGATGTGATCGCGATCGTGGTGTCCGAAGAAACCGGTCTCATCAGCGTGGCCATCGATGGACGGCTTCTTCGGGGACTGACCGGAGAGGATTTGCGCACGATACTGAACAAAGAAATGCGCAATAATGTGAAGGAAATTTTCCAAACCGCCTTCTCTGAAGGCGATACGACCGAGGAGTGAAGGTATGGCATTCGAGCAGGAACGACAGGAACTGGCCCTGCATCTGGAGAATCGGGGCATTCGCCATCCCGGAGTTCTTCGCGCCATTCGTTCGGTTCCTCGTCACGAGTTTGTGGGAACGGCCTTTCGACAAAGAGCCTACGAGGATTCGGCTCTTCCGATCGAATGCCAGCAGACCATTTCGCAGCCGTATACCGTAGCGGTGATGACCGAATTGCTCGACGTCCAGGCAGGGGATAGAATTCTCGAGATCGGCACCGGCAGTGGGTACCAGGCTTGCGTGCTGGCCACGATGGGAGCCCGTGTGTTTACGATCGAGCGGCATTTCGGCTTGTTGGAAACGGCGCGGGCTCGCATGGATGCTCTTGGCTATCGCATCGCATCGAAAGTGGGGGATGGCAGCATCGGCTGGTCGGAATTTGCACCCTATCAAGGCATTATCGTGACGGCGGGGGCTCCCGAAGTTCCTCCCTCTCTTCTCCAACAACTCGCGGAGGGGGGGCGATTGGTCATTCCAGTGGGTGGAGAATTGCAGCAGGACATGCTTCTTGTCCATCGTCAGGGCACGCAATACCACTCGGAGCGCATTCCGGGATTCAAATTCGTGCCCCTCATCGGGAAGGAAGGGTGGAAGAAATAGCGCCGTGGCGTTTCCAGATTCCATCCTGGTGTTGGCCGGCCCCACCGCGTCGGGAAAAACCGAAGTGGGGATCCTCTGTGCGGAGGCACTGGGAGCCGAGATAATCAATGCCGACTCGCGTCAGGTGTATCTGGGCATGGATATCGGAACAGCGAAGCCAAGCCCCGAGCAGCGCCGACGCGTTCCACATCATCTTCTCGATCTGATCCATCCTCGCGAGCGCTATTCGGCCGGATCCTTCGTACGGGACGCCCATCACGCGATCGAGGACATTCACGAAAGAGGAAAGCAGGTGCTGGTAGTGGGGGGAGCAGGGCTGTATCTTCGTGCCCTGACTCAGGGGTTGTTCGAGGGCGAGACCACTCCGGGACTGCGGGAGCAGATCGAAGCGGAGTTGCGCGTTCGTGGCGCCGCCGCTCTGATCGAAGAGATTCGACGCTGGGATCCCGAGGGAGCGGACTCGCTTCCCGTCACAAACCTGCCACGCATCGTCCGCGCGCTCGAAATTTGTCGGTCCACTGGTCAGGCCTTTTCGACCGTTCGAAAGGAACGCATGGCACCGGTTCCGTTCCGATCCTTTCTTGCCGGCTTGCGCTGGGACACCGCTGCCCTATCCCAGCGCATCGAGCGTCGGGTAGACGCCATGCTCCGTGCAGGATTCGAGGATGAGGTGCGCCACCTTCTCACCGAGCAGGGAGATGAGCAGTGGCATGGATTGGGAACCTTGGGGTACCAGGAACTTGCGTCGTATTTTACGGGTCGGATGAGCAGATCCGCTGCCCGGGAGCGCATCATCGTGTCCACTCGGGCTTTCGCACGTCGACAGAGAACCTGGTTTCGGCGTCAGCCCGTGGAATGGTACGATCGCACCTCGGATGACGATGTGCACGCGGTGGCGGAGGCCATCATCGAACGATATCGGATGGAATTTCCGGAATCCTCATAGTGTAGAAGCACGGAGTGTACCATGACACGATTGGATTGTTCCCTGACTCGAATGAACAATGTGCGGACTCGCACCATGATGCTTGCCCTGTTCGCAATTCTGGTATCGGCGAGCGGGCCGGGACGCCTGCACGCCCAGGGGAAGCCGGAGGCGGTATCCTTCGCCACTGCGGACATGGTGAACATTGGTGCGACCTGGTATCCCACACGGCCAGGAGCGCCCGCCGTGATCTGTCTCCATCAGTGGAGGGCCGATCGTTCCAGTTTCGAGCCGCTGGCCCTGGCCCTGCAGAAGGAAGGCATTGCGGTGCTCTGTATCGATCTGCGTGGATTCGGGGACAGCAAAACCCGGCGGGACGGCTCCTCGGTTGCGGCGGATCGCAATGCGCGCAAGGATGTGGAGGCCGCCGTACGCTGGGTGAGCGAGGTGAAGTCCGTTCCGAGGACGTCCATCGCCCTAGTGGGGGCCTCCTACGGGAGCAGCAATGCCATTCAGCACGCGGCGGAAGACAAAGCAATCGCGGCGGTGGTGATGCTCAGTCCCGGCCTGAATTACTTTAACGTGCTTCCGATCGAAGCCGCGTTCCGCAGTTACACGCCTCGTCCGGTGCTCGCCGTGGTCAGCAGCGAGGACCTTCGCAGTGTCGAGGCCGTCACGGAGTTGAAGGGGATGGGTTCGTCGGGCTTGACAACGGAAGTGGTTGATAATGCGGGACATGGAACAGAAATGTTTCGGGAGCGTCCGGCACTGGTGGGGACGGTGGTTCGCTGGGTGGTGTCGCGCATCCGCGGCAAATAACGGTATCGCAAGATTCGAGCGGATTTTTTTCGATTTCCCCGCATTTCTCATTTGACTTTTCACAAGAAAAGCTATATGTTTGATGTCCTGATTCATTTTATTTGAATCAGAGACGCTGGCGTAGCTCAGTTGGTAGAGCAGCTGACTTGTAATCAGCAGGTCACCAGTTCAAGTCTGGTCGCCAGCTCCCGGAGAAACTGGAGAGGTACCGAAGTGGCCAACCGGGACAGACTGTAAATCTGTTGTCAATCGACTTCGAAGGTTCGAATCCTTCCCTCTCCACGACTGGCCGACAGAGGCACTACCTTGCGAGAGTAACTCAGTTGGTAGAGTCACAGCCTTCCAAGCTGTTGGTCGCGGGTTCGAGTCCCGTCTCTCGCTCGAAGCTCACGTAGCTCAGTTGGTAGAGCACTTCCTTGGTAAGGAAGAGGTCACCGGTTCAATCCCGGTCGTGAGCTCAAAAAAACGGCGGACAGGTATTTCCTGTTCACCATTTTTATGCACGAACACTGCGGGGGCCCCGAGTCAGTCGGGGGGAGGCAGGAGGAGAAGAGATCATGCGCGAAATCATTACGCTGGAATGCACCGAGTGCAAGCGTCGGAATTACACGTCGACGAAGAACAAGCGTCTTCATCCGACGCGCGTGGAATTCAAAAAGTACTGCCCCTGGTGCAACAAGCATGTGACGCATAAGGAAACGAAATAGTCGGTTCTTTCGATGAAGGGCCATGCTACGAGAGTGGCTCAATTGGTAGAGCAGCGGTCTCCAAAACCGCAGGTTGGGGGTTCGAGTCCCTCCTCTCGTGCAAGAAAATGAAACAAGGACCAGCCGCGGCACTGTGATGAAAGAGAAAATTATCAATTTCGTGAACGACGTCACCAAGGAGATGAAGAAGGTGACGTGGCCGACGAAGCCGGAGCTACGCGATTCGACGGTGATCGTGCTCGCGGCGACAGTCATTTTTGCCATCTTCGTGTACGTGGTGGATTTGGGCGTCACGAAGCTGCTCCACCTGCTCTTTGCCTGATCGGAAGTCTGAAATCATGGCGCACGAAGAAGCGGTCGCAACCGAACAGATGCGATGGTATGCCCTTCGCTCGTTCTCGGGACACGAGAACAAGGTGAAGGCCATGATCGAGCATGAGGTCAAGCTGAACGGTTTGGAAGACCGGGTAGCTGCCGTGGTGGTGCCGATCGAGAAGGTGATCGATCATCGGGAGAAGAAGAAGCGGGTCAAAACGCGGAATTTCTTTCCCGGGTACATCCTGATCCAGTGTGTGCTGGACAAGGTGACCAAGCATTTGATCCTCAACATTCCATCGGTGATTTCCTTTGTCGGGCCTCGGAACACACCCGCTCCGTTGCGGGACGAGGAAGTGAACAAGATTTTGGGGCGGATGGAGGACCGGAAGGATGCCGACGTTCCCGAGATTCAATATCGTCCGGGTGACGCGGTACGCGTGATCGACGGACCGTTCAACACGTTTAGTGGAACGGTGCAGGAAGTGAATCAAGAGAAGTTGAAGTTGAAGGTCATGGTGTCCATCTTCGGACGCAAGACCCCGGTCGAGCTCGATTTTAGTCAAGTGGAATTCGATTCATAACAATAACCAGTACGATCTATGGCAAAGAAGATTACGGGGTACATCAAACTCCAAATCCCCGCGGGCGCCGCGAATCCTGCTCCTCCGGTCGGTCCGGCCCTCGGTCAGAAGGGCGTCAACATCATGGAGTTCTGCAAGCAGTTCAATGCCAGAACTCAGGAAAAGGCCGGTCTCATTATTCCCGTCGTCATCACGGTGTATGCCGACAAGTCGTTCTCTTTCATCACCAAGACTCCGCCGGCTCCCGTGCTTCTTCTGAAGGCCGCCAAGCTCGACAAGGGGAGCGCCGAACCGCACAAGACCAAGGTGGGCTCGGTGACCAAGGATCAGGTGCGCGAGATCGCGGAATTGAAAATGCCGGATCTGAATGCCCATACCGTGGACGCGGCCATCAGCATGGTGGCGGGGACGGCGCGGAGCATGGGTATCACGGTGGAAGGATAAAGGTGACCCTATGGCAAAGCTGACAAAACGTATGAAAGCGACCACCGCAATGGTGGAAGGCAAGAAAGAATATCCCATCATCGATGGCGTGGCCCTTCTGAAGAAGACGGCCAAGGCCAAGTACGACGAATCCGTTGACATCGCGGTGCGTCTGGGGGTGGACCCGAAAAAGTCTGACCAGATGGTGCGCGGCACGGCCTCGCTTCCTCATGGCATTGGCAAGGACGTCCGCGTTCTCGTGCTGACCAAGAGCGGGAAGGACCAGGAGGCACGTGACGCCGGTGCCGAGCATGTGGGATTCGAGGAATACATCGAGAAGATCCAGGGCGGCTGGACCGACGTCGACGTGGTGATCGCCACGCCCGACGTGATGGGCGAAGTCGGAAAACTGGGAAAGATTCTCGGTACCCGTGGTCTAATGCCGAACCCGAAGTCCGGCACCGTGACCAACGAAGTCGGGCAGGCGGTGCGCGAAGTGAAGGCGGGCAAGATTTCGTTCCGCGTAGACAAGGGAGGAATCGTGCATGCCATGGTGGGCAAATGCTCCTTCGACGCTGATAAAATTGCCGACAACATTCGTTCGTTCATCTCAACGCTGAACAAAATGAAACCGACGGCCGCGAAGGGCGTGTACATCAAGGGGGTGGCCATTTCGAGCACCCAGGGCCCCAGCATCCGTCTCGACAAAGTGGAAGCCGGTCAGCTCCACTAGTCTCCTCCGGTCCGCATCCGACCGGCTACGCACTCTAATGCTTCTACCTTTTTTTGACCGAACCGATTCACCCCTCCCAACGAGGAAGAAATGACCAAAGAGCAAAAGGCCCAGGTAATCAAGGAGACCGCCGAGAAGATCTCCCGCGCCACGGGGTTGTACCTTGCCAATTTCAGCGGCATGACCGTGGAGCAGGCAAACAACCTTCGTCGGGAATTCTTCAAGATCGGGGTCGATTACAAGGTCGTGAAAAATACGCTGCTCAAGCGGGCTCTCGCCGAGGTCGGCGGGTACGAGGATCTCTACCCCTATCTCGTGCAGAACACAGGACTGGTGGTATCTTACGATGATCCCATTCAGCCAGCCCGTGTGCTGGAGAAGTTCAGCAAGGCCAATCAGGACAAGCCGGCCGTCAAGGCCTGTTGCATCGAGCATCAGGTGTTCGATGGAGCCCGTCTGGCCGAAGTGGCGGCTTTGCCGACCCGTGAAGACCTCATCGCCAACATCATCGGCAGCATTCAGGCCCCCGCGCAGGGTATTGTCGGCGCCATCAACGCCGTCATGGCCGATCTGGTGTACGCCCTCGATGCCATCGAGAAGAAGAAGGCGGCGGCGTAGTCCCTCCCACACGAAGAAGACCGTTTTTTATACAAATCGAATTCATAGGAGAATCCTCTCATGTCCGTGATCGAAGAAATCGTTGAAAAAATTGAAAAGTTGACCCTCCTCGAAGCGTCCGAACTCAAGAAGGCGCTCGAAGAGAAGTTCGGTGTCACTGCCGCCGCTCCGATGATGATGGCCGGCCCCATGCCGGGCGCCGCTCCCGCCGCCGAAGTCGAAGAAAAGACCGAATTCAACGTCGAGCTGATCAACGCTGGCGCGAACAAGATCAACGTGATCAAGGTTGTGCGTGCCGCTACCAGCCTCGGTCTGAAGGAAGCCAAGGATCTGGTCGATGGCGCTCCCAGCGTCGTGAAGGAAGCTCTTCCCAAGGCCGATGCCGAGAAGCTGAAGAAAGAGCTCGAAGACGCCGGCGCCACGGTCGTTCTGAAGTAATACGCTGTTCCGTTATCACTCACGATTCAGTAGTACGACAACATATCCCGTACCGCGCCTTCACATGACAATGTAATGCGACAAATGGCGGATTGAATGTTCGATCCGCATTTGTCGTATTGTTTTCTCTTCGCGACGACAGACTATACGAACCCGGTCACGATTACATAGAAGGAGTGTTGAGTTGAGCACGCAACATGCCAGCGACGTGAAAGAGGTCCTTGCCCGTTTGAACCTCCGGCGGATGAAGAATGGCCGCCTGAGTTTTGGCAAGATTCCCGAGGTCATCGAGTTTCCGGATTTTCTCGATGTCCAGTGCGCTTCGTTCGAGGACTTCCTCCAGGAACGCGTCCCCGCCGACAAGCGCGAATCCAAGGGCCTGCATCAGGTATTCGAAACGAATTTTCCGATCACCGACGCCCGTGAAAACTACGTCCTCGAATTCAAGGAATATTTCATCGAGAAGCCGAAGTACTCCGTGCCGGAGTGCCAGGAACGAGGCCTCACCTTTGCCGTTCCGCTCAAGGCCCGCCTTCGTCTCTCGAGTAAAACCGATGATCCGACCAGTGCGGAATTCATGGAAACCGTGGAGCAGGAGGTATACCTCGGCAACATGCCCTACATGACCGAGCGCGGTACCTTCATCATTAACGGAGCCGAGCGCGTGGTGGTCAGCCAGTTGCATCGGTCTCCCGGCGTCTTTTTCGGAGAATCGGTGCACCCGAACGGCACGAAAATGTACTCGGCCCGCATCATTCCCTTCCGTGGATCCTGGGTGGAATTTGCCACAGATATCAATGCGGTGATGTACGCCTACATCGATCGGAAAAAGAAATTCCCCGTCACCACCCTCCTGCGCGCCCTTGGATTCTCTTCGAACAAGGAACTGCTCGAACTGTTCGAGCTCGTGCGTGATGTGAAGATGGCCCGCGAGGATTACGAAATTCTCATCGACAAGGTGCTATGCGAGGATGTGATCGACGCCTCCACGGGCGAGCTTCTCGTGAGCGCCGACACCCAGCTCGATGAGCAGATCCTGCTTTCGATTCTGGAGCACGACGTGAAGACAGTGCGCATTTATCGGACCGAGAACGAAAATGCCCTGGTGATCGCGAACACCATCCGGAAGGATGACGCGCATTCCGAACAGGAAGCGTTGGACATGATCTACAAGCAGCTCCGCTCGGGAGATGCTCCCGATCTGGAAACCGCCCGCGGACTGATCGATCGCCTCTTCTTTAACCCCAAACGCTACGATCTCGGTGTGGTGGGGCGGTACCGCCTCAACAACAAGCTCGGGCTGACGGTGGATCCTGAAATCACCACCCTGACCCGCGACGATATCGTGGCCATCGTCAAGTATCTGATCGACCTGTTGCAGGGACAGCAGCCGGTGGACGACATCGACCATCTCGGCAATCGCCGTGTGCGTACCGTGGGCGAACAGCTTGCCGCACAGTACAATGTCGGTATCAGTCGTATGGCGCGTACGATTAAGGAGCGCATGAACATTCGCGACGTGGAGAATTTCACGCCGGCGGATCTGGTCAATGCACGCACCATTTCGAGCGTGGTCAACGCCTTCTTCGGCACCAATCAGCTCTCTCAGTTCATGGACCAGACCAATCCTCTGGCCGAATTGACGCACAAGCGTCGTATGTCGGCCCTTGGTCCCGGCGGTCTGACCCGTGAGCGCGCCGGCTTCGAAGTACGCGACGTGCATTACACGCATTACGGCCGCCTCTGTCCCATCGAAACGCCCGAAGGGCCGAATATCGGTCTTATCAGCTCCCTTTGTATCCATGCCCGAGTCAACGATTTCGGTTTCATCGAAACCCCGTATCGCGTGGTAAAGAACGGACGGGTGACCAACGAGATCGTGTATCTGACCGCCGAACAGGAAGACGCGGCCGTGATTGCCCAGGCCAATGCACCGATCGACAAAGACGGACGGTTCCTGGTCGATCGTGTGAAGAGCCGGTATCGTGGCGATTTCCCCGTCGTGCCGCCCGAAGATCTGCAGTACATGGACGTGGCTCCGAATCAGATCGTCAGTCCCGCCGCAGCGCTCATTCCCTTCCTCGAGCATGACGATGCGAACCGCGCCCTCATGGGTTCAAACATGCAGCGTCAGGGCGTGCCCCTGCTCCGTCCTCAGGCTCCCGTGGTGGGCACCGGACTCGAAGAAAAAGTGGCCCGCGATTCCCATGCTATGATCGTGGCCGAACACGATGGTGAGGTCCTGTTTGTCGACGCCAACCGCATCCGCGTCAAGTATGACCTCAAGCGGTCGGCCGACGAAGAACTGGTGGCTTTCGACAGCAACGGTGTGCAGCAATACGAACTGATCAAGTTCTTCCGAACCAATCAGGATACCTGTATCAATCAACGTCCCGTCATCAAGCCCGGACAGCGTTTCAAGAAGGGTGATGTATTGGCCGATGGCAGCTCCACCGATCACGGTGAGTTGGCCCTTGGACGCAATGTGCTGGTGGCCTTCATGCCCTGGCGCGGGTACAACTTCGAGGACGCCATCATCGTCAGTGAACGTCTGGTAGCCGAGGATGTGTTCACCTCGATTCATATCGAGGAATTCGAACTGCAGGTGCGCGACACAAAGCGCGGCGAAGAAGAGTTGACTCGCGAAATTCCCAACGTGTCGGAAGAAACCACCAAGGATCTCGATGAGTACGGCATCGTGCGCGTGGGTGCCGAAGTGCGGGAAAACGACATCATCATCGGCAAGATCACGCCCAAGGGTGAATCCGATCCCACGCCTGAGGAGAAGCTTCTGAAGGCCATCTTCGGAGACAAGGCCGGCGATGTGAAGGACGCCTCGTTGAAGGCGCCTCCCGGCATGAAGGGAATCGTGATCAAGACGAAGCTGTTCAGTCGCAAGAAGAAGGAAGAGGAAGCCCGTAATACGGACAAGAAGGACCGCCTCGAGCGCGAGTATGAACATCGTCGGCTCCGCCATGCGCAGCTCCTGGCCGAAAAGCTCACATCTCTGTTGCAGGGACAGCGGCTTCGTGGCATTCAGCGCCTGGAAACGGGTGAGGCCGTGCTTCGCGGCGGTACCGTGGTCAAGGACGAGACCTTCGCCGGGCTGGTGGATGTGATCGAGTTCCTCGATTACACCAAACCCTGGACAGAATCCGACTCGCTCAACGCTCACGTACGCCGGATGTACGAGAACGCGATTTTCGCCAAGAAGGAACTCGAGGAAGAATACAAGCGCGACAAGGGCAAGCTCCAGGTGGGCGATGAATTGCAGCCCGGCATTGTACAGCTCGCCAAGGTGTACATCGCCAAGAAGCGCAAGCTTTCGATCGGGGATAAGATGGCCGGACGGCACGGAAACAAGGGCGTCGTGTCCAATGTGGTGCCCGTGCAGGACATGCCCTTCCTCGCAGACGGAACGCCGGTGGACATCGTGCTCAATCCGCTCGGGGTGCCGTCCCGTATGAACCTCGGACAGCTCTTTGAAACCGCCCTCGGGTGGGTTGCCAAGAGTATGGGTGGAAGAACCCGTTTCGCCACGCCGATCTTCGATGGCGCGGAATGGGAAAACATCACGGACCTGATGCATGCCACGAATCTTCCGACTTCCGGCAAGACCGTGCTCTACGACGGAAGAACGGGAGAGCGGTTCGACCAGCCCGTGACGGTGGGCTTCATCTACATGCTGAAGCTGAGTCACCTGGTGGACGACAAGATTCACGCCCGGTCGATCGGACCCTACAGTCTCATCACGCAGCAACCCCTCGGAGGCAAGGCGCAGTTCGGTGGCCAGCGCTTCGGAGAAATGGAAGTGTGGGCCCTCGAGGCCTACGGCGCCGCGCATGTACTGCAGGAAATCCTCACCGTCAAGAGCGACGATGTGATGGGACGGGCCAAGGTGTACGAGGCCATCGTCAAGGGCGAGAACCTGCCCGAACCGAACGTTCCGGAATCCTTCAATGTTCTGGTGCGGGAGTTGCAGGGACTCGGCCTCGAAATCAAGATCGAATGACCAAGACGGGACGTTTTCTCGGACCCTGTTTGATGTGTTGCATGTATAGAATTGCCTGGAGATAGATTATGCCTTTCAAAACGCAAGATCCCGTCAAGAAGAATTTCTCGCGGATCTCCGTCAGTCTGGCCTCCTCCGATGCCATCCTGGCTCGTTCCTACGGGGAAGTGACCAAGCCGGAAACGATCAATTATCGATCCTTCCGCCCGGAGAAAGACGGTTTGTTCTGCGAGAAAATCTTCGGTCCCGTCAGGGACTGGGAATGCCATTGCGGGAAGTACAAACGGATCCGTTACAAGGGGATCATCTGTGATCGTTGTGGTGTGGAAGTGACGCAGAAGTCCGTTCGTCGCGAGCGGATGGGTCACATCTCCCTCGCCGTGCCCGTGGTGCATATCTGGTACTTCCGGTCCCTGCCCAGCAAGATCGCCAACATTCTCGGGATCTCGTCGAAGGAACTCGAGAAGATCATCTACTACGAAAACTATGTGGTCATCAACCCCGGGCCCACGAGCTTTCCGAAACCTTTCGGAAATCTCGACATGGTGCTTCCGGAGGAAGAGGATCTCGAAAAGCGGGACAAGGCGCTGTTCCGCAACGACATCACCCTTCTCACCGAGGAGGAGTATCTCGATATTCTGATGACGCTCGATTCGAGCAATGCCAATCTCGATGACGACGATCCGAACAAGTTCGTGGCCATGATCGGGGGCGAGGCCATCAAGGCACTCCTGCGTCAGGTGAATGTGGACAAGCTGGCCGATCGTCTTCGCTATCAGATCGTGGTAGAGACCAGCCAGCAGAAGCGGCAGGAAGCCATCAAGCGCCTGCGCGTGGTGAGTTCCTTCCTGGGCGAGAATGGACTGGAGCCCGTCAATCGCCCCGAATGGATGGTGCTGGATGTGATTCCCGTCATTCCGCCCGAACTGCGTCCCCTCGTGCCCCTCGAGGGAGGACGATTCGCGACTTCGGATCTGAACGATCTGTATCGTCGAGTGATCATTCGCAACAACCGACTCAAACGGTTGATCGATATCAAGGCTCCGGAAGTCATTCTTCGCAATGAGAAGCGCATGTTGCAGGAAGCGGTGGATTCGCTGTTTGACAACAGCCGTCGCGTGAATTCCGTGCGAAGTGACAACAACCGCGCCCTGAAAAGTTTGTCGGACATGCTCAAGGGCAAGCAGGGACGCTTCCGTCAGAACCTGCTCGGAAAGCGCGTGGATTACAGCGGTCGCTCGGTGATCGTGGTGGGTCCCGAAATGAAGCTCCATCAGTGTGGCCTTCCCAAAGACATGGCCGTGGAGCTGTTCAAGCCCTTCATCATCCGGAAGCTCATCGAGCGCGGCATCGTAAAAACGGTGAAGAGCGCGAAGAAGGTGGTGGACAAGAAGGGGCCCGATGTCTGGGACATTCTTGAGAAGATCATCGACGGACATCCGGTGCTGCTCAATCGCGCTCCGACCCTGCATCGTCTTGGCATTCAGGCCTTCCAGCCCCTGCTTGTGGAAGGAAAGGCCATTCGTCTGCATCCCCTCGTCTGTACTGCCTTCAATGCGGACTTCGACGGCGATCAGATGGCAGTGCACGTTCCCCTCTCCTTCGACGCTCAGCTCGAATCAAGCATTCTCATTCTGTCGGCGCACAACATCCTCTCCCCGCAGAACGGCGCGCCGATTGCGATTCCCAATCAGGAAATCGTGCTCGGATGCTATTATCTGACCAAGGTGCTTCCGGGCGACCGCGGAGAAGGAAAGGTGTTCAGTTCGATGCAGGAAGCCATCATCGCCTACGATCAGGGCGTGGTGGGTCTGCACACCCGTCTGAAGGTGCGCGTTCCGACGCCCAAGGGTGAGTGGATCGACGGAAAGCCGACCTTCGTGATGGTGGACACGACGATGGGCCGCGTGATTTTCAACCGCATTGTGCCTCCCGAAGTGGGCTTCATCAACGAACTGCTCACCAAGCGCCGGTTGGTGCAGATCATCGGCAACATCTTTTACCGATATGGAAACCTGGTCACGACTCGCTTTCTCGATGATCTCAAGGATCTCGGATTCGGATATGCCACCTCAGGTGGATTGTCTATCAGCGTCAGCGACGTGGAAATTCCCGAAGAGCGGGGTGTGCTCATCACGAAGGCGCAGACCGATGTCGAGAAAATCATGCAGCAGTATCAGCGCGGTTTCATTACGAACGGCGAGCGGTACAACAAGGTGATCGACATCTGGACCCGCACCACCAATCGCGTGGCGGACAAGCTGTTCGATACCCTTCAGAGGAGCCAGACCGGCTTCAATTCCCTGTACATGATGATGGATTCCGGTGCTCGTGGTTCGAAAGAACAGGTGCGGCAGTTGGCCGGCATGCGCGGTCTGATGGCGAAGCCTCAGAAGAGTCTCACCGGTCAGACTGGTGAAATCATCGAAAACCCGATCACTGCGAACTTCCGAGATGGCTTGAGTATCCTCGAGTACTTCATCTCCACGCACGGCGCCCGCAAGGGTCTTGCCGACACGGCTCTGAAAACCGCCGATGCCGGATATTTGACGCGTCGTCTGGTGGACGTGGCGCAGGACATGGCGGTGACGGAATTCGACTGCAACACTATTCGCGGCGTCAACGTGATGGCGTTAAAGGAAGGGGAGGACATCAAGGAGCCCCTCCACGAGCGCATTCTCGGTCGCGTGTCTCTGTTCGATGTCAAGGACCCCCTGTCCGGTGAAATGCTGGTGCAGGCCGGAGAAATGATCGACGAGACAAAGGCGGCGGCCATCGCACGGACCTCGATCGAGGCCGTCATGATTCGTTCGGTGCTGACCTGCGAATCCAAGCGAGGCGTATGCGCACGCTGTTATGGGCGCAACATGACCTCGGGACGTTTGGTGGATGTAGGCGAGGCCGTGGGTATCATTGCGGCTCAGTCCATCGGCGAGCCCGGCACCCAGCTGACCCTTCGCACCTTCCACATCGGTGGCACGGCCAGTCGTATTGCGGCCAACTCTCAGATTCCGACCCGATTCGATGGTATCGTGAAGTTTGAGGGCATGAAGATCGTGTATTACGAGGACGAAGGGGAACGCAAGCCCATCGTCGTCAACCGAAACGGAGAAATCCAGATTCTGGATGCCGATAATCGGATGATTTACAAGATCGACATTCCGTATGGCGCCAACCTCCTGGTGGAGGAAGGGCAGCAGGTGGCGAAGAACGAGGTTCTGTACGAATGGGATCCCTACAACGCCACCATCATCGCCGACACGAACGGAACGGTGGCGTTCAGCGACCTCATTGAAGGCAAGACCTTCCGCGAGGAGCCGGACGAACAGACCGGTCACATTCAGAAGGTGGTGATCGATTCCAAGGATAAGACGCTGAGTCCCTCGATCCAGATCGTCGATGGAAAGGGCATGGTGCTGGCCTCGTACGCGACTCCAGTGCGAGCGCACCTTACCGTGGAAAACGGGCAGCAGATCACCGAAGGAACGGTGCTGGTCAAGATTCCCCGCGAAGTGGGCAAGACCCGCGACATCACCGGTGGTTTGCCCCGTGTCACCGAGTTGTTCGAGGCAAGGAGTCCCCAGAGTCCCGCCATCGTCAGCGAAATCGACGGTGTGGTTTCCTTCGGCGCCCAGAAGCGCGGAAACCGTGAAATCATCGTCACAAGCCACGACGGATCGGATGTGCGCACGTATCTCGTTCCCATTGGCCGTCACGTGCTGGCGCAAAGCGGAGACCTGATCCGCGCAGGCGAGCAGTTGACTGATGGCGCCATCAATCCGCACGACATTCTGCGGATCAAGGGTGCCGGAGCCGTGCAGGAATACCTGGTGAATGAAATCCAGGAAGTGTACCGGATGCAGGGCGTGAAGATCAACGATAAACACATCGAGGTGATCGTCCGTCAGATGCTGCAGAAGGTGCGCACCCTGTCTCCGGGGGATACGCGGTTCCTGGAAGGTGATGTGGTGGAGCGTCCCCGCATCGTCGACGAGAACGGCGACCTGGACGATCAGGTGGTCATTGTGAACAAGAACGATTCCAAGTTCAAGAAGGGCCAGCTCGTGGCGAAGAAGAAGGTCCGCGAGGCCAACTTCGAACTGAAGAAGAAGGGCAAAACCGGAGCGGAGGTTCGCGACGCCGAGCCCGCCAGCTATGAGCCCATCCTTCTCGGGATCACGCAGGCCTCTCTCACCACCGAGAGCTGGATTTCGGCGGCCTCCTTCCAGGAGACCACGAAGGTGCTCACCGAGGCGGCAATCGAGGGCAAGGAAGACTCTCTTCTGGGCCTGAAGGAAAACGTGATCATCGGACATTTGATCCCTGCCGGGACCGGATTGAAGAAATTCCGCAATATCATGGTCATGCCGACCCATCAGGACGAGCAGGAATCTCCCCTGCTGCAGGAATACGTCTTCAATCGATAAGTCCGTGATAATACTCTGGAAAAGACCCCCGGTTCGAAGAGAATTCTCAGTGGAACCCGGGGTCTTTCCCTCTCAATACGCTGTCAGGGCGCATTTGGGACAAAAAAATTCGCCCACGTCTTGACATTATTGGAGATTTTGCCTACTTTTATTAGCTCTTGCATGTTCGAAAGAACCCTCTAGAGAATTTTCCATTTTTCACTTACAGGATCTACGACCTTGCCAACGATTAGTCAGCTTGTCCGCAAAGGAAGAACGGTCATCAGAGCCAAGAAGAAGGCCCCCGCCCTCGACGCCTGTCCGCAGAAGCGCGGCGTATGCACTCGCGTGTACACCACCACGCCCAAGAAGCCGAATTCGGCTCTGCGGAAGGTGGCCCGTGTGCGTCTTTCGAACGGGCAGGAAGTGACCGCATACATCCCGGGCGAAGGTCACAACCTGCAGGAGCACTCCATCGTGTTGATCCGTGGCGGTCGTGTCAAGGATCTGCCGGGCGTCCGGTACCACATCATTCGTGGCACGCTCGACGCGCAGGGTGTGCAGAACCGTAAGCAGGCCCGTTCGAAGTACGGCGCGAAGCGGCCCAAGTCTTAATTCATTCCGAAGCTTGTACCAAAAGTGAATAGAAAGTCATGAGAAAGAAACGTGCCGAACGCCGCATCCTGACCCCGGATCCCAAATTCAGTGACGTGTTGGTGACGCGCTTCGTGAACAATTTGATGTGGCAGGGCAAGAAGAACACCGCGCGCCGCATTCTGTACAGCTCGTTCGCGCTTATCGAAGATAAGATGAAGCAGAACGGACACGAAGTGTTTCGCAAGGCCTTGTACAATGCTCAGCCCCAGATCGAGGTGCGTGCCCGTCGCGTGGGTGGAGCCACCTATCAGGTTCCGATGGAAGTGCGCAGTGAGCGCAAGACGGCCCTGGCGATCCGCTGGATTCTGAAGGCGGCGCGGGATCGTTCCGATAAAAGTATGACCCGTCGTTTGGCGGCCGAGCTGATGGCAGCCGCGAACAACGAAGGCGGTGCGGTGAAGAAGCGCGAAGACGTGCATCGCATGGCCGAGGCCAACAAGGCCTTTGCTCATTTCAAATGGTAATTTCACACATCGTTTCGTAGAAAGGTTTCTTTTTCCATGGCCAAGCGCGAATATCCTCTTGATCGGACCCGGAACATCGGTATCATGGCGCATATCGATGCGGGCAAGACCACGACGACGGAGCGCATCCTGTTTTACACCGGGGTGCTTCATCGCATGGGAGAGGTGCATGACGGCGCCGCCACCATGGATTGGATGGAGCAGGAGAAGGAGCGGGGGATCACGATCACCAGTGCCGCCACGACCTGTTTCTGGAAGAATACCCGCATCAACATCATCGACACTCCGGGGCACGTGGATTTCACCGTCGAGGTGGAGCGCTCTCTGCGCGTGCTGGATGGCGCCGTGGCGTTGTTCTGTGCCGTGGGTGGTGTGGAGCCCCAGTCGGAAACCGTGTGGCGGCAAGCCGATCGCTACGGGGTGCCGCGCATTGCCTTCGTAAACAAGATGGATCGTGTGGGCGCCAATTTCTACAACGCGGTGGATATGATGCACCAGCGTTTGGGCGCAAACGCGATTCCGGTGATGCTGCCCATCGGTCAGGGTGAGACCTTCGTGGGGATTCTCGATCTGATCACGATGACGGCGCGCATTTATCATGAAGAAACCTATGGCAATACCTGGGACGAGATCGATATTCCGGGAGATCTGAAGCAGACCGCACGGGATTATCGCACGAAGATGCTCGAGGCCGTGGCGGATGTTGACGACAGCCTCCTCGTCAAGTATCTCGAAGGATCGGAGATTCAGCCCGAAGAGATCCGCAAGGTGTTGCGTCGGGCCACTCTCGAAATGAAGATCATTCCCGTGCTCTGCGGTTCCTCGTTCAAGAACAAGGGAGTGCAGCTTCTTTTGGACGCTGTGGTGGAATTCCTTCCGTCGCCGGGAGATATTGGCATCACCACCGGGCACCACGTGAATCTTACCGACAAGGTGGAGCGGGAGCCCCGGGATGATGAGAAGTTCGCGGCCCTGGCATTCAAGGTGGCCACGGATCCCTATGTGGGGAAGCTGATCTTTTTCCGTGTCTACTCGGGCTCGGTCAATGCCGGATCCTATTTGTACAACAGCACGACTGGACGCAAGGAGCGGTTGGGCCGTATCCTTCGCATGCATGCCAATCATCGCGAAGACGTGGAGACGGCGTACACTGGGGATATTTGCGCGGCCATCGGACTCAAGAACACGAGAACCGGGGACACGTTGTGTGAGGAAGGGGAGCCGATCGTGTTGGAGAAGATGGAGTTCCCGGATCCTGTGATCGACGTGGCCATCGAGCCCAAGACGAAGGCGGATCAGGAGCATCTTTCTGAAGCCATTCAGAAGCTGGCCGAAGAGGATCCCACCTTCAAGGTGCGCACCGATGAAGAGACGGGCCAGACCATCATCAGTGGCATGGGCGAATTGCACCTCGAAATCATCATCGACCGCATGAAGCGGGAGTTTGGTGTCGAGGCGAATGTCGGCAAGCCGCAGGTGGCGTACAAGGAAACCATTCGCAAGAAGGTGACGGCCGAAGGCAAGTTTGTGCGGCAGTCCGGAGGTCGCGGTCAGTTCGGTCACGTGTGGATCGAGCTCGAGCCCAACGAGAAGGGCAAGGGCTACGAATTCGTCGATGGCATCGTCGGGGGAGTGGTGCCGAAGGAGTACATCACGCCGGTGTCCCAGGGGATCCAGGAAGCCATGCGCAACGGTGTGCTGGCTGGGTACCCCATGGAAGATGTGAAGGTGAAGTTGTTCGATGGCTCGTATCACGAGGTCGACAGTTCCGAAATGGCTTTCAAGATCGCCGGATCGATGGCGTTCAAGGAAGCCGCGTCCAAGGCGAATCCTGTGATCCTCGAGCCGATTTTCAGTGTCGAGGTGGTGACGCCCGAAGAGTACATGGGCAACGTCGTGGGGGATTTGAATTCTCGTCGCGGTCGCATCGAGGGGATGGGAACCCGAAGTGACGCGCAGGTCGTGAAAGTCAGCGTTCCCCTGTCCGAAATGTTCGGCTATGCCACCACGCTGCGTTCCCTGTCCCAGGGCCGTGCGCTGTACACGATGCACTTCAGTCATTACGACGAAGTGCCGAAGAGCGTGGCCGAGCAGATCATCGAGAAGTACCGCGGAACGCGTTCGTAATGGACTTTTCTTTCGTAACGATAGTATTTCACAGTTTCTAACTCACAGGAGTTCTTTCCCATGGCTAAAGAAAAATTTGAACGCTCAAAGCCCCACGTCAACATCGGTACGATCGGTCACGTCGATCACGGCAAGACCACGCTGACCGCCGCCATCACGATGGCACTGGCGCGGCAGGGTCTGTCGGAAATCCGTACCTTCGATTCCATTGACAATGCGCCCGAAGAGCGCGAGCGCGGTATCACGATCGCGACCGCCCATGTCGAGTATCAGACCGAGAATCGGCACTATGCGCACGTGGATTGTCCGGGTCACGCCGATTATGTGAAGAACATGATCACGGGCGCGGCGCAGATGGACGGTGCCATTCTGGTGGTGGCTGCCACGGATGGTCCCATGCCCCAGACGCGCGAGCACATTCTTCTTGCCCGTCAGGTGGGTGTCCCCCGTATCGTGGTGTTCCTGAATAAGGTGGACGCTGTGGACGATCCCGAGCTTCTCGAGCTGGTGGAACTGGAACTTCGCGAACTCCTGAGTGCCTATGAATTCCCTGGCGACGAAATTCCCATTATCCGCGGTTCCGCGCTGCGCGCCCTCGAGGCCGGCACGGACATGGGGACTCCGCCGACCGACGAGCGCATGCAGTGCATCTTCGAACTGATGAAGGCCTGCGACAGCTACATTCCCGAGCCCGTTCGTGAAATGGACAAGCCCTTCCTGATGTCGATCGAGGACGTGTTCTCCATCACCGGTCGTGGTACCGTGGGAACCGGTCGTGTCGAGCGTGGTCGCGTGCATGTGGGCGACGATGTGGAGCTGATCGGTCTCGGCCATCACAAGAAGAGCGTGGTGACGGGCGTGGAAATGTTCCGCAAGGAACTCGATGAAGGAATGGCAGGCGACAACCTGGGTTTGCTCCTTCGCGGCGTGGACAAGACGGAACTCGAGCGCGGCATGGTGATCGCGAAGCCGGGCTCCATCACCCCGCACAAGAAGTTCAACGCGCAGATCTACGTGCTGAAGAAAGAAGAAGGTGGACGTCACACGCCGTTCTTCAACAATTATCGTCCCCAGTTCTACTTCCGCACCACCGATGTGACCGGTGTGGTCACCCTGCCGGAAGGCACCGAGATGGTGATGCCGGGCGACAACGTGGACGGGTTGCTCGTCGAGCTGATCACGCCGATCGCCATGGAAGAAGGTCTCCGTTTTGCCGTGCGCGAAGGCGGACGCACCGTTGGCGCGGGACTTGTAACGAAGATCATCGAGTAATTCCAGCCCTTTCCTGATCGAGGGGTCGGCCCCGTGCCGACCCTTCTCCATCACAACTTGATAGGTAGAGATCCGTGGCACAGCAAAAGATTCGCATAAAGCTCAAATCCTACGACCACATTCTGATCGATGTCTCGGCCGAGAAGATCATCAAGACGGTAAAGAGCACGGGAGCCAGTGTTTCCGGGCCGATCCCCCTGCCGACGAAGAAGTCGATCTATACTGTTCTGCGCTCCCCGCATGTGGATAAAAAGTCGCGCGAGCAGTTCGAAACACGGTCTCACAAGCGTCTGATCGATATTTACAACTCCACGCAGCGCACGGTGGACTCGCTGATGAAGCTCGAGTTGCCGGCGGGCGTGGACGTGGAAATCAAAGTGTAACTCCTTTTTTGTGGTGACTAGATATGCCTGGAATGTTAGGTAAGAAACTCGGGATGACCAGCGTGTTCAATGATAAGGGCAAGCTGATCCCCTGCACCGTGATCGAAGCGGGTCCCTGCGTCGTGACGACGGCCAAGACCAAATCTCAGCATGGCTATAGCGCTGTGCAGCTCGGCTTCGATGAGCGCAAGGAAAAGAATGTCAACAAGCCCGAGTTGGGCTTCTTCCGGAAGCTGAACATCCGTCCCGCCCGCGTGTTGCGTGAGTTCAAGGGATTCCCCGAGGGGAGTTTGAACGTCGGTGACACGATGAACGTGACCTTTTTCTCCGAGGGAGAAAAGGTGACGGTGACGGGCGTGAGCAAGGGGAAGGGATTCCAGGGCGTCATGAAGCGCCACGGATTTGGTGGTGTCGGCGGCACGACTCATGGTCAGAGCGACCGGTTGCGCGCCCCGGGATCCATCGGTTCCAGTTCCTATCCCTCGCGGGTGTTCCGTGGTATGAAGATGGCGGGTCGCACCGGCAACCAGCGGTTTTCGATCAAGAATCTGCAGGTGTTGCGTGTGATTCCGGAATCCAATCTTCTCATCGTGAAGGGAGCCGTCCCCGGTCCGAAGCAGGGCCTCCTGGAAATTTACAAACAAGCGTAGCGGCAATTCGTTATGGAAGTCAAAGCATACTCGATCGATGGCAGGGAAAACGGCGCGCTGACGCTCAATCCCGAGGTGTTCGGTGTGGAACCCAACACCCACCTCGTGTACCAGGCGGTACGGATTTTCCGTGCCAACCAGCGTCAGGGCACGGCCAAATCCAAGGAGCGGTCTGAAGTCTCCGGAGGCGGAAAGAAGCCGTGGCGACAGAAGGGTCGTGGAACGGCGCGTGCCGGATCCTCGCGTTCTCCCCTGTGGGTGGGAGGTGGTACCGTTTTCGGTCCCCGGCCTCGGGATTACCGGATGCGTTTTCCGATCAAGATGCGTCAGATCGCACGCAAGTCGGCCTACTCGATGAAGGCAGCCGATGGTCAGGTGCGGATCGTGGACGACATTCAGATCACCGAGCCGAAGACCCGTCAGATGATGAACATTCTGAAAGCGTTGAAGTTGGACTCCACCAAGACGCTTCTTCTCACATCGGAGTACGATCGGAATCTGTGGTTGGCCAGTCGCAATATTCCCACGCTTCGCGTGCTGGAAGCAAACAAGGCCACCACGTATGATCTGCTCAACAATCAGGTGCTGCTCATTCAGAAGAGCGCTCTGGATGTGATCGATCGCTCCTTTACCAGAATCTAGGCGGTGGAACAACCATGAAAAACATCATTATCAAACCGATTCTGACCGAAAAGATGACCACGCTCGGCGAGCGTGGTCAGTACGCCTTCATGGTGGATAAGGACGCGAACAAGATCATGATCGCCGACGCCATCGAGAAGCGATTCAATGTGACGGTCGTGAGCATACGCACGATGAATTTCCGTGGCAAGACGAAGACGCAGCTCACCAAGCGGGGGCGGTTCGAAGGTCGTCGCGCGCACTGGAAGAAAGCGATCGTGACAGTGGGCAAGGATCAGAAAATCGAGCTGATCGAAGCCTAAGGCGAATCGGAACCCGAGAAACGAGAGATTAATCAGTAAGCGTTGAGGATAGAACAGTGGCAGTACGTAAACTTCGACCGATGACTCCGGGAACCCGGTTCTACTCGATTTCGACTTTCGAGGAGATCACGGCGACCGTTCCCGAGAAGTCCCTGCTGCGTCCGGTGAAGAAGACCGGTGGCCGCAACAACAAGGGCCGCATCACCTCCCGGCATCGTGGCGGCGGACACAAGCGCATGTATCGGGTGATCGATTTCAAGCGCGACAAGCTCGGGATTCCCGGCACGGTAGCGACGATCGAATACGATCCGAACCGTAGCGCGCGCATCGCCCTGGTTCATTACTCCGACGGAGAGAAGCGCTACATTTTGGCGCCTGCTTCTCTGCGGGTGGGAGACAACATCGAGTCCGGTCCGAACTCGGAAATCAAGGACGGGAACGCGCTTCCGCTGCGGAACATCCCGGTGGGTTCCTTCATTCACAACATCGAACTGAAGCCCAAGAAAGGCGGACAGTTGGTGCGCAGTGCGGGCAATGGAGCGCAGATTGTCGCCAAGGAAGGGGACTACGCGCAGGTGAAGTTGCCTTCGAGCGAAGTGCGACTGATTCGTCTGGAATGCATGGCCACGCTTGGTGTGGTGGGCAACGGGACACACGAGAACATCAGTTATGGGAAAGCCGGTCGCATGCGTTGGTTTGGTATTCGTCCGCAGACTCGTGGTATGGCCATGAATCCGGTGGATCATCCCATGGGTGGTGGCGAAGGCTGTTCGAAGTCGGGTGGTGGACGTCAGCATCCGGAATCTCCCTGGGGTGTGCTGGCGAAGGGAAAGAAGACCCGGAAAAAGAAGAATCCAAGCAACAGATACATCATCAAGGCACGGAAGAAATAATGTCACGCTCGCTCAAGAAAGGTCCCTTCGTGGATCAGAAGTTGCTCGAGAAGGTCGAGGAGCTGATTCGAACCAATCAGAAACGTGTCATCAAGACCTGGGCGCGGCGTTCGACCATTCCTCCCGATTTCATCGGTCATACCTTCGCGGTGCACAATGGCAACAAATTCGTACCGGTGTACGTGCAGGAAAACATGATTGGTCACAAGCTCGGCGAGTTTGCACCGACCCGCATTTTCCGCGGCCATCCGGGTTCGAAATCAGAAAAGTCCTCGCGGTAACCTCAGTCAGGAAATGAGTACAATGGAAGCACGCGCGATAAAACGGTTCATTCAAGGCTCCCCGCGAAAGATGCGGCTCGTGGCCGATCTCATTCGCAGCAAGAACGTCGAACAGGCGTTGGCGATCTTGCATTTCTCACCCCAGCGCGCCTCGAAGGTCTGCGAGACCACGCTGCGTTCGGCGGTGTCGAATCTCATTAATTCTCTTGACGGCAGAAAAGTGGAGCCGACAGATATTGTCGTCAAGACGATCACGGTGGACGGCGGTCCCATGCAGAAGCGGGTTCTTCCCGCACCGATGGGTCGGGCGTATCGCGTCCGGAAGCGCACCAACCATTTAACAATTGTAGTTTCCGAAAAAGAGTAGGTAGCAGGAGGTCTCTTGGGTCAGAAGACTAATCCCATTGGTTTGCGGTTGGGCATCGTCCGGGACTGGGATGCAAATTGGTATGACGAACGGAACTTCGCCTCGAAGTTGGAAGAAGACTTGATGATTCGTTCCTACGTCCGGAACCGGTTGAAGAAAGCGTCCATTTCGCGCATTGTGATCGAGCGCACGCCCAAGCGGGTGGTACTCGGAATTCACACGTCCCGTCCTGGCGTGGTGATCGGCAAGAGCGGTCGTGAGATCGCGCAGCTCGAGGAAGAGCTCAAGAAGGTCACCAACAAGGAAGTCAAGATCATCACCAATGAAATCAAGCGTCCGGAACTGGATGCCTATTTGATGGCGGAGAACATCGCCACGCAGCTCGAAGGTCGTGTGGCCTTCCGCAAGGCGATGAAGAGTGCCATCTCGTCGGCGATGCGCTATGGCGCCGAGGGCGTCCGTGTCATGTGTGCGGGTCGGTTGGGCGGCGCGGAAATGTCGCGCACCGAGCAGTACAAGGACGGTCGTATTCCCCTGCACACCCTGCGGTCCAACATCGATTATGCGTCGTTGACGGCGCACACGATTTACGGCGCCATTGGCGTCAAGGTATGGATTTGCAAGGGGGACGTGATCGGGAAGCGTTCGACCCCCGCCAGCCGCTGAACCCAACGTAACGCCAAGGAAAGAGGAATCATCCCATGTTAATGCCGAAGAGAGTCAAGTTCCGGAAATCCCAACGCGGAAAGATGCGTGGCAAGGCCCTGCGTGGGTCCCAGATTTCTTTCGGAAGTTTTGGATTGAAGGCACTCGAAGCCGGGTGGATCACGAGTCGTCAGATCGAGGCCTGTCGTATCGCATTGTCGCGTCACATGAAGCGTGACGGACAGGTATGGATTCGAATTTTCCCCGACAAGCCGGTGTCGAAGAAGCCCCTCGAAACCCGTATGGGAAAGGGAAAGGGTGCGCCGGAGTTCTGGGTCGCCGTGGTGCGCCCGGGTCGGGTGATGTTTGAAGTGGGTGGCGTCGCCTCCCAGTTGGCCTATGAGTCCCTGCGTCTGGCCGCGCACAAGCTTCCCATCAAGACGAAAATTGTCACCCGTCCCGATTATGACGGTGAGTAAGAGGTCCAGGAGAAACCATGAATGCCCGTGAAATCCGTCAGATGACGAACGATGAAATAGAGCGGAGAATCCGTGACGAAGAGCTGGCCCTGTCGAACATGAAGTTCCAGTTGTCGCTCAGTCAGCTCACGAACTCCTCAAAGATTGCCCAGGTGCGGAAGGATATCGCCCGCATGCATACCGTCTTGCGTGAACGCGCCACGAATAACGAAGGGAAGTAAGCCATGGAACAGACAGTCGACACCGCCACACGCAACCATCGCAAAACCCGCATTGGCGTGGTGGTCTCCGCAAAGATGCAGAAGACGATCACCGTCGCCTTCGTTCGTCAGATCCCGCATCCCCTGTACAAGAAGTATTTCAAGAAGACGAAGAAGTTCTTCGCTCACGACGAAGAGAACACCGCCCATGTGGGTGACAAGGTTCTCATCATGGAAACCCGGCCGCTCAGTCGTCACAAACGCTGGCGTCTGGTAGAAATTCTGGAACGCGCACGTTAATCGCATAGGTACCCACAATGATTCAGGAAGAAACCAATCTCGTCGCCGCCGATAATTCCGGCGCCAAGCGCATTCGGTGCATCCGTGTGCTCGGCGGTTCGGGGCGGCGCTATGCCACCGTGGGCGATATCATCGTCGTGGCGGTGAAGGCGGCCATCCCGGGTGGCGGCGTCAAGAAGGGCGATGTCTCGAAGGCCGTGATTGTTCGCACCAAGAAGGAGTATCGCCGTCCGGATGGTTCCTACATTCGATTCGACGAAAACGCCGCGGTGCTCATCAACCAGAACCTGGAGCCGAGAGGCACCCGTATTTTCGGACCCGTGGCCCGAGAACTGCGCGAGAAGCAGTTCATGAAAATCGTGTCCCTGGCTCCCGAAGTTCTCTGACAGCGTTACTCACTCTCAACTCGAGCACGATATGAAGATCAAGAAGAACGATATGGTGAAGGTCATTGCGGGCAATTCCCGGGGGAAGACGGGCAAGGTGTTGCGCGTGTATCCCGAAACGGAGCGCCTCATTGTGGAGGGCGTAAACATCGTCAAGCGGCATCGCCGTCCCACCCAGCAGAATCCTCAGGGCGGGATCGTGCAGCAGGAAGCCCCGATCCACGTCAGCAATGTGATGTTGCTGGATCCGAAATCCGGCGAGCCGACCCGTGTCGGAAAGACCCTCATCATCGATGACAAAACCGGCAAGTCACGTCACCTCCGCCGCAGTGTAAAGAGCGGCGAGACCATTGATTAATCACTAGTACGTGGACGATAGTTCGTATGGCTCAACCTAAGGCACAACCCAAGCCAACCAAAAAAGACGCCGCCGCAAAACCGGCGGTGAAAGCGAAAAAGGACACCGAGTACGGTGACGATCCTGCAGGAGTGCCTCGGCTCCAGGAGAAGTACGCGGCGAGCGTGGTCCCCGAAATGATGAAGCAGTTCAACTATGCGAGCGTCATGCAAGTGCCGCGTCTGCAGAAGGTCTGCATCAACATGGGTGTGGGGGACGCTGTGCAGGATGCGAAGCTTCTGGATTACGCGGTCAATGATCTGGAAATTATCACCGGTCAGAAGGCGGTGATCACGAAGGCCAAGAAGAGCGTCTCCAATTTTAAGCTCCGCGAAGGCATGCAGATTGGTGTTCGCGTGACCTTGCGCAAGGCCCGGATGTATGAATTTCTGGATCGTTTCATCAATACCGCCGTTCCGCGCATCCGCGATTTTCGCGGGGTGTCGGACAAGTCCTTTGACGGCCGCGGCAATTATTCTCTCGGCGTCAAGGAACAGGTAATTTTCCCAGAAATCGACGTGGATAAGGTAGCCCGCGTGTTTGGCATGGACGTGACGTTCGTGACCACCGCGAAAACCGATGAAGAGGCGATGGCCCTTCTGAAGTTGTTCGGCATGCCGTTCCGCAAGAAAGAATCCGCGTAAGAGAACAACGAACGTTTTTGCAACGAAAGAAGGATTGATCCGTGGCGCGTTTAGCAATGATCGTTAAGGCCAAAAGAGAGCCGAAGTTCGCCATCCGCAAGCACAACCGCTGTCAGCGGTGCGGTCGCTCCCGTGCATATTACCGGAAGTTCGGCATCTGCCGACTCTGTTTCCGTGAATTGGCCCTCTCGGGCATGATTCCCGGTATTCGTAAGGCAAGTTGGTAATCACACGTTATAGAAGAAGTGTTCATATGACTGACCCCATCGCAGACTACCTCACCCGCATCCGCAATGCCATGCGCGCCGGTCACAAGCATGTCGACATTCCGGCATCGAATGTGAAAAAGAGCATTACGCATATCCTGTACGAGGAAAAGTACATCAGCGGATACTCGGTTCTGGATGATACCCCGCAGGGAACAATCCGCATTTATTTCCGCTATTTCAAGGGCGCGCCGGCCATCACTGGTCTGCAGCGCGTCAGCACTCCGGGACTCCGCCGCTACACGGGAGTCGCGGGCATTCCCCGCACACTCAATGGCATCGGGCTCACCATCATGTCCACTCCCAAGGGAGTGATGACGGATGCGTCGGCACGGACGCAGAATGTGGGCGGTGAAGTGCTGTGCAGGATTTGGTAATCAGAGTCAAGGAGTGCAACTGTGTCTAGAGTAGGCAAGAATCCCGTCGTCATTCCCAAGGGCGTTACCGTGAGCCGCGAGGGCGCGGTGTTGAAATTCAAGGGCCCGAAGGGAGAGATCAGCTATACGATCCATGACGCCGTCACCGTCAGCATCGAAGCGGATCAGGTGGTGGTAACCCGTCCGTCGGATAACAAACTACATCGGTCCCTTCACGGGACCACCCGCGCCAACATTCAGAACTGCGTAGCGGGCGTGTCCGACGGCTTCACAAAGAATCTCGAGTTGGTGGGAGTGGGGTACCGCGCAGAAATGCGTGGTGTCAACCTCCAGATTCAGCTCGGGTATTCCCATCCCATCGTGTTCTATCCTCCGAAGGGGATTACGATCACTGTGGGGACCCCGACCACCATTTCGGTGACGGGCATTGATAAGCAATTGGTTGGCCAAATCGCCGCGAAGATTCGTTCGCTTCGTCCGCCGGAACCCTACAAGGGCAAGGGCGTCAAGTACGACACCGAGCAGATCCGCCGCAAGGCCGGCAAAACGGCAAAATCCTAAGTGATCGACAGCGTGCAAGGATAAGGATATCAAGACATGAGAAAGCCCATCGTCAAGTACATTACCGGTCGCGACAAGCGACGCATCCGGGTCCGGAAAAAAGTGCAGGGCACGGCCGAGCGCCCACGACTCTCCGTGTACCGCAGTCTGAAGCACATGTATGTGCAATTGGTGGATGACACGAAGGGCGTCACGCTCGTCTCGGCGTCCACGCATTCCAAGGACCTCCACGGGCAGTTCGCCGATGTGAAGGGCATGGTGGCAAAGGGTCACCTTATCGGCAAGGAAATCGCGCGTCGCGCTCTCGAGCACAACATCACCACGGTGGTGTTCGATCGTGGGGGCTACATGTACCATGGTCGAATCAAGGCTGTGGCGGACGGTGCGCGTGAAGGCGGATTACAGTTTTAACGTATCAACTATTTTCTCGTAGGAGTGAGTTTGGCAAAGGTAAGAGCAAGTGAGCTTGAACTGAAGGAAAAGCTCGTCCAGATCAAACGCGTCGCGAAAGTGGTCAAAGGCGGTCGTCGTTTCAGCTTCAACGCCATCGTGGTGGTGGGAGACGGGGAAGGGCATGTGGGCATCGGGCTCGGTAAGGCCAATGAAGTGGCGGATGCCATTGCCAAAGGTGTCGAGGACGCCCGGAAAAACGTCATGAGGGTTCCGGTGATCAAGGGAACCATTCCCCATACTGTGATTGGCAAGTACGGTGCGGGGCGTGTGATCCTGAAACCGGCGTCGCCGGGAACCGGCCTCATCGCGGGCGGTGGCGTGCGCGCCGTGCTCGAATCGGCGGGGATCCAGGACGTGTTGACCAAGTCCCTCGGCAGCTCCAATCCCCACAACGTGGTGAAGGCCACCATGAAAGCCCTCCTGAATCTGATCGATGCCCGCATGATGAGCGAGCGTCGCGGAGTGGCCCTCCAGCAGATCTTCCATCAAACGCCGGCCGGCGTGTAATCGAGGTGAGACAATGGGCAAGTTGAAGATAACCCAGACACGAAGCATCATCGACCGGGTCGAGAAACAGAAACGGACCATCGAGGCCCTCGGACTCGGTCGCCCGAACTATGTGGTGATCCACAACGATACGCCACAGATCCGCGGCATGATCCGCAAGGTCGAACATCTCGTCACCGTCGAAGAGCTCCCTGAATAACCCGCAATTACTTTACTGGTTGTGATAACATGAATCATCTAGGCAATTTACACTACGCTGAAGGATCCCGGAAGAAGCGCAAGCGAATCGGTCGTGGCCAGGGAAGTGGCCGGGGCGGTACCTCGACGCGTGGACACAAGGGCGCCCAGTCGCGTGCCGGCGCAAAGCGCAAGCGCGGATTCGAGGGCGGTCAGATGCCTATGCATCGCCGTCTGCCGAAATTCGGCTTCAACAACATCAATCGTACGGAATACGTCCCTCTGAACGTCGCCCGCATTGAAGAGCTGATCACCAAGGGTGTGATTGCCGACGGGATTATCAATCCCGAAGTCCTGTACGAAAAGGGTATCATCGCACGCCGCCTCGACCTGGTCAAGGTGCTCGGAATGGGTTCCCTCTCGGTCAAGGTCTCGCTCACCGCTCATGCCGTCAGCGCCTCCGCCAAGGAAAAGATCGAATCCGCCGGCGGTACTGTCACCATCCTGTCCATGTCGCCCGCAGGTAAATAATGGCCGGATTCTTTGAAAGCTTTCGCAACATGTTCAAGATTCAGGAGCTGCGTCAGCGGATCCTGTTCACCATCGGACTTCTCGTCCTCGCCCGGTTTGGCGCTCATGTGACCCTTCCGGGGGTGGATGCTGCCGTGCTCTCGGCCGCCGAAAATGCCGGATCGGCAACGGGGCTGCTCGGGATGTTCGATTTGTTCGTGGGAGGCGCCTTCAGCAAGGCCGCCATCTTCTCCCTCGGCATCATGCCCTATATCACCGCCTCCATCATCATTCAGCTGCTGGGTGCGGTGGTTCCCTACTTCCAGAAACTGCAGAAGGAGGGAGGGGAAGAAGGCCGGAAAAAGATTAACCAGTACACGCGCTACGGGACCATTTTCATCGCGGCCTTTCAGGGCTGGGGTGTCAGTGTCCGTCTGCAGAATCTGACCGCGAATGTCGGCAATGTCACCGCGCCTATCGTTCCCTCGGACATCCAGGGAATGGCCTTCGCCATCACCACGATGATCGTGCTCGCCTCCGCCACCATGCTACTGATGTGGATCGGTGAGCAAATCACCGATCGCGGGATCGGCAACGGTATTTCGCTTATCATTTTCATCGGCATCGTGGCGCGCTTTCCTCATGCCTTGTATGCCGAGTTCGATCCGAGTCGGTCAGGCTATAACTTCATCATCGAAATCATCATCATCGCCGCCATGGTGTTTATCGTGGCTGGTGTGGTGCTGGTGACCCAGGGTACCCGACGCATCCCGGTGCAGTACGCCAAGCGGGTGGTCGGCAGGAAGGTCTATGGGGGAATGACGCAATACATCCCTCTCCGCGTGAATACTGCGGGCGTCATGCCGATCATCTTCGCGCAAGCTCTGATGTTCATTCCCGAAACCTTCTTCATGTTCTTCCCTGAAAGTCAGTTCGTTGGAACCCTTGCTGCGTATTTTCGCTCGGACTCCTATGTCTATGCGGTTATCTATGCGATACTCATTGTGTTTTTCACCTATTTCTACACGGCGATCAGCTTCAATCCCCAGGATGTGAGCGACACGATGAAGAAACAGGGAGGATTCATTCCGGGTATTCGACCGGGTACGCATACGCGGGAATACATCGAAAACATCCTTACGAAGATCACCCTGCCCGGATCCGTTTTCCTCGCGATCATCGCCATTCTGCCAACCTTCATGATGAAGATGAATGTGACCACGGAATTCGCGCACTTCTTCGGCGGCACCAGTCTGTTGATCGTGGTGGGTGTGGCCCTCGATACCTTACAGCAGATCGAAAGCCATCTGCTGATGCGGCACTACGATGGCTTCATGAAGAGCGGAAAAATCCGCGGGCGTATCGGACGATAAGGCAGCACGAGGAACCCGAGAGATGATTCGCCGGAAAACGGAACAGGAAATCGAGCTGATGCGGGAAAGCAGCAGGATTGTGGCAGAGGTCCACACGATGTTGCGTCCGCATGTGGTTCCCGGAGCGAGAACGCAGGAACTCGACGCCATGGCGGAGGAATATATTCTCTCACAAGGCGCAAAGCCGGCGTTCAAAGGGTATCCGTCGGGCACGCACAATGTGCCTCCTTTTCCGTCCACTCTGTGCATCAGCATCGACGACGAGGTCGTACACGGGCTTCCCGGGAATCGTGTTCTCGAGGAAGGGATGCTCGTCTCGATCGATGTCGGCGCCGAAAAGAATGGGTTTTTCGGAGATGGAGCGATGACACTGCCGGTGGGATCCATCTCGGAAGAAGCGCGGCGGTTGCTCGACGTGACGAAGGAGAGTCTGTACAAAGGACTCGACAAGGCCTTTCCAGGCAACCGTCTGCATGATGTATCGGCCGCGATTCAGGAGCATGTGGAACGCAATGGCTTTTCGGTGGTTCGGGATCTGGTGGGGCATGGAATCGGACGGCGATTGCACGAGGATCCGCCCATCCCGAATTTCGGACGGGCAGGGACGGGTCCGGTGCTGATGGAGGGAATGACCCTCGCCATAGAGCCCATGGTGAACATGGGTTCCTACACCGTAAAGATCCTGGACAACGGCTGGACGGTGGTAACCCGCGATGGATCGGCGTCCGCCCATTTTGAGCACACGGTGCTGATCACGAAAGATGGTCCCGTGACATTGACCAATCATTTCGAGCGATAGCATGGCAAAACAGGGACATATCACGGTTGACGGTGTCATCATCGACACACTGCCCAATGCGATGTTCAAGGTGCGGTTGGACAATGGGCATGAAGTCCTGGCCCATGTGTCCGGCAAGATGCGCATGAATTTCATTCGTATTTTGCAAGGTGACAAGGTGACGGTGGAATTGTCGCCGTACGACCTGAGCAAGGGTCGAATCACGTATCGATACAAATAGAGAATCTGGAGCGATCATGAAAGTGCGTTCTTCCGTCAAGAAGATTTGTGACAAGTGCAAGATCATCCGCCGTGAGGGCGTGGTACGTGTCATTTGCACCAATCCCAAGCACAAACAGCGTCAAGGTTAAAAGAGCAATTATATCAGCAAGGAGTAAACGTGGCACGTATTGTTGGAGTTGATCTGCCGAGAAACAAGAGATCCATCATCGGGTTGACGTACATCTATGGTGTCGGTCGTTCCACCGCCGCCAAGATTCTCGATGAGGCAGGCATTTCTCACGACAAGAAGATCGATGCATTGACCGATGACGAGGTCAACAAAATTCGTTCGATCGTCTCCCAGATGAAGGTGGAAGGTTCCGCCCGCACCGAGCAGCAGCTCAACATCAAGCGCCTGATGGATATTGGGTGTTATCGTGGGTTGCGCCATCGCAAGGGACTTCCCGTTCGCGGACAGCGGACGAGGACCAATTCGCGCACGCGCAAGGGACGTCGGAAAACCGTTGCCGGCAAGAAGAAGGCAGCGGCCAAGAAGTAACGGTCTGCTCTGCGGAGGAACGATCACCTCAGCAGAGGAGCGGCCCCTTCGGCAGTGACATTTCAGTGATTCAGAAGAATAGAAGTATCAGGAGTTCTCGTGGCGAAAGCAGTCCGAAAAACCAAAAAGAAGATTCAGGTCGACACGACCGGTCGCGCCTATATCAAGGCGACTTTCAACAACGTGATCGTGACCCTTACCGACGTGTACGGCAACACCATCTCCTGGTCGTCCGCGGGAAAGAACGGGTTCAAGGGATCACGCAAGAACACTCCCTACGCGGCACAGGTCTCCGCCGAAGCGGCTGCAAAAGAGGCGTATGATCTCGGCTTGCGCAAAGTGGAAGTGTACGTGAAAGGCCCCGGATCCGGCAGGGAAGCTGCCATTCGTTCATTGCAGGTTGCAGGGTTGGAAATCATGGCGATTCGCGATGTGACCCCCATCCCGCACAACGGCTGCAGACCCCCCAAACGTAGAAGAGTATAGTATCAGGAGAAATGTTGAATGTCTAGATATACTGGCGCCAATTGCAAGCTCTGTCGTCGCGAACGTCAAAAACTGTTCCTCAAGGGAAAGAAGTGCTATTCGGAACATTGTCCCATCGAAAAGCGGAATTATCCGCCGGGCGCGCACGGACAGTCGCGCCGCAGCAAGAGTTCTGAGTATCTGATTCAGTTGCGCGAAAAGCAGAAAGTGCGTCGCATTTACGGAATCAACGAAAAGCAGTTCCGCATTTATTTCGAAAAGGCCTCTCGTCAGAAGGGGCGCACGGGCGAGAATCTCGTGAAGTTGCTGGAGCGGCGATTCGATAACGTCGTCTTCCGTCTCGGTCTGGCTCCTTCGCGGAAGGCCGCGCGCCAGTTGATCCTGCACAAGCATTTCACGATCAACAGCCGAGGGGTGAACATCCCGTCCTATCTGCTTACCCCTGGTGATGTGGTGCAGGTGGTGGCGGCCAGCAAGTCCCTGGAGGTTGTGCACGATTCGATGAAACGTGTGCGCGACAATCTCTACGGCTGGCTGAGTCTCGACAAGGCAAACCTGAATGGAGTCTTCCTGCAGGTTCCGGATCGGGCCGACGTGCCGTTGACGGCCAACGAGCAGCTGATCGTCGAATTGTATTCCAAGTAACCTCTTTCCAACACGAGACGGATTCTTCGATCCTTCAAGGAGTGAAAATACCACGATGATTACGACGACAATTCAGATGCCGGATGGCATCGTGCTGGATGAGGCGAGTTACTCGAATACGTTCGGACGCTTCGTTGTGCAGCCGTTGGAAAAGGGGTATGGAGTGACGATCGGAAATTCCTTCCGTCGGGTTCTCCTGTCGTCGCTGTCCGGCGCGGCCATCACCGCGATCCATATCGACGGCATTCTGCATGAGTTCTCCACGATCCATGGCGTGGTGGAAGACGTGTCCGAATTGATTTTGAACCTCAAGGAAATCCGCCTGAAGCTGCTCAACAACCTGAAGACGGCAAAGGTAACGATTTCATTGAAAGGCCCCCATACCTTTACGGCGGCCGACATTCAGGCCGCAACTCCGGAAGTGGAAATCCTCAATCCCGAGCAGTATATCTGCACGCTGAACGACGAAGCCACCCTGACGATCGACATTCGTTTTGGTCGCGGGCGGGGCTATGTTCCAGCTGAAGACAATAAAATCCCGGATCAGCCGATTGGGGTGATTCCGGTGGATTCCATCTTCACGCCTGTCACTAACGTGCGGTTTCTCGTCGAGAACACGCGCGTGGGCGGCAGCACGGATTACGACAAGCTGACGCTGGAGATCACCACCGATGGGTCTATCACCCCGGAGGATGCATTGTCCCAGGCAGCGCATATCATCATGGAACATATCCAGATGTTCATCAATTTTGACATTTCGCAGGGTGAGGATAAGCCGGAGCAGGTGGAAGACGACGAAACGTCCCGTATCCGCCGTATTCTTCTCACGCCCGTGGATGAACTTGAGCTCTCTGTCCGCTCCCACAACTGCCTCAAGGCGGCCGATATTAAAACCCTGGCCGATCTGGTGCGCCGCGAAGAAGCAGAAATGCTGAAGTTCCGCAATTTTGGGCGCAAGTCCCTGTCCGAACTTGGCGATATCGTGCGCGAGTTCGGTTTGAACTTCGGCATGGATGTGGACAAGTACCTCAAGGATTACACGCCGACGGAGACGTCTGAAAAATAAGGATGCACGAATATGAGACATCAGAAAATCGGAAGAAAATTCAATCGGACCGCGAGTCACAGGAAAGCACTGATGGCTGCCCTGTCCACCGCGCTGATCAAGCATAAAAAAATCAGCACCACGCTCGCCAAAGCCAAGGAAATGCGCCGCTATGTCGAGCCGATGATAACCCGCGCGCGCGATGCCTGGCAGCAGGAAAAGAGCGGTGGTGCGGTGGACGTGCATTCCCGTCGCGAAATCTACAAGACCATTCGGGATCGTGAAGCCATCCAGATTCTTTTCGGCGAAATCGCGGAAAAGGTTGGCACCCGCCCCGGTGGCTATACCCGCGTTTTGAAACTGGGTCGTCGACAGGGCGATAGCGCTGAAATGGCTGTGATCGAATTGGTGGACTATAACGAAGCGCAGGATACCAAGCGCCGTCGTGCCCGCGTGACCGGTTCGAAGGTTGCACAGGACAAGCGCCGTGAACGGTCGAAGGAAGTCGCCGCCGCGACGCCCGCCGCCGCCCCGGCCGTGGATGCGCAGCCTGTCGTTGAAGACGCCGCCGTGGTGGATGAAACTCCTGTCACCACGGATGAAACCATGATTGCCAGCACCGAACTCCAGACTCCCGCTGAAGAAGCCCCGGCAACCGAAGAGGCTCCGGCGGAGGATGCTCCAAAGGCCGAGCCGACCGCCTGATTCTGAGTTCCTGACCATCGGCCGTGAAGCGTCCTCGACGACTCACGGCCTTTTTTATCGGCTACCCACGGATCCTGTCTCTCACGTGCAACTGTCATGAGATTTATTCACGCCACGTTCGAAAAGAGTACCACTCAGCGCATCCACTTCCCGGAGCCCACGCTCCCGGAAGTCGTGTTCGTGGGGCGTTCGAATGTAGGAAAGTCCTCCCTGCTGAACGCATTGACCACCAAGGCCAATCTGGCACGGGTCAGTAAAACGCCGGGCAAGACCCAGCAGGTGAACTTTTATCTCATCGACGATAAAATTCGTTTCGTGGATTGTCCCGGCTACGGCTTCGCGCGTGTGGGGCACGCCGAACGCGAGGCATGGGCACGCAGCATCGAGACCTATTTCTCCGCGAAGCGTCCGATCGCCCTCGTCCTTCAGCTTCTCGATGCGCGCATTCCGCTTCAGGATCTCGATGCGCGGATGCTCGCGTGGCTGGCATCGAAGCAGCTGCCGGTCCACCTCGTCCTGACGAAGGCAGACAAGCTCACACAGAAGGAACGAGCGCGACAGGAGAAGTTTCTCGTCCAAGCCGTTCGCACCCTTGGTTGCGAGGCCCAGGCCACGCTGGTCTCCTCGGTGACCGGACTCGGAAAGGCTTCTCTGATTGCAACGATTTCCACGACGGCCCTGAGACCTCCTTCACCTGAAATCACACCGCCATGATCGAAGATATCGGAAAAGCCTTCATTCCTCTGTTCGTGTCCATGGACACGTTGGGCCTGTTGCCCCTGTTTCTCGGACTCACCCAGGGCATCGAACCGCGGCCTCTGAAGAAGCTGATTTTCAGCGCCACGCTCACCGCCTTTGTCATCAGCATTCTCTTCCTCTTCACCGGATCCGCACTGTTCGTGTTCCTCGGGATAACCTCGGACGATTTTCGCATTGGAGGCGGAGTGTTGCTCATTGTGCTGGCGATTCAGGATCTGACCACATCGTCGTCCTGCGAGAGTCCGCAGCACGGAGGCAATACCAGCATCGGGGTTGTGCCCATCGGGATTCCCCTTATCATGGGTCCCGCCGCGCTGACGACGATTCTCATCCTGGTGGATGCCTTCGGCATCATCGTCACGCTGCTCGCCCTTCTGCTCAATTTCCTGCTCGTTCTTTTCGTACTCATGAATTCCCGCTACATCATCAAGGTGATGGGGGAAGCGGGATCACAGGCCTTCGCCAAGGTGGCGGCTTTGTTCATGGCGGGAATTGCGGTCATGATGATTCGCTCCGGAATTGAAGGCGCTCTGAAATAGGGTGTCCATTCCATAGAAACGGCCCCACCCACATGACGTGGATGGGGCCGCTTCGTCAAACGGGGAGTTACAGAGAGAACAGCATTTCGCGGTATTTGGGAACCGGCCATTCGGCATCGGAGACGAGGAATTCCAGTTCGTCGACGTGGGTGCGCAGTGCTTCGCAGGAGACCTTGATCCTGGTGAACGCCTGTCCCTGCGCCTGCAGATCCGGGAGCGCGTGGGCCGCCTCGAGATCGGCGCGGAGCGTTTGTGCCTGGATGCGAAGCTGTCCGATCCGGGTCGCCAAATCGAGGACGAGCGCTGTGAGTCCGGACGGATCCTGATCCGGAGAAAGAACCTCGCGGATTCCAGACACAGCGGTGGTGACTTCATTGAGGTAGGAGATGACGGCAGGGACGTAGAGTGTGGAGACACATTCGAGGGTGACCTTGGCTTCGATATCGATCTGTTTGATGAAGTTCTCGAGATCGATGTGATGCCACGCCTCGAGCTCGCGCTCGTTGAAAATCCGGTAGCGAGAGAACAGAGCACGACTCTCTTCACTGGTGATCGCCTGTACGGCCTCAGCCGTGCCGATGACGTTGGGCAAACCCCGACGCGCGGCTTCCTGTCGCCATTCTTCAGAGTAATTGTCGCCTTCGAACAACACGGTCTTCGACGCCGCGAGCATGGCACGAAGGGCGGACGTGACACTCGCCGCGAAATCCAGTCCCTGAGACTGGCCTTCCTCGATGCGTGTCCTTGCTTCGTCAAGCGTGGCTGCCATGGCGGCATTCATCACCGTGATCGCAGTGGCCGGCGTGGCGGAAGACCCTACTGCCCGAAATTCGAATTTATTGCCGGTGAACGCGAACGGAGACGTCCGGTTGCGGTCGGTGTTGTCGCGCTTCACCTCGGGAATTTTATCGATCCCGACGTTGAGCCAGGCCTGATCGGTGGTCTCGGTGGTACGGCCCGCTTCGAGATCTGACAGCACCCGAGTCAACATATCACCCAGAAACACCGAGATGATCGCGGGAGGCGCTTCGTTGGCTCCGAGGCGATGATCGTTTGCGGCTGAGGCAATGGCGGCGCGGAGCAGGCGGGCATGATCATGCACCGCCTTGACCGCAGAGATAAGAAACACCAGAAACTGCAGATTGGATTGCGGCGTTTTGCCAGGCTTGAGCAGGTTTTCGCCGCGATCGGTGGCCAGGGCCCAGTTGCAGTGCTTCCCACTCCCATTGACATAGGCGAAGGGCTTTTCGTGAAAAAGCACGGCGAGTCCATGCCGTTTCGCGATGCGATCCATCAGATCCATGAGAATTTGGTTATGATCCACGGCCACGTTTACGTCCTCGAAGATCGGAGCGACTTCGAACTGATTGGGAGCCACTTCGTTATGTCGCGTTTTGAGGGGAATCCCCAGGCGATAGGCCTCTTCTTCGAATTCCGACATGAAGGCGAAAGCGCGTTCCGGAATGTTGCCGAAGTACTGATCCTCGAGCTGCTGATGTTTGGCGGGAGGACGCCCGAAGAGGGTGCGACCCGTCTGCACTAAATCGGGGCGCTGGAGGTAGAGGTCGCGATCGATCAAAAAGTACTCCTGCTCCACTCCAAGCGTGGAATGCACCTGGCGTGCGGGATTCTCGAAGAGCGAGAGAATACCCAGAGCCGCCGCATTCAGCGCGGATTGGGCGCGAAGCAGAGGTCCCTTTTTGTCGAGAGACTCTCCCGTATAGGAAATGAAAATGCTCGGAATGCAGAGGGTATTGCCATGAGGGTATTCGAGAACGAAGGCGGGACTCGAAGGATCCCAGATGGAATAGCCACGCGCTTCGAAGGTGGTGCGCAGACCACCTGAGGGGAAGGAGGAGGCATCCGGTTCTCCCTGAATCAACTGTCGGCCGGTAAAGGACTCCAGCACCCGTCCCTGGGTAAAATGATCGATGAAGGCATCGTGCTTTTCCGCCGTGAAGCCCGTCATCGGTTGGAACCAGTGGGTGTAGTGCGTGCAGTTCTTCGATACCGCCCAATCCTTCATCGCCAAGGCGACGCGATTCGCGGTATCCATATCCAACTTTCCACCATGCGCGATGCTCTCGACGATGTTCTGAAACACCGGAGCCGGAAGAACCTGTCGCATGGTTTCCAGATCGAAAACATTCTCTCCAAAAAACGCGGATATGATCCGTCCATTGTCCGATTTGCCCATGAAGAACCTCCTTGAAGGGCGGTGAAGGAAACAGGATCGAAGCCGAAGGCGTGACTTCACTACAACAGCGCGGGCGAATAAAATGTTCACTCAGAGTACGCGGAAAGGAATTTGCACCCCACGACACGAGACGCTACTTTTAGACGCCTTTCTTCGATCCTCCTTCCTGTCGGACCTTCTCTCATGCACACACACGAACCCTTCGAACTCGTCATCCCCGTGGAAGAAGGGGATATCGACCAGCTTGATCACGTCAACAATGTCGTCTATGTACGCTGGGTGCAGGATGTGGCTGTTGCGCATTGGACCGCCCTTGCCTCCCCCGAAGATCAGCGAGACATGTTTTGGGTGGTGATGCGACACGAAATCGACTACAAACGCTCCGCCATGCGTGGCGACACGATCATCGCGCGGACCTGGGTGGGCAAGGCCGATCGTCTCGCGTTCGAACGCCATACCGAACTTCTCCGGGCATCCGATGGCATCCTCCTGGCCCGTGCCCGTACCCTGTGGTGCCCGATGAGTTCATCGACGAAGCGTCCCGTGCACGTGCGAGACGCGGTGCGGGAGCGGTGGGGGAAAGAAAGCTGATTTCGCACGAGACGACCTGGGCAGGAACGCAGGAGTGCGGTGTTGTTGGGATGTACCAACGTCCCGCTGCGTGCTGTCTCGCTATGCGTGCGCCTCGAACCAGGATTCGCCCACACCTACTTCCACTTCGATGGGAACGGCGAGGTTCATGGCGGTGCGCATGTGATGGACGATGAGAGGACGGAGGGATTCGACTTCGTCGCGGGGGACATCGAAGACGAGTTCGTCGTGCACCTGAAGGATCATATGAGCGCGAAATCCATCCCGACGAAGCGCCTGATGGATGCGGATCATCGCGATCTTGATGAGATCGGCGGCGCTCCCCTGGATGGGAGCATTGATGGCCATGCGCTCAGCGAACAGACGAATGTTGCGGTTCTTGCTGTTGATATCGGGGAGATAGCGACGACGCCCTTTTATGGTCTCTACAAACCCTCGCTCACGCGCGGAGATCAGGGTTGATGAAATCCACTGATTGATGCGGGAGTACTTCGAGAAATACAGATCGATTAGATCCTTGCCTTCGGTGTTGCTGATGCCGAGGCGCTGAGCCAGGCCGAAGGCGCTGATCCCATAGAGGATCCCGAAATTCACGGTCTTGGCGCGACGTCGCATTTCGGGTGTGACCTGCTCTCGCGTCACACCGAACAGGCGAATGGCCGTGCTCGTGTGAATGTCTTCGCCCTCCGCGAAGGCCTGCAACAGACCTTCGTCCCCTGTGAGTTCGGCGGCGAGACGGAGTTCGATTTGGGAATAATCCGCTGAGAGCAGGACGTGGTCTGCTGAGCCCGGTACGAAGGCGCGCCGAATTTCACGGCCTCGTTCAGTTCGGATCGGGATGTTTTGCAGGTTTGGATCCGTGCTCGACAGCCGCCCCGTGGCCGCTACGGCCTGATTGAAGGAGGTGTGGACCCGACCCGTGCGGGGATTGATGAGGGTGGGGAGAGTGTCGATGTAGGTGGATTTGAGTTTCGTGAGCTGGCGATATTCCAGAATGTCGTCGACGATCGGGTGCATGCCACGCAGGCCTTCCAGCACGGAGATATCCGTGGAGTATCCCGTTTGGGTTTTCTTTCCACTCGGTAATCCCAGCGTATCGAACAGCACTGCTCCGAGCTGACGAGGAGATCCGATATTGAATTCCCCCCCGGCCTGGTGATGAATGCGCGTGGCGAGCGCCTGAATTTCTCGTCCCATCTCCTCTCCCGCCTCACGCAAGGCGTCGCCATCGATGCGGATGCCCGTGGCTTCCATGTCGGCGAGAACTGAAATGAGAGGAAATTCGATCTCCCGCAGCAGAGCCTCCTGTCCGGATCCTTCCACCCGAGGGCGGAGCACGTCGAAGAGCCGCCATGTCACGTCGGCGTCCTCGGCGGCATAGGCGGCAATATCCTCCAGGGGGACCTCGGCCATCGATCGTTGTTGTTTTCCCTTGCCGATAAGGGTGTCGATGGACACGGGGGCATAGCCTAGCTGAGCGAGAGAAAGGGCATCCATGCCGTGTTCGCCCTCAGGGTTGAGCAGGTAGGCGGCGATCATCGTGTCGAAATCCACCGCATCACACACGATACCGTGAGAGCGGAGCACGAGGAGATCGAATTTTAAATTCTGTCCCACGAACCGTACTTCGCCGGACCAGAGAGGCGAGAGCAGGGAAAGGATGGACTCGGTCGAGAGGCGATGATTGCAGGGCACATACCAGGCCTCGTGTGCACGGATCGCAAAGCTCATACCCACCAGAGATGCGAGGTGAGGATTGGTGGAGGTGGTTTCGGTGTCGAACGCACAGATCCCCTGCGTTCGGATCTGGTCCACCATCGCGTGCAGTTCCTCTTCTGTCTCGACGATATGATACTCGTGCGGCGTGGTAGCGATGGTGGCCACGGCGGGCGCGTTGCTGTCTTCGCATTCGGCGTCCAGGGTCTGCAGGAAGCGACGCAATTCCAAACGAGAAAACAGCTCACGGAGCTGGGCATGGTTCTTCGTGGAACGGCGCAGGTTCTCGGGATCCACATCCACCGGTGCGTCGATGCGAATGGTCGCCAGATCTCGGGAGAGAAAGGCGTCTTCCCGGTACTCGAGCAGTTTTGCACGTATTCCCGGTTTTGCAACGTCCTCGATGCGCTCGTACAGCGTAGGGAGGGATCCGAATTGCTGAATGAGCGGGATCGCGGTTTTCTCTCCGATCCCTTTGACGCCGGGGATATTGTCGGACTGGTCACCCGTCAACCCGAGGACATCGACAACCTGTTCCGGAGCCACACCGAATTTCTCGGCCACTCCAGTGCGATCCACTCGTTCGAAGGCGTCGGCGCTTTTGCCAGGCCTGAGCAGGGTGATGTGATCGGAGACGAGCTGCATGAAATCCTTGTCCGGCGTGATGATGAGCACCTCGTACTTTTCGGCCTCAGCGCGGCGGGCCAGGGTGCCAATCACATCGTCGGCTTCCCAGCCTGGAAGTTCGATGCAGGGGATGTTGTAGCCACGCACCACATCCTTGATGAAGGGCAACTGCTCCACCATGTCCTCGGGCATGGCCTGACGGTTGGCTTTATATTCCGCAAACGCGGTGTGTCGGAAGGTAGGGGTAGGGGTGTCGAAGGCCACAGCGATATGATCGGGCGCATAGTCGGTCAGCACCTTGTCCAGGACGGACACAAAACCATACACCGCACTCACGTTTACGCCGGCGGAGTTCGTCAGCGGACGATTGATGAAGGCGTAATACGCCCGGTAGGCGATCGCCATTCCATCGAGAAGAATGAAGCGTTCCATACGATCTCCGAGGGAAAAGGAAGGGCGATCAGGTGAGGACCAGGACCACGGGAGCGTGATCCGATCCCATCACATCCTGACGGATATGCGCATCGGAAACCCGCGGGAGCAGATCCTCGGTGACGAAGAAGTAATCGATCCGCCATCCGATATTTCGGGCGCGGGCATTGACGCGAAAGGTCCACCAACTGTACTCGTCCACTGCATCGGGATGGAAATGGCGAAACGTATCGACATAGCCATGCGCAACGAAGGTATCGATCCATGCCCGCTCGATCGGAAGGAATCCCGAGGTCTTTTCGTTTTCCTTGGGATTCTTGAGATCGATAGGACGATGGGCGGTATTCACATCTCCACAGATGACGAGGGGCTTTCCCTTCCGCCGTTCGGCCTCGAACACCCGAAGGCATTCGTCATAGAAGGCCATCTTGTAATCGAGGCGCTCCTGATCTCGCTGGCCGTTGGGAAAGTAGATGTTGTAAAGCGTGAAGTCTTCGTACTCAGTCAGCAACACCCGTCCCTCCGTGTCGAGACGGTGCACCAGCTGGCCACGTTCCACGCGCAGCGGTTTCATCCGCGAAAAGGTGCCGGTGCCGCTATACCCCTTTTTTTCCCCGCTGTGCCACCACGTGTAGTAGTCAGGTGGGGTGAGAAGGGTTTCGTCGAGCTGTGCCTCGGCGGCCTTGGTTTCCTGCAGGCAGAGGATGTCGGGGCGATCGGCATCGAGGAAATCGAAGAAATGTCCTTTCTGAACGACGGCACGGATGCCGTTGACGTTCCACGAAACGAGCCGCATCACTCCTTCGGTGCATCCTTTCCGCCGCTGCGGGAGCGACGACTGCTGCCGCGATTCGGGCGTTTTTTCGGACCTTCATCACCCGAGGTCTCACCTGCCGGAGTCGGATTCGGCGCGGGAAGGTCGACGGGTGCCATGACTGCCGCAGGAAGATCCGGGGTTGCATCGACCGGAGCGGGAGGACGTTTTCCGCCTCGGCCCCGATTTCCGCGATGCGAGCGACTTTCCTTTTTCTTCTCGTCTGCCACCAGATCCGGCGTGCCGCTGACTTCGGCGGGACGCACGATATCGGGTTCGGCTGCGGGGGCGGGGGGGAGAACAAAATCCTCCATGGGGAGAGAGGTTTGCACAACCTCACGGGGAGAAGGAAGTGCATCGATCACCGTGGGAGGAGGAACAATCGGCGCGGGTCCTCTGCCCCGACCCCGATTGCGAGGACTCCGAGAGTCTCGGGGTTCCCCTGCCGGCGTGGGAGCGCTCTCCACCGTGGGAAGCGGCGCGGGAGGAGGAAGCACCGGAGCCGCTTCTACCATGGGCGGCGGTGCCAGCGGTCGGCGAGGATCCGTCCGGAAGGATGGCTCCTGACGACGGACATCCCGGTTCTGCTGATCCCGGTTTTGCTGATCACGATTCTGCTGATCACGATTCTGCTGATCACGATTCTGCTGATCGCGGCTTTGCGGATCACGATTCTGCTGATCACGATTCTGCTGATCGCGGTTTTGCGGATCTCGGTTCTGCTGATCGCGACGTTGGTTGTCTTGACGAGCATCGCGTCCCTGCTGAGCATCACGTCCTTGCTGAGAATCGCGGTTGCCATGGGCATCGCGCCCGTGGGGTTCGCGGCGGGAACTGTCCTGTCGGGAGTCGCGATTCTGTTGATCGCGATTCTGCTGATCGCGACGCTGATTCTCCTGTCGGGGATCTCGTCGCGATAGGTCGGGACGTGGTGTGGGGTCGACGGGTTCAGAGCCGGGGACATAGGGAGCAAATCCTTCCATGTCCACTGCGGGCGCGGGACGTTCTTCACCCGGTTTCCGAGCCTCGTCATGGGAGGCGATTTCCTTGCGCCGCTTTTCGAGCTCGGCGGCCACTTCGTCGAGGAAGCCATGAATCACTGCGGTATTCGTGGGAGCCACGATGGGCAGAGGCACGCGACGATGGTAGGGAGAGTCGGAGCTGGAATACAGGTACTGACCATCCTCGTAATTCAGGGCAGGAGTAAGGAGGGGTTCGGACACATTGAGGATTTGAGCCAGGACGGGGGGATCATCGCTGAAGCGGATGGGACCGATAAACCAGCTCTGGATTTTTCGTGCAAGGTTCTTTTCGATGGACGCGGGATTCTCGGCGGCCAGGCAGAAGGAGAGTCCGTGCCTCCGACCGTTGGCCATGATGGAGGACATCACATCCTGGAATCGTTCATTGCCCAGTTCCTTGAAGGTGTTTCCGTTTCTGGTGAAATACTCATCCACCGTGTTGAACACGAAGAGAACGGGGACCTTGATCTTGAGGCGCTTAAGACGTTCATCCACCAAACCCTGGCACAGGGGGCCGATGAAACGCAGGATGTCGGTGGTCTTCTGGCCCTGGACGACAAGGAGGTGGGATTTCGTGTCGTCGTTGAGCAGTGCAACGAGATCGGCCTGGGTTTTGCGGCAGGATGAGGGAATGTCCTTGGAGTACGAATCGTACACCGCCTGGATTTCGTTCTTGAGGTCGTTGAGGGACCGGCGGGTATTGTGATTTCTGGAATCAAGTCCGAACTCATCGATCATTTCGATGATGTCTCTCGTGTTCTTTTCTCCGAACCGTTCTCCGTTGAACGTCGCGGCGATCCCATCCATCAACTGCGCCACATATCCCCGCACCTCGTCATCCACATCCTCGAGAATATCCACGCGGATATCATTGATGAACTGATCCACCGTCTGTTCGTTGGCGCGATAGATCCAGAGTTTGTTCGCGCGCAGGATGGAAGAAATCGGGTAGATGAGATCATGCCGCCGATGTTCGAGCACCGACGGGAGGATCATCATGTCCAGAAAATCCAGCACCGCACGTTTGTGGCCCTGCCGATCGCCGGGATTCCGGAGCGACGTGAAGACACTGGCAGGCAGGAATTTATCGTTGATGCACAGCACGTGCGATGCATCCCGCTTGTAGAGACTCTGGGTGAGGGCGAGGGAATGCTGGTTGTTGACATCGCAGAAGACGACATGCACTGGCTGACCTTCGCCTTTCTGCTGAAGAGCCGAGATGAGAGTCGTCGTGATGGTGGTGCGTGCTCGCGGGCGAGAACTGACCACGGCCATGTTCCCGCGCAGCAGCGTCACGGGATCGAGTCCCACGGGAATCTCGGGATCGGTACCATACCCTCCACAGGTAATCCGAAGCCGCCCCTGCGCGGGACGGGATTCGGGCGCGAGATGATGCAAAACCAGCGTGGTCATCTTCTGATCCAGCAGCAGTACTTCGGCCTCAAACCGGGGCATCGAATCGGTTGGTGCAATGAGGGGATCCTGCTTCGCTCCCGGGATCGTGAGTTCGAGTCCGATGGGCGCCGTATTGCACAGCAAGGTCAAACCGCTGTTCTTCTTCCCTTTCTCCTTGGGAGCCTCGGGAAAGGACGTGATGACCGACAGGATGGTGTAGTGCTTTTCCTTGCCGGAACCCGCGAGGTTCTCGGCGGCAAGCAGGGTGCCGGGGGAGAGTCGATGAAGATCTTCCACGGGCAGGGTGATCTGGACGCTGCATTCGAAGCGGGTCTGACAGTGCGGACGCAGTTCGAGTACGACGCCGGAAATGGATTTGATGAACATAGTCTATCCCTTGAAAAGATCGAGCGGAGGTGTGCCTTCCTCGGTTGAGGAAGGAGGCAAGATCTCCGCGTCGAAGGTGTCGATGATCGCACGGACCACCGGATGAGTGGGGTGAATTTCAGGTAATGCAGAGGCAGACAGGGGCGATGCCATCCCTGCCGAGAGGGGCGATCCTTCACGGGACGACGTATCCAGAGACCACGTCGAGGTTGACGCCGTCATCGAGGACGTTGCCGTCAGTGATGATGGAAGGGTCGTCGAAGGGGGTGAGGACTTCGAAGAAGCAGTACCGCGACGCGTCGTTGTCGAGGCCGGTGCCGACAGGGGGTCCACGAGTGATCGCGATTCCGCAGGTGCCTGGTCAGAGCCTCGCGTGGAGGCTGCGGGCGTCCTTCCTCCGGAGGCCGGAGGAGGCGGAGAGGAGGAACCAGGATCGGCGGGTGCGGAATGCACGCGAGTCGGGGATGGTCCGAGTCCCAGTCGAGCCAGGATGTCGCTGACCAGCACCGTCTCGTCCATTTTAACCATTGCGATGAGTGCGGTTTCGAATCGGAGCCGCGGTTGCGCGCTGTATTTCACCGCCTGCATCGCATCCCCACAGGAGGCGAGCAAACGCAGGAGCGTGGCCTCGGAAAACTGACCCGCGGCATTCGCATAGGCGGCGCGTGTTTCTTCATCGGTTTCGATGAGAGTGAGATCGCCGCTCGATCGCGCCACAAGGAGATGGCGGAAATGCTCTTCCAATCCCGCCAGGAAGTCCATGGGATCATATCCGTTCATGAACAGGTCCCGCACGAAGGGAAACACCGCTCCGGCATCGTGAGTGAGAATGAGATCGGTAATCCGAAAGAACAGGTCCTGATCGACCACATGCAGAACGGTGTGCACATGGGCGAAGGTCAGATGGTCGCCGCTATAGGCCACGATCTGGTCGAAAATGCTCTCCGCGTCACGCATCGACCCGTCGGCTTTTCGTGCGATGGTGTACAGGGCCTTGTCCTCTGCCTCGATCTGTTCGGACGCACAGATGTGGTGCAGCTGTCCGACAATATCTTCCACACGAATGCGGCGGAAGTCGTGGCGCTGACAGCGGGAAATGACGGTGGGTGGCAGTTTATGGGCTTCGGTCGTGGCGAACACGAAGATGGCATGCGCGGGCGGTTCCTCGAGAGTTTTCAACAGGGCGTTGAAGGCCGCTGCACTCAGCATGTGCACTTCGTCGATGATGTACATCTTGTACTTCTCGCGGGCCGGGGCCAGGCGCACGGCCCGGTTGATGTCCCGCACCTGATCGACGCCGTTGTTGGAGGCACCGTCGATTTCGATGATGTCCATGCAGCGCCCCTCGGTGATTTCCACACAGGAATCACAGACGTTGCAGGGTTCCCCGTTGACGCTGGACCGGCAATTCAGGGCCTTGGCGAAGATCCGGGCCGTGGTGGTCTTGCCCACGCCTCGGGGACCACAGAACAGATAGGCGTGTGCGATCCGCTCGCCGCGAATCGCGTTGAGAAGGGTCTGCACGACATGGTCCTGCGCCACTACTTCGGTGAAGCGTGCGGGCCGGTATTTGCGTGCGGTGACAAGAAAGGACATGGATTCCGTGAGAATGAAAACAAACGGAAAGATAGGGAGATGCGCACGACGATCCAAAGCGGGGATGCACCGTGGAGGAGGGGCATGCGGAATGGAGTGGGAAAAACGACGAGGAGTTGTACTTTATGAAGTTTCACGAAAGAAAGGAAAGCAATGAACGTTTCTCGGTTGTACTTGGTCATCGGCGCCGTTCTCGTGGCGGTGGTTGTCATCGTGTTATTTCTCAGCGAGGATCAGAAGCCGCAGGCACAGGCCGCAGAGGGGATGCCACCGGGACATCCCGATGTGGCAGGGCAGGGAATGGGAGAAGGGCAGCCGGGAAAAATGAACGTGCGGCAGGATTTTGTGCAGCAGTTGGAAATGCTGCGGAAGAAAGTGGATGCCGCGCCAGCGGGCGACACCACCCATGTGTTGGCTCTGGCGCGGATGCTGGGTGATGCCCACCAGAAGGAGCAGGCGATTCCGTATTTCGAGCGATTCCTGAAGGTTGCGCCGAAAAACACCGATGCCCTGCTCGATCTGTCGGTGTGCTATTTCGAAGTGGGGAAGCCGGACAAATCCATGGAGCTCACGCAGAGAATTCTCGCGATCGAACCCCGAAACACGATGGCTCTCTACAATGTGGGCGCGATCCACGCGTCCCAGGGAAGAAAGGCCGAAGCCCGGACGGCGTGGAATCTGCTGATCACAAAGGCGCCGAAATCCGAAGACGCCGAGCGCGCCAAGGAAATGCTCCTCCATCTCGACGAGATTCCGACGAAAAAATAATCACGAGGTACTCCGGCCATGACCGGTGCGTCGCCCCTCCGTTCCCGGACCTGGTGCCTATTCCGGACGGACCGGATCGGGGACCTGATTCTGACCCTCCCTCTCGTGGAGGCGATTCGACGCCAGGCGCCGCATGATCGCATTATTCTTGCGGTGCGACCGTACACCGCGCCACTCGCCCGGCTCTGTCCCGGCGTGGATGCGGTTCTCGAAGTCCCAGACAGAGATCTGAGTTGGAAGGAGATCCCGAGCTGGGTGAGGCGGCTGCGCCGAGAGAAGATCGACACGGCGGTGTTTGCCTTTCCGCGACCGGGGCTGGCATTGGCTGCCGCACTGGCGCGCATTCCCCGAAGGATCGGCACGGCTCGCCGCTGGTATTGTGCCCTGTTTACGCATCGGCATCCCGATCGGCGTCATGAGTCACGCTGGAGCGAAGCGGTGTACAACCTTCGTCTCCTCGATCTGGTAGGGATCGGCTCCCCCGCATCCTTTTCCCCTCCTCTTCGTATTCCCGATCACCTTCGCGAAGACGCCAGGCAGGTGCTGCGGACGATTTCCCTCGACCCCGATCGTCCCTACATGGTGATCCATCCGGGCAGCGGAGGCTCGGCCCGGGATTTGTCTCCGGAACGCCTGGGTCACATGGCTGCGGTGCTTCATCGCCGTCATCCCGACCTCCAGGTTCTCATCACCGGAACGGAATCCGAGCAGGAGGTGATGCTCGCGGCGCAATCGGCGGCGGGTGTGGAGGCGAGAGTGCTTTCTCACACTCAGCCCCTCGAGGTTCTCGCCGGAATTCTGAGTGGCGCGAGACTCTGCCTGGCAAATTCCACCGGTCCCCTGCACCTCGCCTCGGCCTGTGGAACGCCGGTCCTGGGCTTTTATCCCTTCCGACCCGTGTGTCACCCTCGACGCTGGGGCCCCCTGTTCGGATCCTTCGCCACCCTGGTTCCTCCTCCGGATCCTTCCTGTCCCTCCTGTGCCGAGGGGATCTGCGAGCGTCACGATCGCATGGAGCGAATCTCCGAAGACGACGTGCTCTCCGTTGCGGAAGCCCTGCTCACGGGAACAATTTCGTCCTCCCGTGGTTCGAATGCATGAAAGGAGTACATCATCCCATGTCACATTTCCCCCTCCGCCCCTTCACCCTCTTCTTCCTCGCCGTCCTGGTGATCGCATCTTCCGTCGATCTGCGGGCACAGAAAACCTATCGCAAACTCGAAAACAACGCATTCACCATGGGAGAGGAACTGTACTTCGATGTGAAATACGGATTCGTTACCGCCGGGGAAGCAAAGTTCCTCATTCCACGATATCTGACCATGAATGGGAGGAAATGCTACAACGTGGAATTCTACGTCAAATCGAAGCCCTTTTTCGACAGTTTTTACAAGGTGAGGGACCGGTACGAAACCAACATCGATGTGGAAGGACTGTTCCCGTGGAAATTCGTGCAGCAGATCCGCGAGGGGGGGTATTCCAAGGACTTCAGCGCCTGGTTCGATAACGAGCGGAATCGCGCGATCACGGCGCAGGGCACCTACGCCATGCCCCCATACACACAGGACATCGTGTCGGCGTTTTATTACATGCGTACCTACGACTACACCACCTTCAAGCCAGGACAAACCACCACGCTTCGGAATTTCTACAACGATTCCGCCTATGTCCTGACCATCAAGTATCTGGGAAAGGAAACGGTCGATGTGACGGCGGGGACCTTTCGCACCATCATCGTCGAACCGATCATGAAGGAAGGCGGATTGTTCAAGACCAGCGGTCGACTTCTCGTATGGCTCACCGACGACGAGCGCCGCGTGCCTGTTCTCGTGAAGGCGGAAATTCCTATCGGCTCCATCACGTCGGAACTCACCTATTACAAGGGTTTGGCCGGTCCTCTGAAATCGAAGATCAAATAGCGGACTCCCGTCGCGAGGCACTCACGCACGGCTCAGGCCGTGCGTTTTTTTTCTTCCCCAATGCGACCATCGGCGCGGTCGTCATCCCCGCCAGTGGGACTCGGCCGGACTCGATGATCGAAGGCACCTGGTGATTCATTTGATTGTGACGCCGGACTTGTGGAATTTAGGGGGACAACCGAGAGCGCTTCTTCGATGTTCCCTCAACTCGATCTCACACCCGTTCGCACCCAATCCGTGGCACATCGTGCCAACAAGGTGGATCTCTCCCTGTGTGCCCGACCCTTCGATGGACGCCAGGGGTCCTTCGCTGAGTTTCTTGATTCCCTCCCGGATGTACTAAAGGCAAGGGACCTGAAGATTCTCGCCCAGCGGGTCATCGAGGCCCGTCGTTGTGGCCTCCCAGTCATCCTCATGATGGGTGCGCATGTGATCAAGACGGGGCTGGCGCCCTTAGTGTGCAATCTCATGCAGCGAGGGTTGCTGTCCGCCGTGGCGATGAATAGCGCGGGGGCCATTCACGACAGCGAATCGGCGCTGTTCGGTGTGACCAGCGAAGATGTCGCCGTGAATCTGCTGGATGGAAGTTTCGGAATGTGGAAGGAAACAGGCGATTTCGTCAACGGAACGCTGCGTGCTGCGCATCGCGAAGGCACGATGGGCTTCGGAGAGGCCATCGGGACGGCGCTGCTGTCGTCCCAGGCGCCACACGGAGATGTATCGATCCTGGCAACCGGCGTTCGTCTGGGGATTCCGGTATCGGTACATGCGGCGATCGGCACCGATATTGTGCATCAGCAGCCCGGCATGGACGGTGCCGCCACGGGAGAGCTGAGTTTTCGTGACTTTAAAGTTCTGTCACACGTGGTCAAGGATTTGGTGGGAGGTGGAGTGGTGCTGAACGTAGGGTCGGCCGTGATACTCCCCGAGGTGTTTCTCAAAAGTCTCACGGTGGTGCGGAATCTGGGATATGAGGCACGGGGATTCACCACGGCTAATTTCGACATGATTCAGCATTACCGTCCCAACATGAATGTCGTGACCCGACCCACCCAGGATGGGGGGGAAGGCATGACCTTCACGGGTCATCACGAAATCATGTTTCCGCTCCTGGTTGCCATGCTCGGAGCCCTGGACCTTGGAGGGGAGTGAGATGGAAGAACCTGTTTCGATATCCACCAAACCACCCAATGCCTGGGTGGAATTTCGTCGCGATCATCCGATCGTCTTCGGATTCCTCGTTCTTGGATTGAGCTATGGCCTGTTCGCTGTCGTGGGAGGCGTGATCACCTTTCTCACGGTGGGGGTCACTGTGAACGCCAGCACCGCGCCGACCATCCGCACCCTGCAGATGACCATGCAGATCGCCCTGTTTCTTGTGCCCGCCCTGCTTCTTTTGTTGCCCTGGTCCGGAGATACGATTGCCCTCCTTCGGCTCCACCGTCCCGATGGTCGAGCCGTGATATGGGCCTGTGGGGCCGTAGTAGGCGTGCAGATCTTTGCCCAGGGGTATGCTGCAGTGCAGGACAGTGCCCTACGCGCCCTTCTGCCCGAAGGGGGCTATCAACTGTATCAGAATCTCGAGCAGATGCTGCAGGGGATGTACGAGGCCCTATTGGTGTCATCTTCGTTTTCCGAAGGCTTTTTCGTATGGGTGGTGGTGGCCCTGACTCCGGCAGTCTGCGAGGAAACGGTATTTCGTGGCATCATGCAGGGGTCTTTCGTACGAGGCATGGCTCCACGTACCGCACTGGGTCTGACGGCCCTGTTGTTCTCGTTGGTGCATTTCAATGTGTCGGGGTTTCTTCCCTTACTCGGCATTGGGGTGTTGCTGGGAGTGTTGGTCTATAAGGGAGGAAGTCTGTTGTATGGCGTGATCGCCCATTTACTCAACAATACGGTGGCCGTGGTGGGAGTTGCCGTCCTCGGTCCCCCCGCCATGAACGACACCACGCTGATGGGGGCCGGTCTGGGGATGGCGGTATTGGCCTTGGTGGGCGGCGTGATCCTGACCCTGGGGTTTGTCCTTCTCTTCCTGAAGCGGACGGCCGCTCGGGTTTCTCCAATTGCCGTCAATTCAATCTAGGAGGTTTTATGTCGTACTGTCCCTCTTGTCTGACCGAATACCGCGATGATGCCCTTCAGTGTGCGGACTGTGGCATCGCCTTGGTGCCGGGTCCCTTGCTGCGCTGCCCCGCCTGTGAAGAACCCATCTCCTCCGACGATGTGTTTTGCGATACCTGTGGCACGCTCGTGTTGCCCGAGGATGCCCCGAATCTTCCGGACTGCGAAGCCCACGCGGGAGTGGCGGCCGTGGCGGGGTGTGTGGTGTGTGGCATTCCCCTCTGCGAGGAGTGCATGACCGAGGCCGACGGAAAGCACTTCTGTCGCAAGGATGAGCACGTGGTGGTCCAGCAGGGCTATGCCATCGTCTTTCGCACCGCCAACGAGTACGAAGCCGACATGTTAGTGGCCAATCTGCAGGGGGCCGACATTCCCGCTCTCGTGTTCAATCAGCACGACCATTCCTACTTCGTGGGCGTGGGGGCCCTTGCGCTCGTCAACGTGATGGTGCCGGCGCATCAAACCCGCCAGGCCCTCGAGATCATCGAAGCCATCATGAGCGAGTCGGGAGAAGACCTGCCCGACGTGTCTTCGTCCGAAAAGGGATAGCCGTGTCGAACACCACCACGCGCGTTCTTACGGCTCTGGTTGCCATCCCCGGCATCGTGCTGCTCGCCTTCCTTGGAGGATACTGGTGGTTTGCCTTCACGCTCGCCGTTCTCATCGGCGTGAGTCTGGAGTTCGAGCGTCTCGCGCGGGCCAAGGGCGCGCATGTGCAGAAGCGGACGCTGATCCTGGGCGGGGCCTGTCTACAACTCGTGTTTCTGCATGAGCGACTACAGATGGATCTGGCGGTGCTGGTGACGCCTCTCCCGTTTCCCATCCTCTGGCAGGCCTTTCTGTGGGTGGCGATGGTGTTCGGTATGCTCAGTCTTGGATTTGAACTCTTTCGCAACAAGGGATCGGCGATCCTGAACACGGCGGTGACCTTTCTCGGGATGTTTTACTTCGGTCTCTTTCTGGGATCGGGGTTGGGGATCCGGGAGATCTTCACGGTGGTCGAGTTTCCTGTCGCGCGATATTTCGGATCTGTGAGTCTGAATATGGCCCAGGCCGCCCAATTGCGGGACTGGGGCGGATACACGATGATCGCGATTCTCGCCACAATCTGGATTTGCGATACTTTCGCGTATTTTGGAGGGCGGGCCATGGGGCGTCATCCCCTCTTTCCCCGCGTGAGTCCGAAAAAAACCTGGGAAGGTGCCATCTGGGGATTTCTCGGTGCGGTGGGCAGCATGAGTGCCGCGAAACTGCTGGTTCTGACCTACCTGACCTGGGAACATGCCCTCGTGATGGGGGGGTTGATCGGAACCTTGGGGCAGATCGGGGATCTCGTGGAAAGTCTGCTCAAGCGAGATGCGGACATCAAGGATTCCAGCACGCTCATCCCCGGGCATGGCGGGGTGTTCGACCGGTTCGACAGTTTCATCTACGTCTCTCCCGCTCTGTTCCTGTATCTGGATTTCGTGGTGTTCGCGTAACATCGGGATGACCGAGTCAACGCCGCACGCGAGTCTGTCTTCTCATTATGTCATCGTGTCTTCGCCATACGCAATCACGGAGGTTCCATCGTGCCGGCATCGAAAAGCACCAAATACATATTCATCACCGGGGGCGTTGTTTCCAGTCTGGGCAAGGGCATTGCCGCCTCATCCCTCGGCATGCTGCTTCAGAGCCGAGGACTCCGCGTCACGATTCAGAAATTCGATCCCTACATCAACATCGATCCCGGGACCATGAGTCCCTATCAGCACGGCGAGGTGTATGTGACCAATGATGGTGCCGAGACCGATCTGGATCTCGGGCACTACGAGCGATTTCTCAATCAGAATATGTATCGCTCCAACAACACCACTACGGGGCAGGTGTATCACCACGTCATTCAGAAAGAACGTCGAGGCGACTACCTTGGCGCCACCGTGCAGGTGATTCCCCACATTACCGACGAGATCAAGCGTCGCTTTGTCGCGCTAGCGCAGAAACAGGCCTACGACGTGATCATCACCGAGATCGGGGGCACGGTGGGTGATATCGAGAGTTTGCCCTTTCTCGAAGCCATGCGTCAGTTCATGCTCAGCGTGGGTCGGCGCAACGCCATCAACATCCATCTGACCCTTGTTCCGTACATCCCCACCGCAGGTGAACTCAAAACCAAGCCCACCCAGCACTCGGTGAAGATGCTGCTCGAGCTGGGAATCCAGCCTGACATGCTGCTATGTCGCGTAGACCGTCCCCTGCCGGCCTCCATTCGCGAAAAGATCGGACTCTTCTGCAACATCGCGCCGGATCTGGTGATCGAAGCGAGGGACGTGGCATCGATCTATGAAGTGCCGTTGGATTATGCCCGGGAGCGCTTCGATGAACAGGTGATCCGGTTGCTCAAGCTGAAGCCGAAGCCTGCGGATCTGGAGCGGTGGTCTCGCTTCGTCAAGCGAGTGAAGGAGCCGAGATACGAGGTGCAGATCGGACTCGTGGGCAAGTATGCCGAGTACCACGACGCCTACAAGAGCATCATGGAGGCCTTCGTACATGGAGGGGCCGAGAACAATGCGAAAGTGAATCTACAGTGGATCCATTCCGAGGACATCGAGAAGAACGGGGCCGCGAAATACCTTCGGCATCTCGATGGCCTGCTCGTCGCTCCCGGTTTCGGGGAGCGGGGCGTGGAGGGCAAAGTAAAGGCCGTGCAGTTTGTACGGGAGAATCGCATTCCCTTTTTCGGCATCTGTCTCGGGCTGCAATGCGCGGTCATTGAATTCGCACGCAATGTGTGCGGACTCCGCGAGGCCAACAGTACGGAGTTCAAGGAATCCCCACAAAATGTGATCGACCTGATGCTCGAACAGAAGAGCGTTCGCACGAAGGGAGGAACGATGCGGCTCGGCGCATTTCCCTGCATCCTGAAGCGTGGTACCCGAGCCTACGAAGCCTATGGCAAGAAGATCATTTCGGAGCGACACCGCCATCGGTATGAAGTCAACACCGCATTTAAACCTGTTCTCGAGAAGCATGGACTCATTTTCAGCGGGATGTCTCCCGACGAATCCCTCATGGAAATGATCGAGCTCGCCGATCATCCCTGGTTCGTGGCCTGTCAGTTTCATCCGGAGCTGAGTTCCCGCGCCATCGAGCCCCATCCTCTGTTCCGCAACTTTGTGCGCGCCGCTCTGGCCTATTCCGAAGCGCGCCGTGTCGGTACGGACACCCCGTCCGCATCGTAGTCGTATCTCGTCACAGAACCTGGAGATTTCCATGCGTCGTATGTTTTTTCTCGCGTTCCTTCTGTGCCATGTTGCGGCCTATGCCCAATACGACACTCTGTCCTACGACGGAATCACGAACCTGCAGAATCCCACGCTGCTGGCCATGCCGATGTTTCCCGGCGAAGCCGATGTCTATGTGGTCGCTCGATTTTCGCCCACGGAGCGTTGTTATGTCCGAGCCGCGCAGGTGGGGTTCGGCTTCGTGAAGTTTCTGCCCGAAACAGGAAACGACACGTTGATCGTTCTCGTGTTCGAACACGGATCAGTGCCACCCGTGCTGACCAGCGTCGTGAAAACGTATACGGTGAACCTGGGAGACAAGGGCTTTCCCAATCCCAATATCAACACCACCAATCCTCTCGAAAACACCGAGCGGGACATGTTGACCGTCCCCCTCGATCCGGCTCCTGTGTTCTCCCCTCGTCGGGATTTTTACATCGGAGTGAAGGTGAAAACGCAGCAGGTGAGGCCCCTCGCCGACGCGGCATGGAATGGATTCAGTATCCTGGTCCAGCCGCAGTGCCCTCAGTTCGACCGGTTCCGCCGCTATCAGATCAACGAGTATCCTCCCAATTCTTCCATCCCGACTCTGACGATGAGTGCCCAGGCGGGGGCCTTTCTGCGCGCGGTGGTCCAGTACGATCCCTCACTCAAGGATTCAACCATCATCGGCATAACTCCTCTTTCCGCCACCGGGTTTTCGCTCGAACCGCCCTTCCCCAATCCCAGCGCGGGCACGGTGCGCGTTTCCTGGAATGTGGAGACACCGGGCACGGGTCTCGTCGAAGTGATCGACGCTCTGGGACGCCAGGTGGCCTTGGTGGTCGATGGGATGCTTGACGCAGGATCCCATCAGCGCACGGTGCAGCTCGGGACGAGCGGGATATCCTCGGGCACCTATTACGTGAGGATGCGAACCGTTCGTGGAACCCTCGTGCGTCCCCTCCTCTTTATGAAATGAGAGTCGGGGAAGATAAAATCCAGGAAATCCGGGCGGCCGCCGACATCGTGGAGATTGTTGGCGGCCTTGTCCGTTTGAAGAAGGCCGGGCGCGGCTTCGCGGGACTCTGCCCCTTCCACAAGGAAAAGACGCCCTCTTTCCACGTCAATCCCGAACGCGGCACTTACAAGTGCTTTGGATGTGGAAAGGGCGGCGATGTGTTTTCCTTTCTCATCGAGACGAAGAAGGTGTCCTTCATCGAAGCGGTGGAAGAACTCGCCGCGCGCTATCACATTAGTTTACCTCGCGACACCGAACGCGACATCGACACAGAGGCGCTGCGCGGTCGCCTTCTGGCCGTCACGAAGCAGGCGGCAGAATTTTTTTATACGCTCCTTCGGGCTCCGGAGGGCGAAGCGGGCTGGCGCTACGCCGCGCAACGCGGCTGGGGGGCCGACGTGCTGCGCCGGTTTGGGGTGGGCTACGCGCCCGAGGCCTGGGATGGCCTGTCCCAGCGGGCGGAACGGGACGGGTGGGATGGAGATGCCCTGGTAGAGGCGGGAGTACTGGGCCTGAGCGAGGCGGGGCGACGCTACGATCGATTTCGGCACCGTCTCATCTTTCCCATCATTCTGCCCGGAAAGCACGTGGTGGGATTCGGAGGGCGCTCCCTGCGCGCGGAGGATACGCCGAAATATCTGAACAGTCCCGAAACCCCCATCTACACCAAGAGCCGCGTGCTGTACGGACTCACGCAGGCCACGGACGCCATTCGTCGCGAAGGCGCCGTGATCGTGGTGGAAGGATATGCGGATGTCCTCTCCCTGCATCAGGCGGGGGTGGCCCATGTCGTGGCCACCTGCGGCACGGCGCTCACTCCCGAACATGTGAAGCTGGTGCGCCGGTTGTCGCGGAACGTCTTCTTTCTCTACGACGCCGATGCGGCGGGCCTGCGCGCCATGGAGCGGGGCATCGAGGTGATGGTGGAACAGGGCTTCGATCCGAAAATCGTTGTTTTGCCCGAGGGGGAGGATCCCGATTCCTTTGTGCGATCGCGGGGCGGCGAGGCCGTGCGAGAGGCCTGCGACAAGGCCCTCTCGTTTGTGGACTGGCTCGCAAAGCGCGGGGAGGGAGGGGAAGAAGGACCCGAGGCCCGCACCGAACTCGTGCGCCGATTGGTGGGCCTCCTGGCCCGTATGCAGGACGCCCTGAGACGGGAGTTCTATGTACGACATCTGGCGGGCACCTATGGCATCGCCGAATCCACGCTCTACGGAGAACTGGCACGGCAGGCACAGACACTGCCCCGCGTCGTGGTGGAAGAGCTCGAAGAGGAGATCAATCCCTTACCAGTATCGACCCACGTCGACGTAGCGCTGCCCAGGTTCGAGAAGGCGGTGCTGCAAGCCGTGCTGCACGCTCCGGCCTCGGTGCGGGACACCGCAGCGCGGTTTCTACGGCTTGAAAAGTTCCGCGACCCTCGCCTTCGCGCCGTGTTGTCCCTCATGCTTGAGGAATTGGAACACGCAGGGAGTTTCGAGGTGGAAGTACTTGAACGTAAGTTCGAAAATGAAACTGAACTTATTCACACAATTTGGGAGCTCCTAGCGCCACAAACTGAACCGAGTCCTAATTGGAAAAACAAGCAAGTGGTCAAGGATCTTGATTATAAGGCAGATATTCTTTTTGCATGGAAACAGTTGAATATACAAGTTCTTGATCAGTTCCGTGAGCGCTTGGAAAGACGATATCGCGTGCAGGCTTCAAATATTGAGGAAGAAGATTTTTTTTCTCGAATCAATCAAGATATCGCTCAAATCCGCTTCGAAATTAGTACTGCGGACAGCTTCGATGCCCTGGACGCATGTGACCAGCGCGCGGAGGCCCTCATGACGCGAACCCTGGCCTGACGGTTATTTCAGAAGAACCCGAGACACCATCTGTCCCATCGGGGTGCGGAGAACGAGAACGTGAAGACCAGGGAGCAGGTCTCTTCCTTCGAGGACATCCCGGACTTCACCGTCGGCACCAATTTCCTGGCGACCCGAATGGCAGAGACGACCATCGAGGGCATACACAAACCAATCCACCTGCCCGTGATCGAGACCTGTTACCCGAAGTCGGGATCCCGTGACCAGGGGATGCGGATATACGTCCACGGTTGGCGTCCGAGGAGAGCCGGGAGAAACGAAGGCGGTGGATTCTCCTGCCTCCATGGCACCGATGGTCCAAGGCGAGGTAGCAGGATAGGGTCGACCGGAGAGATCGGTGGCGCGGGGAGGATAGCCGCAGAACACACTGGGTCGGCAGGGTCCGTCTTCGTGGGCCGCACCGATCGCGGGGGAGGTCGGGAGGAGAGCCCCGTCGTCGCGAGCGGGATCCTGGAGAAGAGGATCCCGACCAAGGATCCCGAACTCTTCTGCACTGGGGAGGTTGGGACCCGACCACTGGGGATTGGAGCTGTGGTACCAGAGATTGGACGTAAAGAGAAAGGTTTCGGGTCGGGTTCCGGGACCGATATTGACCGATGGATTGGCGGTACGTTGGTCGACCACCACGAGATTGCTGAAAAAACGATGTGATCCACACGACACGAACCACGGATCATTGGTTTCCTGCAGAATCCGAAACACCCACTTGGTGGGGTACAGGATGGTATTGTGCGAGACACAGCAGGAATCGGCCGTAACGAAGGCCATGGCTGCTTCGCCGCCGCGGAAGAAATTGGCGAAGACATGGACATAGCGTGCTTCGAAGGTTACGTTGAGAGGCCGAAAGAAATCCCGCCCCGTGGACCCACCGATATTGAGGGCGCGTGCGCCGCCATCGAGAAAGTGGTTGTGTTGGATCAGCACGGAAATGCATCCGCCCTTGACCTGGATACAATTGCTCCCTGCGTGTGAAAAGAAGTTCCGCTCGATGCGAACGTCATGGCAGCCCACCATGTCGATCATGCTGCCACCTGCGGCTCCGTTATGAAAGGTACAATCCTCAATATCGAGAAGGTTGACACCGGAGAGCTTCAGAAGGTCGTTATTCCCGGTCGCCGCAATGCCTTCCCAGCGGCAGCGCTGGATGTGGATCTTCGTGGCGGGGGTGTCATAGGTGCCACCATCGTCGAGGTTCATCCCATTCCCGGTTTGATTTCGGATCACGAGGTCTTGAATGATGAGGTGGGCGGGATCACTGAGCTGAAAGGCATTGTTCCCTCCTTCGATCACCGAGGTGCCGTCGCTCGCTCCGGTGATGACGATGGGCGCGGCGAAGGTTCCCTGTAGTCCCGACACGAAGGCGCCTCCTGCGTGAATCCCTGGGAGGTAGCGGAGCGTGTCTCCCGGACGGGCGTTCCGTGCGGCGTCGGCGAGGGAGGATGCGTATCCTGGTCCGATCAACACGGTATGCGGTTGCTGGGCGATTCCCAGGCTCGTGAGGAGACAGAGAAACAGGAAGATGCGGACAGACATGGGAATCGTCCTTCTTACATGGATGGATCGTTTCCAATGTACGTAAACGCTGCGACTCGCGCCGAAAAACGATCGCGGGGATGAGTCTGCGAGAAGGCGTCGCAGTGTTTCCGCGCGAGAAAGCGCCGGCGCTTGCGCTCGTGCCAGGCGAATCCCAAAAAGGCCAGCACCCAGTGCAGCGCGCCTCCGACGCCGAGCACGCGAAAAATCAGACCCAGGGCTCCGGGATAGAGGCGAGGCACGGTGGACATGAGGGTGTTGTAGGAGGAGAAACGAAGGGCGTCGCGAAACAGCTCCACACGGATGTGCTCGTCAAGATGGAGAAGAACATCGAGTATCATATTCAGGGAGGCGTTCACCTGGTGGGGCGCGTGGCGGGCACCCTGAATGAGAAAGCGGGAGAAGCCACTGGTCACGGCCACGTTGGGCTCGAAGGCGTGGATGCGGGACAGATCGCGACGGGACAGGAGGCGATCGGCGAGGGCGGCGTCCACCAGGGCGGTAGTGCGCGGCAGGGTGCGCACGAAGGAGCCGAATCCGCAATAGGTCAGCGGCGAACTCAGAGCCGCCGCGTCGCCGATGCACAGCACATGGTCCGTCGCGGTGCGGCGGGTCTTCCACGGGTAACGGTGGTGGACGGCAGGGATGTAACCGAAGGTGGGTTTGAGGATGCGGAATTCCGGGGTCCGTTTTTTATAGGAATCGAGCTGGGTGAAATACTCCTCGTACAGATCGAGCAGACTCTTGTTGGTGGCGCTGCGCAGGGCATCATAAAAAAACAGGTAGGAGGTGAAGGCCCCGTTCGCTCCCGGAAACCCTTCCCAGATCAACTGTCGGTTCTTCTGGGCATGCGTGGTGGTGACGAGGATCTCGCCCACCTCGGGATCCACCTCGTCGGGAGCGGAGCCCTGCACGAAGCCCTCGGCCACGGTGCCCACGGTGGGACAGACGTGGGTGGGTCCCCGCCCTCGATTGAGCGCCCGGGCGATGGGGGAGCCTGAGCCCAGGGCATCGATCAGGAGGGGCGCGGTATAGCGGCGTCGTTCTCCGTCGCGATGCAGCACCACCGAAGCCTGGTCGTCATTCGACAGGGACTCCAGTTCCCAGCCCTCGAGCAACAGACTGTCGGTGCCCGACCGTTCGATCGCGGCGCGGCACAGGGAAAGCAGGGTATCGGCGTGCACGGCCAGATCGAGGACGCCCGTGAAATGCAGAGGGGGCGTGGCGGGTGTGACGCCGTCGTGATGAAAGGCCACGAAACCGGTGCGATACTCGGCGGCGATGATTGATGACAGTTCCTCCTCGGTGAGAAGCCCCGTCCGGACCAGTACCTGAAGCTCCTTCCGACTGATGTTCCATTCCCGATGCGTGCATCCGATGGGAAAGCGATCGAAGACGAGCACGCGCCGGCGATGCACGCGTGCCATGACGGCGGCGTGCAACAAACCCAGGGTGCCTCCCGCATAGATCAGATCCACCTGATCCTGCACGGGCAGCGAGGGGTCCTCTCGTGGTGAGACGGGCAGGAGGGCGGGCTCATTCCAGAAGCCCCGTTCCACCGCGAGCAGGCGTGAAAACCAGTGTTCCCCATCGGGGAGGGAGGCGAAGGCGGACACGGTGCGGGGATGGGACCGGGCCCAGGGGGTGGAGAAGAGGGAGGATGAGAGTGCGTTGGTCATGGCAGGTCCGCTTGTTAGTTAGGGAAACAAAGCGAAGGGAAATCGGGTTGCATAGGGAACAGTTGTCATGAAAGGACAGGACCATGGCTCGATTCAGCGAACAGGACATCACGACGAAACTCTTGGTTCTGCCGGGCTGGGAGCGAGAGGGTGAGGCGATTACGAAGACCTTTGGTTTTCCTTCATTTCATCGGGCGGTGGGCTTCGTGATGCAATGCGCCTTGCTGGCCGAGGCTGCCGATCATCATCCGGATCTCGATCTGCGGTATGCGATGGTGCGGGTTGTGCTCACGACCCACAGTGCCGGGGGACTGACGCAGAAGGATGTGGATCTGGCGGTCCGCATCGAGGAAGCGGCGCGGTAGGGGCGTGAAAGTTGCGTCGGTTTGGGATCTTTGCGAAGTTACGCACTCACTATCGGAGCCTTCCATGCAGGATCAGTCCACGGTTATTCTCGAACACCTCAAATCCACGGGTGCTTTTCTCGAAGGACATTTCGTGTTGACCTCCGGTCGGCACAGTCCCCACTACATCGAAAAATTTCGAGTGTTCGAACATCCCCGCATGACGGCCCTTCTCTGCGAGAGTATCGTCTCCGCCCATGCCGACGCGGGCATCACGGTGGTTGTGGGACCGGTGACGGGTGGCATCATTCTCGCGCACGAGGTGGCGAGACAGCTCGGCGTGCGGGCCATGTTTACCGAACGCGTGGACGGCGCCATGACCTTTCGGCGGGGCTTTCATCTCGAGCCCGAGGATCGGGTATTGATCGTGGAGGACATCGTGACCACCGGCGGGAGCGTCAAGGAAGTGATCGAGGTGGTGCGCGCCACCGGGGCTTCCATTCTCGGGGTGGCCTATCTGGTGGATCGGAGCGGGGGGACGACGGACTTCGGTGTTCCGTCGCGTCCACTCCTGACTCTCGATGTGGTGACCTATCCACCCGATCGCTGTCCTCTCTGTGCTTCCGGGGTGCCCATCCGAGCGCCAGGCCGTTCAGGCAAGTGATCTGTCCAGCCTCATCATGTCGTGGAAACAGGAAAGGCCCGTGGAGACACGGGCCTTTGCGTTTCGCACGCGTATCGGAACGATCAGGGGGTGATCGGTGGGAGTTCCTCCATCGTGACGAGGGCATCGAAGAGCATGGGCGTAACATAGCGAAGACGCCCATGATCTTCGGAACTGGCCAGCGCGACGAGGGGAGCCGAATCGAAGGCCTCCGACAGTCGAATACGCATCAGATCGTTGAGAAGGGATCGCTCGAGATCACGGCTGTCCACCAGCACGAGGTCGGGCAGGCAGGGGAGGTTGAGCGCGGCGTGATACAGTTTTCCGTCTCCCGGATGCAACGTGGTGATGGACTTCTGCGGGAAGACGGCGGAGAGGTGTTTCTGCAGCGTATTGGTGGACGAGACCACGCAGAGGGAATGCGCTCCCACGAGATCGACGGGCAGAGGCAGAACCGGACGGTCGAGCACGCGTCGCACGCTATGCAGGAGGGCCGTGCGTTCCACCGGTTTGATAATGTAATCGGAAGCCCCCCATTCGAAGCCGCTTTGAATTTCCTTGATGACCGAGACCATGACGACCGGAATGGATGCGGTCACGGGATTGATCTTCAGTTCCTGGAGAACCTGCCACCCGTCCTTCTGCGGCATCATCACGTCGAGGGTCACGACATCCGGATGGATGGCGCGGGCTAATTCCAGACCGATGACTCCGTTTTCGGCGTATTCGGTATCGTACTCCTCCTGACGGAGGTACAGTTCCATCAGCATGCCGATCTGCTTGTTGTCTTCGATGATGAGAACACGGGGACGGCCCACGATCGGATCGGATCGCAAGGGAATATGAGGCAGGAAGAGATGGATGGTGGTTTCCGCAGAACGATCAGTTTCAATCCACGTGGTCATCTTGCGCTGCATGGCCCGTTTCCGCATCAGGAAGAGCGTCACCACGGCATCGGAAGCCGTGGAGATCGTTTTGTTGTTCATCGCATTGAGCGATGCCTCATGCGAATTGCGCAGCAGAAGGGCGAAGAAGGGATTCGCGACAAAGGAGCAACTGAGGTCCACCGCAGACGGCAGGTTGCGGACCCGCACCTGTACCGAAGATCCCGATTTCGCGTTGAGGATGCAGGACGTCAGAAACAGATGTACCAGGGACAGGGCGGCATGCGGATCTCCGGGGATGGAGGGAAGATGGTCCTCGGTATCCAGCACGCACACGGCGCCGATGTCGGGCGTGGAATTACAGCATTCCAGCACGAGTTCCGGTACGGAAAAAGAGGAGGGGGCGGATGGTGATGTCATTCGAATCCTTACCTGAAACCGGGGATGCGCACGGCTCTCGTTCGATAGGGACGGACAACGAGCATGCGTACTGCAATGTTCTTCATCTCCTCACCACTTGCAAGAGACGAACGTGGAGAAACGGTGAAATTTGCAAATTCTTCACCACAATTCCATCCTGGTGATCCTGGCTTCTTCCGCCCCATGTTGGATCAATCCAGCATCGGCCCTATCTTCATTTCTTGCGAATCCGATGCGTCACGTCTGAAAGGAATGACATCATGAGTCTCGCCGTCTCCTTTTCCAATATTGTCGAGATGTTTCTGAACCTGACCGAACGGTTTGCAAACATCGATCGCCCCATGCTAATGCGGAAATCCGGGGGCACCTACCAGTCCCTGACCTACGACGACGTGAGGCGGAAGGTAGAGCACTTCATGCATGGCCTTCTCGAGCTTGGATTGACGGGAGATTCCCATGTCGCCATTCTGTCTGAAAACCGGCCGGAATGGGTCATCGCAGACATGGGGATCCTGGCCCTGGGAGCGGCCGATGTCCCGCTGTACCCGTCGCAGACGGCCAAGCAAATCGAATTCATCCTCAACGATGCCTCCTGCGAAGCCATCGTCGTGTCCAATAAATTCCAGCTCACCAAGATTCTCAAGGTGCGCGAGGCTCTTCCCGCCCTGCGGCACATCATCATCATGACGACGCTGGACGAAGAGGTGCCTGACGGGGTGGTGTTTTTCGAGGATGTGTTGGAACGGGGACGGAAGGTGAATCTGCGTGCGCCGGGTGAAATCCGGGAACGCGCGGCTCGGATCGTGCCCCACGATTTGTGCACCATTATCTACACGAGCGGCACGACGGGCAATCCCAAGGGTGTGATGTTGTCCCATGCGAACTTCGTGTCCAACATCTCGTCTGCCGCCAAGATATTTCCGATAACCTCATCCGATACTCTGTTGTCCTTCCTTCCGCTCAGTCATGTGTTTGAACGCATGGCGGGATATTACACAGCCATGGCCTGCGGAGCCACGCTCGCCTATGCCGAAAGCGTGGAGACGGTTGCCGAGAACCTGCTGGAGGTGCGTCCCACCATCGTGTGTAGCGTGCCGCGCCTGTTCGAACGGATCTACTCGAAAATCGCCCGAAAGGTGGAAAAGGAACCCCCCGCCAAGAAAAAGATTTTCTACTGGGCGGTGAAAACGGCCAAGCGCGCGGCACGACGTCGTCAGCGCACGGGGTCCCTGCCCGTGACGTTGGCGGCCTCTCTTCGAATAGCGGACCAACTCGTCCTGAATAAGCTGCGGGAACGGACGGGGGGACGCATCCGCTTCTTCATTTCCGGTGGCGCGGCCCTGCCGAAGGAGCTGGGGGAGTTTTTCGAGGCGGTGGGACTTCTCATCATCGAGGGGTATGGATTGACGGAGACCAGCCCTGTGATCGCCGCCAATCGGCTGGAGCGGTACAAATTCGGTTCCGTGGGCGTGCCGATTCCCGGCATCGAAGTGAAGATCGCCGAGGACGGTGAGATTCTGACCAGGGGACCTCATGTGATGATGGGCTATTACCATCTCCCTGATGCCACACGCGAAACGATCGACGCGGACGGGTGGTTGTACACGGGCGACATCGGGATATTTGATGACGAAGGATTTCTCCATATCACGGACCGGAAGAAGCACCTGTTCGTCAGTTCGGGAGGAAAGAACATCGCGCCCCAGCCTATCGAAAATCTTTTTGCGGGGTGTGACGTGGTGGATCAGATCGCCCTGATCGGCGATAAGCGGATGTATCTGACGGCGCTCATCTACCCCGATTTCGAGACCCTGGCGGCCTGGGCCGCCGAACAGGGGATCGAGGATCGGAGTCCCGTCGCCCTGGCCAGAGATCCACGCGTTCTTGCCCACGTGGAGTCCCAGATTGCCGACGTGCAGAAGGATTTGGCGAATTACGAACGGGTTCGGAAATTCCATCTCCTCGTCGAACCGTTCACGGTGGAAAATGGGTTGCTGACCCCAACCCTGAAGGTGAAACGAAAAGCCGTCGAGGATCGTTATTTTACCGAGATCGAGGCCATGTACGCGACTTCGGGCACCTAGTCCCGGCAACGGTCCTCTCCATCAGCGCAACGCGAGACCTCATCATGTTCGATGCTTATCTTCCCATCATCCTGCTGATTCTGGTAGCCGTGATCTTCGGCGTCGTATCGGCGAACCTATCCTGGCTTCTGGGCCCGCAGCGTCCGTATCGGGAAAAGCACTCCACCTACGAAAGCGGCATGGAACCGGTGCGATCGGCGCATGATCGGTTCTCGGTGAAGTACTACATGGTGGCGGTGCTCTTCATCCTCTTCGATATCGAAATCGTGTTCATGTATCCCTGGGCTGTGCAATACCGGAGTCTCGGGCTCTACGGGTTCGTGGAGATGCTGATTTTTCTTGTGATTCTTCTGGTCGGATATGTGTATGTGCTCAAGAAAGGAGCGTTACGGTGGGACTAGAAAGTGCCTTCGGTGATGGGTACATCACCACGACGATCGACGCCCTGATTTCATGGGCACGCAAGAATTCGCTCTGGCCCATGCCCATGGGCATCTCCTGCTGCGCCATCGAATTGATGGCGGCAGGCGATCCTAGGCACGACATCGCGCGTTTTGGCTCCGAGGTGATGCGTTTCTCGCCGCGGCAGTCTGATGTGATGATCGTGGCAGGCACGGTGACGTACAAAATGGCGAAGGTCGTCCGCAAGATTTACGATCAGATGGCGGAGCCCCGCTGGGTCATCGCGATGGGCGCCTGTGCCAGTTCGGGCGGGATGTTCCGCTCCTATTCGGTGGTGCAGGGGATCGATCAATTCGTGCCGGTGGACATTTTCGTGTCCGGCTGTCCTCCTCGTCCCGAAAATCTTCTGCACGCCCTGATGGAACTTCAGAAGAAGGTGCAGGAGACCAGTGTTCTCGAGTACACCAATCGCGCCGTTCCCGAGGGAACGGCTCAGGACTGATCCATGGCAGAATCTTCTCTCTCTCCCGTGCTGGACCGCCTCGTCGAGGAGCTCCAGTCCACCTCTCCCGAGGCCATCACGGCGCGTACCGTGTTTCGGGGCGATCTCACACTCACCATCCGGAAGGAGGATCTTCTGTCGGTGGTGGCCTTCCTCCGCGACAACGCGATCTGTCCCTTTCCTCTGTGTGAGGATGTGTTCGGGATCGACACCTTCGAGAGGAAGAACCGCTTCGAGGTGAACTACCATTTTTGGTCCATCCGAGAAAAGGTCCGCATTCATCTCAAAGTGGGAGCAGGCGGGGGTGACCCCGTCGTGCCGTCGATCACGGGGCTCTTTCCTGGCGCGAACTGGTATGAACGGGAAACCTGGGATATGTATGGCATTTCGTTTTCAGATCATCCCGATCTCCGCCGGATGTATATGCCCGAGGACTATCCCTACCATCCATTGCGAAAGGATGTCCCGTTGATGGGAATACCCGACGCCATCCCCTTACCGAAACGATGATGGACGGATCCGCGATGTGGAAAGGATCCGCGATGAGGACTGCAGCAGTGAAGAGCAACGCATGAGTGATGAGGAGTGCATGAGTACTGTCGCCAGCGACCATTTTGATCAGCCCGTTTCCACCGCCGGCCTGCCGCCGGTGGAGCAGCGTTCGCAGATTCTGCAGGCCCTGCTCGCGCAGGATGTGGATCTGAGTTTCGAAGACGCTCTGGAAAACGACATGATCCTCAACATGGGGCCTTCCCATCCTGCCACGCATGGGGTGCTTCGTCTTCTGCTTCGGCTCGACGGGGAGACAGTGGTGGCGGTGGTTCCTGAATTGGGGTATCTGCATCGCGGCTACGAGAAGATTGCCGAAAACGAAACCTATCACGAGTTCATCACCCATACCGACCGCCTCGATTATCTCCAGCCCCTGCATAACAATGTCGGGTACATCCTGGCGGTGGAAAAACTGCTGGGCATCGAGGCACCTCCGCGTGCGCAGTACATCCGTACCATCATCAGTGAACTGGCTCGGATATCCTCTCATCTTGTGGCCTTCGGCACGATGACGATGGACGTGGGCGCCATGACCCTTCTCCTCTGGGCCTTTCGGGAGAGAGAAAAGATCCACGACATTTACGACCTCTTCGTGGGAGCCCGCTTCACAACAAGTTTCACGAGGATCGGAGGCATTGCCCACGATCTTACCGACGAGGCCGTCGCGGCGATTCGGTCCTTTCTTGATCAGTTTCCCGAACGGGTGGCCGAGGCGGAGAAGCTCATCAATCGCAACAAAATCTTTTTCGATCGATGCCGAAATATCGGGGTGATTTCTGCCGAGGAGGCGCTGGCGATCGGGTTTACCGGGCCCAATCTCCGCGGTTCGGGCGTTGCCATGGATTTGCGCCGCGACCAGCCCTATCTGGTGTACGACTCCCTCGATTTCGACGTGATCACCGAAACGGAAGGGGATTCCCTTGCCCGGTATTATGTGCGGTTGCGGGAACTGCGCGAAAGCATGAAGATCATCCGACAGTGTCTTGATGCATTGCCTTCGGGTCCGATCCACGCGCACGAGCCGAAGAAAGTGCTTCCGCGCAAGGAGAGGATCTATACACGGATGGAAGAGCTGATCCACGATTTCATGATCGTGAACTTCGGGGTGAATCCTCCTCCCGGTGAGGTCTATCACGCCATCGAAAGCTCCAAGGGACAGCTTGGCTTTTCCATCGTCAGCCGGGGCGAAGGCCATCCTTGGCGCCTCAAAATCCGATCCCCGAGTTTCTGCAACATTCAGGCCCTGCCCCGGCTCATCAAGGGGCATCTCATCTCCGATGTCGTCGCGATCATCGGAAGTATCGACCCCGTGATGGGGGAGGCGGACAAATAGCATGGAGCAGATGCGTGAGCATGGAACAGACCCATCCGATGACTGAACCCGAGTCCACATCCCACGACGTATTCACACCCGACGAATTGGCGCGGGTTGAGGAATTGCGGTCCCATTATCCGACTCCGCTCGGGGCCGTGATGGGCGTGTTGCACATGGTGCAGAGGAAGTTCGGCTTCATCTCGAACGAACGAATTCAGGCCGTGGCCGAGCTGCTCGGGATCCCAGCCGAAAGCGTACTGGGTGTGGTGACCTTTTACGAAATGTATCATCAGCATCCTTTAGGGACCCACCATCTGATGGTGTGCACCAATGTCTCCTGTCTGTTGCGCGGCTCCGATGCCGTGCTTGCGGTGATTCGCGAGCGTCTCGGGCTCGAGAACGGTGGAGTGACCGAGGACGGCGCGTTTTCCCTCCACGAGGTGGAATGCCTGGGCTCCTGTGGCACCGCACCAATGCTGTCCGTTCATGATCGATTCCACGAAAACCTGACGCCGGAGAAAGTCCACGCCCTCATCGATGAACTCCTGGCGATGGAGGGCTCCCCGGCATGACCCCGTACACGCCCACCCTTCTTCCCGGCATTCCGGATCTGCATCGCCTTCCCGTGTATGAATCCCACGGGGGATACCAGCGTCTGCGCACAGCCCTGGGGCGTACGCCCGATGCCATCATCGACGAAGTGAAGGCGTCGGGGCTTCGCGGGCGAGGCGGCGCGGCCTTTCCCACAGGACTCAAATGGAGCTTCATGCCCAAGGGCACCGAGATCACGAAGTATCTCTGCATCAACGGAGATGAGAGCGAGCCCGGTTCCTTCAAGGATCGTCAGATTTTCGAGTTCAATCCCCATCTGCTCATCGAGGGCATTCTGATCAGCGGGTATGCTCTGGGCGTGACGGCAGCCTATGTGTATATTCGTGGAGAATACGAGCAGTTTATTCGCATGCTCGAGGTGGCGTTGGCGGATGCCACCGCAGCGGGCTATGTCGGTCCGGCGATGAAGGATACCTTCGGGACCTCGTTCTCGATGCAGATTTATGTGCATCGGGGGGCTGGCGCCTACATCTGTGGAGAGGAGTCCTCTCTCATGAACTCCATCGAGGGGCATCGTCCCTATCCCCGGGTCAAGCCGCCGTTTCCGGCCCAGGTAGGGCTCTGGGGGTGCCCGACGACGATCAACAATGTCGAGACCATCGCCAATATTCCGAACATCATCGAGAAGGGGGCGGCCTGGTTCGCGGCGATCGGAGCGGAGAAGCATCCAGGTCCCTTGCTGTACGGAATTTCGGGTCACGTCAACAAGCCCGGTGTCTACGAACTTCCCACAGGCATGCTGTTGACCGAGCTCATTCACGAGGTGGCCGGAGGCGTGCCGGGTAACAAGAAGATCAAGATGGTGATTCCCGGTGGTTCGTCGATGCCGCCCCTGCGCGGAGACGAGTTGGAGGGAGTCCGCATGGACGCGGAATCGCTCAAAGCCGTGGGCAGTGCCATTGGCACGGCAGGCATCATGGTGATGGACGAGGATACCGATCTGGTGCGGGTGTTGACGCGGATCGCTCATTTTTACTGGGCGGAGAGCTGTGGACAATGCACGCCTTGTCGTGAGGGAACGGGCTGGATGCTGAAGGTGCTCCACCGCATCGGGCGGGGAGAGGGACGCATCGAGGACCTTGATTTGCTGTGTTCGGTGGCCAACAATATCGAAGGCAACACGGTGTGTGCCCTGGGAGACGCGGCGGCCTGGCCGGTGAAATTCACGATCCAGCGGTTTCGGAAGGAATTCGAAGCAGTCTGCCGCTGACGTTGGTTGGATGGTGCACGGCGACCCGGATTCAGCCGTGGTCGCCGTTCATCGTTTTTTGTGGATGTTGTCCCTGTAATTTCTTACCATTCCGTGTTGTCTCCGATAGTGGAACCCCATGATCCCTCAGGAAATCATACGCAGAAAACGGAACGGAGCCGAGCTCTCCGAAGAAGAGCTGCGTGCCTTCATGGGCGCCTATCTTCGGGAGGAGGTGACCGATTACCACATGGCCGCGTTCCTGATGGCCGTGTATTTCCGCGGGATGGGTTTCGAGGAAACCGTGCGGCTCTGTCGCATCTATCTCGAAAGCGGAACCCGGATCGACCTGGGATCCGTGCCGGGAATTCCCGTTGACAAGCATTCGACAGGAGGCGTGGGGGACAAGACATCCCTCTTGCTGGTTCCCATGCTGGCGGCTGTTGGCGTACCGGCTCCCATGATTTCGGGACGGGCTCTCGGGCATACCGGTGGGACCCTCGATAAGCTCGATAGCATACCGGGATTTCGTACCCAGCTTTCGGAGCGGGAGTATGTGGATCTCGTGCGCGACACCGGCATGGCCATGGCGGGCCAAACCGCGTCCCTGGTGCCGCTGGACAAGCGTTTGTACGCGCTGCGCGATGTTACGTCCACGGTGGAAGTGCTCCCTCTCATCGGGGCGAGCATCATGAGCAAGAAAATCGCGGGTGGGGCTCGTGCCCTCGTGCTCGACGTGAAGACCGGTCATGGAGCGTTCATGGAAGATGAAGAGGACGCGCGTACCCTGGCCTTGCTCCTGTGCCGGATCGGCGAGGCCTTCGACTTACCCACGTCGGGATTCCTGACCGATATGAACAGTCCTCTTGGCCGCACCATCGGTAACTGGCTCGAGGTGAAGGAAACCATTGCGGTGCTGCACGGAGAGAACATCCCGGATCTGGTGGACGTCACCCTGGCCCTGTCAGCCGCAATGATGCGAGCGGGCGGGGTGGTGTCATCCCTCGAAGAGGGAGTACGGCGCTCGCGCGACGTTCTTCGCTCCGGTGCGGCCTTCACGAAATTCGTGGAACTGGTGCGATCCCAGGGCGGAGATGCCTCCGTCATCGAGGAGCCCTCACGGATGCGCACCGCGGCGTATCAGCGCGTGGTGACGGCCGAGCGCGCCGGCATCGTGGCGGAGCTCCACGCACGGACTCTCGCGCTGGTGGCGCTCGAACTTGGCGTCGGGCGTCTGCGCACCACCGATCCGGTGGATCCTCTCGCCGGCATCGAGATCCATGCCCATCTCGGGGATCGAGTCGACAGCGGCGATCCCCTCTGCACGCTGCACACCTCTCGCCGACCCATTGACGACCGACTCGCGGAGTCGGCTCGGGCGGCCTGGACCTGGACCGACACGCCCCCGCCCATTCCGGGCAAGGTGCGAGCCCGTTTCGATTCCTCTGGCTTTTCCCCCTGGATACCCCTGCAACCTTAGCGTTCGAAAGGAGGACTTGATGAACCGTTTGTTCCGATGGACCCTGCTCTTTGGTGTCTTCATCGCGGCTCTGGTTCCCGCATGGGCTCAGAACGAGCTGAAAATCCTCCGAGTCGACACCGACCATTACCCGACCATCAAGGTGTATGTTCGCGCCTTCTGCAACGGCGTGCAGGTGCTGAACCTCGGCAGCTTCTCCGTGTCGCTTCGGGACGGAAGTATCATTCGCGCGTCCCGTTTGCATTGCCCCGCCACCACGCTACCCATTTCGGTCTCTTTGGTGCTCGACCGCAGTTCCAGTATGTCGGGCACGGCCATGTACATGGTGCAGCAGGGAGCCAAGGATTTCGTGGATCTGATGACCAGCCATCCCACCGGGGACGACGAGGCGGCGATCATCAGTTTCAATCAATCTGTTCGCACTGACGCCAACATGACGGCGAACAAATCCCCGTTGTACAATGCCATTGGACAGCTCTTGGCTCTGGGCAATACCGCAGTATGGGACGCGGTGATGGAGGGGATTTTCGAAGTGACGACCAAGGGGACCAATGCCATCAAGGCCGTGATTGTGCTGAGTGACGGAGGGGACAACAAATCCAAGGCAAGCCTGGCGGATGTGATCGCCTATGCGAAGCGGGAGGGGATACCCGTGTACTGCATCGGGATCGCCGAGATGGACGAGGACTGGCTCTGGCAGCTTCAGATTCTCGCGCAGCAGACAGGAGGCATGTACATTCGGATCGACGATCCGCTCGACATTAAAACCGTGTTTGTGGCTCTCGCATCGATCATCTCGCAGGGTGTCAACGATTGCATCTTGGAGTACGAACTTGACTGCATGGACGGCAGCGAGCACACCGTGTACGTGCAGACCGACGCGTGTGGAGGCATGACCGCCAGCGCGAAGTTTCACGTGCCGGTGAGTCCCAACCTGGGTCGCGTGACGATGGCCCTCGACTCCATTACCACGTATGGGGACAGCACCTTCACGATGCCGATAATTCTCGGCACCACCGTTCCCCTGCAAACCATGAATCGACTGGCGTTCACGATCGTTGTCCCTCCTCCGCTGGAATACGACGGCTACGTGACCACGGGATACACGGGAGATCAGCTCATTATCGTGCCGAGTGTCATCGATCAAAAGGTCTCCTTCGACATGCAGGGGACTCTGACGCTTTATCCGCACGATACCCTGATGTTGCTACGGTTCCGCGTCCCGGCCCTGAAAAAGGACAGTCTGATTCGTCTTCCCTTCCTTTCGTATGAGAAAGCCACAGACTCCTGTCTGGCGATGGTCACGAAGGATGGAACGGTGCGGGTTGTTCGACGACCGCGTCTGGACCCCCAATGTCAGGACACGACCACGGTACGCTGGGACAAAACCAAGGGTCGCTATGAACCCGACCTTGTGACCATTTCCGCCACGATCACCAATACCTTCGGGATCCTGGCACGGAATCCGAGGGCCCGGATTATATTACCGTACGGCGTGGAGTTGATCACTCCCCGGAATCCGATCCCTCTCCTTGCCAATCCCTTCCCTGCGAATGGACGGGAAACTGTCACCTTCACCGTGCGGGTGAAAACCTCCGACAGTGCGAAGGTGCTTCCCATCTGCATCGAAATCCTGAGTGACGGGGGCTATGTGGGGACCTGTTGCAGTTACCTTGCCATCGATGCCGCCACGCCCTGGCTCGAGGCCCAGTGCTGGATGCCGCAGGCAGTGCGATGGAATGATTCCACGGACTCCTACGATCCCCCTACCTTTCCCGTGGTCGTGAAAGTGAGCAATCGATCTCCCTACCCTGCCCGCAGCGGTAAGGTCTGGTTGCAAACGCCAACGGACGTCCAGATTGTGGGTTCTCCTCCCATGGTGTCGATCACGCCATCCATTCTGAATCTCAACGACAGCGCGCAGATCGTGTTTACCGTCAAACCCCTCGACCGGCCCACGGCGGATTCAGTTCGATTCTGCTTCATGGCAGTGGCGGGGGGAGATACCATCTGGTGCTGTCGCACGGTATACATGGAAGCATCCCGCCTGCGTCCCGTGCTGACCTGCACTGAGCCGATAGCGATTCTGTTCGACGAAGAGAAGGGCACCTTCGATCCGCCGCTGTTTTCGGTTTCAACCCTGTTGTTCAATACCACGAAATTTGCCTTCTCCGATGTGCGTGCATCCGTGGATCTGCCTCCCTTCCTCGACCTCGGGGTAGGGGAATGGAAGGACAAGTTGCTTTCGAACGGGGCCTACATCATGCCGGGAGACAGTGTTCGTGTGGGATGGAAGCTGTATTCCCGCACCCGATCCGATCAGACCGGAGTGATCTGCGTTACGATTTCGGCGACGAATGTCAAACCCACCGTGTGCTGCATTCCCGTCACTCTGACGGTCAAGCCTGCCATTCCCAGCATCGCCTGCGCGCTCGAAGGTCCGGACACCATTCGTTACACGCCGAGTGGGTATGTGCCCAATCCGGCCCGATTCGTGTTGCGCGTCATGAACACCGGCGTCATTCCCGCAAAGGTGTTGTACGGTGCTCTGCTTCAGGGCGCGGATGTGTCGATCGACAGCAATGATATTGCCCTCAAGAAAATCACCGATTCTCTTGCGGTGGGCGATACGGTCGTCGCCACCTTTGATGTGCGATTCCTTCGACGGTATGTGGCGCGCACCGATTCGGTGCGGGTCACCGTGTATGCCGCCAATGGCGGGGCTGTACTCTGCGAGCGTCCCGTGTATGTCGAAGCGGTATTGCAACCCGGCGTGGAACTCACTTGTCATGGACCCGACACGCTGGTATTTCTGGATTCCGCGAGGCACTACGATCCCGACCCCTTTGTCATATCCCTCGAAGCGTGGAATCCCAGTACCTTTACCGCCGACTCGGTGGTGGCCCAGATTCTCCTCCCCCCCTCCCTGTCTCTGGCATCGGGAGAGCAGCCCGAGAAGCCCCTGCTACCGGGGAGCCTCGGTCCGAACGAGCGTGGCACAGCGTCCTGGCGGGTCACCGCTCAACTTCGCGACATCGGGACTCAGGATACCATCTACACAAGGGTGCGCATCAAGGGGACGCTCTTCGATCCTCCCGTTCCCTGTCCGGTGATCATCCGTGTTCCACCCATCACCAATCCCGTGCTGGATGTGGCCTGTCGACTTCGTGAGCCCATCCGTGTCGTCGGTGCGGGCTACGAGCCCAATCCCGTGCCCATCGATCTCGAAGTGACGAACACTGGAACCGGCAGTGCGTTTCAGGTACGGGCCACGCTCCTCGACAACGATCGCCTGACGCTCGCATCCGGTGATTCCGTGAGCAAATTCCGTCCCCGCATTCGCGAGAATGGAGGATCGACCCTGTACACATGGTATGTGGTGCCGAAGTCCACCTTCACGGGCGACACGGTGCAGTTATGTATGCGCGTGACGGCGGACAATCATCGGGATCTGTTCTGCTGCACCCAGGTGATCATACCTCCTCTCGAGCAGCCTTCTCTCTCGGTGAGTTGTCGGCTCCCGCTCGATACCATCGCGCCCGATCCCATTACCAAGAAGTATCCTTCTCCGGTACAGTTTCGCGTGACGATCACCAACCCTGGAGCCCAGGTAGTGGCGCCGGTGCGGGCCACCCTTCTCCTCCCCTCGAGCGTGGAGTTTTCAACAGGCGTCACGCCGGAACAGGTCATTCCCTCCCTCAATCCGGGTGCCAAGCAGGATCTGGTCTGGAACACCGAGATCGTGCGCGACACCTCCACGGTGGCCAAGGTACGCACCTGGAAGGTGCAGATTCTGGCCGACGGATCGGTTGTGACCTGCGAGGCCTCGTTGGTGGTCATGCCGGTGGTGCTGGATTCGTCGGGGCTGGAGGTGACCTGTGCCTCGCCCGCGCGGATTCGCTATGTCAACGCCCAGGTGGGATTGAGTCCTTCTCCCTTTACCGTGACCGTGGAGGTGCGTAACAGTGGCATCCTACCACTGCACAATTTGACCGCCACGCTGCGTTTGCCCGATGGGGTGAGCCTGAGCAGCGGTGAGCAGCTCGCGAAAACCCTTACTCAGGATCTGGACCCCGGCGTTCGCACCGCGTTTCAGTGGTCTGTCGTGCCCTCGCTCACGGTGACCATGCAGAATCTGAATTTCGAGTTTCTGGTGGGTGCCACTGATGTGCGGGAGGTGTCCTGCGCTTCACCCACTGTAGTGGAACCGATGGTACGAATCATCCGGTTGCAGATCCCCGAAGGCAATGTGGCGAGAGCGGGAACCACCACGGCGGTTCCGGTGCTCTTCAGCAATCCCGACCGCGTGCAGGTGCGTGAATTCTCGTTCGGCGTCCAGTTCGACCCTGCGGTGGTGGATCTGACGGCGATTTCCACCGAAGGTGTGTTAACGTCTGGCTGGGGCGATCGGGTGACGCTTGCCGAGGAGGTGGCTGGCCGGGTCCGGATTCATGGATCCTCAGCAGTCCCGATTCTGGACGACGGAACCTTGGTGCATCTCGTTTTCCGGGTCACATCAGGAGACGGATCGACCAATCCCTTCGGATACAAGAGGTCGGATCTTCTCCTGCTCCATCCCCAGGTGGCAGACACCGCCACGGTGGTGGTGACGCCGGGTGACATCCTGACCAGTGGGGATTGTCTATACCCCCTCCAGGCGGGCGAACGCTATGCGCTGTTCCCGAATCGTCCGAACCCGTTCAACCCTTCCACCGCGCTCGAATATCGCATCGAAGGAGTCACCACGTCGGTGTATGTCCGTCTCGAGGTTGTGGATATGCTGGGTCGAATCGTGCGGGTGGTGGATGAGGGCTGGAGAGAGGCCGGCACGCATCGCGTGTGGTTCGATGGAACGGGACTCCCGTCGGGACTGTATGTCTCTCGCTTACATGTCGAGGGACAGGTGCATGAACGCAGGATGGTTCTGGCGAAGTAGGAGCTCCCGCCCGTATTTTTGGTTGTTTTCTCGTTCGATTGTCATCGCATCGTGCACGCCGTCACGATGTCCTGTCTGGTCCGAAGGATGTCTCGGACGGTGGATCGGTGCTTTCATCACCCACACGGAGGATTGCATGGAAAATTCCGACACCAAGTTCATTGCCGATCAGGTTACCAGCGTGGCCATGCGGATGAAGCCCTGGCTCATCATTTCAGGCGTGGTGAACATCATTCAGGGAGTACTGGCCCTGATTACCATATGGGGCGTGGTTTTCGCCTGGATTCCCATTTGGCTCGGAGTCCTCCTGTTTCAGGCCGCCGGACAGGTCAACTACATGGCCGGGACGGGGGACCTTCGCAATCTCGTTCCGATGCTTGATAAGATTCGGTTGTACTTTTTGATTTCGGGTATTCTCATTATCGTTGGGGTGGTGGTCGCCATCGTGGCGGTGCTCATCTTTGGCAGCATGCTGATGACGATGATCGGCTCGATGCCGCACTAGACTCTCTCTTCGCACGGCGTCGCGAATTCGGAAACGTCACCCCGCTGAGTTCCTTTCCTCACTACTTGCACACCCTCATGCTCAGCGTGTTTCCGGCTTCCGGCGCCGTGTCCTTTTTTCCGTGATTCATCCCTTCATCCGAGAGTCATAAAAAACGGCTATTTTGCGCACGGCGTTGGTGCATGCGTCTGCTCCCACGGACCTTCGTGCCTTTCGCCGTTCCCTTCGCTCGTTCTTCACCATCACCACAGGTCCCCCATGTTTCTGCAGAAACTCTTGCCAAAAGAGGACAAGTACTTCGAGTACTTCAACGACATGATCACCCACGTCGGCGAAATGGCCGAACTCGTGCATGCCGGGTTTTCGGCACAGGCCGTGGATCCCGATCTCGTTCTTAAACTCAAGCCTCTCGAAAAGCGCTGTGACGAGATCAACGGAAAGGTGATCAAGCAAATGAACAAGACGTTCGTCACGCCCTTCGATCGTGAGGATGTGTTCGGGTTGATCAAACGGTTGGACGACATCAGCGACATTCTGCTTGGCGTAGGAAATCGCATCGTGATGTTCGCGGTGGAGAGTCCCATCCCCGAGGCCTCCAGCATCACGACCATCGTGGTGCAGCAGACCAAGCAGCTCACCATCGCGATCAACGAGCTACGCAAACGGGAGCGGTCCATGGACGCCTGCAAGGCGGTGAAGGATCTGGAGTCCGAGGCTGACCATATCTATCATCAGGTGATGAGGAAATTGTTCACCGAAGAGACCAACGCAATCGAGGTGATCAAGAAGAAGGAGATTCTGGATATGCTGGAAAAGGCGGCCGACAAATGCCAGTCGGTGGCCAATGTCCTCATCGCCATCTATCTCAAGAACGCGTAATCGTATGACACTTCCGATTCTGATCATCCTGCTCGCCCTGGTGTTCGACTTTTACAATGGGATGAACGACGCGGCCAATTCCATTGCCACGGTCGTCTCCACCCGGGTATTGAATCCATTGCAGGCTGTCATCTGGGCAGCCTTTTTCAATTTCGTGGCCGCCTTCATCTTCGGCACCGAAGTCGCGCATACGATTGGTCGAGGATTCGTGGATATCTCCATCATCGATAACGAAGTGATGTTATCGGCGATTCTCGGCGCGATCGTCATGTCGGCCGGCGCCACGCATATGGGGTTGCCGGTGAGTGTCAGTCATGCCATCATCGGAGGACTCGGTGGTGCGGCCATCACCAAGGCAGGAGTGAGCGCCCTCATTGTCGGCGGGTACATCAAGGTGATTGCCTTCATTTTCATCGCTCCACTTCTTGGCATGCTGGGAGCCCTGCTCTTCTCCATTGTCACGCTCTGGGTGGTGCGGAACCGACCTCCTGCGAAGGTGGACAAGGTATTTCGAGCGCTTCAGCTCGTGTCGGCGGGGATCTACAGTTTGAGTCACGGCAGTAACGATGCGCAGAAGACCATTGGAATCATCACGATGGTGCTGGTGGCCAACGCGTATCTTCCGTCCACCGGTTTTCACGTTCCTCTTTGGGTGATTATCACGAGTTACACCGTCATCTCCATGGGGACGCTCGTCGGTGGATGGAAGGTGATCAAGACTCTCGGTATGCGTATGACGAAGCTGACCCCCTTCGAAGGATTCAGTGCCGAATCGAGTGCTGGTCTTTCCATCATCTTCGCCACTCTCCTTGGGATTCCCGTGAGCACCACGCATACCATCACGGGTTCGATCGTGGGCGTAGGTTCGGTGCGCGGGGTCTCGGCAGTACGTTGGGGTGTAGCCCGAAACATTCTCTGGGCCTGGATCCTCACGATTCCCATCAGCGGAGTGTTCGCCATGGGAAGTTATTACGTTCTGACCCACATCTTCTGAGACCAGCCTCGTCGTGGCCACCGACGCGCATGTGTCGTTTGTTCTTCGTCGGGACGAGCCACCGCTGTCGGTAGTGATTCGTCGGCGTCGGGGCACGCATCAGATCCGTGTGCGGATTGGGGCGGGGGGCCAGGTATCGGTGTCCTGCCCTCCGTCGGTGACCCTCCGTCAGGCACGACAGGTGCTCGACGAGTGTCGGGATTGGATTCTCGAAAAGCGAGGGGCTATGCTCGCGAAGCCGCTCCCTACGCTGTTGCAGATGGTGGGAGATCGCTGGTGCCTGCCTCTGCTCGGAGAGGATGTTCCCCTGGTACTCGCCACAGGATCCTCGCATCGGATTCTTTTCCATTCCGACCGTCTCGTGTTGACGTTCCCGCAAGGAGAAGCGCCAGGGAGGGCGGAGATCGAACACCTTCTTCTCGGCTGGTTGAAACGCCGGGCTCGCGCGGAGCTCGAACCACGGCTGCGGGTATGGGCTCGACGCATGGACCTTCCGTCGGTCCGTCTGGTCTGCCGGGATCAGCGGACACTCTGGGGGAGCAGTTCCCTGCGCGGCGTGATCAACCTCAATATCCGCCTGCAACTCCTGCCGGTGGAAGTGGTGGATTATGTGATGATCCACGAACTGGCGCATCAACGGCACATGAATCACTCCAGCTCCTTTTGGAAGGAAGTGGAGCGCATCTGTCCCGAGTACCGTGAACATCGTGACCACTTGAAGCACAAGGCGTATCTCCTCCAGATCGGGCGCAGCGAAAACCATCGGCACTCCTGAACGGGTCGAGGGATTCAGGCGAAAGAATCGAGGAAAGCGGACTATATTTGTGATCGGATCACTTTGGATTTCCATGCCTGACTCGACTATTCTTCTGTTGACCACCGCCGTTTCCCTCGGATTCGTGCATACCGTGTTGGGTCCCGATCACTATCTGCCCTTCGTGATGATGGCGCGGGCCCAGGAATGGACGCGTCGAAAAATGCTCACCGTCACCGTGCTCAGTGGAGTAGGCCATGTAGCCAGCAGCGTGGTGTTGGGGGCGGCAGGAATCCTGCTCGGGACGATGGTGGAGGACCTGATCCACATCGAATCCTTGCGCGGGGACATCGCGGCCTGGGCTCTGATCGCATTCGGACTGGTGTACGGGGTCTGGGGTCTCCGGCGGGCTCGGCACGCCCATGTGCACACGCATCGACACGAGGATGGGACCGTCCATGCCCATGCACACTCTCACGCCCATACGATCCGAGTGGAGGGGCAACAGCAGCACGCTTCAGTGAGCGATGCGGGACTTGGGCATCCGGAAAACGAGGGATCTCGTCATGCTCATCCTCATACAAGCATGACGGTATGGTCCCTGTTTCTCATTTTCGTGCTCGGCCCCTGTGAGCCCCTCATTCCTCTTCTCATGTACCCTGCCGCCGCCCACCACGGCGCCCTCGTCGCTTCGGTGGCCCTGGCGTTCGGAATCACCACGATCGGCACGATGGTGGTGATGACCCTGGTGCTTGACCGTGGGATCTCGGTGGTTTCGCTTCCACACCTCGAGCGATACACGCATGCCCTGGCGGGAGGAATGATTCTCTGCACGGGTCTTGCCATCGTGTTTCTCGGGATCTAATCGTATGTCCTCCGACTCTCCTACTTCCGGGCGTTTTCGCCGTGCTTTCCGAGGCACCCTGCGGTTCCTGGCCGGGATGTTTCTCGTTCTCGTCGCCTGGGCGATTCTTGCCGCGCTGCTTCCCTTCATCCCGTCGCCCGTGCATGCACTTTCGCAGGTGCTGTCCTGGACCAATACCCTGTATGTGGATGTGAACCGGGGATCCCTTGAGGAATCCGCCCGAAAGGTGGATGAGCAGGCCGTGACGAGCTCCGGGGGCAAAGAGCCGCAGAGCTTCGAACGGGACAGTGTCCGTCGGCGATTGAAAGAGGCTGGCGTGTCGTCCCCTCAGGCAGACACGATGCTCACGGCCATGTCCCGCACGATGTCGCGGACTCCGTATGTGAAAGGTCGCGTGATCAACATTGCCGTCGTGGGTGTGGATTCCCGCCTCGGCACAAGCGGTGCACGTGCGGATGCCATTCATCTGTTGACAGTGAGCCTCGATTCGGGCATCGTCGAAATCATGTCGGTGCCTCGGGAGACCTTTTGTGATCTTGGGCACGAAGAGAATCCTCGACTCAACATCATCACCTATGCGCGGCAGCGGAGCATGGGGTATTTCCTGAAGCGGTTGGCGGAAGTGACCAAGCGGGGCACCATCCAGTATTATGCGGAGGTGGGATTCAGTCAGGCCATGGGGATCATCGAGATGCTTGGCTACAAGGATCCCGCCGGGACCCTGCGCTATCTGCGCTCCCGCAAGGCCTTCGCCCTCGGAGATTATCAGCGGTCGCACAATCAATCGGTCTTTCTCAAGCAGAATCTCGTCTCGAAATTCAACTGGCTTACGGGAGCCACCGGGGATATGCTTTTAATGGCGGGACTGCGCTTCGTCAATACCAACCTGACGAAGGACGTGTGTCAGGGTATTATCTACGGACTCCAGAAGAAGAACTTTCCCCATCACCGTCCCGACGCCGTGCGTGTCCGGATGGTGCCCGGGTATCAATTCCGCATGCAGGACTACGCGGCCGATTCCGCCACGATAGCTCGTACAGGGCGGCGTTCCGACGCCATCATCGGAGACGACAAGGCTCCCGGGCAGAATGTCGCGGCCCGGCTTCGGAACATCGTTCGACTTGCGGCGGCCGACACCGCAAAGCGTCCCGCCCAGGTGGTGCGTCGCCTGCAGGTGTTGGTAGACCAGCATGCATGGGTGCAAATTCAGGACAAGGGAGTCCGAAAAGAAATCCGCTCGGCCATGACGGGGATGTTGGAACGGGCGTATTTGCGCCTACAGCGACCGGCCGACGCGGCTCGGGTAGTCGCGATCCGCGAGGCGGAGGACGTCTTGCTTCCCGGATCGCCGCGCTGACCGACGTGACGAACTTTCATTACATCGAGAGGGAGAGCAAGGCTGTTTTCCCGGTCTTCATGGGAACGACAACATCCAGGATGCGGCTGGCATTGTCGTAGCGGATGCGGGGCTGTCCGTCCTCGGCGGAGCCAGGAGGGACCTCGACCCCATCCCAGGTCAGGCGCGTGGGGGGAGCCGGACAGTTATGGATGCGGACACGTACCCGTCGGATGTCCGATGCGGCGCGTTTGTCCGTGGATGTCACCGCCACCTCCCATAGGGAGGGTTTCGGGAGATGGCGCACGGTGATTTCGTCATAGTCTCCCTGTTCGTAGGCCATGGTTTTTCCGTCGTCGAGGTAGAGGCGGGATTCCCCTTCATAGCCACCGATGAGATCGAGGATCAATTCTCGCAGGGGTTCTTCGTCGGTGAATTGGATCAGCGGGCGGGAGAAGAGGCATCCTCCGGCGCGCTGGAACCAGGGGAGACGCCACCAGGGCGCATCCACGAAGATTTCGCGCGGCCCCTCGAGCAGCGTGTGTGCCTGCGGGTCGTACCAGGTGCCCATGGGGAGGTACACCTTCTGCACGGTTTGTTTTTCGGTGAGCACGGGTGCGACAAGAATGTCGTCGCCCCACAGGAACTCATGCTGCCAGGTGGATTCGAAGGTACGGGGATCGGTTTCGTAGGCGAGAAAGAGGGGGCGCATCGCGGGAATGCCCGTGCGGGAGGCCGTTCGCATGATGGAGTACGTGGTGGGCAACATCTGGTAGCGGAGCGTGAGATAGTCCTTGACCATGCGCTCGGTGTCTTCGCCGAAGGACCAGGGCTCCTGGTCGCGGGAGTTGATGACGGTATGGGTGCGGAAGAAGGGCGTGAAGGTGCCGAGCTGGATCCACCGGGCGTAGAGTTCCGGAGAAGGAGAATCAATGAAACCGCCCACATCGGCACCGACGAAGGCCATGCCCGAGAGGCCGAGCCCGAGACAGAGTCGCAGACCGAGGGCCATGTGCTCGAAGGACGCCAGGTTGTCTCCGGTCCAGATCGCGCTGTATCGCTGAGTGCCCGCGAACGCCGCACGCGTGAGCAGAAAGGGGCGCTCGTCGGGAAAGCGGGCACGGAGTCCCGCCCAGGTGGCCGCGGCCATCAGATGCGCATAGATGTTATGCACGCGCTTGATGGTGGAGCGATGCGGCTCGTCGCCGAAGGAGACCGAAGGCGGCATTTCCTTTCCCCAGACGGCGGGCTCGTTCATATCGTTCCAGAACCCGCTCACGCCCTCGGTGCGCAGGGCGGCGATATGCGCACCCCACCAGGATCGGGTGGCCGACTTGGTGAAATCCGGGAAGTGGCACCAGCCCGGCCACACCTGGCCTTCGTAGGGAGTGCCATCGGGTTCCTCGGCGAAGAGGCGCTGGGCGATGCCTTCGTCGTAGATCCGATATCCGGGCTCGACCTTGATGCCGGGGTCGATGATGGTGACCACGCGAAACCCCTGGGCACGGAGATCAGCGAGGAGCGAAGCCGGACGGGGAAAGGAGGCACTGTCCCAGGTGAACACCTTGTACCGATCCATGTATCGGATGTCGAGCCAAAGGGCATCCGCCGGGATGGCACGCTGACGAAAGTTGCGTGCAAGATCCCGCACCTCGTACTCCGGAACGTAGCTCCAGCGACACTGGTGGTAACCGAGGGACCAGAGCGGCGGTAAGGGCATGCGCCCGGTCAGGCCGGTGTAGGTTTGCACGACCTCGGCGATCGTGGGTCCGAACAGACAGAAATAGCTGAGGGGGCCGTCCTCGGCGCCGAAGGACCAGGTGCGACGGCTTCCCGATCCCAAATGGAATGTGGAACGAAAGGAATTGTCGAAAAAGAGACCGAAGGAGCCGGAATCGCGTTTCACGATGACGAAGGGAATGGAAGCATAGAGCGGATCCCGATCTCCACTGTAGGCCGGAATATCGGAGTTCCACATCTGAAAGGACTGACCGCGTCGGTTCAGATCCCCCACCTTTTCTCCGAGTCCGAAAAACTTCTCGTCCTCATGCAGACGCTTCCAGCAATGCACCTCCTTTCCATCCCAGCCATGGCCGATCGCCGGATCATCCTCGCACAGCGGGGTGCCCCAGAGCGTCAGGAGGCGCAGACGGATCGGATACTTCGCGATCTCGAGGATACCCCGAGCGGTGTGGACACGGATGGTGGAATCCGATTCGGCCAGAGACCAGTCCGTGCCCGGATCAGGCAGGGCGACCACCGCCACGGAGGAGTCCGCTGCCACGAGGCCGCCGGGCGCCACTTCGATACGCACCACGGAGGCAGAGTAGACGGTGATACGAACCAGGGCGTTCGTGGCGCGGATCTCGATGCCATCAGCGCGCCGCTGGTGAGATTGCCATGATCCGAGGGAGGTGTACCTATCCGCGGGGCAGGACGGAGAGATGAGCAGCACCAAAAGGACGACCGACAACGCAGTGCGCATGTGGCAGATCTCCTCGATGGGGAAAAACCGAAGCTACGGATTTTCTTGATAGACGGGAAGGGGATGATGCCCGTTCCACGCGTGGTACCGACGCGGAAGCGAATCCGAAATCCATCTGTTGCTTCGCGGAATGACACATCCTATATTCCGTCGCACTCGCCACGGATGGTCTTACCACATCAGGTCGGTATCGTTTCTTTGATACGGATATTTCATATCCGAATTTCAATTTTTTTTCTATCTTCGTACGCTCTGTGTGCGTTGTTTGGGATCCACCGTGTGGGTGGATGCCGGAACTCCCACCTTCATGTCACAATGGATTGATCCTTCATGAAAGATCAGCTCCACATTTTCACCCGAGCCTTTGACGCGAGGTTCAAGCTCCTCATCCCGCTGGTCGTGACGGCAATCGCGGTGGTTGCCTTTGGCGGGTATTATTTCATGCATCCCAAGCGCACCGATGTTGGATATGCGCCACGGCAGCCGATTGCCTTTTCGCATGCGTTGCACGCGGGAGACATGGAAATCCCCTGCATGTACTGTCATGTGCAGGTGGAGAAAGCCGCCGCGGCCAGTGTGCCCACGACGAGTATTTGCATGAATTGTCATTCGGTAGTGCGGAGCGCGCGTGGCGCCACCGCACCCAGTGCCGAGATCGCGAAGATCGTGAAGAGTTGGGAGACCGGGACCCCGATACGGTGGGTCCGCGTGCACAAGGTGCCCGACTACGTGTATTTCCAGCATGGTCGGCACATTCAGGCGGGAGTGGATTGTCGCACGTGTCATGGTGATGTGGCCACGATGTCCATCGTGCGGCAGGTTGCGCCGCTTTCGATGGGATGGTGTCTCGATTGCCATCGCGATCCCGCTCCCGAAATCGTCACCAAAGTGTCCGATCTTCAGATTGCGCTGGCGAGCGGCGCCCGGAAGGCGCCGGACAATTGCTCCGCATGTCACAGGTAGAACCAGGTCTGAACACCATGGAAGCATCCACTCCCACACCCGAATTCTGGAAGAGCGTCGCGGAACGGGACCGCACGCCTGAATACGAAGAAGCCCTGCATCGCGAGTTTCAGGGCGCTGTTGAACCCGAGTCCGGGTCTCTGACCCGACGTCAGTTCATGGCGCTCTCAGCCGCAGCCAGTGCTCTCACACTCACGGGCTGTTTTCGACCCGAACAACGCATCGTGCCCGCCGTGAAAGGACGCGAAGGTCATGTCGAAGGCAAGTCCGATTGGTACGCGTCCGCTCTCCCCCTGGCAGGGGGAGCCACGGGAATTCTCATCGAATCCTATCAAGGCCGTCCCATCAAGCTCGAGGGCAATCCCGACCATCCTCTCAGCGAAGGGGCCACCGATAAATGGGTGCAGGCTGCCTTGCTTTCGCTGTACGATCCCGATCGTGTGCAGGGTCCCCGTATCGGGGGGAAGGCCGCGACCTGGGCTGCAGTGGACGACAAGGTGGTGGCAGCCCTGAACCAGGCTCGTCTTTCCGGCAAGGGCGTGCGCATTCTGATGGATGCGCATTGTTCTCCGTCCTTGGCCTCTTGTCTGTCAGCGTTCACGGCCCAGTTCAGCAATGCGAAGGCGGTGGTGTGGGAGGCGGTGGGAGAGGCGAATGCCGCGCGGGCTGCGGAGGTCCTGTTCGGTGCACCGCTTCGCCCCGTGGTGGATTTCACGAAGGCCCGTACCGCGCTGTGCATCGAAGATGATTTTTTATCCACCACGCCGAACGCGGTGGATCGCATGCGCTCCTTCGCCCGTGCCCGGGCGGTGGATCAGCCCGACGGAGATCTGCTGCGCGTGTATGCGCTCGAATCGGCGATGACCCTTACTGGGGCGAACGCCGATCATCGGCTCCGCGTGGCTCCGTCACGGATTCCGGGCTTCCTGTCCGCTCTCATCGCTCGGGTGGCGGCCCTCAAGGGGAGCACCGTGGCACTTCCGACCTGGCCGGCTCCATCTCGGGGATCGATCAGCGAGGGCAGGTTCCAGACCCTCGTCCGCGATCTGACGCAGCGTGCATCCGTGGTGACGGTGGGAGCCCATCAGCCTCCCGTGGTCCACGGCCTCGCTATGATCCTGAATGCCGTGCTGGCTTCTCCGGCCCTGCGCTATGAGCCGCGTGCCTACGCGGTGGGCGGCGACGTACGTGCCCTATCCGATCTGCTCGAGGAATGTCGCTCCGGCGCCGTGCACACGCTCATCATCGCCGGGGTCAACCCTGCCCATGCCGCGCCAGGTCAGCTCGACGTGGCAGGTGCCCTGCGTGCCGTGCCCCTCACATTTGCGCTCTGCGATCGGGTGGACGAAACGGCGGCGCTGTGTACCGCCCTGGGTCCCCAGGCCCAGGCGCTCGAGCAGTGGGGGGATGTCGAACCACGACCGGGTTTGTATACGGTGGTGCAGCCGGCGATCGCGCCCTTATACGGCGGGCGCTCCCTCGGCGAGTGTTTATTGAAATGGATGGAAGGATTGAAAACCGCTCCCGCTCCATCGTGGTACGACCATGTCCGGGGCACGTGGAAGGCGCTCCATGCAAGCTCCGGAAGTCCGGTGTCTTTCGACGCCTTCTGGGAAGGCGTGCTGTATCGTGGCGTGTACGACACGGGCCGGGACGCCGCTGTGGTACCACCCACACCGATGTCTTCCGCCTTGGCCAAACTGGAAGAAGCGCGTAAGCAGCAGAGTCCGATGGAACTGGTCTTCCTTCCCTCCAGTGCTCTCTATGACGGACGGTGGGCCAACAACGGATGGTTGCAGGAACTCCCCGATCCGGTAACGAAGATCACCTGGGACAATGTCGCAGCCATGAGCATCGCCACCGCGAAGAAACTCGGCGTGGAATTCCAGGATCGAGTCACGCTGACGGCCAACGGCGTTTCGCTGACTCTGCCCGTGCTGGTGCAGCCGGGCATGGCCGACGACGTGGTGGCCGTGACGCTCGGCTATGGGCGCACCGCATGCGGAGGTATCGGCGAGGGTGTCGGCGTGAATGTGGCCCCACTGGCTTCATCTCGAATCCAGGGATGGATGGTGTCGTCGGTGACGGTGGCGCCCGCCTCTGGCCGTCACCCACTCGCCTGCACTCAGGATCACTGGAGCATGGAGGGACGCCCCATCCTGCTCGAGGGCACCCTGGAGGAATACAAGGAGCATCCGGACTTCGCGCAGCATCGCATTCATCACCCGCCTCTGACGAGCATTTTCGATGAGCATGAATACACGGGCCATTTCTGGGGCATGGCCATCGATCTCGGGGCCTGCGTGGGATGCAACGCCTGTGTGGTGGCCTGTACAGCCGAGAACAACATTCCCAGCGTGGGTAAGGATGAGGTTCTGAACGGACGCGAGATGCACTGGATCCGCATCGATCGATACTACGGCGGAGAGATTGCCGATCCCACCGTGACGCATCAGCCGATGCTCTGTCAGCACTGTATGAATGCCCCCTGCGAAAACGTGTGCCCCGTGGCGGCTACCACCCACAGTCCCGAGGGACTCAACGAAATGACCTACAACCGGTGCGTTGGGACGCGCTACTGCGCCAACAACTGTCCCTACAAGGTGCGCCGCTTCAACTTCCTGAATTACAACGAACACATTTCGGATTCCGAAGCCTTGTCGAAGAATCCCGAAGTCACGGTCCGTGCCCGCGGCGTCATGGAGAAGTGCACCTTCTGCGTGCAGCGTCTGACCGAGGCCAAACATGCGGCCCGGAGCGAGGGGCGGGAACGCGTCGCGGACGGCGCCGTCAAGACGGCCTGCCAGCAGGTCTGTCCCACCGGGGCCATTGTCTTCGGCGACATGAATGATCCGCGCAGTGCCGTCTCGGCTCAGCGGAAATCCCCGCGGGGCTATCGGGTCCTGGAGGAACTGAACGTGAAACCGTCGATCACCTACCTGGCGAAGGTTCGTAACGCGCCGACCGGAGGTGCCGCATGAGTCTGCTCGAGGCCTTCCGCCGTCCTCCCATCATCGAGGGCGGCCTGACAGTTTCCGATATCAACGACGTGGTGGCGGCTCCCAGTGAGCGCCCCACCTCGAAGCTCTGGAAGATTGCCTTCGCCATCGCACTCTCGATGGCTACCCTCGGCGCCGTCATGATCGGCTACACCGTGTACAGGGGGGTTGGCGTGTGGGGATTGAACAACCCCGTCGGATGGGGATGGGACATCGTGAACTTCGTCTTCTGGGTGGGCATCGGTCATGCCGGGACCCTTATCTCGGCCATCCTGTTTCTGATGCGACAAAAGTGGAGAACCGCCATCAACCGTTTTGCGGAAGCCATGACCATCTTCGCCGTGATGTGCGCGGGTCTGTTTCCGCTTCTCCATACCGGTCGGCAGTATCTGGCGTACTGGCTTCTGCCCTATCCGAATCAGATGAACATGTGGGTCAACTTCCGATCCCCCCTGCTCTGGGACGTGTTCGCGGTTTCCACCTACTTTACCGTGTCGCTCATGTTCTGGTACGTGGGCCTCATTCCCGACTTGGCCACTTATCGGGATCGTGCGAAGAACAAGATCCGAAAACTGTTGTATGGCATCTTTTCTCTCGGGTGGCGGGGTTCGCATCGTCAGTGGAATCACTACGAATCGACGTATTTGATGCTGGCGGGATTCGCCACGCCTCTCGTGCTCAGTGTGCACACGGTGGTGAGTTTCGATTTTGCGACCTCGGTGATCCCCGGCTGGCATACCACAATCTTTCCGCCCTATTTCGTGGCGGGCGCCATCTTCTCCGGTTTCGCCCTGGTGGTGACGCTGATGATCATGGCCCGGGAATTTTTTGGATTGAAGAACATTGTGACCATCCATCACCTCGAGAACATGAACAAGGTGATCATGGCCACGGGAATGATGGTGGGCTATGCCTACGGCATGGAGTTCTTCATGGCCTGGTATAGCGGGAATCCCTACGAACAATTCACCTTCATCAATCGGGCTTTCGGTCCCTATGCCTGGGCGTATTGGACCATGATCACCTGCAACGCCTTCATCCCGCAAATCTTCTGGTGGAGGAAGGCGAGGCGAAGCATCCCCATCATGTTTGTCGTGTCCATCTTCGTCAATATCGGGATGTGGTTCGAACGCTTCGTGATTACGGTCACGTCCCTGCATCGCGATTATCTGCCCTCGAGCTGGGATTACTACGCGCCCAGTCTGGTGGATGTGGGCATCTTCGTAGGGAGTTTCGGCATTTTCTTCACGCTGTTCCTGCTGTTCTGTCGCTGGCTTCCCGTGATCGCCATGGCCGAAGTCAAGGGGGTGTTGCCCGGGGCCCAGCCCTCGCATGGAGGATCCGGCCATGAGTAAAAGCACCCTGAATCATGAGCCCCGTCATTTTGCGGTGGTGGGAAACTTTCGTCATCCGGACAAACTGATTCATGCCGCCGAAACGATTCGGGATCGGGGCTATTCGAAGTGGGACATCTTCACGCCCTATCCCATTCACGGACTCGACGTGGCGATGGGCGAGAAGCGGTCGTGGATTCCCCGTGTCACCCTGATCTTCGCGGTGATCGGCGGCACGCTCGGGATGCTGTTCATGTGGTGGACCAGCGCGGTGGATTATCGTCTCATCATCGGGGGCAAGCCCTTCTTCTCGTGGCAGGCCTTCATTCCGGTGATGTTCGAGCTGACCGTGCTCTTCGGCTGTATCGCCACCGTGGTCGCGCTGTTTCTCGTCAATCGCATTCCCCAGTTTTATCATCCGATCGATCGGGACAAGGATGCCGGTCGCATCACCAACGATACCTTCGTGGTGATGATCGAATCCTCCGATCCCCGTTTTCGCCGGGAGGACGTGGTGGCGCTGCTCACCAGTCTCGACGCCGAAGACGTACGGGATCTCTACGACGAGGAGGCCCAGTGACATGAAACAACGCGTACTGATTCTGAGTGTTCTCGTGTTCCTTGGCCTGGCCGGCTGTCGCTCGACCTTCGAGCATCCGCCCGTGCAGGTGATACCCGACATGGATACCCAGGCCAAGGTCAAGGCCCAGGGGGAGAGTCGGTTCTTCCGCGACCGGAACGGTAATCGTCTGCCCGTGCCCGGCACGGTATCGCGAGGGGCCCAGCCCTATCCCTATGCCGGAAAACCCGAACTGGCCGTGGCCGAGCTGCGCAATACCGTTGCCCCGACCCGGGAGGTGCTGGATCGGGGGCGGAATCGATTCGAGACCTTCTGCGCCGTGTGTCATGGCGTGGATGGAAAAGGAAACGGCGTAGTGGTGGAACACGGATATCCGCAACCTCCGTCCCTGCACAGTAAGAAGGTCAACGACTATCCCGATGCCATGATTTTCCATATCATCAGTTCCGGACAAAACGCCATGCCGTCCTACGCCGCGCAAATCACACCGGAGGACCGGTGGGCCACGGTCATGTATCTCCGCGCGCTCTTGCGCAGTCGCAGTGCTCGTCCCGCCGATCTCCCTGCCGAGAAAGTCACGGGACCCTCCAGCCCGGGAGGTGCCAAATGAGCGCATCGACTCTCGAACGACCTCGTCCCCTGGCTGGAACGCCGCTGGCCTCTCGTCTGCGCACAGTGTCCTTCGCCCTCATCGGGGTCGGACTGGTGGCCGCCCTGATCGGAGGGCTGACGGACTGGCATCGGTTCTCGTCGAACTATCTGATTAACTTTTCTCTCTTCGCCGGCGTGGCGGTGACGGGTATGTTTCTCAGCGCGTTGCAGTATGTGACCCGCTCGGGATGGAGCGCGTCGGTGCGGCGCATCGCCGAGAACTTCGGCACCTTTCTGCCCTGGCTCATGGTGTTGGCTGTGCCGGTGGTGCTGATGATTCCCACGCTGTACCATTGGTCCCACACCGAGGCCGTGGCGTCGGACAGGCTGCTGGCAGGCAAGGCCGCGTATCTGAACGTTCCCTTTCTCGTGGGACGGTTAGTGCTGTACTTCCTGCTCTGGCTGGCCATGTTCAAGTTTTTCGTGCTCGATTCCTGGAAGGCGGATGCCGATCCTCAGACAAAGGTGTTCGCGCGCAATCGGCTTCTCAGCGCTCCCTTCGTGATCGTCTATGGCATCACCATGAGCTTCTTCGCCATCGATCTGCTGATGTCCCTCGATCCGCACTGGTACAGCACGATCTTCGGCGTCTATTATTTCAGCGGAAGCATCGTCGCCACGCTCGCGCTCGTGATCATTCTGGCGGTCGTCTTACGCGGCGCCGGAGCCACGGGTGAATGGATTACCATCGACAACCTGCACGATCTGGCCAAGCTCCTGTTCGCCTTCAATGTGTTCTGGGCGTACATCGCGTTCAGCCAGTATTTCCTCATCTGGTACGCCAACATTCCCGAGGAAACCATCTGGTTTCTGAATCGCTGGGGAGGGGGTTGGCAGGTGGTATCGATCGGCATCGTGTTTTTCCATTTCGTCATTCCCTTTGCCCTTCTTCTGACCCGATCAGCCAAACGCTCCCCGAAGCGGCTCCTCCTCGGAGCGGGCTGGCTCTTTCTGGCCCATTATCTGGATGTGTTCTACATGGTGATGCCGGTGTACAGCACCGACCATGTGGCCTTCGGATGGATGGAAATCGGAGTGCTGGCTCTGTTTTCGGGACTCTTCCTGTTCGCGATTCTGCGACCTTTCTTGACTCACTCGCCGGTGGCGGTTACGGATCCCTACATCCGTGAAGCGCTGGACGTCCATAGCTGAGGTGCGCATGAGTACGACCCATCGACCTTCCGATACCATTGTGCTTGGGGTGATCCTGAGCATCTTCCTTGCCATGGGTGGTTTCATGGTCCTGGCCGGATTCACGATCTCCGGGTTGCGCTCCACCGAAGACGCGGCCCGGGCTGAGGTCGCCGCCACCCGCGTGAAGAAGCGCGACGCGGAGCTCACCGCCATCGCATCGTATTCGGTGGCCTATACCGCCACCGGAACGGTGGACACGGCCAAGGGTGTGAGCATTCCGGTGTCCCGCGCCGAAGATCTCGTGTTGCGTGAGCGGCAATCCACGGATCTCGCGTCCCCGCGTCGAACGCTCGAGAACGCCTCGGCCGCACGGGCGGCCTTCCCGGCGGGAGCGGCCCTGTTTGCGCGGGACTGCGCCTCCTGTCACGGACCTTCCGCCGAGGGCGGCGCCATTGGCACCGTGCTCAGCGAGTACATACGCGCGTACCAGAAGGTGCGTCCCCTGACCCCGGCCCGCGTGGGAGACCAGGTCCGCCTCGTCGGATTCCTGACCTCCCATCAGCATCGTCCGGTGTTCGGACAATACAGCGGGATCCAGTGGGGTCAGCTCCACGCCTTTGTGCTTGCCTTGGTGCGGGAGGGCGAATGACGCTCGTCGCCCTGGTCGTTCTCATCGGCACCATCGTCGTGGGTGGCATCACGGGCATCGTCGCCTTGATCTGGGCCGAGCGCAACGCCCAGTTCACCAATGTCTCCGCCGGCGCCTACACGATTTTCGAAGATCGGGAGCCGATCGGAACCCATCGGGATCTGATCTGGGAACCCGATCCGCCTTCGTCATCGGAGACGGAGACCACTTCCTCCTGACCGTGTTTTTGTTCACCGATACAGGTCTATCCTCATGACAGCATCGCAGCAGAAGGACTACCATCCGGTGCATCGCATCGATATCGATGCTTCCACCCGGGGTCCCGTCATGATCTTTTTCATGACCGCGGTATTCTGGCTTTTCGTCGGAACCGTGTTCGCTCTCATCACCAGTCTGAAATTCAATCTCCCCGACTGGTTGGGAAGCTCTCCCATGCTCACCTTCGGTCGCACCCGGCCCCTTCATTTGAATACGCTCGTGTATGGATGGGCTTCTCTCGCGGGCGCGGGCGTGGCCGTGTGGCTGTTTCCGCGACTGCTGGGCACCCGGCTGGCACTTCCGAAATTGCCCTATCTCTCCGTTGTTCTGTGGAACATCGGCATGGTGGCGGGATCCATCGGCATCATGATGGGGGACAGCAAGGGACTCGAGTGGCTGGAAATCCCGAATTATGGAGTCGCCTTCATCGCGTCGGGGTTCGTGTTCATCATGATTCCCCTCTTCGTCACCTTCACCCGACGCCAGGTGCGACATCTCTATGTCTCGGTGTGGTACCTGATGGCCGCCCTCATCTGGTTTCCCCTCCTGTATATCGCCGCCAATCTTCCGATCTATTCCGGAATCACCGAGGCCGCGATGAACTGGTGGTATGCGCATAACGCTCTGGGCCTCTGGTTCACGCCGGTGGGACTGGCCGCCGCGTATTACTTCATTCCGAAGATCACGGGCAAGCCCGTCTATAGTTACTACCTGTCCATGCTGGGATTCTGGACCCTGGCCCTGTTCTATAACTGGAACGGCATCCATCACCTCATCGGGGGCCCCGTACCGAGTTGGCTCATCACCACCTCGATCGCGGCCAGCGTGCTGATGGCCATTCCGGTGATCGTGGTGGCGATCAATCACCATATGACGATCATCGGTTCCTTCCGCAGTGTGAAATACTCTCCCGCGCTCCGCTTCATCGTCTACGCGGCCATGAGTTACACCTTCGTGAGTTTGCAGGGTTCCCTGCAGGCTCTCCGCTCCATCAACGAAGTGGTGCACTTTACCCATTATGTCGTGGCCCACGCGCACATCGGGCTCTACGCGTTCTTCACGATGATGCTCTTCGGAAGCATCTACTACATCATGCCCCGCATCACCGGTCGGGATTGGGAACACAAAAAGCTCATCAAGCTCCACTTCTGGTCCTCGGGCATCGGCATCTTCCTGTACTACGCCCTCCTGCAGGTCGGAGGAATCCTTCAGGGACTTCAGATGAACGACGCCAACATCCCCTTCATCAACACGGTGATCGCCACAAAGCCCTGGCTGTGGAGTCGTTCCATCGCGGGCACGCTCATGACGGTGGGGCATCTGTCCTTCATCTACGTGTTCCTCATGATGTGTCGGAATTCCTCGGCCTCCTTCGCTAAGGCCTGTGCCGTGGAGCGGACCCAGGAGGTGGGCGCATGAAACGCGGCATCATTCTCATCCTCGGTATTCTGGCCACCTGGATCATGGCCTATTTCGTGCTGACGGGCATCCCCTCCATTCAATTCGTCGATATCCCACCGTCGCCTGGCGTCACCGACTACAACGAAAGCACGGCCCGTGGTCGGAAGATCTATGTCAGCGAGGGGTGCATCTACTGCCATAGCCAGCAGGTTCGTCCCGAAGGATATGGGGGCGATTTCGCGCGGGGCTGGGGCAGAGCGTCCGAGCCGTCGGATTACGTGTTCGATCAGCCGCATCAACTGGGGACGATGCGCACGGGACCCGACCTCCACAACATCGCCATCCGCCAGCCCAGTCAGGATTGGCATCTGGCGCATTTGTACAATCCGCGGTCGGTGATGTCGGAATCCCTCATGCCTCCCTATCCCTGGCTCTTCGAAGAAAAGGCCAAAGCCGAGCCCGGTGATGTGGTGGTGCCCCTGTCGGGCGCCTTTAAACCCGAGGGCAAGGTGGTGGTGGCGAAGCAGGAAGCGCTGGACCTGTTCAACTACCTCATGAAGCTTCAGCATCAGGACATTACGAAGTAAGGAGGCATCGTGGTCGAGAATAAAAAATTCCAATCCGACTTTCGGGATGACGATACCACTCCCGATGTCAGCGACCTTCATGCCTTTGTGCACCGGGAGGACCCCGAGCCGGACGAAGGGTACGAGTCCGTACCCGTGTTCGCGTGGATGGTGATTTTCGGCATCCTGCTTTTCGCTGTGTTTTATCAGGGTAAGTATGGAGGGGAAATCAACTCCGCCACCTACGTTCCCTGGAGGGGGCAGGGTGGAGTCGCCGCGCCGAAGGGTCCCCCGAATGGAGCCACGGTCTTCGCCACGCGCTGTGCCTCCTGCCATCAGGCCAAGGGCGAAGGCGTACCCGGCATGTACCCACCGCTTCAGGGGGGAGAACTCGTCGTGGGAAATCCCGAAGCCACTATTCGCGTTCTCCTGCAGGGCCTGCAGGGTCCCCTCGTCGTCAAGGGCGCCACCTACAACGGAGCGATGCCCAATTGGGGAGACAAGCTCTCGGATGAAGAAATCGCGGTGGTCATCACCCACATCCGCAGTTCCTGGGGCAACAGCGCCTCGCCAGTGTCGGCGTCCGACGTGGCGACGGTGCGCAAGGCCACGGCCGATCGCAAGGAAGCCTGGACTGCCGCAGAACTGGCGTCTCTGAAATCCGCTCCTCCCGCCACAGCCAAGGCGGAGGCCGCAAAGCCGGAAGCCGCGACCCCGACTCCCGCCTCGAAGTAATCGAGTCCGAACCCCTCATCGCGGGGCTTTGCGTGCGCACGCAGAGCCCCGTCCCGTTCCACCCCATGCACACCTGCGATTTCTGCGGTCTTCCCTTTACCGGCGCACCTGTTGTCGCACAGGATCGCGAGCATATCCACGAGCAGCGGCAGTACTGTTGCTATGGATGTCTGATGACCGAACAGATCCTGGGCAAGGATGCCGCTCCCGAGAATCTCCAGGATCGCACCACCACCCGTCTCCTCGTACGATTTGGGGTGGGGGCGTTTTTCGCGATGAACGTGATGATCCTGAGTATCGCGGTCAGCAGTCAGTATGGGTGGACGGAAGTGCATTCCATGAAGAATGTCCTGGGTCCACTGGACTGGGGCATGCTCCTCCTGTCCCTGCCTGTCCTTGTCCTGCAGGGCGTCCCTGTGTTGCGCCATGCGTTGCAGGATCTGTTCGCGCGTCGCATCACCATCAATCTCCTGTTTGTCATCGGGGTTGGCGCCTCGGTGGTTGCGTCCGCCCTGTCGTATCAGCGCGGCTACGGACCGATCTATCTCGAAACCACCACCATGCTCCTGGTGCTCTATACGTTCGGGCGCTGGCTGGACGCGCGCGCCAAGAGTCGAACCCACTATGTGCTCACCCGCCTGCTCGAAATCCCGCTCGTGTCCTACCGACGTCTGGAGCCAACCGAGGGAGAGGTGTTTCCCGACGCCATCGCAGTGGGGGATCTTCTTCGCATCCTGCCGGGGGATATGTTTCCGGTGGACGGGACGGTGGAGAACGGAGCGAGCTTTGTGGATGAAAGCAACCTGACCGGGGAGAGTCGGCCCGTCGTGAAGCAGGAAGCCGATCCTGTGTTCGCTGGGACGCTGAACCGGGATGGCGTGCTCGCGATACGCGTCACTGCCGTGCAGCAGGAACGGCGTCTCGCGCGCATTCAGCAGCTCCTGCAGGAGGCCCTGGCCCGGCCGACGCGATCCATTCGCCGTGCCGACCGCGTGACGGGGCTGCTGGTGCCGGTGGTGTTGGTGCTGGCCCTGGCCACGTGCGCGGGATGGTGGGTGTTCGTGGATTTCTCCACGGGGCTGATGAACGGACTCGCCGTCTTACTCATCTCTTGTCCCTGCGCCCTGGGCCTTGCAACACCGCTCGTCGTGTGGGCGGGCCTGGAAACCGCGGCTCGCGGAGGCATCCTGGTACGCAGTGGGGACACGCTCGAGGATCTTGCCCGCGCCGAGGCCTTTCTCTTCGATAAAACCGGAACCCTGAGTTCTCCCGAGCAACGACACGGAGAGGTCTTTCCCCGGGAAGGCGGCACCTACTCGGAATCAGATCTTCTCCGACTCAGTGCCAGTCTCGAAACGTCCACCCGGCATCCGCTTGCCGAGTACATCCTTCTGATGGCGCGGGAACGAGGCATCGACCTTCATCCCGTCAGCGACGTGCATGTGATGCCCGCGCGTGGAATCTCGGGGATCGTTCAATGTGGTTCTCTCGTGTCGATGAAGGACTCCGGGCCCGTGGTGTATGGCGGAGACTGCATCGTCCACGTGGGCAATGCCGATCTGCTTCTCCTGCATGATTTCACCGCCGATGACAGTCTGCGTCGACAGGTGCATCGTGCGGAGTCAGAGGGACGCACCGTGATTTACGTGGTGGTCAATCGCATTGTCGAAGGAGTGATCGCTCTGCAGGAGAGATACGAGGAGAGGATCGACGCGATGATCGCGTATCTGAAGCACAGCGGTCGCCATGTGGAAGTGATCACCGGAGACGAGGACGCCCCCGCCGCCGTGCTGGAAAAACGGCTTGGCGTGCTGGTACGCGCCAAGATGGCGCCGGAGGACAAGGTGCGCACGGTGCGGTATCTCAAGGAGGAATACGGGTGCGTGGTGATGTTTGGCGACGGACTCAACGACGCGGCGGCGATTGCCGAAGCCGACGTGGGACTCTGCATGGCCCAGGGCGCTCAGCTCAGCAACGAGGTGGCCGACGTGACCTTCGTCAATCGCGACCTGCTCGGCGTGATTCGGCTCACCCGTCTGGCCATGCTCTGTGATCGCAAGATCCGACAGAATCTCTGGTGGGCCTATGGATATAATGCCGTCGGACTCGCGCTCGCGATGGCAGGACTCCTCCATCCGATCGTCAGTGCCGTGGCGATGACGGTGTCGAGTCTGTTCGTGTCGTGGAATTCCCTGCAGGTACGAGATCAGGACGAGCCCGCCGAACCGATGGGAGTCCCCACCACGGCACCCGAGGCCAGAGATGATGTTCGTGATGATATCCGAAGTGATAGCAAGTAAGGAAGGAAAGGCAGACGGGATAGTCGTTTGTGCGCGCACGATGCTCATCAGGAAATCCCGAGGGCAACGGGCGATGGGGAAGCCATGTGCCGAAGAGAAATAGCTGGATCGTGCTGAGGATATTGGGGAGAACCCACAAGAGCAGAAGTGTGGAGAGAGGGATCCGTACGACATGGAGCAGCACATTGAAAATGATAGCCATCGCCAGAAGCTGCCCAAGGGAGATGTAGTGGGAGAGAAACCGGAGGTACCATCGGAAGAAGTCCGGATGCCGGCCATCATGAAAATCCGGATCCCGCTCCGTTCCGGAAAACTGATGGTGCGTTCCATGTTCTCGCCTCAGGGACGAAAATCGAAAGCAGGCATAGCCGAGGGTGCAGATCCACCCGAGCACGATGTTGACGAAGGGACGAGTGGGTGTGATGACACCGTGCATGCCATCGTGTGCGGTGATGAACAGGCCGGTGTACAGATGCGTCAGCACGAGAAGGTGGAACATCGACACCACCACATTCGCACCTTCCCAGGGATGGGGGCGGAGGAGTCCCCACGTCAGCATTCCTCCCCACGACACGATGAGCAGAAGGGCAGAGGTCAGTCCGACAGCGTCCGAATGGCGTTGCAAGAATTTCATACCGCGAAGGTACGAATTCTGGATATCTTCCGCCTGTCTCGCTACCTTGGATCCCATCACGCTCAGGTGTCTCCATGATTGGTTCGCTGTTGCCATGTTTGATGGCCCTGCTGTTCTGTATTCTGCTCCTTCCACCGTCCCTCCTCGCACAGGAGGCGGACAGCAGTCGACGCGTATCGAAGGATCCTGCCGCGCTCATCGAGCCCTTTCCGATCCTATCCTACGACACCGATGCGGGGCTGGGCTACGGAGCCAAGGTGTTTTTTCTCAACACCCTCGGCCAGCGGGAGTCCTTCGATCTCATTCTCTTCAACAGCACCAAGGGCGTGCGCTGGTATCGGTTGGTGCTGGCCTTTCCAGACCTGGAGCTGAGACAGGGCACCGTGTATCCACTGTCACTGGACCTCTATGTGGATTACGACAAGTGGATTCACAACAACTTCTATGGAGTCGGGAATAGCTCGCATGCGAAGGACAGGGAAATCTACACCCGGGAGCCGTTCGAGCTGTCCGTGACCGCGAGTCGAGGGTGGACTCCCACCCTGGTGATGAACATGGGCGTTCGCTTCAAGGCCGTGTGGAACAGCGCGCTCGACGCAGCAGGACGACTCGTGCACCTGGATGATCACCTCGCGCCCTCGGCGTCACGCTCGTTGAGCATTTTCGCATCCGTGCGGCATGATGGTCGCGACAGCTACATTCAGCCCAGCCGGGGGTGGGTGATTCAGGCCGAGATCGAGGAGGCCCCCGCATGGAACGACGCGATGACCTCGTGGACCAAACTCACCGGACTTGTGCAGGGCTATCATCGCCTGCCTATACTGGATGCCGTGATCGCGGGCCGCCTCGCTCTGAAACACACGCAGGGCGACCATGTTCCGATTTCCTTTCTCCTTTCAGTGGGAGGCAACCAGACCTTGCGCGGATATCCCATCGACCGCTTCCTTGATAAATCATCGGCCGTCGCCAATCTGGAACTGCGCATCCCTCTCATTTGGCGTTTCATTGGAGTCCTGGGCTGGGATGCGGGCAAGGTATGGTCGGGACTCGACAAGGCCGATTTCACCGGATGGGCCCACAATCCCGTGTTGGGCCTGCGTTTTGCGATGCGCACCTATCTGGTGCGAGCCGATGTGGGTTTCGGCAGGGAGAGCACGGGGTTCTACCTCAATTTTGGTCATCTGTTCTGAGACGCGGATCGCACTGGACTTTTCCCCTTCGAATTCGTAGACTGGATGTTTCCAATCGGAGGTTCGCATGCACCGCACGTGGATTCTGCTTCTGCTGATGGGAGGAGCGTCTCTCCTCCATGCGCAATGGGATCCTGCCCGCATCATGCGCGCGGGATTGCGCGCCGATCACGTATCTGTCACCCGGTTCGACGCCATTACCGACACGGAGCGCTTGGCGGCCTCGGGTCTGCGTCTGATGTTTCGACATGCCTCCGTCGGCACCACCATCGACAACGCACTGGACTGTATACAAGGGACGCGCACGAGTCCCACGGACTGCCGCGCCTATCCCGCATGGAAATTCGATCGTCGCCTCTGGTCCTGTCAGGCACGCGGGAATTCCGGTTGGGAGGGAAAGGTAACCGACTTCGTGGACGAGGTGACGGCGCACGTTGGCGAGTACGAGGTGCTCTCGTTCAAGTACTGCTATATCGACGCCTTGGATGAAACCCGAGAGCCCTGTGATGGAAACAATCCCGAGGCCATCGATCAGGCCTTCGCCCTCTACCGGGATGCCATGGAGACCCTCGCGGCTCGCTATCCCGACAAGGTGTTTCTCTGGTGGACCATCCCACTCACGCAGGTGGGACAGGAGTGCACCGATTCCCTCAACGCCCGCATTCGAACCTACGCCGCCGAACAGGGGCGCCCTCTTATCGATATCGCCGATATCGAATCCCACGACACCAGCGGAGTGGGCTATCGATCCTCGCGGGGGTTCGAGATCGCGTACAAACCACATTGTGGCGAACAGCAACCCGATGCGCAGGCCTGCCATCCGAACTGGGCGGGCTCGATCCGAATCGCCAAGGCCCTGTGGTGGATGATGACCCGGTTCGTCGCCACGTCCGCCTCGGCCGTGGATGAGGCTCCTCCCGCATCGATCACCTCGATGCAGCTCTCTCCTCAGCCGGCGCGGGACGTTCTGACGGTGGACCTCACGCTCACAGCCGCCGCCCCGGTACAGGTACGCCTCGTCGATGTGCTGGGCCGCGTGCGGTATTCGCAGAGCGTATCCGCCTTCGATTTCGTGTTCCGTCAGAGTCTCGCGGTGCACGCGTTACCATCAGGACTGTATCTCTGCGTGGTTTCGAGCGCCGGATCCACTCTCGTCCGTTCCATTCGCATCACCCGTTGAGCGTGCCCGCATGATCCCCACCGTGCGACTCCGCGAAATCGACACTCCCGACGCCCTGTCCGCGTGGGTTCACCATCCCGAGCCCGCCGTCTTTCAGGGAATGGATCTGCGCGGGATACCCCTCGATCCGATCATGGTAGCGGGGTGTTCTTTTCTGGGATGCGAGATGGATCCGGAGCAGCACCGTGTGGCGCTGGCTGCGGGCTGTCTGTATCTGCCCCACGTCTCGGGTACGCCCTTTCAGCCCTTTCGTCCTTCGCTGTATTCCCCGGAGGAACTGTACGAGGGGTATGATGAAGACGACCCCAATGGGTATGTGAACTGTCTCGACGCACAGGTGTATGTGTCCTTCATGGATCCCGTCACGAAGCAACCTCGTCCTGTATCCGCCGATCTGATGATCCTGCGTCGCCTGCATGATGCATCGATCAGCGAGGCTCTTGATGATCTGCTCGATGGTCCTGCCGCGTCTGGGTTTCCTCGGGTCGTTGACACTCGACGTTGGAGCACGGTAGCGGTGATGGGAGGGCATCATGTCGGTCGGGATCAGGACGCCTATGGAGCCATTGCACGGATCACGAGGGCTCTTACGCGGCAGGGGTTTTTCATCGCCACGGGAGGAGGACCGGGCTTGATGGAAGCGGCCAATCTCGGTGCCTGGTCCGCCGGATTCGAGGATGGCTGTCTGGACCAGGCACTGCGCACCCTGGCCCGCGCTCCTTTCTACGATCATCCTGCCTGGCTCTCCGTGGGATGGCGTGCACGAAAGGAATTCGGCACTCCCATCGATCCCATGGCCTGTCGCAATCTGGGCATCCCGACCTGGTTCTACGGACACGAACCTCCTAACGTGTTCGCCACGCATATCGCCAAGTTTTTCGAAAACAGCATTCGCGAAGACAGTCTTCTGGCCATCGCCCTGGCGGGAGTGATCTACGGGCCGGGAAGCGCGGGCACCATTCAAGAAGTGTTTCAGGACGCCTGTCAGAACTACTATCGCACCTGCGCCGGCGTGCGCAGTCCCATGGTTCTATTCGGTCGATCCTTTTGGGATCCCACCAATCCCGGGCAGGGTTCCGGCCTTCCCGTCGCACCCTTGCTGTATGCCCTGGCAGAGAAGCAGGGATTCGCAAACGACGTGATCCTTGCCGACACGGAAGATGAGGTAGTGAACGCCATTATCAGCCATCCCCCCCGTTCCTGAGGTCACGATGAAGGTCGCCCTTGTCTGGTGGTGGATGCTAACCTGCGTGGCCTGGGCTCAGGTCGACGATACCACGCACGTCGTGGAAAGCCCCACATCCTCGGTGGAGGTCTCCACTCCATATCGACCAGGAGATCACGAGTTGTTCTTCATGCCCACCGCCACCACCATGCCGTCGGGCTCGGCGTACTTCTCCGTGTACGAGCTCTTCTTTGTCAACGTCACCATGGCCGTGTCGTCGAGCACCCATATCGGAGTCTTCACTCTTTTTCCCATGAGCGTCACATTTCTCGAAACCGCGACCTTCGGGATCAAGCAGCAGGTGGTGTCGGGATCGTCGGGCGCCGTGGCACTCTGGGGAACCCTGACTCCCCGGGCGAATTTCTTCTCCTACGGCGCAGTGGCGAGCGTGGGCACGGCCTCGCTTTCCTTCCATGGGAGTGTGGGGCAGGCCCGCCCTTTCGATGATGGCGAAGCGGCGACCCTGGTGCTTTTCGGGGTGAAGGGAAGACTGTCACCCACGGTCACCGCCATCGCGGAATACACGAATCTTGCCGAGTTCATGAAGTGGGAGAATCGCTTTTACGGACTCCTCACCATCGGCGTACGATTTGTGGGTCCGGAGGTCTCCTGGGAGATCGCGGGACTCCGTCCACTTGTCGACACGGATGGCGGGTGGTACCTTCTCCCGTTTCTCAAAGCGACCGTTCGACTCTAATTCCTTCTCTTCATCCGAAAGGACCTCTGTATGGCCACTCTGAAAACCACCGAAACTGATGCCAGCGTTTCTGAATTCCTGCATACTGTGGAGGATCCGAAGCGCCGTGCGGATTGCGAGGTCATACTCGCTCTCATGCAGTCCGTCACCAAGGCAGCTCCGAAGATGTGGGGGCCCTCCATCGTCGGGTTCGGCACCTATCATTACACGTATGCGAGCGGCAGGGAAGGGGACTGGTTCCTGATGGGCTTCTCCCCCCGAAAGACGAATCTCACGCTTTATCTGTGCACGGGGTTCCAGGTGTCCGAAGCGGACCTTGCAGCTCTCGGCAAGGTGAAAACCGGAAAATCCTGTCTCTACATCAAATCCCTCGACGACATCCACCTTCCCACGCTGAAGAAACTCCTGACGGCATCCATCGCCTTCGTCACGAAGAAAAAGGCCTGACGCCGATGTTCCTCTCCCTGCTCCTTGTCACGTTCCTGACCGCGGTGGCTGTGTCCCTGTTGGTCATGGTGCTCTTCGCCCGACCCATCGCGGGTATCCTGGGACGCATCATCGCCGATACCATCAGTACGGCCTGGGTCAAATACATGAAGTTCGCGATCGTGGTGGTCGGCGTGTCGTCGGGCATACGCGTGTACGATCTTGAACGATATCTTCCCGACCCCGCGACCGGTACGCTTCCTGCGGGGCTGGTCCTTTCGCCTGAACGATGGACGCTCGAGCTCACGCGCACCATCATCGAATCCCTGCAGGGCTGTGCCTGGCTCCTGCTCGTGTTCTACGTCTTCGCGCTCGTGGCCTACGTGATCGTTCGCCTGGCGGAGATGAAACGCGGCATTGCCCCGCCCCGCGCGTCGGAGACAGGATCATGACGATCTCCGCGTCTCGCCTTCCCGTGCTCTTTGTCGGACATGGGAGTCCGATGAACGCGATCGAGCACAACGCCTTCAGCGCCGTCTGGCAGGCTCTGGGCGCCACGCTCCCTCGTCCCCGCGCCATTCTGTGCATCTCCGCGCATTGGGAAACTCCCACGCTTCGGGTCACCGCGATGTCCCGCCCCCGCACCATTCATGATTTCAGAGGATTTCCTCCGGAATTGTCCGCCCTCACCTACCCCGCGCCCGGGGATCCCACCCTCGCGGAGGCCATCGTCGCGCGGCTCGGTGCCCTGGGGGCTGAGCTCGATCAGGACTGGGGGCTCGATCATGGCACCTGGTCGGTGCTGCGACATCTTTTCCCCCGGGCGGATGTTCCTGTCCTTCAGCTCAGCCTGCCGTTGCCCCGCACGCCTGACCTGCTGCTGGGACTGGGCCGCGCTCTTGGTCCCCTGCGTCGCGAGGGTATCTTCGTGATGGGGAGTGGAAATCTCGTGCACAACCTGCGTGTGATGCGGGAGAGCGACCCCTATCCCTGGGCGGTGGAGTTCGACGAGTGGGTTGCGCATGCCCTGGGCCGGGGTGACCACGCGGCCCTCCTCGAGGCCCGGAAGCATCCACTCGCCCGGCACGCCCATCCCACCTGGGAACACTACGATCCCCTGCTGCCTCTGCTGGGTGCCATGGATCCGGACGAGGAGCCGCAGTTCTTTCTGCCGACCCTCGCACTGGGTTCCATTTCGATGCGCGGGTTCCTGTCGAGGGATGCCGCAGACCGTCCCGCCGCTCAGTGACCGAATTTCCGCTTGAGATCCTCGAGTGAATGCCGGGGCTCCGGGACCGATTTCGGACCTGCAGCTCCGGTTTTTGGTTTCGGACTCGCGGCTCCGGAATTCTTTTTCATGGACAGAGAGATGCGTTTCAGGGCCAGGTTTACCTCAAGCACGGTCACTGACACGATCTGCCCCACCTTCACCACGGATTTCGGGTCGCGTACGAAGGTGTCCGCCAATTGGGAAATGTGGACGAGGCCATCCTGATGAACGCCGATATCGACGAAGGCGCCAAAATTGGCCACGTTCGTCACCACGCCTTCGAGCACCATGCCGGGGGCCAGGTCCGACATCTCGCGCACTCCATCCTTGAAGGTGGCGGTACGGAATTGCTCACGCGGATCGCGACCGGGTTTTTCGAGTTCCTGGAGGATGTCCCGCAAGGTGGGTTCTCCTACGTCCTCCGTGAGATAGGGTCGAACATCGATCGTGCGGACGCGATCGGGATGACGTGTCATTTCATCGAGAGGCAGGTCCAGATCCCGGGCGATGCGTTCAACGAGGGCATAGCGCTCGGGGTGGACAGCGGTATTGTCCAGGGGATTCTCTCCCTCCCGAATCCGCAGAAAGCCTGCGGCCTGTTCGAAGGCCTTGTCGCCGAGGCGGGGCACCTTGAGCAGGGTGCGGCGATTGCGGAAGGGGCCATGCTCGTTGCGGTAGGCGATGATATTGCGCGCGGTGGTGGTGGATAGGCCCGCCACGTAGCCGAGGAGTTCCTTGGAGGCGAGGTTGACATCCACGCCCACATGGTTGACGCAGCTTTCCACCGTATCGTCGAGTTTCCGTTTCAGCAGGCGTTGATCCACATCGTGTTGGTACTGGCCGACGCCGATGGACTTGGGGTCGATTTTCACCAGCTCCGCTAGAGGATCCTGCAGACGGCGGGCGATGCTGATCGCCCCACGCACGGTGATGTCGAGATCGGGAAATTCCTCGATGGCCGTGTCGCTCGCTGAGTAGATGGACGCGCCGGATTCGTTGACCATCACGCGCAGGGGCGGACGTTCGAGAGGAGCGAGGACCTCCGCGATAAATGCATCGGTTTCGCGGGAGGCGGTTCCATTGCCGATGGCGATCAGTTCGATGCCATGCGTCGCGATCATGCGAGTGAGCGTGGCGGCTGCCTGTCCGCGCTGATACACGGATCCGTGCGGGAAGATGGCCTCATATTCCAGAAACTTGCCTGTGGCGTCCAGCGCCGCCACCTTGCACCCCGTGCGGAATCCGGGATCCACGCCGAGGGTGGGCTTCATGCCTGCGGGACTGGCCAGCAGGAGATTACGGAGATTGGCTTCGAAGGTACGGACGCTCTCTTCGTCGGCGCTCACTTTTTTATCGTATCGCACGTCGCCTACGAGTGAGGTTTTCATCAGGCGCTCCCAGGCATCGGCAAGCATGGTGCGATAGAACCTGCCGAGCGCCGAATCTCGAGACACCAGCACCTGGGTATCGAGATACTGCACGGCACTGGCGTCGTCGAACTCCACATCGAAGAGGATCACGCCTTCGGCCTCACCACGCCGGAGGGCCAGCATATTGTGTGGGGCGATGTCGCGCACCGGCACACGGTACTGTCGATACATTTCGAATTTGGTGGTGCCCTCGGGATACTCCGCGCGAATTTTCGAAACGAACACACCGCTGTCCATCATCATCCCGCGAATGTGCGCGCGGAAAGACGCGGTCTCTGCCACCTCCTCAGCCAGAATATCCGAAGCGCCCCGCAGGGCCTCGGCGATCGTCGTGACGCCGAGTTCCTCGTTGAGAAAGGGCGTCGCAAGGGCCTCGATGTCCACAACAGGGGAGGCGGGCACATTCGCTTCGGCGATCGCACGGGCCAGGGGCTCGAGTCCCTTCTCGCGGGCGATGGTGGCGCGGGTGCGTTTCTTCGGCTTGTAGGGGAGATAGAGATCCTCGAGCTCAGTCTTTTGCATACAGGCGTCGATGCGCGCCTTCAGCTCCTCGGTCAGTTTTCCCTGCTGCTCGATGGAGGCAAGAATCACCTGCTTTCTCTCCTCGAGTTCGGTGAGGTATCCGTACCGATCCTGTACGGCACGCAACTGAATCTCGTTCATTTCCCCCGTCATCTCCTTGCGATAGCGGGCGATGAAGGGTACAGTGGCCCCCTCGGCAAACAGGGCCAGAGCCTGGGTCACCTGCGCGGGACGCAGTCCCAACTCCTCGGCCACAATGCGTGGGATATCGAGCATGTATCACTCTCCTCTTATCAATGTCCTGAATGTCCTGAAAGAACCCATACCTCCGGGCGGTCGCAATCTACAACATCACATCCCTTCGGGTAAAGACGGGTCTCAGACCCGTCTCTCTTTCAGGCGGGTCTCAGTCTCCCACGGAGACGGGTCAAAGACCCGTCTCTACGGGTTGCGTGGTCTCTCCCACGCAGACGGATCACAGACCCGTCTCTACGGGTTGCGTGGTCTCTCCCACGCAGACGGATCACAGACCCG
>CAYQST010000002.1:34096-42241 GCA_964420295.1 uncultured Chromatiales bacterium | reverse complement strand
TCTCTACGGGGTGCGCTGGTCTCCCACGCAGACGGGTCAAAGACCCGTCTCTACGGGGTGCGTGGTCTCCCACGCAGACGGGGCACAGCCGCGTCTCTGCGGGTTGCGCTGGGCGAACGGGGTCCGTATCTTTCCCTGTCGAGTCGATCCCGCAGTACCTTCCCTCCATACTTCCATGATCGTCTGAGGTTATCCGGATGACCCCTTGCACCCGTTTCCTCTTGAACGCGCGCCGTATTGTCTTTCACATGGCGCCTGTTGTTCTTTTCCTCGTTCTGATCCCGACGATGCTGGGATACGCGCAGACACGGGAGGACTGTCTCGCCTGTCACGCGGAGGGGGGACTTACCATGGACAAGAACGGCAAGACCCTGTCCATCACCGTGGAGGACAGTGTGTTGCGCCGTTCCACGCATCGCGGTCTGGTGTGCGTGGCCTGTCACGTCGGATTCGACAAGGATGCCGTGCCGCATCAGGATCCGATCAGACCGGTCAACTGCGTGTCCTGTCACCGTGACGCCCCCACCCGGCACGCCTTTCATCCTCAACTGCTTTCAACCTCTGCGGGGATGACTCCCGACCGTGACTGCAAGGGCTGTCACGGCACACACGAGGTGATGTCGCCGAAGACGGCGGGATCACGATGGAGCCTGGCCTCAGGGGTGACCTCCTGTGGTGCCTGCCACGTGGGTGTGCGAAACGAATTCGCGGCATCAGCCCACGGGGTGGCGCTGCGCGGATCGGTGCCTGCCGCGCCATCCTGCCTGTCCTGTCATCGCACCCCCGTCACGGGAAATCTGCACTCTCCCGCCCGGCCGGAAATCAAGCTGGCCCAGGCTCGCATGTGCCTCACCTGCCATCAGGACGATCCGAACAATCGGGCACGCATGCCGAAGAACGCGGGCCTCGTCAGTGACTGGTTTGCCGGATTCCACGGCACGGCCCTCCAGCGCGGCAATGGACAGGCGGCTGCCTGCGCCGATTGCCACGGGAGTCACACCGTGCAGCGCGGCACCACGGCAGACTCTCCCGTGCATCGCACGGCCCTGCCCACCACTTGCGGAAAATGTCACACCGAGATCTCCACACAATATCGACATGGGATTCACGGACGGCTCACGGGATCGGGACGTACCGACACTCCCGGCTGTGGCGACTGTCACGCCGAGCATCCCTCGATCGCGAAAGCGCGCAATCCACGGGGACCCGCCTCGGTATCCTCGCCCGCCCTTTCCTGTGGCACCTGTCATCCCCCCGCGAAGGTGGTGATCAAGACAGCCGTCAATCCCGCGTTCTTCAGCGCCACCAATCCCGGCTATCACGGCTTCTCGCGATGGAAGGACTCCCTGGTCGTGACCCAATGCGCGAGCTGTCACGGAGCGCACGACATTCGCGAAAAGACCGACAGTGCGTCGGCAGTACATCCCGCCAACATCCCCACCACCTGCGGAGCGTGCCATCCCGATGCGAAGGCGAGGTTCACGGCCGGTCCCATCCACTCGCCCACCGCGCTGCGTCGCTCGACACCAGTTCCGCTCTTTACGGTCAAACGGCTGTATGTGCTTCTCATTTTGCTCTTCCTCGCCTGGCAGGCCCTTCAGGGCCTGATGCGACGGAGGAAGAACCTCGCATATACCGAACAGGACACCCCGGTGACGGAACGCCTTCTAAAGCGCGTGCTGATCGCCGTGTTCGCCCTGGCCGCACTCACGGGATTCGGCAATCGGTATCCCGGGATGCCGGTGATCGCGCAGTTCCTGTACCTGTTTCCCGAGGGCGGAGAACTCGTCGAGCAATTGCATCACGCATGTTCGGGACTCTTCATCCTTGTGCTGATCTGGTATCTGGTGCGCCTGATCGCCTCCCGTCGCACGCGTCGCTCCCTGCGCGGGGGAGATCGATGGCTGTTCCGCCTTCTTCTCGCGGGCGTGGTGGTGCTCATCGTCACGGGCATTCTTTCCGTATTGTCGAGCGAGCATTCTTCCTTCGGCCAGGTGGTGCGCGACATCCATACCTATCAGGGATGGCTCACCACGCTGGGGACCTTCTTCATCGGCACGGTGCAACGGCGTCGGGTCTGATCGGGTCGCATTTCTTCACCCAAGAGATTCGGGGGTCTTATGAAGTTTTCCCTGCCCAAGGCATTCTATAACCGCATGTCCGTCTTTGGCGGCGGACTGGCGGGTATCAGTTTCCTTCTCATCATCTTTCTGCTGGCCCTGGAGTCGGTGTCCGCCCATCCCAAAGCCTACACGGGCATCTTCGCGTTCATGCTCTTTCCAGGTCTGATGGTGTTGGGACTTCTCCTGTTTTTCTACGGAGGATTCCGTCAGCAGAAGCGCATACGACGTGGAGATCCCTCCACTCCACTCTTTCCCCGTCTCGATCTCAACGAACCGAAGCAACGAAGGATCCTGATTCTGAGTGGAATCGGACTCTTCGCATTTCTGGCCCTGTCGGCCTTCGGCAGTTACGAACTCTACGAATACAGCGACTCCGATCAGTTCTGCGGAGAAGTGTGTCACATCGTGATGAGCCCCGAATACACCGCCTATCAATCCTCTCCTCATGCCCGGGTGGGCTGCGCGAAATGTCATATCGGATCGGGTGCGGACTGGTTCGTTCGGGCCAAGATCAGTGGGTCCTACCAGGTGTACAGCGTTTTGTTCAAGAAATACGCCCGACCCATCGCCACGCCCATCGAAAACCTTCGTCCCGCTCAGCAGACCTGCGAGCAATGCCACTGGCCCTCACATTTCTTCAGCGAACTGCGGCGCACGAATACGTATTACCTGTCCGACGAAGCCAATTCCCGGTGGTCCCTCGATCTTCTGCTCAAGGTGGGTGGAGGCACCCCGGAATCCGGCCCCACAGGTGGCATTCATTGGGCGATGAACATCGCCAACGAGATCACGTACGCCACCCTCGATCCCAAGCGACAGGTGATCCCGTGGGTGCAGGTGAAGGATCGCCAGGGACGCATCCGCACCTATCGCAGTCTTGACACGCCTCTGAACGCGGCCCAGCTCCAGGAAGCCGAAAAACGGCGCATGGACTGCATCGACTGCCACAACCGGCCCTCGCACATTTATCACCCACCCGCCCGATCCATCAACCACCTTCTGTCCATGGGCGCCATCGATCCCACCCTCCCCTGGGCCAAGAGCGTGGCCTTGAAAGCGCTGGACCTGCCCTACGAGTCCGCCGAATCGGCGCGGGACAGCATCGCCATCGTGGTTCGCGAATTCTATCGTTCCCGGTATCCGGATCTCGCATCCTCCCAGGCCACGAACATCACCCGCATGATCGAAGAACTGCGTGCGGTGCATGCCCGCAATTTCTTCCCCTACATGAAGGCGAGCTGGAAGAACTACCCCAACAATATCGGCCACCTCTACGATAACGGCTGCTTCCGCTGCCACGACGGGCGCCACGTGAGCGAGGATGGAAAGGTGCTCAGCAAGGACTGCAACATCTGCCATACGATCCTGTCCCAAAAGGATTCGAAGGGACAGGAGAGAACCTCACTGGCGGGACTGGAGTACGTGCATCCCGTGGACGTGGGGGATTCGTGGAAAACGATGGCGTGTAAGGGGTGTCATGGGAAGAGAAAAGAGTGAAGAGTGAAGAGTGAAGAATCAGGACAGGGAGGCGAGAAAATTTCTGATGGCAAGGATGGTGGGCTCTCTCTGTTCCCGGTGCGGATAATGGCCGCAGGAGGGAAGGAGGAGGCCACGCGCGGAACCGGAGACCCGCTCCATGGGGAGGGTGACCTGGCGGGGGGTGCCGTATTCGTCGTCGCGGCCCTGGAGAAGGAGGAGGGGGGCGGTGATGCGATCGAGTTGGGAGAACATGGTCCAATCGGCAATGTCAGGGCGGGACCAGGTCTCGGTCCAGCGATAAAACAACGCCTCGGTTTTCAGCCCATGATAGCGTTCGAGGCCCGTGCGCAGAGAGGAATCCTGGTCGCGAAAGCGGGCCCGGGCCGTGAGAATCCCCCGCACGGTGCGGTCCTCGATAAACGTATGGGGAGCGATGGTGCAGAGTCCGCACAGGAAGTCCGGGCGGCGGGACGCATACCACAACGCGATGGTTCCTCCGTCGCTATGGCCCACGAGCACATGATCCCGGATGCCCGCTTCCCGCAGCACGGCGGGGAGGATCTCCACGGCTTCCTTTTCCAGATACCCATGATCATGCCGCATCTCGGTGGGGGCGCTTTCGCCATGGCCGGGTCGATCGTAACTGAATCCCGCCAGGCCCGTAGCCGCGCAGAGGGCTTCGGGAAAGCCCTTGAACATGGCAGTGCACCCGAGAGCGTCGTGCAGGAAGATCAGGGTGGGCCGGTCGGGATGCGGCTCCCCGTACCATCGGGCATGCACGGTATCGGAGAGCAGGCGCAGAGTGGTGCCGGGGCAGGGAGGGGTCATCGATCCAGCTTCCAGCGATGCAACGCCGCTTTCACCTCCTCGGTGATATAGGCGGATACGCCGGCCTTGTCCTTGAGCCCGATGTCCCAAATCTTATCGAGCAGTTTCCAGGCCCCGCGCTTTCCCTTGACGACATGGACCAGCACCACGCTGCTCGATTCCAGACGATAGTCCCGCTCGAAATGGGCATTCTTCGTTTCCCCCACGTTGATGGTTTTCCATTGCATCCGCCCCGATTCCAGCTCCTTGGAGAACTGATCCCGAAGCGTCGCCTCCGTCTGGGATTCAATGGCGATGCAGGATGTGCAACGGGGAACATGGTAGAAATAGTACACGACCAGGGTCCCGCCCTTTTTGGGGGACGCTGCGCCGGTTCGATGCGATGGAGTCCGTGCGGAGACGGGCGTGACAAGACACAGGGTGATGACGAGAAGCAGGAGGACGTTGCGCATGAGAAAACGGTGTGGTGGTGAAAAAGAAGAATGATACATTGCCGCGTCGACGAAGACAACACCTTTTGGAGCAACCCCCCTCATGGACCTTCACCTCCGCCCCACCTTGTCCCGAGACGCACGCGCGACCGAGGAATTGACCCGTGACGCCTTTTGGGACGTGTACAAACCCGGAGCCGACGAGCATCTCGTCCTTCGGCAGTTGCGGGCATCGGATTCCTATGTCCCCAGCCTGGATCTCGTGGCTCTCGACGAAACCCGCGTGATCGGGCACTGCATCACCACCCGCGCCCTCCTGCGCCGCGCGCCTGACGAACAACCCGTGCTGTGCGTGGGTCCCATCAGCGTGGACCCCGCGCTGCAGCGTCGCGGCATCGGTGCCCTGCTCCTGCATCGCACCATCGACATCGCCACCCAACTCGATCCCGCCGTCGGTGGCACGGCCCTGATCCTGTTCGGCAACCCCGCCTACTATCGTCAATTCGGATTCCGTCCCTGTCGGGACTTCGGCATCACCACCTCCACCGGCGAAGCGCCGGACTATCTGCTGGTCCTGCCCCTGCGCGACGAGCCCCTCCTCTCCGGCTCCTTTCACGAGTCTCCGGCCTTCCAGGTCGACACGGAGGAGCTCGACCGTTTCGAAGAGAACTTCCCCGCACGCGAAAAGCATGTGAAGCCGGGGCAGTTGCCGCTTCCCTGAGTACGCGCGAAGGCCCGCGCATCTGTTCGTTGGGAGAAGACCATGAACTGCTTCCAGGACTATACAAACCTGAGTGGATTTTCCGGGGTCGACGCCTATCGCATCGGCCCGGATTACATCGAAGTCCGTTTTGCGGACATGAGCATCTATCTGTACACCTACGAGAAGCCCGGCAGGGACCTCGTCGAGAAGATGAAGATCCGGGCGAAGGCGGGCTTCGGGCTCCAGCGCTTCATCAACCGACACGTGGGGGAGAATTACGACCGCAAGCTGCGGGACAAGTGGCGCGGACCCTGGCTCTGAGCGCCCGCTCCGCGCGCCAGGCATTTTTCCTTCCAATCCCGTACCTTTCGCCTTCATTCCGTTCCACCCCACCACCCGTGTCCTCGCCCATGACCACCGTAAAATCCAGGCAACGCGTCGCCGACCATGGAGAGGTGTTCACCCCGCCCTGGATGGTGGAGGCCATGCTGGATCTGGTGAAGGGCGAGACCGAGCGCATCGATTCCCGCTTTCTGGAGCCGGCCTGTGGGAGTGGGAATTTTCTGGTGCGCATCCTGGCCCGCAAGCTGGGGGCAGTGGAGCGCCAGTATGGTCCCTCCGATTTCGAGCGACGCCATTTTTCCCTGCTCGCGGTGATGAGCATCTACGGCATCGAATTGCTGGAAGACAATATCGCCGAGTGTCGTGCCAATGTGCTGCATATTCTCCGTGAAGCTCAAGGCCTGGAGGAGAGGGACGAGCTGGTACGAGCCGCTTCCCACGTGCTCGCGGTAAATCTCGTGCATGGGGACGCCCTCTCCATGCGGACCCACGAGGGCCAGCCCATCGTCTTTGCGGAATGGGGCTACCTGGGGAAGGGCAAATATCAGAGGCGGGACTTCCGCTTCGACACCCTCACCCAGTCTGCCGCCTTCCGCGCCGAGGATTCCCTCTTTGCCCATCTGGGAAAACACGAAATCTTTACGCCCGTCAGGACCTATCCGCCCATGACCCTGCGGGAGCTGGCGGCCTTGGCATCAAGAGGGGATGGGAGTGTTTCAACGAAACCCGAGGAGAGAGGATGATGACGTTCGCGCAAATCAAATCGTTGGTACGAAACGGTGAATCCGAAACTCTGGAGTTTAAAAGTACCACGAGCTCGCGCAGGGAGGCAGCACAAACGATTTGCGCGATGCTGAATCATCGGGGTGGGCGTGTGCTTTTCGGAGTAGAACCGAGTGGTCGAATTGTTGGACAGATCATTTCTGATCACACCGTCGAGGAGGTAGCACGGGAGTTACAGGAAATTGATCCTCCCGTTTTTCCAGGTATTGAAAAGGTGAGTCTGCCAAATGGACTTCACGTTCTTGTTGTCATCGCACAAGCCGGTAATGTTCAACCGTATGCATATCGTGGTCAATCCTATCGACGGGTGGGCAACACGAACCGGAGACTTTCACGCGAGGAATACAATCGCCTGTTATTCGAGCGGGTGCATGGCGAACAGCGATGGGAGAATCAATCCGCTTCTGGTTGGACAATTTCTGATTTGGATACTGCTGAAATCACGAAAACCTTGGAGGAATCCATCCGGCGAGGGCGTGCTGAAGACCCTGGAACCAGAGACCCAGCAGAGATTCTGCGAGGTTTCGGGTTGATGAAAGATGGAACGATCCTCCTTGCCGCTGTGGTATTGTTTGGTCGAACGGATCGCATTGAAGGAAGACTCCCCCAAGGTCTCTTGCGCGTCGCTCGCTTCCGAGGTTCCGATAAATCAGAGTTTCTTGACAATCGTCAGTTTCATGGAAACGCCTTTGATCTCCTTCTCAAAGCCGAACGTTTTTTACGTGAAAACCTTCCCATTGCGGGTCGTGTTCAGCCCTTGCTTTTCGAACGGGAGGATGATCCACTCTATCCACCAGTCGCATTGCGTGAAGCGCTTGCAAACGCGTTCTGTCACCGAGACTACAGCATCGGAGGCGGTTCCGTGTCACTCGGCGTCTATGACGACAAGCTTGAGATTACCTCCACAGGCACCCTGCATTTTGGATTGACACCGGATGACCTTTTTCAGCCACATGATTCACTACCGTGGAATCCACTGATGGCTCGGGTTTTTTACAAAAGAGGAGTTATCGAATCGTGGGGCCGAGGCACACTGAAGATGGAAGAGCTGACGACACGGGCGGGTCTGCCAAGACCGGAGATTGAAGAAATCGCTGGATGCGTTCTGGTGCGGTTCCGCCCGACCTCCTACATCCCTCCCCAGCGCATTGCACAGCATGTCACCGAGCGGCAACAACGCATACTCACCGTTTTGAGTACATCGGTTCAAGGAATGCCGCTTCGAGATCTTTTTACGGAGCTTGGTTCCTCCCTGTCTCAATGGGATCTTAAAAATGATCTTGGTGTCCTGAAAGTCCTCGGACTTGTTCGTACCATTGGCCACGGCAGGGGTGCGCGCTGGTTCCTGGAGTGATTCTACTCCAATTCTACTCCAATTCTACTCCAATTCTACTCCAATTCACTCCAATTCTACTCCAATTCACTCCAATTCTACTCCAATTCACTCCAATTCTAC
>CAYQST010000002.1:0-33996 GCA_964420295.1 uncultured Chromatiales bacterium | reverse complement strand
TCCAATGCAGTATTTGAGGCTATTACGACTGCCCTTCGCTAGCAGGATTCACATGCGCGACATGTCCAACGAGGACTCAGGGCGCCATAGTCGGGACCGTTTCGATACGCCATCGCATCTTCCTCGGATAATCGCAGTCGCGAGGAGGCGGACCCCATGAGCGTCCAAGCGGGCTTCTCCCTGCGCCACCGCAACCCCGATGTTCTGACCTGTATCGCCAACCTCTCCAACGACGAGGTGTTTACCCCGCCCGAGTTCGCCAACCGTATGCTGGATACTCTCGCCGAGGCCTGGGCCGCCAGCCACAAGGGCACCAGCATCTGGGCGAACCCCGAGGTGCGCTTTCTCGATCCCTGCGCGAAAACCGGGGTGTTTCTGCGGGAGATCACCAGACGGCTGACTGCGGGACTCGCGCCGGTCCTGCCCGACCTGGAACAACGGGTCCACCACATCCTCACCCGCCAGGTCTTCGGCATCGGTATCACCGCCCTCACCAGCCTGCTCGCCCGTCGCAGTGTGTATTGCTCCAAGCATGCCCTCGGACCGCATTCCATTGCACGGGATTTCGCGAGCGACGATGGCAACATCTGGTTTCAACGCACCGAGCACACGTGGGAAGGGGAGCGCTGCCGGTTCTGCGGAGCGAGTAAGAGTACACTGGACCGGGGCAAGGATCTGGAATCCCACGCCTATGCCTTCATCCACACCACCGATATCAGGCATCGCATTGCCGACATGTTTGGAGACACCATGCAGTTTGACGTGATCATTGGGAATCCACCGTATCAGTTGGATGATGGAGGATTTGGCAAGAGTGCCGCGCCGATTTACCAATTGTTTGTAGAGCAGGCGAAAAAGCTGGAGCCGCGATATCTATCTCTGATCATTCCCTCGCGCTGGTTTGCTGGAGGAAAGGGACTGGACGAATTCCGTGAGGCCATGCTTGCCGACGATCGCGTACGCTCGATCGACGACTTTCTCAGTGCGTCAGATGTGTTTCCAGGCGTGGGTCTTAAAGGTGGCGTGTGTTACTTTCTGTGGGAACGAGATAACCCTGGCCTCTGCCGCGTGACCACCCACTTCAAGGATTGGCCTGTTTCCACCGCCTCGCGACCGTTGCTTGAACAGGGCGCGGATGTGTTCATCCGATTCAACGAAGGTTTGTCGATTCTCAAGAAGGTCGTTGCTGTGGAGAGTGGCGACCCGCGATCGCTGACCCTACCGGACTCTATTCGGTTCGACCGACTGGTTAGTTCCAGAAAGCCATTCGGGCTTGAGACTACGTTTAAGGGGATGAATGTTCAGCGCGCCGGTGACTTGCTGGTTTACAGGAACGGCGGCCTGGGATACACGCCTAGAAGTTCTATATCAATTGGTACTGAACTTGTCGACAATTGGAAGATTTTTGTTGGCCGCGCAGCACCAGGGACGGGAAATCGCGACACCTATCCGCATCGCATTCTCAGTACGCCTTTCATTGGTGAGCCAGGCAGCATCTGTTCCGAGACATATTTGTGTATCGGTCCGTTCGATTTCAAAAGCGAGGCCGAGAGTGTTTTATCGTACCTCACCTGTCGACTTACACGCCTTCTGATTCTCCTGCACAAACCATCACAGGATACTACGCGAAAGGTGTACACCTTCGTGCCTATCCAGGAGTGGACCAAGGTGTGGACGGACACGGACCTGTACGCGAAATATGGCCTTTCGGCCGATGAGATCGCGTTCGTCGAGAAGATCGTTCGTCCGATGGATCTCAGTAACAACGCAGCCGAAAACGCTGTGTCCGACGACGATGAGTAGAACGATAGAAGAAATCCTCGAGCCCAAGCCGCAGGCCCGGCCCCGCATCTATGCGTATTCCATCGCCGATGCCCCGCATCAGGGGCTCCTGAAAGTGGGGCAGACCGTCCGCGAGGTCCGCAAACGGGTAGCCGAACAGCTCAAGACCGCCGCCATCAAGAACTTCACCATCCTGCTCGATGAATCCGCCGAACGCGAGGATGGCTCCATCCTCACCGATCACGAAGTGCGTGCGGCCCTGATGAAGAAGGGCTTCGAGAAGGTGGAAGGGGAGTGGATGCGCTGCACCCTGGCGGACCTCAGAACCGTGCTCACCGAACTGCGTCTGGGCATGAAATTATCGGGGATCCGGCATGAGACCTTCGTCCTGCGTCGCGAACAACAGGAGGCCGTGGACAAGACCCATGCCTACTTCCATTCAATCTGGAAGGAGGATATGCATGCCGTGCCTCGCTTTCTCTGGAATGCGAAGATGCGCTTTGGAAAGACCTTCGCCACCTATCAGCTCGCTCGGAAGCTCGGGGCCAGGCGAGTGCTGGTAGTCACCTTCAAACCCGCCGTCGAGGATGCCTGGCAATCGGACCTCGAATCCCACGTGGATTTCGAGGGCTGGCAATACCTGTCCCGCAACTCCGACACCGACCCGTCCCACATCGATCGTCGCAAGCCCGTGGTGTATTTCGGCTCTTTTCAGGACCTCCTCGGTCGCGATGCCGTGGGGAATATCAAACCGAAAAACGAATGGTTGCATCGAGTGACCTGGGATCTGGTGGTGTTCGACGAATACCATTTCGGCGCCTGGAGGGACACGGCCCGGGAACTCTTCGAGGGCGAGGAGGAGGCCGTGGCGAAGCGGGAACGCGGTCTGGAATATGACAATGGCCTGAAGGACATCAACGAGGGTCTGGGAGAGCTGTCCTCGAAGGAAACCGAATTCCTGCCCATCACCACCAAGGCCTACCTCTACCTTTCGGGCACGCCCTTCCGGGCCCTGGCCTCGGGAGAATTCATCGAGGAGCAGATTTTCAACTGGACCTACACCGACGAGCAGCGCGCCCGGGAGGACTTCGCCGCCACGCATCCGAATGCATGGAATCCCTACGCCGCCCTGCCTCCGTTGCGTCTGCTCACCTACCAGATGCCCGACGAATTGCTGGCCATCGCGAGGGATGGAGAATTCGACGAGTTCGATCTCAACACCTTTTTCGAGGCCACGGGCACGGGGCCCGAGGCGCGCTTCCGGCATCAGGATGAAGTGCAGAAATGGCTGGACATCATCCGCGGCACCTACCTGCCCAAGGTCCATGCGCATCTCAAGACCGGCACCCGTCCTCCCTTTCCCTATTCCGATTCCCGCCTGCTCCCCTATCTTCAGCATTCCTTCTGGTTCCTGCCCAATGTAGCCGCCTGTCACGCGATGGCCCATCTGCTCACCGCGAAGCACAACACCTTCTGGCATGACTACACAGTGATCGTGGCGGCCGGTGCGAGCGCGGGCATCGGACTGGACGCCCTCCCCCCCGTGAGGAAGGCCATCGGGGGAGGCTTCGAGACCAGGACCATCACCCTGTCCTGCGGCAAGCTCACCACGGGCATCACGGTGCCGCAATGGTCCAGCATCCTGATGCTGCGCAATCTCACCTCGCCGGAGACCTATTTTCAGGCCGCCTTTCGCGTGCAGTCGCCCTGGTCCATCAAGAATCCCCACGGCGACAATCCAAACGAGGAAGAGGTGCTCAAGCCCGTCTGCTTCGTTTTCGACTTCGCGCCCACCAGAGCCCTGCGGCAGGTATCCGAATACGGCATCGGCCTTTCTCCCCACGAATCGAATCCCGAAAACGCGGTGAAGGACCTCGTCTCCTTCCTGCCCGTGCTGGCCTACGACGGTGCGAACATGACCCAGATCGACGCGGGGGGCATTCTCGACATCGCCATGGCGGGCACCTCGGCCACCCTGCTCGCTCGCAAGTGGGAAAGCGCCCTGCTCGTGAACGTGGACAACGACACCCTGCGCCGCGTCATGGAAAATCCCGAGGCCATGGCCGCCGTGGAGCGCATCGAAGGCTGGCGTGCCCTGGGCGACAAGGTGCTCGAAACCATCATCAACAAAAGCGAGAATGTGAAGAACCTGAAGAAGAAGGCCCGGGAAGGGAAGCTGACAGCGAAACAGACGAAGCAGTTGAGTGATGAGGAAAGGGAGTACAAGTCCAGGCGCAAGCTCGTCCAGGAAAAGCTCATCAAGTTCGCCACCCGCATTCCGGCCTTCATGTATCTGACGGACTTCCGCGAAATCACTCTCCAGGATGTCATCACCAAGGTCGAGCCCGATCTCTTTCTCGCGGTCACCGGCCTCACGGTCCAGGACTTTCACCTCCTCGTGCAGCTTCGCGTGTTCAACACCGAGCACATGAACCAGGCCGTCTTCGCCTTTCGTCGCTACGAAGATGCCTCGCTTCGTTACACCGGCATCGAGAGTCATCCAGGCCTGTCGCATTATGGTCTCTACGATACGGTAGTGGCGAGGGAAGGATGAAGGATGAAGGATGAAGGGTAAGGGTAAAGGGGAAAGAAGTTTTTCGCACCAGGAAGAAGGACCATGTCCACACAACGCTATTCCGTCACACCACATCCGATTGAAACCCTGCTGACCTGGGTCAAGTCCGGAGAAATCGCCATACCCGAAATTCAGCGGCCCTTCGTATGGGAGCCAACCAAGGTTCGGAATCTTCTCGATTCCCTCTACCAGGGCTATCCCGTGGGGTATCTGATCACCTGGCGCAATCCCACGATTCGTCTCAAGGACGGCACCACCGCCGCTGGGAAGAGGATCCTGATCGATGGGCAGCAGCGGGTCACTGCCCTGATGGCCGCACTGCTGGGGCGGGAAGTGCTCAACAAGAATTACGAGAATGTCCACATCCGGATTGCCTTTCATCCTCAGGAAGAGAAATTTGAGGTTGCGAATCCCGCCATCAGAAAGGACAGTGCCTGGATCGCGGATGTATCCGACGTCTTTGCTCCGGAAGCGCGACTGCTTCAGATCACGAAATCCTACACGGCAGCCAATGATGGGGTGGATGAGGATCACATCTTCAGTGCCCTGGAAAAGCTTCGGAAGATCATTAACAACCACGTGGGGATCATCGAATTGTCGGATGATCTCGATATTGAAACGGTCACTGAAATTTTTATTCGCGTGAATTCCGCAGGCACGGAATTATCGCAAGCCGATTTCGCGATGTCGAAGATCGCGGTCAACGAAACCTACGGAGGAAATCTTCTTCGAAAGGCGATCGACTATTTCTGTCATCTCTCCGTGTCGCCCGAAGTGCTTCCTCTTATCGAGGAGGCCGACCGTACCTTCACAAGCTCGGAATACCTCGGGCATATGCGGTGGCTCAAGGATGTAAATGACGACATCTACGATCCCACCTATACCGACATGCTGCGCGTGGCCTTTACCTCGGAGTTTGGGCGAGGCAAGCTCCAGGATCTTGTGGCCCTGCTTTCGGGCCGGAATTTCGAGACCAAGCAATACGAGGAAGAAATCGCGGAGGCCTCCTTCGGAAAACTGAAGAAGGGCGTGCTCTCCTTCATCAACAAGACGCATTTCGATCGCATCACGATGATCCTCCGCTCGGCGGGTTTTATCACGAGTGATTTGATCGGGGGGCGCAACGCGGTGAATTTTGCATATATCCTCTATCTGAGAGGGCGGTCGGAGGGGGTTTCCGCGTATGACCTGGAGAGCCTGGTGCGACGCTGGTACGTGATGTCCATCCTGCGCGGTCGATACACAGGGAGCCCAGAAACCGCCTTCGACTTCGATATCCGTCAGGTGGAAGCGAAGGGACTGACACCCTATGTGGAATCGGTGCTCGCCAATGAACTCCCGGAAAGCTTTTGGACCGGAATGCTACCTCAGCTCATGGATACCTCTTCGAGCACCAGTCCATACTTTCTCGCCTACAAGGCGGCCCAGGTAAAGCTCGGAGAGCGCGGATTCCTCTCTCGCGATATCAAGGTGCAGGATCTGCTCCTGAACCGGAGCGACGTTCATCATGTCTATCCAAAGCAGTATCTCAAATCGCGTGGTCTGTCACGGGGGCGCTACAATCAAATCGCCAATTTCGTCCTCGCCCAGAGTGAAATCAACATCGCTATTGGCGACAAGGCGCCGGATCGCTACTTCCGCGACCTTCTCCAGCAAGTGCAGGGTGGACCAACGTGCTACGGGGGCATCACCGATGAGCAGGACCTGAGAAGGAATCTTCGAGAGAACTGCATCCCGGAATCCCTTCTCGACGGGCAGGTGCCGGACTACGATGCGTTCCTGGAAGAGCGACGCGGTTTAATGTCCTTGAAAATGAAACGATGGTTCGATAAGCTCTAATGCAGAGCATGTCTGGCCTGGAGCGCGAGTTCAAAGGCAGGGCGAAACAGATGTACTTTCTCGTCGAACCTCTTTCATGATGAGGCATTCCCATGAATCTTCCCTTCACGGTTGAGCAATTCCTCGAAGTCTTCGCGCGCTATAACGAGGCGATCTGGCCCGCGCAGATCCTGCTCAACGCGCTGGCCTTGGCAGCCCTCGGCGTTGCCGGTTACTCCATCGCCTGCCGACTTCTTCCTCACATCGATCGCCTGATCACGGGATTTCTGGGAGTCCTTTGGATCTGGACCGGCCTGGTCTATCACCTGATCTTCTTCGCCCCGATCAATCCCGCCGCCCGGATCTTCGGCGCGGCCTTTCTCGCGCAGGGCCTCGCCTTCCTTGTGCTCGCCTGGCGCCGCCCTCTTGTCCTTCGCGCGATCACACGCTGGCGCACCGGACTGGGCGCGGCCCTCCTGCTCTACGGATTGGTCCTCTACCCCACGCTCGGCTACCTCCTCGGCCATCGTTATCCCTCGGCGCCCACCTTCGGCGCCCCCTGTCCCATGGTCATCTTCACCTTCGGACTCCTCCTCTGGGCCGACCGACTCCCTCGCGCCCTAGTGATCCTTCCTTTCCTCTGGTCCCTGCTCGGCTTCACCGCCGCTTTGGCCCTGGGAATTCGCGAGGATGTTGGGCTGCTGGTTTCGGGTGTCGTCGGCACGACTGTTCTGCTGATGCCGGAACGGGCTCTGAAGGCGGAAGGATAATGAAGCGTGAATAGAAAGATCAGGGAAGGAAGACGGAAGGGGATGGATAAGCTAGCCGACGACTTGACATAGAAAAGAAAAGTTGCTACTATCGCACATTGATCTATCGCACTGAATGAAACTTCAACGAGTGGAGGAGGAAATCCTTGCGTATGCCTGATGGCCTGGTTCTATTCGTACCGAGCTGCTCTGTTCTTTGCGTCACAGCTGCTAGAAGAAAGGGAGAGAGCCTGAATCGAGAAGGATCCTCGTTAGCGGCGATGTGAGGAGGACGATGAGATGCACACGGGGCCTGGACTGTGCTCCTAGATGTTGACATCTCATGCCTGATCCAAGTTGTAAAACGCAAGGCGAGAGGGAATAGGTATCCTCACATCTTGTCTCTAGTTTTGTAGGAACATTTGGAGTCCCTCAGCGACCATGAAATCCCTCCATGAAACGATCGACTACGATGTTTCATCCTCCTTTGAAGGTGGGCATCCGCTAATGCGTCTGTTCTCAGCCTGTCGGCCGTTGACGGAGTGCTGTAGATCGGATACGGTCAACATGTCAACCGCGACGATCTTGCTCGTGATACACTCATGCATCATTTCATCCTCCGAGGCCTCTTGATCAAGTACATAAGGCACGGCATGCGTAATAGAAAAGTGAGTGTATGGAGGATGGCGACGTGCAGTGTATGTTACAGTATGCTCATTTGCATTCCGTCCGTTATTCGGCGGACATTGGTGAGTCGGAACCCAATGGACGCCTTTCGAGTGGTAGCGAATGACGATCCGCATACCATGCCGAGCATTATGGCAAATCAGGTTGAGTGCTTTGAAACTCAAGTTGTTCTGTCGTCTCTCAACGAGTCTCCAAAATGTTTCATGTTGACAAAAACGAAAATATCTGGGTGTTGCCTGTGGCAATCCAGTAGTCTCGTGCGTCGGATGGATTATGAGCACACTCATCTGCAGAATGAAGAAAGATGTGATCGGAGGAATGGCCATTGATCGTTGTCGATAAACACCATGATGCCTTTCTGCTGAAACGATTTGAGTCGCTAACGGTGGCAGATAAAGACTATTGGTCCTTCGAGGGCAACTCACGCCGTGAGTATGGACACGGCATGTTTCAATATCCTGCGATGATGGTGCCTCAGGTTGTCGATGCCATTCTGAAACAGGTGTGCTCCGTTCATCCAGACATTGAAAGGGTGAGCGATCCTTTTTCCGGCTCTGGCACCATCATGGTTGAGAGTATGATGCATGGGCTCGCGTTTTCAGGTACAGACATCAACCCACTAGCAGTCCTGCTCTGTCGAGTCAAATGCGGTCCGTTCTTCATCGACGCCCTCAAGCACAAGGCCAAGGAACTCATTTCTCGGATCAATGAAGACCGCCGTTTCGCAATCGAGGCAGATTTCCCGAACCGCGACAAGTGGTATGGCCGTGAGGTCCAAATCGCGTTGTCGAAGGTGCGACGGGCGATTCGCGTGGAAAACTCTCTGTGGGCTCGGCGGTTCTTCTGGGGTGTGGTCGCAGAGACTGCACGAACGACTAGCAACTCCAGGACTTCCACATACAAGCTCCACATCCGTACCCAGGATGACATTGACGGTCGTTCATGTGATCCATTAGTAGCTTTCAAGAAGTCATTGGCGCGGAATATACAGCTCTACGAAGAACAAGCCACGAGGCTTTCAGAATCTGGCCAGCTTGTCCGTGGGCATTACCGGAGAGACGTCGAGGTGTCGCTGGCCGACGTTCGCAAGCTGAATGGCAAGGCGAATTTGGACATTGTCGTCACATCGCCTCCTTACGGTGACAACGCAACAACAGTACCGTACGGCCAGTTCTCGTATCTGCCGCTGCAATGGTTGGATTTGCAGGACATCGATGATGAGATTGACAATGAGTGCCTAGTGTCGACGCATGAGATCGACACCCGCAGCTTGGGAGGAAGCAAGCGTGTGAAGAAGGAGGAGGCGGACCACATCAAGGAGCGCTCGCCCGCATTTAGGAACTACATTAACAGTCTGGAGAAGCAACCACGTGATCGTACTCTCCGAGTAACGGCCTTCTTCCGTGACCTGGATGAATGCCTCGATCCAATACTCAAGAGCCTCCGTCCCGGTGGGTTGATGGTCTGGACCTTGGGGAACCGAAAGGTAGGTGGCAGACGTGTTCCCTTGGATCGCATTCTCTCGGATATCCTCCAGGTTCATGATGCAACGCTTCTATGCACACTGACCCGTCGAATATCTTCGAAGCGGATGGCACCGAAAAACAACATCGCGGACACCATGTCCAGCGAAACTATACTGGTTATGAGAAAGGCGGTGTGACATGGCGAAAGCCACGCAACCACATTTCGAGGTTCACCCTTCTGTTGTCTTTCAACTCGGTGAAAGCTTGATCAGCGACGCTGTTCAGGCAATAATCGAGTTGGTGAAAAACTGCTATGACGCCGACGCGACTTACGCCAAGGTAGTCATCGATACCCAGGGTAGCTCAGAGGTCGAAGGCTCGCACTATGCGTCAGACGGGGGGCGGATCATCGTCGAAGACGATGGCCACGGCATGAGCCTGGGGGACATCGAAACTGGATGGCTCACCATCTCGAATCGCAAGAAACGCGAGTTGAAGCTGGCCAAGAAGACAACGCATGGCGGGCGTACACCACTTGGTGACAAAGGTCTTGGGCGGCTTGGAGTGCAACGTCTTGGCGAGAACCTTGAAATTTTCACCAAGGTCAAGGGTGATATAGGCTACCACTTTGGCTTCTCTTGGCTGGATTTTGCGACCGCACCGAAATTGGAAAACGTCGACATCCATCTCGTGGAGGTCCAGTACCCACGTGAGCATGGCACAAGAGTCGTCATCTCGGGCCTCAAGGAACCAGAGGTTTGGCGTGGCCAGCAATCGATCAAGCAGCTGGAACAAGAACTGTCCCGGATGATATCTCCGTATCGAAAGATCCGGGACTTTACAGTGGCGGTCGAGGTGGACGGCAAATCACTCGAGCTCTTGGAAGTAAGCGATCACATACGCGACATCGCTTCAGTCAGGTACACACTGGATTTCGATGGCACACAGATCGTTATCAAGGGGTGTGCTCGGCTTGACCATTTCCGACCCTCAAATTCGAAGGAAGCCGAACAATTCGCATTGATCGTAGAATCTGACGATGGGGAGGCTTTCTACGACTTCCTTCAAGCTCAGAAACTGTCGGGTGCGTTCGGGTTGACCCGATCACGGTCAAAGCAGTGGTTTGTTGAATTCTACTGGCAAAGGCGGCTTGCCAATCTAGACAAAGTACAACGAGCCAACGATATCACTGGCACTGTGGCAAACCCAGGTCCTTTCACTGGCGAGATTGATTCGTTTAATTTAGGCGCCACTGCGTTTCAGAATCAGAATGTGTTTAATGGCATCCGTGAGTATCGCCAGCTCATCAAGGACTTGAGCGGCATTCGTGTCTATCGCGATGGCTTTGCGATCAGAGTGGATCACGACTGGCTTAAGTTGGGGGCGCAATGGACTTCAGCCACGTCGTATTACGGTCTCAAACCGGACAACACGCTAGGCTTCATCGCCCTGTCTGCAAGAGACAACATGAACCTTGAGGAGACGACGGACCGAGAAGGTTTCAAGGATTCTCCGTATTACCGCAACTTTTATGCCTTGCTGGAAGAGTTCAAGTCATTCACGACAAGTGCGCATGCGTTCTTCGGACGCTCAGCGGCCGAATTCCGAAAGATGAGGAACGAAGCATTGGCACATGTAGACTCTCGGAAGACCGTGGAGGACATATCCCACGCGATCAAGACAGGTCTCGCCGAAGCCCCGCAGCACCAGAAGAGCCTCGAAATGTTCAAGGCGCGGCTTATTGCAAGCGCATCGGCCTCAAAAGAGGTTGTGTCGCGACTCCAGTCCGCAAATGAGACCACACCTGAACTGCGAGAAAAGGTAACCAGTGCCTTATCCGCCATGGAGCCACTGATTTCTGAAGCGAAGTACGTGCTTGGTCGTCTATCCGAGTATCTCGAAGAACTCGGTTCGCTGCGGGGGATGGGGCAGGTTCTTCACGATCGTGTTGATGGATTGCGACGACAGATGGATGACATGTACGAGACGGTTGCACTCGGACTGACAGCTGAAGCTCTGTCACACGAAGTTTTCAACGTAGCCGATCAACTTGCGAATCGCACGAAGTCCGCACAAACAACGCTCCGCAACAATGGCATCATTGACCGATCGATTCTGGCGTTCATTGAGTATGTGAAATCATCGGTCATGGCCTTACGAAAACAGATGTCCTTCATGTCGCCATCATTGCGCTATGTGCGAGAGCAGCGGCACGATATCAACATCGAGCAGTTCGCCATCGAGTTGGTTGAGTTCTATCGCGATCGGCTGGGAAAGAACAAGATCATTATCACGCTGTCCTGCACAGATTCAACCCCATTCTATATTCGAATGAACAAGGGTAAACTGATGCAGATCATTGACAATCTCGTGCTGAACTGCGAGTACTGGCTCAAGGAGGACATTTCCCAGGGACGAATTGCCTCAGGCACGATAACGTTCGATGTAGCACGACCCTTCGTCCGTATCTTCGATGATGGCAGTGGCATTGATCCCAGCGTCGAGCACAGCCTATTTGAACCATTTGTGTCGGCAAAGAAGCAGGGGCGAGGATTGGGCTTGTTCATCGTGAAGCAGCTATTGGATTCAGAAGGGTGCAGTATCGGAATCGTCCCAGAGCGCAATCGGCGTAAAAGACTGTTCAAGTTTCAGATTGACCTACGGGGTGCACTCCATGATTGACAAAATCCATGAACAAGCGAGAAATGCCGTAGTGTGCATCCTGAGAGCACTTGAAGTAGAGCGAGTGGTGTACGTTGATGATTACAATACCACTACACCGACGGTTGAAGCCACGATCGCAGCTGCAGGGACACTCACTTCGACTGTTCTGCAGCCCCTGTTCCCAGAGCTAGGGGGCCCACCTCCGGACGACCAAGATGTTCTCTCAACGAAGATCCGTGACGTGTGGGCGACACTTAATGGTGATTTGCGAGTCGCACGTGGGAACGCGGTCATCGGAGCTGCACGACGAAGTGATGGGGACGAGACTGATGACGCTGCCTATATCGCTGTGCTCGAACTGATAATCCCACAGGACTTGCTCTTGAGTCTGTCGCCAGATGAATGGCGGGAGCAGCAAGAGCTAATACTGCAAGAGAGCCATATCACGCGCACGCTTTTCATTTTTGATCGAGATCTGTCCAGAGCGGGCGGCGATCCAGAAAGTGGTATCAAGATAATCGCCTCGCTGCTGGCTAGGGACGATATGAAAAGGCTCATTTGTGGACTCTTGACGCATACAGTTACACCGGAGACACAACAGCAACAGTGGGATGACATAAGCGCTAATTATAGCATTCCAAAAGATAGATTCGTCGTGATTCCCAAACTGCATCTAAGCAAGGCCCCGATGCTGTTCGCGCAGACACTGAAATTCGCCGCCCTGTCACCCTACTTCACTGAATTAAAGCGCAAGACCAAGGAAATCATCGCTGCTGCGGCCACGACTGCGGCAGACGAGGTAGAAAAGGTCAGAATTTACGACCTTGATCATATCGTGTTTCAGGTGTCAGCTGAAGAAGGGCTTTGGGAGCCCGATATGCTTTTCCGTTTACACGCAATGTTTCATCGCCTGGAGTCTCGTCGGTTAGCCCACGATGGCGGTGAGCTTGAAGCTATCGCCGCGAAGCTGAGGAGTGTGAGCGGGATTCCCACGGGAGGCGACCATCTTCCAACTCCTAACAGTGCTTGGGCATTGCAGCGTAAAGAGTTGTACGAAGGCGACGATCACATCAATAGCAATCATCTTCCTCTCGAACTCGGTGATATTTTTGAACGAGTCGGAAACGAGAGCACTAAGAAATACATATTACTCGCACAGCCGTGTGATCTGATGGTTCGGAGTGATGGCAAACGACACCCTGAACTCCAGCGGATTCCACTTGCCGAGGTGGTGCAGGCGGAAGAGCCACCTAACTACTCGGAAGAGATGCCGTACTTTGATGAGTCGCCCTCAATGAAGTGGTTCGTCAAGCTTAAAACAGTCCATTTTGTGCGCGCATGCCTTCTGGATCTTTGCGTGTTCAACCAAGACGGTATGGCAAGATTGGCTGTCGACGGAAGTGCCCCAGTTGGAATTCGACCCGCATGGAAGGCGCGCTATAAGAAACTGTCTCGCAACTGGGGCAAAGCAGTTCGCAAGGCTGCCGTGCTTGCGCCAGAAGCCAATGAGTCCCAGGATGTAGCCCAGTTTAAAATAATGATAGCCAACAACTTTCGCGGCCTGTTGCTTGATGACGACCCGTTCAAGGGAGTCCTCGACACTAATGGTGGAATCTACTCCGTCAGGTACAACTGCAAGAGGGCGGGTCGTTTGTCACGTGCACGAGCAATGGGACTGCTGATGTCGTACACAGCTACGCTCGGACGACCTGCGTATGACCGAGGATTCGGAAGTGTTTGATGAACTGAGGGATATTAATCAGGGCTGATCCAAGGCTGAAGTATAACAATGGTCACCACTGTCGAGCAATTCGATTGCGCTCCATTGACTTGGGTGAGCTTCACCGGCAGCTACCAGAACTGACACTTACCACTGCGCAAGTTCAAGAATTGGCAGACCGCATGTGCGCAATCTTGATAGCGCATGCCTCGAATGGTTTGGCCACGTCGTCCTTGGAAGGCATGGATGAAATCACCTCCCCGAGACAGTTTGATCGTAGCTGCTACGGTAGCAGGTGCCGAGATCAAGCAAGCATGGGTACATAACAGAGGCTCCTCGCTGTTTCGTGTGGGTAGGATAGCGCGAAAGGGCGTGTTTCCGTAAGTTTCGGTCATCGTTCACATTACAATTCCACCGTATGAGTACTCCTACTGAAACTTTCTTCACCGCCGCTCTGGGCCTTAAACTACCCTGGTTTTGCAAACACAGTGACTTCTCTGTTGACCAGTCTCCGCTCCATCTGTGGCTGTTCCATCCGGAGAATCTGAGTGCGACCCAGGAGCACCGCCTGTGAAGCATGCAAGTGTTGACACAAAATCATTCCCCTAACGTCGCCTTTCAATACAGGAGACAGCCATGATGTGTTTACAGTGTGTCATGTGCAAGCACTACCACATCCTCGCGACGTGCGACGCATTCCCCGACGGAATACCCATCGAGATCATGCACGGTCGGCACGATCACAGATTTCCGTATCCTGGAGACAGCGGCATTCTCTTCGAGCCCTATGAAGGAAGTAGTACTTCCGAGGACGTTGGTGCCACAGAGGATGGAATGCCAGACAGGTAGCAATGATTATCAGATGGCTCCTTAATGATGTGGCAGACATCTTGCTGAATGCAGCCTCGTATCTCGCTGCAGTTGTGAATTTCTTTTAGATTGCTCTTTGTTGAGTATATTATTCTCGTGCAACTCTTTTGCTAAAGAAACCCAGATTGAAAAGTTGCCCCATGTTCTGCTGCCGCTTGACTGACATCAAACGTGAGCCCATCAGTCAGATGTTCGCTAGGAACGAATCCGTCCATTTGCTCTATTCGGCATACAGGTCGGACCGACATGCCGCCGCGAATACGTCGTTTCGGCAGAGTCGATGAATGATTCCTACCATACAAGACAAGCAGGCGAAAGTGGGTATCTTATAGAGCTTTTTCTTGTTACTCACCAAATTCACAGCACATCCTTAGGAGAACCATGCCACCATCACACATCTCGCCCGAGAATCCGACAAATATCTCCGTTGTTCAAAACCTCTATGCCGCGTTTGGGCGTCGGGATATCGAGGGAATTCTTGCGCTGCTGACACCGGACGTGGAATGGGGAGAACCGGAGAACCCGTACAATCCGGCGGGCGGGACCAGATTCGGCCATGCTGGATTCCTGGAATGGATAAAGATCGGTCGAGAGGCCGAGGATATTCTCGTGCTCGAACCACGGAAGTTCCTTAATGATGCGGATACGGTGGCGGTTGTGGGATATATGAAATGTCTCGCAAAACCTACGGGCAGGATCTATGAAAGCGATTTCGTGCACGTCATTACGGTGGAAGAGGGGCGGGTGAAGAAGTTTCAGGAGTTCTTTGATACCTATCGTGCGGGAGAGGCATTTCGGCGCGGCACGGAGGAGGACGTCCTATCATGAAGACCGCCCTTCTCCTCATCGATATCCAGAACGATTATTTCCCCGGTGGCGCCAATCCCCTGGTAGGAGCTCCCGAAGCGGCCAGCAACGCCGGTGCGCTGCTTGCCTCCTGCCGCGCCGAGGGTCTGCCCGTGTTTCATATCCAGCACATCTCTACGCGTCCCGGCGCGAGCTTTTGCCTGCCCGATACCGAAGGCGCGAATATCCATGCCTCCGTGCAGCCCCTGCCCGGTGAGCCCGTTTTTCAGAAGCACTTTCCGAACAGCTTTCGCGAGACCCCGCTCCTGGATCACCTGCACCAGGCGGGCATTACCCGCCTCCTCATTGCCGGAATGATGACCCACATGTGCGTCGAATCCACCACCCGGGCCGCGGCCGACCTGGGATTCTCCTGCGTCGTGCTGCACGATGCCTGCGCGACAAAGGACCTGACCTTTCTCGATACCACCGTGCCCGCCGCCCTGGTGCATGCCGCGGCCCTGGCCGCATTGAATGGGGTGTTTGGGGAGGTGAAAGGGGTCGGGGACGTGGTGAAGAGGGAAGAGTGAAGCGTGGGCCGGGCGCTTCTGGATTGACATTGCCGTGATGATTTCGTATGGTTGCACGCCTGTTTTTTGCGCAGGTGATTATTCCACCCACAGGAGAATCTCTCATGAGCGACTCGGATGGCAGTCATAGGTATCCGACCATGCCCAAGGACCTGATCCAAGACGATTCCGAAGACCCTGGTCCGCGACGCGCGTGCCGCGCGAGCCGTGACGTGAGAGGTTGGCTCCTCCTCCGAGTCTAGCCCCCTGATTCACCTCCGGCCCCGCGGGCGTTCCGCCGTGGCCATTTTGGAGGTGAATCATGCATACGAGCACTCCGCTCCTCCATGCCGTGCGGCCCTTGCCCGGGACCGCACGAATCTCATTTTTCACACCGTCCTTTCTCCCTTCACCATCCCCCCTCCCTGATCCGGAACGCGAGGGCCGGAAGGGTGCGCCCCGACCTGCCTGCCTTCCTTCCGTGCCGAACCGCGCGAGGGTCGACAGGCGGAAGGGGCGGTGCCGTCTGAGAGGTCCCGGCCTTTTCGGACTCGCGTCGCGCGCAGGGAGGACGACGCCATGAAGAAGCTGCGATGGGCCAGGTCGGCCAGGAACACCGGGGGCGGGGACGCCTCGCCTCGCATGGCATCGGAATGCGAACTCCGCCTGGTGGAAGGCTGCGAAACGCCGCTCGACGCCGTGCTGCGGGACCTCGATACGAGTCCCCAGGGTCTGAGCTCGGAAGAGGCCGAACGACGCCTCGATGAGGTCGGCGCCAACGAACTCGCCCACCTGTCCCGTCCCGGCTTCTGGGCCGACATGGGGCATCGCATTAAAAGTCCCCTGGTGATCCAGCTCCTGGTGATCGCCCTGGTCTCCGCGATCATCGGCGAGGGAAAGTCCACCGCCATCGTCGGCGCCATGATCGTGCTCAGCGTCAGCCTGTCCTACATCCTCGATCGCCGCTCCGGCAAGGCGGTGGAGGGCCTCGGCAAACGGGTGCAGTCCCGCACCTTCGTGCTTCGGGACGGGACTGAGACGGAGGTCCGCATCTCCGAGATCGTCCCCGGCGACATCGTGCTCCTCCAGGCGGGCTCCATCGTGCCCGCCGATCTGCGCCTCATTACCGCCAAGGACTTCTTCGTCAGCGAATCGGCCCTGACCGGGGAATCCCTGCCCGTGGAGAAAACCGCGATCCCGGCTCCCTCCACCTCCCGTGCGGCCCTGGACCTGCCCAATGCCTGCTTCTTCGGCACCTCCATCACCAGCGGCACCGCCCGGGGCCTGGTGATCCACACGGGCCCGCGCACCGTGTTCGGAGCTATCGCCGAACGACTGGCGGAGAAGCGCGAGGATACCGACTTCGACCGAGGGGTGCGCTCCTTCACCTGGCTCATGATCCGCTTCATGGTGGTGATGGTGGGCGCGGTGTTCTTCATCGTGGGCATGACCAACGGCAACTGGCTCGAAGCCCTGGTGTTCGGCCTCTCCGTGGCCGTGGGCCTCACGCCGGAAATGCTCCCGATGATCGTCACGGTGAATCTCGCCAAGGGAGCCCTGACCATGGCGAAGAAAAAAGTGATCATCAAACGCCTGCCCTCCATCCAGAACTTCGGGGCCATCGACATCCTGTGCACGGATAAAACCGGCACCCTCACCCAGGACAAGGTGGTGCTGGAACAACATGTGGATATCCTCGGCAACCCCAGTGACGAGGTGCTGAACTATGCCTACCTCAACAGCTTCTTTCAAACGGGACTGCGGAATCTGATCGACCGCGCGGTGCTGGAACACGCGGACCTGGACACGAGGCAGTGCCGGCTGGTGGACGAACTCCCCTTCGATTTTCAGCGCCGACGCATGTCGGTGGTCGTGGCCTACGAAGGAGAACATGTGCTCATCTGCAAGGGCGCGGTGGAGGAAATCTATTCCTGCTGCACCCGCTATCAGATCGACGAGCAGGTCTATCCCCTGGTGGACATGGTGCGCGGCGATCTGTTCGAAGAAGTCGAGCGACTCAATCGCGACGGGTTTCGGGTGCTGGGCATCGCCTACCGCGAATTTCGGAGTGAGAAGTCCGTTTTTTCGGTGCAGGACGAATCCGAGCTCATCCTGCTGGGCTACATCGCGTTTTTCGATCCGCCCAAGGCGGACTCCGGCGAGGCGCTCCATCTGCTGCACGAGGCCGGGGTCTCGGTCAAGGTGCTCACCGGCGACAATGGCATGGTCACCGAAAAGGTGTGCCGCGACGTGGGCCTTCGGGTCGAGCGCATGGTGACGGGATCGGAACTGAGCCGTGTTACCCCGGAGGAATTCTCCCGCGCGGCACGGGAGGCGACTGTCTTCGTCAAGCTCTCGCCCTCCCAAAAGGAGCGGATCGTGCAGGAGCTTCGTCGCCAGGGCCATGTGGTGGGCTTCATGGGCGATGGCATCAACGATGCCCCCGCGTTGAAGGCCGCCGACGTGGGCATTTCCGTGGATTCGGCGGTGGACGTGGCCAAGGAGGCCGCCGACATCGTGCTGCTGGAAAAGAGTCTGCTCGTGCTCGAAGAAGGCATTATGGAAGGGCGACGGGTGTTCGCCAACATTGTCAAGTATATCCGCATGGGAGCCAGCTCCAATTTCGGAAACATGTTCAGTGTGCTGGGCGCGAGCTATCTGTTACCCTTTCTGCCCATGCTGCCGGTGCAGATTCTCACCAACAATTTATTGTATGATGTCTCGCAAACCGGCATTCCCACGGACACGGTGGACGGAGAGCTGATCGCCAAACCCCTGCGCTGGAACATCGGCAACATCACGCGCTTCATGATGAGCATCGGTCCGATCAGTTCCCTGTTCGACTACGCCACCTTCGCGTTGATGTGGTTCTTCTTCCATTGCAGCGCCTTTCTCGATCCCGCCTCAACCCCGGTACAGAAGGAAGCCCTGGCGCGACTCTTCCACACCGGGTGGTTTGTGGAATCGCTGTTCACGCAAACGGTGATCGTGCACATCATTCGCACCCGACGCATCCCGTTATTCCAGAGCCGCGCCTCCGCCCATCTGACCATGACCACCCTGATCATCATGGCCATCGGGGCCTGGCTGCCCTATTCGCCCTTTGCCCCGGTCCTGGGGATGGTGCCCCTGCCCGCCATCTATTGGGCCTGGATCGCCGCCTTTCTCATTCTGTACTCGGTGCTGACCCACGGGGTCAAGACCTGGTTCTTCCATCGCTTCGGAGGAAATTGACCATGAACACAATTCTGGATGCTCTGCAGGAAGGAAGACTCTTCGAGCTCCCCCACGACGATAAAACCGATGCCCTGCAATTCCTGTCCCATGTGATCGAGGCCTTTCCCGAGGTTCCCGCTGGCACCGACATTGTCGGACACGTGATGAAACGGGAAGAGGCCACCAACACCGCTCTGGGCCGGGGCTGGGCCTGTCCCCATGCCCGCGTGCCCTTCGACGAGGATCTGCGCTGTGTGATCGGATGGAGTCCCTCTGGCATCGAGTACGGGGCCCCCGATGGCAAACCCGTGGTGCTGGTGGTGATGTACCTCGTGCCCGAAAATCAGCGCAATCATTACCTGCGCGAGATCTCCCTGCTGGCCAAGGCCCTCCAAACCTATCCGGGCCTGGACCGACTCCGGGAGGTGAAGGATCTGGACGATATTCGCAACTACCTCCTCGATCTCGTGGACGTGAGCAAGGAATCCTCGGGCACCGAGGCCCGCGCCCGCATGATCCGCCTCCAGGCCCGGGTAGCACCTGAGGCCATGGGGTTTCGGGATCTGTCGAACCTCGTCGTCGAAACGGTGTCCATCGTGGCAGGTCCGACCGCGCCGCCCGTCGTCCTGACCCAGAATCCCGAGCTGTTGGACGCCCTCGGCTCTGAGTCCACCCTGGCCGCGAAGATCGATGCCGACGGGGCTGCCCAGTGCGGAAGCTGGCGCCTGTTTCGACGCAGCTCCCTGTCCTATCAGGGGGGCTGGGTGGTGCACGACTGCATCGCCGTCACGGTGATTGCATAACCATTCCTCCGAAGCACACCCGCGACCTCGACGTAGAGACGCGGCGCTTCACGAGATCGAACCTACGCGAAGGAGCACGAGCTCCATTTGACTCCCAGGGGGCGACCCTGTATTTTCCTCTGTCCAAAAGCGGTGAACAATGAACAATGATCAATGACAGGGGGGCGAATAAAGGCGAGTCCGGCGTATGAGAAGGCGTATGCGCTGGCGATACGGATTGTCCAAGCTGTGACACGCGTGTGGGAGGGTAAGCGGGAATTTGTGATGTCGAAGCACCTGCTTCGGTGCGGCACCTCGATAGGGGCGAACCGTGCCGAAGCGAACGCAGCCTTCTCGGATGCGGATCTCTCAGCCAAGGTGTCGATGGCGTACAAGGAATCGCAGAGAACCAAGTACTGGCTCAGCCTGCTGAAGGACACGGGCTTCATCGAAGCAACCGCACACGCAGGTGTGTTCGCTGACGTCGACGAGATCGTCGCCATTTAGAAGAAAACCAGAATTACCCCCAATTTTGTTCATTGATCATTGTTCATTGATCATTGAAAAGGCTTTAAAATGAAACCTCTCACCCTCTCCGATCCCGAATTATCATCCCTCGACCTCATCGCCGAGAATATCAAGAAGCTCAGGGAACTGTTCCCCGAACTCGTGACCGAGGGGCCGAATGGTGTCGCCGTGAACGTGGATGTGCTCCGGCAGTTGGTGGGTGACAAGCAACTCACCGAGGCCGACGAAAAGTACGGCCTTACCTGGCATGGCAAGAGGAAGGCCCGACAACTTGCGCTCACCCCTTCCACCGGGACACTGCGCCCCTGCCCCGAGGACAGCGTGGAGTGGGACACCACCCAAAACCTGATGATCGAGGGTGACAACCTGGAAGTGCTCAAGCTCCTGCAGAAGAGCTACGCGGGTAAGGTGAAGCTCATCTATATCGATCCGCCCTACAATACCGGAAAGGACTTTGTCTATCCCGATGACTTCCGGGATAACATAAAAAACTACCTGGAGCTGACCGGACAGGTGGAGGGAGGACGGAAAATCAGCAGCAATACCGAGGCCAGTGGAAGGTTTCATACGGATTGGCTCACTATGATATATCCCCGTCTTCGATTAGCACATAGCCTTCTGCGTGATGATGGGGTGATATTTGTATCCATTGACGATAACGAAGTATCGCGCTTGCGTATTGCATTAGACGAACTCTTTGGTGAGGAGAATTTTATAGCAACGGTGATCTGGCAAAAGGTCTACTCTCCAAAGAATACGGCTCGCCATTTCTCCGAGGATCACGACTATGTTGTGGTCTATGCAAAAAATGCCGAAAACTGGGAGCCAAACCTGTTGCCACGCACCGACGCCATGGAGGCTCGTTACAGCAACCCGGATTGCGACCCCCGAGGACCTTGGAAACCAGGCGACCTTTCTGCCCGAAATTACTATGGAGAAGGCACCTACCCTATCACGACACCTAGCGGGCGCCGGATCGAAGGACCGCCCAGCGGACGGTATTGGGTCTATTCGGAAATAAAGTTCCGCGAATTAGATCGGGATGGACGCATCTGGTGGGGTGAGAATGGCAATAATCAGCCAGCGGTAAAACGGTTCTTGTCGGAAGTCAAAGGAGGGCTCGTGCCCCAAACCCTTTGGACCTATACCGAAGTTGGCCACACCCAGGAAGCCAAAAAAGAACTGATTTCCTTGGTGGAATTTCCCAACTCTGACGTCGTGTTCGAGACACCCAAACCCACCCGTCTCATCCGTCGTATTCTGCGACTTGCCACCATATCAAACGGACGTGACAGTTCAGAAACGAAGGAAGAATATATAGGCATTCAAGAAAAATCCGATTCTTTTCTGATTAACGCCTCTCCTCAGCAGGTCTTTCGTCCGAACTCTACACCAGAGATCGTGCTGGATTTCTTCGCGGGTACCGGTACCACCATGGAGGCCGTATTTCAGCAGAATACCGCTGATCGCGGTAACCGCCGCTGCATTCTGGTTCAACTGCCGGAACCTATGCATGTTACCTCCACCGAGGTACTGCAATCTATAGCCGATATAGCGAAGGAACGCCTCCGCCGCGCGGCACTGAAGATCAAGGATGAGAATCCCCTGTTCTCGGGTGATCTCGGCTTCCGTGTCTTTAAACTCGACTCCAGTAACATCCGGGCCTGGGACCCGGATCGCGAAAACCTCGAGCAAACCCTGCTCGATCATACGGACCATCTGAAGGAGGATCGCTCTGAAGCGGATGTCCTCTTCGAGCTCCTGCTCAAGCTCGGCCTCGACCTCTGCGTGCCGATCGAAACCCGAACGATCGCCGGCAAAGCCGTGCACGCCATCGGCGGCGGAGTGTTACTGGCCTGCCTCACTACCAACATCTCCCGCGAGGACGTGGAAGCTCTGTCCCTGGGAATCGTTGAATGGCACCAAGCCCTCGTACCGGAAAGGGATACCACCTGCGTGTTTCGCGACAGCGCCTTTGCCGACGACGTGGCAAAAACCAATCTTGCCGCTATTCTGCACCAGTACGGCCTCCCCACCGTGAGGAGCCTGTAACAATGGCTCCGTCGATCGAACCCAGCGGCGAGATCGTCCTCTACGTTACCGACGATGGACGGACCCGGATCGAGTGTCGTTTCGCGGAAGAGTCGTTGTGGCTCAGTCAGGCACTGATGGCGGATCTCTTCCAAACCACGCCCCAGAACATCACGCTTCACCTCAAGGCGTTGTACGCGGAAGGCGAGATCGACTATGCGTCAACGTGTAAGGAGTACTTACAGGTTCGGCGCGAAGGGTCGCGCACCGTCCATCGTGCCGTCCGGCACTACAGCCTCGACGCCATTCTCGCCGTGGGCTACCGTGTGCGGTCTGAACGGGGAACGCAATTTCGCCGCTGGGCCACAGAGCGGCTCCGCGAGTACCTCGTGAAGGGCTTCACGATGGACGACGAGAGGTTGAGGAATCCTTCTGTCGATGGGTTTGGCGTCCCCGATCATTTCGACGATTTGCTCGCGCGCATTCGCGACATCCGCGCCAGCGAGCGACGCATGTACCTACGGGTTCGGGAAATCTTCGCGCTTGCGGGGGACTACGACGCGAAAAGTGCCCGCACCGTGGAGTTCTTCCAAAAGATGCAGAACAAGTTGCACTTCGCGGTGACGGGACGAACAGCCCCGGAGCTCATCGCCACACGTGCCGATGCGACTCAAACCAACATGGGACTCACCAGTTGGAAAGGCGATCTCGTTCGCAAGACCGACGTGACTATCGCGAAGAACTACCTGAACGCCGACGAAATCGATGAACTCAATCGGATCGTCGTGATGTGGCTCGACTATGCCGAGGATCAGGCGAAGCGGCGTAAGCAAGTGTTTCTCGGCGACTGGGAACGAAAGCTCGATGAGTTTCTGACCTTCAATGATCGTCGCGTGCTTCCGCACAAGGGTGGCGTCAGCAAGGCCGAGGCGGACGCGCACGCAGAGGAGCAGTACGAGGAGTTTGCCGCCCGACGGCGCGCCTTGGCGGAAGCCGAAGGCGAGCGTGCAAGGCAGGCCGCACTGGAAACAGTGGCGAAAGCACTCACACCGACGAAGACAGGATCACGGCCGGAAAGTCGAAGGAAAGGAAAGAAAGAATGAAGCTTCATTTCGAACCCAACCTCGACTATCAACTGCAGGCTATAGAAGCGGTTTGTGACCTGTTCTGCGGGCAGGAAATCTGCCGCACGGAATTTACCGTCATTCACGGCGCGACGAGTCCGCAGAACGAGTTCGCCTTCCCGGGGCACAATCTCGGTATTGGCAACCGCTTGACCCTGCTGGACGATGCGGTGCTGGCCAACCTCCGCGATATTCAGCTCCGCAATGGCCTGCCCCCGTCCGAGGTTCTCGCCTCGGGCGATTTTACCGTGGAAATGGAGACCGGCACGGGGAAAACCTACGTCTATCTGCGATCGATTTTCGAGCTGAACAAGCGCTATGGCTTCACCAAGTTCGTCATCGTGGTGCCTTCGGTGGCGATCAAAGAAGGGGTGTACAAATCGCTGCAGATCACCGAGGAACATTTCAAGGGACTCTATGCGGGTGTGCCCTTCGATTATTTCATCTACGATTCGGCCAAGCTGGGTCAGGTGCGCACCTTCGCCACAAGCGCCAGCATTCAGATCATGGTGGTCACGGTGGGCGCCATCAACAAGAAGGACGTCAACAACCTGTACAAAGAAAGTGAAAAAACCGGGGGCGAAAAGCCCATCGATCTGATCAAGGCCACCCGCCCCATCGTCATCGTGGATGAGCCTCAGAGCGTGGACGGTGGATTGACGGGCGCTGGCAAGAAGGCCCTCGATGAAATGAACCCCCTCTGCACGCTACGCTATTCGGCCACCCACGTGGACACCCACCACATGGTGTACCGTTTGGATGCGGTGGATGCTTACGAAAAACGACTAGTGAAGCAGATCGAAGTGGCCGCGGCCACCATTGACAATGCGCATAACACGCCCTATGTCCGGCTCCTGTCGGTGAGAAGCAAACGCGGCACGATCAGTGCGCGGGTGGAGGTGGACGTACAGACGTCGGGAGGGGGAGTGAAGCGGCAGGATGTTACGGTGCAGGATGGTGACCATCTGGAAACGATCACCGGCCGCGCCCTCTACGCGAACTGTCGTATCGGAGAAATCAGCGTAGCCACTGGCGACGAGTATGTGGAGCTACGAGTACCCGGCGGCGAGCACTACCTGAGGCGGGGAGAGGCCTGGGGCGATGTGGACCTGCTGGCCGTGCAGCGCGAAATGATACGACGCACCATTCGCGAACACCTCGAAAAGGAAAAGCGCCTCATCTCACAAAACACAAAGGTACTTTCGCTCTTTTTTGTCGACACAGTGGCCAAGTACCGCGCCTACGACGCCGACGGAAACCAGGTGAAAGGCGAGTACGCGCGCATTTTCGAGGAGGAGTTTCTCCGCGCGGCCCACCTGCCCGACTTCCACGAACTGTTCGCGAAGGTGGACCTCGCGCGTGCCGCCGAAGAAGCACACGACGGCTATTTCTCCATCGACAAAAAAGGCGGTTGGACGGACACGACGGAAACCAATCAGAGCAACCGCGATAACGCCGAACGCGCATACAATCTGATTATGAAGGACAAGGAAAAGCTCCTGTCCTTCGACACACCACTCAGGTTCATCTTCTCCCACTCCGCGTTGAGAGAAGGCTGGGACAATCCCAACGTCTTTCAGATCTGTACCCTGCGCGACATTCAGACCGAGAGGGAGCGGCGACAGACCATCGGCCGCGGTCTTCGACTCTGTGTCAACCAGCAGGGAGAGCGCGTACGTGGCTTCGACGTCAACACACTCACCGTCATCGCCATGGAGAGTTACGAGCAGTTCGCCGAGAATTTGCAGAAAGAGATTGAACGGGACACGGGCATCCGCTTTGGCGTGGTCGAACCACATCAGTTCGCCGCCATGACGATGGTACGCGATGATGGCGTGACGACGCAGTTTGGGGTGGAGCAATCCCGCACGCTGTGGGAGTACCTGAAAGAGAAGGGGTATCTCGATGCCAAGGGCGCCGTAAGCGATACTCTCAAAGCAGCATTGAAGGAAGGAAGCGTGGAGCTCCCCGAATCCTATGCCACGCTGCATGATCAGATTATCGCGATTCTCAGGAAGCTGTCCGGGCGGCTGGAGATCAAGAACGCCAAAGATCGGTGTACAGTGCGACCTCGCCAGGCCGTGCTGAACAGTGCCGAATTCAAGGAGCTGTGGGATCGTATCAAGTACAAGACTACGTATCGCGTACATTTCGACAACGAACACCTGATCACGCGCTGCATCGACGCTGTGCGCAGTGCGCCGCCGATTCCAAGGACGCGCCTGCAATGGCGGAGGGCCGACATCTCCATCGGCAAGGCGGGCGTGGATGCCATCGCAGTGGACGGCGCAAGCACGGTGGTGATCGACGCGGGAGACATCGAATTGCCGGATCTTCTGACGGACCTGCAGGACCGTACGCAACTCACGCGCCGCAGCATCCAACGCATCCTGCTCGGCTGCGAGCGGTTGCATGAATTCAAGATCAATCCGCAGGCCTTCCTGGAAATTGTTTCCGAAGCCATCAACCGATGCAAACGGATGGTAGTGGTGGACGGCATCAAGTACCAACGCCTGGGTGACGAGCACTACTACGCACAGGAGCTTTTCGAACAAAAGGAATTGACTGGGTATCTCAGTAACCTTCTGAATGCGAAGAAAGGTGTGTATGAGAAGGTGGTGTACGACTCGGAGATCGAACGCAGTTTCGGCGACCAACTCGAGAAAAACAGTGCCATCAAGGTGTATGCCAAGCTACCGGGCTGGTTCACGGTTCCTACCCCCCTGGGAAGCTACAATCCTGATTGGGCTGTGCTGGTGGAAAAGGACGGAGAGGAGCGTCTGTTCTTCGTAGTGGAAACAAAAAGCGGGCTGTACGCCGACCAGCTACGCGCCACGGAGCAGGCCAAGATCACTTGTGGGGTGAAGCACTTCGAAGCCCTCAATGTGGGCGAATGTCCGGTTTCCTATGTCGTGACCTGCACCGTAGACGACATGCTGACCCGGGACATTCAGGCTCTATCGACATCGGGCGGGGATGCACAAGTAGCGACCAACTGACCATAGATGTATCGAACTGCCCGCGATGGTACAGAGGCGCTACATCGAAGGAGGAATCGCTGCGAAATCGCAGAACCCACTTCATGAATACACGATCCAATGAGTCCATAAGGGAAATCGATCCTGCAATTTCGCCAGCACGGAAAGCGATAGCGCACGTGGTAATCGACTCGACTTCCTGAGGTAATGCCAATGGTCAACCCGTGATGCTCTCGATGAATAATGGTAGCCGTCTGGACGGGGCACCCGCCCCTCAGGGTCAATTGGCGCATGGTTTGATCGAGGGATGGACGACAAAAGAGATTCATAGACGGGAGGAAGCAATGGTTTCAACCAATCTTGTCGACATGTTTTGCGATACATTACCTGTCAGGAGGAATCCTGTCATTGAAGATTGTTTTCGGAGCATTACCATCTGTTTGAACGAGGCGTACTGGAACAATAGCTCGGATTCCTCTAGTCGGCTCATTATCGGTTCATACGGTCGACGCACACTTATACGAAATGGTGCCCATCTGGACATGATGTTCACGTTGCCATCCTCCATGATGGAAATCTCGTTGAGAATCGACAGGAACGATGCCCTCGTGTTTCTCAAGAAAGTGCGGGCGACAATACAGGTGATGGATGCGAAGGCGCACCTTCGTGAGGACGGAAAAGGTATTGTCGTTCCGTGTGGTGAGGGAAGCTGTATCGACGTCATCCCTAGTATCGAAAACTCCGGCCCATATTTCAGGAATTACATAGTCCCGACCGCGAAAGGTTTTTATATATGGGGCTGCATAAAACCTGGTCCGGACATCCAGGCCATGGCGCGCCTCAATAAGGTATGTCGCAACGATCTGTTTCGGCTCTGTCACCTTGTTCGTGCCTGGTCACATGCCTGGGGGCTCACCATTAATGGACTGCGAATCGATACACTCGCGTATCATTTCATGATAGGGCGAAAAAATGAAGAATTTCGGAGTGTATGCCTGGATATTCTCTTCAGGGATTTTCTTGTTTGGCTGCTCCAAACCTCCGCTACAGAGTACTGGAAAATGCCCGGTGGTGTCGATTGGATAGCGGGAATTGGCGAATTCCGGGATCAGTCAGCTCGTTGTTTAACCATTGTGCAAAGCGCGATACACTCAGGTCAGGTTTCGTCCCAGGACACGGACCTCATGAATTGGAGGGAAATCTTCGGACCAGGATTCAACAATGAACAATGAACGGGGGAGAATGAGCAGGGGAGAATATGAAGGCGAATCCGGCATATGAGAAGGCGTATGCGTTGGCGATCCGGATCGTGAATGCGGTGACACATCTAACGGAGGTGAAACGGGAGTTTGTGATGTCGAAGCAATTGCTTCGGTGCGGAACCTCGATTGGTGCGAACCTAGCAGAAGCCAATGGAGCCATCTCTGAGGCGGACCTTTCGGCAAAGGTATCAATTGCGTACAAAGAGGCACAGGAAACCAAGTACTGGCTCAACCTTCTGAAGGACACTGGCTATATCGACGCGAAATCACACGCCGGTTTGTTTGCAGACGTCGATGAAGTCGCCGCCATCCTCTTCGCGATCCTGAAGAAAACTCGCATGAAAAATTGACTCGCCTCCTGTTCATTGATCATTGTTCATTGATCATTGAACGAGCATCCCATACAACCTCATGCGCACATCTTCCCGATGGTGGGCCAGGCCTTCTTCTGACGTCAGATCCTCGAGCATCAGGGCCTCGACCAGGGCCACACCCACCTCCGCCTCGCCTGCGGCCACCACGTTGGCGCCGGCTCGTTGCAGGGCGGGGGCGTCCCGCATGTGGCTGCAGCGAACCAGGACGTACAGATCGGGATTGAGGGAGCAGGCGTGGCGCACGATCTCGACGGCATTCTCCACGTCGGCGCTGAGGATCAGACTTCCCGCCCGGGCGATGCCAGCCTCGTCGAGGGTTCCGGGGCGGAGCACATCGCCGTAGATCGCCTCTCGCCCCTCCGCCTTGAGGGCACGCACCGTGTTCAGATTGAGGTCGATCACCGTGATCGAGCGACCGCGTTCGATGAGGAGCTGGTGAACGATGCGGCCCACGGGACCGTAGCCGACGAGGATACAGTGATCCGGATCGATGCCGTCCACGACATGCTCTCGCTCTGGTAGAGCGCCCCCGCCTCGTTTTGCACTGCGGCGTCGGGCCCATCGGTACACATAGGGATTCAGGGCGATGGAAATGATGGAGGCGGCCACGAGGGCATTCCATCCCACGGTATCGATCAGTCCGAGTCCAAGGGCCACGGTGCCCAGGATGAAGCTGAATTCCCCGATCTGGGAAAAGGCAGCGCCGATAGGGAGGGCCGAGGACATCGGTTCACCGAGAAGGCGCACGGTGAGGGTGGCCGCCAGGGGTTTCACCACCACGACAGCGAGGAGCACCAGGAGGACGGGGAGGGGAGATTCGATCAGACTGCGGGGATCGAACAGCATGCCCACGGACACGAAGAAGAGCACGGCGAAGGCATCCCGCATCGGGAGGGCGTCGTTGGCGGCCCGGGCCGCAAAATCCGAGCGACCCACCGCCAGTCCCGCCAGAAAGGCCCCCAGGGCCATCGACACTCCGAACACCAGGGAGGAGCCTACGGCCACGCCGACGGCAATGCCGAGCACGGCCAGGGTAAAGAGCTCGCGGGAGCGGGTGCCGGCGATGCGCTCCAGGGCCCAGGGAATGGCCCATTTGCCCAGGATGAACACGATCGCCCCGAGCGCGAGGATCTTCAGCCCCGCCAGGCCGAGCACCATGCCGATGGGGAGGTCTGCGGAGGGTACCGATCCGAAGGTGAGCGGAAGAAGGAGAAGGAGCACCACGGTGAGGAGATCCTCTACTACGGTCCATCCCACGGCCACATGACCGATATGGGCGTGCAGATCGTGCCATTCTCCCAGTACCAGGGCCATCACCACGGTGCTGGCCACCGAGATGGCCATGCCCAGAATGAAGCCGGAGGTCCAGCTCCAGCCAAGCAGGTGGAGGAGGGCGGCGAGGATGGTGGTGGAGAGGGCACTCTGGATGAGGGCGCCGGGGATGGCGATTCTCCAGACGGCCAGCAGTTCACGCAGGTGAAAGCGCAGTCCGATTCCGAACAGGAGTAGAATGACGCCGATTTCGGCGAACTGCTCGGCTACGGCCCGATTGGCGACGAAGCCGGGCGTAAAGGGGCCGACCACGATACCGGCCACGAGGTAGCCCACGATGGGGGAGAGTTTCAGACGGTGGGCCAGGTACCCCAAAAGCAGAGCGCCGACGAGTCCCCCGGCAAAGGTTAAAAGAATGCTGAGATCGTGCATCGCCACCTCCTTCCTTCACGAAGCATCACCCCGTGGGGTGTTTCAGCTGTGAAGATACGGTGGCCGAGGCGGGTCTGTCCAGTGAAAACGTGAGAAAAGGGAGAGGCCCGCGAAAGGCGGACCGAGCGACACGGGGAGGAAGGGTTCATCCGAAAAGGATCTTGACACGAATTGACGAAACTGGTTATATTTATTTCCAGTTGAAGCATAAACCGGTAATAATAATGACCAGAAGTGGCGCCCTTATTGAGACGATACGGTCCATGATCTTGGACTTCCAGGAGTCCCCGTTGGAAACCGGTGTACCCCGGCAATTGAACATCGAATCGGTGCGGGGCAAGGCCGATGTTCTAATAGGAGTGCGTCGGAGCGGAAAGTCCACCGTTCTGTTTCAGATCATGCAGCGAATGGTGGACGAGGGCATTCCCAGACAGAACATTCTCTACCTGAACTTTTTCGATGACCGTCTCCACGGACTGAAACGGGACAGTCTCGGCCAGATCATCGAAGCGTACTTTTCCATCTATCCGGAAAAGAAAAGCCACGAGATGGTATACTGCCCAGGGGACCTTGGCGACGAGGGGAAGGGAGGGGAGCTGGGGAATCGTGCGGCTCATGACGGCCTCGACAATAGATACAGACATTCCACGCGATCAGAGCGCAGGCAGTATACGGAACCGTGCAGGACCGGACAACGCATCCAAGGGCAGACCGGGCGACACGATGCGTTGGTGAGATGAGGAGAAACGCTAAAGGCCCGTCTGTGACGGGCCTTTGGGGGCTCCGCCTAGTAGACGCATTCTGTAACCATAAAATAGAGTTTAGCGTCAACCTACAATTACTGCAAAACTTCTTTACGGACTGGCAATTAACGCCTAGTTTTGCGTAACTGTTCTTTTAACGGGTCAAAAAGCGCAAATTCAATGCCACCTTCCGAAGCCTCGTCTAAGTTAAGTTTACCTCTAAGGTGTGCTTCTTCGTGTTGGTAAAGCCTAGCCAAGAAACCGTCAAACCTTGCTTTTTGCTTTTTGCCTTGTTCGTCAACCCATTCCATTACAACCCATTCGGGTCTTTCAGTATCCACAGCCATAATGCCAGAACTTAAACACAATTCACGATAAAAGTTAGTTTCTTGCGACCGTTCCACAATAAGCGGGTTAATAAATGTTGTTAGTTTGTCGTCAACAAAAGTAACAAAGACAGCTTTATTTTCACCTATTTGAGGTGCGGCAAAACCACGACCATAACCCACTTCTTTACGATAACGCATTAAAACGTCGCCTAGTCTTTTTCCTATTTCGACACCGTCTTCAACCGATACCTCTTGTGCCACTTCCCTTAAAACGGGGTCGCCTGCATACCTTACTTCGGGAAACTTATCCAATACCGAACTAAAACCACGTACCTTTTCCTTTAATCGCTCCAACATAAAGCTATTTTATCAAGACGGTAAGTGTTAAACAATGATAAAATACAAGTGTAGAGTTTTGAAAAAGTAATGACCTATGACGTACGAAGAAAAATTAGAAATAGTCGTCCAAGCAATTAAAGAAGCCAAACAATTTAGCCGCAAAGACTGCCTTACAAAAATGTATTTCGGGCAAGGTAATGGTTTATCCCGTGTGGGTTTGGATATGACCTATGACATTCTTTTACAGCTACAAGACGACGAAAAGATAATTAAAGTCGATAAGAAAACTACCTCACAAGGCAAACTTGCCCAAACAGTAGAAATACAGGAAGGAACAAAAAATTACTTCCAAATAGACATACTAGACACTTTTGACGATTGGTACGAAAGATACTTGTTAAAACATAAGACCAGCATTTCAAATATCGACTATATCAATATGCTTCGGATTTACGACGTAGTTTTGGATATAAACGAGCAAATACAGCTAACCCATAAAACAGTCGTTACAATCCACCTGTTACCGTCCCTTATTCGTTTTAGCGCCCTTTTCCCAGCCGATACAATCGGTATGCGGGATAAATACTGCGAAACCCGTTGGGATAGCCTTAAATATCTACAAGAACAAGGTATTATTCAAGAGTTTAAGCACAATAGCGCTTTTCACCGTTGGGATACAGAAGTTACGGTAACCCTTATTTCCTTAACCAAATTCGACGATTTTTATCGGGCTATTCAAGCCGAATATGTTAAACGAAATAAACAAGCCGAAAAGAAAGAAGAAATAGCCATAGATAAGACAGCAACACCCGTTACGCCTGCCAAATTAAGCTATGAACCCAAAAAGGGTATTTTGGTAGTAGAAGGCAAGCAAGTAAAACTAAATAAAGAAAGTTTCCGAGCCAAAATCCTTGAACTGCTACTTAAAGACGATAAAAACAAAAAGAAAGAGTGGTCGTGGGACGAAGTTATTGAAGAAATTGAGGACACCAAAGACGCCGAACTAACCAAGGAAAACAAAGACAAGTTTTACCCTGCTTGTGACGGTTTACAAAAGCACATAGCCTTAAAGATTGGTATAAACGACCTGCTAATTTTCAATAAATCAACCGTTCAGATAAACCCCAAATACTTCTAGTTTCCGCATTAGCTAATAGTTAGCTAACTGCAATACAACTTCACCTAACACCTCGTTTCATAGACTTTGCTTAATGGAAAACTGCAAAGTCGACAAGCCAGAAAACAAACCGCAAACCCTGAAACAAGGTGCGGTTATGCCTGCTAATGAACTAAAACGGCTAACTGACTTCTTTTCCTTACTTATACAAATTGACCGACGGGTAAACGTAACGAAAACGTATGCAAAAGCGAATAAGTGAAATTCAAATAGTACCAGTTAATCCCAAAGACGGGCTTGTGGGCTTTGCCAGTTTTGTTTTTGATAACTGTCTACATTTAGGGTCGATTGGAATTTATACCCGACCACAAGGCGGATACCGTTTAACCTACCCTACTCGAAAAGCTACAAACGGTAATTTCAATATCTTTTACCCAATTAACCGTGCAATAGCAGAAGAAATCGAACAAGCGATTATTTTTAAGTTTGAAGAAGTAATGAAAATGTATGTTGGACACAATAAAACTATTGCTTAGTAAAGATATGTTTTGGGTTACCGATAAAACATATTTTCAAAAAGAAACGCAAAATGCCTTGCGGGGTTATTTTACATTAGTACAAAACCCGACAAAAACAGAGCTGATAAACGGTATTTATAAACCAAGATTAACTATGACTAAAAGATTTAATACAACAGGTAGGCAAGAGGCCACTTTATCCATAGAATTTTCTGCTCCCAAGCTCTTATTTGGCAATAACTTTGACGAGCTAACAGACGACAGTTTTCCTCTTGTGATAGATAAGCTAGAAGAAGTACTTAAAACAATGGGTATAAGAGTATTTCATAAGCTCTTACTTTCCGCACCCGTTTCTGCCGTTCATTATTCCAAAAATATACCCCTTACCGACGGCACAACTCCACATTACTTGATAAGTAAGATAAAAGAAGCCAACATTAAACTTTCGCTTGATATTAACCAGACCGATTATCGAAACGACGGACACAGCTTCAAGTGGCACAGCAATTCGTACGAAGTAGCCTTCTACGACAAGATAAAAGACCTTGAAATGGCAAAGAAAAGCGAAAAACGGGCAATCGAAAACGACAGCGCTTTACAGCTAAGTTTATTTGACAGCTTTCAAGCACGTAAAAGATTAGAAATCCTAAGGATAGAAATTCGCTTAAATAAAAGGCAGAAAATCGGTCAACTTTTCCGTACATTAGGTATCAATTCTGAACTTACGTTCCGAAACCTATTTAGCCAAGATATTTCGCAACGAGTATTACTTCACTACCTCGGCGAGCTAGAAAGTAAAAGGCTAAAATTGTTTGACTACAAGCCGAGTAGCCCCAAGTCCTTACTTGCCGATTTGGTAATCCGCAATCCCAAACTAGGCTTAAAACGTACCATACAGCTTTACGGCTTGAAGCAGGTATTTGACACAATGACGCCACGGGAATTGAGGACAATGTTTAACGGTTATAGTCAGCGAACTTGGTATCGTCTTATATCCGACGCCAAAAACATAAATCTACCGCCGACCATTAGCCCACTTGGGATAATAAGCCAGCACTTAAACAGTTTTCAGTCGCTTAAACTCGTTGATTTTCAAGGTAAAATGTTAAATAATGATAAATATAACTAATATGACAGAAGATAAATACTTTTCAATTCACGAGGTATCAAAAATGTTAAAGGTAGCCTATCTTACCGTTTACCGTTGGATACAAGCAGACAAATTAAAGGCATATAAAGCAGGTAAGCAGTACCGCATAAAAGAA
>CAYQST010000001.1:79771-706032 GCA_964420295.1 uncultured Chromatiales bacterium | reverse complement strand
CACAGCTGCACGCTCGTGAGGCGCCGACGTTTTCTGACCAACCACCTCATCCATCTCACCCTTCCCGCTCGATGCAGGCTCGGATTCGATCGCGATTGCTACTCACCGTTCGACGGATCTCCCTCCATGCAACCCTCCGCTCTCAGACGCATTCTCGTCCTTCGTCCTGATCGTATCGGAGACGTGGTATGTATAACTCCGTCACTGCGTGCCATTCGGGATGCGTTGCCCAAAACCGAGATCGGCGTCCTGACGCAACCGCGTCCCGCCTCGCTCCTCAAGGGACATCCCTGTGTGGATTGTCACCATGTCGATGACGACGTGTCGGGAAAGAAAGGAATGCGACACTTCCTCGCCCTGACACGACAGCTCGCGACACACCGCTACGACGCCGCACTCCTGATGCTACCGACGGCACGACATACGTATATGACGTTCTTAGCGGGAATTCCCATCAGAATCAGTGTAGGTTGGAAACCGTACCAATTCATCACGGGTTGTCGCATGGTGAGTCGTCACAAGTACATCCCGCTTCGACATGAATCCGAGTATTGTCTCGATCTGGTATCCGCTCTGGGCATTCCGCACTCTTCTCCTTCGCCTGAACTCACACTCACCGAAACCGAACGACGGGATGCACATGAGCTCCTGATGCGCCTCGGATGGGATGGCCGTATGCCTCTTGTGTCTCTTCATCCCGAAAGCGGACATTCGTCTCCGAATTGGACCCACGAGGATTATCGTCGTCTCGTCGATCTCCTCGCACACCATACTGGCCTTCGCGTGCTCGTCCACCTTCCTCCGCAATGCAGAGATCTTGCTCCCTCCTACGCGGAGATCGCGCCTGAAACGGTACTTCTTCCGGATGATGAGGGAGATCTTCGGCTGCTCATGGGCTGGATCGAGCATGCTCAGGTTGTCGTGTCGTCCAGCACAGGCCCCATGCACCTTGCCGCCGCGCTGAAACGACCCACGGTCTCACTGTTCTGTCCGCTCACCGCCTGCTCCCCTGTGTTATGGGGACCCCGGGGTAATCCGTCCACAGTGATCCTGCCTCCGGATGAATATTGCGCGCAGCAATGTCCTGGGGATCCACATATCTGCACGATGCACGAGGGCATCCTGCCCGAAACGGTCTGCCAGGCGATTCTCGATCGTATTCATGGAAAGTGAACTTCCGGGCCGATCTGAAAAGTTGTACCTTCGGTCATTCCGACACGAACCGGTCTCAGCGATGCTGCACGAATTCTTCCCTATATCCTCCACCGAACGGTGGGTCCTGACTCACGATCCCGAAGATCCCTCCACCTGGAAGATCCTCCTCCAAAGGAAAACCATGTGGGGCTGGAAAACCACGAGCACGCGCTGGTATCTGACCCGCGCACTCGCGGAACGGGCCATCGAAGACGATCGCCACACCACGCTGTCCACCTCGGCAGTGACCCTTCCGTAAAGGCACCGCGATGTCCGATCCTTTCCTCTACTCCATCGAATCCGTGCAGATCCAGCTCCCTACCGCTCCCTTTCATTTGGGCTCCTACGAACTTCGGTTTTACGCCGATGGGAACCGTCCCGCCAAGGAACCCACAGAGACGATCGAAACCTTTTTCTACTTTCCCTCCGGTGGCACCCTGCGGGATCGGGAGATGAACATCATCTTCTATGAGCCACGTCTGGACCGCTATCGGAAATATGCAACGCGCACGGAATGATCATGCGTATCGCTGCTCTCCAGTTTTGTCCTGAACCATTCCAACCGGATCGTAATCGCGAAACCATTGCACAATGGTGTGACACGGGGTCCTGGGATATCGCCGTGATTCCGGAACTGGCGACGACCGGGTATTTCTTTGAATCGCAATCCCACCTCTCCAGTATGGCGGAACCGACCACGGGCAGAACCTGCACCCTTCTTCGGGATCTGGCGCAGACGCGACACATGCTTCTGATCGCGGGATTCGCCGAACGGGATGGTACCCGCATCTATAACTCTGCCGCTGCGGCCTTTCCCGACGGATCGCTGAAGGTGTATCGAAAAGTACACCTCTTCGGAGAGGAGACTCTGTACTTCACTCCGGGCGATCTTGGGTTTCATCCCTTTTCGTTTCGCGACGCCAAAGTGGGAATAATGATCTGCTACGACTGGCGCTTCCCTGAAGCGGCACGCACGCTCGCCTTGCGAGGAGCGGAGATCATTTGCCACCCGTCAGATCTGGTGGCCTCCCCGTCCGTCTGGAAACCCGTGATGCGCACGCGCGCCATCGAAAACAAAGTCATCATCGCCACGGCGAATCGTACCGGGGCTGAACATCGAGGTTCCGATACCCTCACCTTTCACGGATGCAGCCAGATCGTGCGGGGCAATGGAGAGGTAGCCAGTGAATGGGGAGAGAACGATGTCGGTTGGATCGAGGCGGATATCGATCCCGCCACGGCACGAGGAAAAGCTCTCTCGCAATGGAACGATCTCTTCGCCGATCGCCGTCCCGCACTGTACGAGCCGTGAAATGTGGTATACTCCCTTTCTCGGTGGTGCCTTGCACCTTCTCTTCCGAACGGTTCGCTGGAGCATCGAAGGAGAAGAGCACCTTCATGCCCTGGAAAATTCGGGCCACCCCTTCATCGTCGCCTTCTGGCATGGCTCGATGACCTGGCCCTGGTGGCGTATGCGCGGGGGAAGGGCCGCTGCGCTGGTCAGCCGCAGTAAGGATGGGAGCATTCTTGCGGATTTGCTCACCACCTGGCGTTACCATGTCGTGCGAGGCTCCAGTAGCCGTGGCGGAGCCGATGCCATGGAACTGATGCGGTCCTGCCTGGCAGCAGGAAGGATTCTCTGTATCACCCCCGATGGGCCAAGAGGTCCTCGGCATGTCATGAAAATGGGAGCTCTTCGACTGGCGCAAACCGAACAAGTCCCCCTCCTGCCCGTGGCCTTGGGGTATGCCCGGAAATCGGTGCTCCGATCATGGGATGGTTTCGAGATTCCGCATCCCGGGACACGGGCCCGCGTGATCGTGGGGGCCCCGATTGCGATTCCATTCAACACGGATCGCGAGGACATGGAAGGAAAGCGCGTGTATGTGGAAGGCGTGCTGCGTGCGCTCACCGTCCGTGCCAATGCCGAGCTTCCATCATGATCCTGCTCCGTCCCGTATCGTGGCTGTATGCAAGCCTCATGCGCCTGCGTGAAGCAGCGTATCGAAGTCCCCTCGCACCACCCCCCAATCCCATTCCCGTCATTTCTGTCGGGAACCTCTCACTCGGGGGGACGGGCAAGACCCCCGTCGTGGAATACGTGCTTCAGTTTCTTCTCGATGCCGGCTGCCACCCGGCCATGGTCAGTCGCGGATATGGACGAACCGGATCCGCCCCGGCCGTCGTGTCCCATGGGCAGGGCCCCCTCCTCAATGCCCGACAGGCAGGAGATGAACCGCGCTGGATTGCGGAACGATTTCCCGGAATTCCTGTGATCGTGGATGCGAAGCGAAGACGGGGGGTGCGCACGGCCGCCACACTGGGCGCCGATCTCGTGGTCCTTGACGACGGATTTCAACACCTGGCCTGCGCTCGCGACCTCAACATCGTTCTCGTCGATGCCATGCGTTCGGTATTCGACGATCGGGTTCTTCCCGAAGGACGGCTACGGGAATCGCGCTCTGCCTTGAGGCGTGCCGACCTGGTGCTGCTCACACGCGCCGACCTGTCCCCGGAAGCTCATGACCTTGCCCAGCGCTTGGCCGCGACGGCTGGCTGTCCCGTGCTCCGCACTCGCTTCGTGTTCGATCGATGGAAGGATGCACTCGGAGAGGACGCCCCCCTCCCCGATTCTGCCGGATCCGCGATGGTTGTCAGCGGCATCGGGAACCCTGCCTCGTTTGAAGCCATGCTTGCGCGAGACTATCCAGCGTGGCAATGGTGTCCGCTGCGCTTCGGCGATCACCATGTCTTCACGTGGGCCGATCTGGACATGATCGCGCGCCACGCTCGCGACACGCGTTCTCTTCTGGTGGTGACGACGGCAAAGGACATCGTGAAGATGAGACCGTTGATATCGAAAATATCGGACCTTGATATCCGATTCGTGACGCTGCGTCTCGAGATACTCGACGAAGCGGGTTCGCTCCACCGTCGGCTGCTCGAGATCTCGGGAACGGGGAAATGAACCGCGCCTCGCTGGTGATGGGATGGGGGCTGGTCGCGGTGCTCCTTGCCGCCTGCGGCAGCGGGGAGAGGGACGTGCGAGGGCGCGTCGTGCACGAAGGCCGGGATGAAGGAATCGCGGGAGCCTGGATCGCACCGAAGGCAGAACGAGGCAGGGCTGTCCGTACGGACCCCGACGGATGGTTCCGCGTACGTTGTCTCCGCGAGACAGATAGTCTCTATGTGCGGGCCGAGGGATTTCGCCCCGTGGCAGTGGCCCTGCCTTCCCAGGAATCCCAGGAGCTGCGTATCTCGCTCCTTCCCCTGGCCGATACCGCCTATACCAGCGCGGGGGCGGTGGATGCACGCGTGTTTCTGCAGAGTCCCCGTCTGACCCACAAGCGCCTATCCCCGAACGAGGCACGAGCCATCGTTCGCACACTCTTTCCGGGCATGAGAATTCGAAACGGCGACATCGTCGATGTGGGAGACGATCAGGAATGGTATTTCGAGGTGATCGATGGACGGGCCGTGGTTCGAGTGTACCTGGACCAATGGACGGGAGACCTCCGGAGTCTGGATTCCGACGATCCCGTGGTGGATCGTCGACTCCGTATCATGATGGATTCTCTGAGAGAGGGCCCGGGGGATGATCGGTAAGCCGAATGGCGCAGGGAGGACAGAAGTGACGGGTGGGTTGGATCCGGAGATCGGAGAGAGGGATATCGTTTCCACAGGCAACGCAGCGCCCATACTGTCCCCTGCGAATGCGATCGAGGGCAAGGCAATGTTCCAGGAGCTCGGGATCCCCGTCGAAAGAGGTCATCGCCACAAGGATTTCTTCACAGCAGGCTGCTGCGGTGTCGGGATATCGATCTCGCAAACGATGAGCCATGCGGGTAAGAAGGAGAACCCGGATTTCTTCGATATCTGACGTGGTACGTGTCACACGTCCAATCTAGAAAACGCACGGGGAAAATCAAGTCGGATTTTCGGGAATACCACTTAGAAAAACAGAGAGGCGGCACCAAGCATGCCAGCCTGGTTGCCTCGTTCCGCCGGAAGGACGCGTATGCGATCCCGATGCGCGGCAAGTACTCGTTGCGGAAGCTCAGACTGAAGAGGAGCGAACAGGGGAGCCCCCGCTCCCGCGATTCCTCCTCCGAGAATAATGACGGGGAGATCCAACAGGTTGATTGCACTGGCGAGTGCCATGGCCAGATGCCGGGCATACCACGCAAAGAGGCCGATGGACTGAGGATCACCCTGTCGCGCCGCTTCTGCAATGCGTTTGGGAGTCAATGCTTCCGGTGTGGTGGCGACCAGTGACGAGAGCATGCCGCCTCCCTCGCGACCGATCGTATCCCTGGCGTGCCGCAGAAAGGGTTCGATGCCGAGATAGGCTTCTACACAGCCCTGACCTCCGCATTTACACAGGGCGCCCTCTCCGTCGATCGAAAGATGTCCCAATTCGCCTGCGAAGCCGAGGGTTCCATGAAAGATGTGCCCATCGACGATAATGCCTGCACCGATGCCCGTACCCAGAGTGACGCCCAGAAACGACGGGTGTCCACGTCCCGCTCCGAATCGGGCCTCTCCGAGGGCAGCGCAATTGGCATCGTTCTCGATGCGAACCGGTAGCTTCCAACGATCTTTGAGAAGACGAAGCAGAGGGCGAACACCCCACCCCGGAAGATTGGGAGGCCAGGAGACCGTCCCTGCGTGGTGATCGATGGTTCCCGGCATCCCCAGTCCAATACCCAAGGGCGAAGTGTCACAGAGCGCCAAGCCCTGGGAAATCCCTTCGTGGATTTGGTCCAGAACCGCGTCGGGCCCTTCGTGGGCGCGGGTTGGGAGAGAGAAATCAGTAAGGAGAATATCGGGAGCGGAGCAGACGGAGACCTTGATAGTGGTGGCCCCAACGTCGATACCGAGCATGTTCATTCCGTGGACTCGGCAGGTTGAAAACGGATTCGGAAGACTGTTTCTCCAGGACGGATCATTCCGTGCTGTTCTCGCGCAACGTGCACGATGGCCGCGCTATCGGAGACAAGTTCCTGCCGCTGAATTTTCAGCGCGGCAATCTCGGCCTGCAGGTTCGTGACGCGGGATTGTACCGCGACGAGTTCCTGCTCGAGCATGATGCGACGGACCACTCCCTTGTTGCTGAACAGAATGAACAACGCGACCAGAAGCACACCCATCGCGATGATGAGCGTCCTTCGATTTTTCCATCTTCCATACCATGGCCCGGAAGATTCTTCCACGTTGTAAGCGAAGGGAGTCATGATGAGAACGATAAGGAAAAGAAAGTCGAAATGCAAGAGTAACTTGTTCTTATGCAATCAAATAAACCGAATATCTGAACCAGAGGATAATCCGCGATCCAACTATCGTTGAAAAATTGGATCGATGGAGCGAAGATACGCCAAACAATTCACGAATGAGAGAATTCCTTTTGCTTTCAGAGGAGAGATTTGGTATTTTTGAGGACGGTTTTCGCAATTTGCAGCCGTATGTCTGTTCATCCCTGTAATAGTTCACAAATCGTAAGGAGCCGCAATGGCAACCGCATTTGAAGACTTCATGGCAGAAGTCAGAGCCAAGAACCCCAATGAACCGGAATTCCTTCAGGCAGTGCACGAAGTCGTGGAGACCCTGTGGCCGGTGGTTGAAAAGCATCCCGAGTATCGGAAGGCGAAGATTCTCGAACGTATCGTCGAGCCCGAGCGCGCGGTGACCTTCCGTGTTCCCTGGGTGGCTGACAACGGTGAAGTGCGGATCAACCGCGGGTATCGCGTGGAATTCAACAGTGCCATTGGTCCATACAAAGGCGGATTGCGGTTTCATCCGAGTGTGAACCTTAGCATCCTCAAGTTTCTCGGTTTTGAGCAGATCTTCAAGAACAGTCTGACCACGCTTCCGATGGGCGGTGGAAAGGGCGGATCGGATTTCGATCCGAAGATGAAATCGGACAACGAAGTGATGCGGTTCTGCCAGAGCTTCATGACTGAGCTCTATCGTCATATCGGCGCCAACACCGACGTTCCGGCTGGGGATATCGGCGTCGGGGGACGCGAGATCGGCTTCCTGTTCGGCCAGTACAAGCGTGTCAAGAATGTGTTTGAAGGAGTGCTGACGGGCAAGGGTATCAGCTGGGGTGGCAGTTTGATTCGTCCCGAAGCCACCGGTTTCGGCGTGGTGTACTTCGCCAACGAAATGCTGAAAACCCGCGGCATGAGCTTCGATGGCAAGACCGTGTGTATTTCGGGCTTCGGCAACGTGGCTTGGGGTGCCGCACTGAAGGCGACCGAACTCGGCGGAAAGGTGGTTACCATTTCCGGTCCCGACGGCTATGTCCACGACCCGAACGGCATCAGTGGTGAGAAAATCGATTACATGCTCGATCTGCGTGCCAGCAATCAGGACGTCGTGAAGCCCTATGCGGATAAGTTCGGCGCGACCTTCCATGCGGGCAAGCGTCCGTGGGAAGTGAAGTGCGACATCGCGCTGCCATGCGCGACGCAGAACGAAGTGGGCGTGGAAGATGCGAAGAATCTCATTGCCAATGGCTGTGAGTGCTTCTGCGAAGGCGCCAACATGCCGACCCAGCTCGAAGCCACCAAGATGTTGCTCGACGCCGGGATGCTCTACGGTCCGGCCAAGGCTGCCAATGCCGGTGGCGTGGCCGTGTCTGGTCTCGAAATGACCCAGAACAGCATTCGGATGAGCTGGTCTCGTGAGGAAGTGGACAACCATCTTCATAAGATCATGGTCAACATCCACGAGTCCTGTCTCGCCGCTGGGGAGAAGTACGGTTTCAAGAACAACTACGTGGCAGGCGCGAATATCGCCGGTTTCGTGAAGGTTGCCGATGCCATGCTCGCGCAGGGAATCGTGTAAGACGCAGAGAAATGCGTGCGACGTCAGAGTGTCGCGAGGAGCCGGTCCTTCGGGACCGGCTTTTTTTATGTGCGGGATGGAGAGTCGTTCGGCGGCAGGGGGAGAAACACCGCGATGGTGGTGCCTCGGTCGCGTGCACTTTCCATTTCCATACGACCCTGATTGAGCTGGACGAGTTCCATGCAGATGCGCATGCCGAGTCCCGTCCCCTTTTCGTTGCGTGTGCCTCGTGTGCTGTTCAGCTGCGCGGAACGAATGGCTGCGATCTGTTCTTCACTCATGCCCACTCCAGTGTCGGTGATGCGCACGCGAACCATAGAATCATGCTCATCGGCAACGAGGGCGATACTGGAAAGGGGATGACTGAATTTGATCGCATTCGACACCAGATTGCGGAGAACGACAGACAGGGTATCACGATCGGCGAAGACCTCCAGCGCGGGATCGACCTGCACATTCCATTGAATGGACTTTTGTCTCGCCAGGACTTCAAGGGACGAGAGCACATCGTCCGCCAGGTCGCGAAGATGGAGAACTTCGGGAACGGGTCGGATCGAGTGCATTTGGGCCATCGACCAGGAAAGAATGTTATCCAGCAGGTCGTAGGCTGAGGTGATCGATGCGTGCAGATGAGCGAGCGCGTTACGACGCTCGGAGGCGGACAGCGACTCGGGCTCCTTGTCCAGCATGTCGCTGAATCCCAGCATTGCCGCGAAGGGTCCGCGTAAATCGTGCGCAATGATGGACATCAGTTTCTCGCGGGTGGCATTGGCCTCACGCAGACTTTGTTCGCTTTCCTCCAGTTCGAGCGTGCGTTCGCGGACGAGGACCTCGAGGCGCACATTCATCTCTGTCATGGCACGATAACGCCTCCAGATGATGATGCCAACCAGGAAGCCGAGTGCAAGGAGGCCGAGCAGGCGGAACCACCAGGTTTGCCAAAGATGAGGCAGAATGATAATTGTCAGAATTGCCTCGGTATCGTTCCATCGCAGATCGTTGTTGCTTCCTTTCACATGGAGAATGTAGGTTCCCGGAGAGAGATTGGCGAAGGTGATGCTCCTCTGGGTTCCGAGCTGCACCCAATCCGAATGCGTTCCCTCGAGCCGGTATATATACTGGTTCTTTCCGGTGAGGTAGAAATTCAGTGCGGCGATATCGATGGAAAAGACATTCTCCTCCGGTTCCAACACGATCTCCCGCATTTTATAGATCGGAAGGGGCAGGGAGCGTTCCTTGTTAAACACACGCAGGGCCGTGAACACAACGGGCGGACGAACCTCGTTGAATCGAATATTTTCTGGCTGGAAATAGGTAACGCCGCCGATCCCTCCAAAATAGAGCATGCCATCATCGGACCGATAATAGGAAACGGCATTGAACTCGTTGTTTTGTAATCCATCGGTTTCGTCGAAATTTCGAAATTCTCCTGTCGCCGAAAGGAATCGACTCACTCCACGATTTGTGCTGAGCCACAAGGCTCCCAGACGATCCTCGAGGATCGCATATACCACGTTATTCGGCATTCCATCCTGAGTCGAGTAGCTTTTCAATCGATGCGTGGAGCGGTTGAAGCGAACAAGGCCATTGGCGGTTCCGATCCACAGAACCCCGTGTTGATCTCTGGCAATGGCGTTGACGCAGTTCTCCCGGACGAGATTCCAGGCCGAGACCGAACGCGGATCCGTTGCCACGACAGGAGTTTCCCAACGACGACGGCCGGGGTTCCAGTAGACGAGTCCGCCCAGATCGGAGCCCATCCATACCGTGCCGTTGTCATCGCGATGCATCGCACGGATGGAACCCTGGGGGAGGGATGTGGAATCGCGATCGGAATGTTGATGCACGATCACCATTCCCGTGCGAAGGTCGCATTCAAAGAGGCCGTGCTGCGTGCCGATCCACATCGTGCGGTGATTATCATAGAGCATCGCATAGACGCGGCAATCCGGAGGCATCAGTGATTGCATCCGCTTCCATACCCCTCGGAGCGGCACAGGGCGACGCGTCTTCCAGTTCATCAACGTCAATCCGGAGCCTTCCTTTCCAATGAGAAGCAGATCGGGAGATCCGGGGCAGGGAAGCATGCAATACGGTACCATGGTGGGTTCCGAGAACAGGAGCTTCCCCATAGGCGAGGGATCCACGACATCGAGTCCTCGGTATCCTCCCACCCAGACCATACCATCAGGGGTGCGGTGAATGCTGCGCACGCTGGCGAAGGTCAAGCGACGGGGCCCGCGCTGGGAAACCGACAGGAGGTGGAAAACAGCTCTTCTCGCGTATGCGAGATTCAGGCCGCCCCCCGTGGTTCCGATCCAGGTTTCACCATGTGCACCGACATACACCGTGCGCACGGTCATCGAGGATAGGGAATGAGGATTATCCGGATCGAACTGGAGGGAGAGCAGATCCCGCGTCACCGGATCGAGAAGACAGGCCCCATCACCTTCCAAGCCCAACCATATTTTTTTACGTACCGGATCGAGCACGATGGTGTGGATGACCTCGGATGGGAGAAGGTGGCTGAAGCCACCATTGGGATGAAGAATCACGAGCCCCTTCGAATGGGTGCCAATCAGAATGTTCCCATACCAATCCTCGGCCAGGGTCAGTACATTCAATGTGCGGGAACGTGAAGCAAAAGTGCCGGGAAGCTCGATATGGCGAAATGCTCCCGAATTGCGATCGATGATGGCGATCCCTCCCAGGTCGAGACCCACCCACAACCGTCCCTGCTGATCCTCCATGAAGTCCCGCACATACACGGGGGCGAAGGACGATCCGTTTTGTGGCACCGGAAATCGTGTGATTGCTTTCGTATCAGGTTGGTAGCGAAAGATCTGACGGCTCCGTGTGGCAATCCAGAGGGCTCCGTCGCGATCGAGATGGAGGGCGCTGATATGACTGTCGTACAAATCCGCGGGAAGGCTGGGGGGCAGGGGAATTGGGGTGAACCGCATGCGGTCGAAAAAGAGAAGTCCACCGCCCGTAGTTCCGATATACAGATTGCCCTGTCGGTCCTCGATCAGACTGGCAACAATATTCGAGGGAATGGAAGTGGAATCCTCGGGGTCATGACGATAGTGGCGGAAGGTATACCCATCGAAGAAGTTCAGTCCATCCTGGGTCCCGAACCACATGAAACCATAGCGATCCTGGTGGATGCAATTGATGAAGCTTTGAGAAAGGCCCTGTTCCACCCCAATATGCAAGAAAGCCAAGGAATCCGGATTGACCGTGATCCGATTCTGCGCTTTCCGTTGTGCCGCTGGCTGACGGTGTGCACGGGGCTGTGCACCCGGATGGGGCTGTGCCAGAGCAGGGGTGCATGTGAGGACGCTTATGGCGATCGCACACGCCACGGCGCACCGAAATGGGAACGAAGGCAGGCTCGGAGTCATCATGAATGGAGGATGGACGCTCGGAACGGAAAATCGATGGAAATGCCGTACTTTTCAGAAAAGTTGGATTCACTCATCAGACACATACCGCTCATGGAATATACTCACATTCGTTGGGAAGTGGACAAGGGGGTCGGCATTCTGACTCTCTCCCGACCGGAAAAGCTCAATGCCCTCAATCACCAGGTGTTTGTGGAAATCGATCATGTGTTGGGCTCTTTGGAGAGCGATCCCGCCATCGGAGGCATGATCATTACCGGATCCGGAGAAAAGGCGTTCGCAGCCGGGGCCGACATCAAAGAGCTATCCACCCAGGATCCCATGGGAGGGAGAGCCTTCTCGCGATTCGGACAAGCGGTGTTTTCCCGTATCGAGAATGCCGCGAAGCCGGTGATTGCCGCGGTCAATGGATTCGCGCTCGGAGGAGGATGTGAGTTGGCGATGGCCTGCCACTTTCGACTGGCTTCGCCACACGCGAAATTCGGACAGCCCGAGGTCCAGCTCGGAATCCTGCCAGGATACGGTGGCACGCAACGCCTCCCGCGTTTGATTGGATTTGGGCGCGCAGCGGAATTGTTGCTCACCGGGGCCATGATCTCGGCCGAAGAAGCGGCACGCATTGGCCTGATCAATCGCGTGGTTGCCGAAGGGTCGGTGCTCGATGCGGCACGCGATGTCATGAATACGATTCTGGCTAAGGGACCCATCGCGGTGCGGCTGACCCTCGAAGCTCTTCGCGCCACATTGCAGCAATCCCTCGATCAGGGACTCGAGCAGGAGGCTCTGCTCTTTGGACTGTGTTGCGGGACCGAGGACTTTCGAGAGGGGACACGCGCCTTTCTGGAAAAGAGACCACCGGAGTTTCGTGGGCGCTAAGTGATGGATTCCGGCATGGATGATCGAGTGGGAACGCAGGGGCAGTCCAAGGATGAGACGGCTCGGTCTCGCTGGCCTCGCGGCACAGGTGTGCTCATCATCCTGTGCGTGATTGCCGGCTCCTTGTTTCTTGCCGGGCGTCTGGTGGTCTTGGTTCGTCCGAACATCGAGAAATACCGGATCGCACAGGAAAAGACCGATGTGGCGGTTCTTCAGGGGGAGATCGTGCGAATTCTGGAATCCTACGGACTGAAGGAATCCTGGATCGTCAAGAAAACGATTCGATTTTCGGAAAGTGAATTTGTGCGACAGGAGTGGGTGGTGCCGGTGCCGCCCGATTTACCGTTGGCCACGGTGCAGCTCGATCTCGATGACCTCGTCTCGCGTCACGAGGGACATGTGTACGCCGTGGAGAATGCCAAGACGCAGCAACTGTTCATGCACGTGAAATTCGGACCTCGAGTCAACCAGACGATCATTCTCACCCCCAAGAGCACGCTGTCTCGGTCTGGTGGAGACATCGCCCTTCTGGTGGATGATCTGGATGAGACGTCTGATGGAGATCTGGCCAGTTTCCTGAGCTATCGGGATCCGGTGGCTTGCGTGCTTGTGCCGAGCCGCGATGTGCAGCAACCCTACGAACAGCTCAAGCTGGCGGGAAAGGAAATCCTGCTCCACATCCATTTCTATCAGAGCCGGGTAGCGGAAAACAGGTTTGCCGTTTCCGAAGACATGAGCACCGAGCAAATCAAGGCGAAGCTCCGATTGATCGTGAAATCCTTTCCCGCCGCGCGGTTTGCGATGGTGACAACCGAGGATGCCGTGGGGACCAACGAAGCGCTGGCAAAAGCAGAACTGACCCGAAATGGCTTTCGTGTGATTCAGCCCGCCTCTCTTACTTACCTGGATCGCTCCACCACCGAAAGCAACCTTGTGACGCGCATGAACGATATCGCGGCGGTCGCCGATCAAGGAGGGGTGGCCATCGGCGTGCTCCGCCTGACGGACGCCAATCTGCGCTTCTATTCCGAGCAGATGCAAAGACTTCGAAAACGTGGTTATCGTTTCATTCCGTTGAAACGACTCCCGGATCCCGCCGTCGCGGAATGACACCCTTTCTGCGGGTGATGGAATTCCGCCTTTTTCCGTACCGAATCACTTCCGATTTTGCTCATAGGATGCCTGTGACTCGATTATTCACCATAGCGCTTTTCGTTCTGATCCCTTTGGCGCTGGCCGCACAGACGGATCAGAGCAACCTATCGTATCTCCCCGAATCCGTCCCACTGTCGTCCCCTGTGTGGAAGGCCACGAGTGAATTTATTCCGAAATCCCGTTTTCAAGCTGTCATGTACTCTCTTCTTCTTCCTGGAATGGGAGAGGTCTATGCGGGGAGAACGGATCGTGCCATACCGGCCTTTATCGCCGAGGGGGTACTCTGGATGGGGTTCGCGGGTTTTACTGCGTATTCCGGATGGATCGAGGATGATGCCCGGAGTTTTGCCGTGACCCATGCGGGAGTTCGAACGGGAGGGAAGTCGGACCAGTACTTCGTCGATATCGGCAATTTCGATAACCTCGATGCCTACAATTCGATGAAGCTGTTGGATCGATCCTTGGAAGAACTGTATCCAAAGGATCCTGCGCAGGGCTATTCGTGGAATTGGGATTCCAGATCCAATCGAACTAAATATAACGACTTACGGGTTTTGTCTGATGAAATGCGTAATGCCTCTCGTTTCGTGGTGGCGGGACTGATTATCAACCGCATCTGGAGTGCCATTCAGGCCTCGTTTCTTGTACGCGACTACAACGCGAAGGGAATTGCCGCGATCCGCGTGGAATCCCGACCTCTGAGATACAACGGCCGCCCCGATGGCTGGGCCCTGCGGGTGACCTGCCCCTTCTGATATTTTCGATCTCCGAAACTTTTTACCGTCGATTCGTATTGTGACTTTCAGTCACTGAACGAATGGACGGTTTTCTTTTTGTACGCTCGGTTTTTTATGGAGACTTGCAATTCAGAATCTGAAGCATTAGTTTTATATATGACTAGCAGTCATATTATGAACACGGAGTTGTGATGGATGACAAAATAAAGGGCACAGAGGCGCGGAAGCTGAGAGAACGCCTCCTCCGTCGGGAAGAAATTCTCCGTGCCGCGACCAGGGTTTTTGCCACGAAGGGATATTCCCAGGCCACTCTCGACGAGATTGCCGATGAAGCGGAATTCGGGAAGGTTACCTTGTACAATTACTTTCAGAATAAAGAAGAGCTGTTTTATGCCGTGGTGGTGGAAGGGTTGGATTCTCTGACGGTGATCACCCGGGAGATCGGAATGAATCCGAAATACGGATTATTCGAGGCCTTCCAGCTTCAAGCAACGTCTCTGTTGCGTGCCATGTTCGAACGCATCGACGTTCTTTCCATCATCATGCGTGAGTTTCATACGCCCGAGCACATCGAGCGGATATTTTCTCATTTCCAGTCCATCATCGAGGCGCTGGAGGCCCCCCTGCATCGAGTTCTGAGCGCGGGAGGGACCTTCCCTATCGAACCTCGCCGTTTCACGATGACGTTCATGAGCACGCTTCTTGCGCAGTTTCGATGCACGGTTCTCGGGTGCACACCATCCCAAAGTCATGGCACGTTACGCATGCGTCCCTTGAGTACAGAAGAAATCGACCGCGAGGTCGCCATTGGCGTGCATATCATGGAGTTTACCGTGCTGGCGGGATTGAAGTCCCTGGACAGCGCGCTCCCGACACATTCGTAACATCACCTTTTCACGGATCAGATATGACCAAATCCATTTTTGTTTTCGCCGCCGCCTGGCTCTTGCTTCTCGCGGGTCCTTCTCCGCTCCACGCACAGGCACTGACCCTCGACGAGGCCATTCGGATGGCGGTGGCCAACAACCGCGACCTCAAGATGGCCGAGCTCGACATGGAAAAAGCCAACAAAAAGGTCACCGAAGCCATAGGCAATGCCTTGCCGTCCCTTTCTGCGACGGGGCAATATTCGCGAGCGATCGAGAAGACGGTGTTCTTTCTCCCCGATTTCGCCAACCCGGGAAGTGGACGCATCACGCCCATTGAAATCGGAGCGGATCATTCCATCCAGTTCGGATTCTCTGCCACGCAGATTCTGTTCAATTCGGCCGTGTTTGAAGGCGTCGGCACGGCGAAAATCTATCAGAAAGCCGCCCGGGAACTGTATCGCGCCAAATACAATGGCACCGTGGCGTCGGTACGGAAGGCATTTCATGGCGTCCTGTATGCACAGCGCGTTCTCGAAATGACTCGTAGCAGTTTGCGCAACGCCGAGGATAATCTTCGCAATGTCGAAGTGCTGTACAAACAGGGGGTCGTGTCGGAATACGACTTCCTGCGTGCGCGAGTGCAGACCGAGAACGTTCGTCCTGCGGTTCTCAGCGTGGAACGCCAGGTGCAGGAAGCCCTCAACGGATTGAAAATCATCCTGGGCGTACCGGTACAAAACTCTCTCGAAATCAGCGGGGAACTCACCTTCCAACCTGTCGATCCCGGGATTCTATCGAGTGCGGCTCAGGCCCTCACCGAAAACAACGCCATGTTGAAGGCCCTCGAGTATCAGAAAAGCGTGAACGAGGAACTGATCGCGATCAATCGATCGGAGTACCTTCCGACGCTGTCGGCCTTCGGCAACTACCAGTGGCAGGCCCAGAAGAATGTTTTTTCCTTTGGGTCCAACGATTTCGTACGATCCTCCACAGTGGGGCTCTCGCTCAATCTCAACCTCTTCAACGGATTTCAGACCACAGCTCGTGTCGGTCAGGCGAAAATGGACTTCATGAAATCGGAGGAACAACTCCTTCTGACGACCGAAGCCTTTCGCTCGAAGGTGCAGTCCATCGCCCTGCAATTGGATGAGGCCAGCAAGCGCTATGAAACTCAGGGTGAAACGGTGACCCAAGCGGAAAAAGGATACTCCATTGCGCGGACGCGGTATTCCACCGGCTCAGGTACCCAGCTCGAGGTCAACGATGCGGACCTGGCGCTTTTGACGGCACGCCTCAATCGCATCAGGGCCATCTTCGACTACACCATGGCACGGATCGATCTCGAAGAGATTCTGTGCCTTTACGGACATCCCAATTCAAAGGAATGATGACACGGAAGGTCCATCCTGTCCAGGCATGGGATCGATACCGTGCCGCGTCTCGCGGGGGCAGAGCGACGCCCTCGGGAGCTCCCAGAAACCATGATTGCTTTTCCCGTCCTTTCGCATGACCATCTCACGGAACGAAATACCTATGAAACCTCTACACACGTCCACTCTTCTCGTCTTCTTTTTCCTCGCCGCAGGACTCCTCGTCTCGTCCTGCGGAAAAAAGGGGGAAGCGTCCACCCGTACCGATATCAATGATCACCCTGTCAATGTCGAGGTTCTTCCCCTCGAAACAACAGCCTTTGATGAACTTATTCAGGCGACCGGGACGGTTCAGTCCACCCAGGACGTCATGGTTCCCGCCGAAGAAGGAGGGCGTCTCCTGAAATGGCTGGTGGCGAAGGGCGCTCGCGTCGCGGCGGGACAATCGATCGCACGTCTTGATGATGCCTTGCTGAAGGCTGGATTCGAGGCAGCCCAGGCCCAGTACAAAATCGCGCAAACCAACTATGAAAAACAGAAGCGGGTCTTCGATGAGAATGCCATTTCGGAGCTTCAGCTCAAGACCATCGAGTATCAGCGAGACGCGGCGAAGGCCCAGATGGATTTGGCAAAGGCGCGACTCGATCGCACCGTGATCACCAGTCCCATCACCGGAGTTCTTGACGATCGCCTCATCGATGCCGGAGAAATGGTGGGAATGGGCACCCCGGTAGCCCATATGGTGGAACTTCAGCAGATCAAGATCGCGGCCGGAATTCCCGAGCGATACGCCGGCGTCATCAAGATCGGGGATCCGGTGAGCTTCACGATCGATGCCTATCCCGGGGAGCGTTTTTCGGGCAAGATCGGCTTTGTGGGAGCGGCGGTCTCGAAGGATAATCGCACCTTTCCGATCGAGATCATGCTTTCAAATCCCGGCATGAAACTCAAGCCCGACATGATCGCGGCCCTCGACATCAAGCTGGCCACGCGTCCCAACTCCATCGTCATCGAAAGCGACTACATTCAGCATGTGGACAAGGATCGCTATGTCGTGTATGTCGAGAAGGAAGGGCGAGCCGAGGAGCGCGTCCTGACACTCGGCGGAACCAACGGCAATCGCGTGCAGGTTCTTTCAGGATTGCAGGCTGGCGATCGTCTCATCACCCTCGGATTTCAGAACGTGGCCCAGGGCCAACGCGTCTCCGTGCAGAACTAATCCCCGGAGCCACGCATCATGAAAATCTGGAAAATGGCAGTCGACAACCGCATCGCGGTGTATATCTTCATGCTCATCATCATTCTGGTGGGCGCCCAGTCATACTTGGAAATGCCACGGGAGGCCTCTCCCGATATCACCATCCCGATCGTGGTGGTGAGCGTCCCCTATATCGGTGTCAGTCCCACCGACATCGAGGGACTCATTGCACAGCCCCTCGAACGCGAGTTGAAAACGCTCAAGGACGTGAAGCTCATCACGTCGTCGGCGAGCGAAGGTCTGGCAACCATCAAGGTGGAGTTTAACACGGGAGTCGATATCGACGAAGCGTTGCGTCGGGTCCGTGACAAGGTGAGCAGCACCAAGCCCAAGCTCCCTACGGATATTCTCGAGCCCGTCGTCAAGGAAATCAACCTCAGCGAATTTCCCATCATGTTCGTCACGGTGGGAGGCAACGTCGGCATGGCACGACTCAAGGAAGTGGGCGATCGCCTGCAGGACAAGTTCGAAGCCATTCCCGGCATGCTCAGCGCCGACATCTCGGGCAATCTGGAGCCCGAAGTCCAGATCAACTGCGACGTGAACAAGATGCAGGGCTACGATGTGAGCTTCGACGACATCACCAATGCCGTGCGGAGCGAAAACGTCACCATCCCGGGTGGGTCGGTGGATAATGGGAAGACGGACTTTACCATTCGCGTCCCGGGCGAATACACCGATCCTACACCGATCAAGGACATTGTGGTCAAGACCCGCAATGGCAAGCCGATCTACGTGCGGGATGTGGCACAGGTCACGTATTCCTTCGAGGATCGCAAGACCTATTCACGCCTGAACGACAAATCCGTGGTAACGCTCTCGATCAAGAAGCGTGCGGGAGAGAACCTTGTTCAGATCGCCGATGAGGTCAAGAACATCGTCACGGAAGAAGGAAAGATCCTTCCGAAGGGAATCAACCTTTCCGTGACCAATGATCAGAGCATCCGTATCAAGGACTCCGTGTATGAACTCGAAAACAGCATCCTGACGGGAATGTTTCTCGTGATCATGGTGCTGTTCATGTTCTTCGGCGTGAAGAACGCCATGCTCATTTCCACGGCCATCCCGTTCTCCATGCTAATTGGTATCATCGTGCTGAACGCGATGGGCATCACGCTCAACTTCATTGTGCTCTTCGCTCTTGTGCTTGTGCTGGGGATCGTGGTGGATGATGCCATCGTGGTGATCGAAAACATCTATCGACATCAGCAGGTGTACGATCAGGATCCCAACGTCGCGGCCAAGGAGGCGACCTCCGAGATCTCGGTACCCGTGGCCACGTCCACCTTTACCACCATCGCGGCCTTTCTTCCCATGCTGTTTTGGCCAGGCATTGTGGGAGAATTCATGAGTTTCCTCCCGATCACCGTGATCTGCACCATGTTGGCATCCCTCCTGGTGGCGTTTGTCATCAGTCCCGTCCAAGGCAGTCGGTGGATCAATTACAAGAAGGAAATCGCCAAGGCCAAGGCCTCCCTCGAGCATCCTCACTGGTGGAAGAAGTACAACCCCTTCACCATCATTTACCACTGGGTGGACGATAAGTTCTTTCCTCGCACTCAGGAAGCCTATGTCAAAGTGCTCGGCTACGCCCTATCTCATAAAGGAAAGGTGGTTGCCGGATCCATCGTGTTTCTCGTCGCGGTGTTCATGGCGTATGGCGCCATGGGGCTCGGTGTCGAGTTCTTTCCCAGTACTCAGCCGAATCAGGCCACGGTGAATATCACCATGCCGTCGGGCACCCCGCTTGATTTGACCAACGAAGTGACACTTCGTGTCGAGGAGAAGGTGAAAACGGTGAAAGGCGTCAAGGATATGGAATTTAAGAACGCCAATGTCGGGACTTCCACCGATATTTTCGACATGGGTGGTCAGGGAACCACGAACAAATCCCAGGTTTCGATCAGCTTTTACAAGAAGGATGAGAGATCCCAGAATACCTTCGCGACCATCGAGCAGATGCGCGATGCGGTCAAAGATATTCCTGGTGGAGAGATCAAGGTCGATCGTCCCCAGATGGGACCTCCGGTGGGAGCGCCCATCAGCATTGAAGTCTCGGGCGATGATTTTCTCGTTCTTCGCCAGCTTGCCGAAAAGGTGCAGACCCAAATTCGCACCATCCCGAATCTGGTGGATCTCAAGGATGACTACAATGCCGGCAAGCCCGAGATCCAGGTGATCGTGGATCGAGAAAAGGCCGCCCTCTTCGAACTCAATACCCGGATGGTGGCCTCGATGGTTCGATCTGCCATCAATGGCGTGGAGGCGTCGAAGTATCGCGTTGGAGAGGATGAGTACAAGATCACCGTCCGCCTGCAGGAAGATCAGCGCAAGAGCATCCGGGATCTCGAAAACCTGAAGATCACCTTCATGAACCGACGAGGCCAGCAGGTTTCAGTGCCCCTCGTGTCGGTCGCCACCGTTGTGAAGAGTAGTGGAATCTCTTCGATCAAGCGGAAGGATATGAAGCGGGTGATCACGATTACCGCCGATGCATCTGGACGCCTAGTGAACGATGTGCTCAAGGAAGTGAAGGCCAAGCTGGCCACCTTCGAACTCCCTCAGGGCTATTCGATTGCATATTCAGGAGAGGATGAAGAACAGAACAAGGCCGCGAGCTTTCTCGGTAAGGCTTTCCTTATCACCATCCTGCTCGTCTTCCTGATCCTCGTCGCGGAGTTCAACTCGATCAAGGTCCCCTTCGTGATCATGGCGTCAGTGCTCCTGTCCTTGATCGGTGTGTTCATCGGACTCATGGTAACAGGCACACCGTTCGGCGTGATCATGACGGGTGTCGGCGTGATCGCGCTGGCGGGCATTGTGGTGAAGAACGCCATCGTGTTGCTGGACTTTACCAAGCACCTGCAGGGATCGGGCATGACGATCGAAGAAGCCCTCCTGCAGGCCGGTCGGACCCGACTGCGTCCCGTGCTCCTCACCGCAGCCTCCACGGTGCTCGGCGTGGTGCCTCTGGCAACAGGGGTCGACATCGACTGGCGGAAGTTCACGCTCGTGATCGGCGCCGAAAGCGCCGATATGTGGAGGCCGTTGGCCATCGCGATCATCTTCGGGCTCACGGTGTCCACCTTCCTGACGCTCGTCGTGGTCCCCACGTATTTCGCATGGTTCGAAGAAGTGCAAAAGAAGATCGCCGTACGAGTGCGCCGTCTCTTCAATCGACCGGAGCCGGTCGTGGAGTAATCCATTGACTTCGTGAAAATGAAAAAGGTCCGCTACGGCGGACCTTTTCATTTTCAGTCACGGGCACTCAGTATTCTTCGGGAAGCTCCTTGAGCTGCGTGGCGGTGAACACGGGTCCGTCCTTGCACACATACACGCTGCCGATGTTGCAGCGTCCGCATTTCCCCAAGCCACATTTCATGCGGTTCTCCAACGTCGTAAGAATGCAATCGTCGGTGAAGCCCAGCTTCTGCAGTACGGGGAGCGTGTACTTGATCATGATGGGAGGGCCGCAGACAATGGCGACAGAATCCTTCGCGGGCGGCGCCACCTTCTCAACGATGGTGGGGACGAAACCCACTTCTCCTGTCCACTCCGGCGTTTCGCCTCCCGGATCCACAGTGACGACGGTATTCACCCCGGGCATCGATTTCCACTCTTCCAGCTCGCGCTTGTACACGAGATCGCCCATCGAGCGAGCTCCGTAGATAATGTGGATATCCCGAAATTGATCGCGCAGATCGAGCACATTCCAGATCACACAACGGACAGGGGCGAGCCCGATTCCGCCTGCGATGAATACCACGTTCTTTCCGCGCATCTCCTCCACCGGAAAGTAATTGCCGTAGGGACCGCGCAGGCCGAGGATGTCGCCCACATTGAGACGACGCATTGCGGCTGTAACCTTGCCTGCCATCTTGAACGAGCACTCGATGAAGTCGGGGCGCGTGGGGCTGCTGGCGATGCAGAATGTGCACTCCCCTTCACCGAATACGGAGTACTCTGCAAACTGTCCGGCCTTGAAATCGAAATCTCGGGCCGTATCGGGATTTTTGAATTGGAGACGGAAGGTCCGGGTATCGGGAGTCTCGTCGATGATGTCTCGGATGACCATCAATTCCGGTTTATAGATATTCATGGAAAAGCACCTCTCGTGTCGATAAAAGAGTTTGGGATCCGAAATACGCGTGATTAGACGCGAAGCGCCTCGATGCGGGAGACGATCTCGCCGATATCCATGTTGACCGCGCATCCTCGAGAGCAGCGGCCGCAGCCGGTGCAGAGGATCTCCCCGAACTTTTCGGGATAGTAGGCGAACTTGTGGGAAAGCCGTTGCCGATAGCGTCGATCCTGGTCGTCCCGAGGATTGTGCCCTGACGCGTGTTTGGTGAAGAGCCCGAATTGGCAGGCATCCCAGTTCTTCATACGCCGACCATCGAAGTAGGAATACTCCTCGTCCACGATGTCGAAGCAGTGACAGGTGGGACAGACGAAGGCGCACTGTGCGCAGCCCAGACAGGTTTCTCCGAGATGGGCCCAGAAGGGATGCTCGAAGTTGTGATCGATCCATTCCTTCACCAAGGCGGCGTCGAAGCGCCGGGTGGGCGTCGCCGCAGGCAGGGCAGGGGAGGCATCGTCGGGTTGGGTGAGGCCGGAGTGGGCGGCGAGAAAGCGTTCGCCCTTCTCGGTTACCGCTTCGAGTCGATAGGATCCGGAGGCCAAGGGAATGAGGAACAGATCGGATCCTCGGCGGGAGTCGGGTGTCAGGCCCACTGAGGTACAGAAACAGAAGGCGTCGGCGGCGCCACACTGCAATCCGATCATCACCGTATGGTCCATGCGGGTATTGAAGAACTCGTCCTGATAGTCCCAATTGAAGACGCGGGACAGGATCTCCGGAGCGGACGCGTCGCAGGGACGGGCACCGAGGATAACGATGGGTTGATTCAGCGAAGGGGGATCGAGGATCTCGATATCGTCCTTGGATTTCTTGAAGAAAAAGATGGGCTCCGTTTTCGGGAAGAGGGCCTGCTTGAAGGAGAGTTTTCCGGGAACTTCATTCGGACGCAGGGCGAGCTCGTCGGCGGAGCGCAGAGGACGGAAGCCAGTGCCATCGGCGGCGTCGGCAATCACTTGGGTGCCCGAGGCAAGCAGCGTGGCGGCGAGGCGGGTAAGGGAATCGAGAGTGATCATGACAGGTTCCATGGCGGGCCTCACTTGATAAACGCTTCCCGGTCGGCCTGGTCGTAGCTCCCCACAAGCGTGGGAGCATCGACATCCATCCCGGAGACATAGTTGAACTCCTCGCGCGCGGCGATGGCCATCTTGGCATTGAGCAGGGAGAGGGGAATGTCTGCAGGACAGGCCCGCTCGCATTCGTTGCACCCGATACAGCGACCAGCCAGATGGAACGCCCGGATCACATTCCAGGCGAAGTTGCCACGATGCGTGGCGCTGGTTTCGATCCACTGGGGCACGGATTTTTCGGCGATGCACTGTTCGCAGTAGCAGAGCGGACAGGCCTGCCGACAGGCATAGCAGCGGATGCAGCGAGCGAATTCCTCTTCCCAGTAATCGAAGCGCTCGTGTGAGGAGAGGGACTCAATCTTCTGAATTCGCTCCATCATGGCCGGGGGCCGGGATGGGAGCTCCTCGAGTTCACCCACGAGGACATCCGCCATTCCGGGAGTCCGACGTTGACAGATGAGGCATTTGTCTGCCATCGTGTCGGCGTTCCAGGGGAGACCAGCGGCGCGGACGACGCCATTGCATTGCATGCCGATAATGTACAGGGATTCCCGATCCACCTGTTTCTCTTGAATGAGCAGGGTGAGGGCACGGGTATCGCAGCCCTTGGCCACGATGGCCACCTTACCGCGGCCCGGCCGTTTGGCACGGGTGACCCAGCTGGCCAGGTTGTTGATGGCATGGTGTGAAAAGACGAGGCGATCGGCGTCGTCGGCAGAGCGCACAATGCAGGGCCGAGTGTGAAAGGGTGTGGTTCCTTGCTCATAGCCGATCACCGCTTCGACGGTGCCGTTGGCCAGCAGGTCGCGTGCAATGGCGCGTAGGTTATCCATGCTGGGCCTCCATGGGCTGGGGAGAGAGGGATTCCAGGGAGGGCAGGGTGTGCAGGGCGTTCATGTTTTGGTAGGAGGTGAACGGACCCTTGGCGCGGACTTCGTTGATCACGCCGTCCACGACGTCCACCCATTTGCGTCCTTCTGACGCTGAGACCCAGGAGAAGAATAGGCGGGAGGAATCGACGCCCACGAAATCGAGAAGCTGACGGAAGAGGATCCACCGTCTGCGGGCATGAAAGTTGCCGGTATTGTAATGACAATCGTTGGGATGACAGCCCGAGATGAGCACGCCATCGGCGCCGCTCTCAAAGGCCTTGATGATGAAAACGGGATCGATGCGTCCGGTGCAGGGCACGCGGATGAGCCGGGCGTTGGTCTGCTGTTTCAAGCGCGACGTACCCGCCAGGTCCGCGCCGGTGTAGGTACACCAGTTGCAGACGAACGCGACGATTTTGGGAGTCCAGGATGTATCAGCCATATCACACCATGTGTTGCGTATTGGTCGGAAGAAGGGGAATTACAGAGCCAGCGCGTGAATTTCGGACCATATCTGGGCGTCCTTGAATCCGATGAGTTCCACAGATTTGGACGGACAGGTGGCGTTGCAGGTGCCGCAGCCTTGACAAAGACCGGAATTGACGTAGGCCACCACCTTGACCAGATTTCCCTGGCGGTCGCGAATCTCGCGACGCTCGATGGCGTTATAGGCGCAGACTTTCTGACAGTAGAAGCACCCAGCGCAGGTGTTGTTGTTTACTTCGGCCACCACGGGCTCGCGTTCGAGCACGTCGGAGCCAAACAGCACCATGGCCTTGGCCGCAGCAGCGGAGGCCATCGCGACGGATTCGGGAATGTCGCGGGGACTGTGGCAGGCCCCGGCCAGAAAGATGCCGCCACTGCTACTCTCGACGGGACGCAGTTTCGGATGCACTTCCTGATAGAACCCATGGGCGTCGTAGGGGATGCCGAGGGTCTGGGCAAGCTGCGAGGCGTTGGGCTGAGGAATCATGGCGGTGGCCAGCACAACCATGTCGGCATCGATCACCACGGGCATGCCGCCCAAAGTATCCTCGCCGCGCACGATGTACTTGCCATTCTCCTGGTAAATGCGCGAGACGCGACCGCGGATGTAGTGCACATGATCTTCTTCGATGGCACGACGCACGAATTCCTCGTACATCTTGCCTCCGGCGCGGATGTCCATGTAAAACACATAGGCCTCTCCATCATGCACCTTATGCTTGTACAGCATGGCGTGCTTGGCCGTATACATGCAACAGATCTTGCTGCAGTAGCTGAAGCCCTTGGATTCGTCGCGGGATCCGACGCACTGGATGAAGACGATTTTCTTCGGGACGGAATTGTCAGACGGGCGCAGAATCTCACCTGCGGTGGGTCCCGATGCACAAGCGATGCGTTCGAACTGAAGTCCGTCGATCACATCCGGCAGGGTGCCATAACCATACTCGCCGTAGCCCTTGTAGATGCTGCCCGCCGGATAATCCTTGATGCTGTAGAGCTTGTAGCCCGTGGCGACCACGATGGCACCCACATCCTCGGTGACGAGGGTGTCCTCTTGATCGAAGACGATCGCGTCGCGTCCGCACACGGTGGCGCAGAGCTTGCACTTCCCATTCTGGTAATACGTACAGACGGTGCGATCGATAACCGGGAGATTGGGCACGGCCTGGGGGAAGGGCACATACATGGCCGATCGAAACGCGAGATTCTCTTCGAATTCGTTTTTCGCCTTTTTTCGGATCGGGCACTTCTGTACGCACAGTCCGCAACCCGTACATAGCGCCTCGTTAATCGAACGGGCCTTTTTCCGGATTGTCACCTGGAAGTTTCCGATGAAGCCTTCCACCTTTTCCACTTCGGAATAGCTCATCAGCGTGATGTTGGGATGCTGGTACACTTCCACCATTCGCGGGGTAAGAATACACTGCGAACAATCCAGGGTGGGGAAGGTTTCGGAAAGCTGACTCATGTGGCCGCCGATCGAAGGTTCCTTCTCCACGAGAATGACCTGATAGCCGGCACCGGCGATGTCGAGCGCTGCCTGAATACCCGAAATGCCGCCGCCGATCACGAGGGCTCGCTTGGTGACGGGCACGCGAATCGGCACGAGGGGCTCGTTGCGTTTGACCTTTTCCACCGCAATGCGGATCAGGTCCACCGATTTCGCCGTGGCTGCCGGAATCTCGTCGTGAATCCAGGAGCAATGCTCACGCAGGTTCGCGATCTCACAGAGGAAGGGATTGATGCCCGCATCGGAGCAGGCCTTCCGGAAGGTTTTCTCGTGCATATGGGGCGAGCAGGAACCCACCACCACCGCATCCAGGCGATGTTCGAGGATAGCGTTCTTGATGAGGTTTTGCCCCGGATCCGAGCACATGTATTTGTAGTCGATGGACACGGCCACGCCGGGAATGGAGGCGCAGGCCTGGGCGACGCTGGGGCAATCCACCGTGCGGCCGATGTTCTCGCCGCAATGACAGACGAAGACTCCGATGTTCATGCCGTCACCTCCTGGGCCATTGCACGTGTGAGCACGGGATTCGGATCGACGAAGTGCAGATCCAATCCCAGTGCCTTCGGCGACAGGCCGAGAGCGAGTCCCAGGACTTCCGTCAGGAACAGGACGGGCATGTCCACATGCTCCGCGATTTTCTTTTTCATGTTCTTTTGTCTCATGTCGAGATTGGAATGGCACATCGGGCAGGCCACCACCACAGCATCGGCGCCGTGGAGACGGGCATCGGCCAGGATGCGTTCGGAGAGCGTGACCACGACTTCCGTATGCGCGATGGAATGCGCGGCGCCGCAGCATTCCACCTTGAAGTTCCAGTCCACCGTCTTTCCGCCGGCCGCCTCAATGAGACGTTCCATCGAGGTGGGGCGCTCGGCATCATCGAATTGGGTCAGGTTCGCCGGCCGCACGAGAAGGCACCCGTAGTAACAGGCCAGTTTCATCCCTGCGATCTGGGTCGAAAGCAGGGCTGCGATCCGATCATGACCGATCCGATCGAAGAGTTGGACGATATTGAGAATCTCCACGCGACCGGAGATCGGTTCTCCAATTGCGGTCTCCACTTCCTTGCGAATCTCGGGACTCGAGTCGATCTCGTGCTGAGCCGAAACGAGGCGATTGTAGCAGGCCGCACAGGGGGCCAGGACTTCCTGAAGGCCTTGCTGTGCCGCCAGATGGAGATTGCGCGCGGGGAGAGCGGTGGCGAGCACATGATTGGTCACATGGGCCGAGGTTGCGCCACAACAATTCCAATCCTGAATCTCCACAAGTTCCACGCCGAGTTTTTGAAGGACGGCACGTAGGGAAGAGTCGAATTCCTTGGACGTCCCCGTCAGGGAACATCCCGGAAAATATCCGATCGATGTCATGATGCCTCCCGATCATTGCTGGTACGGCGGAAGATTTCGCGCACGGCCTGCGTGTTCCGCACGCGGTGTGGGCGGAGGCCAATCTTCCCTTTGAGAAACATAGCCGGAGCCACATCCACGTCCTGCATCATGTGGCCGGACCGAAGCTTGTAATCCAGCACCAATCCCATTTCAAACGCCCGTCCGTGCTGGCGAATCTGATCCAGAAAGGCCGTATGAAAGCGGGTGACATCGGCATCGGGGAGCGGAGCCTTCTTGCGTAGCGCCAACTCCCGCATGGCGTCCATGAAGCGGGCCAGATCAAAGCTCTGGGGACAGCGGGAAGAGCAGGTCTGACATCCCGCGCACATCCAGATCGTGGCCGCACGGAGGGCTTCATCGTAGAATCCCAACTGCACGTACCGAACCACGGTGTTGGGAGCGATATTCGTAAACTCGCGCATGGGACAGCCGGCCGAACATTTCCCGCACTGATAACATCGAGCGGGATCCTGTCCGGTCAGATCGAAGATTTCCTGAACGAATTCAGGCAAATAGGAGGAACTCATGCGACCGGTACTCCAAGAAATGAGAAAGCCATCCGGACGGCCCGGACGGCTCTATGATGAATGGAAGGGAAGGACAAAATCGAAAGGAAAAACGGAATGAACGCACTGGATCGGGAAGCATCAAAAAACGCGCTGCTGATGAATTTTATACTCGAAAAATTAGGTCACCACGCGGAGAAAGGCAAGCCCAAACGTGAAATATTTCTTGATAGATGGGAAATAACATCCCGCTTTCTCCCGTTCAATGGCCCTTTTGCTGTAATGGGATGTACGATGTCCGAAAAATGGAGCGCTTGCGATGGAAACTTCACGATTGTTTTCTGGACAGAGAGCACGAATCTCACGTGCCCGGTGTTACATGGTGGTCGGTGAACATTCAACCCAATCATGAGGATGTCACATGCAATTGAAAAATGCGGGAGTTCTGATCACGGGAGGAAGTAAGGGAATCGGAAGGGCCACGGCCGCTTTGCTGAAGGAAGCAGGAGCCCTAGTTGCCATCACGGGGCGGAATGCGGAAAGACTGCACAAGACCGCAACGCAATTGGGGGTCGTGGGGATCCAGGCGGATGTATCTCAAGAGGACGAGGTCCTTCGCACCTACGAAGAGTTCTTCTCCCGGATCCCGAGGCTCGATGTCCTTGTCAACAATGCGGCGTTTGGACGGAGGGCGAGTCTGGTGGATATCGAAACCCGGGCTTTCGATAAACTGTGGAGAACGAATGTTCTTGGTGCCACCCTGATGGCGCGTGAGGCAGCCAAGGTGTTCCGCGCCCAGAAATCCGGCAACATCGTCAACATCGCCTCCACGGCGGGGCTCCGCGGCTACGAAACGGGCACGATGTACGTAGCCAGCAAATTCGCGCTTCGCGGAATGACGGAATGCTGGAGGTCGGAACTGCGACGCGATAATGTGCGCGTCATGCTCGTCAATCCCAGCGAGGTCACCACAGCGTTCGGGAGCGCGGATGGAGTGGAACGCGCCGAGCAGTCCAACAAGCTCCGTGGCGCCGAGATCGCGCATGCCATTAAAAGCGCTCTCGAAATGGACGACCGAGGGTTCATTACCGACCTCACCGTGTTTGCCACCAATCCCTGGTAAACAAGGGAGCCTTTCGGTCCCGCAGAATCCTCTCGTTCGTGCGGAACCGAATGCGGAAAGGCAGGCGCTGGGAATCTTGCATTCTCTCCGGTCCCGGCGTAGTTTTCGCTGTCGTGCCGTGCCGCCATGCAGCCCTTGCGACGCTGGACGCTACCCACGGGGCTTCCGTTGCATTGCACTGTTCACGCGTTTCATTTTTTTGCATCACTTGTTTGAGAATCCCATGTCCGTTACGACCGATACCCTTCTTTCATTTCTCGCCACCCGATCTCTTCCGTATGTCGATCAGAATCCCATTTCCGGAGATATGATCGACGTGCTCGAGATCGATGGATCCACGCTCACCCTCGCCCTGCGCTATCCGCTCCCCTTGGGGCGCGCGGGCCAGATGTACGAATCCTCGTTGCGTGATGCCATTGCGCAGCAGTTTCCCACCTTGACTGAGGTGCGCCTTACCTCGTCGTTCTCGACAGGAACTCCCTCCGTTCCCACCTTGCCTGGCGTGACCCACACGATCGCTGTGGCCAGCGGCAAGGGTGGGGTGGGCAAGTCCACTGTGGCAGTAAACCTCGCCATCGCACTGTCCCAGGCGGGGGCAAAGGTGGGGATTTTGGATGGAGACATTTATGGGCCCAGCATTCCATTGATGATGGGCATCACGGATCCGCCCGAAGCACTTCAGGAGAATGGTCGGGTACGGATTGTGCCCTGCGATCATTACTTCGTCAAGGTGATGTCCATCGGTATGCTCATGGACAAGGATGAGGCGGCGATTTGGCGAGGTCCCATGGCCAGCAATGCCTTCCGGCAGTTGATCACCGATGTGGAATGGGGCACTCTGGATTATCTGATTTTCGATTTACCTCCGGGTACGGGCGACATCCAGCTCACCCTGTCTCAGGTCCTTCCCTTGGGAGGAGCCATTGTGGTCACCACTCCGCAGGATGTTTCTCTCGCCGATGCCCGCAAGGGGGTTCGCATGTTTGAGAAGGTGAATGTCCCCGTCCTGGGCATTGTCGAGAACATGAGTTTTTACCTGTGTGGTCATTGCGGCACCCGAGAGGACATTTTCTCCACCGGCGGAGGAAAAGCGGCGGCCGAGGAGCTGGGGGTGCCCTTCCTTGGTGCCCTTCCTCTGGTTACCGCCATTCGTCAGGGGGGGGACGAAGGTCTACCCATCGTCGAGAAGGAACCGGATGGTGAGATCGCGAGTCTGTATCAGGACATCGCGCTCCGGGCGGCCGCACTACTGGCCCGCAAGGACCGGGGTGGAGCCCAGCCTGTGATCGACATCGATTTTACCAACGTGAACTGATCGCGTGTTACAAGATCTCGAACAAGCACGAGTGGGGATCGAGGAGGCTCTCGCCTCCTGCCGCCCCTTGCTCGCCGAGGATGGTGGCGACATCGAACTCGTGTCCGTCGATCCCACTGGAATCGTCGAGGTACGATTCCTGGGATCCTGCGCGCATTGCTCCTTGGCGATCATGACGCTTCGTGCTGGTATCGAGCGCGCGATCATGAATCGGGTGCCGGGAGTTCGACGCATCGAAATGGTGTAATTCCCTGAGCGTGGAGGTGGCATGAGATTCGGGATCCTCGGAAATACGACGAAGTACCATATCATCGAGTCCGTGCGGACCGTGTTACAGTACGGGCGGAACCATGGTCTGCCGATCCTGGTCGAGGAGGAGGTGGCCACGCTTCTGCACGATCGTGCCGAGGAAACCCTTGCGGCGGAGCAGATTGGTTCCCGCGAACATGTGGCACGCGAAAGCGATATCGTGATCACCTTCGGGGGCGATGGCACTATGCTCCAGGCTGCGCAGACAACCATCCGTACCGGAACGCCCATTCTGGGAATCAATCAAGGAAAGCTGGGCTTTCTGGCCGCCGTCAATGCCCATGAAATCACTGCCGCGCTGGACACGATTCTCGCGGGGGGACATACCATCGATCGACGTCTGACCATTGCCGGAGAGGTGGAAGGAATCCCGTCGTTCACGGGGATCAACGATATCGTCGTGCACCGGAGTGGAACGGCACGCGTGATTAAAATCGATGCCTTCGTCAATCGGGAATATGTGGCCACCTTTCACGCCGATGGCATCATCGTTGCCACGCCCACCGGATCGACGGCGTATTCCCTTGCCGTTGGCGGGCCCATCGTCGCTCCCACCAGTCCGGCTCTCCTGCTCTGTCCCATCAGTCCCCATACCCTCACCGCCCGCCCGATCGTCTTGCCGCAAGATTCCGTGATCGACATTCAGGCCACCAGCGAGGACGGGGATATTATGGTTGTGGCCGACGGCCGTGCGATTACGGTACGATCCCAAACCTGTGCCACCAGCGTCCGCCGGGGAGACCACGACGTCACCTTCGTCAATTGCGGCGGTTCACCGTATTTCGAAACCCTGCGCGGAAAGCTCAGTTGGGCCTACGATGCTCGACTCGCCACCCGCACGACATCCTGATTCCCGACATCCATCACTCGGAGTTCGTCCATGTCCGTTCGCATTCTCATGCTCGCTAGTATTGCCGTGATGCTTCTTTCCGTTCCCTCCCATCTTCGTGCGCAGGATTCCGAACCTCAGCTTCTTCTGGGGCGGGTCGGCGTGGAGCAGCTCATCGATGTGAAAGGATGGTTCGAAGGTGATTTCCTTTCGTACCAACCGGAGATCCAATACATCGAACCGATGCGCTCGGTGGTGAAGGAGGTCCGCATCGTCTGTGTTCTGGCCACCTGGTGTGGCGACAGCAAGCGGGAGGTCCCTCGCTTTCTCAAGATCCTTCAGGCGCTCAATGTCGATCCCACGCGTGTGGAGTTTTACGGAGTCGATCGATCGAAAGTGAGTCCCGGAGGAGAAACCCTTTCGTTCGGGATCGAAAAGGTGCCCACGTTTCTGTTCTTTCGCGACGGAAGGGAACTGGGGCGCATCGTCGAACAGCCCATCGGTACGCTCGAGAAGGACATGATGGGCATCCTGATTCCGCCCCCACCCGCCCCTCCCGCGGTAACGCCCGCACCGTCCGAGGATGAAGGCGATCAGTCGAAACGAAAGGAAGCCGAGCGGCAGCAGGAAAGCGCGCCACTGCCAGGGACGAAGTCGCCGGACTCGGTTCCGCAGTTGTAATTCCGCCCCTCCGGAGATATTTTCCGCGCGGGATGGGCTCGCCCAATCCCTCCGAGTCATTCGTACAATCCCGTTTTTCGTACATCTCGTTCTTTATTCACTTCAGCAATGAAGGAGTCGCCTATGGCTGAATCTCAACCGCAGAACGCCCCTCGGCATGTGCCCTTCGTTCCCCCTACCATGGACATGAAGGAATTTACCCTTCGTGCCGTCCTGATCGGTCTGGTCCTTTCGGTGGTGCTGGGTGCGGCCAATGCCTATCTGGGTCTGAAAGCCGGCATGACCATTGCCGCTACCTATCCTGCCGCCGTGATCGGCATGGCGGTTCTCCGCCTGTTCCGCGGCTCCATCCTCGAAGAAAACATCGCTCGTACCGTCGGATCCATTGGCGAATCCATCGCCGCCGGTGCCATCTTCACCATCCCCGCGTTCATGATTTCCGGTGTATGGCAGGGTGAGTTCTGGTCGATCTCGCATTACCTGCAGGCCACCGCGATCATGCTGGTGGGAGGATTCATCGGAATTCTGTTCGTCACCATTCTGCGTCGCGTCATGGTCGATGATCGGGAACTCCCCTTTCCTGAATCGGTGGCGGCATCGGAAATTCACAAGGCGGGCCAGTCGGGCGGCAGTGGTGCCAAGTTCCTGTTCGGCGCCATGGGCCTCGGCGCGGCCGTGCAGTTCTTCAAGGAATTCAAACTCTTCGCCTCCGCAGGTGAGGCCTTTATTCCCTTTGCCACCAAGAAGATCAGTCTTCTGGTGGGAAAGACACCGGCCACGGTCGAAGCGGGTGGCGGCGCCCTCCTGTCCACACCCGGAGTGTCTCCGGCGTACATGGGTGTCGGGTACATCATCGGACCCCAGCTCGCAGCTCTGAACTTCACGGGAGGACTCCTTGCCTGGGGTCTCTTCGTGCCCTTGCTCCTGTATTTCCTGGGACCCGAAATGATGGCCAGTTTTCTGTCGTCGGGCGGTGTCGTGGATGATCATACCTGGCCGGCCATGGCCGTGCGGGTGTGGAAGGATATCGTGCGCCCCGTCGCCATCGGAGGCATGCTCATGAGTGCGGCCTTTACGTTGTACAAAATGCGCAAGAGTCTGGCCACGGGCATCGGACGCGCCATCCGCGACGTGAAGCGGGCGGCCGGTGGTGGCGAAGCGGAGGATCGGACGGAGAAGGATCTTCCCTTCAAGTACGTGTTCGTGGGATTGATCCTCGCTTCGATTGCCACGTTCTTCATCTATCTCTTCTTCAGTGGAGATGTAGTGGCAGCGATAACCGCAACCATCGTCATGGTGATCGCGGGCTTCTTCTTCGCGGCTGTTTCGGGCTATCTCGTGGGACTGATCGGGTCGAGCAACAATCCCATCAGCGGACTCACGATTTCCACCCTCATCATCGCGGCTATCCTCATGGTGGCACTCGGTGTCAAGGGGATGGCCGGTGTGGCGGCCGTGCTCGGCGTGGCGGCCGTGATCTGTGTGGCCGCAGCCGTGGCCGGCGAAATGCTTCAGGATCTGAAGGTCGGGCATATTCTCGGCGGCACGCCGTGGAAGATGCAGATCGGCGATTTTATGGGCGTGATCGTGTCGGCCTCCGTGATGTTCTTCCCCCTCCTCATCCTGCATCAAGGTGACATCAATCAGGGCGGAACGGGACTCGGCGGGTCCACCTATCCCGCGCCCCAGGCCTCTTTGATGGCGATTCTGTCGAAAGGCATCGTTGGTGGAGACATGGCCTGGCCGCTCATCATCGTCGGTATTCTGATGGCGATCGGATTCATTCTGCTTCGCGTGAAGAGTCCCATGCTCGTGTGCGTCGGCATGTATCTTCCGTTGGAGACATCCTTTGCCATCTTCATCGGCGGACTCATTCGTGGAATTCTCGACAAGCTCGCCGCCAAGCGCAAGCTCAACGACGCGCAGATGGCACGCATGGAGAATAACGGAACTCTGCTCGCGGCCGGTCTGATTGCGGGCGAGGCCCTCATCGGTCTCCTGTTCGCCTTCTTCGCAGTCATGGATTGGAAGCTGCCCGAGATCTTCGTGCAAACGGGTTCGATGATGCAGTTCCTGCCCAGTCTCATCGTCTTTGCCGTGGTCGGGTGGTTCCTCGTCAAGGTGCCGATTGGCAATGCCGGCAATCCCGACGATCCCGCACCGCCTCGCGCGATGGCGTAAATCCCTTCCTTCGTGTCGCAACATCGCGGTCGGATGTGGAAACATGTCCGACCGCCGTCATACCATGAAATCCCGAAAACAAGACATCAACCTCCTCGAACTCATTCCGGTCCGCCGCTTCTCTCACGATGTCGACGACTCGGGGCGGATCGTCGTCCGCATGCCGCGCTTTCACGTCGCCTGGATGCAGAAATACCTCGTCCCGAAAGGGAAAAGTCCCTGGATCCACATCACCCTCGATGCCATCGGTTCCCGCGCCTGGCTCTGCTGTGATGGAGTAACCACGGTGCTTTCCATCGCCGATACGCTCGTCGAGGAATTCGGCGACGAGATCCAACCCGTGTACGAGCGCATCGGCGTCTTCTTTCGAGGACTCCACCAAAAGGGCTTCATTGAACTGAAGACCACGAATGGAGATCGGCTCTGAACCACCTCGGTGGATAACAGAAAAGGCAGGACCTAGGTCCTGCCTTTTTTCTTCCATCTCACGAATCAGGCTTTTTTGTTCGGCGCTTCAAGCCCGTAGTTCTTGCGTTTGTCTTCCCGTAGAAGCAGGAACGCCAGAAACACCGCACAGGCCCCAAGACTGGCGAACACCAGCATCGGTACGGTATAGTCGTAGACGGCGGTCGCATCTCCTGCCTTCAGTCGATCGGCGACTCCGGGATTTACTCCTTCCAGGATGCGACCGATGAGATAGGGAATCGTCATGAGCCCGATGTTCTGGATCCAGAACACCAGGGCATAGGCGGACCCGAGATAGCGCTCTTCGACAATTTTCGGAACCGAGGGCCACATCGAGGCCGGAATGAGCGAAAAGGAGATGCCGAGCACAATGATTGCGGTGATGGCGATACCCACGGTGAGAGGCACGAGCGCGAAGGTGAGGTGAGCGAGGGTGAGCAGCGCGGCGCCAAAGATCATCATGGTGGCACCCTTGCCCTTGCGGTCCAGATAATGTCCGATAAGCGGAGTGAGGAGGATGGTTCCGACCGGGAGCAGACTCGAGATCATGCCGCCTTCGTCGGCGGTGACACCAAGCTTGTTCTGCATCATGTTCACCGCATATTTCAGGAAGGGAAACACGCCGGAATAAAAGAGCACGCAGAGCAGGGAGATAATGAGGAAGCCCCGGTTCGTGATGATCTTCTTGAGGTCACTCAGATGGAATTCCTCGGTGGGATCAGCGCCCGGTCCGGCAGAACCAGTTTGCTTGTCGAGTTTGACGTCGAGGAAGGTATAGGTCAGGAACGTGAGAAATCCAATCGCCAACAGGGCCGCTCCCAGGTACACGGGATTGAGGACCTGACCGGAAAGCACGCCGTTGGTGGTGGTCACGCCCGCCAGTTTTGCCGAAAAGAAGAAGGCCACGGATGCCCCCAGTCGTGCGGTGGCCAACTGCATGCCCATCGCGAGAGCGAGTTCCTTCCCTTTAAACCACTTGACCACGGTCCGCGTGGTGGTGATTCCCGCCATTTCTACGCCGATGCCGAAAATGCCATAGCCGAGTGCAGCCAGCTTTGCCGAGGCCGGCATATCGGTCCAAAAACTACTGAAGAAACCGAATCCGAATCCTCCGTTGGAGAAGGCCGGAGTAAGGGCGTACAGTTTGATCACGCCGCCGAGTAACATGACGGCCGCTGCGGTGAGACCCGTGAACCGAATACCCATCTTGTCGAGAATGATGCCGGAAAGGATAAGGAAGCCGAGAACATTGAGCATGTATTCGGAACCACTGAAGAATCCGTAGTTGCTCGGCGTCCATTTGTAAGGGGCGAGCTCAAGCAGGGACTGCAGGGGTGCGATCATGTCCACGAAATAATACGCGGCCAGCATGGTAATGGAGACCAGCATGAGGGCGAACCAACGAGCCGATTTCGACTCGCTGAGAATCTGTTGTACGGCGTGTGTCATGGAGGATTGGGATAAGTGGTGATGGAGGAACTCGGAAAATCTACGGAAAAAATACTGCTTATCGCGAGAGTCGCGATTCCGCAAGGGAGAGATGTCGATCGATATCCTCCACACGCGCGGGATCAGTGGTCAGCGAGCGAGCGGTGAGGAGGAGAGTGCGGGCCACATCGAGCCGGATTCCGGCCTGGACATAGTACTTCCCCAGGAAGAAAAGCAGGTCGGGGTCACCGGGGAACCGATCCACCCCCGCTTCGAGGGTGCGCAAGCTTTCGCTATACCGCTTCTGGGAGGCGAGGGCCGTTCCCAGCAGCAGATACAGGCGAGGAAGAGGAAGCGCACGGTTGATGGATGTTTGGAGCTCTTCGATGGCCAGGGGAAAATCCCGCTGCTCGTAAGCCACCAGTCCGCGGATGACCTGGAGTCCGAAACTTCCGGGAAGGGAGGAAGACAGCGCGCGCAGCTGGGGTTCGAGTTCCGGCCAGGTTCCGAAGAAATACGCCTGGCAGGCGGTCCATTCGGTGAGCGTGTCCAGAGCGGCGAGACTGATCGCATAATCCCGGCTCTGCCCTCGCCGAAGGAGCTCTCCGGTTCGGGACCGCATGTGATCGATCAGCCAGGCTTGGCGTTCCCGTCTCGTCGCGTGATCCGCTCCGGTGGTGGATTCGAGCAGGGAGAGATATTCCCGATAATGCTGCGGGTAATCGAGCAACGTGATCTTGCGCTGGGTCCAGACGAGAATGGCCGTGCTATCCTTCACCGAGACGGCGTGTTTGCGCAGGGCTTCGATTCCACTCAGGGTATAGTCACGATACACGAGCGAGGCATCACGATCGAGAATCCGCTCGAATCGCGATACGGCGGTGGACGGGTTGATCGATACAACGAACCAGGGAAGGATGAAGAGGAGGGACGAAAGAACAAAGGCGGGCGCGAGGGATCGCTCCTCCCGCGTTTTGAGCACGTGCAGGGCCCAGAGGGCGAGAAGGATTCCCAGCGGAGCGGCCAGATCCCAGTCGCGTGCCAGTCCCAGCGACGTATTGCCGAGAAGGAGAAACAGCGAGAAGAACATCGTTCCGATGCAGAAAAACACCAGGGGAGGAGAAGACACCGCCCGGCGCGCATACAGGATGAGGACCGCGAGTGCCACGGGCGCCAGCAGCAACGGAAGATTGAGCAGGTCGAGAAGGTGCGCGGGATGGAGCAGGGAGTAGGAGTGGATTCCGGCGGGGCCCTCCACCGGCCCAAGAGGCATCAGAATGCGCGACTCGGGCAGAAATGCGGTCAAGCCCATTCCCATGACGAGTCCCACGATCCAGACCAGCCCTGCGATGCGAAGCGGGCGAACGAGACGCCGATATCCCAACAGGTATACCACGGCCGGAAGAAGTGCCAGGCTATAGTAATGCGCGGTGACAGACAGGACGAACAGGAGCACGGGAACCCAGATGCGAACTCCGCCCTCGAGATAGGCCCGACCGGAAATCAGGAACAGGGTCAGCAGGACGAAAACCGGTGTGTAGAATTCCGCATGGGAAAAGAAGAACAGCCCTCCGGCCGTGCCGAGTACAGCGAGGGCTTCCTGGGACGAGAGACCGGCTCGGGGGCGCAACAGCAGCCCTCCGAAAAACAAGAGCCCGAAGAGCAGGGACAGTACCGTGAACGGATACAGCGCCGTGGTCGGAAGCGGGAGCGAAAAAGCCTGCAGGATGGCGGGGGTCCAGGTCGTGGCGAGATACAGGAGCCCACCCGCGAGCGGAGACGATTTGAGATTGAGTAACAATCCCACGTCGGCCGGGAGCCCCTGCACCACGCGATAGATCTGGGGAATCAGGAGACCCCCATCTCCGTACAGAAATGTGGATTGTGGAAAAAGCAGAAAGGTGGCGAGCAGCGCTGTCGTCAGCAGTGCCCATCCTACCCGTCCACTTCTGGTGTTGGACTGTTCCTCCCATGCGGTGAGGCGGGAGGTCAGCCCCGGCAGAAAGGGAAGCAGGGGGAGGATCGAGAACAGCAGAGCGAGCGGAAGATCGAGATCAGCCAGAACGTCCATTCCCCACACCCGGGCCTCGGGCATTCCTCGCGCCACGAGGCGAAGCAGAGAGAGAGCACCGATGGTCAGGGCGAGGCGAAGGGACGCGGAAGAAAGGAAGCGGGGCATGGGCACAGGGAAGAATGCGGCGTGGAAAAAGGCAAAGATACACGCGGATTCCGGGTTGCGAAAGGATGAAACTTGCGTTGAAGCACGTGAGATTGTATGTTAGTCAAAAAGCTAATGAGGTGGTGATGCGAGGAGAATGGAACGAAAACAGAAGAAAGGTGGCCCAGTTTCTGCGTTCCTATTTCGATAGTCATGGCCGGGCGCCCAGTCTCGAAGAGATCGCCAAAGGCACTGGGATGTGGAAGCGGTCGGTGGAGATCGTTCTGCGCGGTTTGGAGAAGATCGGGTTTCTGGAATTGACACCCGGCATCAGTCGGGGGATCCGCTTGCTCGAGTCCCTCTCGGTGCGGGTGCCTCTTCTCGGCGAAGTCCAGGCCGGTCCTCCGGCCTTGTCCGACGAGGTTCCCACGGAGTTTCTCCGCATCGATCCCCGGTTCGTGCGCTTCGACCATCCGGTAGCGCTCAAGGTAGAGGGATTCAGCATGAAGGACGCAGGTATTCTTCCGGGTGATCTCGTGCTGCTGCGTCCTCAGCGGGAGGCGGTCAACGGCGACACCGTGGTGGCCTGGTATCAGGGGGGGCTCACCGTCAAGGTGTTCGAGCGGAAGGGGCGAGCGGTACAGCTCAAACCCTGCAACCCGTCCTATAAGACGATCGAGGTGCAGGGAGACGAAGAATTCGCGATCGTGGGCAAGGTTATGGTGGTTCTGCGCGATCTCGGCGACTGCATCGACGTGGCCGTCGAACGGTCCACGTGAGGTCCACCGACACTGCCCACCACCCATGACGCACGGAGATCGTGTGGTCGGTGCGACTCGCGGCACGACGGGAGGGAGCATGGAATCCACGGTTCATCTGCATTGTCATAGCCACTATTCCTTTTTAGCGGGCACCCTGTCGATCACCCGTCTATTGGACGCGGCCGAGAGGCAGGGGATGACGTCCCTGGCTCTGACCGACACGAACAATGTCACTGGTACGGTGGAGTTCTACGTCGAGGCTAGGAAACGAGGCATTCAGCCCATTCTCGGAGCCGAGCTGCGTGTCGGACGTCAGAGGGTCACCGTTCTCGCACGCACGGCCGACGGCTACCAGGATCTCTGTCGGGCCGTCACTGCGGTGGCGGCCCTGGCTCCTCCCGCGCGAATCGAGGAGGAAGGAGAGGACGGGGGAGCGATACCGGGAAAGGAGAGAGAGTCGAGCGAGGAGGGATTCGCGGATCTGATTGCGCGGCATCTTGGAGAGGACACGGTGCTTCTGACGGCGGATCCGGGTGTGCTCGATCGACTGCGACGGATCGGATGCACGGCTCCCGTGTATGCCGAGCTCATCGCCAGTCGCGAGGGGAGTTGGTACGCAGTGATGAAGTTGGCCAAACGAGAGGGGCTCCCCGTGGTGGCCACCAACGATGTGTATTTCGGGGAGCCCGGGGGACAGCGGCTGCACGGATTACTGCGTGCGATTTCCACCAACACCACCGTAGCCACCGTACCGGACGGGGAGAGGGCCCGGCCGGGACAGTTCTTCTGTTCGGGAGATCAGTTTCGATCCTGGTTCGCGTCCCTGCCCGAAGCCCTTCATCATCAGCGGGAGATCGCGGCGTCCTGTCGCGTGGAGTTCGACCTGTTGTCGAGCAAGTTTGCCGAATACGGAACCGGTTCCTGGGAGGATCGCGTGCAGGAGCTGCGCCGTCACGCCGAAGAAGGCTTTGCCTGGCGCTATCCTCATCCCACGGCCCATCATCGGTCCCGTTTCGAAAAGGAATTTTCGATCATCGTGAATCTGGGCTTCGTCGATTACTTCCTGGTCGCATGGGACATCGTGCGCTACGCTCGGCATCGGAATTATCCCTATGTCGGTCGAGGCTCGGGGGCAAACAGCATCGTCGCGTATTGCTTGCGCATCACGAATGTGGACCCGATCGCTCTCGATCTGTTTTTCGAACGGTTCCTCAATCCCGAGCGCCGGTCCCCGCCGGATTTCGACATCGATTTTTCGTGGAAGAATCGCGACGACGTCTTCGCCTACATCTTTCGTCGCTATGGGGAGGAGCGGAGCGCGATGATCGGCACCATCGCCACCTTCAATCCTCGCGGTGCCCTCCGGGAAAGCGGAAAGGCCCTGGGGTTCAGCGAGGCGGAGATCAAGCGGTGGACGGCCGCCCTGCCTTCCTACGGTGGCGTAAAGGATCTCAACGATCCCGATGGATTTTTCCGCCGGGAGTTCGGGCAGGATCTGGCCACGCCTCAGGGGCGCACCTGGCTCACCCTGGCGGCCCGCCTCCTCGATTTTCCCAATCATTACGGCATTCATTCCGGTGGCGTCATTCTCGCGCCCTGCGCCCTGACCCGGTTCACGGCCACCCAGATCGCGCCCAAGGGATTGCGCATCACGCAGCAGGATATGTTCTCGATGGAGGATTGGCATCTGGAAAAACTCGATATCCTGTCGACCCGGGGTCTGGGGGTGTATGAGGACACGATGCGCGAGGTGGAGCGTCGCACCGGAGTGGAACCTCCGATACGGGACTATGCCGTCGCCTGTGCGGACGAGCGCACGAAGGCCATCATGCGAGCGGGTGAAACCGTGGGCTGTTTCTATGTCGAATCTCCGGCCATGATTCAACTGCTCAGGAAGCTGCGCACCGACACCTTCGAAATGCTCACCGCGGCCAGCTCCATCATCCGTCCCGGCGTGGCCCAGTCGGGCATGATGCAGGCCTTCATCGAGCGCTTTCACGATTCGACGAAAATTCGTCCTCCCCACCCCCGCATGGCCGAGCTCCTCGCCTCCACCTTTGGGGTGATGGTGTATCAGGAAGACGTGATCAAGGTGGCGCATTACATCGCCGGGCTCAGTCTCGGCCAGGCGGATCTGCTCCGACGTGCGATGTCGGGAAAGATGCGCTCGCGCGAGGCCATGCGCGCCCTCGAAGAACAGTTCTTTCGCGGTTGTCGGGAACGGGGACTGACCGCCGGGGCCACCCGCGAAATCTGGCGGCAGATGGAGTCCTTCGCCGGGTATTCCTTCTGCAAGGCGCACAGCGCGTCCTACGCGGTGCTGTCCTTTCAGGAGGCCTGGCTGAAGGCCCACTATCCGGCCCTCTTTCTGTGCCATGTGCTCAATAATCAAGGAGGGTATTATCGGGCCGAGGTCTACATCCAGGAGGCGCGACGCCTGGGGATCCGATTGCTCCTGCCCGATGTGAATGCGAGCGAGGCCCTGCACACCTGTCCCGATGTTACCTCGATCCAGCTGGGATTTCTCAACATCAAGGATCTGACCGAGCGCTCGGTCGAGCAGCTTTTGCGGGCGCGGCAGGAAGGGGGACCCTTTCGCAACGAGGAGGATTTCTTTCGTCGCTCCGGGTGTGGATTCGAGGATGCCTGCATCCTGATCCGCTGCGGCGCCTGTGACGGGTGGGGGCGGGAGCGTCCCGCGCTGATGATGGCGGCGCGTCTCCATTACAAGAGCGGGCATGGGGGAGGAATGGATCTTCCTCTCGAATATCGTCTGCCGGAGTTCGAGGAAGACGCCCCGAAGCTGCGGCCCTATTCCGCCGCCCTCGTCACGCAGATCGAGCAGGAGACCTTTCGGTATTCGGTGTCCACCCATCTGCTCGCGCACTTCGCCACGGAACTCGAGGGCACCGTGGATTCCCGACATCTGTCCGACCATGTGGGGAAGCGGATCGAAGTGGGAGGATGGATGATCGCCGCGAAGATCACGCGCACGAAGAAAGGGGAGAGGATGATGTTTCTCAATCTGGACGATCGAGAGGGGCGGGTGGATGTGGTGTGTTTTCCCCGGTGTTTTCGAGAGTACGGACATTTACTTCGCCGGGCCGGTCCCTTTCGCATTCGGGGACGGGTAGCGGAGGAGTATGGGGTGCTGTCGGTGGTGGCCGAGTCGGTGACGCTGATCGAAAAGTGAGAACGGAACTTTCGTATATTCCTGTCATTCCCCCTTGTCAAGAATCGAAGAGGCGACCATGTATCCCGTGATGTTCTCGATTCCCCGGCCGGAACGCAGTTCCCGCCTTCTTCTGTTGGTGCGCCCCATCCTGTTCTTTCCGCACGCGTTCTGGGCAGCAGGCTATTCCCTGATCACGTTCTTCGTGTATCTCCCCGCCGTACTGGTGGCGTTGGTGATGGGACGGATGCCGCGAGGGCTCTGGACCTTCATCACGAATTTTTATCGCTACTCCACCCTGCTCAATGCCTACAGCATGGTTCTGAGCGATGCCTATCCGCCTTTTACTCCATCCGGGCAGGAAGGATACCCGGTGAAGATTCGAGTGGAGTATCCGGAGCGGATGTCCCGCCTCACCATCCTGTTTCGCTGGTTGCTGATGGTGCCACACTACTTTTTTGCGGCATTCTACGGGTTCGCCGTCATGTTCGTGTTCTTCGTGGCCTGGTGGGCGATTCTATTTCTGGGGCGCTGGCCGGAGTCCCTGTTCGGGATCGTCCATCGCTACTTCGTGTACACGTCCCGCGTCAATGCCTACGGGGCTCTCATCACCGACGAATACCCTCCCTTCAACGGGGTCCAGCCTCTATCCGTGGAAGAACACTTCGAAAATCCGCGATAAATACAGGGTGGGGAAGGATCGATGACCGGACGCCTGTTTGACTTTCCCTCCTCGAAAGCCGTATTTTAGGCCGCGTTTTATTCCCTCCTCTCTTCCCCCAACACCGGAGCGCTATGCTGACAGATTTTGGAAACGTATTCGTGTTCTTCTTGTTGGGCATCGTGTTCGTGGCGGGCGCTTTGATCGTCGCCGGACTCCTTCGTCCCAAGAATCCCACCTACGAGAAGCTCCTTCCCTATGAATGCGGCGAGGATCCCATCGGGGATCCGTGGATCAAGTTCAACGTGCGATTCTACATCGTGGCTCTGATCTTTATCCTCTTCGATGTGGAACTCGTCTTCCTCTTTCCGTGGGCCGTCGTCTACCAGAAGCTTGGGATGTATGCGTACGTGGCGGGCGCCATTTTCATCGGCATCCTGTTTTTGGCGGACTTTTACCTCTGGGCAAAGGGAGATCTCGAATGGGTGCGTCCTCGTCCCCACATTCCCGTGTTGAAGGATATCGTCGATCACGGAACCGTGCGTGATATCGCGGTGGCGTCGAAGGCTGAACCCACCCCCGCATCCGAAGGTTGAGTTCCCGCATTTCACGGTTGTCATCCGGCATTTCATTACAGGAAAAGTGCACTCATGGGTTTGTTAAGTAAACAGTTCGATGACGGCAATGTCGTCATCACGTCGCTGGAAGGTGTCCTGAACTGGGCGCGTCTGTGCTCCCTGTGGCAGATGTCCTTCGGCCTGGCCTGCTGTGCTATCGAAATGATGGCAGCAAGCGCTTCGCATTTCGAACTGATGCGCTTCGGCGTCCTTCCCCGTCCCAGTCCCCGCCAATGTGATGTGATGATCGTGGCGGGCACGGTAACGCTGAAAATGGCCACCCGGCTCAAACGTCTGTACGAGCAGATGCCGGAGCCGCGCTATGTGGTGTCGATGGGCAGTTGCTCGAATTGCGGCGGACCCTACTGGGAGCACGGATACCATGTGCTCAAAGGCGTCGATCGCGTGGTGCCGGTGGATGTGTACATCCCCGGATGTCCTCCTCGCCCAGAAGCCTTGTTCGAGGGATGGATGCGTTTGCAGGAAAAAGTGCGCACCTTCTCTCTCGTTCGTGAAAAGACCACCGCGTGATCGATCCTCATTCGATCGACCACTCTCCCGAAGCAGATCGATTATCGAAACAGAGTGATTCTCCATGAGTCTTGATACCCAGACCCTCCACACAGAACTCGCAGGCACCTTTCCCGAACTCGACCTCACCCTGGACGAGAGCGTGCCCTGCATCATCGTGCCTCCCATGGCGATCAAGGAGATCTGTCTGCAGCTGCGTGATCATCCGCGCTACCAGTTCGACTCGTTGATGTGCCTGAGCGGGGTGGATTACGGCAATGGCAGTCTCGGGGTGACCTATCATCTCGATTCCACGATCCTCAAGCAAAAGGTCACGCTCAAGGTGTTGGTGCCACAGGATCAGCCCCATGTGGCGTCCGTGGCCATGGTGTGGCGGTGTGCCGACTGGCATGAACGGGAAGCCTACGATCTGGTGGGCCTCCTGTTCGACGGGCATCCCGACCATCGACGCATCCTCATGCCCGACGACTGGGATGGGCATCCCTTGCGCAAGGATTACAAGGTACCGGAGTTTTACCGGGGCATGAAGGTGCCCTATTGATATGGCGGAGCAGGACATGAACTACAAAGACGCAATCGCGGAGCAGATCCAGTCGGGCCGGTTGAGAACCGATGAAATGGTGCTCAACATGGGACCGCAACATCCCTCCACTCACGGCGTGCTACGCCTCGAACTGGTGCTGGATGGAGAAATCGTGGTCAAGGTCATTCCCGTGATGGGCTATCTGCATCGGTGCTTCGAAAAGCATGCAGAAGCGATGACCTATCCGCAGGTGATTCCCTACACCGACCGGCTGGATTATCTGGCTTCGATGAACAACAACCATGGGTTCGTGCTCGCCGTCGAGCGCATGATGGGGATCGAGCTTCCCGAGCGCGTCGAGTACATCCGGGTGATCATGGCCGAACTTCAGCGCATCGCATCCCATCTGGTGGCGATCGGAACGTACGGCATGGACATCGGGGCCTTCACGCCCTTCCTGTATTGCTTCCGCGATCGGGAGTACATCCTCGACATTTTCGAAAAAACCTGCGGCGCCCGGTTACTGTACAACTATTTCTGGGTGGGCGGACTCTCGCACGATGTCTATCCGGGTTTTGTCGACGATGTGAAGGCCTTCATTCCGAATTTCCGGAAGACGATCGTTGAAGTAAACAATTTGCTCACCTACAACAAGATCTTTCTCGAGCGCACGGTGAACGTAGGGGTGCTGCCCGCCGATGTGGCGATCAATTTCGGATGTTCGGGTCCGATGCTTCGCGGTTCCGGCGTGGATTTCGATCTGCGACGCGACGATCCCTACAGCGTGTACAACCGCTTCGACTGGAAGGTGTGCGTCGGCAAGGGCGAGCAGGGCACCGTGGGCGACTGCTGGGATCGGCATATCGTGCGCGCCTGGGAAATGGAGCAGAGCTGTGACATCATCGAACAGGCTCTGGCTCAGCTCCCCGACGGGGATGTGACCGCCGCGATTCCGAAACGCATCCGTCCTCCCAAGGCTGAGACCTACGCCCGAGTGGAAAATCCCCGTGGTGAACTTGGCTATTATGTGATCAGCGATGGCACAGGCAACCCCTTTCGCGTGAAGGTGCGGGCACCAGGCTTCGTGAATCTCTGCGTGATCGACGAGATCTCCCGGGGAGCCATGGTCGCCGATCTGGTGGCCATCCTCGGCAGCATCGATATCGTCCTCGGTGAAATAGACCGCTGATCGTCCGTCATCCACTTCCCAAACGACACCGACAATGGAAGCTTTTGATTTTCTGAAAAACCTCCTGGGCGACAACCTGCTCACCGTGGTGTTGTACTGCGCCCTGCCTCTGGTCTACATCCTCGTGTACGCGCTCATTGCCATCCTCGGTGAGGTCAAGGTGTCCGCGTGGATGCAGGACCGGTTGGGACCCATGCGAACGGGCCCCTGGGGGATCATCCAGCCCTTCGCCGACGTGTTCAAGCTTCTCCAGAAGGAGGACATCACGCCGGTGGGCACCGATCGATTTCTGTACAATCTGGCACCCTATCTTTCCTTCATGGGATCCTACGCCGCCTTTGCCGCGATTCCGTTCAGCAGTGCCTATGTCGGCGCGAATCTGAATCTGGGCGTGTTTTATGTGCTGGCCATCGGGTCCATCGGGGTGCTGGGCATCGTCATGGGAGGCTGGGCCTCACACAACAAGTACACACTGTACGGTGCTATTCGTTCGGTGGCTCAGATCGTCAGCTACGAAGTGCCCGCCGCCATGGCCTTCCTCATCATCGTGATGTTTCTGGGATCGCTCAACATGCAGGACATCGTGATCGCCCAGCAGGGCGGGATCTGGAACTGGTTTATCTTCGGGGGACCGAAGAGTCCCGTGACCCTTTCCGGTGGACTGCAGATTCAGGCGTCGATGGTGAACTTCGTGTTTCTGCCTTTCTTCCTCGCCACGGCTGTGATTTACTTCATTTCGGCTTTGGCGGAAACCAACCGCACTCCCTTCGACATTCCGGAAGCCGAATCCGAACTCGTGTCCGGTTACCACACAGAGTATTCGGGCATGAAGTTCGCGATGTTCTTCATGGCGGAATACGCGAACATGTACCTCGTGTCGGCCATCACCGCCGTCCTGTTTCTCGGCGGGTGGCAGAGTCCCTTCCCCGTCATGGTGGGGGATCTGGTTGGCGTGCCCTGGCTCAATCACGTCGAGAGCTTTGCCTGGCTGGGCCTGAAGGGCTTCTCCCTGGTCTTCGTCATTCTGTGGCTGCGCTGGACCCTCCCACGTCTGCGAGTGGATCAGCTCATGTACATGTGTTGGAAAGTTCTCATTCCGATTTCCTTCGGCATCGCTCTTGTCGTGGGATTCCTTGTTCTCGTCATCTGAGTGTTTCATTCTGCGGATTCACCATGCGTGCGTATTTCAAAGGCATAAAGGACGGGCTGATGACCACCCTACAGGGGATGGGCATCACCTGGGGGCATTTATTCACCCCCAAGGTCACCGAGCAGTATCCCGACGTCAAGCGGATTCTGCCGGAGCGGGTTCGCAACCGGCTCTATGTGAACATGGACGATTGCATCGGCTGTGACCAGTGCGCGAAGGCCTGTCCCGTCAATTGCATCACGATCGAGACGATCAAGGCCTTGCCGACCGATGATCTGGGAACCACCTCCACCGGCAACAAGAAACGTCTGTGGATTCCCCGCTTCGACATCGACATCGCCAAATGCTGCTTTTGTGGGCTCTGCACCTACCCCTGTCCCACGGAGTGCATTACGATGACCGATGTGTTCGAGTTTTCGGAGTACGATCGCAACGCCCTCATCTACCGCTACGCCGTCATGACGCCGGACGAAATCGCCCGGAAGACGGAAGAGGTGGATGCCTACAACCGGGAGCAGGAAGCCAAGAAAGCAGCGGCCGCCGAAGCCAAGAAAAAGGAAGCTGCCGCACCGCCCGCGCCGCCCGCCGGTGAAACCCCCTCTGCATCCTGATCGGTGAAGTATATGGACACCTACACCATCCTCTTTTATGTTTTCGCCGCGTTGGCCGTTGGTTCGGGCTTCGTGGTGGTATTCGCCCGCAACATCATTCGCGCGGCCTTTTCCCTGATGTTCACGTTCCTCGGGGTGGCGGGATTGTACGTCCTGCTCCAGGCGGATTTCATCGCTGTCGCCCAGGTGATGGTGTATGTTGGCGGAATCCTGATCCTGTTGATTTTCGGAGTCATGCTCACACGACGAGTGACCTCGGTGGAGATGCCCGCCAGCATGTTTCAAGGTCTGCCATCGACCACGGTGGTTGGCGTTCTGGCGGGACTCCTCATCCTCCTCGTCACCCGCACGCCCTGGCCGATGTCCGACACGCATCCTGCTTCACCGCAGATTCCTGGTACCACCGAAGCGCTCGGAGAGTACCTCATGTCGCAGTTCATTCTCCCCTTCGAAGTGGCGGGACTGGTACTGCTCGTGACGATCATGGGTGCGGCGATGATCGCCCGTGACCCGCAGAAGAAGGAGTCGCTATGACCATCGGACTGACCCATTTTCTCGTCGTCGGAGCCATCCTGTTCAGTCTCGGCGTCCTTGCCATCGTCACCCGCCGCAATACCATTCTGATGCTCATGGGCGTCGAACTCATTCTGAATGCCGCGAACATCAACTTCATCGCCTTCTCACGCTTTCAGAATTTCAACATGACCGGCCACCTTGCCGCCATGTTCGTCATCATTCTCGCCGCAGCCGAAGCAGCGGTAGCACTCGCGATCGTTCTTCAAGTGTATAAAACCTGGTACACGGTCAACGCCGATCAGATCGACACACTCAAGGAGTGAGTCCTGATTCGTTGAGAGCAGCCCATTCCATTCACCATTCATTTTCCAATCTCCGAAAGGATTCCTCCATGCACGGCACACGAACACGCTCCATTCTCATGTACGCTGGGTGTGCGTTGCTCATCGCTTCATTCGTGACGCAACACTCGGAAGCGCAGACCACCATCTATCGGGTCAAGGAATCCTGGGATCCCACCGGGAAGCTCGTCTTTGGCGGTACCGTCGGTGGCACCAAGTATTTCGGTGAGTTTACCGATCAGAACTTCGGATTTATCGGTGGTGCGCATCTGAAGTACTTTATCGTTCCGGAATTCTCGGTGCAGCTTGCCGGAGGAGCCGGAACCTACGTCTACAATCGTCGGTGGAAGGACAAGTACATCGACAGCTATACCTACCAATTCCAGAACCTGCTCGATCAGCCCGTGATCAAGTTTCCGACCATCACGGCCAATCCCAACAACGTGATGGAAAAGGAAAAAATCATTTTCGGAGATCTCCGTCTGATTTTCAACATCCTGCCTCGCACCTTCCTCAACCCCTACTTCGGTGTGGGCGGAGGAATCATGAAGTATGAGAATTCCCATGCGGATCAGTGGCAGGTGAAATTTGGGGGGAAGCCATTCACGATGAAGGACGCGAATGGGGTCAATCAGACCAAGTCGTCCGATTTGAAGGATGACGCGAATACGAAGTTCATGGCCTCGGGCTCCTTCGGCTTCGATATCCGCTTCAATGAATGGCTGGCGTTGAATCTGGATGCCACCTACCACATGCCGTTCGGCGATGGGAGCGACATGATGGACGGATTTGGAGACGATGTGACCCGGAACATGAAGCAGATCGATCCCGGGTTTACGGTGGACAGTGAATCCGATAGCTGGATGACCGTGACCGCCGGTGTGCAGGTGTATCTGTTTGGCGATTCGGACAAGGATAACGACGGACTCTCCAACAGTGAAGAAGAAGAACTCGGTACTGATCCCCTGAATCCCGACACCGATGGGGACGGCCTCCTCGATGGGGAAGAGGTGCAGCGGTGGAACACCGATCCCACAAAGCGGGACACCGATGGGGACGGCCTCATGGACAACGAGGAAATCGCCGAGAAGACCGATCCTCGTAATCCCGACACCGATGGCGATGGCCTCAACGACGGCGATGAAAAATCCCGTGGCACGAAGCCGCTGGTGGCCGATACCGATAACGATGGATTGGTGGACGGACAGGAAGTGCTCCAGTTCAAGACCGATCCTCTGGTCATGGACACGGATAAGGACGGCCTGAACGACGGAGACGAAGTTACCAAGTACAAGACTGATCCGTCCCGGGCGGACTCCGATGGAGACGGCCTGAACGACAGCGACGAAATCGCTCGCGGCACCAACCCAATGAAGGCAGACTCCGACGGAGACGGGCTCAGTGATTCCGAGGAAGTGAAGACGGCGAATACCAATCCTCTGAATCGGGACACCGACGGAGACAGCCTTTCCGACGGCGACGAAGTCAAGAAATACGGCACTGATCCGTTGAAGATCGACACCGATGGCGATACGTTGAACGACGACGTGGAGCTCAATCGGACCAAGACCTCTCCGATCAAGCCCGATACCGATGGCGACACTGTCAAGGACGCGGCGGACAAGTGTCCCACCGTCTTTGGTTCGGTAAACAACAACGGCTGTCCTGAGGAAAAGAAGCCCGAGCCTCCTCCTCCTCCCATGAAGGTGGGCATGAAGATGGTGCTCGAGAACGTCGAGTTCGAAACGGGCAAGGCCGATCTCGTGCCGGCCTCCCTCCCGAATCTCGATAAGGCGGTCGAGTCCCTCACTGAATACCCGAACATGGTCGTGGAGATCAGCGGGCACACCGACAACAAGGGCAAGGCCAAGCTCAACAAGGAACTGTCCCTGCGTCGTGCGGAATCGGTGAAACAGTACTTGGTCTCTCGTGGCATCAATCCCATGCGCATTCAGACCAAGGGCTATGGCTCCTCCCAGCCCCGCGACAATAACAAGACCGAAAGCGGCCGCGCTCGCAATCGCCGCATCGAGTTCAAGATTCTTCGCTTCGAATAAGCGCCACTCTTCGTCTCGAAGAAGCGCCGTCGGATCGTGCATCATCATCACTAGCTTCAAAGCGCGCAATGTCACCAGATACTCTCATCACGCTCGCCCTGATCATCCTTTTCCTACCGCTGGTTTCCTTCGTGATCCTGCTGTCGGTGGGAAAGCGCCTGCCGCGCAAGGGCGACTTCGTCGGGACGGGCATCCTGTTTCTCTCGCTCGCCCTGTCTGTGGTCGTGTTGATCGGAACCCTGACGAGGCCCGAGGCTCCAGCCATACCCGGATTTCCGATTCCGCCTGTCCAGGCCTTCTTCACATGGATCGATTTGCATTCGTCCGTGTGGGTGTTCGGTCAGGAGGTGCCTCTGCGGATCGATCTCGGGATCATGCTGGATAATATCGCTGCCATCATGCTCGTCGTGGTGACCCTGATCAGCTCTCTCGTGCATCTGTATTCCACATCCTACATGCACGGAGATGCGAAATACCACCGGTATTTCGCGTATCTGGGACTCTTCTCGTTTTCGATGCTGGGCATTGTGCTTACCAACAATATCCTGATGATGTACGTGTTCTGGGAACTCGTGGGCGTCAGCTCCTACCTGCTGATCGGATTCTGGTATGAAAAGCCGGGTCCCGCCTACGCGTCCAAAAAAGCCTTTCTGATGAACCGCGTGGGGGATGCCGGCATGTGGATCGGCATCCTCACGCTGTTCACCACCTATGGCACATTTCAGTTCGACAAGGTCTTTGCTGCGATATCCCTGGGACAGTTTCCGATGAACTCCGATTTCTGGCTTACGGTGATGGGGCTCTGCCTCTTTGCCGGCGCGATCGGAAAATCCGCCCAGTTTCCTCTCCATACCTGGCTCCCCGATGCGATGGAAGGTCCCACGCCGGTATCGGCCCTCATCCATGCCGCGACCATGGTCGCGGCGGGGGTCTACCTCGTGGCCCGCATCTTCCCGTTGCTCACCGGGGATGCCTTGCTGACCATCGCGCTCGTCGGCATCCTCACGTCCTTTATCGCCGCCACCACCGCCATTGCGCAGAACGATATCAAAAAGGTGCTGGCGTATTCCACCGTCAGCCAGCTCGGCTACATGGTGATGGCCATCGGACTCGGGGCCTACACGGCCGGCGTCTTCCATCTGGTAACCCATGCCATGTTCAAGGCCTGTCTCTTCCTGGGCAGCGGATCGGTGATCCATGCCATGCATCATAGCCTTCACCATCTGCACGATCACGAGACCGATGCGCAGGACATTCGCAACATGGGCGGACTCAAGGAAAAGATGCCCGTCACCTTCTGGACCTTCCTGGTGGCCACGCTGGCGATTTCAGGCGTGCCTCTTTTCTCGGGCTTCATGAGCAAGGACGAGATTCTGGCGGGCGCCTGGGCCCTGGGTGGAATGAAGTCGGGCGTCGCCCAGCTTATTCCCTGGGTCGGCTTCGCGGTGGCTTCGCTGACCGCGTTCTACATGTTCCGTCTCGTCTTTTTGACCTTCTTTGGCGCTCCGCGTCGTCCCGACGTGCACGCGCATATCCACGAATCACCGTTGCCGATCAAGATTCCCCTCATCGTACTTTCCACGCTCTCTCTCTGGTTCGTGTTTTCCTTCAACCCCTTCGGCGCGGCGAGCGGATGGTTCATGAAATCCGTCACCACGCCGACCACGGTTACCGGATCTCACTGGTACACGGTGGGACACGGCGGTGACGCGGCTCATGAGGTCACGCACACCGAGGCAGGGGAGAAGGGCGACCCGGCGGTCGCTCCGCATCCCGGTCAGGAAGCGCTGACGCATGCCACGCACAGTGCCCATCTGCCTGCCATGATCACCTCGCTCGTGGTGGCCTTTCTCGGCATTCTGATTTCCTTCCTCACCTACTACAAGAGGCGGATCAACGCCGATACGGTAGCGGCTCGTTTGGCTCCCATGCACGTCTTTTTCCAGAGGAAGTGGTTTTTCGATGAGGTCTACGAGCAATGGGTGGTGGTGCCCTTCGTGATGCTGACGGCGAAGGCGAGCCACTGGTTTGATGCCCATATCGTGGATGGCGCCGTCAATGGAGTGGCCTGGCTGACGAAATGGAAATCGTCGATGAGCGGACTCTTCGACAAGTATGTGGTCGATGGACTTGTCAATCTCTCGGGGTATGTCGTCGGATTCTTCGGCTTGCTCCTGAAAAAAACTCAGACGGGACGGATTCAAACCTATGTCACCTTCGCGGTGCTTGGGGTTATTGTCCTGTTTTTCTACATCGTGTTTTAATCCACACGATGCCCAGTCGTGAACAGAAGTATTGTACCGGATAGTGTCAAGACGGAGGATTAATGTCGTTCCCCATTCTTTCTCTGATTACGTTTCTTCCCATCATCGGGATGGTGCTCGTACTGCTCGTCCCGAAGGATAAGACGCGAATCATTCAATCCGTGGCCGTAGGCGCCACGGGACTCCAGCTCATTTTGGCGGTCCTTATCTGGATGGGCTTCAACCCCGCCTTGGCTGGCATCAATTCCGAATCCGGCATGCAGTTCGTCGAACACGTGTCGTGGATTTTCATCCCCAACACGCCGGTCGGTGACATTCGCATCGACTACTTCATGGGAATCGACGGCTTGTCGATGCCCATGGTGATGCTGACGGCGTTGATTTCGTTCCTGGCAGTCTTTGCCTCGTTCAGTGTCAAGAAATCCCTCAAGGGATATTTTGCGATGTTTCTCTTGCTCGATGCTGGCATGATGGGGGTATTCTGCGCGTTGGATTTCTTCCTGTTCTACATTTTCTGGGAAGTGATGCTTCTGCCGATGTACTTCCTGATCGGTATCTGGGGAGGACCGCGACGCGAATATGCCGCGATCAAGTTCTTCATTTACACGCTGGCGGGTTCGGTGCTCATGTTGCTGGTGTTGATCGGACTGTATTTTTCGGTTACCGATCCGCAGACGAAGATGCATACCTTCAACATGCTGCTCATGATGGATCCGGGCAACTACGCGCCGAGCAGCATTTTCGCAAGCTGGGGATCCACCGCGCGTATGCTGGGCTTCCTCGGACTTTTTGTGGGATTCGCCATCAAGGTGCCCGTGTTCCCCTTCCACACCTGGCTTCCCGACGCGCACGTGGAGGCTCCCACCGCCATTTCGGTGATTCTGGCGGGAGTCCTGCTGAAAATGGGAACCTACGGCATGATGCGTATCATGCTCCCGATGTTCCCGGAAATGACGATGAAATTCCAAACCGCGCTGATGATCTTTGGATTCATTAACATTGTTTATGGAGCGCTGTGCGCGATGGCGCAGACGGATTTCAAGAAGCTCATCGCGTATTCGTCAGTCTCTCACATGGGCTATGTCATCCTGGGAATGGCGGCCATGAACGTCCAGGGAATGACGGGGGCCGTGTTGCAGATGTTCAATCATGGCACGATCACGGCTATGCTCTTCCTTCTGGTGGGCGTGTTGTACGATCGCACGCATACCCGCGGCCTGAACGACTTCGGTGGCGTCTACAATAAAATGCCAGTGTACAGCTTCCTGACGGTGATTGCCTTTTTCGCGGCAATCGGCCTGCCCACGCTGAGTGGATTCATCAGTGAGGCCTTCGTGTTCCTCGGCGCGTTCCGGACCAACATGTTCTGGACCGCCCTGTCCACGCTGGGCATTGTCCTTGGCGCGGGGTACATGCTCTGGACCTTCCAGCGCGTGTTCATGGGCACCTTACCGGAGAAGTGGGATGAGGCGCTCACCGATGTGAACGGTCGAGAGATGTTCAGTCTGATTCCTCTTGCAATCATCATCCTCGTCATTGGTGTGTACCCGTCGCCCATCCTGAACCTGATGACGACCTCGTCGGGCTATCTGGTGGAGTTCGTGCGCTCCGCCGCGACCCATGCCATGCTGGGCGCGATGTAATAATTCCTGGTTTCCGTCAGAATCCGCATAACCCAACGACTCCCCATGTCTGAAATCGTAGTCCAACAGATCCTGACGAGCATGCGTCTCTTCTGGCCGGAAGTGACCCTGGCGCTCACCTTCGTGGTGGCGATGATCGTCGAATTCACCCTTGGCCGCCGAACCCGTGCCGTGACGCCCTCCGTCGTGTTACTGGGATTCCTCGTGACCCTAATCCAGCTCCCGTTCTACAGCGGATCAGCTCCGCAACAGCTGTTTTTCGACATGGTGGCGATCGATCCGTTCTCGGTGTTCTTCAAAGTTCTGATTATCGCCACGGCAATCGTCATCGTGATTTTCTCGATGCTGTCAGGAGAACTCAAGGCCGAATCCTCGCATCGGGGTGAATACTATTGCTTCTTGGCCGCCATTACGCTGGGCCTCTTCCTGATGTCCGGTGCGAGCAACCTCATCATGATGTATCTCTCTCTGGAGCTGGTCAGTCTCACCTCGTACATCCTGGCGGGATTCACCAAGAGTCAAAAGCGGTCGTCCGAAGCGGCACTGAAATATGTGATCTATGGTGGAGTGTCCAGCGGGATCATGCTGTATGGCATCTCCATTCTGTATGGATTGACGGGCACCTTTCAGCTCACCGAACTCCATCAGATCCTAGGAAGCGGCTATGTGATCACGTCATCCGCTTCCTATCTTGCCCTCACCGCTGCTGTGCTGTTCATTCTCGTGGGATTCGGGTACAAGATCAGTGCGGTGCCTTTCCATTACTGGACGCCCGATGTGTACGAAGGGGCGCCCATCACCATCACAGCCTTCCTGTCCGTGGCAAGCAAGGCGGCAGGATTCGCGATGCTTCTGCGATTCTTCTTCGTTCTTTTCATGGATGCGACGTTCTGGAAGATGTTCGAGGGGCTGCGTTGGGATATGATACTTGCGGTGTTGTCGGTGCTCACGATGACCGTGGGGAATGTGGTTGCAGTCTGGCAGTCCAACATGAAACGACTTCTCGCCTATTCGAGCATCGCGCACGCCGGATACATGCTGATGGGTGCGGTGGTCATGAATCAAACGGGGCTTACCGCCATACTCGTGTATTTTGTCATGTATTTCTTCATGAATCTGGGTGCCTTCTACGTGGTGATGGTGCTCGCCGACCGATTGGGAAGCGAGGATATGGACGATTACAAAGGGCTGTATCGTCAGGCACCTTTGCTGGCAACTGCTCTCGCGATCTTTCTCGTGTCTCTGACGGGGTTGCCTCCCACTGCCGGGTTTATTGGCAAGTTCTATCTCTTCACGGCCCTCCTCCAGTCCGATTTCATCTGGCTCGCAGTGGTGGGTGCGATCAATAGTGTGATTTCGCTGTACTATTATGCTCGCGTGTTTCGCAACATGTTTCTTCGGGAAAATGCAAACCCGCAAGCCGAGCCTCTTCCTATGGGGCCCGCTCTGACGATCATTACACTTGCCTTCGTGATCCCCAACATTGTGTTCGGACTCTTCTTCCAGCCGATTCTGCAGTTCGCTCAGCATTCTTCGCAGCTGTTCCTGCGCTGACGCTCCTCATTTCCATGACAGGCACAACCTTCGGGTTGTGCCTGAGCTTTTTTGGGCCATAATGGCACACCCTTTCCCAACTTGGGAAAATGGCCCCGCATGGGAACCCCCTTCGATCCGCACCTCTCCTACGAGTCCTGTAAATCGTGCGTTTTCGCGCATTTGTCTCTCGTCCCCGCCGAGAAAACTGGCACGTTATTGGCTTGATCCTTTCACGGTAATTCAAGGCACCGTACCCATGCGCAACCGAACCCTCTCCTTTTTCCTCCTCCTGTTATTGTTCCTTCCTGGATGGGCCTTCGCTCAAACCAATGATGCCTGTTTTGGATGTCATGAAGACAAAAGTCTGACCATGACGAAAAAGGGAAAGACCATCGGTCTTTCGGTCAATCCTCAGGAATTCAACAGTTCCGTGCACAAGGATATGGAATGCGTTTCCTGCCACGTCGGGTTTGACGCGGCCGAAATGCCCCATGCGAAGTCGATCAAGCCCGTGGATTGCGGATCCTGTCACGAGGCGGGAAATCTCAAGAAAAGCGTGCATGGTATGGCCCTCGCCTCGCGTCGCCCGAATGCTCCCACCTGCGCGTCCTGTCACACCGCGCATAATATTCGCCCCGCCGCGAAGATGGCCAGTGATATCGGTACCTGTCTGACCTGTCATAATACACCGGACATTCTTTCGTACAAGCAGAGCAAGCACTTTGCCCTGAGAACGTCGAATAAGGTGCTGGCTCTCGGATGCAAAGCCTGTCATGGAGGAGCCCACGATATTCTGTCCATGCAGAATCCGACCTCGCGGACACATCCGGGACAAAGTGCGAAGTTGTGTATGACCTGCCATCCGGTGACGAGTGCAAAGTTCCGGAGCAGCGTCCATCACTCCGCCATTCTCACCAAGAATGGGGTATCGAAGAAATGTACCGATTGCCATGGTGCACATGGAATTTTCTCGGCCTCCAAGAGTCAGGCATCCAAAGGCTGCCTCTCCTGTCATCTCGATCAGAAAAAGTTGGGATCAGCCAAAAACAGCGATCGGCTGGTGCAGTTCGCCAAGGAATATGTGACGAGTGTACATGGCCGGATTTCGAGCACCGGTCGCGAGGGGGCATCCTGTGTCGATTGCCACGGCGACCATGTAAAAATGTCTTCGAAGGATCCGGCCGCGCCCACTCGCCGGGAGAATATTCCCGCGATGTGCGGTCGCTGCCACGCACAGGCCGCCGCCGATTTTGCGCAATCCTCGCATGGCCAGTCGCTGCAGAAGGGGGGCACGGATGCTCCGGTGTGCACCGATTGTCATGGGGAGCATGGGATCGGAAGCATCACTTCCGGAAGCAATCCGGTGAGCCGAAAGAATGAATCGAAAGTGTGCATGAAATGTCATGCCGAGAATGCGGACCAGGCGAAGAACTTTCCCGTCTCCCGGAAGTTCATGAAGAACTACACCACCAGCGTCCATGGCCTGGCAGTCTCATCGGGAAATCTCAAGGCTGCGGTGTGTAGCGATTGCCATACCGGACACAAGGTTCTGAGCGCATCGAATCCCCAGTCTACGGTAAATAAAGCCAACATTTCCTCCACCTGCGGTGCGGGATCCTGTCATCCCACAGTCAAGACCGATTACGTGGCCAGTGTGCATGGCATGAGTCTGGCCCGAGGTCAGTGGGACAATCCTACCTGTACTGACTGTCACGGACAGCACGACATCATCAAGACCACCGACGAACGTTCCCCGGTGTTCGGCAGCAATCTCGCGAAAAGCGTGTGCCTGCCATGCCACGCCAAGGTGCAGATGGCCGAGAAGTATGGGATCACCAGCAACCCGGCCGACAGCTATCTCGATAGCTACCACGGCTTGGCCCTGAGCGGAGGCTCGAAGGTAGCGGCGAATTGCGCTAGCTGTCATGGCGTGCATAACATTCGGTCGAGTGCCGATCCGGCCTCACTCATTCATCCTGACAATCTCCAGAAGACCTGCGGAAAATGTCACCCGAACTCCACGGAGAATTTCGTTAAGGGAGGCGTGCATGTCGTCCGTTCCGACAGCGGCAGTGGGCTTCGGTATACGATCAGTACGATGTATATCATCCTCATCGTATTGACGATCGGATTCATGGGATTGCACAACCTCCTGGATTTCCTGAAAAAATCTCGGCATAATATTCGGCAGAGAAGGGCAGGGCGGCATTCTCATGCGGGGCATGGCCTCTATGTGCGCATGACCCTTTCCGAGCGTTTGCAGCATTTCTCTCTCATGTCCAGCTTTATTCTTCTCGTGTTGACAGGATTCGGACTCACCTATCCGAATTCCTGGTGGGTGCAGATCATTCGCACGTATGGAGGAGATTGGGCCTTCGAACTTCGCGGCATCCTCCACAGGGTGGCAGCCGTGGTGATGATTGCGGCCTCCCTGTACCATGTGTATTACCTTGCCATGGTACCGCGAGGACGGCAGCTCTTCAAAGACCTGCTCCCGAAAGTGCAGGATGCCTGGGATCTGCTCGCCGCCATGAAGTATTACGTTGGGCTCACGGATGATCGTCCACGCTTCGATCGATTCAGCTATATCGAAAAAGCGGAATATTGGGCGCTCATTTGGGGAACGGTGGTAATGGTCATCACAGGATTCATGCTCTGGTTCCATGAATTCTTCGGAGCGATGACCTCGAAGCTCGTGCTCGATATCGCCGAAATCGTGCATTTCTACGAAGCCTGGCTCGCAACCCTCGCCATCATCGTCTGGCACTTGTATTTCGTCATTTTCAATCCCGATGTCTATCCCATGAACGTGGCGTGGATCAAGGGGACCATTACCGAACACGAAATGGAAGACGAGCATCCCCTGGAACTCGAGCGAATCAAGGCACAAGCAGCCAACGTTCACATCGATACAACCCCCGTAGACGACTCCACAGAACAAAAAGCCTGATTCTCTGGTCCACTATCTGAAATCACATCCTACCTCACCACTATTACACGAGGTTCCCATGTCTAAAATGTTCTTTGTCACAGCCTGTCTTGTCGTCGGATTCGCCGTCAGTGCCTTTACCATGGTGCAGATGGCCGATCAGAAGTACATCGGAAGCGCGGGCTGCAAGGGCTGTCACAATACCGATGCTCGAGGCAAGCAGTACGAGCGGTGGGAAAAATCCGCGCATGCCAATGCCTTGAAGGTGCTGCAGACTCCTGAAGCGGACAAAATCGCGAAGGAAAAGGGATTTGCGACCAAAGCTGCGGAAACGGACAATTGTTTGTCCTGCCATGTCACGGGAAAGATGACGGCGGGTGCGCAGTTTGACGCGACCTTTAAAGCCGAAGAAGGTGTGGGATGTGAATCCTGCCACGGCGCGGCCTCCGGGTACAAAATGCTGCACATGAAGAAGGAAAATTTGGAAAAGGCGATGGCCGCCGGGATGGTCATTCCGAAGGTAGCCGACGGATCCGCCGAGAAGCAGTGCGTCCAGTGCCACAACGAAAAGAGCCCAACCTATAAGTCGTTCAACTTTGCTGAAAAGTGGGCCCTGATCGCCCATCCCATGCCCGCCAAATAACGAAACACCAATCTTGGGCATGATCACGGACTCCCGCACCACTGAGCACTATCTGCACGCCATTCGCGAGAAGGTGTGTGGTCTTTGTCGGCATTCCGACGAAGAGAATCTCTGTGGTGCCGACGTGGCCTCCCAATGCGCGATCGAACGATTTCTCCCTCAGATCGTGGAGGTGGCGGTATCCGTCAACAGCGACCGCATGGATGATTACGTGTCAGCGCTTCGAGACACTGTCTGTCGCCTGTGTCGGGACAATGGGGAACTCCATTGCTCGATGCGGGAAGCAAGCTCCTGCAGTCTTGATCGGTTCTTCGTCATCATTCTTGAGGCCATCGAAGAAGTGATCCTTCGGCATCGCGCGGGTTCGGAGTCTCCCGCCTGACCCGGCGATTCAGCATTTCCCCTGTAAACCACACTCCGCACCGACGGATTTCCGCCGGTGCGGACTGATTTTCCGTCCAGAACAGAACAGGACATCAGCATGAGAAACATTGCGTACAGTGCGTGCATTTGCTTCGTGCTGAGTGCGTCCCTGGCGCAGGCGCAGTTCATCACCGGTCGTGCGGTCACGTCCGTGTATGGCTGGGAACGCCGCGACTCCATCGGATCCACTTCTCAGCATCTCAGGGGGTACGAATACCTCCAACTCGATGCAGGCATGGGTATGGTCACCTTCCATACCTCCCTGCAAGCATCCACGGATTTCGTCAATGCCCTGGACAGTGATCCTGGCATCCGGCTGTACAACGCCTACATTCGCGTGGCAAACATCGCCCATATCGCGGAGGTTCGCCTCGGTCGTATGCCGGTCTTCGGTGGGGTCAATTATGGGAGCATCGATGGGGCGCAGGTGCGACTCCGTCCGACTCGGAATGTGGAATTGATCTTGTACGGCGGAGGTTTGACCCCCGCTTCTCAGAAGACCGATTTCTTTCACAACGTGGAAGACAATTGGCAAACCGGGGCTCATGCCGTGTATGCCGTTCTGCCCGAAGTGCGCCTGGGGCTGTCGTACATGAATCGGCATCGCGAATCCCTTCCCTTTGTCGGATATCGGGCGAACGAAAGACAGGAATTTGTGCCCACCACGATCGATTATGGATCCCGCGCCAACCAGTACGGGAGCTTCGATGTCAGTTATCTGAAAAATGCCTGGTGGATGTATGGGCGTGTGGATTATGACTTCAATTTCGAGCATCTGTCTCGAGCGGAATTAACTATGAACTATCAGGCACTCGATAACCTTGGCCTGAATCTCGGAATGCAGCATCGCGAACCCACCATTGCCTGGAATTCCTATTTCGCTCTCCTGGAAGCCAAAGCGAACGACGAATACAGCTTTGGGGCGGATTATGATATTCATCCTCGTCTTCGTCTCCATGGAAGTGTTTCCACGGTAACCTACGATGAAAATGACTATCAGTATCGAGTCACTCTGGGGGCCTCCAATTCCTATGCGTCGGTGATGTACACCCGCGACTTCAGTGTGGACGGCGGGTTGGATGGAGTCAACGCCTTTGTGAGCTATCCTCTCGTACAGGGAAAGGTGGTCCCCTCTGCAGGTGTCACCTACAGCTCGTATGCCTTGTCCGAAACCATGGATCGGACCACCGCCCTCGCTCTGGTCGGGGGTGTGATGGTGCGTCCCTGGCCCATGCTTTCCTTCGATGCCCAGGCCCAGTATTTCCGCAACAACCTGTATGAATCCGATGTCCGTGGCTTTCTGCGGATCAACTATTGGTTTGCCCATTCCATGGCCCAATCCGAGGAGGGACAGAAATGAAAATCCTCTATTCCACCTTCGGCCTCGTTCTTCTGGCCATCGTGGCTGTTGTGCTCCTGATCTCCTCTGATCGCACCGTGTCCGCATCCTCCGGATCGGTGACCTTCTCGCATGCCACGCATAAGGATCAGGAGTGCACCACCTGTCACGCGGCGGCGAGCAGCCGACTCGCCAGCGACAATCTTCTTCCCGCACCGGAAACCTGCACGGCCTGCCATGATGCCAAGGATGTCCGTGGATTCTTCGGACTCGCCGAGAACGCGGCCCTCACCACGGCACCGGCATCCCACGACCGGAAACTGCTGTTCTCGCATCAGGATCATGCGAAGTTCAAGGGGCTCGATTGCCTCGGCTGCCATGCCGGCGTGACGCGGGATGCAGAAGCGATGCCCACCATGGAAACCTGCTATGCCTGTCACAACAATGGCGCGGGAGAACCCCACAGTAACACCGTGGCGTTCTCGACCGTCACGGCAACTAACGCCTGCGAGGCCTGTCATACGACTCTCGCGGGACTGACCCCGAAGAATCATCGAATCGGGAACTTCCGTCGCGTGCATGGTCAACTCGTTTCGCTCGGAGGCCCCTCTTCTTCCTGTGGAATGTGTCATTCCGATAATTTCTGTCAAACCTGCCATACTCCCACCAATGGCATCACCCTCTTGGAAGGGCGCTCGACAGATGCGCGGATGAAGAATGCCTATGTGGAGGGATGGCCACGGAATGAGAAAATTGATGATGCAAAGATGCTGAGTGGACACCTTGTCCATCCTCTTACCTATCGCTACACACATGGATTCGACGCCCGCGCCAAATCCACCCGATGCGAAACCTGTCACGAACCCGCCACCTTCTGTACTCCATGCCACCGCAACGGCTACGATATCGCGGGTATTCGTATCGTTCCCCAATCCCATCGCCTGGCGGGCTTCGTTACAGTCAGGGGACCGGAGTCCATGAATCGTCACGGTCGACTCGCCAAGCAGGATATGGAATCCTGCGCCACTTGCCATGAGGTAGATGGAGGGGATCCTGTTTGTGTCAAATGCCATCAGGGAGGACGCTCCGATGACTAACCTATCACACCTTTCCTCAACGCTGGGACTCGCTGTCAGTCTCTGCATCATCGCAGTGTTTTCTGGGTGCGACAATACGGTTCCCACCGATTCTCCTTTGCCGGGAGCGCATGGCGATCAATTCGGTAACCCCTCATCCGACGGTTTTCATGGAAAGGTTCTCCTCGCCTCTCGCTATGCCGATATGATGAATGGAGGTGAGGGGTGTGCTCGATGCCATGGAACCGACTTCAACGGACAGGGTTCGGACCTCTCCTGCAACGGATCGGGATGTCATGTAAAGGCGGAAGGTGGACCCACCGCCTGCTATACCTGTCATGGCGACCTTCTCACCAAACAGGTCTATCCGACCAACAGTCCCGCGCATTCCACCCATATCTCCGAAGGGATGGCCTGTGCCAGCTGTCATACCATTCCAACGGTCTGGACTGCTCCTTCCCATATCGATGCGACTCCAGGCGCGGAGGTACAGATGACCGATAGTCTAGCGGCCCTGAAAACCAAGGGGACAACGGGAACACCCACCTTCGTGTCCTCGACAGTGTCCTGTCAGAACGTGTATTGTCACGGAAATTTTACCAACGGCAACAATGCCGTTCCGCAGTGGAAGGGGACCCAGCAAGCCACGTGTGGCACCTGCCATGGCGATCCCAGCACAGGGAATCCTCTTCCGAAGGGATCCCATCCACCTGTTGAAACCTGCAGCGCCTGTCATTCCGGGGTCGTCGATGCGAACAAAAATATCATCGACAAGACGAAACACGGAAACGGCAAACTCAATGTCTTCGGGTCCGAACGCACCGATTGGTAAGCACTGCTTCGATCTGTTGGCCTACACATCACCACCGCCCTACGGGGCGGTTTTTTTTTCGCCACGGAAACTTGAAGCGCCCGACAACTGTCCTTATACTTGAGCGCACCAGGACCCGCGTTCGATTCCTCCCCAATCTCAGGGATGCACTCCTCCCACCCCGACTCCGATACGTTCACCTTGCATCACCCATTTTGATGATTACCATGCTCCTTCCCGCCGCCTTGACGTCCCTGTCTTCATCTCCACCTTCGTGTTCCGTGAACCGACGCGAGTCATCGTGTTCTGCACTCCGTCCTGTTTCTCCTGTATGGATCGGTGTCCTTCTCCTGCTTCTTGGTGTCCATCTGCCGATGTCCTTATGGGCGCAGGAAGATCAGGCAGCTCCCCTCACGCGGGATGCACAGGCGTTGATGAATGCCAAGGAATACGACAAGGCCATCGCTCTCTTTCAAAAGGTTGTGGGTCTTCGTCCCCAGCAATTCGAGGCACATCTGAACCTCGGGCAAGCGTATTATCAGGCCAAGCAATATAGCGCGGCGGCGACGTCCCTCGAGAAGGCCGTCTCCATCAAGGCGCAGGATGCTCAGGCGTGGTTCATCCTGGGCGTGACATACAACAAGCTTTCCAAGCCGGATCGTGAAGTGGCGGCCTATCAGAAGGCACTGAAGATTGCGCCCGACCGACAGGATATCTGGATGAATCTGGGAATTTCGTACTTCAACCAAAAGAAATTCACCGAGGCCCTGCCGGCCTTCGAAAAGGTGGCAGCCACTGCTCCGAACCATGATCGGATTCACTATCTGATCGGCGTGGTGCGATATAATACCGGTGATATCACGGGAGCGGTGCAGTCGTATCGACAGGCGCTGAAGAATGATGCAACGCACGAGGATGCCTTGTACAACCTCATTGTCTGTCTGGTGAAACTCAAGCGATATGATGAAGCCGTGGCAGCGTACGACAATCAGGCGTACCGGGCTTCGCGGAGCGCCGATATGCGCTACGCCACCGCGAAAGCGCACGGAGCGCTCGGCGCCTTCGCGAAGGAAGAAAAACTGTATCGAGAGGCGATCGCGGAAAAGCCGAACTATTATGAGGCGTGGTTTCACCTGGGGGTTTCGTTGGCGAATCAGAAGCGCCTGTCCGAGTCGGTGTCCGCGTTTCGTGAAGCAGCGGATCGCAAGCCGGATTCCTTCGATGCCTGGTATAAAGTGGGAGAGACCAGTTTGCTCCTGAACGATCTCCAGGGGGCGGTAGAAAGTCTGACCCGAGCCCTGAAAATGAAGGGGGAGGACGAGGCCGCCCTGCAGAATCTGGCGGTGGCCTATGAACGGTTGAACAAAGACGACGAGGCGATGGGGCTCTTTCGGACTCTGTTGGCACGCAGACCCGATGACGTCGCTCTGCATCAGAGCATGGGGCAACTCCTCTTTCGACGCAATCTATATGCCGAGGCCATCCCTCATCTGCGTGCAGTCAAACAGGCCTCTCCCCGTGATCCATCTCTGGCTCTCAACCTGGGCGTCTGTTATGACAAAACCGATCAACTGGAGGACGCCGTCGCCGAGTACCTCACGGTGTTGCGCCTTGATTCCACCAACGCCAAAGCTCGGAATAACATCGCGGCCGTTTTCATGCGACAGGAAAAGTACCTGCTTGCCGCCGAGGTTCTCAAGCGTGTGGTCCAGCAAAATCCCGAGGCGGCCATGCCGCGCTACAATCTCGGTCTGGCCTTGGCTGCAGCGGAGGATTATCGGACCGCCATTCCCGAACTGGAACGCGCTGTGAGCCTTGAGCCCGATCGGATGGAGACGCATATCCTGCTCGCCAAGTGTCGCATGAATGTGAAAGATTACGCAGGGGCGAGGACTTCCATCGATGTGGTACTCGATAAACATCCCGATCAACCGGACGCCTTGGAACTCTGTATCCTGGTCTGTCGCGCTCTCGAGAAGGAAACGGAGGCCACTGCCTGTCTCGAACGGTTACGCGTCGTGGCGCCTTCGCGTGCACGCACTCTGGCTCCGTCCTCGGAGAAATAGAATGCAGTAACGAACCGTGACCGGTATCGATCACGGTGCACGATGGGTGGAGTTGCCTGTGAACTCCATTCCTCGTAATATTCGGATCATCCTCTGATTCGATTTCATGGCAGCTCTTCGGTTTCTTTCTCCATCCGTCAGCAGAATGACTCGTGTCTCCAAGCGCCATGTGCTGGGAGCAGGACTCGCGCTTCCGTTTACCATCCTCGTCCTCTTCTTTCTCGCACTCTTCAACGTGCGCGGATGGGTAGCCGAAGTGCTTGGTCTTCTTGCGGTATTCTTCGGCGTCATCGGCACCCTGGCCTTCTTCGCCTTCATGTATCAGTACTATCTCGAAAAACGCAACGCGCGAATGGAGCGCCGTGCCCTACTGGCGATCCATATCCTCGCCATCGGCCTTTTGTATCTTCTCATTCAATGGCTCGGATTCTTCTCTCCCTGGTGTCATCTCGAAATCTGGGGTTCCTATGATATCCAAACCGCTTCAAGAAGCTGGATTATCGCGGTGCTCAGTATCGGCACGATCACGTTTGTGGGTTGTCTGGTCAATGGGTATCGCATGAATAGGGAAGAAGACCCACAGGGAGGGGAGACCAGCTCTCCGCTTCATACTCGCCGTGACGAGACTTCACACTCGTGACGATCGTCGATAGATGGCGAGAAAGACGAGAAGACCCATCGTGACTGCAAGAAAAATGCCGACGATCTGAACCTCCATGGGGAGTTCCAAATTCTGGAGTCCCTGCGAGCGTGAATTCGCGGAGAAATGAAACATCCAGGTTTGTCCGCCGATCCGTAGGAGGGACTTATGGTCGAAGGTGACCGATGACGAGGGAGGCATGCCATCGTAGATGAGTGCGTCATGGTCTTCGACCGCGCTGGCATAGAGTCGGAAAAACGAGGGGGAGGATTCCGAAGTCGAAAGAAGAGCTTCGGTTGCGAAGACGCGAGGATTAATGCGTACAAAACACACGCCTCGGGGAGGTCCCTTGACGACCTGGTGTCGAACGGTATCGAGTTTGAATACGGGAGCGAACAGGAAGAGTGCCTGTTCATCTTCCGATTCAATGCGCATGAGAGGGGTGAGAAGAATGGTGTCCTGTTGAAAACAGGCGTCGATAATCGAGAGGAGAGTGGAATCGGACGCGAAATCGAATCCGTGCAAACGGCGATTGGTTTCGAAAGGAACGACATATTGCACGGGCAAATACACATCCCGCTTCGCCATGGGATGGATGCGATATCGGCTATAGCCTTCCATGCTGACATATTCTGAAAAAGAAACTCGTTCCCGCCGTGGAATGCGTGGTGCGAATCCCACGGCCGTGATTCCGGGGGAGAGACGCTTGGGAACGGCGGCGGACAGCTCGAAAATATCACGCACCATGAAGGGGCTGTCATTGAAAAGCGTCTGGAAATTCCTCAACACACTGAACTGAATTTCCATGCGCTCATGGACTTTCTGCGCAACGATGACATTGCGTGCTGTCAATACCGAATCGATTTTCGAAATCACGAAAAATCGAGCCTGCCGCGAAAACTCGTTGGCGAGCATCAAGACTCCCACCACCACGATCACCGCAGTCACGAGAGATAGAATGGAGCGCATCTTCATCGTGGGTGCCCTGTGCCATGCGACGGATTCCCGATTCGTTTCGCAGGATCGCCACTTCGATGGACGTATACCGCGCGCCATGCGAAACGCAGGGGAAGATTATCGTGAGGTAACATTGACTTCGATGCGATTGTTTTGTGCCCGTCCTTCTGGCGTGGTATTGGGCGCAATGGGACGACGAGATCCGAAGGCCTGAATGACAATGGAACCCGGCTTCACTCCCTTGCGAACCAAATAGTCTCGAGCGCGCACGGCCCGCTCCTGGGAGCGCTGTTGATTCTGAATGAAATTGCCAAAGTTATCCGAGTGTCCCTCGATGCGAACGAGAACATTCTTGGTGGTCTTCACTGTCTGAGCGATGCGGTCGAGATAGTTGGTGACGGAGGTATCCAGGCCGGGCTTCTGGAGATTGATAGCTAAAATCTTGAGCTCGCGAAGTTTGACGGGCTCGGGTGGAATCTCCACCTTCTCTGGTACGAGGGCTCCCGCGAGAGTGGAATCCGAGCGCCCGCCCGGAAGCGTCTGTCCGATGCCAGTATCCGTGCCTGGCACGGTGGGCCTCGTTTTCGTCGTGTCTGCGGCCAGCAACGGTTCGCGGAAGAGTGTGGTGATGTCGGGAGATACCGGCTGCTGGAGGGTGCGCCCGGTCGTTGTATCGGGCGTCACGGTTTCCAGGGTTCCCGCGATGGCAGCGGTATTTTTCGGGAGTCCCGTGTCCTTCGATACCTGTGTTTCTTGCTGTGCGATCGGTGTCGTGGTCGAATCCATCCGCCCGGCGATGCCAGGTACGCCGACGGGCTTGAGAATGAAATCGATATTTCCCACCATATCACCGTCGGGACGGGAGGTAATCGAAAAGGTGCGCGACTCCGGATAACTCGCCAGGCCCAGGCGACGCGCGCGGGCCGTATCGATCATGGCGGTGTATCGGCCGGGCGGAAGTCCGAAGTACGAGAAACCTCCGTCAGAAAACGTATACACGATATCGCGGAAACTGCTGTCGGCATTGGTGAACAGAATTTTCATGTTGCGCATGCCGATCAGCCCGGAGGGTGTTTGCCGAGAGACGGTGCCCAGCGCTTCTCCGGCAAAATACACGGGCAGGAGCACTGGCTTGAACTGATTGGGATCGGTGACGATTTCAAAGGTCTTGTAGCGCGGCATCCAGGAGGGATCGCTGAGACTGCTGGGATCCAGGGTCACCTGAATGCGCTCGTACTGATCCAGACTCACGAACCGCGTCAAGCTTTGGTCGCTGCCCTGCATCACTGCGCCGCGATTGGAGGTCGCCGATACAGTACTCATGAGCAGCGGCTCGTCTCGCTCGTGCTGGGCGTTTCCATTGACATCGAGGAAAGGCAGGATGGTAACTCCGGAGCGTCCCACCCATTGCATGTTGTGAAACAGGAGATTGTTCACCTGACTGTCGTACCCGATCGTTCCTGACGCAGCGACCGAATGTGACACGCGCTCATCCATGTACTGAGAGCCGGTGTTGAACACCGCAAAGGGAGCTCGCAGGGTAATACCCAATTGCAGGGACAGATCTCCGGTCATGAGATTCTGGGAGTGGGTAACCGTGAAATACCAATTATTCACCATGTTCACGAAGAGCGCGTTCTGAAGGAAGGTGAATTTCCGGAGTGCGGAGTTATGCTCGAGTCGGGAACCCAGGGTAATCCGGGGCATCAGGGTCAGGGATGCCCAGAGCGCTGAGGTGACATTGGGTGTGCTGAAGGCACCGGAATAACGAAACCATGCGCCATTGAGCGAAAGCGACGCACTGAATCGTCCGACGGTATAGCTGAAGAAACTGAACACACTCAGGTTTTCATACATGCGCGAACGCACGCGAATGCCGGAGAGATTGATCGAGGACCCGTTCTCGAACAGCCGAAAGGGAATCCCGAGCGTGAGACGCTGCTCGTTGAGCATCTGCATGGGATTCCAGAATCTATTGTTGTATCCGATGGCGTTGGACCATTGGACGTACACGCCTGTGGGATCGAAGTAGCGAACCTGGAGGCGCGAATACGTGTTGTGGACATGCTCGATCAGCCAATTGGTGCGCGTGAGCAGGCGAAATGCTACCTGGGCGAGCAGGCTCGATTGAAGCACATCCTCGGTGAAAATGCCGCTATACCCAACACCCATCGTGAGATCTTCTGTGATGCCCATGCGTGCCAGGGCCTGGCCGGCCTTCTGATTCCAGAGCGGAACAAGCTCTCCCGCCGATGCGGTGTATTCCATCAATCCTGGCGTGAGGAAGGAGTTGTCGATGTCGATACGATCGCGATGGACGGTGGTCCGACCCTGCCGCGAGTGGGCCTCGATACGCAACATGGCTCCACCGTAGGGCATCGGTATCGTGAACAGATAGTGCCCAGTGGAGTCTGCCGTGACAAACTGCACGAAGCGATCGTTAACGTACAATTCCACATCACTGAAGGGGAGGGCCGTGCCGGAATAGGAGTAGTCCCCGAACGAAGGGCGCTGAAACGGAGGAATGTTGCTGACGGTGACGCCGCGTGCGGAGTAGAGGCGTCCGAATGCGGATTGATAATTCCCAACGGTGGCCTGATGGAAATATGGGTAGTCGTTTTCCACATACCGCCACCGCCAGGGCATCACGCTCCACTGTACGGGAGCCGTTGAGAAACCGTTGACCGAACCGAAAAAATCTCCTCCCAGGAGCTCCGTGCCGAGGGTGGCACGGTAGGACCATTGATCCAATTGGGATTGAAATCCCGCGCCCCAATCGAGCATCGCGCCATTGAACATATGCAGGGATCGCTCCAGGTGCTGGTCGATACGCTGGGCTACGGGAGCGTATGTCTGAAGCGTGGCATATCGCTGGGCCCTTCGAATCCGATCCTCAACCGGGAATGTGAGTTTCGACTGAAAGGTGATGACCAGCGTGTTGACGTTGACGATGAGGGACGACGAGAAGTAGCGCGGGAAATAACGGGAGTCGAGAAAAATCTCATTGCTGAAGTAAATGTAATCATCCGGCTTCAGCGAGATTTCACGACCATCGATGGTGATCAGGTTCCGATCAATGTCGATCACGATATCCTGGTCGTTCGGAAACTGCGTTTCAATGCGCTTGTTATTATTCGATGCGATCGTCTGCGTTTCGAGAAAACTAAACAGATCGAAGAGCGGAACATACACCGTCGTATCGGTCACCAGCACGATAATGTCGCGGCTTACCACCTGGGGGATGTCGATACGGAAGATACCTTCGGTAAAAGGGTAGAGCTCGCTGACATCGGTGGTGTCGTAAATGCCGGCAAAATGCGAGGGAAGCGCAGGTCTGTCCGTGAATTGCGCGTGCATGACACCGCTTCCGAAAAGCGTCCATGCCGCGAGGAGGGACAGAAGATATCGCATACTACCAGGTGAATTCTCTCGTTATCACTTTGTCATCGGATGGAAACAGAAACAGGGCGTCGAGTCGGCCGCTGGTCGTGTAGGTGATCTTCACGACATATTTCCCTCGCGGCCAGGTGGCGAGTGGGACCCTGTCCACTGCCTTGGTTTGCTCGTACACGGCAAAATCATGAATGAGATCATGCACGATCTCTCCCTTGGCATCGAAAATCTGCACTTTGCGGATGCCGAGATACGCCCCATTTCCCGTGCGTTGCAGGTAGGAGGTAAGGAACAGGGAATCGCGAGCAATTGAAGTTTCGAGTTTCGGCATGGCAAGATCGGCAGACACCTTCCCCGTCCGATAATACACGGGAACGATGATGGCATATTTGAAAGTCACATAGGAGGACGCCTTGCCTGGGTCTCCGTTTTCGGTTCTCCCGTCGTTTCGTACTTCGGAGCTGAATACGGCCCGGGCCCAATACTCCCCATCGGCCAGTCCTTCGGGAGCACGAACCACGATGCGCACCGTCCTGGTCTGTCCAGGATATAGGGTCAGCCGTCGTGGATAGACGTAGAGAAAGGGGGCGATAGTATTCGGGTGCTCGTAGGTCCGCTCGTGCAGGGGAATGGTGATATTCCCAAAATCGTCGGATTCAGGAAATCCGAACTTGAAATCGATCGCGACGTCCACCATGTTGGGACTGGTGTTGGTAAGGAACACTTCACCAATTTTCTTCTTCGCATCGATAAACAACTGCGCGGGCGCGACGGAGATGGACGCGAAAAGCGGGGACAGGCCACCCATACCCAGAAGGAGGAAGAAGACGATTCGGAAACGAGAAAGCGGAAACATGGCGGTACAAAATGGCAATGGTCACGAACCGAGAAGGGAGGGGGAAAAACAACGGGAGAGGGAGGAGAACCTCCTCCCTCTCCTCGATGCAGAGAATTAGTTTCCGCTGTACTGGATAGCGATCGTGATCGTCGAGGTGTAGGTGCCTGCTGCCTGAGCGGCGGCCGGCTGGGCGGTACCACCGATGTACAGGTAGCCGTTCCCCGTAGCGCTGAGGAATTTCTCGAAGGTCGAGGTCGCGATGTCCGGAGCATTGGCGCCGGAATTGGCGGCATCCAGGGACCCGGAATAATACGCATAGTTGGAACCCGTGAACGACACAGGAAGGTTGTTGGTACCATCGCTGAGGTTCGCCGGAAGGGTGAGGGAGTAGTTCACGCCGCGGTTGGACGCGCCGGTCACCGACACCTTACCAACAGAAAGCAGGGACACGTCGCCCGTATACGGGGTGGCGGTTCCGGTGGTGGACAGGGTCTTGTTCCAGTTCTGGTACACATGACCGAAATGGAGATCCTGCTTCTTGCCAGCGGCATTGTCGAACGCGAGGTTCGTCAACACGATGGCGGTCGCATTGATGGTGGTGTTCACAGACACCTGCGCGAACGAGGCATTGCCGAGAAGCATGCTCGCCACGAGAACGACTGCGAGAAGAGTGAGTTTTTTCATAATTGCTCCTAGAAGGATGTGGTGGATGGTGAAAGGATAACTGAACAATTCAGTTGTGAAACACTGTGGGTTATGCAAGAATCATGCGAAAGATGTACTGAAAAAGCCTCGATTTTCTTCGAATGGTCTTCGAGTAGCGCATGGGTAAATACAGGATTCTCAAATTCGGATGCAAGGCGTTGTATTCCGTCTCAGGCAAAAATTTCACAATCACGATCCCGTGCCGAGGTGAGGTGGTGGCGTAGTCTCGATTCGGGAAAACGCATCTCGATCTGTTCCACCGCCAACCTTGCCTGTTCGTCGGATGAAAAAAAGCCGAAGAGGGACGATCCACTCCCGCTCATCGAGGCCCATCGGGCGCCGAGATGAAGGAGGTCGCCCTTCATCGCTCGAAGAATCGGTTCTCGTGCGAAAACCACCTCTTCGAAATCATTAGGCAGCAGCGTGGTGGCCTGACTCGGGTCAAACTGTCCTTGCCAGGAGCGGAGAACCTCCGAAAGGGAAATGGTCGTTCGCGGAAAGGGACCCTGGAGGGCGGAATAAGCCCATGCGGTGGAGATGGAAATTGGGGGAGTGACGACGAGAATACTATCGGGGATGTGCAAAGTCACCGGAGTCAGGATTTCTCCGATTCCGGTTGCATGCGCGGTTTCTCCTCCAAGAAAGAACGGGACATCGGCCCCCAGCTCTCGTGCCATGGGATGCAGTACTCGAATGTCAGGATCCGTGCCCGCGATCCGCGCCAGTGCCGTCAAAACCGCCGCGGCATCCGCGCTTCCTCCGCCCAAACCCGCTCCGGCAGGGATGCGCTTGTGAAGATCGATGACCACCCCTCCGTCCCATCCGGTATGCGCACGAAACACGTGAACGGCGCGTACACAGAGATTCCGTTCATCCGTTGGCAGCGTGGGATCGTCTGTACGGAGCATTATGCCCGATTCACTAGAACGAATGGTGAGGTCATCAGTCCAGTCTATCCGGCGAAAAACAGTCTCGATGTCATGGTACCCATCGACCCGGCGCGCGAGGATACGCAGGCCAAGATTGATTTTCGCGTATGCGACGAGATCGATGGTCATATCTTCGTTATTGGATGAGATGCCTTTCCCGCGGCCAGGGAATGGAGCACCTGACGCGCGCAGACCGTGAAGGGATCGGTGAGGGGAGATAGTCGGGGCGTGTAGAGAAAATCAGAATCGAGAAAGGTCGACACCGTCAGCTGTTGACGGATGGCAAGGCTCATCGTGTTGATGCGCAGCGCGGCAAATTCCCCACCCATGATATCCGCTCCCAGAATTCGCTCCGTGCGTTCGTCCGCGACCAGGGTCGCCGTCAGAGGTAACGCGCCTGGCATGATGGAGACCCGACTGGGGGATTGAATTCGTGCGACGTGAGTGCGGAATCCGTGTGCCCGCGCCTCGTCTTCGGTTAACCCGGTATGAGCACATTCGGTGCCGAATACCGAGATCGCCGATACCGGTATCACGCCATGTAATTCCGCCCTACCTCCCGCAGCATTCTCCCCGGCGATGCGACCGGTGCGTTGAGCGAGCGACGCAAAGGCGCTTCTCATGGTCTTGCGTGTGATGGGATTGAGAAGCTCGCAACAATCCCCCGCTGCGTAAATACCGTCCGAACTCGTCATCTGACGTTGATCGACCTGAATCCCACCGAGCGGACCCAACCGGATACCCGCGCGTTCCGCGAGTTCTCCCCGAGGCTCGAACCCAAGGGCGCACAACACCAGATCCACCTCGAAATGGCCCTGGGTCGTCGTGATCCCCGTCAATCGATCTCCATCGCGCCGTACCCCGGTGATCGTGGCGTCGGGCACCACCGTACACCCCGCAGCCTGCAGGAGTGTGAGAATGTGAGCGCGCACGGATGTGTCGAAGCCGGGAAGGGGAAGGGAATCACTCATCACCAGAGTTGGAGTGAGTCCCCGACGATGCAAAGCGTCGGCGATCTCCACCCCGATGTAGCCCGCTCCTAGGATGACAATGCGAGGCTGTGAGAAGGACTCAATAGCAGTCTGCAGGCGTCGCCCATCGTCGAGCGAGCGTAGCACATGGAGATTGCATACATCCAAGGGAAGTGCCGGGTCTACGCGGGCTCGAGAGCCCACCGCAAGAATGAGCCGATCATAGCGTTCAAGGGTCTCTGAATTTGTCGCGAGATCACGAACGACGATTCTCTTTCTGGCGACATGAATGTCTTCCACGCGATGTCCTAGTCGAACCTCCACCCCTTTCTCTCTGCGAAATGTCTCGGCATCGAAAAAAACCAGCCGCTCCATCGTGGCGATTTCTCCACTGAGCACGGCGGGCATTTCGCACACCCCATAGGACATGTCGGTATCCTGATGAAAAACAATGATTTCCGCATTCGGATCCACACGACGAGCCCGTGCCGCCGCACTGGGACCTGCGGCAACACCTCCTACGATGACAATACGACGACTCGGTGTAGACATAATCCTTTGTTTGAATAGGCTCATGGACCTAAGTCAATATAAAAGAGTTAGGGACCTCAAGCAAATTGTCAAGACTTTTTTTCACGAATCGTGAGAATTCTGCAACAGTTCGGTTTTCGGAACGAGAAGGCACTTTCTTCCCATCGGGAAGGAGCGTAGATTTGTATAACTTCAGGAGCCTTCATGTCCGAACTTTTTCCTCCCGATTTTCGCACCGGTTTCGTCACCATCATTGGTGAGCCGAATGTCGGAAAGTCGACCTTGCTCAACGCATTGATGGGCGCGAAAATCTCGATCGTCACGCCGAAGCCCCAGACCACGAGAAAGGTGGTGATCGGCATGTTCAATGACGAACGGGCGCAAATCATTTTTCTGGATTCTCCCGGATTGATTAAGCCCCGATATGCGCTGCAGCGATCCATGATGAATTCCGCCCTGCGTTCCATCGAGGATTCGGATGTCGTGCTCTTTATGATCGACGGGGAGAAGGCAATGAGACGGGACACTATCATACCGTCGGGGTTGAAGGACCTACTTCAGAAGGCAGGGAAACCGGTGGTCGTGTGTCTGAATAAAGTGGATCGGATACGAGAAAAGACCTTGCTGTTGCCTCTCATGCAAGCCCTGAACTCCGAGCTCCCGAGCACGACGATCATCCCCATGAGCGCGTTGAAAAACGACAATCTGTCGGCCCTCCTCAACGAGCTCATCCCCCTGCTTCCCGCGCATCCGCCCCTGTATCCTCGGGACATCCTCAGCACCATGCCGGAACGATTCTTCGTCAGCGAAATCATCCGCGAAAAGATCTTCTTCCTCTTTCGAGAGGAAATCCCCTATTCAACCGAGGTGATCATTGTGCAGTATACCGAGGAAGACGATCGCACCGTGATCGACGCCGAGATCCTCGTCGAGCGAGAGAGTCAGCGAAAAATCCTCATCGGACAAGATGGCCAAGGCATCAAGGAAATCGGCATCCAATCGCGACTGGATATTCAGGAATTTCTCGATCGTCCCGTGCGTCTGAACCTTCATGTCAAACATCGAGATGGGTGGAGGGAGAGCGAACAGTGGGTCAAGCGCTTGGGGTATGAATGAGTATCGAGGAGCAGCATGCTCGGTCGCACGTGACGGGGCTTCGAGGCAATGAGGAGATGGAATTTGAACAGAAGCTCCGTCCTCTCGCCTTTCGTGATTTTACCGGCCAGCCTCGCATCGTGGATAACCTTCAGGTCTTTATCGAAGCTGCACTGAAACGTGGGGAGGCACTCGATCATGTGCTTCTCACCGGGCCGCCGGGCTTGGGAAAAACCACTCTTGCCTCGATCATTGCAAACGAGATGAAGGTTCGGCTCCGCATGACCTCGGGCCCCGTGCTCGACAAACCCGGAGACCTCGCTGGTCTTCTGACGACGATGGAAGAAGGAGAGTGCCTGTTCATCGACGAGATTCACCGCCTCTCTCCAGTGGTTGAGGAATACCTCTATTCCGCTATGGAGGATTTCGCACTCGATATCATGATTGACAGCGGACCCAATGCCCGCTCCGTGCGAATCGAATTGAAACCCTTTACACTCGTGGGAGCCACCACGCGTGCGGGTTTGCTCACCTCGCCTTTGCGTGCTCGCTTTGGGATCGCCAGTCGGCTGGACTACTACACCACCGAGCAGCTCACCACCATCGTTCGGCGCAGTGCCTCCATCCTGGGCATTCCCATCGATCCGACGGGGGCGACAGAGATCGCCGGTCGGTCGCGGGGGACGCCGCGCATCGCCAACCGTTTGCTTCGTCGTGCCAGGGATTTTGCCCAGGTACGTGGCGATGGAGTAATCTCCCAGGCGATGGCCGATCTCGCCCTATCGGCACTGGAAGTGGATCGCTTTGGCCTCGATGACATGGATAAGAGAATCCTGCTCTGCATCCTGGATAAGTACCACGGGGGACCTGTCGGCCTCAATACTCTTGCCATCGCCGTGGGAGAGGAGGCCGGAACGATCGAAGAGGTGTATGAGCCCTATCTCATTCAGGAAGGGTATCTGCATCGTACACCCAGAGGACGGGAGCTCACCCCCCATGCCTATTCCATCCTGGGAAGAGCGCGAACATCAACTCCGCAAGCCACTCTGGACCTGGAATGATCCGTCTCCGTGCGATTGCTCTGATTGCGATCCTCTTGCTGTATGGAAGTGGATGTCACCGTGCATCCCGTCCACCGATCGCGAAGGAGGCGACCATCGATCGCCCCAGTCAGGAAAGCTGGAATACCCGTGTGGTGTTCTCTGACAGTGGCTCGGTGCGTGCCATCCTGCAGGCGCGTCATGTGGCGATGTACGAACAGCGAAAAGAAACCCTTCTTGATTCTGGGTTCGTCGTGGATTTTTACAACGAATCAGGCATCCACACCACTCGTCTATCGGGACAAAAAGGTCGCGTGGACGACATGACCCGAGACATGGAGGCCTTCGGAAAGGTCGTGGCGGTGTCGGATAGTGGAACGACGGTGCAAACCGAATACTTGAAGTGGACGCGCGCAGACCGTAAACTTCGAAGTCATACCTATGTGCAACTTACCTCACCCAAGGAGAGACTTCAGGGCACCGGTTTCGAAGCGGATCAGAATCTTCGCAATTATGTCATCTACAGGGTGAGCGGAGAAGCGGAAGTACAAGAGCGCTGAACCGCTGTGGTGCACCAATGACGCGTGCGCCGTTCGATCCACTTCAGTCCTCCTCTTCCTCGGGCGATGGAAGGGCGGGGGTCACGAGGACGACCTTCTCTCGATCCATGATCACAGTTCCCGATTTCACATTCTTCGGCTTGCGAACGTATTTCCTTTCGGTGTACGCCACCGGAACGGTGCCGGCTTTGCGGTACTTGCTATAGTAAGCTGCGATTGCTGCGGTCTGTAGGATGGCGGTTTTCGTGGGGATGGTTCCTTTGTGGACCCTCAGCACCACATGGGAGCCGCCCACGCCCCGTGCGTGGAACCAGAGATCCGCGGGGCGCGCATAGCGCGTGGTGAGCAGATCGTTGTTGTCGCTGTTCTTCCCCACCCAAACCTCGAGGTCTCCATCAACAACAAAGCGGCGGAAGGGAAGACGGTCCCCGTCCTGGGAAGTGGTGGCATGGGATGGCATGAAGGCGGTCCAACGTTGATGAATGATGTTCACATCTTGCATGGTGCATGCGGCGTCGAGGGCAAGAAGGAGCGCTCTTCCTTCTTCAAGGCGCACGAAGGTGCGGTTTCTCAGCTTCTCAAGATGCGCATGGGTGGCACGGATCTGTTTCGCCTTCTCGTAATAACGCTGAGCAGCCTGGAGCGCTCCTTCGCCTGGTCTGATCGGGATAGATACCACAAGACGTGGATCCCATAGCAGGTCGGGGAGGTGCACCACGCCCTGCTCGTTGGGATGGGCCTCCAGATGGATCATAAGGGTGTGTCCCCATCGTTCCCACTCCTCGGCCCGGTGCTCCTGCTGCTCACGAGAGGGCATGCCATCCAGTTTTCGTTGCAGTCTCTCGATTTCGCGGTGCAAAGAATGGAGCATCCGGGCCCGTGCATCCCGCATGGGACGTTGCCAGATCAGAATGCGCAGACAAAGGGCCAGGGCCTCATGCAGGTCCTCGAAGACCTGCCACGATCCTCCTGATGCGGGGCCCTCGAGATGCAGGTCGCCGGTATCGGTGTTGACATACCAGGGTGGGGCAAGCATATTCGCCGTGATGGTGCGGTCTTCAGGAAGGTCATCCCCATACTCGAGGAGCATTGGATCGTACGGGAGGTCCACCTCAGTAAAGCGCTCCCTCTCATTTCCACGTATCCAAATCACGGTGGACCGCGTGGAGGAAAAGGCAATATACAGCATCGCTTCGTTCGTGAGCGTGATACGGAAGCAGCGCTCGGTGTGAGCGAGGTCCAGTTGTAGGATCTCCTGATCCATCGCTCCAGGAAAGAATGATACCGTGTTTTTCCGGGCTCGGGCGGAACCACGACGCGGAAGGATGGCCATCAGGTGAGGGCGCGTGGAGATGTGAAGGGCAAGATCCTCTATCCTCGTCGCGACGCGCAACACGAGCTCATCCTTTTCCTGGGTATATGCGTCGGTCATGCGGCTGCCGACGATCAGGGCGCGGAGATACGGAAGCTGAGTGCGATAGGTATTCCAGTGGGTGAGCATCGAGAGCCATGGCATGACATGAGCGGGAAGAACGCGTACCTAGGGGATAGTAGGAAAAACCGAGGTGACCACCAAGACAACGCACCGTCGCACCTGGGCAGATTATTGCCATGAAAAAAACATGAAAAAAAATTGACAGCAGGTATTGACATTTGATCTTCGTGCCGTATATTGAAATTCGTGTTGTTTCCCAGCAATGCAGACAGCACAACGCGGTGCTCGCCCGTAAATAAGTGTGTAGAGAGCCACTGCGGTTTCAATGCATCTTTTGTGGAGTTTTGTATGAACATCTATGTCGGAAACCTGCCGTATGCAACCAGCGATCAGGATCTACGGTCCTATTTCGAGTCCTATGGTGCCGTGGAAAGTGCGTCCGTGATCACGGACAAATTTACCGGTCGCTCTCGTGGCTTTGGCTTCGTTCAGATGCCGAATAGCGATGAAGGGTTGCAGGCGATTGAATCGACCAACGGCAAGGAATGGAACGGCCGCGCTCTCGTGGTCAATGAAGCCCGTCCCCGCGACGAGCGTCCGCCCCGCAAGCGTTACGAATAACATCGTCTTCGAATCTCTCGCATACACGGTCGAAAAGGAAATACAAACGCCGGAGCTCAGCTCCGGCGTTTATCGTTTATCTCGGCGAGGAGTCGGTCCCTGGTCGGATGCTGCCCCGGAGCGATTCGGAGGTATTCTCCATCAGAAGGAATACGAGGTGTCCAGATCGCGAGGGACCGTTCGCACATTTTCCACGATCGTCGCGATTTCCTTGGTCATCACCCCGTATCTCTTGAGAAGGGTTCCCGCGCCTGCGTAATCACCCGTGATCTCGATCATCAGCACGCGACGGGCAAGCTCGGTAAGGCGATCGAGGAAGGACTTCTCGTCGATCGAGATCTTTCCGTTTGCCAGGAGCCGAATGGCACCGGACTCCCGAAGGAAGTTGAGCTGAACAAGGTTCGCTTTTCCATGTGCTTCCTCGGCGCCGAAGCGAAGAGAGCGGTAGAGCCCCACCACGTAGGTGATCATCGACTTTTTCATCGCGTCCGCGGGAACCACTCCTTTCCTCACCAGGTACTTCATGTTGTACAGGCCCAGCACGTCCGCTTTGCATTCCTCGATGGCGGAGTAGCGGTCTTTCAGAGCGCGGCGCACTGAAAGAGAATCATGGCCAAAAACATAGGCACGTCCCAGCGTATGTGAAATTTCGTGGAGTGTAACGAAGCGAACGAACGCATCCTTATCCACGAACGCGACGAGGGGATCGTCGAGAATGGTTTCCCCGATCGGCTGGACGATTTTTTCGAATTTGGCCTGCATCAGGTTGATGAACATCTGCTTTTTGCCACCCCGATCCTGTGTCACCCGAGGGTCGTTTGGTAGGGAGGCGGCGATGGTCTTGACACCTTTCTGGAAGTCACCGGCAAAGTACACCACGTCCATGGCTTCGAGAATGTTGCCGGTTCCGGCACTCTTACGAATGTACTGCGCATCCAAGGGGAGAGCATGTTCAAACCCATCGATATGGGAGCGGAAGAGTTGGAGTTCCCTCGTTACCGCCTCATTGCGAATAAGGACAGCTGCCTCGTAGGCGGTTTTGTAGTTGAACAGGGCGTCTTCATAATTCTCGATCGGTCCGATGATGATGTCAAAGGCATGATCCCGCAGATCCATCCATGCCAGGTCACTTTCGTAGTAGTCGTCGGTCGTGATAGCTTTGGCGCGAAGCGTCAGGTATTTTTTAAGAGAAGGGTTGGTAGTGAGTGCTGCCGCCTCTTCGAGTTTTTTCGCGAGGGCTTTCACCTGGGGATAGGCAGTGTGATAGGGAATGGCCATCAATTCGGTGCCCTCCCGCCGCACAATGGTGGTGGGGTGTTCGAGCTCTTCCTTGCGCTCGGGATGTGCCGAGACGTAGGCGTCGAATTCCTCTCGTGTCAGGTCCTGCGGATAAAAATTCGACATCGGAGGTTTGGTGTCGGGACCTTCGCCGAAGAAGCGGATTCCGCCATAGATGCGATCGTAGGGACCGTAGTTAATTCGTGCGTATCGGGCGAGATGCTGGCCGGAGGCATCCGTGAGCGAATTCAGGGAATCGCGCACCGCGATGGCATCAGGGGAGGTCTGCTGCCAAAAAATTTCGTCCGCCAGGCGCGCGGCCTCGATCAGGCGGTGCAAGCAGGCGGTGTCGGTGGTGCTGAATCGCGACAGATCGGTGCGAATGTCGGTCGCGGCATAGGAGCGCATGCGCTCTTCGAGGGGAGGAGTGCCTGGGGGTTCAGCCGAACCTAGGAAAGCCCGTTTTAATTCCTTGCATCCGGCAACACACAGGACACACACGAGAAGAAGCGCGAATCGAACAAAGGAGAATGTCATGAAATAATTCCTATAAAGCACTTTCAAACCTAGCAGGTTTTTCCGCTCCGAGCAAGACAGGGCATGATCTCCATAACCGCCCACTCCTCGAAGGGACTCTCTGCGGATCACGCCGCAACCGAGATGATACCGGGAGCATTTTGTGCGCACGAAAATGTGAAAAAAAAAGGCGGACCGAGGTCCGCCCCTGGGTATTTCCCCATTGTCACTTTTTCTTTTTTGCCTTCACCATGGGCTTCTTATGGAGAAACGCGTTGCATTTGCCAATCATCTTCTTCGCCGGAGCAACCAGTGAGCCATATTCCCGATAGGGCAGCACTTTCTGAAAGTGGGCCTTGGCTTTGGCATACAGCTTCATGCCGAAGTAGCTTTCACCCATCCAATAGGTGGCACGAGCACGCATGAGGCGGTCGTCACAGGTTTGTGCAATTCCGGCGAACAGATCCAGGGCGGTGGAATAGCGATAGGCCTCGAACTCCTCGCGGGCATGTGCGAAATCCGCCAGGCATCGTTCGAGTGGATTGGGATTCGGTGCGATCTGTTCTTCTGGTTTTTGGATGATCACCCGTTCCTCAACCACCTGCTTTTCGATCACCGGTCCCGCATTGCCTTTCAGAATCGGTTTATTGGTTGGCTTCACCATCACGAACCGGAAGGAACGCGCATCCATATACTTCAGCACAAAGCCCAGGAAAGGAAAGTTGTATACTTCACCTTCCTCGTTGACGACATGTTCGCCTTCGGTGCCGAAGAATTCCACGCGTGCAGTAGTCAGGCGCCAGCGATTCGCGTCATACAGATACTGGTTATCCACCAGCAACTGCCCCGCGCCCATGATTCCCATTTCGATCACCTCGTAGGAACTGGGATTGAGAACGAGATAATAGGTTGGCTGCTGTGGCGGGATCAGAATGATCGGGGAGGTGGTTTTCTGAAACAGATACGGGACGTTTCTCCGATCGAGTACATTGCGGGCTTCGGACCAGGCCATGCCTAAGCGAACTCCAAAGACGCCGATGTTCTCGCTGGTCATGCCTTCGCCCAGACGCAGAATTCCCTGCGTGGTGATATCCACCACGGGTTGTGCGCGCAGTGGAAGCGACAGGATGGCGAGAACCGAAATCAGTGTCCAGAGAGCGGGACGGCGAACGCGGGACAAGGGATGTCTCCGGGACAAGGGATGTCTCATAGAACCTCCTGGATCGTATCCGTGGAACGGAGTACGGATGAGTCGTGGTGCGGGAAACTTACAGCAAACGATCGCGGAGATCCTGTTTCAGATCTTCGATGCGGGGAACGGTGATGCCATAGGCCCGCAAGCCGAACTGCCAGGTTCCGTCGGAGCTGAGGTACTGTTCCTCGATTTTCATGCGGACCGTGCGGTTGCCATAGGTAAACTTTACCACCACGCGACTGCGCACTTCCACATTCGAAGAGGCGAGATATTCCCGCTGCCATTCGGTCTTCAAGTACCCATCATCGCGGGACAGCAGTTCGAACATGTATCCCTTCTGCAGAATGGCTTCCACCGATTTGTTCCATGCCTCGTCGAACGGCATCGGACGGACCTCGAAGGTTGTCCAGCCATTTTCCTCCAGGTCGATCGGGGGATAGGAGCATCCCTGGAAGGTGAAGACGACCGCGGCCAGGACGAAAAAGAAACCAGCAATACGTTTCATGCGAAACTCCTAGAAGTTGCCGAATTGTCGTTCAAAGGTCGAGGGGCCGTGATGAAGTCACGGAAGGATGGTTACGGTCGCTCCTCGCCCGCGCCGTAACAAAGGTCCAGCAATTCCACCAATTCCCGATGCAATGCTGTCAGCGCCGAGGTGGGTGGAGGAGAAGGGATGCGTGGTTGGGTCGTGCCGTACGCGAATTCTCTCGAGGCGACGGGAGTCTGTAGCGAACGGGCTTCCGTGTTTCGTGCCCGTAGCGTGGTCGCATAGGTAGCATTGATGCAATGGCTGTGTTCGAGGGAATCGATCAGAGCCTCGTTCGCCACATATACATCAGGAGGAAGGGAACGCGTGGGTCCGTCCTGCCATCCCGAGAGATGCGCGGGAGCAGGCCGACGCTGACTTCTCCACACACTGGGTTCACTGGGGATAGGAGTCGGTTTGGGCGCGGGTGCGGGGGTCGGGGCGGTTCGCCAGGACTCTTCAATCGTGCCGCGCTCGGTCCTGCTCGAATGCTGAGAATAGACGAGGGAACCACATACCAGGAAGGCGCCGCTGAGGGCCAGGAGGCGGGAGAAACGGAAGGTCATGGAGGTCTCGCTGGTGGTGGGACGGAATGCACGCATCAGAGATCACTTCTCCTCGGGACCAGAATGGTCAATGAGCATGGACGCGTGAAGATCAACCGGGAATGTATCATCAGAAATCCATAAAATCAATTGACGTCCCCGTCTTCGTGCACGTTCGGACCTCATTCGATGGATGGATCCTCGTCCTCTTCCTCTTCCGCCGAGACACGGGCGATGTCGGCGATGGTGTCTCCATCCTTGAGAACGAGGAGTCGGACTCCCTGTGTATTACGCCCCATGATGCGAATATCCTTGACATGCTGACGAATCACCATACCTTTTTCCGTGATGATCACCAGGTCGTCCTGGTCACTGACTTCCTTCACGGCGAGCACGGTCCCTGTCTTGTCGGTGGTATTCATCGTGATGATACCCTTTCCACCTCGACGGGTGTGGCGATAGTCGCTGATGTCACTTCGTTTTCCATATCCCTTCGCGCTGACAACCAGCACCGTGACGCCCTTCCGGGCGATCATCATTCCGATGATGTGATCGGTGTCGGCGAGAGTCATGGCACGCACTCCGGTGGCAGTGCGTCCCATATCGCGCACGTCACCTTCGGCGAAGACGATGGCCTTGCCTTCGTGGGTGGCCAGGAGCAGGTCGTGTGCCCCATCGGTGATCACGGCCTCGACGAGGGCGTCGGTCTCGTTGAGCGTAATCGCGATGATGCCGGTGGATCGAGGGTTGCCGTAGGCGGACAGCCGGGTCTTTTTGATGATCCCATCCCGTGTTACCATCACGATGAAGTGTTCGTCGTCAAATTCCCGCACCGTGACGAAGGCAGCCACATTTTCGTCCTTGTCCTTCTGGATGAGATTGGCGATGGAGCGTCCACGCGCCGTGCGTCCGGATTCCGGTACTTCGAACACCTTGAGCCAATAGCATCGCCCTCGATCGGTGAAGAACAGGATATAATGATGGGTAGAAGCGATGAACATGTGCTCGATGAAATCGTCCTCGCGGCTGGCCGTCCCTGCCACGCCCTTGCCTCCGCGGCGCTGTCGGCGGTAGGTACTGACCGGCATGCGCTTGATGAAGCCCTGATGGCTGATGGTGATCACCACGTCCTCTTCGGCGATCATATCCTCGAGCCGGAAATCCGCATAGTCGTAAATGATTTCGGTGCGTCGGGGATCGGCGTATTTGCGTTTGAGTTCACGCAACTCGTCGGAAATCAGTTGCCAGCGCAGGGTGGCGTTTTCGAGAATGCCACGCAGCCGTGCGATGAGCTGGATCACCTCCCGGTATTCGTCCTCTATCTTTTTCCGTTCTAACCCGGTCAGGCGCTGGAGCCGCATATCGAGAATTGCCTTGGCCTGAATTTCGCTCAGTCCGAAGCGCTTCATGAGTCCCGTGCGCGCGGTGTCCACATCCCTGGATTTCTTGATGAGTTCGATCACCTCGTCGATGTTGTCGAGGGCGATGATATAGCCTTCAAGGATATGGGCACGGCGTTCGGCTTCGGCGAGTTCGAAGGTGGTGCGCCGCACGATCACTTCGTGACGGAACTGGAGGAAATGCTGCATGATTTCCTTGAGCGAAAGCACACGAGGCCGGCCGTCTACCAGGGCCAGAAGAATGGCGCCGAAGGTGGTCTGCATCTGGGTGTGCTTGAACAGGTTATTCAGCACGACTTCGGGATTCCCATCCTTCTTGATTTCGATCACCACGCGCATGCCGTCGCGATCACTTTCGTCGCGGATATTCGAGATGCCTTCCAGCTTTCCTCCCCGTACCAGTTCGGCAATCTTTTCGATCAGATTGGCCTTGTTGACCTGGTAGGGGAGTTCCGTCACAATGATGTTTTCACGCCCGTTTTTCAGGGTTTCGATATTGGCGCGCGCGCGCACGATGATTTTTCCTCTCCCCGTCAGGAAGGCATCCTGCACGCCCTGATAGCCGAAGATGATGCCTCCGGTGGGAAAGTCGGGCGCCGTGACCAGTTTCATCAAATCCTCGGGGGCGAGATCAGGATTCTGGATCAGGGCAATCAGGCCATCGACGATCTCGCCGAGATTGTGCGGAGGGATGTTGGTGGCCATTCCCACCGCGATCCCGTTGGTGCCATTCACCAACAGGTTCGGCAGCAGGGCGGGCATGACGGTGGGTTCCTGGAGGGACTCGTCGAAATTTGGGGTGAAGTTCACCGTATCCTTTTCCAGGTCCCGCAACATCTCCATGGCAATGGGAGCCAGGCGCGCCTCGGTGTAGCGCATGGCGGCCGCGGAATCCCCGTCGACGCTCCCGTAGTTCCCCTGCCCGTTCACGAGAGGATAGCGCAAAGAGAAGTCCTGGACCATCCGGACCATTGTTTCGTACACCGCCCAGTCCCCATGCGGATGATATTTACCGAGCACCTCTCCAACGATGCGCGCGGATTTCTTGAAGGGGCGATTGGGCAGCAATCCCAGCTCGCTCATCCCAAACAGAATGCGACGATGCACCGGCTTCAGTCCGTCACGAACATCCGGCAGAGCGCGGGAGACGATCACCGACATGCTGTAGTCGATATAGGAATTCCGGAGCTCTTCTTCGATGCTGACGGGGAGAATTTTTTCGGCGGACGTACTCATGGAGGTTCGGCTTGCTACTGATTCAAATCATGAAAAAATAAGAAATTGCGGGCTGGGAATCTAGCGTTTTTCCGTGCCTTCATCTTCGTTTCCACAGGGAAAGAATGTATTTTTCGAGATGCACCGTTTTTCACCGAAATCGAACGTCTCATGGTGACATCGCATCGCGACCAATTCAGAAAGCATCTCGAACAGCAGGGCAAACTGCGGAATACGATTCGTTCCTACATGAACGATATCACCCAGTTTTCTTCCTGGTGCCGCGAGACCTTCGGCGAAGAGCCCGCCTTATCGTCCATTACGCCCACCGACATCAAGGATTTCCGCACGTTTCTACTGACGCGAAAAACCGCAGCCGCCAGCGTCAATCGAAAGCTCACGGCGCTCCGTCAGTATTTCGGGTACTTTCACGGTCTTGGCCTGATTTCCACCAATCCTGTCGACGCGGTATCCGGCGTGCATGCCTCCGTGCAGACTCCGGCTTTCCTGACGCGGCGTGATGCTCTGCTCCTGCTGAGAACGGTGGAGCAGTCCAATCGCTTCATGGATACCGCCATCGTCCTCCTTCTTCTGCATGCCGGACTGCGCAGTGGAGAAATCTGCGCGCTCACCGTTGGTGATCTGCATTTATCTCCACGTTCCTCCCGCTTATTCATTCGGGGGCAAAAGGAAAGGAAAATGCGATTCGTGCATCTGAGCACCCGCGCCCATCTTGCCCTATCCACGTACTGCAAACGGTTCCGAATCCCGGTGTATGCGAAGAAGATGCGGGATCAACCCCTGTTTTCTCAGGCAAGCGGAAATCCCCTGACCCAGCAGGCCATCGATCACATCGTCAAACGCGTGGGACGGCAGGCCGGGCTCGATGCGGTCACTCCGTCGATGCTGAGGAATACCTTTGCCGTGCAGGCGCTGATGAACAAGACCAGTCTCGAGGAGGTGATGCGCGTCATGGGATTCGCCACCGTAAAAAACCTGGTGGCCCTGCAGGAGGCCCTGCGCGCCGAACACAAGGCGGCCTGACGCTCGCGTCGATCTCGCAATTCTCATTTCGTTCGATGGTTCCCGAACTCACCCCTGAATTCTGTCTCTCACTGTATCGCCACGGGATGTTTCCGATGGCCGATGGCGTCGACGGGGAAATCGCCATATATCAACCGCGCACGCGAGCCATTCTTCGCTTCCCCGATCTGAAAATCTCTCGATCCCTGCGACGCACGCTGCGTGATCCCCTGTGGGAGGTGCGGTATGACACCTGCTTCGACGAGGTGATGATGCAGTGCGCTGCCCGGGAGGAAACCTGGATCAGCGAGGAGATTCGGCAGGTGTATGGAGCGTTGCATCAACGAGGCCATGCCCATAGCGTGGAAGTGTATCGACACGGCGAACTGGCGGGAGGCTTGTACGGGGTATCTCTGGGTGCGGTCTTCTTCGGGGAGTCTATGTTTCATCGATGTCGCGATGCCAGCAAGGTGGCGTTCGTCGCGCTGGTGCGCCGTCTCGAGGAGCGTGGATATGCCTTTCTCGAAATGCAGTATCGTACCGACCACCTCGTGTCCCTGGGGGCGACCATGATCTCGCACGAACGATACCTTCGCGAACTCTCCCTCGCTCTGCCTCGCGAGTGCCGGTTCCTGTAACGAACGAAGGACGGGTGTAAGGCCCGTCCTTCGTGATGCTGGCACAGTCGAAAAATTGAATTACAGGTCCCGGAACGATCGAGCGGTCATCTCTTGCGCAAGGGTTTCGGCATCCGGGATAGGAACCAAGGCCCCTTGTCTCTGGGCAACATAGGCTGCCACGATATTCCCGAAATAGGCCGCGTTGGCGAGTTCCTTTCCCTTGGTCATCGCATACATGAGCCCCGCGTGCCAGGCCTCATGCGTGCCAGCACGGTCCACCACGTCGATGATCGAGGCGGGGACGCGAACGATTTTCGCGCCATCTGAAACCAGCGCCCCTTCTCGGCCAGCCCAGAGAATTACTTTTTTAACGCCGAGGTCGAGGTACTTTTTGATGTAGTCTTCCTTCGACATCTTTCCGAAAAGATCTTCGGCATCCATAAGGCGCGGTGTCGCGATATCGGCGAATTGCAGTGTCTTCTTGATGGTCTGGTAGCCGTCTTCCCGGTCCTTGTAGAATCCAGGACCATAATGCGGATTGAGGATCGTGATGGTGTCCACCTTCTTCGCAAGACGAAGGATTTCGAACACACTGTGTCGGGCAGGATGTTTCCAGAGACCGAATCCCGAGCCGAACACGATGCGGCAGGATTGCGCGAGAAAGGTGTGTTCCTTGGTGTTATGCAGTTGCCAGTCGGCCTGACGGAGAAAAAGCGTTTGGTCCAGGGATCCGCTCCGTCCACGGAACATGATGCTCGTTGGGAATTCCTTATTGAATTGCAGACCGCTCACCTGCACCTTGGCTTGGCGAAACGTGTGCTGAATGAAGGTGCCAAAGGGATCAGCGCCCACCGCAGCAATGCAACTGGTTTTCGATCCCAGTTGCGCACTGTACAGGGCGACAGTGGCAGCGAACCCGCCAATGGTGCGGTGAAATTCGGAGGCTTCGGGAATGGGGTGGTCGGCCGACGCCAATTCGACGAACGCATCACCGACGCAACAGCAATCATACGTGGGAGTGGGCTCGAAACGGGTGGTGGTGAGAGAATCGTAGCGAGAGGGGATCATAGCGAGAGTACTCCTTAGGAATACACGTTCATGCAAAGGGCACTAGGATTGTGAAAGGGTCGGATTTCCGATACGGCGCGTCGTGGTAACATCGACGCAAGGCCACCCAGGGATGATTGGTACCTCGAATCGGGAGAGGGCGGACAAACCTAAAACATGGACCCATTCGAAGCAACAAGTTACATCAGGATGGAAGGAAAACGCAAGGTTCCACGCGATTTCTCTCCAATGCCGCTTCCACGAGGACTTCCATAAAGCTTTTCAGGATTTATGGACCAGAAACTCCGGTTTTTGCTTCTGGAGTGCGGCCATCGCGGAAAGGAGGGTGGCATGATGCGTCGGACGAAAAAGCCCTGCGGCCTCCTGCCTCGCCTTTTCCGCATGCATGCGGATGCCGGATCGCGCATGATCCAGGATATGGCGAAGAATGTCGTCCTGGGAAAACGAAGAGAAACTGTCGAGAACCAAGCGTTCCACCATTGCGTCGTCGCACATGGCCCCAAAGGCGTCCTGCACGCGAATGACCTTGCCGATGAGCCGAGCGAACAGTCGCCCGCAATACGGCTGGATGGCTTCCATTACATAGCGCAGACGTTTGCATCGAATGCGCAGGCGATGCAGATCCTCGAGTCGGGCTCCATCACATTCCCGAGATCGGCGCGAGGCCTCTCTCCAGATTCCTTCAATGAGATGGGGATACTCGTCCTTGACGCGTCCACCGCGAGATCGGGGGGAGAGCGGGTTGCCGTCCCAGCGATGCAGGAAGGAGCGACAAGGTGCGCTACGAAGAAATTCGTGAACCGCATCGACCGCTGTCTGGCGCTCGTCGTTCCAGAGGGCGAGCAGGAAGGCCGGAGGAGGAGAGCCGAGGTGTGATTGAAAGTCCTCCACTCGCGATATGGCGATATCCCGATCCCGAGCTTCACCGAGGCGATCGGCAAGTTCACGGATCACGCGCAGATCTTCCTTTTCAATGGATTTCGGTCTCCAGTCCCGAAACAACAATGCAAAGGTGCGAAAACGCCGTGTCGCCACGCGAAGCCGATGAATCTCCCGAGGTGTGGGTCGAGAGGGAAGGGAGCTTCCCCAGCGAAGAATGCGATCGAGTTGGATCTGCACGGCATGCGCCGCAAGATGAGACATCGGAGCATCGGCATCCGGCTCGAAGGAAGGTGAAGGCATGGACACACCTGTGATTCGTGTATCGTAAATTGGCAGAAATCTTTCGGTCCTGCAACTGCATCATATTGGCGCAGGGAAGGATTAATGCGGATTAATCCCTATTTTTTCTGCTCTGTCGATTGCAGGTGTCACAACAGTTCGAGTTCAGAATGAAGGTCCTCCGACTCCGAAATTTCCTCCTCTCCTTAACGTCCCTGGTGGTGGTGTTTGCCTCATGGACCATGCCGACGGCCGTCGCTCAGGATGCCGCAACGTGGTCCGCGACGATCGCGCCTGCCAAGGGGAAGGCAGGAGATCTTCTTACCATTTCCGCGAAGGCGAAGCTGACCAGCGGATGGCATATCTACTCGGTGACGCCCGCGTCAGAGGGCCCCGTGCCGACTTCATTCAGCGTACCGAAAAAGGGACCTCTGATGATAGTGGGCAAGCCGAGCCAGCCCGCGCCGATTTCCAAGTACGACGAGAATTTTGGAGTCACCACCGAGTATTTCGAAAAGGATGTCACGTTCACGCTCACGGTGAAAATCAAGCCGGGAACTCCCGAAGGTCCCGTCAAAACCAGTCTTCTGGTCTCGTTTATGGGCTGTAACGATCGCATGTGTCTGCCTTCCAAAACAGTATCTGTCCCGCTTTCCATCACGGTACTCCCGGGTGGAGAGAAGGAGGAAAAGGGTGTGATGGCTGCAGACACCACGGCTCGGGACACGGTCGCCTCTCCTTCCGCCTCCGCGCCAGCGGTGCAGTCCAGCGCCCCGCCCAGCGGATATGGAGATGAGGGCGATGTGAAAAAAGCGAAGGCAGAGGGATTCTGGGCGTACATCGGGTTGGCGATGTCCGTCGGCGCCCTGGCTCTTTTAACGCCATGTGTGTTTCCAATGATCCCAATTACCGTGTCGTTTTTCACGAAACGGAAATCAGTCAGTCGGGCTCGCTCGGTGCGTGATGCATCGATTTATTCGCTCGGAATCATCTTCACGTTCACGGGACTCGGGATTCTGCTCGCCGTCATTTTCGGGGCCTCCGGTATCAACCAGCTCGCCGCGAACCCCTGGATCAACATTCTGATCGCCGCCGTGTTCATCGGGTTCGCGCTGAATCTGTTCGGTCTGTTTGAAATCGTGGTTCCGTCGGGACTGCTTACCAAACTCACGAAAGCAAGTGGGGAAGGGGACAGTATCCTGAGCTTGATTTTAATGGGCCTGACATTTACGCTGACCAGCTTCACCTGCACGGTGCCCTTTGTTGGCACTGTAATGGTAGCTGCGGCATCGGGAGATATCTGGTGGAGCATTCTCGGCATGCTGGCCTTCTCGTCGGTTTTCGCCCTCCCATTCTTCTTGCTCGCGCTCTTTCCGACTTGGTTGAAGTCCCTGCCCAAGAGCGGGGGCTGGCTCAATTCCGTCAAAGTGGTGATGGGCTTTCTCGAATTGGCTGCGGCGATGAAATTCATGTCCAATGTCGATCTCATCTGGGGCCTTGGCATCCTGAGTCGGGATTTCTTCCTTTCGCTGTGGGTCGGGATCGGAGTGATCACCACCGGGTACCTTCTCGGAAAAATCACCCTTCCCCATGATTCTCCGGTGGAACGGATCGGTGTCTTTCGCATGCTGTTCAGCATGTTCTTTGTCGGCATCTCCATTTATCTGTCGACGGGACTGGGATCGAAGGCGTTAGGCGAACTCGATGCCTTTCTTCCACCGGTGCATTACGCGTCTGCCATCGAAGCGGCGGGAGGATCCGCTCAGAGCAGTACTTCGGGAGCTTCGGAGGAACAGCCGTGGATGAGTGATTATGCCGCGGCCCTGAAGAAGGCTCAGGCTGAAGGGAAACCCATTTTTGTCGACTTCACCGGATTTGCCTGCACCAATTGTCGGTGGATGGAAGCCAATGTCTTTCCCCGACAGGACGTTCGTGCCTTGCTCGACAAGTATATCCTCGTTCGTCTCTACACCGACGGCCAGGGTGAGATGTATCTCCGGAATCGCGACACGCAGGAAAAGCGATTTGGTACCGTGGCCCTGCCGTTGTATGTGATCATGGATTCACAGGACAAGGAAATCAGCCGTTTCCCCGGACTCACCCGCAAGCCAGAGGAATTTCTCTCCTTCCTGAAAAAAGGTCTCGACGTCTTTTCCGCCACTCCCCGCCAGAATAGCTAGCGCTCGACGTCATGGAACCATCGAACCGGGACGAGGCTGCGCGCCAAACAGAATCTCGAAAGCGTGAGCATGTGGAATTCTGTCTGTCCCGGGACGTGCGGTTTCAGTCCGTGAGCAACGGGCTGGAGCGATACCGATTCGAACACAACGCGCTTCCGGAACTGAATGCCGATGAAGTGGATTGCACCACGATGGTCTTCGGGAAACCGCTTTCCTTTCCATTGCTCATTACGGGTATGACAGGAGGATACGACGAGGCAGAATCCATCAACGGCATCCTGGCCGAGATGTGCCAACGGCATGGTCTCGCGTTGGGATCAGGCAGTCAGCGTCAGATGTTGGAATCCGATCGCCACGTGGCCAGCTTTCGCGTCCTCAGACAACGCGCTCCGGCAATTCCTCTCCTGGCCAATATCGGCGCGGTGGAAGTGGCGCGTATGCGCGACGATCGGCCCCTGCGGCGCATCATCGATGCTCTCGAAGCCGATGCCCTGGCTATTCATCTCAACCCTCTTCAGGAGCTGGTGCAGCCCGAAGGGAGTCCTACATTCCGTGGGGTTCTGGACGCTATTGCCGGGGTGGTTCGCCGCATTCCCGTACCCGTGGTGGTGAAGGAAGTCGGCGCGGGATTGAGTGTGGATGTCGTGCGGCGACTAGTCGAGGTCGGCGTCACCTGGGTGGATCTTGCCGGCGCAGGTGGGACGAGTTGGGCTGGCGTAGAGTTGCTACGGGCCAAAGGGGAGCCGGGACGTCAGTCTCCTTTCTGGGATTGGGGAATTCCCCTCGCACGGATTCTTGAGCAATTGCAGGAGGTGACGTGGACGCCTCCCCATTGCATCGCATCGGGGGGGATCTCTTCGGGACGAGACATCGCTGTGAGTCTGGCCCTGGGCGCCGCTCTGGCGGGATCGGCCCGCCCCATCCTCCAGGCCCTGCGCCACGCGCCAGCAACGCTCGACACCCTGCTGGAACAGTGGAAAAATGATCTCCGGAGCATTATGTTCCTGACAGGTTCCCGTACGATCGCGGATCTTCGACAGGTCCCTCTCTTTCTCGTGTAATCCAGGACTCCGCATGACGCATTCGGAATGGTACGATCAGCTTCGACATCTCGTGGACACCCGCCTCGCCGAGGTGATCGTTCGCGACCGACCCCGCACCTTGTATGAGCCCGCGGCTTACATTCTCTCTGGCAGCGGAAAACGTATTCGTCCCGTTCTCCTCATGGTGTGCTGCGAAGCCGCAGGGGGAAGGGCCAAGGACGCGCTCCACGCGGGAGTGGCCGTCGAGATCCTGCATAATTTCACCCTGGTCCACGACGACATCATGGACAATGCCGACCAGCGCCGGGGCCGACCGACTGTCCATAAAAAATGGGATCAAAACGTGGCCATCCTCATGGGGGATGCCCTGATGGGGCTTGCCTATCAGGAACTTCTCCTCTCCTCATCCGAGGACATGGGCACGATCGTGCGAGTGTTTACCGAAGGTCTTGTCGAAGTGTGTGAAGGGCAGGCCCTCGATAAGGAATTCGAAGCCCTCCCTTCGGTGTCCCGCGACGCCTACGATGAAATGATCGAAAAGAAAACCGGACGACTGGTGGAGATGTGTGCCGAGCTCGGAGCCCGACTGACGGGGGCGCCAGCAGAGATCCGTACGGCACTCGTCACCTACGCATCCCATATCGGGGCCGCCTTCCAGGTGCAGGATGATCTTCTGGATGTGATCGCCGACGAGCACTCGTTCGGAAAGAGCATTGGCGGAGACATTCTCGAAGGGAAGAAGACCTATCTCCTGGTACGCGCGCAGAGCCGGGCTACCGGGGACGATGCCGTGCTGTTGGATTGGTGTGCTTCCCGTCGGGAACCGCGTTCGCCGGACCTCGTCTCCCAGGTCACGGCCGTGTATCGTCGTCTAGGCGTGCTGGATGAAGCCGAGGCCGAAGTGGCCCAGCGTACTCGCCTTGCCGTGGAAGCCCTCGCTCCCGTGGCCGACGGTCCGTCGAAAGAAATGCTGGTGTGGTTTGCCGGAATGCTCCTGTCACGCACAACCTGAGTCCGGCCCCTGCCCCAGCACCCGGCCATTCCGGGTTTCTCCCCGCTGTTGTTCATACGTGCCATCCACCGAGCGGAATCGATGATCGAAACCGATGTGACCGTGAAGAATCGAGCCGGACTGCATACGCGGCCTGCAGCGGCCGTCGTGAAGATAGCGTCGCGGTACAAATGCGAATTCTTCGTGGAGCGTGATGGCATCGAAATCAACGGCAAGAGCATTATTGGAGTGATGACCCTGAGTGCCGAATGCGGGACGATCCTCCGCCTGCGCTTCGAGGGTGAAGATGAACAGGAGGCATGCAACGAAATGGTACAGCTTTTTGAGGACGGTTTTGGAGAACTCTGATCCCATCATTCTCGCTTCGCTCGATCCCGGGGAAGTACCTCGCGAAGAAGTGATCCTGAAAGGTCTTCCTGCGTCGGGAGGGATTGCCATCGGTCCCGCCTTCGTGTATGAACGAGAAGAAGTGTTTGTCTGCGAACGCGATCTCACCGATGAAGAGGTCGAACCCGAAATCCTCCTCTTTCAACACGCTATCGATCGGGTGGAAGAGGAAATCACGAGCATTGCGACCTATACGCGGGAGCGGCTCGGATCTGAGATGGCCGAAATCTTCGAAGCCCAAATCCTCATGCTTCGCGATGTGGAGCTGATGTCGGCCATCGAGAAGCGCATTCGTCACGAAAGAAAGAACGCGGATTTCATCATCCAGGAAGAGCTCGAAAAGTATCGAACCCTCATGGCCTCGGCCGGTCCATCTTTTCTCTCCGATCGACTCGAGGATCTCAACGACATTGTGCAACGCATCCTGCGCGGCATCCAACAGAAGCGCCTGCATTCCAGTCTCGAAGGTCGCCATGTGGTGTTTTCCCGCTCCCTCAGTCCCGCCGACACCATCCTCTTCAGCACGGGCGATGTTCTGGGGTATGCCACCGATCTGGGGGGACTGACCTCGCACGCGGCAATTCTGGCGCGCTCTCTGGCCATTCCCGCAGTGGTGGCCTTGCATGGCGCAGTGGATCAGGTGCGCACTGGAGACAAGGTGATACTTGACGGGCAACGGGGGCTGCTCATCATTCATCCCACCGAGGACCATACGCGAGAGTATATCGCCAAGCTCGAGAGGATTCAGGAGTGCGTGCGCAAGCTCGAGGGGCTGGCAAAACTGCCGTGCGTGACGCAGGACGGTCGGACGGTGGAGCTGAGCGGGAATGCCGAGTTTATCAATGAGCTCGATTACGTTCTGACTCAGGGAGCCAATGGCATCGGACTCTATCGAACCGAGCATTTATACCTCGCCACAGGTGACTTCCCATCGGAGCAGGAACAGACCTTTGCCTACACCGAAATCGCGCAGATGATGTATCCGCGTCCGGTGATCTTTCGCACCTTCGACATCGGTGGGGACAAGCTACTCGAATCGGGATATGAGGAGGCGAATCCCTTTCTTGGCTGGAGAGGTATTCGGCTGATGCTGGACAAACCCGATATCTTCATGCAGCAGCTCCGTGCGATCCTTCGCGCCAGCACCATGAAGAACGTGAAGATCATGTTCCCGATGGTGTCGGGCATTGTACAGTTCCGGCAGGCCATGGAATACTTCGAGGCGGCCCGGCAGGATCTGCGGGCACAGAAGATTCCCTTCGATGAGGCGATGGAGGTCGGGGTGATGATCGAAGTTCCGAGTGTCATCTTCGTCGCTCGTGAACTCGCGCGGCTGGTGCAGTTTTTCAGCATCGGCACCAATGATCTCGTGCAGTATCTGATCGCGGTCGATCGCAACAACGACCGTATCAGTGAGTTGTATCAGGAATTTCACCCCGCCGTGATCCGCGCCATCAAGCAGATCATCCAGGTCGGGCATGAAGAAGGCATCTGGGTGGGAATGTGTGGCGAGATGGCGGGGAATCCTCTGGCCGTTCCACTCCTGATTGGATTGGGACTCGATGAGTTCAGCATGGTCCCTTCAGCAATCCCCGAAGTGAAGAACATCATCCGCCAACTCACGGTGCGCGAGGCCCAGGCCGTGGCCGAACGCTGTCTTGCCTGCAGCACCACGATCGAAATCAAGGATATTCTGAACAGCTGGATTCGTCAGCACCATCCGGACATTCTTCTCCTGAATGGAAACGGAGCACACAAACCATGACCGACCTGACCTTCGACCTTTCCTCGGCCCGTCCGTTTCTGTCGGACAACGACTGGACCACCGCACTCGAACGCATCGGAGACGCCCGATCTCTCCTCCACTCTGGCTCTGGCCCAGGCGCGGAATTTACCGGGTGGCTCGATCTCCCCGAATCAATCCAATCAGAGCTTCCGAGGATTCTGGACTGCGCGAAACGGATTCGACACCGTGCCTCCACGCTGGTGATCGTGGGAATCGGAGGGTCCTATCTTGGGACCCGTGCCATTCTCGAATCGCTTCGTTCGCCCTTCGATCGATCGGACATGGAGATCCTGTATGCGGGGCATCATCTCGACGGGGAGTATTTGGCGAGTCTTCTCTCCGCTCTCGATTCCCGGGACTTTGCCATCAACGTCATTTCGAAGTCCGGCACTACCACTGAACCAGCCATCGCGTTTCGTCTGCTTCGTCACGCCGCCGAGTCCCGCTATGGGATAGACGAAGCGCGTCGGCGCATTGTCGCCACCACCGATGAACGCAGAGGGGCGCTGCGTGCACTCGCGAATTCGGAAGGGTACGACACGTTTGTCATTCCGGATGCCGTCGGAGGACGGTTCTCCGTCCTAACTCCCGTGGGACTTCTTCCCCTGGCCATTGCTGGTATTGATATCGAAGCGCTTGTCGATGGTGCCCGCCAGATGCGCGCTCGCATTCTCGCGTCCGAGGGCGAAGGTAATCCCGCCGTGGCCTACGCGGCGCTCCGCACCGCATTGGCGGGCTCGGGAAAGACCATCGAACTCCTTGCCACCATGGAACCCAGACTGGCCTTTCTTGGAGAGTGGTGGAAACAACTCTTCGGCGAATGTGAAGGGAAGGAGGGCAAGGGGATCTTTCCGGCCTCGGTGGCGTACACGACGGATCTTCACTCTCTCGGTCAGTACGTTCAGGATGGACAGCGCATTCTGTTCGAAACCTTTCTCGCGATCGCTACGAAGCCAATCGACGTGGTGATCCCGACCACCGTCGACGATGGAGACGGACTCAATTACCTGGCTGGTACGTCCCTTGCCCATGTCAACGAGCAGGCACGACGGGGAACCCTCGCCGCTCATGTTACTGGGAAGGTGCCGTGTTCCACCATCACGCTCCCCGATGCCGGTGCACACGCGCTCGGGCAGGCGATTTACTTCTTCGAATATGCCGTGGCGCTGAGTGGCCATGCGCTCGGGATCAATCCTTTCGACCAGCCCGGGGTGGAAGAGTACAAGAAGAACATGTTCCGCCTTCTCGGGAAGGAAGGTTAGGGGCAGGGAACTTGGTAATACAGTGAACAGTCCCATTCTGGTCACACCACTGAGGGAGCACAGATGGGACAACGGAATACCAGCGTCATTCTCGAGCAGGGAACGTATCGATTTCGGGACGTGGATCTCCTGTTTCGACATGGGATTCTCGTCTTTCTCGAAAAGGTTGAACGTTCCCCGCTTCGGAGCATGGACAATGTCCATGTGTTCGAAACATGTGGCCTTTTCCTGGAAGTTCTTCGAACATTGCCCGATCTCCGCCTTCCCGCAGAAACTGCGACCCTGAGGATATCCTTCCCCCATGTTGCCAATTCGCTGAGGTGGACTCCAATGCTCGCTTCATATGACATCGAATGTCATGTGAAATCGGGGACCATCGAGATACAGTGGCACCTGGTCATTTGGTCCGTCTCCCAGCCGTGTACCAAGCAGATAGTGAGGCGTTCTCTTCGAACGTTGGTGTCCTGGACGCTTCGTCCCTGGGATCTTCCCGATCTTCGGATTCACGGTGTCGAGATCGTGGATCTCGATCCGATTCTCACCTTCATAGAATGGATGGGATCACTGCCGCTGGGACCCGATGCTGTGACTCTCCAGGCGGTACTCCCAGGTCGTTAGTGCCCTTCACTGCTCTGAGGGGGAGCGACGGAGATCGTGGATGCGGGTCGGCGAAATGCATCGATGGGGGGAATCGAATCCGTGGATGGAGAGAGTGGGGGGATGCGACATCCGAACGGTGCAATGAGGAGGCGGATTCGAGGATCGGAGTGGATGGAGCGTCGTGCGAAGACGGATGAATCCGCGATGCTCATGCCGAGAGGAAGAGATGGAGGAATTCTCCAGCGATTCCGATCCGCAGATGTCGAGGTTGCGAGAGAGCTCTCGAGGAGGAGGATATCCACGTAATCCCAAAAGGCATACCGTTTCACCTGGGTGGAGTCGGAAAAGCTCACGGCCAGGGAGCCGGGAAAGATCGCACGGGTGGAGGAGAGCAGATCGATCCAGGCCGTGGCGCCGGACCGAGGGTGTTCTTCGAACAGGTTCATCACGAGCACGGCGGTGTGGTGCGCGCAGACGCGGGCGAGGGCCTCGTAGAGTTGCAGCGCGGACTTCTGAAAGGCGGGAAATGCATCTTCGGTTGGACGCACGGGAAGACGATCCTGGTCGGTGGTCCAGAGCCTGGGCCAGAGAGACACAGAGAATCCCTGCGCCTGCAGCGAGGCCACCAATTCTCCAGCCAGATCCACGTCCCAATTCGAGTATTCGAGATGACCCGAACTCGGGGCAGGGAGCCAGACCGGAAAGACCACGGTGACATCTCGAATCCCCTGAGTGCGCAGATGAGCGGCAAAGGCAGGGTCCTGCGCGAGCATTCGTTCGAGAGCTTTCAGCTCGATGGACCAGCTATGCCGGAAAGGACCGGGATCCGAAATCTGGATGCGAGCGGGAGGCTCAGGGAGGGGGTCGGGCTCAGACCATCGATTCACCAGCAGATACAGGGCGAACACCGCAGCCAGGGCCAGCAGGAGGTGACGACGAATGCGCGCGGAATCGGGAGGTGTACTCATGTGGGAATCTCCTGCGGAAGGGTAGCGGACTCCACATCGACCAGGCACTGTGCTCGCAGTTCCTCGACCAGGTCAAGCACTGCCTCGAGAGTAGGAACGGAAGATACGGCCAGTCTCACCTGACGCGCATCCTGTTCGAGCTTCGCACGATGTTTGTTCTCTTGCACCCACACCATCAGGGGCTGAAGGGTGTGTTCGTAGAACAGGGGATCGTCTTCGGGAGGGAAGGCCAGCTTCACGACGGGATTCTCCCAGGTCAATCTCGAGAAGCGCAGGTCCGTCACGCGCATGCGGCAATCCACCACGGCGAGAAGATGATGCGCTTCTTCGGGAAGTGTGCCGAAGCGGTCGACGAGTTCCTGCACCAGTTCCTGCAGTTCTTCTCGGTCCGCGCAATTGTACATACGCTTGTAGAGATCGAACCGTTCGGTAGAATCCTTCACGTAGGATTGAGGAAGGTAGGCGTTCAATCCCAGTTCGATGACCACGTCGGGTCGGCTGATCGCGGTGGGACGATCAGCGAAGACTTCGGCGAACTCCTCGGCCCGGAGTTCCTGTGCGGCTTCCTCGATCATGGAGAGATAGAGATCGAAGCCGATTTCGGCGATGAAGCCGCTTTGTTCGGCGCCAAGCAGATTTCCCGCGCCCCTGATTTCCAGATCCCGCATGGCGAGTTGGAACCCTGACCCAAGGTCTGTGAATTCCTCGATCGCCTGGAGTCTTTGGAGGGCGGTGCGGCTGAGCTTCGCCTCCTTGTTGAACATCAGATAGGCGTAGGCCTGGGTGTTCGATCGACCGACCCGTCCGCGAAGCTGATACAATTCGGCCAGTCCGAACCGATCCGCGTGATGGATGAAGATGGTGTTGGCATTGGGGATGTCCAATCCCGACTCAATGATTTTCGTGGTGACCAACACCTGGGTTTTTTTCTCCAGAAAGCGCATCATCACGTTTTCGAGTTCGGTGCCGGTCATCTGTCCGTGAGCGATTGAGACCCGCGCCTTCGGCACGAGAAACCGGATGCGCTCGGCGAGGGCATCGAGTCCCTGAATGGTATGGTTTACCACATACACCTGCCCCTCTCGTCCCAGCTCCCGTTGAATTCCTTCGACAAGTACCTCGTCCTCGAACGGGACGATACTGGTAATAACCGGAAGTCGATTCTGCGGGGGCGTTTCCATAATGGAAAAATCCCGGGCCCCGAGCAGAGAGAAGTTGAGGGTACGTGGAATGGGGGTGGCGGTGAGCGTGAGGGTATCGACCGATTCTCGCAATTGCCGGAGTTTTTCCTTTGCACTCACCCCGAATCGATGTTCCTCGTCGATGATAAGAAGGCCGAGATCCTTGAACACCACATCCTTGCTCAGCATCCGATGCGTCCCGATCACGATGTCCACCTTGCCTTCGGTGACGCGGGTGGCGATGGCCTTTTGTTCGGCAGGAGTGCGGAAGCGGGACAGGACATCGACGTGCACCGAATACCGATGCAGACGGTCATGAAAGGTGTGATAGTGCTGTTCGGCAAGAATCGTGGTAGGCACGAGAACTGCGACCTGCTTTCCGTCGAGAACGGCCTTGAAGGCAGCACGCAGAGCCACTTCGGTTTTTCCGAATCCCACATCTCCGCAGATCAGTCGATCCATGGGCGTGGCCTGCTCCATATCGGACTTGACATCCTGAGTCGCCTTGAACTGATCGGGCGTGTCTTCATAAATGAAGGAGGCTTCCATCTCTCGCTGCCAATGGGAGTCCGACGAAAAGGCAAATCCGCGAGACACCTTCCGCTTGGCGTAGAGGGTGATCAGATCTCGCATGATATCCTTGAGCCGCTTCTTCGCGCGGGCCTTGGTGCGCTCCCATTCTCCCGCTCCAAGTTTCGACAGCTTGGGGGCCTGGCCTTCCTGTGAAGCGTATTTCGAGAGGCGATTGATGTAGTTCAGATTCACGAAGAGCGCGTCGTCGTCGGCGAAAAGGAGTTTGACGGTTTCCTGAATCCCGCCCTGCACTTCGATGGTGTGGAATCCGGCGAAGCGCCCGATTCCCTTGTCCACATGCACCACCAAATCGCCGATATGCAATTGCTTCATGTCGCGCAGGGTAAATCCTTTCGAGGATTTCCGGTTCTCTTTCTGCCGACGGGTGCGGTGAAAAATCTGGTGTTCCACGAACACGGCCAGGGAGACATCGTGCAGAATGAACCCCTGCGAGAGAGAAAGTTCGTGTACTGGCGCGTGATCAGTGATCGATAGATCATCTTCGCCGCTGCCTTCGCGAAGAAGCGCTTCCAGGCGATGGGCGAGGTACTCGCTCTCCGCCGCGAACACCACGAGGTATCCACGTTCGACGAGCTCGGTGGCTGTTTTGCGTGCGAATTCAATCGAGCTGTTAAAGGCGGGCTGGCGTTCGGCCTCGATGGGGAACATGAGCGAGTGTTCCACGGCGGTCGGATTGATGCTCAGTCGGGGGAACAGGGCAAAGGATGCGCGGAGATCGTCGTTGCCCTCATCTTCGAGGCGCTGCAGAAACTCACGTTCCTGAAAAATGAGGAGTTCTGCGTCGAGGGAGAGGTAATCCAGAAGCGAGGATGGGTTCTCGTGATCCTCTTCATGGAGAAGAAGGGAGGTGAGGAAGGAGGTTTCGGAAAGGATGCGAATGGACCGTTGGCTGACCGGATCGAATTCCCGAATGCGTTCGATCCGATCATCGAGGAACTCCACACGAAGAGGAACATCAAAGCCCGCCGGAAACACGTCCACCACCGCTCCGCGCACTGCAAACATGCCGGGCCCCGACACATATTCACCGCGTTCATATCCTCCATATGAAAGCTGGCTCACTAATTCCTCTCGGTCACAGGGCTGATCGACAACGAGGTGTCGGGTATGCGCCGCGATCGTGCGACGGGGAGGCAGGGGACGGAGAAAGGTATCGAGGGAACCGATCACGAGGGTCTCTGGCTGTTCCTCGAGCAGACGCAGAGCTTCCGCGACGTCGCCTTGGGTGGCATCGAGATTTTTCAGACTCGTGTGCACCCGCGTGACGGGCTCGGGCAACAAGAGGGGTGGGGTTCGAAGCACAAGAGCGGCATCGTGGGCGAGATCTCGCGCTTCGGTGGCATCCCGCGTGATGGCCACGGTTTGTGCACGTCGCTTGAGGGTGCGTAACGCTGCAAAGAGGCCACGTAAACTGCCTTCCACTCCCTGCACTGCCACAGTCTGTCCTCGGTCCGGAAGGAGGTCGAGAACGGACGAGAGAGAGCGAGAGCCCTGAAGGCGGGACAGGAGAAGATCGAAGGGAGGGGAATCGGGCACGTCAGGTTCCGTGTGACTCCGGGGGAGACCCCGATCCCAGTTCACGAAGGGTGTCGTAGGGGTAGATGCCGGTGTTGTGTCCATCCATCCAGGTTACCTGCAGGGCATAGTATCCGAGCGGTTCAAGCCGTGAGAGACGGAGGGATTCTCGGGAGTACAGAGGGATGTAGGCAGGGCCTCGTGCGGTTTTTTCGGCCTGGCAGGTGGCACAGGGACAATGGCGCCGCAGTACGGCCAGAGGAAGCCGGGAGATGACGCCATCGCTCCAGGTGATGTCGAGAGTGTTCCCTTCGCCCATGCGGATATGGGTTGGGGTCGCGCTGGCACGCGGGGCTTGATTCACGTCACTCCTGTTCATTGCCTTTCGATCCCGCTTTCTCTATCTTGAATGGTTGAGGTACCCATGCATAATCTCTTCCTGGAAAAATTAGACGCTATCACCGTCAAAAACAACAGCACGGTTTGTGTGGGGCTCGACACGGACCGTGAAAAAATTCCCATACACCTTCGCAATGCCCCAAATCCTCTGCTTGCGTTCAATGCCGCCATTATCGAGGCCACTCGGGATCTCGTTCAGTGCTACAAGTTGAATTTCGCTTTCTATGAAGCGTTTGGTACCATGGGCCATGAAGCGCTCCGTCGAACCATCACCTTAATTCCTCGTGACGTGGTGATCATTGCCGACGCCAAGCGTGGCGACATCGGCAACACCTCGGCCATGTATGCCAGAGCCATCTTCGAGGATCTGGGCTGTGACGCCGTCACTGTGGCGCCCTACATGGGAGAGGATTCGGTGGGTCCTTTTCTCGCGCACCATGACAAAGGCGTGTTTGTTCTCGCACTGACCTCGAACCCCGGATCGCGGAATTTTCAGTATCTCGACTGCGGAGGACGCCCACTCTATGAGCACGTGGTGCGCACCGTGCTGACCTGGAACCGTGACGGCAATTGTGGACTCGTGGTGGGCGCAACCCATCCTTCCGAACTGGCAGCCATACGCGCGCTCGCCACGGATCTTCCGATCCTCATTCCCGGACTCGGAGCCCAGGGGGGTGACATGGTTGCTTCCGTGCGGGCCGGAGTGACCTCGACAGGCATGCGCGGCATTTTTAACAATAGTCGGGCGATCTTGTATGCGGACTCCGGGGCGCACTTCGCCGATGCCGCGCGAAACGCCACCATTGCCATGCGAGACGAGATCAATCGCGTACGTGACACTCTTTGACGACCATGAACAATCGTACCACGGAGACGATCCCAGATCCATATCACCGATGTCCCTTTCATTCCTTGCGCACCCCCATTTCACGATTCCCCTCTGATCCCATGCGTCTTCGTGTCTTATGGCTTTTCGTCCTCATCGTGCTGCTCGGTGTCGGCCCTGTTCTCGCGCAGACCGCAGCTCCCGAGGATCCGATCGTTTCCTATCCGGAGCCGGTCAAGCAGACCATCATCACGCGGTACTTCGACGATAGCAACCTGTTCACCATTCTGAAGGATCATTATCCCACCCAGAGTATTCTGCTCATCGTCCTCCTGATGCTCGGTGGCGTGGTGGTTCGCAACTATGCGAAGAATCTGGCCGGACACGAGCAGCGAATATTCGACACACTGAAGAGCAACAGCATTTTGATTTTCGATTCCGAGAGCAACCTGCGTTTCATCAATCGTGCGGCCAAGCATCTGCTCAACCTCGATGAATATGTGACGATGCAGGAAAAGTCGGATTATTACCTCAAGCGAAGCCCATCCCCCGAAATTCTCGAGATCTACAACGAACTGATCAACACGAGACACGGAATCGAACGGGAAATCATTTTTAATCATGCCAAGACGATGCGGACCCTGGTGGTGAAGGGGTATCCTCTGTTTTCGGATACGAAGAGGCTCGAGGGGTTCATTCTCATGATCGCCGACATCACGGAGGCCATCGAGAAAGATCGCCGCATCAATTGGTCGGGGGTGGCGCAGCACGTGGCCCACAAGGCGAAGACGCCGCTTTCCACCATCACGCTCACGGCCCAGCATCTCGAGATGCTCATCAACGATACCTATCAGGACTCCGTGCCCGACCTGACCAAGCTCATCGATCGCATCGTGAACGAGAGCCGTCGTCTCAACGACATTGTGATGAATCTGACGCGGTTGGCGAACAAAGAACGACTCAATCTTCTTCCCAACGACGTCAATCACTTGCTCCTGAGTATCGCCGAGGATTATCGCGCCAAGGTTGCGCAGAACATCACCATCAATACCTTCTTTGCACAAAGTCTTCCCAAGGTCGGAATCGACATCGCACATTTTCCCGAAGCCGTTCAGAACCTGATGGACAACGCCATTCGCGCGATCGGAGCCAAGGATGGAAAAGTCACCCTCACGACCGCCCTGGGTCAGTGGATCGATCGTCCCGGGGAGTATGTGGAAATTTCCATTCAGGACACCGGCATTGGAATGTCCGACGATATCAAGAAAAGCATCTTTCGACCCTTCTCCACCCATAGCCAGGGCGGCACCGGTCTTGGCCTGGTGATCGTGCAGAAAATCATCCAGGAACACGGGGGAGAAATCACCTTTACCAGCACCCTCGGCCTCGGAACGGCCTTCCTCATTCGTCTCCCAGTTACCAAGTATTGACCATGGACAAAAAGAACAAGACCATTCTGATCATCGACGATGATGCGGACTTTGCCCAAAGTGTGAGCGAAATTCTGGAGTACAACGGATACACGACTCTCATCCGCACCAATCCGGTCGAGGCCCTTCGTCACTTTCAATCCGAGCACGTGGATCTCGTGCTCCTGGATATCATCATGCCGGAGATGGATGGACGGGAAGTGCTGAGCCAGTTGACCCAGATTCGGCCCGAGGTTCCCGTGATCATGATCACTGGGCAGGCCTATGATGTGCCCGTGGCCATCGAAGCCTCGAAGAAGGGGTCCTTTAGTTTTCTGCCCAAGGGAGTGAAGCTGGACATCAAGCTCCTCATGGAAACCGTGCGCAAGGCTCTCAATCAGCAGGTGGAAGTTGCCATCTCTCCCCGGGTCGAGGCCGTGATGAAGGAATTGGGGATGGTGACCCAGAGTCCGAAAATGCTCACCATCATGGCCAATATCGAACGTGCCTCGAATGCCGACATCGCGGTGATGATTACCGGTGAAAGCGGGGTGGGAAAGGAACTCCTGGCCCGCGCCATTCATAAGCTGAGCCGACGCTGGGACAAACAGTTCGTTGCCGTGGACTGCGGGACCCTCAGCGAAAGTTTGAGTGAAAGTGAACTGTTCGGCTACGTGAAGGGCGCGTTTACCGGAGCCAATACCGACAAGGTGGGATATTTCGAAAGTGCGGATGGGGGGACGATCTTCCTCGACGAAATCGCTAACACCAGTCTTACCTTTCAGCAGAAACTCCTTACCGTTCTGCAAAGCGAGAGCATTCGTCGCGTGGGTGATACCCGGGAGATTCATGTTGACGTTCGCATCATCACCGCCACCAACAAGAAACCCGAAGAACTGCTACGCAGTGAACAGTTTCGCGCCGATCTGTTCTATCGTCTCTGCAAGGTGGACATCGAAGTTCCTCCTCTGCGAGACCGTCCGGAAGATCTCCCCTTACTGGCCAAGTACCTGCTGACGAAGGCCTGTCGCATCCATGAGCTTCCGGAGCATTACTTCTCTCCCGCCGCCATCGACATGATGCGGAAACACGAGTGGAAGGGGAATATCCGTGAGCTCGATAACATCGTCACCAAACTGGCCATCTTCACCGAATCCACCGAGATCGATCATCCCGCAGTGATTCACGCGCTCAAGGTGCAGACACGGGGTGTGCTCAAGGACCAGCGTCCGCTCATGGAACAGGTGGAAGATTTCGAAAAGATGCTGATTCTCGAAGCACTGCGCGCCAACGATTGGAATCGTACCAAAGCGGCAGAACAATTGGGAGTGGAACGCACCAACCTGATCAAGAAGATCAATAAACACGGGATCAGGAACGAAAAGGAGAGCTGAGGCGGGACTTGCATCAGAGGCCCCGACATGTTATATTTGGATCGCTTCATTTGAAGCACCTGCGGGAATAGCTCAGTTGGTAGAGCGCAACCTTGCCAAGGTTGATGTCGCGAGTTCGAGTCTCGTTTCCCGCTCAAAGAAGAGGTCGCCATGTGGCGACCTCTTCTTTTTCCTGTGTCGATACGAGTACGTGGTTGACCCGTGTGGTTCGCTCCTTCGCATGCTATCCTGCGTTCGCGCTGGAAGCGGCAGCCGCAGCGGCGGCTTCCTGGGCACGGAGGGCGGCAAAGGAAGTCATTTCTTCGCTCGATGTGAAGGCGATGATTCCGAGTCCCAGGCTCTTGAGCTTATTACGCCAAAGGATCTGCCCCGAGGCGGAATCCAAACAAAAGAGCTCTCCCGCCGCTCCGGCGAAGATGCGCGTGCCCGTGTGACGCAGAGTAATGAAGGAGGAGGATTTCAACTTCGTACGCCAGAGTTCGGATCCGGTATTGGGATCGATGGCGACAACGTGACTGCCGATACCGATAAATAAGGTTTCGGAGCGGGAGCGTGGCATGAGGAGACCTGTAAAAAGTGGGGGAGAGAGGTCAGGATTGCGGGTATGTTCGATGATGGAGCCAGGCTTCTATACGAGGCGCCAGGCCCAAGGTTCCGATCGCGAACACCACTCCACCGATAAGATCGATCACATAGTGATAGCGCAGATAGACAGTGGCGATGATGAGCAGGGAGCCTATGATGAGCAAGACCCACCGGACGCGACTGCGAAACCGGAAGGCCAGGATCATGACCAACAGCGTGATTTGAGTATGACCACTGGGAAAGACGTCCCTTTGCACCACCTTTTCGGGGTGAGGGGTCCCTTCGGGGATGGCCTCACCGTTATTCGTCACCGTCCGGAGATGCGGAGTGATGAGGAGTCCGGGCAGTTCCCGTTCGAGCTGAGAGAAGTCGTGGAGCGTGAAGCGAGGTCCGACAGCAGGCACGGCGACATAGCCCAGATAGGAGAGAAAGAAGCCGAGGAGCACGATGAAAAATACAGCACGCATCTGTTCGACCCTGCCCCGTCGGAACAGATCGATCGCCAGAATCAAGGGAAGAAGGTAATAACTGCTGTAGGCCAGTTGAAGAATCTCTGTCAGAACGGGATGCGCGAATTGGGACAGCCACTGCGTAGGATGCACGCCAAAGAGGGCATGATCGATCGCGATGAGGAGGGGATCGCGATCCACCGGATGGATGGCGGGCACCAGAAAGTACATTTGTTTGAAGGCGAGCGGGATGAGCGCCAAAACCATCAGTCCATGCACCCATTCCTTCCAGGGGTGATGGCTTCGGGACACCACTCGCGCGAGGAGAGGGACGACCGCAAGCACCAGGAGATTGGTGACCACGAACACTGGCCACAGGGGCAGAACGGGTGCCCATGCCAGCATGGCCAGGGTCAGAAAAAAGAAAAAGACCAGATTGACAAGATCGACAGGGCGAAGAAACGAGGGGAGCCGCAGCATACCGTGAAATCAGTGATAGATGAGCGTGAGAAAGCCCAGATAGATCAGCAGTCCCAGGGCATCATTCGAGGTGGAGATGAATGGACCCGTGGCGAGGGCGGGATCGAACTTCATCCGATTGAGGATGAGGGGCACGGTCGCCCCAAACACCGTGGCATTCGTGATTACCACGAGGAGAGAGGCACCCACGGTCAGGCCCAATCGCGTGTCTCCGATCCAGATGTGAACGACCCCGAGCAGCAAGAGACCGAGGATGGTGCCGGTGAGCAGGGCGGAGAGGAATTCCTGACTGAGTCGTTTGAGAACGCGGTGATAGGAAATTTCTCCCGTCGCCAGACCACGCACAACCACGGTGGAGGACTGGGTGCCGCTGTTTCCTCCCATCGCCATGATAATCGGGATGAAGAACGCCGAAGCGAGCACTTCCTGCATCGAGGCCTGGAAACGCTCGAGGACGAGGGCCGCAAGTATTTCGCCCGCAAACCCGAGAAGAAGCCAGGGAATGCGGCTACGGGTGATGGAGTAGAAATGCGGTCGAACAGCGGAACTATCGCTGACCCCCGAAAGCCGCTGGATGTCTTCGGTGGCTTCTTCGTGCATGACATCCGCGATGTCATCGAAGGTGATCACTCCCACCGGATGATTCCCCTCGTCCACGACAGGCACGATCACCAGATCGTACTTGCGCATGACATTGGCAACGGTTTCCTGATCGACGTCGGTACGGACGCTGATGACCTCGGCGTTCATGATTTCCGAGATACGCCGCGAGGAAGGATTCAGGAGCAAACTCTTCAAATCTACGGTGCCACGCAGCATCTGATCCTCGTCCACCACGAACACCTCGTAGATGTCGGTCGTGTCCTCGGCCAGGGCACGCACGCTCTCGACGGCATCCTGGACGGTGGCCGACAGAGAAACCAGAGCCGTCTCGGTCTTCATCAGACCGCCTGCGGTATCGGGTTCAAAGCTCAGCAATTCCCGCAGCTCGGCCGAATCGTCGCTCGATAACTGCGCGAGCACTTCCTGCGCGGTTTCCTCATCGAGCTCCGAGACGATATCGACGGCATCGTCGGAATCCAGTTCCTCGACGATATCCGACAGTTCTCTGGCGCTCAGTTCTTCGAGGAGTCTCTCCCGCAAGTCATCGTCGAGTTCGACGATGACTTCAGATGCATCTTCACTGGAGAGAAGTGCGAAGACGGCCCGGGCCTGGTCGAACGAGAGATGGTTGAGCAGAGCCGCCAGATCGGCCGCGTGAAGATCGAGAACGATGTTGAGCAACGCCGCCACACTCTCGGATTCGATCAGATCGACAATATCATCAATCAGTTCCTGATCGATCAGGAGGGTGGTGGATTGCACCCCATCGACAGAGTCGTACAGCTCGTCGGTCTTTTCCTCGAGAATGTCTTCGGATTCAGACACCGGTGAGAGCTCTCCACAAGGTGAGATAATCTTCCACGCTCAGTTCTTCCGCTCTTTTTCCCGCGTACATTTCGGGAACGCCTCGCGCCCCAATCAGGGGTTTGAGTGCGTTGGACAGAACCTTGCGACGTTGATTGAATGCCGCGCGAACCACCGCGCGAAAGGACTCCACGGCATCGAGTGGAATCATGGGACGCGGGTAAAATTCAAAAATCACGACAGAAGACCAAACCGCGGGTCGGGGCACGAAGACACCCGGAGAGACATGAAAAGCCAGGCGTGGTTGGGCATGAAGACGCGACAGCACGGAGAGGATGCCGTATTCCCGGGATCCGGGTCCGCTCAGAATCCGCATGGCCACCTCCTTTTGCATCATGAGGATGGCATCCCTGATCCATTGCCCCTGATCGAGAAGACGTCCTAAAATCGGCGAGGTGAGGTAATAGGGAAGATTCCCGAGGATTCGTAGGCCCTGTGCAGGCAGGTCGGGGATCACCGTGGCGAGATCCGTGCGGAGAATGTCGGCCAGCCGGATGTCCACTCGATCCCACCCTTCCTCCTTTTTTCGGAGACGGAGGATTTCGACCGACCGATCATCTACGTCGAGAGCCAGGATACGTGCTCCCGTGGTGGCAAGCGGCGCGGTGAGTGCTCCGGTGCCGGCTCCGATTTCAAGAATGACATCATCCGGGTGTGCCTTCAGGAGTCCCACGATCTTCGCGATCATATTGCCATCGGTGAGAAAATGCTGACCGAGATGCTTCTTTGCGGGGATGGAGGTAAGGGAATGGGAGGATGGCATCATGGTTCGGATTGGGTACTCCGGGAAGTTACGCATGAAGGACCCAGAAAGACGAACCCGCACCAGCTTCCGTGAATCCACGGTACGGAATGGAATCCCATGCTGATTCGCGTGCCGTGCGTCGGAGCGGGTTCGCAAAGGGAATTCCGGGTGAAAAAGATTGTGAGGATGTGTTTCGTTACGTATTTTGTACAGCTATGACCGGTGAAATGCAAATATCCCCCTTCATTGTGGCGATCGACGGCCCCGCCGGGTCGGGGAAAACGACCACGGCACGTGCCGTGGCGCGTCATCTCGGCTTTTTATATGTGGACACCGGCGCAATGTATCGTGCCGTGGCGCTCGCCGCGCTTCGACTGGGGTTGACGCCGAGGGATGAGGACCGGATACAGTCCCTGGTAAGCGATATTGATGTGTCGCTGCGCATCGAGGGAGGGAATCAGATCACCCTGTTGAATGGGGAGTCGGTGGATGCCCTGATTCGCTCTCAGGAAGTGAGTAAGGCGGCGAGCGATTTCAGTGCCGTGCCCAGCGTGCGGGATGCCATGGTGCGTCTGCAACGCCGTGTGGTTGAAGGGCAGGAAGGTGCCGTGCTCGAAGGGCGTGACATAGGAACCGTGGTGTTTCCCAACGCGCCGTGTAAAATCTATCTCATTGCGGATATCGAAACCCGGGCCCGGCGACGAGTCCGTCAATTACAGGAACTCGGCATGGATGCCGACCTGGATGCCGTGAGAAAGGATATCACCGATCGCGACGCGAATGATTCGTCCCGCGCCCATGCGCCATTACGGAAATCCTCCGATGCCATCGAGGTGGAGACCACTAACACCAGCATCGAAGAGCAGGTGCGCATGATTCTTGCGCTCATTACACCGCGGTATCGGAAATTTCGGGCGTTGCCGCGCATCGAGGTTCGCATCGACCCCACTGCGGGATTCTGCTGGGGCGTGGTGCGCACCATCGCCATCGCTGAAGAAGAACTCCGGGAAGGGGATCCTCTCGTTTCGCTGGGCGATATTATCCACAACCCGCAGGAAGTGGAGCGCATGCAGCATCGCGGCATGAAAACGATACAGCATGTCGAATTGGAAAACTTGCCCGACGGGTCCAAGGTGTTGATTCGCGCCCACGGAGAACCTCCCTCCACCTATCGCATCGCGCGGGAGCGGGGTATCGAATTGATCGACGCCACCTGCCCGGTCGTGACCAAGCTTCAGGAACGGGTTCGGAAGTTCTACGACGAAGGATATCAGGTGGTGATCTTCGGCAAGAAGGACCACGCCGAGGTGGTGGGCTTACGCGGTGTGTGCCACGATGATTGTCTCGTGGTGAAGAGTCTCGACGAGGCCGCCTCCACCATCACGCTGGATCGGCCGACCGTCCTCTTCAGTCAGACCACCATGGACAAACCCACCTTTCACGCCATCCGCGAATTTCTCGAGGGTCGGATCCGTGATCTCGTGGTCGAGAGCATGGAAGAGATCGCCACGGAATTTCATGCGAAGGATACGATTTGCGGACAGGTGTCGGGTCGTGATCAGAAATTGCGTGCCTTCGCCGCTTCCTGCGACGTGATGCTGTTCGTTGCCGGCAGAAAAAGCTCCAACGGAAAGGTGCTGTTCGAAATCTGCCACGACGCCAATCCGCGCAGCTATTTTCTCGAGGATGTCTCTGAATTGAACTGGCAGTGGCTCGAAGGCGCCACGCGTGTCGGGATCAGTGGAGCCACCAGTACCCCGCAATGGCATATGGAACAGTTGCGCGACGCGATCATCGCCCATGTCGCCACGAAGGACAACCGTCCCGATGCAGACAATGAAGACTCATAGATTTTTTTCACACGCCGTCTCATCCCCTATGTTCCACCAATCTAAACAACCCTTCCTCCTTCAGGCCCGTGACGGCCGGTGACTGACGGACGGAACCGCATGTTTCACAAGGAGACATTCATGTCAACAGACCCCCAGACAACGCAGGACCCTCAGACCTCGGCTCCCGTACAGGACCACATTGTCGAAACCGTCGGCACCGTCGTCGCGGAACGTGAGTATTCTACGGAGGAGTATTCGCAACTGCAAAAAATGTACGAAACCACGATGAGCACCCTGAAGCAGGGTGAAATCATCCAGGGAAAAATCGTCGATATTACAAAGGACAACGTCATCATCGACATTGGCTTCAAGTCCGAAGGCATCGTTTCCATCGATGAATTCTCCGGAGCCTCCGAACTCAAGAACGGCGATATCGTCGAGGTGTTCCTCGAGTCGGTCGAAAACAAGGATGGGAATGTGACCCTTTCCCGCAAGCGTGCCGATTTCGTGCGCATTTGGGAACGTGTCCAGCAGGCATTCGATACCTTCGAAATTCTGAAGGGCAAGTGTATCCGCCGTATCAAAGGCGGAATTGTCATGGATCTGATGGGCATCGATGCCTTCCTGCCAGGCTCTCAGATCGACATTCGTCCCGTGCGAGACTTCGACGCGTACTTGGGCAAGGAACTCGATGTGCGTGTGGTGAAGATCAATCAACCGGCCGAGAACATTGTGGTCAGCCGCAAGGTGATCATCGAGGAACAGATTGCAGGTCAGCGTAAGGCGATCCTCGACAGTCTCGAAAAGGGACTCGTGCTCGAAGGCACGGTCAAAGCGATCGCGGACTTCGGTGTGTTTATCGATCTCGGCGGCGTCGACGGGTTGGTGCATATCACGGACCTCAGTTGGGGCCGCGTGAACCACCCCACCGAAATCGTGAAACTCGATCAGACCGTGAAGGTCGTGATCCTCGATTTCGACAACGAGAAGAAGCGCATCTCTCTCGGCATGAAGCAGCTTCAGCCCCATCCTTGGGAAAATATCGGAGCCAAATATCCGGTGGGTACCAAGGTGCGCGGCAAGGTGGTCTCTCTGGCCGACTATGGCGCCTTCATCGAAATCGAAAAGGGTATCGAAGGTCTGATTCATATCAGTGAGATGAGCTGGACCCAACACATCAAGCATCCGTCTCAGGTGGTTTCCATGGGCCAGATGGTGGATGCGGTGATCCTCAATCTCGACGTGCAGGACAAAAAGATCTCTTTGGGCATGAAGCAGCTGGAACCGGATCCCTGGTCCAACCTCATCGCAAAGTATCCCGAGGGCTCCCGCCATCAGGGTGTGGTGCGCAATCTCACCAACTTCGGCGTGTTCGTGGAACTCGAGCCCGGCGTCGATGGGCTCGTGCACATTTCGGATTTGTCGTGGACCAAAAAGATCCGTCACCCAGGTGAAATCGTCAAGAAGGGAGACAAGATCGAAGTGGTTATTCTCGGAATCGATGTGGATCAGCGTCGCATCAGTCTTGGCTACAAGCAGGTGCAGGACAATCCCTGGGATGATTTCGAAGCGCTGTATGCCGTGGGTGTCGAAGCCGAGGGCCGCGTGGTTCGCATCATCGAAAAGGGCGTGATCGTGGAATTGCCTGCAGGCGTCGATGGATTTATTCCGTCCTCCCAGCTCGCCACCAAGCAGGTGCGCAACATTCCCGAGTCCTTCCGTGAAGGCGATCAGCTTCCCCTGAAAGTGATCGAATTCGACAAAGAGAACAAGAAGATCGTCCTCTCCGTGGTCGAGTACTTCAAGGGCAAGCCCCAGGATGAGATCGAATCCTACCTGACCAATCACGGCCTGCTCGACGCGCCTGCCGCCGAAAGCACCGAACTGCGTCCGGAAGACCTCAATATCGACGAATTCTAGTCTCGTCCTCTTCGTACTACGGGAGCCGGAGATCATCTCCGGCTCCCGTTCTCACATTCATCCACTCCGTACTCGGAGAGTGAAGAAAGGTAGCAGCGCATGGCTCCTCGCGTGGCGTTTCATACGCTCGGATGCAAACTCAATTATGCCGAAACGTCTTCGATCGGAAAGTCCTTCGTCGATCGTGGCTACACGGTGGTCTCGTTCCGTTCTCCCGCCGAGGTGGTGGTGATCAATACCTGCACGGTGACGGAGAACGCCGATCGGGAATGTCGGAAGATCATACGCCAGGCACGGCGTCGCTCTCCGGACGCATGCATCATCGTCGCTGGCTGCTACGCCGAACTTCGTCCCCACGCCGTGGCATCCATCGAGGGGGTGGATCTCATCCTCGGTTCCAACGAGAAGTTCCACATTTTCGATCAGGTGCCCGAGCTCACGCGTCGCGACACGCCCCTGATCCGACTCGGGAGCGCGGTGCGCGAAGAGCAGTTCGAACCCGCCGTGTCTCGTGCGGATGATGCCCGGACACGAGCGTTTCTGAAGGTGCAGGACGGCTGTGACTATACCTGTTCCTACTGCACCATCCCCATGGCACGTGGAGGCAGCCGCAGCGCCGAGCGAGCCTCCATTCTCGATTCCGCCCGACGTCTCATCGATCAGGGATTTCGGGAGATCATTCTCTCGGGAGTCAATGTGGGCGATTATGGCAAAGGCCGAGAGGAGCGCTTAGTGGACCTGTTGTACGACCTCGTGCGCCTGGGGCCCCGCATTCGCTATCGCGTCAGTTCCATCGAGCCGAATCTTCTCACCGACGAACTCATCGCTCTCGTGCGGGAATGCCCCTCTCTCTGTCCCCATTTTCACATCCCGATGCAGAGCGGGAGTGCCACCATTCTCCGAGCGATGAAGCGCCGGTATACAACCCATGTGTATCGGGACCGCATCGAAACTGTGAAGGCCGTGCTTCCACACTGCGGGATCGGCGCCGACGTGATCGTGGGCTTTCCGGGCGAGACAGAGGCACTGTTCGAAGAAACCTATGCCTTCATTCGTGATCTTCCGATTTCCTACCTGCATGTCTTTCCCTTTTCGGCCCGCCCCGGCACGCCTGCGGCTCAGATGGAAGAGTGCTCCGCAGCGGAAAAATCCGACCGCGTACATCGCCTCCACATTCTGTCGGAGAAATTGCGTCACGCCTTCCACGAGTCTCAGGTGGGACGGAGTGTGGAGGTGCTTTTCGAACAGGAGTCTGATGGAAGGATTTCGGGGTGGAGCGAAAACTACATCCGCGTGTCCGCGCCCGGCCAGAAAGCAGAAGAGGGGAATCTGGAGAGCGTTCGCATCATTCACGTGTCGGAAGGCCAGGTCCAAGGGGAACGGATCGCCTCATCCACCAACGGTCCAGGCCCCATCCCAGCATGAGTCCACACCCATCCGCCACGACATCGACGAGATCAGCGGACCGGGTTTCGGTTGCCATCTGCAGTCCCTCGGATACGAAGGCAAAGGCCAGCACCAGTGCCCACACTCTGCCGGAGTGATAAGGAATGGCCCGACGTGTCAGAATCATCTGCACGGAAAAAAGCAGGAGATGCGCCGCCTTGTCGTCCCAGGTGAAGATGGACGAAGGGAACGGAGTGGAAGGGAGCAGGAGAAGGACGAGAATCAGGAGAGCCCAGGCCAGAGAGGCGCAGGCCCAACGCGTGGTGTTCATACCTGAATGTAAATGCGATCGTGCATTTCCTTCATCGTTTCGGCGAGGGACTGCAACATATCCGACGCGATCATTCCGTAGAGGCCCATTCGCTGAACGGCGCGATCACCCGCCTTGCCATGCAGGAAGACGCCACAGAGGGCCGCTCGTTCCGGTGAGAGTCCCTGTGCGCACAGTCCGGCGATGATGCCAGCCAGGACATCGCCCGAGCCGGCGGTGGCCATTCCCGGGTTCCCTGTGGTGTTGACGTACACCACGCCTTCGGGCACTGCGATCACCGTGGGAGCCCCCTTGAGGACCAGAGTACAACCGAATTCCATCGCGAAGATACGTGCGAGTTCGATGCGCTTTTCGTCGATGTCGTCGATGGACTGATCGACGAGGCGTGAGAACTCTCCGTGATGCGGCGTGAGGATCAGGGGACAGTTGACCGTTTGCAGAATATCGAGATGGCCACTCAACGCGAAGAGCGCATCAGCATCCACCACCATGGGGCGCGTGGCATGCTGTAGGATGCGACGGACAAGATTCTGGGTTTCGTACTGACGGGAAATGCCGGGTCCTACCACCGACACGGTGGAAGACTCGATCAGATCCATTATCCGATCATACCCATTGAGACTGAGGGTGGATTCGGCCGTCTCCTTCAGGGGCATGGTCATGATCTCGGTGAGCTTGACCTCGAAGATGGAGTTGAGACTTTCGGGAACGCCGAGCTTGACGATACCCGCGCCCGAGCGCAACGCGGCTTCGGCTGTCATAGTGGCGGCTCCCGTGAGCCCCACCGATCCGGCGAGGACGAACACCTTTCCCATCTGGTACTTGTGTACATCGAAGCCACGGCGTGGCAGCCAGTTCAGAATGTCTTCATCGTCGAGGGCGAAGGTGGCTGTGCCGTCATGGAGCACTGAGCGCGGAACGGTAATATCCACTACTTCCACACGGCCCGAACATTCCCGCCCCTGCTTGAACAGCAGTCCCCGTTTCACACTCCCCATTGTGGCCGTGCGCGAGGCCCGTACGGCGGCGCCCATTTCGAACCCGGTGTCGCTATTGATACCGCTCGGGATGTCCACTGCAAGGATAGGAATTCCACTGCCGTTGATGGTCTGCACGATATCCACCGCTTCCCCATGCAGAGGAGAATGGAGGCCCGTTCCCAGAAACGCGTCGATGACCAGATCGGCCCGTTGTTCGAGTTCCGCGCGCAGTTCGCGGACATCGCTCAGGAGAGTGACACGCAACGTGTCGCCATCCTCCATTCGCCGCAGCACGGCAAGGTTGGTGGCCGCATCCCCGTGCGAAGCTTCGTCGGGACCCACATTGACCACATGCACCGTGGCCCCGCGATTGTGCAGATGCCGGGCGATCGCAAACCCATCGCCCCCATTGTTGCCTCGGCCACAGATGATCACCACGTGGCGGCCCACGCAGCTCTGCAGCATGTCGCTGGCAATATCGGCGGCGCCTCGGGCCGCGTTCTCCATGAGAATGAGCCCCGAGATGCCGAAATCCCGCACCGCACACTCATCGCACGCGCGCATTTCTGCGGCAGAGAACACTGGAATCATGGGAATACCTCGTCGGAGGAAAGGATCAGAATAGGCGTCCGATCATTCGAAGGAGCAGGGACGGAAGAAAACCGAACAGTAGAATTCCCGAGGCGGACAGCACCAGGGCGCTCAGCGTGGCGCCGGGAATAACCGGAGCGGCATCCTTCTCCTGTTCCGAAAAATACATGACGACCATAATACGCAAGTAATAGTACACCGAAATCACGCTCGCCACGACGCCCACGATCGCCAACCAGGTATACTGGTGTTGGACGGCTGAGAGAAAGAGACTGTACTTACCGAAAAAGCCGGCGGTCGGAGGAAGACCGATGAGACTGAAGAGAAAGATCGACATGAGAGCGGCTACGAAAGGACGGCGACGTCCGAGTCCCGCAAAGGCGTCCAGTCCGGTATTGGATTGATCTGCCTTTTCGACGATGCTCACCACGCCGAAGGTGCCGATATTGGTCAGCACATAGGCGGTCAAATACACCAGCACTCCCTGCATGGCATCGGCGGTTCCGACGGCAAGTCCAATCATCACATACCCCGCGTGCGCGATACTGGAGTACGCGAGCATGCGCTTGACATTGGTCTGCACCAGAGCGGCGATGTTCCCGATCAGCATCGACAACACGGAGAGAAGAGCGAGCACGGTATTGACCGGCGTTTCGATCAGAGCCAGAGACCCATTGAACACCATGAGCAGGGCGGAAAAGGCGGCGGCTTTTGCACCGGTGGACATGAACGCCGTGGCAGCCGTAGGCGCGCCCTCGTACACGTCGGGGACCCACATGTGGAAGGGCGCCGCGCCAACCTTGAAGGCGAGGCCCACCACGAGCAAACCAATCCCAGTCAGAAAGATGGGATTGGAGGCGAGGACGGACGTTTGGGCAGCGATGGCACGGAGTTCCGTCGTCTGTGTCGTCCCGTAGATGAGGGCGATGCCATACAGGAGAAATCCCGAAGCGAAGGCGCCGAGGAGGAAGTACTTCAAGGACGCTTCGTTGGAAGGGAGATGACGGCGCGTAAAGCCCGCCATCACGAAGAGACAGATCGACATGACTTCGAGGCCGATGAACAAGGCGATCAGATCCCGGCTATTCGCGAAGGCAATCATGCCGATCACTGCCAGAACCACCAGAATATGAAACTCACCGTGCCAGGCATTGATTTTCTTCAGGGAATCCTCACTGATGAGAATGGTGAGGATCGCCGCCACGCAAAAGAGGGCTGTGGTGACAGAGGCGAATCCTCCCGTCATGAGCATCCCCCCATACACCGTGCCGAGATCATGGCGGCTCAGCCCCGCCAACACCAACGCTGTAAGCAACCCCAACAGCGCCAGAGAACGTTGCAGGGTTTCGGACCGCGACAGAAAGGCGTTGACCAGCACCAGGCCGAGAGCGGTCAATATCAGAGCAGTGAGAGGAGCGGAGCGCAGGGCATCCTGAAGAAGCTGGGTAAGCATGGCAGTAGCGGCTAGATACGAAAGAACAGGAACCAGACCAGAATGAATATCGGAAGCAGAATGGGCAGGGAATAGCGGATCATGTATCCGAAGAAGCTCGGCATGGTGAATCCGCTCTGTTCGGCGATAGACTTGACCATGAAATTTGGCGCGTTTCCGATATAGCTCATGGCACCGAAGAACACCGATCCGACACTGATGGCCATGATATAGATCGGATGCAGGGTCATGATGGATGTTACGTTGATGATGTCCGTAGACACCGATCTCGCCTGCACCAGATCACCGTGATACATCTGCAGCGCTGCGAGCACCCGGTGTCCGTCCTCTGAGAGCGTGGCCATGGCGTCGGCCGGAAGTCCCGCGCCAATCAGTGCGTGCAAAGTAGCGGCGAGTCCTTGCGGAACCAGCAGCCCGATTTCCGCCGAAAGAAAATTGACGTAGGTGGGCGCGTTATCGAGAAAGCTCGACAGACTTCCCGACCCGAAGTAGAATTGTCCTGGCGTCGTGATGCCAAGCTGGGATGCGTTGATTTCGAGCCAATCCAGAGCGGGAACCATGGTGGCGAAGATGCCCAGGAAGAGGAACCCCACTTCCTTGATGGGAGCGAAGCTGAAATCGTTGGCTGCGTGAATGTCTTTTTTCGTCGTGAAGTAACTCCCCAGGGCGGCTCCGAGCATGATCAGTTCCCGCAGGAAGGGAGGATTCTGAATGAACACCGCGATGAGGATGATGAGAAGGAATCCAAGATTGTGAAGCCCGCCGAACCGCGTCTCCTCATGCTCGGCTTCTTCGCGATCCTGCTCTCGCTGAGGTAAACGCTCAAAGGCGAGCTTGTCGATGATGTAGAAGAGCACGAGAAGGACCCCGACCGTCAGGAGCCAGATATGCCAGACGTGGCGGATGACCCAGAAGAACGGGACACCCTTCAGAAATCCGAGAAAGAGAGGGGGGTCACCAATGGGCGTGAGCGCACCGCCCACGTTGCTCACGATGAAGATGAAGAAGATGATGTGATAGGGACGCAGGCGCACCCGGTTGTTACGGATGAAGGGGCGAATGAGAATCATCGAGGCCCCGGTGGTTCCCACCAGATTCGACAGCACCGCGCCGGCAAGCAGAACCATCGTGTTGCGCAGCGGCGTGGAGAAGCCCTTGAAACCGATCAGGATTCCTCCGGACACGACGAACAGGGAGCCCACCAGGCAGATGAAGCTCACGTATTCGATGCCGCTGTGCACCATGCGCACGGGATTGTGAAGCACGAATGCGTAATAAAGCACCGTCAACAGGCCGAGACCGGCAGCCGTGTGCGGATAGTACTTCTCCCACCAGTGCTTCTGGATGAAGGGCATGAGGGCAATGGCGAGAAGGAGAAGGATGAAGGGTGCGATCATCAGCGGAGAAGGTTCCACGAGATGGGACCCTGCTTCTTCCGCCGCATGGGCGGTGAGAGATACCAGGGGAAACAGAACGACTCCTGCTATCCAGGAAAACGTACGGGAACGAAACATGTGCATCACGATGAAGGTGGGGTTATTGAACGGGCAATTGGGCCATTGATGTGGCCACTTGCTGCAGTTGTGTCGCGATCGAGCGCATGGTCGGCTCGGTGAGAGAAAGGAAGGTGGAAGGATAGACACCGATCCAAAGGATGAAGAGCAGAATGGGAACGAGAAGTCCTATTTCACGGGCATTGAGATCCGGGAGGGCGGCATTTTCCTCGTGGGTCACGACACCGAAAATCACCCTCTGATACATCCACAGCATGTATACCGCCGCGAGGATGACACCCGAGGCGGCAATGATCGCATAGGCCGGTTGCCCGAGTACGGGACTGCGAAAGGCTCCGAGAAGAATCAGGAACTCTCCGACAAATCCGTTCAGGCCCGGCAGGCCGATCGAAGACAGGGAGACGATGAGAAAAAGCGTGGAGAACACCGGAATGACGCGGGCCAGTCCTCCAAAGTCTTCGATCATGCGCGTGTGACGGCGGTCGTAGATCATGCCCACCATGAGGAAGAGAGCTCCGGTGGAGAGACCGTGATTGATCATCTGAATCACCGCACCCTGGAGACTTTCGATACTCATCGCGAAAATCCCAAGGAGCACGAAACCCATATGGCTCACCGAGGAGTAGGCGACGAGCTTCTTGATGTCCTTTTGGACCATGGACACCAGAGCTCCATATATCACGCCAATCAGACCAAGGATGATGATCGGATCCGCCCAGGCGATCGACACGACCGGAAACAACTGGAGGTTGAAGCGAATGAGTCCGTAGGTCCCCATCTTCAGGAGCACGCCGGCCAGAATCACCGAGCCGCCCGTGGGAGCCTGGACGTGGGCGTCCGGGAGCCAGGTGTGGAGAGGGAAGGCCGGGACCTTGATGAGGAAGCTGAGGGCGAAAGCGAGGAAGAGCCAGCACTGGACGGACCAGGGGATAGATGGGGCGATGCGCATCAGTTCCAGAAGGTCAGTAGTGAAGCGCCCTCCGGGGAGACTCGCCGCATACCACCCCAGCCATAGAATGGCGACCAGCATGAACAGGGATCCCGCCATCGTGTAGATGAAGAACTTCACCGAGGCATAGATCCTTTCCTTTCCTCCCCAAATTCCGATGATGAAGTACATCGGGATCAGGATGATTTCCCAACTGACATAAAACAGGAAGGTATCGAGCGCGGTGAATACGCCCACCATCGCGGCTTCCAGTAGCAGCAACAGGAAGACATACATGCGGACCTGCTTGGTTACCGATGTCCATGAGGAAAGGAGGACGATGGGAGTAAGGAAGGTGGTCAGAAGCACGAGGAGGATGCTGAGTCCATCCACACCCACGGTATAGTGGATATTCCATGCCGGGATCCACGACACGCGATCCACGAATTGCATGCCCGGCGACTGAGGATCGAACCACCACCAAAGCCCGAGCGAGGCCACGAACGTGGCCAGGGAGGTCCCGAATCCCACGATGCGGGACCAGGTGTCGTTGAGACGCAGAGCCAGAAGGAGGAGGCCTCCGACGAGAGGAAGGAAAATGAGACTGGTGAGGAAAAAGGTGTTCATCATGGGGTCACCTTCTGGCCGAGTACAAGGTACGCGAGGATACCGATGATCCCGAGGACGATGACGAACGCGTAGTTTTGCACCACGCCGGTCTGAAGACGACGCAGGCGCTCCGCAAGTCCCGCGGTCAGGGCTGCCAGTCCATTCACCAACCCATCGATGAGACGCACATCCACCACCCGGGTAAGCAGTCGGTCACTGACCGAAACCAGTGGCTTGACGAGGAGTGCATCGTAGGCTTCGTCGATATAGTATTTGCGTGCGAGCAGGGAATGAAGCGACGGAATTCTTTGCCGCGCCGTGGAATCGGCGGCAGGATTCCGACGATAGATGCGAACTCCCATCCCGATACCTACGGCCGCGATGATCACACTGATGGCCATGAGAAGATACTCCATCAGATGATCGGCATGGCCGCCCTCGGCTCCATGGTGAAGAGTTTCCGTGGCATGGGCGAAGAGAGGATGGAGCCACTGATGGATGGCATTTCCGCCACCCAGGGCAGCAGGAATGCCAACGAAACCACCAAGCACGGCGAGAATCGCCAGGATGATGAGGGGCAGGGTCATCGTCCGCGGGGATTCGTGAGGATGGGTACCATGCCCCCAGCGGGGCTCTCCGAGGAAGGTGAGGGTTACCATGCGGAACATGTAGAACGCCGTCATGAGGGCCGTCAGGGCACCGACGATCCAGAGAGCCAGAGAGCCCTGGGAATAGGCGCTCCACAGGATCTCATCCTTGCTGAAAAAGCCCGCAAGCGGGGGCACACCAGCGATCGCCAGACTCGACACGAAAAAGGTAATCCACGTAATGGGCATGACGGATTTGAGCCCTCCCATTTTCGTGATGTCCTGTTCTTCGTGCATGGCATGAATGACAGATCCTGATCCGAGAAAGAGGCAGGCCTTGAAGAAGGCATGGGTCATCACATGAAAGATGCCTGCGGTGAAGGCACCGACTCCGAGGGCCAGAAACATGTATCCCAGCTGGGATACCGTGGAGTACGCGAGAACCTTCTTGATGTCGTTTTGAAAGAGTCCAATCGATGCGGCCAGCAGAGCCGTGGCGGCACCCACGACCGCGATAATGAGAAGCGTCGTGGGTGCGAGCGCGTAGAGTGTGGCGTTGCGTGCCACCATATACACACCAGCGGTCACCATGGTCGCGGCATGGATGAGAGCCGACACCGGGGTGGGACCAGCCATGGCATCGGGCAGCCACACGAAGAGGGGAATCTGTGCGGATTTTCCGGTTGCTCCAATAAACATCAACAAGGTGATCCAAAAGATGCTGGAATCGCCGATCGGAAAATACCCGGCTTTCGCAAAGACATCGACGAAACGGAGAGATCCGAATTCACGAAACAGGAGGAACATCCCCGCCAGAAAGGCAAAGTCGCCGATTCGGTTTACCCAAAACGCCTTGTTCGCGGCGTCACCGGTCCAGGTGATTCCCGTACCCTGGAACTTCCGATCATACCAGAATCCGATCAACAGGAAGGAACAGAGTCCCACGCCTTCCCAACCCAGAAAGAGCAGAAGGTAGTTGTCGGCGAGCACGAGATTGAGCATCGCGAAGATGAACAGATTCAGGTACGTGAAGAAGCGCCAGAATCCGCGATCCCCATGCATGTACCCGATCGAATAGACGTGGATTAGAAATCCAACCCCCGTGACCACCATGGTCATGAGTATCGAGAGCTGATCCACCTGATAGGCTACGGACACCTGAAGCGACCCCGTGGCGATCCACGAAAACAGCGTGATAATATGCGAACGTTGTTCAGGAGCGCTTCCCAGCATCTCGACGAAGATGCCGACAGCGATGAGAAACGGAATCCCGACCGCGAGACTCCCGATGATCCCGATCAGGGACTCGCTCTTCACTCGACGCCCGAGCAATCCGTTGAACAGGAAGCCCAGGAGAGGGAAGAGGATGATCAAAGGCGCGAAGGAAATCATGAGGGCAAGGGGATGAGTGGCAGAATGATGGGCTCGGATGATGTGCGGGAAGTGGATCGAACAGGGATCATGACTTCCCAGGGTCACGGACCGACCAGAGAATGGACACCTACCACTTGAGCAGGTGGAAGTCGTTGATGTTTACGGTGGGCCGATTGCGGAACAGAGCAATGATGATGGCCAGTCCCACAGCCGCTTCGGCGGCAGCCACGGCCATCACGAAGAAAACGATCATCTGACCAGTGGAATTGCCGAGATACGACGAGAACGCCACGAACGTCAGATTCACGGCGTTGAGCATGAGCTCGATACACATGAAGATGATGATGGCGTTGCGCCGGGTCAGCACTCCGACGATCCCTATCACGAACAATACGGCACTGAGAATGAGGTAGTAGCTAATGGGTATCATGGGCAGCTCTTAGGGGAATCTCTTCTTGGCCAGCACGACGGCGCCGATAATGGCGGCCAGAAGGAGTAGGGATGTCATTTCGAACGGGAAGAGAAACGAAGTATACAGCACCGATCCGATCCCTTCGACCGTGCCGATATCCTGCGCTCGCGCGGACGGGGAGAATGGACCCGCATCGATCGTGCGAAACAGGGGGTAAATGAGCAGTGCCGCCAGAACCACACCCGCGAGGCCAGGTATGAGGGACCGTGCCGAACGTGGTTCTGTATGCTGTTGTTCGTCCTGCAAATTGAGGAGCATGATGACGAACAGCACCAACACCATGATCGCGCCGGCATACACCAAAATCTGCATAATCGCGATGAATTGGGCGTGCAGCGTCAGATACAGTCCCGACAGGGCCACAAAATTTGCGATCAGAAACAGCGCGCTCGACATGGGGTTCTTTCGGGTGATCATGAGCAACGCGCTGATGACCGCACCGAGAGCAAGGAAGAAAAACACGAAAAGTTCTGTCGTCACTCGGATACCCGATTCGTTTTAGGGACAACAAATGAATATACCAATGGAAGGAACCCCGTACAAAATCCTGAAATTCCACAGGATACGAGGATTGGCGCCCCACCGGAAAACACCGAAAACCCCGATTCTGTTCACTCGAGGACAGGTTTTTTTCCATGCCATGAGACAGGAAGGGAAGACCGAGTCGGGAAGGAATCCATGCCCGGAGTTTCGGAGTCCGAATTCTATCTTCTCAGAGATACGGAGCGCTCGATCCGAAAAGGATGCGGGTGATGATAGCGAAGAGGTTTTCGGTTTCGGGACGGGTGCCGTCGTCGTTGCACAGGTTCACGAAGGCCACGATTGTCAGGTCCTGGGACGGATCATGCCAGGCGAAGCACGCATAGCCCTGGATTTCTCCTTCGTATCCCACCAGCCCTCCACGATTCATGAGTCCGAGCCCATGGCTTCGATGCCCTCCCATCGATCTCCACCCCAGCATTTCCATGCGCATCGCGGAACTGAGTCCCTGTCCCGTTACCATGGCACGGAGCGCCGTTTTCACATCCAAGAGGGTGGACACCATGTTGCCGCCACACCAGACGATGCTGGGATGCAAGGAGGTAATGTCCTCGAACGGGGCTCCCTGCAGGGCGCGATACCCGTGCGACGCGGTTCCGGAGATCGATTCCGTCGTGGCGCATTCGGTGGCCGAGAGACCCCAGGCATCGCACAACCTGGTTTTTACCAATTCCTCGACACTTTTCCCGGTGACCTGCTCCGCGATCATTCCAAGGATGTAGGTGGCGGAGTTGCTTCGTACGCAGGAATCTCCGGGAGAAAAGGCAGGAGAAAGGGAGAGGATGTAGTTGAACAGATAGGCGCGGGACCAGATTTTGGTTGGATTGTTCACATACGACATCTGAATGCTCGTGGTGCGCCGATAATCGAGGAGTCCCGAGGTCATGTGAAGGAGGTGCCGAATCGTGATGCGATCAGCATTGGGAAGCTGTGGAATCCAACTCGAGACCGGATCGGTAAGGCGCAGCTTCTGCTCGTCGGCGAGCTGGAGCACAACGTAGGACGTGAACATGCGCGTCAGATCTCCGATCCGAAAGCGATCCTGCGTCGTCATCATGCGGCCCGATCCGAGGTCCGCTCGTCCTCGCGCGAGGAGAAAGGGCTCTGTCGTGCCGCGCGTGATTACGAGGGCCACTCCGGGCAGAGACCGCGCCAGGATCAACGAATCGACCGATGATGTGAGAGCGGACTGCTGCGCCGTGGTGATCGCCGGGTTGGCAGTGGGAGGAGTGGGAGAGGAATCGGAATCTCCGCAGCCTGGAAGTGCGAAGATGAGCAAGAGGACGAGGAAGGATGTGAAGCGCACGATTCTCATGAAAAACTCCAATCTGGTATGATTCCATCGCTGGGGGACGAGTGAAATGGGGGACAGGGGTCGAGTGGGGGCAGAGTACGCAGGATCCAGCGCCGGAGTTCGCGGGCCTCATTCTCTCGTGGCTGGGGCACGGCGACATCGTTGATGCGATGCACCGGTTGCACCACGCGAAGGGCGTTGGTGATCCACACGGTGTCCGCTTCGCGAAGATCCTCTTCCCGTAGCTCCTGCTCGATTCCCACTTGTCCTCGCGAACGAAGCGCGGCACGCAGAAGGCGAAGGCCCACACTGTCGAGCCGACCCTGCCGAGACGGAACGCGCCACGTGGATCCGATTCGCAGGAGAATCGCCGCAGTGGCGGTTTCGGTGATCTCGCCTGTGGGTCCGCGAAGGATCACGTCGTCCATACCTCGTTCGCGCGCACGGCGAAGGAGGGTGCGTTGCCAGGACCAGGACAGAGACTTGACCATCGGAAGAGGAAGAGGAGGGAGGGAGGGAGGAAGCCACAATGAGAAGGGCGTGGAGGGATTCGCGGCATGGTAGGGGTGGGCGGTGGCCAGAACACAGAGGGAATCATTGTCCCGTTCCCCCACGGTGAGTCTCACTCTCCATTCTCCTTGACGTCCGCCATTGCGATGGAGTAGTTCATGCAGGTCCCGGTAGAGCCGGTCGGGATCGAGGAGTCGGGGAAGATGGAGGAAGCGCAATCCTTCCTGCATTCGGGAGAGATGGATGGATAGGTAGGGAATACTCCCGTGCACGCCGAGCATAGTTTCGAAGAGTCCGGAGCCTTGCAGCACCATGGGTTCGAGAGGCGAGAGGCGGGCATCCGACTCGGGAATCAGCTGCCCATCGAGCAGGAGAAGGAACTCTCCCGAAAGGGCCTTGGGCGTTTCGATCAAGGAAACCTCCCATAGGATGCGAGAAAGGCGCCCTTGTCGAGAGTCTCCCGGTATTCGGATTCCGGATCGGAATCATAGACGATCCCCGCACCGAGTCCAAAATGCAGTGCGTCGCCCTTCAGGATCATCGTCCGAATAGCGATGCTCAGATCCAGATCCCCTCCTGAGGCCATCCATCCGATGCTCCCGGTGTAGACATGCCGGCACACGGGCTCGATCGTATCGATGATTTCCATTGCCCGTATTTTCGGGCATCCTGTGATGGACCCACCGGGAAAGGTCGCGCGAAGCACGGATCCCGTGCCGGTGCCTTCACGCACCCGCCCCTCCACCACCGCGACGCGATGATGGAGCGTGGTGGTGGTTTCCACGCGCCCAGGCTCCAGAACACGTACCGATCCCGGTTCGCAGACCCGGCTCAGATCGTTGCGCATCAGATCGACGATCATCGCAAGTTCGGCCGCGTCCTTCGGATGGGAGGCAAGGTCTGCGCGAATGCGGGCATCCTCTGTTGGATTCGAGGAACGGCGCCGCGTCCCCTTGATGGGACGGGTTTCGATTCGCGATCCGCGTCGCGTTACAAAGCGCTCCATCGAGGTGGAGAGAATGGTGTGATCCCCGGCATGAATCCAGGCGTGGAAGGGCCCGGGATGGAGCTCGGATAATCCCCTCCAGAACGTCCACGGGTCCCCGGTGAGCGAAAAGCACAGACGCTGCGCCAGGTTCACCTGATAGATATCTCCCGCCACAATGTGGTTGCGTGCCCGGGCCACCGCTTCCACGTAACGGGACTGTGGAAGTGACGAGTGGTATGCTCCAAGCTGGGGCGGGACGGTGAAAGAGGCGGGCGGAGGAGATGATTTCAGAAGAGAATGTCCGAAATCCAGATGCAGATCGACCAGGCGGGAGAGGCGGCGATCGTGCACGCGAAGACGGGATGGCAAATACAGGAGCAGGTCGGGCAGATCGAGATCGTCGAGGGCGGACTGAGGCAGTCGTTCGATTTCGTTTTTCAGCTCGTAGGCGAGATAGCCGACCCACATCGGCAACGGGAAGGCGCACTTCTCATGCATCACGGGGGTACCCGCCCCGAGGGTATCAAGGAGGGCCATCGGTGCCGCGTCGAAGGTCTCTCTGCCCTCATCGTGGTCCATCGACAGCAGACCCTTTTTCCACGAAAGCCGAAGGACGGGATCCGTTGCCAGGATCGAATAGTGGGCGGCATCATGGTCCCCGCCACTCCGCAGAAACACGGAATGCTCGACGCGGCACGCGGGTTCCGCCATCGTGAGAAGGTCGGCATCCGATATGCCGTCGAACGTCGTCATGCGTATTCCGCGTAGCGCGAAGTCCTGCAAGCGATGGATCCAGTCCATCACGTTCCTCCTCCTCTGCAGTGCATGAGAAAGTTGTGCGCGAGGAGGGAGCCACCCTCGGTGAGATAGGACTCAGGATGGAATTGCACGCCGAAGATCGCTTGTTCACGATGCCGAAACGCCATGGGGACACCATCCCGCGACGATGCGGTGATACACAGGCAGTCCGGCACCGCATCCACCGCGAGACTGTGATAGCGGGCCACGGTGAGCGGGTGGGGAAGACCGAGAAACAGGTCCGTACCGTCATGATCGATGACGTCGGTTTTACCATGTACAGGCAGAGGGGCACGCACGGTTCGCCCACCAAAGAACGCGTTGATGACCTGCATGCCCAGGCAGACCCCGAGCACGGGCATTCGACCTGCACAGCTCCGGAGCGCCTCAGCACATCGACCAGCCTGATCAGGGGTGCCGGGTCCGGGGGACAGCACCAAGCCAACGATGTCGGGATCTTCCCATGCCGCGTCTCGTCCAGCATCGTTGCGTATCACGACAACCCGGGCTCCCGCACCCATCAACAGATGCGCGAGATTGTGGGTAAAGGAATCGTAGTTGTCGATCAGCAGGAGGGACATGGTCGGCACAATGTTGAGAGTGCTTGAAAATACGGAGCCCAACGCGGAGTTGCGAGCGCGGGGGTGAGGACCGGTGATCAGAGAGAGTGGTGTATGCACGCAAGACGGAAGATGCCCTGATGAAGTTGATGCCCCTCGGCGTGCCATTCCGAGCGATTTGCGAAAAACCGTTCGCACGTTCTATATTTGTTTTCGCTTTCAAATGGAAGCGATGCCATCCTAGCTCAGTTGGTAGAGCAGCTCACTCGTAATGAGCAGGTCGTCGGTTCGAGTCCGATGGATGGCTCCCAGACATATCCCAAGAAAAGGAAGGCATTGCCTTCCTTTTCTTTTTCGAAAACACGAAGCCCCGGTTGAACCGGGGCTTCGTCATGGGCGGGGTAGGGAACCGTTACTTCGACAAGGTCATCCGAATCGAGGACGTCCGATCGCCGAAACGGAGGATGGCGGTATAGGTACCGCTGGGCAGGCCCTGGCCGTCGAACGTCACCGAATGCACTCCGGCTTCGAGACGGGAATCCACCAGAGTCCGAACCTTCCGACCGAGCGCGTCATGGATGTCGAGGGTCACCAGCCCCGAAGCCGGGATGGTGAACGACACCTGGGTGCTCGGATTAAAGGGATTCGGGTAGTTCTGCTGGAGGCCGAAATCAGTGGCTGCAGCGGGACCTTCGGCAGCAAGAACCTGGCCATTGAAAGTGATGATCACTTCGCTGGATTTATTGACGCCATCGCTTGCAATGGCCTTGAGACGATACTCCTTATTCGGCGTGATCTCGAAGGTCTTTTCGGTGATGGTCTCTTCATAGGTCAGCGGCATCCACGTGACACCGCGATCTTCGCTGATCGAGACCGTGTACCAGAAGGTCGTCTCTCCATCGGGGTCGGTGGCGTTCCACTTGGCCGTCACCTGGTGGGAGGCATCGAGCATCACCGTGCCGTTGTTGGTTGGCGTAATGAAGCTGAAGGTCGGGGCATTCGCGGACACGATTCGTTCGGCCACCGGAACGCCATTCTTTTCCACCACGATCTTCCGGGCATCATCGCTGTATGGCACGACGAAGGAGAAGTACTCGGTGTCCATCACGGGATCGGAATCGAGCCCATCTTCATCGAGACCGAGGCAGACGAAGGTCGGCTTGTAGAGGTAGCGGGCGAGTTCGGTGCCATTCTGATCCTGCACCTTGAACACGTGGGTCGCGTAGCGCTGATCCACCATGGCCGAGGGCGTCGCGTTGGAGAGCCGTTCCCAGGAGCCGAAGTGCAGGTCGCCGGTGGCACGGGACACCGTGCCTTCGACGAGCATGGCCTTTGCGACCGGCGCCTTTTTCAGACCACCCGGATTGGACCGCAGGGAGGCGAAGCTGCCCATCAGAGCCGTGTAGTCTTCGTCACATACCCATTTGTAGATCTGATTCGACGTGCGTCCCCCTCCCATGAAGCAATGGGCCTTCATCGGAGATCCGTTCTGGTTCGTCGTGTTATGCGAAATCAGTCGGCGTGCATCGACATCGATTCCGTCCATCACCTCCTTACCGTAAATGTAGTAGGAGAAATACTCCTCGTCCTGGAGCGTATCGAGATCGCCGCGTCGCAGGCCGTAGCTGTGCCCGAGCGAATGCACAAGGTTCAGATGATTGTCGTTGGTGGTGAGCATGAGATCGTAGATTCCGGCCCAGCTCAGGTTGACCGAGGTTTTATGTTCGAACTTCGAGGGGCTGAAGCGACCGCGGAACCAATACTTGTCTGTCGCCAGCACGTAGCGATCGAAGGCAGGATTCTCGATGCGCATCATCTTATAGGCAATCTGAAGGTAACGCTGCCAGGTTTCCTTCTGCAGGGAATCAGGATGGATGGCATAGGGATTGAGCACGGTGGGACTGGTCGTGAAGGCCATCTGATTGGGCTGAATCGGCCAGGCCTTTTCGATGAAGGACTTGGTGGAATCGACAAAGCGCTGGAGCGCCACCATTCCGTTGACCGGGAAATTGAAATCGAAAGGTTGGACCAGCACTTTCACATCGGCAGTCGCGCCAGGGCCAAAATGCGATGCCCGCACGATGGAGCGTGCCGTATCACGGTTGTTGTTCTCGTTCATTTCGAGAAGCTCGCCTTTGGGCTTGCCTTCGGAGGGCGGATCGGCAACCACGAGTGCCGTGGTCTCTCCGGGCACGAGGTTTTTCTCGTCGATGAAGAAGACTACCGTGACGTTCTCGAGCTTCGGGAAGGTGAGGGTGGTGCGGGGATTCTGATAGTTGAAGCGAAGACCGATGTTCGGCTTGGATTCGACATAGAAGGTGTCGTAGACCACATTGTTGACGGTACAGGTCACTTTGAAGGGATTCGTCACCAATTCCGAGGTGAGGATATTGGCTTTCACCGCGAAGGGCTTGCTGGCCATGATGTCGGTGGTGATTCCATGGACCTGGATGATACGGGCGTCGGACACTTCGAGATCAGGTCCTACCTGCTCGCTGACACTGATCAGGAAGGGAATCTCGATGCACTGCACGGCCTTGAAGAACACTTCACATGTGGACGCGAAAAGGTACTTGGGCGGCATCTTCATCGTGAAGGTGAAGCGGCCGTTGGCGTCGGTGGTGGCCTTGACGTTGTACAGGGTATCACCCGACACCGTTACCATGCAGGTGATCTGGGCACCGGCAGAATCGGCATTGGTGATCACGTTGTAGAGGTGCCCCGAGAAGGTGATCTCATCGTCGTCGTTGGCGATGATCACTTCCTTGTTCGGCCACACGTTCATCCAGTAACTGGTCTTGGGATAGGCGTCGCGGAGGAAGGGCTGGTAGATGATCTGTCCGAGGAAATCACCCGGTGCGGGACCGGTGCACCGCCCCCAATAGTTCTTTGTGCAGTCGAGAGAGTCCGCGCCGGTATTGAGAAAGTTTGCCGCAGCGCCGCTCTGCGTATCGTACTGCATTTCGTTAAAATTGAAATGAAAATCTTTGATATCCGAAGGATCGTAGCCGTCGGAACTGGGGCTGACGCTGGCACCGGACGTCGGATCGAAGATGTTGTAATTCGCCACACTCTTGTTGGTGAAGCGCACGATGGAACTGGTTTTAAACACCGAATTGCGAAGAGTCGTGAGTTCGCCTTCCGGTTTCAACACCAACTGCCCGTCGATGAAGGTGCAGCTATCCACCTGGCGACAGTACACGTTCGCACTCGTCTGAACGGTGCATTTCACCATCTTCAGGACTCCGGTCAGCTGGGCTTCATTGAGGATCTTCGTGTTGTACACTTCCATCTTTTTCGGAACGGAATTGACGAAGGAGAAGTCGTCGAACACCCACTTATCGAAGATGCAGTTGTTGAAGATCATGGGGACATCGGCCTCCTGGATGAAGTCCGAGCCCAGAATCTTCAGGTTGTTGAAGGGACCAAGTTGCCCCGTGCTGGTGACGTTGATGTTGCGAAGAATGCCTCCGTAGGATTCCACGATGCCGTGGGAATAATTTGCGGGATCACTGGTCCCATACACCTTGATGCCGGGGATCGCGCCCGAGAAGCCGAGCGTGTCGGCAAGGTTGGCGCCGGGCCCCAGGACAAGGCGTCCGCCTGGCAGGACCTCACCGTCGCTGTACAGCTTCATGCTGGGATAGACGAACACCGAATCGGTGCAGGTGGCCGCGACGAGTACAGTGTCGGGCCGGAGCAGGATACCTGCGATGTCCCCGGTGCGCACATTGCCGCGAAACACCTGGCCGGACATGGTAGTCCCATTAGCCAGATAGGCCTTGTATTCGAAGATGTAGTTTTTCTTGGGATCGAGTCCCTTGACGGTCAGGAGGCCGGATTCTTTTCCCCCCAGCGTGATGGTGCCGATCACCTTGCCACGCAGGAGGAAATCGACTTTGTTATAGGTGGCATCCGTCAGACGTCCGGTGAGGATGTCCACGGAAGTCGGACCCACGTAAATGACGCGGCCGATGTAGATCTGCGCCGTTGCCGATCGGGGCATCAGAACCATTCCGATGAGGAGAACGGCCAGGCACAACATCGTAGCTTTTTTCATAATGATCCTCGGATATTGGGGCTGGGAGGAGGGAAGACGTTCCGCGATCGTGTACACCCGGAGGAGAACGCCGACTGTCTTCAATCGTGAAAAACTACCGTTCCATCCGGTGAAAATCAAGGGAAGAGAGGGACAGGGTCTTGGATTCGACTTGAGCGCCACGACGATTCCACCTATTTTTCAAAACCTCAGCAACACGTCCATTGAGATCCCATGTTTGGAACCCCTCGTCATCATTATGCCTTGATCGATTCCACCAACATTCGCGCCAAGGAACTCGCGCTCGACGGGGCGGCCCATGGCACCCTGGTCACTGCGGATTTTCAGACCGCCGGGCGCGGGCGTTTTCACCGAGTATGGCATTCCACAAGGAAAGACAATATCCTCGCCAGTTTCATCGTGAGGCCTGAACGCGACCCCTCGGAGTGGGGAGGACTGCCCCTGCTCTGCGGGTGCGCGGTGGCGGCCGCGGTGGCGGAAGTGCTGGCACGGCACGGCAAGAGACCGATGCTCAAATGGCCAAACGACGTTCTGGTGGAAGAGAAAAAAGTATCGGGGATTCTCGTAGAAAGCGGGATGGGGTCGGCATGGCCCTGGGCTGTGCTCGGTATTGGCATCAATGTCAATCAAACCGAATTTTCAGGAATCTTCGCCTCCACGCCAACGTCGTTGCGACAGGAAATCGGAGGAGATCAGGTTCCCCCTATCCCTGTCAATGATCTGCTCGAACGATTGGCCAAGGAACTGAACCGCTTGTATTCCCTGTGGTCCGAGTCGGGAAACGGTCCCATCATCACCGAATGGCTGTCCTGGTCGGATTTTATCGGACGCTCCATTCGTGTGCAGCAGGAAGGGCAGGTCCTCGAAGGGAACGTGGAGGGAATTCAGATCGATGGGAGTCTGTGTATACGGTGTGCCGATGGCTCCACGGTCGCGGTGTACGCGGGCGACGTCACCCTGCGTTCCACCGTCGAAGGGAGAATCGCATGATCTATCTGGACCATGCGGCCACCACCCCCGTCGATCCTCGCGTGAAGGACGCGATGCTACCCTGGCTCGGAGAGCACTGTGGCAATCCCAGTAGTATCCATGCGGCGGGCCGAGAAGCCAGGCTCGCTGTCGAGGAAGCCCGTGAGAAGGTGGCTGCTCTCGTCGATGCCGCACCGAAGGATATCCTCTTCACGGCCGGAGGCACCGAAGCCGATAATGTGGCGTTGGCAGCGGCACGAGAAATGGACGGGCGTTCTGATCTGGTCACGGCTGCGTCGGAGCATCATGCCGTGCTGCATGCTGCCGAACACAGTGGATGCACGGTGCGCATTCTCCCGGTCGAGTCGGATGCTTCGGTATCGATGGATGCCGTACGGGAAGCCCTTTCTCCGAACACGGCCCTGCTATCGATCATGTCCGTCAATAACGAGACCGGGGCTCTCAACGATATCGCAGGTCTGTCGGAACTGGCGAATTCGGTGGGAGCGCTCTTCCACACCGACGCCGTGCAGGCAGCGGGAAAGATCCCGCTCTCGATGCGATCCCTCCCCATCGATTACGCATCCTTTGCCGCGCATAAACTCCACGGGCCGAAAGGGGTGGGCGCTCTGTATGTGCGCGGGGGACGGCCGGTGCCGAAGTTTTTCCATGGCGGGGGACAGGAGAGGGCACGGAGAGCCGGAACGGAAAACGTGCCCGGCATTGTCGGCTTTGGGGAAGCGGCGTATTGGGCCTCGCGGGAACTGCAGGACCGTCGTCATCGGTGGAAAGTTCTTCGCGAACGTATGGAGTGCTTCTTCCACGACGGGTATCCGGGTGTCGTCATCAATGGAAGGCCAGGTCAGGTACTGGATTCCATTCTGAGCGTCACCTTTCCGTGGGATCGGTTTCATCTCGATGGAGAGGCCCTGGTTATCAATCTGGATATGGAAGGACTTGCCGTGTCGAGTGGGTCGGCCTGTACCTCGGGCAGTCTGCACGCGTCCCATGTGATGCTGGCTGTCGGGCACGATGTTCGCTCCGCGGCGGCAACCCTGCGCTTCTCCTTCGGAGCGGGAACGACGGAGCACGAGGTAGACGAGGCAAGTCGTCTTCTTTCCCAGGTTCTTGATCGCATGATACCTACCTGAGGATGCCTTCACACAACCGGGAACGCAGATCCCGCAGTATGATGCCGAACCGCAGGCCGCGCACACTGACGCGAATGGTGGGCAGGGATCGCATCTCCATCAGTTCTTCCAATATCAGTGTACCCGCAGGCAGGATGTCGGCACGACCGGGTTCGACATTCCAGCGTGCGACGAGTTCGTCAGAGGGCGTGGTCGCGAGGACCTCGGACCAGTGTTTCACGCGTGCGGCCGTCAGCACGAATCCCGACACGGCATCGGCAGACCACGTGCGCAGATTCAACTCCATCATCGCGAGCGTGGTAACCGTGCCTGCGACACCGAAGAAGGTCGTGTGGGTGGGATCGAAGTCTGGAAGGCGGGCGAGCTGATCCCGAATGATGGAGCGCGCCTGCGCGCGCGTTCCCGTGGGTGCATGAAGGATGCGTTCGGTGAGGCGGACGGCACCGACATCCGCGCTGGCACGGTGGAGGAGCTGATCACCGAGCCCTACGGTGAGTTCTGTACTGCCACCGCCGATATCCAGCACGGCGGTGCGATGCATGGGATCGATGGGGAGGTCGGAAAGCGCGCCTCTCCAGGTCCAGAGCGCTTCGTCTTCGCCAGACAGAACTTCCAGTTCGAGGCCATGGCGTCGTCGAAGGAGGTCGATCAGGTCCTGTCGATTTCGTGCATCCCGCACGGCGCTGGTGGCCGTCACACGAAGAATGGGGCGTAGCTCCGGCGAGAGGACGGAGAGGTGATCCTCGACGCAGGCGAGCGTTCTTTCCATCGCCTCGTTCGACAAACGTCTCGTTCGATCAACTCCTTCTCCGAGGCGTGCAATGGCAAGACGATCGTCCAGACGGGTGAGGGTTCCATCGGCTTCGAGCGCGGCCACCGCCAGCAGAACGGTGTTGGTTCCAATATCGATGCAGGCCCCGAGATGCATCAGGAGGGAAGGGAGAAGGCTGCGGCAGCCCATTCATCCTCGAAGACCTCGCTGAGGAAGTGGTAGCCCTGAGCTTCGGCGGCTTCACGAAGGGCGGTGCGATCGTCGGCGTGATATCCCGATGTAATCAGGCGGGCGCCCGGTTGGGAGAGTGCGGGAAAGGCGGGGAGGAGGTCGAGGTTGTCGTTCCGCGTGATATTGCTCAGAATGAGATCGTACCGGTCTCCGGACGGAAGAACCTCGATCCCTCCCAGAAGAAAGCGGCATCGGTCGAGGACGCCATTTCTCTCGGCATTTTCTTCGGCATTGTCCTTGGACCATTCATCGATGTCCACGCCCACGGCTTCTCGTGCGCCCTTCAGGATTCCGGCGATGGCGAGGATGCCGGTGCCCGTTCCCACATCGAGAATGCGATCACCGTGGTGGAGGGTGGAAAGGAGCAGGGACAGCATGAGGCGAGTGGTGGCATGCAGGCCGGTGCCGAAGGACATCTTCGGATCGATGACGAGGGGGAGGATTCCCGGCGCGGGGGCGACCTCGTGCCAGGAAGGATGGATCAGAAACGCATCGGCCACCAGTACGGGTTCGATGCTCTGCTCCCACTCCTCGTTCCAGTTTCGCTGTTCGACGATTTCCTCGGAAATCAGGGTCCCCTGGTGAAGAGCGAGATAATCCCGCAGATCGGATTTCAATTCCTCCGTCCACACCGCTTCTTCGCAGTAGAAAACGTAGGAATCGTCCTCGTCGAGCATGGTATCGAAGCCATTCATGTAAAACCAGGTTTGAATCTGATCGTCGGTGGGACCGTGGGCGAGACGGATTCCCAGAAAGCGGATGTCTTTGCGCATGATCGATTTCCTTGTCGTGAGCATTTTCAAAAATGGAGGAACGGGGACGGATATCCAATTCGCGATCCTTCGATTCCTGGATAAAAAAAACGGCGGAGGATGCTCCGCCGTTTCGTATGTCACGTGTCTCGTGTGTTACCGCACCAGGGTCATCGTCTTCACCGCACGGGTGGAAGGGCCGAGAAGTTCATATCGATACGTTCCCGAGGGCAGGGAGCCAGCCTCGAAGGTCACGGTGTGCGGGCCGGCGTCCTGCATTCCATCCACCAAAGTCGCCACGATCTGGCCGAGACTGTTCCGCACCTGCAAGGTGATCGGGGCGCGGAATGGCAGGTGGTAGCGAATGGTGGTCGATGGATTGAAAGGGTTCGGGAAATTCTGATCGAGGTCGAAAGAAGATGCGAGGGTTTGATTCTCTCCGGCATCCAGGGCTTTGTTGATGTCGAGGATTTCGAAGTCATCCACGGCGGCTTCCACCAGCGAACCGGGTTCGTCGTCGGTGGCAAAAAACTGTACGACCACCTGATTGGAGAGCTGAATGAAATCCCGGAGTCGATACAGGCGGGGCACCCATTCGAGTGCACTCTGCTTGGTGGATTCGAGCGGGACCCAGGTGAGGCCTCCGTCACTCGAGATGTTCACCACCCAGGTATCCGTGCCTGGCGTGGCGCCCTGATCGTTCGAGTACCACCGATAATAGCGTAGCACCGGATCGGAGAGGGTGCTCAGATCGAGCATTTTCGTGGTGAGAATGGTACTGCCTTCATCCACGTCGTTATCTCCCAGTCCGGCGCCGACTGCGGCATTGCCGGTTACCCAGCAGAGGTCCTTTCCCACACCGGGAGTATGGTCTTCGTTCGGCTGGACGTAGGGGACGCTGGGCGGAGAGCCGAGCGCCGTGTTCCAGGTGCCGACGGGCTTTGACCGCACCCACTGGCCGGTGGTGGCGTCGCCGGACCGCTTCCATCCGTCCGCGGATTCTCCGTCGTAGAGGTACGCCGTAGTGTAGCCGACGAGGAAATGATACCACGTGACAGGAGCCGTGGCAGGGAACCGGGCCGCAGATCCGAAGTTATCGGTTCCTTCGAGATAATAGCGCACGATCGATCCCGCGGGTTGGGGAGGGAAAGAGCCGGTGAAGTTGCGGGTCGTGGCGTTGTACGAGGTTTCGAACGAGGACTGGGTGTTCCAGTTGTCGATGGAATAGTGCACACGCACCTTATCCACGTACAGCCGGTTGGCGAAGTTACCGGTGATGTAGGTACTGCCCACGATAGGATAGGGATCGGTGATGCCCGGTTGATCGGCCACCTGGAGGTGGCTGAACTTGATGGCGCAGCCCGGAATGCCGTGTTTGTTGAACGCATCGATGATTGCAGCGGAATGTGGCGTTCCATTTGCAAGATTGCCATCGTCGTCGTCGGCCACCAGCATTTCGATAAAGTAATCCGCGAAGGCCTCTTCGATGGTGGCGCCATCGGGGGTTCCGTACTTGAGGAAGTGAGTGAGACGAGCCGTGGTTTCGATTCCGATCGCCTGGCGCACCTTCCAGACAGCCCCGGTGAGGATCATGCCATCGTCGTGGATTTCATTCACCACATTTTGCGGATAGCGGCGATCGTTCAACGAATTGCGGATGATCCCGTCATTGGGGCCGCTTTTCATGAATCCCACTCCGATCCGGGGATCGTCGATGAGCAAATTCGCAAGAATATCGCTCGTGGCCTCGCCGATCGTGCCGTTGCGCAGATCGGATCCGGACACCGCATTGTAGAGGTAGGTGTTGACCGCATGACCGAATTCGTGATAGATCACGTCGGCGATGGTGCCCGTGTTGCCGCAGGTCGCACTTTCGAGGAAGAAGTTCAACGTCTTATTGGCGGGACTCCAGAACGCGTTGCATTCCTGATTGAGATTGACATTGACGACCACCTGTTTATCGAGAGGATCCAGTTTGGTGGACTGGGGATCGAGCGTGCGGACAAAACTGCGCACCTTCGTGACATGATACTGCACCATGCGTTCGGCGATATGGGAATTGTCATCGTTCCAGCGAATGACGAGTTCCTGTCCCTGCACAGCCGTCAGGGATTGACGGCCGGGACGGATGACGGTTGAGCTGTCCGCGCGTCGCACCATGACATAGGCGCCCGCCATTCGAGCCACCACCTGGGGATTGACGCCGTCACCGATCGTCACCGAGAAACGACCCTCGGCGTCGGTGACGACTTCCTGTCCCGCGACATTCACCGTCGCGAAGGGCACGGGTACTTCGACGGGGGCCTGGGTGTAGGACATCAGATGCACGGTACTCACAACCCGTCCCGTCACGGTCATTCCCGTCGGACTGGGAGATTCGGCAGCGCGGAAATGCAGGACGAGATTTCGTCTCCAATGGATCTTGCCGGTATGGGCATCGACATAGGTATCCCATTCGGCCTGCCCTTCACGCACCACGAAGCGATACACAAGTGCGTAGTCGACATGATCCGGATAGCGCAGCGGCAGAATGTACAGTTCTCCACCGGTCACCGACGAAGGATCGGGAGGAGTGGAGAGGCCTGCCAGGGCGTATTGACGACCCTGCGCGGCGGAAAAGGTGGGAACGATGTTCACATCGATATTGGGCAGGAAATCCGTTCCGAACAGAAAGACTCTGCCATTCGGAAAGACGCGAAGGTCGGTTTGACTGTGAAGCACGTCGATCCCACGGTAATTCTGCACGTAGGTAACATACCCACGACCATTCACCATGTCGGCATGAACCAGACGGAGTTCCTCGGGTCGGAGATTGAGGATCTCGGCATGATCCTTCACAAATGTGGATGCCGCGTCGGAGAGATTGTCCCGATGCACGGAGGAGAACCCTTCGATCGGAAGTCCCGATCCCCAGGCCCGATGCGGAGTTCTGGTGACGGGATTGAAGCGGAACTCCCAATCCTGGTGGCGATCCAGGAAAGAGGCCAGGGCCGCGTTGGTTTTATAGAGTGCGTTCGCGCTCTGGATGGTTTCGTTTGAAAACACCGCATACTCGTCGGGAAGGCGGACCTCAGGGCCCAATTCCCCTTGCGCCAGCACGCGGGCACTGAAGGCAAACACCAGGAGCGCCATCGGCAGGAAATGTTTCATACAGGGATCCTCGAAAAGGAGAAAAGTCACCATTGACGCAAATATCCGGAAAACGGAATCGCGTTCCAAGGATAACAATGGAGCCAGGGAAATGGTTACTCGGGACGTGGGATGTCCGCGATGGGAGACCAGCAATGAAAGAGGTGAGTTGGGGAGGAGGCGGTGGCGGGGGGCATCTCGTGGTGGCAGCGATCGAGAACCCGGGGGCAGCGAGGAGCAAAGGGACAGCCCTTGGTGCGTGAATCGGCGTGGGACACGTGTCCCGGAATCACCGGCAGGGCGTGTTTCGGACGGGTGCGGGACGGGATGGACGACAGCAGGTGATGCGTATAGGGATGGCGCGCGGTGTGGAAGATGTGGTGGACGCTCCCGGTTTCGATGATGCGGCCCGCATACATCACCGCCACTCGATCACAGGTGGCGGCGATCAGTCCCGGATCATGGGAGATCATGAGCAGGGCCATGTTGGTGACCGTGCGCAGCGTGTTCAGGAGGCGGATGATCTGGGCCTGGACCGTGACATCGATGGCTGTGGTGGGTTCGTCGGCGATCAGCACATCGGGCATGCAGATGAGACTCATCGCGATCATAGCACGCTGACGCAGGCCACCGGACAGTTCGTGGGGATAGCTCGACAGGACCCGGTCGGTATCGGTGATCCCCGTCATGCGCAGGGTGCCTTCCACCCGTGCACGAATCTCCGTGCGATCGAGTTTCGGCATATGGATGTGCAGTGCTTCTTCCACCTGGTCCCGAATCGTAAAGACCGGATTGAGCGACACCATGGGTTCCTGAAACACCATGGCGATGCGGTTCCCGCGCAGGGAGCGCAATTCTGCGTGACTGCGGCGGAGGATGTTTTCGCCCTTGAAGATCAGTTTCCCCTTGGTAATGCGTCCATGCGGTGGCAGAAGCCGCAGAATGGATAGAGCGACGGTGGATTTTCCACACCCGGATTCTCCGATCAGCCCCAGAGATTCTCCGGCGTGCACATCCAGTGAGACGTCCTGCACCGCCGTCACCGAGGCGTGGCGGGATCGGTATTGCACATGCAGGCCCTCGATAGACAGCAGGGGAGGTGCGGAGCTTCCCTTCGCGTCGGGGGAAAGGGCGGACGCGTTCTCGGCGGGTTCAAGGAGTATTTTTCCGTGATCCGGTGTTGGCATAAGGCAAGGTAGCATGTCCTGCGGTAAAGTGAAACCCGGCACACGCAATATTCACGGCAATGCTCTATTTTGATCCGGTCCTCACCACTCCTTGTACCGGCCTCGTGCCGTGCTGTGTTCTTGCTGTTCTGCGTCCTTGCTCACCGGCTTCTTCCACATTCCCGAGGTTCCCATGTCTCCTCCCACCTCTTCGGATACGACCTTTGAAAACCGCGACGCGCTTTTGAACGCTCTTCGCATTCTGCGTGCCCGGGAGGATCAGGTGCGCAAGGGCGGAGGAGACAAGGCCATCGAGCGGCACAAGCATAGGGGAAAAATGACGGCCCGGGAGCGAATCGCCTCCCTCATCGACGAGGGGACTTCGCTGCTCGAGATCGGGTTGTTTACCGCCTTCGGCATGTACGAAGAGTACGGAGGAGCGCCAAGCGCGGGAACCGTATTTGGAATCGGTACGATTCACGGCAGGGATTGTGTGATTGTCGCCAACGACGCCACGGTGAAAGCCGGGGCATGGTTTCCCCTCACGGCAAAAAAGAACCTGCGCGCGCAGGAGATCGCCATGGAAAACCGGCTCCCCATCATTTACCTGGTGGATTCTGCAGGTGTGTTCCTTCCACTCCAGGAGGATATCTTTCCGGACAAGGAGCATTTCGGTCGAATCTTTCGAAACAATGCCGTGATGTCCTCGATGGGCATACCGCAGATTGCCGCGATCATGGGACACTGCGTTGCCGGAGGGGCCTACCTTCCGATCATGAGCGACGAGGCGTTGATCGTCGATGGCACGGGAAGTGTTTTTTTGGCGGGATCGCATTTGGTCAAGGCCGCTATTGGCGAGGATATCGACAACGAACGTCTGGGTGGGGCGACCATGCATTCCGAAATCAGCGGCGTGATCGATTACAAGATGCCGGACGACGCGACCTGTCTGGCCACGATACGAGATATCATTTCGAAGCTGGGAGAAGAGCCGCGTGCGGGATTTCACCGGACGGACCCCGTCGCACCCGCGCGTCCCGTCGAGGACCTCTACGGTCTTCTGCCTCGCGATGGTTCCAAACCATACCACACGGGAGCCCTGCTCGACTGCCTTCTCGATGCGGATTCGCTGGAAGAGTACAAGGCGGGCTTTGGGAAAACCCTGATCTGTGGATATGCGCGCATCGATGGATGGGCCTGTGGAATCGTAGCCAATCAACGCATGATTGTGCGTAGTGGCAAGGGAGAAATGCAGATCGGGGGAGTGATCTACAGCGACAGCGCGGACAAGGCGGCGCGCTTCATCATGAACTGCAATCAGAAGCGAATTCCCCTGGTGTTTTTGCAGGATGTCACCGGCTTCATGGTGGGCAGTCGGGCTGAGCAGGGCGGCATAATCAAGGACGGGGCGAAGATGGTGAATGCCGTGGCCAACAGCGTGGTGCCGAAAATCACCATCGTGATGGGCAACAGCTTCGGCGCGGGGAATTATGCGATGTGCGGAAAGGCCTACGATCCTCGCTTCATTTTCGCCTGGCCCAGTGCCCAGATTGCCGTCATGGGCGGGGCTCAGGCCAGCAAAACCCTTCTTGAAATTCGATTGGGACAACTCAAGGCCGAGGGGAAGTCCATCACCCCCGAAGAGCAGGCCGAGCTCCTGACTGTGATTCAAAAGCGCTATGAGGAACAGACCAGTCCCTATCACGCCGCGGCACGTCTCTGGGTAGATGGGATCATCGATCCAACCGAGACGAGAACGGTGATCTCGCGCTGTATTGCCGTGGCGAATCGCAACGCCGAACTTCGACGATTCAATCCAGGTGTCCTTCAGACGTGAACGCCTCTCTTCACCGGCACGCGCTGGGAATGGGGGTCGTGTTGCTTCTCCTCTGGACTCTCCCGGCACGATCCCAGGATGGCGCTCTCCTCAGGGTGGCGCGTGCCGCTCTGCCGCATCCCTTCGAACTCCTGCATGCATTGCGTCGCGAGATCGCGGCGCTGGGACCCGTGGATACGGGGCGGGAGGCACATCGTGCGCGGGTGGACCACATTTTCGAATGTGCGCTCCGCCTGACCGAGGGCTCCGAACCCGAAGCGCTCATCCTCGCCTCTCTGGCCTGCATTCCCTTCCGCGACATTGTCCTTGTCACGCCGATCTGGCATGTGCGCCTTCCTTTCTCTCTGTCGGCGGAGACGGATGAAGAATTCGCAGCCAGGATGCGAGCCCTTCCATCCCGCTTGTTCGACGATAGTCCCGCCACGGGCGATGCCGATAAACTCGCCCATCTGTTCGGAGCCGCCTGGATTGCATGGACAACGCGATCCGGCGCCTCCGTAGGCGGAGCCGGACTCCTGGTGGAAATCCTCGAAAATCTCTTTAAACTGCAGGGCGGCATGGATCCTCGGGATCTGCGAGCCAACACGCTTGGAGTGCGGCTTGCCCGTGGACTGACCCGACATCCCGCCCTGCCCCCCTCCCATGTTCTTGCGGTATCACTCGGCGGACTCTCATCCCATGAAACCTCTCATTCTGATCGTTGACGACGACTCGTCCATCCGCGATACCCTGCGCATGGTGCTGGAGTACGAAGGGTTTTCCGTGCTCGAGGCGGAGAGCGGACAAACAGCACTCCGCCTCGTGAAGGATCGTACGCCGAGTGCGGTACTCATGGATATCAAGATGGGAGGGATGGATGGCATGGAGTCCCTGGAACGCATTCACGCCTGCGATCCGCGGATTCCGGTGATCATGCTCACCGGGCACGGGACGGTGGATACCGCCGCAGAAGCGGCCCGCAAGGGAGCCTTCGATTTCTTCACCAAACCCCCCGATGCGGAAAAGATTGTGATTGCCTTACGCAATGCAGTGCGTCAACACGAGCTACTGCGGGAAAACCAGGCAATGCGGGAAGAAACGGCGGTGGGCGCCGCCATCATTGGACAGTCCTCGGTGGTGCGTGATTTGCTCGTCGCCATCACGCGCGTGGCACCCGTGGAAAGCACTGTGCTCATCACCGGTGAAAATGGGTCGGGAAAGGAGCTCGTCGCCCAAGCTCTGCATGCGGCGAGTCCACGCCGGGAGGCTCCGTTCGTGGAGATCAACTGCGCGGCCATCCCCACCGAACTCATCGAGTCGGAGCTCTTCGGCCACGAACGCGGGAGCTTTACCGGCGCGGTGACCCAGCGCATCGGGCGTTTCGAACAGGCCCACGGGGGCACTCTGTTTCTCGATGAAATCGGAGACATGAGTCTCACGGCTCAGGCCAAGGTGTTGCGCGTCCTCGAAGAAGGAGCCATTCAGCGCGTGGGAGGGACGAAGGCGATCCCGGTGGACGTTCGCATCGTTGCCGCCACCAACAAAAAGCTCCTCGACGAGATGAAGGAAGGGCGGTTCCGGGAGGATCTCTACCATCGACTCAATGTCATTCCCCTGCAGGTTCCATCGCTGCGCGAGCGTCGTGAAGACATTCCCCTCCTCGTTCTGCATTTTCTCAAGGAATCCTGTCGTCGCAACAAGTTGCCCTCCCGCGCGATTACCGAAGACGCGATCACCGAACTTCGCCGGCTCCAGTGGCCGGGGAATGTGCGGGAACTGCGCAACGCTGTGGAGCGACTCGCCATCCTCGGAGGTGATCCCATCGATGCAGGCGCGGTGCGTCGCCTCGTGGTGGGCAGGGAAGATCCGGTCGCCTCCCTGCTGGACGAAGAACTGACGTTTCAGGAATACAAGGACCGGGCCGAAGCCCTGTACATTCGTCGGCGTCTGGAACAGTTCGATTGGAATATCAGTCGCACCGCCGAGGCGCTGGATATTCAGCGATCCCATCTATACACGAAGATGAAGCGCTATGGATTGATGCGAACCTTGGATGAGGACCGGATCCAATCCTAATCTCCCATCGGGAGATCAGAGTGGGACGACGAAGGGTAGGGAGCCGACGGAGGTTAGGGAGCCGACGGAGCTCGGGGTTCGAGGCGATCGAGGGCATCAGACAGAAGACGGCGTTGTTCTGCGGGATGCGCGGCATACCATGCGAGTGCGGTACGAAAGCGTGCCGTATCGATGCCGTGGACACGAAGCAGGGAATCTCGTGCCGCAAGAAAGGCAGGAGACTGTCCGGGATGCAGTTCATTCAGCACCGCGAGATCGGTGTATATTTGCACCATTCGTCCATGTTCGATGCCGGAACTCGTTTCGTCTTTCGAACAGGCCTCAACTCCCACGAACAGCAGCAGCATGACCACGCCCAGTACCCAGCGCGCCGCGCCCACGGCTCTGTTCTCCCGGGCCGATCGGTATCTCCTCTTCGTGACGCTCATCTGGGGATCCACCTTTTCCATTACAAAATTCGCCCTCCACGAAATCTCGCCCTATCTGTATCAAGGCATTCGATTCGCGCTGGCGTCCATCATGGTGGGAATATACACCTGGTCCGATGTGCGGGCAACGACCCTGAAAACCTTTCGCCACGGGGCCGTGCTCGGGTTCCTTCTCGGTTTGGGGTTCATCCTGCAAACCGTGGGACTGGCAACCACCACGGCGTCGAAGGCGGGCTTTCTCACGGGCACGTTGGTGGTTTTTACACCGCTTCTGCAGTTGGTGATCGAACGCCGTCTCCCAAGCTGGGAACAACTGGTGGGCGTGGTGATCACGGCGATCGGCTTGCTAATTTTTACCGGTCCCACCGGAGAACACTTCGGCACGGGGGACCTCCTGGTTCTGGCCTGTGCCGTGGTCTTCGCCGTCTATGTGGTTTTGCTCGACGTGTACACGAAGGAGGCATTCCATCGTGACATCGTGTTCCATCAATTCGTGGTGACCAGCGTCATGGGATTTGTCCTGGTCCCTTGGATGGGCCCGGTTTCCCTATCGCTTAGCGTGGAGGTGTTCGGGGCCCTGTTGTATCTGAGCTTTTTCGCCTCCACGCTCGCCCTGTTCATTCAGAGCAAATACCAACGCGAAACCACTCCCACCAAGGCCGCGCTCATCTACACGCTCGAGCCAATTTTTGCGGCCATTCTCGCCGTGTTCTGGCTCGGGGAACACATGAGTACCACGGCCATCCTTGGCGCCTCGATCATGGTGGCGGGACTGGTGACGTCGGAACTGCTGTCCATCGCAGGGAAAGGACGGCGCGCAAAATCCTGATATCCTCGTCGCAGAGTGAAGGTCGCGTGGCTTGCTTCGTGAGCGGAAGGAATGCGTTCGATACGGAAATTTCGTGAAGGGAAAGAATCAGACCAGACCCGTGTGCCGGGTAAAGAGCACGTCCTTGACACGCATCGGGGGGACACGCATGGGAAATACGGTTCCCGAGGGATGCACGAGCTCGGGTGCTCCCACTTCTTCCATGAGTTCGAAGAGATAAATGGGTGTTTCCTCGAGCACGAGGTTGTAAAGTGATTTTTTCGGTTTCCCATTCTCAACGAGAAAGGTACCCCCGCGAGTGGAGCCAATCAGGCGACACGCCGTGGGATCGAGCAGTTGTAGTCCCGCCAGCCCCGCCACGGTCACTCCGCGTTCCATCCCTTCCACAAGCCGGGCTTCGGTCGCGCTCCTTCCCTCGACCAATAGATTGCTCGGAAAGGGCTGAACCGAAGATCCGTCCTGAGAGGCCGAAGCGGCATCAACAGTGATGGATTCGATGACTCCATTTCGTATCCATGATGTTGAAGAGAGTGGGAACCCCTGAAGCGTGAAGGGGAGAGAAGGTGCCAGCGCGTCGTAAGGATCGGAGCGGAAATTGACCCAGGGCTCGAACATCTTTTGCGAGAGTCGGGAAGTACCGTCGAGTTTTCGCAGAAAACTGCGATTCTCCTGAATGGCCGCACGATCGAATTGCTGAAGCATGAGAAAGAGCATATCGGCCATGGCCTGGGCGGAGAACACCGCAGTCATGCGTTTGACGGGAATGTCGGTTGGCTTTTCCCATTGACGTGCGCGATCGATGGCGCTATCGAGGTCCGTAAAGAGTGCGCCCTCGTCGAGCCGATGGCGGACGTGGCGCAGGTATCCGGCGCCGTTGCCGTCGGGGGAGAGGATACGGGCTTCGGCCTGAATGACCGTGTGCGGATGACGAAGGACAAGTCCGGTCGAGGCTCCGATCGCGTAGTCCCATTCCTGCACGGTGAGGGTGCCGCGCAGGACCGTGTTGGCCGCACGCACGGGTGCGGTGATTCGAGCTGCCAGGTCCAGGGCCGCCTGTGGAGTGAGCTCGACCAACGCAGGATCATGGATGGCCGAGGGACGCAGGGAAACCGGTGCGGGAAAGGGGGTCACCGAAGGAAATTCTGGCATCAGAGTGGCCTGATCCAGAGCTCTGGCCTGAAGGGCGGGCAGATCGGACGCGGTGATACCGTGGGCCGAAATCGTGCCATAGCGACGGCCCTGCATCACGGTCAGGGAAAGCGCGGTGTCGGAGGACTCCGATGCAAGGCGGGGAAACCGGGGTCCGAGATCGATGCGGAGGGTTCGCGTGCGGGCGAGCACCACGAAGGTTCCATCGGCCTGGGAACCGGCGATGAGTCGCTGGAGGAGCTCGTCGAGGGAAAGGGTCATGACTTGTCCTCCCGGGTGGATAGGACGGTGATATCGCGGAACACTGCCGGTGGCGTGCGAACGGTGAACGGATGGGCCCAGGGTGAACTTCCCATTGTGATCTCACCTCCCGAAAGGGCTTCGGCATCCGATCCAACGCGGATGAGCTTTCGCCAGAATTCCTCAACGCCCGCTTCGTACTCGATGTCGCGCACCATGTCCTTGATCTTTCCGTTTTCGATATACCACGCGCGCTGTCCGCTTGCCTTGAAGCGCCGTTGGTTGGGACTGAGTTGGGTAGGGGTTCGTCCGGCGATCAGAAACCCACGCGTGACCCCCGCGATGAGATCGGCTCGGGAGGGTGCGGAAGCGGGGGCGCGCAGCACGAGGTCCGGAGGAGAGGTGAGCGGCATCATCTTCACATCGCTGTGTCGTGTTCCGCGCAACGGATTGCCGGGCACCGCAGATTCCAGTTCGTCTCCGACCGGGAGTCCCGTGATGATGCCGCTGGTGACAAGAGGCGCTGTCGGGGTTTCTCGGCCACTGTCATCCCATCCCCCTGAGGTCAGGCCTCCCGGCAAGGAGGAGGTGCCGTCGAGGGTGAACGCGGGAGAGAGCATCAGAGACGATCCGATGGTTTCGGAGGGAAAGAGTCGTTCGACGGGTCGTGATCCATCTCGTCCGGACACGAGAGCGGGATGCACGTGGGGAAGCAGGGTGTCAGCGAGCACGCGCCAGAGATGGGAGGGCTCCAGAATCAGGTCGAAGGTGCCGCCCTTCGGCAGGATAGCGGCGTTTTGCTGCTGTCCGACCTCGAAGACCGCCTGCTCGATTTCCTCGGTGAAGGGGTGGGACGTGGTGATTTCATACCCACCGCTGATCGGTTCGAGGATGCCCGCGCGATTGTCGATGACGCCGCGACGGTAGGCCGTAACAGCAAAATTAGGCCAGGTCCAGATCCGGGTGCTGTCCAACGTCACATCCCGACTCGTGACCAGAAGGGTCCGACGCTGCATGGCGAACAGGTTGGCGACCGCATAGGCGGTGACCGCGTGGCGCATGGCGCGTTCGGTGAGGGAGAGCAGGAAGTCCCGCTTTTCCGCAAGCGGCACCGCGAAGGGATCGATCGTCATCGGAGTAGACCATTGGCGGGTCAGACCCGACGGGCGTCCGGTGTCAACGAAGGGCACGGAGGTGACGGAGCCCACGCCTTCAGCGAACGTGCAGGCGCGGGACGCCAGAGTGGCGGGATCGCTGCCCGCGAGATCGTCGATGGAGACATAGCCCCAGCCGCCATTCTTGTACACGCGAAGACCCCAGCCCATCTGGTCGAGGTCGCTCACCGAGGCCAGGGCCTGCTGTTGCACCGACACGATGTGCTCGCGGGCGTGGATGAAGCGCGCATCGGCGTATGTCGCGCCCTTGGCCATCGCGGCATCGACCAGGGTGCGCAGGCGGGAGGTGAGATCCGAAGTATCGGGCGCGGGACGTGGTGGTGCCGACGCATGCGGAGAGAAACCTCCGCGAAGCAGAGCGGGGGTGAGTCCGAGGGCAGCGAGAGAGGAAAGAAAAAATCGACGATGCATGAAACACTCCAGGACGCAAACCGCAAGAAAGCAAAAAAACGGGATGCGACGAAAGGGAGGGAATTCGACCAGAGAGAATCGGTGCCTCAGCGCCCGAGCCGGGTGATGCGTTCAGGAGAGAGAAGCGCGTCTACCTGTTCGGGTCGAAGCAGTCCCAGAGCCACGGCGGTCTCCTTTACGCCGGTGCCTCGTTCCCTCATGGTTCGCGCAAGGAGGAGAGCGTTGTCGTGCCCGATATCGGGAATGAGGGCGGCTGCGGTTTCCGTGGCCAAATCCACCTGGGCCGCGCACCGGTCCGGCCTCGCGGTGATCCCTGGCACACAGAGATGCGCCAGGGCGTCGTTGGCATGGGTCAGCAGAGAGAGCATCGACAGCAGGGCATCGGCGGCAAGAGGCAGAAACGGATTCAGTTCGAGTTCTCCCGAGGAGGCGGCCATTCCGATTTCGAGATCGTGCGCGAAGACGCGCATGCACGCTTGTTGCACCATTTCGGGGATGACCGGATTGATCTTACCCGGCATGATGCTGGAGCCGGCCTGGATGGGCGGTAGCTCGATTTCGCCCAGGCCTCCCTTGGGACCGCTGGTCATCAATCGCAGATCTCGCGCGAGTTTGGTGAGCGTGGTGGCATGGGCTTTGAGAATGCCCGACACTTCGACAAGGGCGTCCTGATTTTGCGTGGCGTCCACGAGGTTCTCGGCTCGTGCCAGGGAGAGTCCCGTGCGGTCACGAAGGATTTCGGTGATTCGAAAGATGTAGGCACGGGGGGCGGTGAGTCCCGTGCCAATGGCCGTGCCGCCAATATTGACGGTGCGCAAGCGTTCGAGGCACTTGAAGATTCGCCACCGATCTCGAGAGAGTGCGGAGGAAAAGGCCCCGAAACTGCGGCCCAGAGTGGTAGGCACGGCATCGCGCAATTGGGTGCGACCCAGTTTCACGATACCCGAGAATTCCCGCTCCTTGGCCTGACAGGCCTCCTGGAGGGCGATCACGGCCTGTTCGAGAATACGGATGCCCTCCATGGCCGCCATGCGGAGGGCCGTGGGATACGTATCGTTGGTGGATTGATGGAGATTCACGTGCGCGAGGGGATCGACTGGTTCGCCGAGCAGGGCGGAAGCCCGTCGGGCCAGCACCTCGTTGACGTTCATGTTGGTGGAGGTTCCGGCACCTCCCTGCAGGGCATCGGTGACGAAGGCGTGGTCCCAGCGTCCGGACAGTACTTCCTCGGCGGCGGTATCGATCGCCGCCGCAATCCGCGGATCCAGAGACCCGCCTTCGGCATTGGCCTGGGCACAGGCACTCTTGACCACGACCAGGGCGTGGATGAGTTCCATGCGGACGGGACGCTCGGCCATGCGAAGGGCGCGACGCGCCCGTTCGGTATGGATTCCATAGGGAAGATCGTCGGGAAGGTCGAGAGAGCCGAGAAGATCATCGGTCATGACGGGTGCCAGGGAAGTGAGCAATCCAGTGATCGTCGCAAAATACGGAGCGGATGCGCGAGGGCGAAGGAACGGAGCGGGGAGGAGAAAAATCGTACATTGCAGGTCGCGTTTTTCACGATGGATCCCATGGCACGCGGCTCTCTGTTCACGAAAACCTTCACGCTCGGCTTCACGTTCAATTTCGTGATGTCTCTCGTCTTTACGAACAACGCGTTGTATCCACTCTACGTGCGGTTCCAGGGCGGAGAGGCCGCGATGATTGGACTCTTCATGGGCGTGTACCTGGTCGCAGCCGTGGTCTCCCGTCCCGTGATCGGGCGCCTGCTGGATCGGCACGGCCCCGTGCCCGTGATGATCCTGGGAGCTCTGGGGCTGGGCCTGCCTTGCCTCGGCTTCCTTCCCTTCATGCAACCGGGTCTTCATCCCATCGAATGGATTCTGAGGATCGTGCAGGGGATTGGCATCGGGGCGCATTTTTCCGCCACCTTCACCATGGCTCCTTTCATCGCTCCTGAAGGTCGACGCAACGAAGCGGTGGCGATGTATGGACTGTCGGGATTAGCGGGCAATCTGGTAGGGCCTGCCGGTGGGGAATTCCTCCTCTACCATTTCGGTTTTTTCGAATTTTTCCTCACGCTGACCATCCTCTCGTTGGTCGCCGCCTGGATCGCCTCCAGAATTTCGCTCCACTGGACACCCGTCCACTCCACCGGAGAGCCCGTGTTGCGTTCGGTGTTGCGTGCACGGGGTATGCCCCTGGTCTTCACCCTGGCCGGTCTGCTGGCCGTTGTCTATTCCACCCCAGGCACCTTCCTGGCGGCCTCCGCCAAGGAACGGGGCATCGTCGGGTTTGGTCTGTACTTTACCGGGTACGGATTGGCCGGTATGGTGGTGCGGTTCGTGGGAAGTCATTGGGGAGATACGTACGGACTTCGACGTGTCCTCGTTCCGTCCTTCCTCCTGTACGCCGTAGGGATGATCCTCGCTGGCATCAGCCCTTCTGCTCCGGCTCTTCTCGGGGCGGGACTCATTTCGGGCATCGCCCATGGTCTGGCCTTTCCCGCCGTCACGTCGCTTGGCTATGGACTGGCCCCTCCGCGTTATGCGGGATCGGCAATGGCCTACATTACCGGCATGATGGATCTGGGCGCGGTGGTGGCGGCCCTCGGGGGAGGGCCTCTGGCCCAGGCCCATGGCTACGGTATTACCTTTCCCCTGGCGGCGGCCTGTGCCGTTCTGGCCTCCGGACTCGTCCTGTGGGATTGCCGGACTCACCGCGCGGAGTGCGCTTCCTCGACATCATCTCCCTCTTCATCCTCCGAGGTTTCATGATTCGCCGTGTCTTTGTGTTGACCCTGCTCCTGACCGTTCCGGTCACGGCCCAAACGATTCGCTTCCTGACCACCGCCACCGACAGCACGGTGTCCTGGGATCAAACGAGCCTCCGACGGTACGAGTCCCGTTCCATCGCACGCCAGGAGGGCCGCACCCTCGATGAGTCGACCGAGGTGTCGGAAAAGGAGATTCAGGTCCGCTTTTCCGATATCCACCTCGACGGCCCCGTGCTGGTGCGAGGGGCGTTTCGAATCGACAGCCTCACGCTGCGCGAGCCGGGGCTCGCGGCGGGGACGGCCGATTCTATTCGGTCCATTCTGGGCGTGCCATTTCAGGTGTTTCTCTGGCAGGGCATGCCGTTGATTTTGCAGGACCAGCAGCTGCCGGATTCCACGAAAACCGAATACCTCTATCGCGCGGTGGATGATTTCTATCCCCCCACGCTGTTTCGATTCCTGATGGCGGGCCGCACGATGAAACCCGGCGACAGTCTCAGAATCCCCGATACCCTCATGTATGCCTCGCGCACCACAGGAATTCCACTGAGCGGATATCCCCGCGCCACTCTACGCCTGGTGAAGACCCAAGGCACCGGCGGCGACGCGCGCGGGTATTTCGAACTCCTCGCGGAGGGGACAGTGACGATCGAGCAACAGGGAGCCTTTCCTATGACCGTCGAAGGAACCCTGGTGCTCGCGGCGGATGGGACACTGCTCGAACAGCATCTCGTGCATACAGTATTGCTCACCGAAACCGATGTCGACGATATGGGAAATCCGGTGGATCTGGAATCCACCATCACGCTCACCGCCCGTTCGCATTACACGATGCGATAGAACAGAACCGTACCGGCTCTCGAAACAAGGGATTTACGCGGAGGGAGCTCGCGGCCTCAAAGTGAGCACAGGGCAGGGCGCTTTTCGCACCACTTTCTCGGCCGTGCTTCCGAAGAGCACATGATCGATGCCCGTATGCCCGTGCGTGGCGATGATGATGAGATCGGCGCTGATCTCCCGCGCGGTGAGATTGATTTCCACAAATGGCTTTCCCGTGCGGATCACGGTGTTCCACTGGACCATCGATCCGATACTCTCCTCGGCCAGCTTCCGAAGATGTTCCTCGCCTTTGGTCTGCATCTCGAGCTCGAGATCCGGCACTGCAACCTGTCCGTACCCGAAGTCCGCCGGATACATCACGGGCTCGGCCACGTACACCAGGGTCAGTTCCGCATCATACCCTTGCGCGAAGGATGTAGCGAAGGCCAGAGCATCCTTGGAAGGATCGCTGAAATCGATCGGAACCAGGATTCGTCGAAAGGTTACCATGGCAACCTCCAGGATTTGTGTAGGGAAAGATACGAGGAATTTGTGATTTGCGATTTCCGATGCATCAGCATGAACATGTTCAGAAGCCGTTTGCAATCGATTCTCGTGCTTCACGAATCGGAAATCGCACACCGCATCTCGAAGATCCTCACTCCTCGCGTCCCCACATCACATCGTACACCCGTTCCTTCCCATCCCCTCCGCCCCCCTGCCATTCGGTGGCGTCGAGAAGGACATCGCGGAAGGAACCGAGCCCCGCTCCTCCTTGATCATCCTGAGCTCCCGAGAGGATGAGCACGCGTGCGGGAGTGATCGATGACGGGAAGTAGGACGTCGGGACCGCGAATCGAATCGTCGCGGTTCTCACATCGCCGAAGGCATGCTCGGGACGGGTCGGGGTCCATGCCGCGAGGATGCGGCCCTCGGCGTCCCGAATCTCGAGGCCTCCTCCCACGAGAATCAGACGATCGTATCCGAAATCCTCGGGGAGCCGATAGCCGGATTGATGGCCGAGGTCTGACCCCGCCTTGTCGAGCGTTCCGGTGGTGTTGACCAGGATGGCCAGGTAGGTGAGCTGGAACCCGTATTCGGGATGCCAGCCCGGCTGGACAAGGGCCTGCATGCGAATCGTGAAATACCAGAAGGAGTCGTCGGTGCGCACTTCAATGCGTCGCACATCCAGAATGCCGGGGCGGAACAGGGGATTGCGCGGATAGGTCATCGTGTTCGAACGCCCGTGATCATCGCCCTCGGGATCGGCGCCCACGATGCGGGGAGCCGTGGGAGGAGGCAGACGGAGCACGTCCTCCGCCGAGAGCAGGGGCCAGGGCGGGAGAGCGATGGATGACCAGCTTCGATCGGAGATGGGTCGACAGAAGGACGCGTGGAGCGCGGAGGATGGGGCTGGTGCCAGAAGAAGCACGGTTTCCGTGGTGTCTCGAAGAACCTTCGCGGCCTGTCCCGGAACGACCACCACCAAGGGGCGGGAGGAGAATTCCGGACGAAGGCGCACAACCGCTTCTCTCCCCCGGCGTTCCACCGTGACCATGCAGAACCGTGGTCCGATACGGACTCGCATTCCGAGCCGGGTCAGAACGCGTGGCAATGCGGGAGAGACCCACATCGTGTCTCCGCTCAAGGCAGTGACGCGCACGCCGAGAAAGTCATCGTGCAAAACGCGAAGGTACTCCGCCGCGCTCCAGGTCTGGCTGAAGGTGCCTGACCAACGGGGGGCCTCCTGCCCGTCGCGGGGGAGGGCATCGGTGCACTCCGGCAGGGCTCCCACCGCACCCTGAGTGCGGGACAGGTGCGCGAGATACTCCAGAAGCACCCAAGCGGAATCGGGTTGCCCCGCACGGCAGAGGGCCGAGATGGTTGGACCCGACAACCAGGTCCAGATCGTGCCCATGTGATAGGCCGCATCCTTGGGATACACCCCGGGATTCTCGTGCCAGGGATGGAAGTCCGGATCATCCTGCCCCAGAGAGGCCACGCCCCAGGGATACACGCAGGTGCGCATGACCGAGGCCAGGGTGGCTCGCGCAATGCTGTCGGCCACGATCGGAGTCCGCGGCACCGTGAGCGCGAAGAGAGAATTCGGGCGGGGACGAGGATCCCGCTGCTCGTCTGCATCGAGGCGATCCGCCAGGATGCCCGTGCGGGGATCGGGAAAGAGGCGCCGCACGCTGGCGCGGGCCGTCTCCGCAGCGCGCTGCCATTCTGACGCGAGGCGGGTTTCTCCCAGGGTCCCCGCGAAGGACGCCGCTGCTTCGAGCTGGGCGATCCACAGGGCCTGGACATCGATGGCGCGGGTGCCGCGAGGAGACCAGGGGCCTTTCGGACCGACAGCATCCATCCACGTCTCGGCGTCTCCGTGGATCAGCAAACCGTTCCCGTCCCGGTGCCGCAGCCCGCCTTCCACCGAGCGGTGCACCGCCGGCCAAATGCGTCGTGCAAAAGCCAGATCTCCCGATCGTTCGTATGTGTTCCACGCCTGGATCACAAACCAGGGAGTCCCGTCCGCCGTGTTGTAGATCACCTCGGTGGGCGTGATGCGATTGGGGATGCGACCGAATTCGGCTTTCTCGGGATCCTTCTCCTGTCGAGCAGCGAAGGCCTCGAGCACGTCCTGCGCGTCTTCAAAGCGACCTTGAACGAGAAGCGCGCCGGGCAGACTGATGAAGGTATCCCGTCCCCAATAATCGTCGAACCAGGGCAGTCCGGCGTAGAGTCCGGGTCCCGTCTGCTTCATGACGAGCGCATCTACTGAAGCGGCAATCCAGCGGGTGCTTTTCGCCAGCATCGAATCGGAGCAGTCGAATCCGAGGGCATCGAGTCGCGCCGCGATCCGAGCTCGTCTCAAGGACTGCAACGTGTCGAAACGAGGGAGGTCCTCTCGTTCTCCAATTTCCGGAAAGTGAATCGTGAGCTCCACGGGCTCTGCGTCCACCATGCCATCGAACCAAGCCGGACAGGAGACGGGGGAGGCGTTGATCAATCCTTCGACGATGCGAGGATCGGGAGGAGACCAGAAGCCCTGCATGCCACGCACGAGAAGAGTGGCTCGTGGTTCGGTGGTGAGGCGGAACCCCGCTCCTCCCATCGTGGCCTCTTCGGTTCCCCGTCCCTCGGGAAAACCGGGAAGGATCGCCATCGGTCCCCGAAAATTCGTGCGAATGCGCACGGCCAGCACGGTGAGCGAATCCGTGAGCAGGATCTCTTCGGTGGTGCTCCAGCGTGAATACTCCCGCGTGATTCCCACGGGCGTCACCGTCACTGTGGCTGTGCCGCGATCGAGCAGGGAATCGCCCAGCAGGATCCACCAGTTTTCGAAAAGTTTGCGCTTGGCGCGCGTGAGTCCGTGAAAGCCATTCGTGTTTTCAGCAGCGATGGGACCTGCGAAAAACGTGTGGCGTCCGTTGGTGAAGGCAAACAGGCGGGCGTGCGCGTCAGGACCCGGTGTGAACCGGTCCGACGGAATCTGCGCGTATCCCACGCCGGTACTGAAGGCAAGGACGAGGAGAGGAAGCAGTCTCATGCGGTTATCCGAGGCGACGTTCAGTGCGGGGATCGAAGAGGTGGGCCAGCGAGAGATCGAGATAGAGGGTCAGTGCGGCTCCCATGCTCAGGTGCACGGGGTCGGGCGTGCGTGCGGTGAGCTCCGTCCGGTCCCATCGAGCATGGAGGAAGGACTCGTTGCCAAGAAGCTCCGAGACATCATGAAGGACAGGTAGAGGGAGGGGCTGAGCGCAGCGAGAGGACTCGAGATGAAGATGCTCGGGACGAACCCCCAGCAACAGATCCTGTCCGACTGCGCTGCTCAGAGCCGCGCGCCAGTGGTCGGGCAGAGGCACCTGTGCGGTGCCGAGCACCAGCATGGGGGAATCTCCTGCCTCGATACGCACCGGGAGGAGGTTCATCGCGGGATTGCCGATAAAACCCGCGACGAAAAGGTCGGCTGGACGGTGGTAGAGATGCAGCGGGGTATCCACCTGATGAATCACGCCGGCTTTCATCACCGTGATGCGATCACCCATCGTCATGGCCTCCACTTGATCGTGGGTCACGTAGATCATCGTGGTATTCAGGCGCAGATGGAGCTTTTTGATTTCGGTGCGCATCTGCACGCGCAGTTTCGCGTCGAGGTTCGACAGCGGTTCATCAAATAAAAACACGGTGGGCTTGCGTACGATGGCCCGCCCCAGGGCAACGCGCTGACGCTGTCCCCCGGAGAGCGCCTTGGGCTTGCGATCGAGGAACTCGGTGATCTCGAGCAGCTCGGCCGCTTCATCCACACGCATCGCGATTTCGGCTTTCGGGAATTTTCTCAGCTTCAGCCCGAAGGCCAGATTCTCACGGACGGACATGTGGGGATAGAGCGCGTAGTTCTGAAACACCATGGCGATGTCCCGGTCCTTGGGAGCCATGTCGTTCACGCGACGATCGCCAATGAAGATGTCGCCCCCACTGGCTTCCTCTAAACCAGCGACCATTCTCAGCGTCGTACTCTTGCCGCAACCGGAGGGTCCGACGAGGACCATGAATTCCCCATCCTGAATCTCAAGGTTCAGATTCTCGATGGTCGCAGTGGGATTCTTGTCGTACTGCTTGCGAACGGAGTGTAATCGAACGGAGGCCATGGAAATCCTGAGGAATGACGAAGTGAGGGTGAGTCAGAAGGAAACGTGGGACCATTTATCAACGGTGGACTAGCCCTTGACTCCTCCGAGCGTGAGACCGCCGATGAGCCATTTCGTGAGAACGAGAAACAGCACCATGGCGGGTATGCTCACGACAAGGGCGGCAGCGGCATAGAGTCCCCATTCAGTACTCATGTTGCTTTGAAAGGACTTGAGTCCGATGGGCAGCGTGAACATGTCCTCATAAAACAGCACCTGCGCGGCCACGATGTATTCGGTCCATGCCGCCATGAAACTGAACAAGGCCGTGATCACGAGCGCGGGAGCGGCCAGGGGCAGCACCACCCGATAAAAGGCGCCAAAGCGTCCAAGCCCGTCAATGCGGGCGGCTTCTTCGAGACTCACGGGAATGGTGTCGTAATATCCCTTCATTTGCCAGACGCAGAAGGGCAGAGCCGTGGAGGAGTAGATGACGATGAGTCCGAGAAAATTGTTGATGAGATTCAGCTTCGCGAGCATGATGTAGAGAGGGAGCAGAAGCATGGTTGCGGGAAACATCTGTGTGACGAGAAGACTCAGGAGCCCGGCGTTCCGGCCTGGAAACCGATAGCGACTGAAGGCATAGCCTGCGGTACTGGCCAACACCGTGCCGGTAAGCACCACGATGATGGTGACGAGAAAACTGTTTCCCACCCAGAGCAGAAAGGGCTGCTCGGTGAACAGGGCTCGATAATTGTCCCAGGTGGCGTCGGGCGGAATGATGGCGAGAGAGTCGCTGAGCAGGGTGCTCTTCGGTCGCAGGGAGATGGAGAAGACCTGCAGAATGGGATAGATGGCCACGACCACGAACACGAAGAGGACGAGGTAGACGAAGAGCCGGAAGCCGAAGGAGTCGCGGGTTCTCATGGGGGATCGATCAATACACCGTGTCGGTGCTGTTCTGGGATTTCATGAAGCGAATGCTGAACAGGGCCAGCAGGAGAAAGATGACGAAGCTGAAGGCCGCCGCATATCCGTAGCGATACAGATTGAACGCGGCGCGATACACATAGCTGACGAGAATGTGCGTTTGATCGGCAGGCTGTCCTCCGTTGGACACGAGCCAGATGACGTTGATGTTGTTGAAGGTCCACACGATGCCCAGGGTCACGGCCGGAATCATCACCGGTTTGAGCAGGGGCAGGGTCACATGGCGAAAGCGCTGCCAGGCCGTAGCCCCATCGATGTCGGCTGCTTCGTAGAGTTCGGCGGGAATGGACTGAAGTCCTCCGAGCGCGATGATCATCATGAACGGAAAGCCCAGCCAGATGTTGGTAAGGATTGCCGCCGCGAAGGCCAGGGTGCTGTCGGTGAGCCAGGGCAGGGGAGAGAGGGCGAACACGTGGCGAAGGATCGCGTTGATTGCTCCGCTGTCGGTGTTGAACATGCCCCGCCAGGTAAGCGCGGTGATGAACTGAGGCACGGCCCAGGGCAGGATGAGCAACACGCGAATGAGGGATTTTCCCGGCAAGGGGCGATTGAGAAGCAGAGCCAGGGCCACGCCAATCGTCACGTGAAAGAAGACGTTGACTCCTGTCCACACGAGAGTCTTGAGAAACACGCCATAAAACTCGGTCGCAAAAAGCTGGGCGAAGGCCGAACCGAGACTGCCCTCGGGGCGGGTCCATTCCGCGATAAAGCGATCAATCCCGAACACTTTCCCGTATTGCTCGAACCCGGTGATCCGCCAGGAGTTCACTGTGAGCATACTCATGTTCGACAAGCTGATCACGAAATTGTAGAGGAAGGGATAGAGCACGACGCCAAACATCAGCAAGGACGCAGGGAGCACCATCATCACCGCGAAGCGCGCGTTCTTCGTGTCGAGGCGATCGCCATTGCGCAGAAGAGGGAGGATGCCGTTCCGAACCAGAAAGAAAAAGGCGACAAGAGCGAGCAGAATGCCCGCTCCGTAAATGATGGTCACCACCACGGGATGGCCCGCCTCTTCCGATGACGATCCTTCATACAATTCGCGGATCTTCTGTTCGGCCAGTCGCTGTTGCTCCCGGGCGGCCTGGGCTGCGGTGATGTTGCCTCCGAGCACATTCTGATAGGGCGGACGCATGGCATCCCAGATGGCACGCATCTCGGGTGCCAGAGGGGAGGGACGGCCCACACGGGCCTGTTCGATAGACACCGCGATCACGGGATCGGACTGCACGACAGGATCGTTCTGGGCCGAAAGCAGACTGGGAATGGTTTTCAGAGATGATGCGAAGGCGCGCTGGGTCTCGTGACTCAGCATGAAGGAAACGAAGCGACGAGCCGCGTCGAGAGTGGGACCTTCGAGGGACACGTTGAAAAAGTACCCCTTGCAGGAGACCATGGGCGCGGACCAGAGTCCCGTTTTTTCATTCTTCGGGATCACCGCTAGTCCGAAATCCTCGCCCAGCGCCTTCATGTATTTGCCCCAGGCCCAGGACCCGTTGATGATCATGGCCGCCCGGCTATCGCTGAATTTGCTGTCGGCGATCTCGTAATCGCATTCCTTCGGAATGATGCGATAGCGATCCCGGAGCTGCTTGACGAATTCGAAGGCCTCGATCGCCGCTCGATTATCGAGCGTGGGACGATTCTTCTCATCCATCACCCACCCCCCGAAGCTGGTATAGAAGGGGATGAAGAAAAAGGGTTCGGTGTAATTCCACACCAGTCCATGCTGGTCCACCACACCATCCCCATTCACATCCCGAGTCAGCTTCTGTCCGAAGGAGATCAATTCCGCAAGCGTGGTGGGAGGGCGGTCGAGACCCGCCTCCCGAAACAACCTCTTGTTATACACCAGCGCGAGATGATTGCCGAGTTCATCGCCGATTTGATACAGATGTCCGCGATACCAGGTGAGGGCTTTGGGATCGAATTGCGAAAGGAATTCCCGGGAGAAGACCGATTCGAGGGGCTTGATAATTTTCATGGATTCGAAGGCACCCACGAAGTCGCTGGGTCCATACACCAGCTCGGGCCCACCGCCCGTGAAGGCCGCAGCCGCCTGGTATCCGACCCGGAGTTCCTCGTTCTCCTTGTACAACTGCATCACACGGATTCCGGGATTTCGCGATTCGAAGATGCGGATTCGTTCCTTTAAAATTTCCCGCGCGTCCGGCCTCATCTGATGCCAGAGATGGAGCGTCACCTGGGCATGAAGACCGGGTATGACACTCGGAGCGAGAAGCAGAAATGGAAGGACGAGAAACAGGGATCTCATGCGATTCCGGATTGGGGGACGCCATGAATCTAGGGCAGGAATCCGTGAAAGACAATACGTGGAAGTGGTTCCACGTCAGGAAAAGGCTTCTTGCACGAGCCGTTGCTGTTCCAATTCGTGCACCGAAGAGCTTCCCGTAGCGGGACTCCCGCTCACAAGGCGTCCCACATAGGAAAGGTGGTACGGAGCCTCGAAAAGATTGCGCAGTCGCGAGAAGACATAAGTCCAGGCTCCCATGTTCTCTGGTTCCTCCTGTACCCAGCGAATATCCCGTGCCCGGGGATAACGGGAAAGGAGAATTCGAAAATCGTCGTAGGGGAAGGGATAGAGTTGTTCGAGACGAAGAATCACCGTATCGGGATCTCCGATCTGATCGCGGGTCACGAGCAAATCCTGGGCCACCTTTCCTGTAGAGAGAAGGATGCGCGTGGCCTCGGGCCGAGGGTGTGGGTCGTCGAGCATGAGACGAAATCCTCCCTCGTGGAGCTCGGCGAGGGGACTGCGGGAGCCCTCGGAACGGAGCAGACTCTTCGGCGTCATGACCACCAGGGGCTTGCGGTCATCGACATGGATCTGTCGGCGAAGGACGTGGAAGTACTGCGCCGCGGTGGTGGGTTGGACGATCCGCATGTTGTTCTCTGCGGAAAGGGTCAGGATGCGCTCGATGCGGGCACTGCTGTGCTCCGGCCCCTGTCCCTCGAAGCCGTGAGGCAGGAGTAGCACCAGTCCGCTTTTCTGTCCCCACTTGTCCTCTGCCGAGGCGAGAAATTGATCGATGATGATTTGGGCGCCATTGATGAAATCGCCGAACTGGGCTTCCCACAGGACCAGCATCTCGGGCCGTTGGATCGAATAGCCATATTCGAAGCCAAGCACGGCATATTCACTGAGGAGACTGTCATACACGCTGATCTTTCCTTCCACCCCGAGTGCGTTGAGAGGAGTGAAGGGCGCTCCGGTTTCGTAATCCACCCACACGGCATGGCGCTGACTGAAGGTGCCGCGACGGGAATCCTGCCCCGACAGGCGCACTGAGGTGCCTTCCTGCAACAAGGTGCCGAAGGCGAGGGCCTCCGCCAGGGCCCAGTCTACCCGACCTTCGTCGTACAGGGTGCGACGGGCCTCGAATTGCCGGGGCAGTTTGGGATGGATGGAAAAGGTCGCAGGCACGGAGGTGAGGGCGTCCACAATCGCGTCGAGCCGGTCCGGCCCCACTCCGGTTTCGGGCGATGGGTGAGCGATTTCGGGCCGGGCTTCGAAGATGACGTTGCCACGGGGAGGCGCACTCTCGCGGGTGGCCTCGAAGGCCCGATCCAGCAAGGCATGGAAGGCCTCGAAGGAGGATTCGGCCTCGTCCACACTCAGATCCCCGCGATTGACGAGGGTTTCGGTGTAGAGCTTGCGCACCGACCGGGTGCCGCGGATTCGCGCCACCATGCGGGGTTGGGTGTAACTGGGGTCGTCGGCCTCATTGTGTCCGTGGCGCCGGTAGCAGAGGATGTGGACGATGGTATCCTTGTGAAAGGTCATGCGAAAATCGAGAGCCAGTTCCACGGCGCGGAGCACGGCCTCGGGATCATCTCCATTCACATGAAACACCGGGGCCTGGATCATCTTGGCCACGTCGGTAGGATACTGACTGGATCGGGCGTCCGAAGAGGATGTGGTGAATCCGATGCCGTTGTCGAGCACGATATGCACCGTACCCCCGGTGCGATAGCCCGAGAGCATGCTGAAGTTGAGGGTTTCGGCCACCACGCCTTGACCGGCAAAGGCGGCATCGCCATGGATGAGGATAGGCAGCACCCGATCATTGCCTCCCTCACCGAGTGCGTCCTGCGCGGCGCGCACCATTCCCTCCACCACGGGATCGACAGCCTCGAGGTGGCTGGGATTGGAGGCGAGTCGTACCCGCACCGTGCGGCCTTCGCCGATGGCATAGTCACCCTCGCCACCGACATGGTATTTCACATCTCCCGAGCCCTGAATGGTGTCGGGATCGATGTTCCCATCGAATTCTCGGAAAATGCTTTCGAAGGAACGACCGAGAATGGTGGCAAGCACATTGAGCCGTCCCCGATGGGCCATGCCCATGATAGTCTGCTCGATTCCTTCGTGGCCTGCCCGGCGCAGCAGATGATCCAGAGCAGGAATGAGCACTTCGGCGCCTTCAAGCGAGAAGCGCTTGTGGCCCACGTAACGGGTATGGAGAAAATGCTCGAATGCCTCGGCTTCGATGAGTCGATCGAGTATCCGGTGCTTGGCCGCAGTGTCGAGCGTGGCACGAAAATCACGTCCTTCCACGTGTGCCGTGATCCAGCGTCGCTGATCGGGTTCCTGAATGTGCATGTACTCGATGCCCAGAGTGCGGCAGTAGGCCGTCCACAGCGTATCCAGAATGTCGCGCAGAGGCGCCTTGGCAAGGCTCGCCAGTCCCCCGGTGACGAATTCCCGATCCAGATCCCAGATGGTCACCCCAAATCCTGCAGGATCCAGTTCCACATGGGGCCGAGGAGCATCGGAGAGAGGATCGAGATGGGCCTGGAGATGGCCCCGCACCCGGTACTTGTTGATGAGTTGAAGAACCCGAGCCTGCTTCTCCAGCAGAGCGTCGAGATCGTCCATCCCCAGTCCCGGATTCGCATCGGGCGTCAGACGGAAGGGGAAAAATGGAATGGCGAGTGAACGGAATATCTCATCGTAAAAATCGTGTTCACCCAGGAGGAGGCGCTCGATGGTATCGAGAAACTGACCGCTCTCGGCTCCCTGGATGACCCGATGATCGTAGGTACTGGTGAGGGTCACCACCCGGCCAACGCCCAAGCGGGATCGGGTGCGAGGGTCGGCGAATTTCCATTCCGTCGGCCAGTCGATGGCGCCCACCCCGATGATGGCGCTCTGGCCTTCCATGAGCCGGGGCACGGAATGCTGGGTGCCCACGGTGCCCGGGTTGGTGATGGACACCGAGGTGCCCACGAAATCTTCGGGCGTGAGCTGTCCGTGTTGAGCTCGCCGGATGAGGGTGTTGTAGGCCGCAAAGAAGGTGGTGAAGTCCATCCCTTCCGCATGACGAATCACCGGAACCACCAGACCGCGGGATCCGTCGCGGCGCGTGACGTCGACGGCGATGCCGAGATGAATATGATCGGGCACGATGCGGTAGTGGTCCTCTCCCACCCGACGAAACTGGGTTCGCAGCGCTGGATGGACCGTGAGCGCCTTCACCACCGCCCAGGCGATGACATGGGTGAAGCTGAGTCGACCGGTTTGGCGTTCCTGGAGATGGCGGTTTGCGAGGCGGCGATTTTCCTGGAGGAGAGTCACGGGCATGGTGCGCACCGAGGTCGCCGTGGGCACGGTCAGACTCGCCTCCATGTTGCGCGCCAGGATTTCTGCGGGTCCCGCGATCCGAACCCCGCCTTCAGGGACCTCGCGTGGAGGAGGTGCCACTGGCGGAGAGGACGGTGCGGGCGGATCGTCGCCCTCCTGATCAGCGAAGAACTCCCGCCATCGCGCACCGACGGCGTTGGGATTCTCGAGGTACCGTGCTCGCATTTCTTCGATCAGCCAGACGTTGGGTCCGGCACTGGCATATCCGAAATCCTGCTCCGACATAGGGTCCTTTCGTGGTGGAACGTCCGTAGAGGTGAAACAGAAGAGGAGGGAAGTTCGTTCGGGGGAAGGGAATGGGTGAATGAGGGAATGGGTGAATGAGGGAATGAGGGAATGAGGGAATGAGGGAATCGTTCAACTGGACCTCTTGCTCTCATTCCTGGCTTGTCCTACATTCCACGGATTGCACATGAAGACACTCGCGTCTCTGCTCCGCAACAATCGGGGATGGGCCACTCGCATGGTCGATGCCGATCCCTCGTTTTTCTCCCAGCTCACGAGGCAGCAGGAGCCGGATTTCCTGTGGATCGGGTGTTCGGACAGTCGGGTGCCCGCCAATCAGATCGTAGGATTGCTCCCGGGAGAACTGTTCGTCCACCGCAACGTGGGCAACCTGGTGACTCCCACCGATTTGAACTGTCTGTCGGTGTTGCAGTACGCGGTGGAGATGCTCGGGATCCGGGACATTATCCTGTGCGGCCATTACGGGTGCGGAGGAGTGAAGACGGTACTCGAGAACACGTCGCACGGACTGATTGACAACTGGCTCAGTCCCCTGCGGGCCGTAGCCCATCGACGAGCGGAAGAACTGCGAACCTGTGAAGATCTCGACGCACGAGTCAACCGGCTCTGTGAATGGAACGTTATCGAACAGGTGATGAATGTCGGGCGGACCACCGTTCTCCAGGAGGCCTGGAGGCGGGGGCAGGAGGTCTTTATCCACGGTTGGATTTACGCCATCTCCGACGGGCTGCTCCAGGACCTGGACGCCTGCATTTCGTCGAACGAGGAATTGGAGCAATTGGAAAAGCGGGAAGACACACGCGTCGCCCGCCATCACGGGAATCACGCGAACCGGCACTCCTCAGCGTCATGACCACCGTTCGGTCCCTGAATCTCATTCTGGCCTTTATCCTCGAAGTGGCCATGCTCCTGGCCTTCGGCGCGTTTGCATACAAGAGCGTCGATCAAGGATATCTGCGCTGGTTCTCCGCAATCCTCCTTCCCGCACTCGCGGCGGTACTGTGGGGATTCTTTCTCGCCCCGAAAGCGAAACATCGCCTCTCGAGGGTTCCCGGTATTCTCCTTTCCCACTTCCTCTTTTTCCTTGCCGCACTGGCCTTGAACTCCGTGGGGCAGGGCACTTGGGCCGCACTTTTCGCACTGGCCGCCCTGCTGCACGGAGGACTGGCATTGCGGTGGAAGCAGTGGTGAAGGGAACGGAGACCACTTGGGGAATGAGAACCGTTACTGCTGGAAAATATACCCAAACGGGTATAAAACGAATATTTCGCGACGTATTATACCTCAACGGGTACGGAATTCCGAAATCCCTTGCAATATGTACCCCATCGGGTATACATTGTTCCTTCACGGATTTGTCCCTACAGAGGTAAGAACGCGATGGATGCAGTTGCGGACTTTGTCCGAAATCGAAGAAAGCAGGTCAAGCTCACCCAGCCGGAACTGGCGGAGAGAGCGGGCGTGGGCCTGCGTTTCCTGCGCGAGCTGGAGGCGGGAAAACCCACGCTGAGAATGGACAAGGTGAATCAGGTGCTGCGCATGTTCGGGCATGAAGTGGGTCCCGTGCCGATGGACCGGGAGGCCTTCCTGGCCTCTTTGGAAACGAACGCGAAGGAATCGCGTCGCGGAGGGAAGAATGCGAAGGGCTGAAGTGCATATGATGGATGTCCTTGCGGGAATGCTGGTCGAGGATGAGCACGGGTATGCATTTCGGTATGTGCCCGAATACCTGCATCATCCATCGGCGCAGCCGGTAAGTCTTACCTTACCGCTTCAGAGTGAAGAATACAGAAGTCCCGTTCTGTTTCCCTTTTTCGATGGTCTGATCCCGGAAGGGTGGCTTCTGGATGTAGCCAGCAGGAACTGGAAGCTCGATCCGCGGGATCGGATGGGACTTCTTCTTGCCTGTTGCCGTGACTGCATCGGGGCAGTATCCGTGCGAGCAGTGGAGGGAGAATGAAACCCACGAGATCCTGTCTGTATTGCTACGAGAGTCTGGATGCGTCGGATAGCGACTTCCACTCATCCTGCAGTATGAAAATGTTCGATACACGGGTCCCGCCGGAGCTACCCTATTCGGAAGGTGAGATCGCGGAACTCGCCGAGAATGTGGTGCGAAGTCAGATCGCGGTGTCTGGAATCCAGCCCAAGCTTTCCGTCGATCTTGAGACCCTACGCGACGATACTCATCCGCCTCGATTCACGATCGTCGGATTGTGGGGAGGGTACATTCTGAAACCTCCCACCAGCACTTATCCTCATCTCCCCGAGGTGGAGGATTGCACGATGCACTTGGCGGAGCTGGCCGGGATTCCCACCGTTCCGCATTCCCTGATTCGGATGCGCGAAGGCAGTTTGGCTTATATCACCCGCCGCATCGACCGGACCTCAGGGAGCAAGCTCCCGATGGAGGATATGTGTCAGATCACCGAGAGACTCACCGAGCACAAGTATCGCGGTTCTCATGAGCAGATCGCGAAGGCCATCCTGCGGTACAGCGCGAACCCCCTTCTCGACGTGGGGAGGTATTACGAGCAGGTGGTCTTTTCCTTCGTGATCGGCAATGCGGACATGCACCTGAAGAACTTTTCCCTGATCCGGAGACCGGGCTCCGGTTGGTCCCTTGCTCCCGCCTATGATCTGGTGGCTACGGCCTTGGTGAATCCCGAGGACAGGGAGGAACTGGCTCTCACCCTGAACGGGAAGAAGAGTCATCTGAAGCGAAAGGATTTCGAGGTCGCCATGTCATCCGCGAAGCTCCCGGACAGGACGATTCGATCCACCTTTGACCGTATGGAATCGGCACTGCCTCGATGGCAAGACGGCATCTCTCGCAGCTTCCTTCCGCCATCGATGAAAACCCACATGTTCGATCTGATCCAACGAAGAGGGGAGAGGTTGGGGTGGTGAAGGGGTGGGAGCGAAGGAAGACATTTCATTCCATTTTTTCTGCCTTCTCGCTATCTTCCGCTTTCCATGATCGACGTTCATTCCGGATGTGTTTCATGCTTCGTGAGAAAGGCGGTTCGAAGTCATTATTGACAGGGACGTTTCCTTCCCTATGCCTCGCTCTTTAGGGTACTCTCTTGCTCCTGTTCCTTCGTCGATGATCACGGTTTTGAATATCCTCTAAGGCCTCGTTGACTGCGGGGTTCTGTTCCCAATTTTTACCTCTTCCATTTCATCGCACTTCCCCCTACCACATAGCGCTCCCATGCCGACTCAATCCCTTCCTGAGCGTCTCCCAGCCATCGGCGACCTCGTCCTCATCCGATCGCGTCGTTGGCTCGTTGAGGAGGTCGTGGAAGAACAGTCCAGTGAACTCTCTGCGCTGGTTCGATTATCCTGTGCGGATGACGATGCGCAGGGACAAACGCTGGATGTGTATTGGAACTTCGAACCCGACCGGCTCATCCTCGATGATGAAGGGTGGGGAAATATGGCACAACAGGGGTTCGACCCACCGCACTTCTTCTCGGCATTTCTGCACACCCTTCGATGGAACTGCGTTACTGCCACGAATCCCAACCTCTTCCAATCCCCGTTCCGTGCTGGCATCAAGATTGACGCCTACCAAATGGAGCCACTACGAAAGGCCCTGCTCCTGCCACGCGTAAATCTGTTCATCGCCGATGACACAGGGCTTGGCAAAACCATCGAAGCCGGATTAATCGCACGGGAATTACTCCTTCGAAGGAAGGCCAAAGCCATTGTGGTGGCAAGTCCTCCGTCTGTGCTGGAGCAGTGGAAGATGGAACTCGAGGAACGCTTCGGCTTGATGTTTGAAGTTCTCGATCGTTCCTACCTTGCACGCATCCGCCGGGAACGCGGCTTCGGCGTCAATCCCTGGCGGACACACAGCCGTTTCCTCATTTCGCATAACCTACTCATCGATTCACTGTATGCGGATCCGCTCCGCGAGTGGCTTGGCCCGATGCTTCCGGGAAGCCTTCTGATCCTTGATGAAGCACACCATGCCGCACCATCAAGTGGTGGACGCTATGGTATCGAATCCAAATTCACGCGCGCGATCCGCGACCTGGCCGGGAGATTCGAGCATCGACTGTTTCTTTCGGCGACACCACACAATGGACATTCCAACAGCTTTTCGACGCTTCTCGAACTCCTCGATCCCTACCGATTTACAAGGGGCGTGAAAGTGCATGACAAGGCGTTGAAAGATGTCATGGTGAGAAGACTGAAAGACGACATTCGATCCCTGCAGGGCGGATTTCCCGAGCGCATTATCGTTCCCGAATGCATCGATGGACTGCCGGACGATGCGCCGGAACTTGTGCTCTCCCGCCTGCTCGACGAGTATCGCACTACACGCGAACAGCGATTCTCGCGCTCCAGCAAACGGAATCAAGCCGCTGCCGGGCTGCTGGTGGTCGGACTACAGCAACGCCTGCTTTCTTCGATCGACGCCTTTGCCAGGTCTCTCACGGTGCATCGCGAGACCGTGGTACGGCATTGGAACACGAAGATGCACCCCGCACATAGGGAGGAGACCGCTCCCTTCGTCACCGACGAACTGATCATTAACGCACCCGATGCGGACGATGAACGAGCAGAATGGACTGGGGAGGAACTCGATCGCGCGGAAGAAGAACAGATCAAAGCCATGACTACGGCCGAGGAAGCGCAGTCCATCCAGGATGCATCCACCGCCTCGTTGTGGAAACGCGAACAGGACCTGCTCCAGCAGATGCACAACATCGCGGACGCCGCACGCTATTCCCCGGACGCGAAAACACGTCGCCTGATCGATTGGATCAGGGAAAACCTCTGTCCCGATCTTCCACCTTTCGGAACCCGATGCACGGGATCACCTCCAAGGTGGACCAATCGCCGCGTCCTCATCTTTACCGAAAATCGAGAAGGGACGAAACGCTACCTGAAAACCGTGCTGGAACAGGCCATCGAGGGCACGGATCGAGCAGACGATCGCATTACGATTATCGACGGGCTCACATCGGGGGCCGATCGAAAATTGATCCAGCGTCGATTCAACACCGATCCTGCCCACGATCCTCTTCGTATCCTGATCGCAACGGACGCCGCACGAGAGGGATTGAACTTCCAGGCGCACTGCACAGACCTGTTCCATTTCGATCTCCCCTGGAACCCCGGGCGCATAGAGCAACGAAACGGGCGCATCGACAGGAAACTGCAACCCGCATCCAGGGTGCATTGCCACTACTTCGTGCTCCGCCAGCGAGCGGAAGACCGGGTCCTTGAAGTGCTGGTGCGAAAAACCGAGACCATTAAAAAGGAACTCGGCAGTCTCTCGAAAGTGATCGACGAGGACATCGAAAGGCGGCTGCGACAGGGAATCCGGCACTCTGAAGCCAGTGCCCTTGCCGCTGAACTCAAGCACGCGGACTTGGACGAAAAGAAGAAGCGCGTGACGGAGGCGGAACTCGAGGCTGCCCGAGATCGACAGGAGGATCTTCAGGGACAAATTGAGCGCTGCCAGACCCTACTCGACCAATCCCGGTCCTGGGTAGGCTTTGCTGCAGAGTCCTTCCGCGATGCCCTGTCCTGTTCGCTCCAGATACTCGGGTCCGATCCATTGACCGAGGAGCACGATGTGCATGGCAAACCTGTGTGGAAGTTCCCTCCTCTGGATTCCAGGACGGCAGCAGATCCCACCTGGGCAGGTACACTCGACACTTTGCGCGTACCGCGAAAGCGGGACCAGGAACTCGTCGAGTGGAGACGCGAGTCTCCGATTCGCCCTGTGGTGTTCGAGGACGCCGGGATTCTGACAGAGGACACGGTGCACCTTCACCTGGAACAACGCGTGGCGCAGCGCCTGCTTGCTCGCTTCCGATCCCAGGGATTCATCCACCACGACCTCTCGCGTGCCTGTCTGGCGCAGTCCTCTGATTCTATCCCTCGTGTCATCCTTCTCGGACGGCTTTCCCTGTACGGACGTGGTGCGGAACGTCTGCATGAGGAACTGGTGCCCATCACCGCGCGGTGGATCGCTCCTTCCCGCCGTACACAACCGCTCTCGCCCTTCGCGCGTGAAACGGAATCGAAAACGATGGAACTCCTCGAACGATCCCTTGGTGGAAGGTCCATGCACATACCGGGAGAGGAAATCCAGAATCGGCTCCTGTCTTCCGCCGCGCTCGACATCGCGGATCTCCATCCGCACCTCGAAAACCGCGCACAGCAATTGGCACAAATGGCAATCGATCAGCTCCACGCCCGAGGAGTACGCGAAGAGCAGGATCTGCGAGCGGTGCTGGAACAGCAACGGGATCGAATTCGAGAGCGCATCGAGCAGTACACGGCGAACCAGGATCAGTTCACTTTGAACTTCAACGACGAGGAAACGCAGCAACTGAAATCCGACGCACGCACCTGGGAATTTCGACTTCAGCAGTTCGACCAGGATCTCGAACGGGAACCGAAGCGCGTTCGGGAATTCTACGAAGTGCGCGCCACCCGCATCGAGCCGCTGGGACTTGTGTACCTCTGGCCGGAGTCCAACTGACCGCCATGGCCAAAATTCCACCCTCCGTTCTTTCGCACCTCGAATGGCTGAGCTTCGTCCGGCCGACAGGTCTGGTCGTCTCTGCAATGGCACTGGTGCGCGCCGGCGCAATTCTCGACCGAAGAGACAATGCCGGACAACAACTGCTGCATTCGTGCGTCAACGAGAATACCTTCGAGGCGAAGGAGGGGCCGGTTCCCTGGATCCCCGATTTCTTCGAGTTCGCCGAAAAGGTACTCGGCTGGGGCTTCAAGCCGAGTGCCTTCGTGAGGATGGATAATCACCCGGTCCCTCCGGAACTCTGCCTTCCACTGCCCGATCTCGGTATCACCCTGCACCCTGATGTCGCGGTCCGCGATCTGGATCCGAGTGTGGACAGTCCTCCCTGGCAACTCCTGGTCTTGATCCTTCCGCCGGGCAAGGATTTCGATGTGGCTCCCTCTGAACAGACTCGCCTTGAGCTGTCCCCGCACAGTCACATCGAGCGACTCCTTCGTCATACCCGTGTTCCCGCGGGTCTGCTCTTTAACGGGCGTTCGCTTCGATTGGTCTCCGCACCACGGGGAGAGAATTCAGGCTGGCTCGACTTCCACGTTGCCGATATGGTTCAGACCGCCGGTCGCCCGATCTGCAACGCACTCCGCCTGCTGCTCAGCCAGCAACGCCTCCTTTCTCTCCCTCAGGCACAACGACTCCCGGCCCTGCTTGCCGATAGCAGAAAGTATCAGAACGAAGTCAGCGAGCGCCTTGCCGAACAGGTACTCCATGCCTTGTACGAGTTGCTGCGCGGTTTCCAGTCCGCTCACGATCGCTCCAATGGAGAACTCCTCCACGAGACTCTTGCCCATCGCCCGAACGACGTGTACCACGCCCTGCTCACAGTCATTTTGCGTCTTGTTTTCCTCCTCTATGCAGAGGAACGGGATCTGCTTCCCAGAGACGAGACCTTTCTTCGCTTTTACTCTCTTTCGGGTTTGTACGAGAGATTGCGCGAAGATGCAGCCTTGTACCCCGATACGATGGACGATCGTTTCGGTGCCTGGGCGCAACTGGTCACGCTGTTTCGTATGATCTTCGATGGAGCGAAGGCACGCGGGATGCACCTGCCCGCCCGCCACGGCGTGCTGTTCGATCCCGACCGCTTTCCCTTTCTCGAGGGGCGCGCCGCGGGCGACGCCCGCCAGGTGCACGAGCGCATCGTGCCCCCTTTGGTGCCGGACGGGACAGTGTTTCGCGCACTCGAGAAATTGCTCGTTCTCGACGGCGAACGGATTTCCTACCGCGCGCTGGATGTGGAACAGATCGGATCGGTGTACGAAACCATGATGGGCTTCCGCCTCGAGCCCGCCACGGGCCGCTCCCTTGCGATTCGGTCTCACAAGAAACATGGCGCGCCCGTCACGGTGGATATCGAGGCCCTGCTCGCAGAATCAGGTCCGCACCGTGCTCGATGGATTCAGGATCGTACCGACCAAAAACTGACGGACAAGGTGCGCGCAGCCGTAGCCAGTGCAGCGACCCTCGAAGATCTGCATGCCGCTCTCCGATCGCTGTCGGACCAGGCGGCGACGCCGGATCTCGTGCCTCGTGGCGCCATGGTGTTGCAACCGAGCGACGAACGTCGCCGCTCGGGCTCCCATTACACGCCCCGTGCACTCACCGAGCCCATTGTTCGCATCGCTCTGGAACCCGTGCTCGCCCGCCTGCGAGGTGATGACACGCGACCACCGCTTCCGGAAGCGATTCTCGATCTGAAGGTCTGCGATCCGGCGATGGGCTCGGGCGCGTTTCTGGTGGAAACCTGCCGCTACCTCGCCGATGCGCTGGTTTCCTCGTGGTACGCACACGACCTCCTGCCGCGGATTCCACCCGATGAGGACGAGGTGGTGCATGCGCGGCGACTCGTGGCCCAGCGCTGCCTCTATGGAGTGGATCGCAATCCGGTGGCGGTGGACCTTGCCAAGATGTCGCTCTGGCTGGCAACCCTCGCTCGCGACCACGCACTCACCTTCGTGGATCATGCGCTTCGGCACGGTGATTCGCTGGTGGGACTCTCGCGTCGGCAGATCGAGGCCTTCCATTGGGATCCGGATGCTCCGGGCTTCCAGGAGGGCTTCGAGGTGATGCGCACGCGTGAGCACCTCGATACAGTGAGCGCCTTGCGCGATCGCATTCGTGAAGCAGGAGAGGACGTGACGGATAGGGAAAAACGCGAACTCTGGGATGAGGCCCAATTCGAACTGAGAAAGGTGCGCCTGCTGGGCGACCTCGTCGTGGCCGCGTATTTCGGGGCGCAGACGACGAAGGAGCGTAATGGGACTCGTCTCGCCTTTGTCGATGCACTACTTCGTAACGAAGCGGAGCGCGAATGGGCACGGATCGAAGAGAGACGGAACACCGAACCCCCACTCGCTCCCTTCCATTGGGAGATCGAATTCCCGGAAGTGTTCGAGAGAGAGAAACCCGGCTTCGATGCCTGTGTGGGTAATCCCCCGTTTGCCGGTAAAAACTCCGTGGCAAACGGGAATGTGCCGGGGTATCAGGATTGGCTGAAGGACCTACACGCCGAGAGCCACGGCAATGCCGACCTCGTCGCGCACTTCTTTCGACGCGTTTTCAACCTGATTCGACCGGACGGGACCTTCGGACTCATCGCGACCAATACGATCGCACAGGGGGATACTCGTGCAAGCGGATTGCGCTGGATCTGCACACGGGGAGGAGAAATCTACCACGTGCAAAAGCGTGTTCCATGGCCAGGGATGGCCGCCGTTATTGTGAGTATCGTGCATGTGATGAAAGGGCAATACCAGGGGCCGAAGAAGCTCGATGCGCGAGAAGTGGAGAGGATAACCGCCTTTCTCTTTCATCGCGGGGGGCATGAGGATCCATTTCCATTGGCTGCCAATAGTGGGAAAAGTTTTGTCGGGAGCTATGTACTCGGCATGGGCTTCACCTTCGACGACACCGACACGAAGGGCATCGCCACCCCGATTGCCGAAATGAACAGAATCCTCTTGGCCCATCCGGAATGCCGCGAAGTCATCTTTCCGTACATCGGGGGAGAGGAGGTGAATGATGATCCGCAACACGCCTTTCATCGATATGTGATCAACTTTTTCGATCGCGGCGAACAAGAATGTTGGAACCGGTGGCCGATGCTGATGTCTATCATCAAAGAGAAGGTGAAGCCTGAGCGCGATGTACAAAAGAGAAATGCCCTGAGAGAGCGATGGTGGCAGTACGCCGAAAAGCGCCCGGGGCTTGTCGCCGCCATCGCGGGCCTGGAGCGGGTGCTGGTGATTTCACGCGTTAGTCAGCATTCAGCATTCGCTTTTCTACCAGTTGGAACTGTCTTCTCTGAACAGCTTATCGTCTTTTCCTTTGAAACATATGCTTCATTTTGTGCACTTCAATCTCGAATACACGAAATATGGTCTCATTTCTTTGCATCATCGCTAGAAGATAGACTTCGATACACGCCTTCTGACTGTTTCGAATCCTTCCCTTTTCCCGAAAATTGGGAGACCCATCCCGTACTCGAGGCCAATGGAAGGGAATACTACGAATTCCGCGCAGCCCTCATGGTGCGCAATAACGAAGGGCTCACCAAAACCTACAATCGCTTTCACGATCCGTACGAGGTCCATCCGGAAATCATTCATCTCCGGGACTTGCATTCCGCGATGGACCACGCGGTGCTCGACGCCTATGGCTGGACGGACATCAAACCCACCTGTGATTTCTTGCTCGACTACGAGATCGACGAAGAGGAATGGGGCAACAAGAAGAAACCATATCGCTATCGCTGGCCCGACGAGATCCGCGACGAGGTGCTGGCACGATTGCTGGACCTCAATACGCGGCGAGCGCGGGAGGAACGAGGGGTCGAGGGTCCTCCCGTGTCGGGGCATGCGAAGGCGCGAGCCACGAACAAGAAATCCCGAAAGTCCGACTCGGCCGATGATCGCTCGCATCCTATGCGCTTCGAACCCTAGGCCCTCGCTGAGCCGTTTGTATCCTTTCTGACGATATTCACTTATACCCACAGTTACGATCCCCATGCCCCACCCCACACGATCTGATGGAAACCCGCCACTCACCTCCGCGCAGGTGAGAGAGCGCATCGCCGAAGCCCTCGCGCTCGATCTTGTCGGTCCCCCCCCAGGGCACGAGTACGCCCACGAAATCCTCCCCAGTGGGAACAAGCCATCCAATTGGTATCTGACCGGGTTTCTCGTGCCCAGCGGGGCCCCGCCGGAACGTCGCTCCGATCCCGATGCGGATGAGGACCTCGGAGTGGTGCAATTGGAACTCGGCCTTCCGGAAGAGAGTGTTGAAGAGGGCAGGGCAGCACGCAAGGGCTTCTTTCCTTCGTCGATGGGGCTGAGCTTTCTCGTGCACAAGGATGCTCGACAGCTCACGATCACCATCTCCTGGGGAGAGTATGCACTGCCGACGAACCCGGGAACGGGCAGCCGCAGCAAGAACGGCTGGCAGCGCACCCCGAGAAGTGAAACCGTTTTGGTCGAGTTACGGACCAGCGGCGTATCGCAGGATACGGACGTCCCGGGAAGCGACGGACTGAAAGTGCACGTTGTCCATACGCCGATTCCGACGAATGCGTATGAAGAGTATCTCCCGGCCGGAACCCTGTCGGTTTCGGTGTTTCTGGTCAATCGCCGCACAGCGCAGGGCGACCCCCCCGACCTGGACTACATATTCCAGACCGCGATCGAAGTCACCTGCGATCAGCCTTTCGTCCCACGTCCGGACCTGCACGGTCTTGACGCGAAGGAATGGGACGATCGCGTTGCAGACCTGCACTACGCCGACACGCCCGAGTACGCGACGGGGCACGGGGTCTCCGCCGACTGGACGACAGTGGATGGCGAGTGTCGATCCGTGCGAACCACATGGATACCGCGTGCGGAAGTGGAGAACACCGAAACGGCGGAGGTCGCCGGGGTAGAGCTCTCGATGGACGCCCTTGGTGCCCTGGCCGATGGGAGCGCCGTGCATGACGCCTTGCTGCCTCTGGTCACGGCATATCGCGCATGGATTGATGAGCACCGCACGAGTCTTTCGACACGACACGGAACTCGCCATGAGACCGCCGGGGGGCTCCTCGACCACGCAGCGTTCGCCACCCAGCGGATCGAGCGGGGGATCGAATTATTGGCACGGGACACGGAAGTTCTCGATGCCTTCCGCATGGCCAATCGCGCGGTGTCTCGGGCACTGAAACAGCGATTGCACATCGAAACACCGCGCTGGCGGGCCTTCCAGCTCGCGTTTCTTGTGTTGAACCTTCCCGGCATGGCCCAGCCCACAGATCCCCAGCGGGAGATCGTGGACCTGTTGTTCTTCCCGACCGGTGGTGGAAAAACCGAGGCCTATCTCGGGCTTGCAGCCTTCGCCATGGTGTACCGTCGTTTACGCCATCCGGAAGATGGAGGGCTCGCAGGTGCGGGCATTAGCGTGATCATGCGCTACACTCTCCGCCTTCTTACGCTGGACCAGCTCTCGCGCTCAGCGGGTCTGGTGTGCGCGCTCGAGCTCGAACGAAGGGCTGATCCCGCACGATACGGAGCCTGGCCCTTCGAAATCGGCCTCTGGGTGGGGAAAGCCGCGACACCGAACGTGATGGGGCACAATGGGGATAACGATTCCGAAAGCGCACGCAGCAAAGTGGTACGATACAAGGCCGACCCGAAAAATGAACCCGTACCCATTCCCTTGGAAACCTGTCCCTGGTGCGGGGCGACCTTCGATAAAACCTCGTTCGCACTTCTGCCCGATAGCGATCAACCCGAAGAACTGCGCATCGTGTGCACCAATTACGAATGCGATTTCACTCGCGATTCGCCTCTTCCCATCCTGGCTGTCGATGATCCGATCTATCGTCGGCTACCGGCCTTCCTCATTGCGACAGTGGATAAATTCGCCTCTCTCCCTTGGGTCGGAAAGACCGGGGTGTTGCTCGGTGGAGCGGACCGGTACGATACACATGGGTTTTACGGAGCGGCGGAGCCCCACCAGGGATCGCAATTATCGGTACCTCTCCCTCCTCCTGATCTCATCATCCAGGACGAATTGCACATGATTTCGGGTCCCTTGGGCACCATGGCGGGCCTCTACGAAACTGCCCTGGATGCCCTCTGTCGTCGAGAGATGAAAGGGCAGGCCATCCGCCCTAAGATCGTGGCCTCCACGGCAACTGTGCGCCGGGCACAGGATCAGATTCAGGCACTGTTTGGAAGAAGCATCACACAGGTGTTTCCACCCCCGGGCCCCACCCGGCAGGATTCCTTTTTCGCCAGGACTGTTTCGTCCGCCGAAAAGGCAGCACGGTTGTACGTGGGCATCGCCGCACAGGGACGGAATCCCAAGGTGGTTTTGCGAAGGACCTGGCTGGCGCTCATGGGGTCGGCCATGCGGGCCTTCGAAGACGCCGGGGGCAAAAGCAATCCCGAGAATCCCGTCGATCCCTACATGACAGTGTTGGGGTATTTCAACAGTCTTCGCGAGTTGGGTGGTGCGCGGCGCATCCTTGAAGAGGAAGTGCAGAGCACCATCAAGCAGTACGGGGCGCGGCGGCGCATCGATGAGGAGAGAGGGCTGTTCGCGGATAGGAAATCTTTTTCGGAAGTCATGGAACTCACTTCGCGCGTCTCCACCGGAAAGGTGGCGGAAGCCCGGCGTCGGTTGGATCAAAGGTACGACCAGAAACTCGCCGTCGATTGTGCGATCGCGACGAACATGATTTCGGTGGGCCTCGATATCCAGCGGCTGGGACTCATGGTGGTGTTTGGCCAGCCCAAAACGCATGCGGAGTACATTCAGGCGACCAGTCGGGTAGGCCGCGATGAGCAACGGCCTGGTCTCGTGGTGTCCCTGCTCAACATCCATAAGCCGCGGGACAGGTCGCATTACGAGCGTTTCCGACACTATCACGAAACCTTTTACCGGTCGGTGGAAGTCTCGAGCGTCACGCCATTCTCTGCCCGCGCCCTCGATAGGGGCTTTGCCGGTGCTTTGGTTGGCCTTGCCCGCCATCTGCTTCGGGAATTGACGCCGGCGGAAGGTGTTGAGAAGATCATGTCCTTGCGCAATAAACTGAAACAACGTGTGTGTGACATCTTCGAAGAACGAGTCCGTGCGCAACCAATCATCGATGAGAATGAACGCGAAGAAAAGCGTATGAGTGTGAAGCACCGGATTGTCGACCTTCTCGATTCCTGGCAAACCGTATTCGAGAGCTATCATAAGGTGGGTGTGGGAATGAAGTACCAGAAAAACGAGCGGCCGCAGAAAACCCCACTGTTACTCGAAATACTCGACGATGCGAACGGATCCCCACATCATCGGAAATTCCGGGTGGGCAGGTCCCTTCGGGACGTGGAGCCTGACGTAAACCTGTTTTTGGAAGATCTCAATTGATCAGCCGAGGAGATGGAACGATGGGACGAAAAGCACAGGGCAAGCTTCGGCGGAGTCAGGTGATCACAACCTACGGACCGGGAGCGTTGCTGGATTTACCTCACGATTCGGCCATTGTGGGCGGCCTGGAGGGCTGGGGAAAGCTCAGCGCTCTTCAGCTGATCGATGAGCCCCGTCTTTCCGCCAAACTTCAGATCCTGACAGGCGTGAAGGGGGCACCCCTGTACACGCCGCCTGCTGCCTCCTCGGATTTCTCAGCAGCGATCCCCGGAATCACTGTGTGGCGTTTCCCGGAATGGTTCATCGTGCAGCAGGAAGTAGAATCGGCGAGCGGCCATCGGTCAAGGCGGCTTGTCCACAGGAAGGCGCTCGACGCCAAAGGATCGACGTTCGAAGGTGTTCGAGTGGTGGCGACACGATTTGTGCGCGCCTGTGTGCGTGGCCATATCGACGACATCGACTGGTATCTCTTTGTGCATGGCAAGGAGGACCCCTGTCGACGTCCACTCTGGCTCGACGAGAAGGGAACGAGTGGAGATCTCAGTGAGATCTCGGTACGTTGCGAGTGCGGAAAATCCCGTGGATTATACGAGGCCTCGGCAACGTCGCAAACGCCTGCGCTCGGCTATTGCAGGGGAGAGCGGCCCTGGTTGGGTCGGCATTCCGCGGAAAGTTGCAATCAGCCCAGCAGACTGCTGATTCGCACCGCGTCGAACTCCTACTTCCCGCAGGTGGTCAGTGTCCTGTCTCTCCCCGATCGTACCACAGATCTCGATAACGTGGTACAGAACCTGTGGGACGACTTGCAGATTGTGGACACAATCAATGAACTCACGATGCTGAAGAAGAAAGCCAAAATCTCGGACGCACTGGCCTCATACCTTGAACAGGAGGTGCTCGAGGTTATCGCACGACGTAAAAAGGGAAAAGAATCCGACCGTCCGGTGAAGCAGGTCGAGCTTGACGCCCTCATTTCGGTGCCGGAGGGTTATGGCGAAGACGCGCCCATCGATCCCAATTTTCATGCGAGGCGGCTTCCCGATCACGCATTGCAATGCTCGAAAATGAGCAAGGGGCTGGCCTCCGTCATTCAGGTGCATCGACTCCGAGAGGTGTCTGCTCTGGTCGGATTCACGCGCTTCGAGGCGGTGATGCCCGACATCGACGGCGAGTATGACAACAATGTGGAGCGAGCGCAGATTGCCGTAGTTCCGACGTGGTTTCCGGCTGTGGAGAACCGTGGCGAAGGTCTGTTCCTGCAACTCCACCCGGTGGCCATGAAAGACTGGATCAACCGAACGGCGGTATCGGATCGCATCGCCGCGATAGCGTGCGGTCACCAACGGTGGATGAAGCATCGCACATTGATTCAGGCCTTTCCCGGGGGGCAGTACATCCTTCTCCACACCCTGTCTCATCTCTTGATCCAATCCTTGTCGATGCGGTGTGGGTATCCCGCAAGTTCCATCCGCGAGAGAATCTATGTCGACATCCCAAAGGAACGCTTTGGCATATTGCTCTACACGGCGACATCGGACGCTGAAGGCACGCTTGGCGGGCTCGTACAGCAGGCCAGGCATATCGAAGATCATCTAAGACATGCCCTGAGAATCGGCGCCTTATGCTCGAACGATCCAGTTTGTGCCCAGCATGAGCCGGGTGAAAGCATCGAAGGACGATGGCTCCACGGAGCAGCCTGTCATGGCTGCGCCCTCGTCGCGGAGACGTCCTGTGAAATGCGCAACGAGTATCTGGACCGCGCTCTGGTGGTGCCCGTGCTCGGGGTGCCGGACGCCGCGTACTTCTCACTCGAATTATGATCGACGCGTTATTTGATCTTCCGGCTCATCTGCGCGAGCGGATTGCCACGGCCGTCGAGACGGGTATGCTTACGCCTCCGTACTCGGAAACCTCGCTATTATCCTATGCTGGAATTCAGGATTCGGGAGCGGAGATACGTCTCGCTCTCCAGGAGTTGCATCAACATGGCATTTCGGGTTCGGGTCTCGCCGTGTGGATGCGAACGGTTACGGAAATAGAGTCGCGTGCGACGAGGCCAGATCTCGTCTGGTCCGGACCCGAAGTTCCGGGTTTACATGCGCGAGACACCCGCCGAGTATTCGAGGAGTTGCTCGGTTCGGCAACGCGCTCGATATGGGCGTGTAGTTATGCGTTTTTCGACGGTCCCAAAGCATTCGAAATCCTCGCGCAACGCATGGACCAACTGCCGGAGCTCCAAGTCCGACTTCTCCTCAATATTCAACGAAAGAAGGGTGACACGACACATCCGGACGCTCTGGTGATGGGATTTGCCGAACGGTTTTGGAAGGTGGAATGGCCAGGAATTACACGACCGGTCGTGTATTATGATCCACGATCACTTGCTCCCGAAGGACCTGCCGGCGTGCTCCATGCGAAGGCCATCGTTGCTGATGACGAACATGTGTTGATTACATCCGCCAATCTCACCGAAGCCGCCCTCGATCGCAACATCGAGATGGGGCTTCTTCTTCGAGATCGCGCACTTGCAGCGAGCATCACAACACATTTTCGCGGTCTGATCGACCGTAAGCTGCTCAAGGTTCTTCCTCAGGGAGGCGAGGCAATATAGCGTCGCGCAGACGATGGGGCATGAATCGCTCGCAACTGTGGACGAAAAAGCTGGAGTTATGCTGGTGTTAAACGAAAATCCCTCACGCAAGAGGGGTTTTCTCTTTCTTGTAGCGGGGCTAGGACTTGAACCGAGAACCTTCGGGTTATGAGCCCGACGAGCACCTCCGCCTTCGGCGGACTCCACCCCGCGATTCTGGTCGTGCCCAAAAGAAAAAGTCCCGAGCACAGCTCGAGACTTTCTTGTAGCGGGGCTAGGACTTGAACCTAGAACCTTCGGGTTATGAGCCCGACGAGCTACCAATTGCTCCACCCCGCGATGGGACTACAAGTATACACGATCGATGGGCAAAATGCAAGGGGTCCATGGGATTTCTTCTCTCAAGATGCTAACTTCTTACCCGATTTGTGAAGCAGAGGCGACCTATGCATCGAATCCCGATCTCCGGTGTTTTCTTGATCCTATTCTTGATGTCGACGTGGAATGGCTTCGCCCAATGGAGAGAGCCACCCATGGGAGGTCACGACTCCACCTTGGTGGCGATGGATCCGGCGCCCCCTGTCGCTCACGGTCCCGCCTGGTGGGAAAAAACCCTGGCCGTGATTGGAGCGTCCCTCCTTTTTTCGGGATTCGATTATGTGGGGTACAACGCAACACGCCAAAATCCTACCGCGCTCAAGGTCTATCGGGTGAGTCAGGTACTTGCCCAGCTCGGAATCACGTACTTGCTGTATGAGTCCGTCGGACCGGGGCCCGCGCTCGGATTCAATCTTGTGTGGTGGACCTTCGGTTGCGATTTCATCTATTACGGGTACGCGGAGGTCGTCAACCCCGGTCATCCCTGGGAGAGCCGGGGAGATTACAGCCACGGGGTGGGCGCGGATCAATGCACGTGGGCGTATTGGACGCCCCTCGGTATCGCACGCGGAATGAAACGCGGGGAAAAGATTCCGGAACGAACCCTCCTCGCACAATCCCTGATTGGCGCCGCCCTGGGCATCGGAATCACAGTGGTGTGGTAGAAAAGATCGGCATCGTGGGAAAATCGCAAATCAGAAATCGCAAATCGCAAATGGCCCGGTGTCCCCGCGCCGGTCAATTTCCAATCTCCAATCTCCAATTTCCAATCTCCAATCTCCAATTTCCAATCTCCAATCTCCAATCTCCAATCTCCAATCTCCAATCTGAAATTCCCCCTCGCTGTCCTAGGTACTCTTTACCACCCCTCCATCCACCAGCACCGTGGTGCCCGTGATATAAGCCGCCTGCTGGGAGGCGAGGAAACAGGTCAGGGCTCCGACCTCGGCGGGGGTGCCGAACCGTCCCATGGGGATGGCGCGAAGCAGGGCGGCGTTCTCTTCGTCCACACTGTGCCCGGCGCGGACGGCTCGATCCTGGGCGAGCTCCACCTGACGGCGCGTGGCGATGTAGCCCGGAGCCACGTTGTTGACGGTGATGCCGAAGGGGGCCACTTCCTCGGATAGACTCTTGGCCATGCCTGTGAGCGCGGCCCGGTAGGCGTTCGAAAGAAGGAGGCGGGGAACCGGCTGCCGAACGGTGAGAGAGGTGACGTTGATGACGCGACCCCATCCCTTGTCCTTCATTCCGGGCAGAAAGGCGCGAATCATTCGAATGGACGACATCATCGTCCGCTCCCATCCGGCGGCCCAATCTTCATCTGTCAGTTCGGAAAAGGTGCCCGTGCGAGGACCCCCGTTGTTCGTCACGAGAATGTTCACATCTCCCACGATATCCCGCGCATACTCGAAGGCCTGGGTGATGAAAGCCGCCTGATCCAGATCCCCTGCAACGGAGGCCACGGTCACTCCCGAGGAGTCGGCGATGCGACGAGCCTCCGCGCGAAGCCGCTCTTCCCGCCGCGCGGCCAGCACCAGGGAGACCCCTTCGGCGGCAAGGGCCTCGGCAATAGCCAAACCCAGTCCGTCGCTCGCCCCGGCCACAAAGGCCGCCTTTTTCGCGATTCCAAAATCCATCCTGACCTCCTTCGTTCTTCGATTCCTCGCCATTCGGCGCTTTTTCGTACATTGTGCCGTCCCGCCCGAGGGATGATTCACCTTCAGCGAACGGTTTACCATGGCAATTTACCCGATCTATACGTACGATGCTCCCGTGCTCCGCGAAAAAACGTTCGCGGTGCCTACTCGCGATGATGAGGTGGATGTGCTCATCGCCAATATGTTCGAAACGATGAAGTACGCCCGGGGCGTGGGACTGGCCGCCAACCAGGTAGGGTTTGGACATTCGATTTTCGTGATCGACGTCTCCGAAGTAGAAGGACATGAGGGCACTGCCCCCCTCGCCTTCGTCAATCCCGAGATCACTGAATTTTTCGGCGAGGATGTGGAATATGAGGAAGGATGCCTGAGTATTCCGGATCTGCATGAAGGCATCATCCGGCCGGAGAGTCTACACATCCGGTATCGGGACGCCCAGTTCGAGGAACGGGAAATGGTGGCCGAGGGCTTCCTGGCTCGCGTCATCCAACATGAATTCGATCACCTGCAAGGGATCTTCTTCACCGATCGCCTGCGCGGCATCAAGAAGCACTTCGTCATGCCCCACCTGAAAAAGATCATGAAAGGGGAGATTCCTGCGGACTATCCCTTGGCTCCTCCAGCCGAACTCCTTTTCCAGCGCGAACGTCGCAAACAGCTCTTCCGGAAATAACCATGAACCTCGTCTTCATGGGTACGCCGGAATTCGCCCTTCCGGCTCTCGATGCCATTCAGGCCTCCTCGCACCAGCTCCTGGCCTGTGTTACGGTTCCTGATAAACCACGGGGTAGGGGACTCCACCTCATCCCGTCTCCTGTGAAACGCTGGGCCCTCGATCACTCCCTCCCCGTATTGCAGCCAGCATCGCTGAAGGATCCCGATTTCGTCTCCACCCTCGACGCGTTCAAGGCGGATTGTTTCGTGATCGTGGCCTTCCGCATCCTTCCTCGCGAGGTCTTTACGCTTCCCGCCAGAGGCTCCTTCAATCTCCACGCCAGCCTGCTTCCGAAGTATCGCGGTGCGGCTCCCATCAATTGGGCGCTGATGAACGGAGAGACGGAAACGGGAGTGACCACTTTCTTTCTTCAGGAAAAAGTGGATACCGGCTCTATCCTCCTGCAACGATCCCTCCCCATTCGTGAGGACATGACGGCAGGCGAACTGCACGACACTCTCGCGCTTCTTGGCGCGGACACCATTCTCGCCACCCTCGAGGGCATCTCCTCCGGTTCCCTCGTTCCCATGGCCCAGAACGACGCCCTCGCCACGCCGGCGCCGAAGATCTTTCGCGACCAGTGCCGCATCGACTGGTCGCGCTCAGCGACGGACCTCCACAACTTCGTGCGGGGATTGAGCCCCACGCCCTCGGCTTGGACCACCCTCCAGGGTGAAATCCTCAGAATCCAGCGCGTTCGAAAGACGGATCGTGCTTCGCGCACTGCCGGTTACCTCGAGGCGGACGGGGAATGTCTGTTCGTCCATACCGGCGCGGGGGTGCTCGAAATCCTCGACCTTCAACGAGAAGGACGACGTGCGATGGATGCCGCCTCCTTTCTGCGCGGATTCCGCGATGTGAAAGGTCTGGTGGTGGAGTGACCTCGCCTCTGGTGATCGCGCATCGCGGACTCCCCGTCCTCGCTCCCGAAAACACGATTCCCTCCTTCCTCATGGCAGTACAGGAAGGCGCAACCTGGGTGGAACTGGATCTGCGCATGACCGCCGATGGGACCCTCGTGGTCCTTCACGACGCCACCGTGCAACGCACCACCGACGGCCATGGAGCCGTCCATGCCCTGACCTTCGAAACTCTGCGCACCTTCGACGCGGGCACGCGATATCACCCGGATTTCGCGGGCACGCGTATCCCATCATTCCGCGAACTGTGCGAGTCCCTGCCGGCTTCGATCGGTATGGATATTGAACTGAAGGCCCCTCCACGAGGAGGGAGTCTCAGCACCGATCATTTTACGCGTACCCTGGTGTCGGAATTGCGAGAATTCGGACGCACCGACACGGTGGTGCTGTCATCCTTCTCGCTGAGCATTCTCCGACAACTCCGTACCCTGGATTCCCGACTGCGCTTGGGGTATCTGGATCACGGGCGAGTGGGACTCCCGCAGCGTCTCGAGGAACTTCTGGACTTCAAGGTGGAATGGTACATTCGCAACATCCTTACGCTGACCCGCGGCATCGCCGAAACCGTGCAGCACCGCAATCTTACCCTCGCATCCTTTACCGTCAACTCTCCCCGGGCCTGGAAAAAAGCGCGGGAGCTCGGAGTCTCCTGCATCATCACCGATGATGTACGGAATCCCCTTTCGCGAGTCTGAGCACCATCTCGGCCACCCGAGTCGAAGCACCGCGTTCTCCCATCTGGGTGCGCACCGAACCCAGGTCTTCGACAACGCGGGCATGGCGCAAGGGATCGGCTAGGAGTGGCCGCAAGGCCGACAGGATACGGTCGGGGCGACAGTCGTCCTGGATGAATTCCGGCGCCACCTCCCGACCTGCGAGCAGGTTCACCATGCCGATGTAAGGAACCCGCACCAGGCGTTTCCCGATTTCGTAATTGATTCGTCCCGCCTTGTACAGCACCGCGAACGGGGTGCGATAGAAGGCCGTTTCCACGGTGGCGGTGCCGCTCGTGACGAGGGCGCAGGTGGCGTGCTCCAGGAGTCCATGTGTGGCGTGCCGAACAAGCAGGGCTTCGGGACAGCGATCGAGCCAGGGCGTGAACAGAGCATCGGGCAGGCGCGCTGCTCCGATGATGGGACGCACCTGGAATTCCAGCACCAGTTCTCGGGCGGTATCCATCATCACCGGCAGGATCCGCCGGACTTCCTGTTCCCGGCTCCCTGGTAACAGGGCGAGAAGCGGTTGGTCCGGCAGATGGTGCGCCGCCAGGAAATCCTGCCTCGGGATCGAGCCCAGGATTTCGAGCAGAGGATGTCCCACGAATTCCGCCTCGATCCCGGCATTCGAAAAGAAGTCCTTTTCGAAGGGAAAAACCACGGCCAGTCGATCCACACGCTCCTTGAGTTTGCGCACGCGATGCCTTCCCCACGCCCACACTTGAGGCGCGATGTAATACAGCACCGGAATCCCGTGCCGACGCGCGATGGCAGCCATGCGCAGATTGAAGCCCGGATAGTCGATGAGAAGAAGGACATCCGGTCGTCGACGGATCAGGGCCTGTTCGCATTCGGCGAACATGCGCCGAAGAAAACCTGCGTGCCGCAGCACCTCGACAAAGCCCATGATGGAGGTCTGAGAGGTGTGAAACAGAAGATTCGCTCCCTCGGACTTCATGGCATCTCCGCCGATGCCGTCACAGGTGAGACCGGGGTCCAGATCCCGGAGCGCACGAAGAACACGGGCACCGTACTGGTCTCCTGAAGATTCGCCCGCGATGGTGAAGAGGTGCATGGGATTGAGTGAAGGGTGAAGGGTGAAGGGTGAAGGAGAAAACTAGAAACTTTCGGACATTTTTCTATCTTTCGCTTTCCAATCTCACCACTTTTCTACACGGCCGTGATCACAGATTCCTCCTCCTCTCCACGTTCCCGCCTGATCTTTGAAGGGCGATCGAAGCGCCTGTACGAGACGACGACTCCGGGTGAAGTGCTCATGGAGTTCAAGACCAATTTTCCGCCATCGGCGACCGAGCGGGAGGTCAAGGGCCATTGTGCCGCGAAAGTGGCCGAGCATCTGATGAAGTACCTGCACAGTTTTCATGTAGACACGGCTTTCGTAAAGGCCGGGGGACCGGGAGAGCTGGTGATGCAGCGGGTGGAGGTGCTTCCCATCGCCCTCATCGTGCGCAACTTCGCGGCTGGAGGGTTCCTTCGTCGCTTCGGCGTGGAAGAAGGTAGCGAACTGCAGTACCCGGTGTTTGAATTCTACTATCGAAATTCCGAACTCGGAAACCCCATCATCAACGAGACCCACATCGCGGCGCTGGGCATCGCCAAGCTCGACGAGGTCAAACTCCTGATGCGCATCGCGACCAAGGCCAATGCGGTGCTACGGTCCTTTGCCGAACGCCGTCGTCTCAAGTTGGTGGACTTTTGGTTGGAATTCGGACGTCGTGGCGAGGATCTAGTGGTGGCCGATGCCATCGAGCCGGATTGTGCCCGGTTTCTGGATATGGAAAACGGATTCCTGTACGACGGCTATCAGTATCGCATGCATGTGGGCGACTACTATGACAGCTACATGGCATTGTACAAACGGCTGGTGGGGTAGGAACGAATGATCACCCGTTATGGCATCGATGTCGCGCTTCCCTTGGTCTTCATTGGACTGGCGCTGATTCTGGTGTCGTTCTTCGTCCCCGGATGGATTGCCAGGGCTGCCCTCATCATCGTGGGTGGCTTTCTGACGATCTTCACGCTCAACTTCTTTCGCGATCCCGACCGCCAAACTCCCTCGGATCCAACGGCCGTCGTGTCTCCCGCCGACGGTACGGTGGTAAGCATCGGACCCGTCACCGAGAGTGAGTACCTCCAGGGTCCCGCCATGCAGGTGTGCATTTTCATGTCTCCTCTCAACGTCCACGTCAATCGCTGGCCGGTATCGGGCACGGTGGGATTCTTCCGCCATGTACCGGGAAAGTTCTTAGTTGCCTTCGAGGACAAGAGTTCCGAGGTGAACGAGCGCACGCTCATCGGTGTGGATGCGGGTCCCTACAAGCTGCTCTTCAAGCAGATCGCCGGATTCGTGGCGCGTCGCATTGTCTGTCCTATCGCCGTGGGGGACCGCGCCGTGGCGGGTGAGCGCTTCGGCATGATCAAATTCGGCTCCCGAGTCGATGTGCTCATGCCTGTCGATGCCGCCGTCTGTGTTTCGCTCAATCAAAAGGTCACGGCGGGCGAGACCATTCTGGCGACTCTCCCATCCCATTATTTCTCCCAGACCTCCCCCGCACGTCGTGAAGATTCACATTAGTCGATCCGTCGTCCCCAATCTGTTCACGGTGCTGAACATCTTCTTCGGGTTCCTGTGCATCGTGGCGGCCGTAGGGCAGCAATTCGAGATGGCCATCTGGTACATCATCCTCGGGGCGCTGTGCGATTCCCTCGATGGCTTCATGGCCCGATTGACCCGGTCCTCGAGCGACTTCGGAGTGGAGCTGGACAGTCTCGCCGATGTCGTGAGTTTCGGTGCGGCACCGTCGGTGTTCGCGTATATGTTGTTCCTGCACGAATACGGCCCCATCGGTACTCTGCTTGCCGCCGTTCAGCTCATCTTCGGAGCGCTCCGCCTGGCCCGATTCAACGTCCAGCTCGTGGGCTTTTCGAAGGATCATTTTACCGGACTCCCCATTCCGCTCAGCGCCCTTACGATTCTCTCATTCACCTTCTTTTTTGGGGCGTCGGCTATTCAGGCCGATCCCGTTCTGCAAGGATGGTACATTGCGCTGATCGTGGGGAACGGACTCCTGATGGTCAGTACCTTCCAATACCCGGTCTTTCCGAAACTCACGAAGCAGGCCTTTCGCGAAAAGCCACTGATGATGCTCGCCTATATCGTGGGCGCGGTGCTGGTGCTCGTGTCGTTGGGGCGCTGGCTCTTGTTTGTTCTCCTTGCGCTGGAACTGTCGGGAATCGTCTATGGCTCGGCCAAGGTCCTGACGCGACGCTCCGGACGCACCTCGTCTCGTTCTCGTCCTTCCTCCATTCGTCAGAGGTAGCATGTATCTCGCCACCATCATCATTACTCGCCGCCCCTCGATTCTCGATCCGGAGGGGAAGGCCGTCGAACACGCGCTCTCCCTTCATCATGGAGATCTCTTTCGCGACGTGCGCTTCGGCAAATACATCACGCTTCACGTGAAGGCCGATTCCGAGGAGGCCGCCACTGCTGCCGTGCGCCAGGCCTGTGAATCCCTGCTGGCCAACGCAGTGATGGAGGACTTCACCTTTACGCTGCAACCGGTGCCCGCGTCATGAACCGTGTGTTCCGTTTCGGAGTCGTGGTCTTTCCCGGCTCCAACTGTGATCACGACGCGTACCATGCCGTCGGACATGTGCTGGGCGCGGATGCCGTGTTCCTGTGGCACAAGGACGCGGATCTGAAACAGGTGGACGCGGTGATCCTGCCCGGAGGGTTCTCCTTTGGCGATTATCTGCGGTGCGGATCCATCGCACGGTTTTCTCCCATCATGCGGGAGGTCGTAGACTTCGCGAAAAAGGGCGGACCCGTTATCGGCATCTGTAACGGATTTCAGATCCTCACTGAAAGCGGTCTTCTGCCTGGGGCATTGCTCCGGAATACCCGACTCCTTTTTGCCTGCCGCACCGTGCATCTTCGCGTGGAATCGGACGCATCCCTGTTTACTCGGTCGCTCCACCCGGGGCAGGTCCTCACCATGCCCATCGCTCACGGGGAAGGCAATTATTACACCGATCCCGAAACCCTCGCGGAATTGGAAGGAGAAGGGCAGGTGCTCTTCCGCTACTGCACCGAGGACGGCACCGTGGATCCCGCGGTGAATCCCAATGGATCGCTCAATAACATTGCCGGAATCCGAAATCGGGCCGGAAATGTTCTGGGTATGATGCCCCATCCCGAACGCGCCGCGGAGACACTCCTCGGATCGGATCAGGGGCTGGGGATCTTCGCGTCCATGGCACACATGCTCGCGCGTTAACCGGAAAGCAATTGGAGGCCTGATATGTTCGGCAATCTTGGAACCTCGGAAATCCTCATCATTCTGCTCGTGATCCTCATCTTCTTCGGCGCGAAGAAGATTCCCGAACTTGCCCAAGGACTCGGAAAGGGCATCCGCGAATTTCGAAAGGCAGCAAAGGATATCCAGGAAGACGTGAAAGGGGAGGACCCCGCGAAAATCGAGGACAAAAAATAATCCATGTCCCGCACCCTGGCCTTTCGCGACCAGCTTCGGTCCGGACGCGCCTCCTGTCGCCGAGAACTGGAATTCCTGCTGGCCGAGCGCCAGCGTCGGTGGGACCTGAACGCGTTTCTCTCTTCTGATTCGGAAGCACTCGCCGACGAAGGCGTCTTGTCTGATGCCGAACGTCTGGACGAGGAGATCTCATGTGGCCTCTTCCGACCCCTCACCGGATGGATGATCGCGGTGAAGGACAATATTGCCGTTGCGGGCCGACCTCTGACCTGTGCTTCCCGAATTCTCGCGCCATTTACCGCCCTCACCGATGCCACAGTCGTGTCACGCCTTCGCGCGGCCGGTGCCCTGGTCATCGGGCGCACCAATCTCGATGAATTCGCGATGGGTTCCTCTACCGAACATTCAGCCTTCGGTCGGGTACGCCATCCTCTCGATCCCGAACTCGTGCCGGGGGGGTCCAGTGGAGGATCGGCCGTGGCCGTTGCTGCGGGACTGGCCCATGCAGCTCTGGGCTCCGACACCGGGGGGTCGATTCGCCAGCCCGCCTCCTTCTGTGGGGTCGTGGGACTCAAGCCCACCTACGGACGCGTTTCTCGCTCAGGACTCGTGGCCTTCGCATCATCTTTCGATCAGATCGGTTCCTTCGCTCCTACCGTGGCGGAAGCCGCCCAGGTGCTCGAGGTTCTCATGGGCCCCGACCCTCTCGACGCCACCACCGTGGATGCACCGGTGCCCGCCTTGTCGTCCGAGTTCGAGGGTCCAATCGCGGGTCTTCGCGTGGGGATTCCCGATGAGTACCACGGAGAGGGCATTCAGACCGAGGTGGAGGAGGCGCTCCTTCGGGCCATTGAAGAATTTCGTGCTCGTGGCGCCATGACGTGTACCCTCTCCCTCCCTCATACCCGCTACACCATTCCGGCGTATCAGATCCTGACCACGGCCGAGGCCTCGTCGAATTTGGCGCGCTACGACGGGATGCGCTATGGGCAGCGTGGATCCCGCATCGACACGGTGGAGGATCTCCTGGTCTCCTCCCGCTCCGAAGGATTGGGTGCGGAAGTCCAGCGCCGCATTATGCTCGGAACCTACGTACTCTCCGCTGGCTACTACGATGCCTATACCCGAAAGGCACAGCAGGTTCGCCGACTCATTCGCGAAGATTTTTTGCGCGCCTTTCAGGAGGTGGATGTGCTCCTGACTCCCACCACTCCCACCACGGCGTTCCGGGCGGGGGAGAAGAGCAAGGATCCTCTCGCGATGTACCTGTCGGATATTCTCACCGCCTCGGCCAATCTCGCCGGATTGCCGGCATCCAGCGTGCCCGCAGGCACCGATCGGCAGGGCCGTCCCATCGGACTGCAGATCCTCGCTCCGCCGCTCCGGGAGGACCTGCTGGTGCGGGCTTCGGCTGCCGTGGAATCCTTCTTCTCCGCGAACACATGAGCGCGATTTCTCTTTCGCCCCATCGCATCAGGATTTTTACGGACTTCGATGGCACCGTGTCACGGGTGGATGTGGGAGACGCCTTTTTCGAGGCATTTGCCGGAGGAGTGTTCGCGGAAACGAATGCGGCCTTTCTGCGCGGTGAGATCGATGCAGAGGAATCCTTTGCACGGTACTCCCGAGCTCTGGATCCGCAGTATGAACGAGCCATGGATGCATTTCTTTCGGACAAGGAACTCGACGGAAGCGTTTCCGACTTTCTTCGCTGGGCTGAAGAAAAAGGGTATCCCGTTACAGTGCTCAGTGACGGACTCGATGTATACATCCATCCTCTGCTGGATCGTTTGGGTGTTCGGGTGCCCGTGTTCTGCAACCGTCTCGAGAGAGGTCCCGAAGGCTTTCGAATCTCCTCTCCGTTTAGCGACACCGAATGTCGGCGCTGCGGAACATGTAAACGGAACGTGCTCGCTACCAGCTCAGGAGACGATGATATCCTGGTGTACATCGGCGACGGCACCTCGGACTTCTGTCCCGTGGAATACGTCGACATCGTCTATGCCCGCGGCGCCCTCGAGACCTGGTGCCAGAAGAGGAATATCAGCTTTCGTCGCTTTTCGCATTTTTCAGAGATTATGCTGGGACTTGAATCCCTGCTCGAGAAGCGCCATTTTCGACGGAACCGTCGTGCCGAACTGGCCCGACGCTCCCTATGGATGCGAGGATAACCGGAATGGATGACCGATTGACGCTGCCGACCATTGCGAAGCATGGCGGACTCTTTGTCCTGACCCTGCTGACGACCTCGATTGCCGGGCTCATGTGGCAGATGGAACTGGATCTCGCACATCTGGGGAAAGGACTGGCCTTCAGCATCCCGTTGATGCTGATCCTTACCGCTCATGAATTCGGGCACTATTTCGCCGCCCGTCGTCATGGCGTCAAGGTCACGCTCCCGTATTTCATTCCCATCCCTCCCTTCGCTTCCTTTCTAACCATCGGCACCTTTGGGGCCTTTATCCGAGTCCTTCAACCGTATCCAAACCGCAGGGCGCTGTTCGATATCGGAGTGGCAGGCCCCATCGCGGGATTCGTGGTCAGTCTCTTCGTGCTGGCCTATGGTTTCATGACCCTGCCAGGACCGGATTTCATTCTGAGCATGCATCCGGATTTCGACTTTGCCTTGGGGAGCAGTCCCTCTATTCCCGACGGACAATCGCTCGTCTTCGGCTCCTCTCTCCTCTATCAGACCTTCGAGTCCCTCTTTTCTCCATCGGGAGCCTGGATCCCACCCATGACCGAGATGTACCATTACCCCTTCCTCATGGCCGGATGGGTGGGGATGCTCGTCACGGCACTGAACCTGCTTCCCGCCAGTCAGTTCGATGGGGGACACCTGGCCTATGTGTTTCTGAGGTCGCGCTACGGCATCGTATCCCGCATCGTGGGAGTGGGGCTGACCGTTCTCGGTGCTTTGAGTTGGCTGCCCGACCTGTTCTTTCTCATCGGTCGGCCTGATCAGGCAACCTCTCTCCTCATGACCTTTCACCCCTGGGGAGGGTGGTTCTGGTCCGGCTGGCTCCTCTGGGGCATCATGATCCTGTTTATCTTCAAGCCCGATCATCCCGAAGTCTTCGATAACCAAACGATCGGACCGGGTCGCACCGTTGTTGCCCTGCTGGCGCTTCTGATCTTTGTGCTCAGCTTCATGCCGTCGCCGATCTATTTCATGTAGGGCAGTTTTTCAGCCCTCCTTCGGAACAGGGTTGGATGAACTCTCTGCTCGCCGTATACTGGTTCAGTTGACCCATCATCATGGTTACGATATGACGAGAATGCTCGAAATGGAATTTATACAATGACTTGGAAGAATCATATCATGAAACACCTTATGGCGAACGTCCTTTGGATCGTTCTCGTGATTGGTGTCGTTGGATGTTCGGAGGACAGCTCGACGGTGGATTCCGTGGTACCACCCACATCATCCACCTTTACCGGGGTGCGCCTCAGTCAATACCAGTTCGATACCGACACCATCGCCATGCAGCCAGGACGGGACAAGCTGCCCACCGACCCTGTTCAGTTGCGATTGGGAGTCACCGCGCCGGCCTCGGGGGTGTCCACTGCACGCTGCGAAGTGACCTTTGCGGGTAAGGACCAGCCCATGCTGCGGGAAGCAATGACCAGAGACGGGAATGGGACTTTTTCGGCCAATCTCACTCTTCCGTTGACCCGCGGAGACGTGGGAGACTATCAGGTACGGATCCTGGGAGAGGATGGTGTTGGAAACCCCGTCAATTCGGCGCTTTCCCAGTTTCAGGTATTTTTCGGAACACGCCCTCCTGTGCTGTCGGAGCTTTCCTGTCCCGACACACTTATTCTTCCGAATTCGGAGCTTCTGCTCTTCGTCATAACGGTCAAGGTCACTGACCCAAGCGGTCCGAAGGACATCAAACGCGTCCTTCTCAACAGCTTTCTCCCCTCGGGCGCACCCTCTTCCGGAAATCCCATCACGATGAATGATGAAGGCATCTTTGGAGATCAGAATTCCGGAGACGGCATCTATACGGTCACCGTTCAACTTCCGCCCACTGCGGCGAAGGGGCGATATCGCTTTGAATTCCAGGGATTCGATCTCAGCAACCTCGCCAGTAACGTCATCAAGCATTATCTCTATGTCCAGTAGAACATTCGCCGCGACGCTGCGGCTCCTCCTCCTGGTCTGGGGGGGCATGGGTCTCCTGCCTCTCTGTGCCCAGCCCGTACCTGGATTTCGGCTCGAAAAAAACGCCGTGGATCCCGATCGAAAAATGCTCAGTAACACCGCCATTGAACTGATGACACGAAGGGACACCTTGCTGTTGGGAGGAGCGAAGGGATTGGATCTGAGTCCGGATCGCGGCCGCACCTGGAGACACATCGGACAGGAAGCGCCCTTCGAGATGGAGGACGTGGCGGCGGTGGATTGGTATGGATCCACACTCTGGTGCTCATTGGCGGGTTCGGAGAACTCCCTGCCGGTCGGACGCGGGCTCGCGGTGTCCGCGGACAATGGCGCCACCTGGAAACGCGTCGATCAGCCCATGGAGGCTCAGGATCAGTCGGTACTCACCCTCGCGTATGGGAACAATGCCATCAAGATGCTGGCGGTAACCACGCCCATCAACAACATCACGTACGACCTTGCCGTCACCTCTCGTGCCGTCTGGATCGCGAGTTTCGCTGGGGGATTGCGGAAGAGTATCGATGGGGGAAAGACCTTTACACCCGTGATTCTTCCTCCCGATTTCCTGGATTCCATCTCTCCAGCCGATACCCTCGCCTTCGATCTCTCCCCGGTGGATCGACCTGATCTTGGACTTCGTGGAAACCTCAATCATCGCGTGTTTTCGGTGCATGCCGAAAATGACAGCGTGATCTGGGTCGGCACGGCCGGAGGCATCAATCGGAGCAGCGATGGAGGAGTCTCGTGGCGGAGATTTTCAGCTACGAATCAATCCCGACCCATCAGCGGAAATTTCGTGGTCGCACTCGGCAGCAATACCGTGGCTGGCAGAAAAATGGTATGGGCCTCCACCATCAACGCCCTCGATGCACGGGAGTTTCGCGCCATCAGTTTCACGAGCGACGAAGGCAACAACTGGTCTACCGCCCTGCGGGGAGAATTCACCCATAATTTCGGATTTCGGGATTCCATCGCGTATGCCGTGTCCAACGAAGGGGTGTGGCGCTCAGACGACGGCGGACGATCCTGGCTCCAGTTCAATCGTTTCGTCGATCCGACCCAGCGCCAGCAGGCCACCAGTGCCGCGTGTTACGCGGCGGCCTCGATGGGCGATTCGATCTGGGTGGCGGGAGACGGACTTTTTCTCACCGTGGACAACGCGACACGGTTTTTCGGTTCATCCTGGTCGGTGTATCGCGCCTTCCAGCCCGTGGGCGCTTCGGGCAAGGTTTATGCCTATCCGAATCCCTTTAGTCCTGCCGACGACGTCTGCCGCGTGCATTATCGCACCGACGCCAATGGATCGGTGTCGATCCGCATCTATGATTTCGCGATGATGCCGGTTCGAACGCTGCTGCGCAATGCCGCCCGACCTCCAGACAGCGAGCAGGATGAAATCTGGAATGGCAGGGACGACGGATACCGGAGAGTGGCCAATGGGCTGTATTACATCGAGGTGACAGTGGGCTCGGCTGAGCCCCGCTGGGGAAAGGTGGTGGTGCTGCAATGAGTCTGAGAACATTCTCCCTCTCCATGTCCATCGTGAGTGTGTGTCTCACCGCGTCTCTGTCCGCTCAGGTCGGTGCCCAGGCCGGAGGTTTCTCACGCCTCGGCTTCGGGGCCAGGGGCATGGGCATGGGCAATGCACTGTCGGCGGTGCCGAACGGATCCATCGCGGGCTATTACAATCCCGCCCTCATCCCATTCCAGAAATCCACCTCCCTGTACGGGAGCTATTCCTTCCTGGCTCTTGATCGCACCCTCAATCAGGTAGCCCTGACTCAGCAATTTCGCCTGACTCGTCGTGGCGCCAAGCGTTTCGACGAAGATCCCGATGCGCAGAGCATCGCTGGGGCATCCTTGTCCTGGATCAATGCCGGAGATGCCGAGGTGCAGGGGTACGATTCCGATGGATTTGAAACGGAAAAACTCAGCGTGTACGAGAACCAGTTCGCGCTGGGATTCGGAAATCGCTTCTCGCGGAAATTCAGCATCGGAATGAACTTCAAATTTTACTACTCGGGCCTGTACCGGGATATCTCAACATCGGGTTTCGGAGTCGATGTGGGAGCACTGTATTTCGTGACGGAGGACTTGACCGTGGCAGTGGTTGCACAGGAACTTCTTACCAAGTACAAGTGGGACACGAGTACCTTGTACGGATCGGAGAGAGGAAAGAGCACCGAAGATCCCTTTGTGCGCATCGTGCGCGGTGGCGTGGCCTGGCGTTTGCCCGAGCGATATGGAACGGTAGCGGCTGAAATCGAGTCCTGGGGCGGAGACGCCATCCTGGCCCGTTTCGGAGCCGAGGTCGCTCTGGTGCCTGCGTTCGTCCTTCGAGCAGGAGTGGAACGCGTGGACCTCGGAGGAGATCACATCGAGCCACGACCCACCTTCGGCTTTACGGTGATTCCTCCTGTCGCGGGAATGACGCCCGTGGTGCACTACGCCGTCATTCTCGAACCAGTCGCTCCAACCTCAACCCACGTTCTCTCCATTGGATTGGTATTCTGACCCATGTCCTTCGCCTCCGCAATCACTTTGCTTCGTGCACGGCGCCCCCGGTTTCTTCTGCGCGGAGCGCTGGCTGCCCTTTTCCTCTTTGTTCCGCCCATCGCTCTCCATGCGCAGGCAGGGGCCAGCGGACTCTCCTTCCTGAAGCAGGGGGCCGATGCCCGCTCCGTTGCCCTCGCCGAGACAGGGGTCGCGCTCGACAACGGTCCGGCCTCCGCGCACCGGAATCCCGCGCTGCCGGCCTTTGCCTCTCGCGCCGCGATCGGCATTTTGCACAATGCTTGGTTTCAGGATATCACCGCCAATCGACTCTCCGCGCTCGTGCCGGTGTGGGGGATGGCGATCTCGGCCCACGTGCATCTGACCCAGGTTCCGGATATCGAGATTCGTCAGGTTCCCGGAGATCCTCAGGGTACCTTCTCCTCCAAGGATTTTTCCACTGGCCTTACCGCGAGCGTGCTCCTTTCCGACGAGCTTGCGGCCGGCGTCACCGCGAAGTATCTCTTCGAGAAAATCTATGTGGACGTGACCGATGGCTTTGCCTTCGATCTGGGCCTTGCCTATCATCCCTCGGCCCTGCCAAAACTCCAGGCGGGACTGGCCTTCCACAATCTCGGCTCCATGTCTGAACTTCGATCCATCGCCCCGACCCTGCCGTCCTCATTCCGCGCGGGCGCGGCCTGGATCGAGTCCGTCCCAGCACTGGACGCCGTGCTGTCTCTGCAAGGTGAATCCGTGTCCTGGCTCGAAGAAGGGAAAACCCATGCGGCTCTGGGACTGGAGTTCGAATATCGGAACATGATCTCCGCTCGTCTTGGATGGATGAGCGGATACGAGACGAGAGACCTGTCCGCCGGACTCGGTCTCCGCTACGATCGATGGCTGTTCGATTACGCCTTCACGCCCTTTTCCGAAGGGCTTGGATCCGCTCATACCCTTTCTCTCGCCATTCTCCTGTAAACGGAACCTCTCGTGCCTGGTCGGCCACGCCTTGCCGTCACGTTCTGCGGAAATCCGAATCGCGATTCCCGCCTCCTCCGCATGATCGATTCCCTTTCCTCGGATTGGGACATTCTCGTCGCCGTCCCCGATCAATCCGGGCTCGCGAGCGGCAATCACGAAGGGATCGTGACCGTTCCCGTGGGACGAGGTGGGCTTCGCCTCACACTGCCACGATATTGGAAGCGCACTCCTCTGCGTCTTCTCTCATTCGCTCCCGACCTGGTACTGGCATCCGATGTGTATACGCTCCCTGCGGCTTCCCGCCTTGCACGAAGACTCCGCATCCCTCTCGTCTTCGACAGTCGGGAACTCTACTCCGCGATCGCGGCGCTGCATCATCGTCCCCTTACACAGTGGGTCTGGAACCGTATACAGCGCCGCGCCCTGCGCGTTCGGCAACGGGACGACATCCCGATGCTCCTCCTGACGGTCAACGATGTGCTCGCGGAGCGTTTGCGAGAGGAATTCCCACGGCATCCGGTGGAGGTCATCCCGAACTATCCTCGGCGAGACACCGTGAAACAACCGAACGATGCTCGGCAAGGTACCGATGTCGAACCCAACGACCTGCGGCGAGGCAGCGACATCGACGCATTCGCGCTTCGTGAACTCTATCGCATTCCCGCCGAGGCCCGTCTGCTTGTATTTCAGGGTGGCATTCAGGAAGGGAGGGGAGCCCTGTGTGCCGTCGAAGCCATGCCCCTGCTGGCACCGCATCATCTGCTGTTTCTGGGCGACGGACCACTGTATCCCGAATTGAAAGCGCGTGCCTTCGCGCTCGGCTGCGAAGATCGGGTGCATCTGCATGGTGCGGTACCCGCGAGGGACCTCGCGGCCTGGACCCGAAGCGCCGATGTGGGGCTTTGTCTGATTGAGGACAGGGGAGAAAGCTATCGTTATTCCCTTCCCAACAAGTTCTTCGAATATGTCCATGCCGGCCTTCCCGTGGTGGCAAGTCCTCTTCCTCTCATCGCTGACTTCGTGCGAACCTCTCACGTCGGGGTTGTCGCGGACGATTGGAGCCCCACCGCGATCGCGCACGCCGTGCAGGCTGTGAACGGGGGAGACGAGATGTTTCGCACGGCCTGTCTTCAGTGGCGGGAGCGGTGGTGTTGGGAATCCGTCGAGCCAACCATCCGCCGAGTATTTATGGAACTGCATCATTCACGTGTCAACACACCGTGCTGAAGCGGCGTATTCACGTGCGGGAGTGGGACACGCTGAGCCGCTGAATGCGGGCGGAGATGAGATCGTAGAGGAGTCGCATCTCGGGGTCCACCGCGTCGAGCGCTTCCCGATGTGCCTCGAGCGCGTCGGTGTCACCACGCACTGCGGGACCGGTGAGGGCGCGGTCAACGTCTTCATCCAGGAGGGCCGTACCCACCTGCACCAGCATTCGGGCAAGTGCCGACCGGGCGGAGTCCGAGGTGATTCCCGCACGAACCAGGAGATCCACTCCATCGCGTACGAGGAGGGTAGGAAAGTTGCCCACCATCACGCACGCCGCATGATAGGCCGCTTTGTGCTCGGTGGGAATGCGCAAAGGATTCCAGCCCAGAGCGCGGACCAGAGGCAAGCAGGATTCCACGAACCGATCGCTCCCTTCGAGCCCGCAGCTGATGCCACGCAGAGCGGGGAAGGGCAGATCCGAATGCGCGAAGCTCTGAATGGGATGGAGGGACCCGCAATGGGATGGAGGGAAACCGAGGTCGCAGAGAAGGTGAGAGGTCCGCAATCCGGAACAATGGGCCACCACCCATCCCCTCGCTCGGGCCTCATCCAAAGCTGGCGCGGCCACCGAGGCGATCCAGGGGTCAGGAACCGCTACAAGCAGATGGGTCGTGTCGGGATCGACGCTCTCAGTGCTGGAACACAGAGGGACGCCAAGAAGCCGAAGATCTCCCACGGAGTCCCGCTGAGGAGTGCGTGTGACGAGGGATCCGAGTGGGACTCCTGCGGAATGGGCATGCCGGGCGATGTTGGCCCCGACGCGACCGAGACCGAGTATCGAAAGACGTAGGGAAGGAGAGTGGGGGTCAGTCGCGTGCATAGAGTACTGCCGAGAGATAACCGACCACCTTGTCGGTGTCCCGCGATACCGAGGCGGAGGTGGTTCGTTCGAGCACCCTGGCGTGCGTCGCCCCAGCGGCTACGGACGCGGCCAGTACCGAGGCCGTAGGACCTCCGCCACAGGCTTCCCCTCGTCCTGATCGCAGATCGCGCAACAGCCCGAAAGTATCCAGCTCGCGGATCGACGCCTCCACCTGCGAGTCCAGGGCCTCCGCGCGAAGAATGGGGTGATAATGGGAGAGGTCCGTGGATGCGACCAGAAGGATGGACTCATCAAACACCGAGGCCAGTACCGCCGCCAGTCCCAGACAGATGTCCTCGTTTTGCTGCCCCATGACGAGAGGAACGATGGATACCCCCGGCAGAAGGTGGGTAAGGAAGGGAAGCTGTACTTCGATGGCATGTTCTCTGCCATGCCCTTCCTTGCTGCGGAACAGAGGGATGCCGGAGCCGGCGTCGAGAATGCGCTCGCGAAGCGTCCGATGGATGCGCGCGGGACCAAATGGGGTCTCGTAGGCATCACCAGGATACACCGAGACCCCGGAGAAGGACGCATGATGGCTCGGGGCGATGATCACTGCCGTGGTGAAGGCACGGGATCGCAGTTCACGGTACGCCTTGCCCGCCACGGCGCCTGAATACACATACCCGGCGTGAGGAACGATGAGACCACGAATACGATCCCGATCGGAAAGAACCCTGGGCCCACTCGTGAACTCTTCGAGCATCGAGCGCAGTTCCCTCTCCCTGCCGGGATAAAACAGACCCTCGACTGCGGTGGGGCGTTGAATCAGCGTGTCAGGCATAGTTGAATTGGCGTGTCAGGTATAGTTGAATTGGCGTGTCAGGTATAGTTGAATCGGCGTGTCATGTATAGTTGAATCGGCGTGTCATGTATAGTTGAATCGGCGTGTCAGGCATGAGAAGGGGAATCCGAAATGACAGTGGCAGGAAAACAGGACAGTCGTACCTCGGGGTTTTTCCAGGTGTCTTTCGGAACGCCGGCCTTTCGACACAGCATGTCGAGAAAGCCCTCCGCCGTGACATCGAATTCCACGGCCACCTGAGGCAACAGGAGTCCACGCGCCGAACGGGTCTCGAGCAGGAGTCCATGTCGACCCACGATAATCTCATCGGGACCGGAGATCGGATGGGGTGGACCGAGAAGACTGACCTCCACCGTTATAGCTTCCAGATCCGCGTGACGGATGGACTCGAAACGACAATCCCGTGTGGCCGCGCCCATCGCGCTCCGCATGAGGGCCTCCGACAGTGGAAGGGTGGCATCGAGGGTTCCGATACATCCCCGCAAGGTGCCACGCACATGCAGGGTGACAAACACCCCGTGGTGGGACACTCCTTCGAGCAGAGGATCGGCCTCGGGCAGGGACTCCCCATGCACACAGGCAAGGATGGTGTCCCTGACGAAATGGAGAATGGCCTGCTGTACGTGCGAGGCTGGAAGGCTATCGGAAATAGAGGCGGAGAAAGGCATGGGCCAACATAGGAATCCCACAGGAGAAGCGCAACGAGAGAAAGACCAGATCACCGGAGAATCGGCATCGATGCCCGCACTTCGATGCGCCCCCCTGATCATGTTTTCATCGGAGAAACTCCTATCTTGAATGCATCGTCGGAGGCAGGGATTGTCACTCGCATCCGCGCTGCCGACAGGTCGCCTCAGGCGACGATTGATTCCTCACCACCACAGGTTCTCCATGATCAGGCATACGATTGCCCTCGGTGCCGCGTTCGCTGTCGGTCTTCTGACAGCGACGGGGCTCCTTTCCCTTCGTACCACCATTCTTCCTACCCGCGTCATCTCCGAATCCTCCCGCATGAAGCAGGAGCAAAAGGCGATTGATCGTCAGGCCTGGCCGGATGCGCAGCGTGAAGCGCAGCCCGTGCCTCATCTCGATTATTACGTGTACCCACGCACCTTTCAATCCTCCGTCTCGGTACGCGAAGGCCTCGCCGCCGCCGTGTCTCATCGCGATGCGCAGATCCAGGCCCTGAGTTTGCGCAAGGCGCTGTTTTCAAATACGTGGTCTTGCGGGGGACCCTTCAACGCGGCGGGTCGCATGCGTATCGTGCGCTACCACCCCAGTGATCCATCGATCATGTATGCGGGAGCCGCTGCGGGAGGAGTATGGAAAACCACAAATTCCGGCGCGAGCTGGTTTCCGCTTACCGACATGCTCCCCACCCTCGCCGTGGGCCATCTGGCCATCGATCCACGAAATCCCGAAACCGTATATGTTGGCACGGGAGAGGGAAGCAACAATTACGACGCAGTATATGGGAACGGGCTGTACAAGACCACCGACGGGGGACGGTCTTGGCGCAATATCCTCACCTCCATTCCGAACGGGGATCAGTGCATCAATCAGGTGGAACTTCACCCCTTGGGAGCGGACACGATCTTCTGCGCAGTGTCGTTCGGTGGATCCTCGGGTGGGGTGTTCAAGACCACCGATGGGGGAGGAAGCTGGAAGAACGTGCTTCCCGGTCCCGCGCGCTCCGTGATCGTGGATCGTTCCAACCCGCGTCGCGTGATCGCCGGCATGGGGTACTATAACGGCACGTCGTTGAATGGCATCTTCGTATCCGAGAGCAACGGTGATCGGTTTACCTTCACCAAGGTGACCGACAATCTTCCCGCACCTGATTCCAGCGGGCGTATCGTGCTGGATCAGAGCATCTCTCATCCCGGGACCATATTCGCAGCCATCGTTTTCGCGGCGCGTCGAGCACCCACGTCGGCGGGAAGTTCCTATCCCGGAGACATGGACTTCATGGGCCTCTACAAAAGCACGACAGGAGGAACCTCGTGGACCCGACTGCCGGCTTCCGACAATGCCTCGTTCAAGACCTTCATGCGGGCACAGGGCGATTACAACCTTTTTGTGCGCGTCCATCCCACCAATCCCGACATCATTTTCATGGGGGGGATCGAGACCTGGAGATCGACGAACGGTGGACAGTCCTTCACAAAAATTTCCAAGCAAGGCGACAACCTCGCCAATGCCTGGGTGGACATGCATAGCGCGGATTTCGATCCCATCGATCCGAAAACACTGGTCGTCACCGGAGACGGTGGCGTGTACCGCACGAGGGATTGCCTGGCCAATTCTGTGGTGTGGAACGAATTGGCCACCAACCTTGCGACCTATCAATTCTACGGAATCGATTTCGATCGACAGAACACATCCCGCGTTGTCGGTGGTACCCAGGATCGACGCAACAATATCGGCGTGGTGGGAAATCCCAACTGGACCCTTCTTTCGTGGAGTGGGGATGGAGGGTACACCGCGTTCGACCATAAGGTGCCCAGCACATTTTATGTGGAATCCCAATACGGCAACATCGCACGTACCGACAATAATGGCGGAACCTTTACCCGCATCACCAACGGACTGGAACGCACCAGTGGAACATCCGAGTACATGTCCTTCATTGCTCCCTTCCTCATGCACCCCACCAACAACAACGTGTTGTTTATCGCCGGGAATAAGGTGTATCGAACCAATGGAAAGGGTGCGCAGTGGGTGGCGATCTCCGATGATCTGACCAAGGGCACGTCCTGGACACGGCAATTCCAGGATCTTTCCATTTGTACCAAGAATCCGGATGTCCTGTGGGGCGTGACCGGTAGTACGGGCAAAGCCTTTCGTACCACAAACTCCATGGCTGTCGATGCCGTGTGGACCGATGTCTCCGGCACCGACATCAATCAAAGGCTCCCGGCTCTGTTCCTCGCTTCCGTGGCGGTCCACCCAACAAACGGCGACATCGCCTATGTTGGTACCTCGTCCTTCGACGTGAAGAGCGGCGTGTATCGCACGAGCGATGGGGGAGTGACCTGGAAATACATGACGGGAGCTACGCCCCAGACCTCCCTGCCCAAGGGACCGGTGGGAGCACTTGTCGTCTACGACAAGGACCCCCGCATCGTCTTTGCCGGTACAGATGTAGGCGTGTATGTGAGCATGGATGAGGGCGAGAACTGGATTCCCTTCGGTGACGGACTTCCTACCGTGGTGATTGACGATCTGAAAATCACTCCCGATGGTATTCTATACGCTGGAACCCACGGACGGGGATTGTGGATGACCAGTGCCATCCTGACGCGTACCGATGCCCTCGCTCCCATCGTCGATCAAGGATATGCCCTCGGAACCCAGTATCCGAATCCGGCTTCGTCGACGCTCACCGTGCCCTTCACCGTTGCGGAATCCGGAACCGTTGAGATCGCACTCTACGACGCGTCGGGGCACCGCGTGATGATCGCAACGCGGGACAACTGGACGCGTGGTTCGCATACGACCACGGTGTCGGTGCGCACCCTGCGGCCAGGCACGTACTTCCTGCGTATGACCGCGGGGTCGTTCTCGGCAACTCGCAAGGTGTTGATCATCCGATAATCGTGCGCGCTCGATGGAGCACATGCATGGTAGGGTGCGGGCAATAAAAAACAGGGCGATCCACTTGTGGATCGCCCTGCCAATGTCAGATCGACCGCGCTATTTGGCAGCGGCCAGATAGTTCTGGATGCCCAGGTGACGGATGAGCTCGAGCTGGGTTTCCAGCCACTCCGCATGCCTCTCTTCGTCCTTGAGCAACTGGAGCATGATATCGCGGGTCACATTGTCGCCTTCAACGGCGCAGAGGTTCACGAAGTCGTTATACTTCTTTACGGCTCCAACTTCGAGAGCCAGATCGGCCTTGAAGAATTCCTCGACACTGGTTCCCACCGTGATGTTGATGGGTTGGGTCATGTTGGGTTCGCCCTCGAGAAACAGAATCCGTTCAATGGCGAGTTCGGCATGTTTCATTTCGTCGATACTATCCTTTTTCACCGTCATCGCCAATCCCGACAAACCCCAGTTCTCCAACATTTCCGCATGGAGAAAATACTGATTGATGGCAACGATTTCGTCGTGCAGGACTTCCTGCAAGGCATTGATAACGTTCTGACTTCCTTTCATGGTGTATCCTTAGAAGATGGGGGAAAGCAGTTCACGACCAAGCGGTCAATGGGCATGTGGTCGTTTCGAAACTATGAATTTTTGGTATGCAAGTAAACCCAGGATACAGAGGACGCCAATTCCGCTGAAGATCAGCCAGAGCTCGCTGGTCATCGCATGGGAGGCGATATCGGCCTTGGTCAATCCAACCTGTTGTCCGGCGGCGATCACGTCGGCAATGGGTGCGTTATCGGCAAAGGCCGGAGTCATGCCTCGCGCAACGAATGCGTCACGGACATAAACGATCATGGGATTATCAACAAACTTCACATACAGGGTCGCACCGAGGAGACCTCCGATCGAGCTTCCAAAGAACCCATACAGGAACCCGAAGCCCATATAGGTTGCTTTCTTGTCTTCGGGAGCGATGAGTCCCAGATAGCTGATGAATTTGGGATGCGCGGTCATTTCACCGAGGGAGAAAATAATGATGCCAAGCATGAACACCCAGATACTGGTGTTGATCGCGAGAATGGCCATCCCGATGGTAGCGAACGTAATCCCGGTGATCATGGTCGGAAGAGCCTTCGTCTTGTTCACGATCATCGACACGAACAACTGGAGAGCGATGATGGTAAACGCGTTGATGACCGTCACGTGTTCGACATCGAATTTCCAGTCGATTCCGGTCAGGGACTTGACCGCCTCGTTGAGAGGAGTGGCATCGACAAAGTCCTTTACATACCAGAGTACGCTGTCGAACATCTGGAAATAGAGTATCCAGAACCAGGAGTAGATGAAAATGAAAAGGATGAACCGCCAGTCGGTAAATACGATGGCCAGTTTGCTGAAGATATCCCGAATGGTCTGCCCGAACGAGGTCTTTGGTCCCTCCACCCGGGTGGGCTCCTTGTAAATAAACAGGGTCGGGAGCAAGAGCATCCCGGTGCAGATTCCCGAAGCCAGCATCACATAATGCCAGCTAATATTTTTCAGCATCGGCACGAGGAAGAGAGGAAACAGGAAGGCGCCGAGATTGATGGACCAATAGAAAATACCAAAGCCCAGCGTGCTGTTTTTTTCGTTGGTGAGTTTGGCGATCGTGCCTGAAATCACCGGCTTGAAGGTCCCGGCTCCGAGTCCCATGATGACGAGGGAAAGGAACACCGCTCCGTATGTGGTCATCTGACTAGTGAGGATATATCCGGTGCCGAGCAAAGAGAAGGCTACCATCAGAGTGCGCCGGTACCCCACCCGATCGGCGATGGCTCCGGTAATGATGGGGAGGAAGTACAGAAGGGGTTGGATCGTACTCTTAATCACTCCCACCCCGACCTTGGAGAAGCCGAGGATGTCGGTCATGTACACGGAGAGGATGCTCATCATGCCGTAATAGGAACCCCGCTCGAAGAATTCGAAGATAATCACCAACCAATAGGTGAAGGGGAAGTCCGATACTCGGGAAGACGTGCTCTTTTCGGAAGTCATGGGAACCTGCCGTTGGTGAGAGAAACGGGATTCGATGAGAGAGGTGCTCCGTGCAATGGATGCGACTCCGAGCGCGCGAGGATTCGCAGCAGCCCGGGATGGAAAGCGGTGAAAGATAGGACAAAACAGCGACCGGAGAAACGCTTCTTCGCGAATCATTCCAAGATCTCGTGTGTTGTAGGATGCACGAAACACACTCTAAGGACTTCCATGCTTACTGGACTCTTGCACCTGCATTCCTTCCTTCGTTGGGGAATTGTGATCGTGGCGATTTTCGCTCTCCTTCGTTTTCTCATCGTCGCCCTGCGATCCACCTCCTTCTCCAGGCTCGATCAACGGCTGATGCCAGTATTGGCCTGGACTCTCACGGTTCAATTCGTACTCGGGCTCGTTCTGTTCATTACCTATCTCGCTCAGGGGCTTGGATTTCAACCCATCCACGCGGAGCATGCGGTGATCATGCTCCTGGCGGTGGGACTTTCCCACATGGCGGGAAAGTGGTCCTCACTGCCCGATCCTCAACGGGCTCGTCGATATCTCATGCTCTTGGGAGGTATCGCTGTACTTGTTTTCGTGGGCGTGGCCCGACTTCCTCAGGGTTGGCTGGGCTGATTTTGCCTTTGCACCCCTCTTTCCGTAACTTCAATTTTCCTCGGTTCAATACGATTCCGAGGGCAGGAAAGGACACATGAAACCATTTATCCGCATCGCCAGCGGCCAAGGCTACTGGGGAGATCTTATCGATGCTCCCTATCATCAAGTGGCTCGAGGTCCCATCGATTACCTGGTCATGGATTACCTGGCCGAGGTCACCATGTCCATCCTGCAAAAACAGAAAATGCGGGATCCTGCCCTGGGCTATGCACGGGACCTCCCTGCACAGATCGGGCGCATCCTGCCCGAGCTGGTCGCTCGGGGCATCACCGTCATCACCAATGGCGGCGGGGTCAATCCTCTGGCCTGTCGAGACGAAGTGTATCGGATCGCCGAGTCCCTGGGCATCCGGAATCTGAAGATCGGGGTGGTGATGGGAGATGATATTCTGGACTCCCTCGATACTCTCACCGACGCTGGGCATGCGCTCGCGCACATGGAAACCGGAGCCCCGCTGACCACCGTGCGCGATCGGATCGTTTCGGCCAATGTGTATTTCGGGGCGATGCCCATCGTGGAGGCCCTCCGACAGGGGGCTCAGATCATCATCACCGGACGCACGACCGATACCGGACTCACGCTCGCACCGATGATTCATGAGTTCGGGTGGTCACCAGAGGACTGGAATCTCATGGCTGCGGGCACGGTGGCTGGTCACATTCTGGAATGCGGTGCCCAGAGTTCGGGAGGGAATTTTTTGGGTGATTGGAAGGCCGTTCCCGATATGGCCCACATCGGGTTTCCCATCGCAGAAGCCTATCCCGACGGATCGGTGATCATCACCAAACATGAACACACGGGAGGATTGGTTTCGGTCGCAACGGTTACCGAACAGCTTCTGTACGAAATTGGTGATCCCACCGAGTACATCACTCCTGATGTCGTTGCGGATTTCACCAGTATCCGCGTGGAACAGGAAGCACCGAACCGCGTCAAGGTGTTCGATGTGGCAGGCCGTCCGCGAACCGATATGTATAAAGTGTCCGCCGCCTATCACGATGGCTACGCTGCCTTCGGTACCCTTACCTACGCATGGCCGGACGCGTTCGAAAAAGCGGTAGCCGCCGATCAGATCCTGAGAACACGCATGGATGATCTCGGTCTTGCTTTCGACGAAATCCGGACCGAGTTTTTAGGACTCAACAGTTGTCACGGTCCCATCGCCCCCATGCCCGATGTGATTAACGAAGTCATACTTCGCATCGGAGTGCGCGGGCCTCGCAAGGATCATGTCGCTCGCTTCGGAGCGGAACTCATCCCGTTGGTTCTCACCGGTCCTCCCTCGGTCACCGGGTTCGCTGGGGGGCGCCCCAAACCGAGCGATGTGATCGCGTATTGGCCGGCATTGCTCAAGAAAACCGCAGTCGAACCATCCATCCATGTGGAGGTACGCTGATGACACGTACGATTATGCTGATCGAGATTGCGCACGCCCGCAGTGGAGACAAAGGGGACGCCGCGAACGTGGGAGTGATTGCTCGTGAGCCGAAGTTTTATCCCGTGCTCCGGGACGTGCTCACTCCGGAACGGGTGGCCGACCATTTTGCCGGAATCTGTCATGGGAACGTGCTTCGGTACGAACTTCCTAATCTTCATGCGCTTAACTTCATTCTTCCGAAAGCACTTGGTGGCGGCGGCACCGTGTCTCTGAAAAACGATGCCCAGGGAAAAACCCTGAGTTCCGCCATGCTTCGCATGATGATCGATATCGACGACTCCCTCCTCTCCTAACCCCTCTCTCTTCACCCTTTACTCGTCACACTTCATGAAATTCTCCGCCCGCGAACTCGACCGCATCGCCACCCGCTTGCGGATCGACATTATTCGCATGATCGCCGCGGCCAAGTCTGGCCATCCCGGTGGCTCTCTCTCTGCCATCGATATTCTCACCACCCTGTTTCTCAACCACATGAATCTCGAGCCAGAGACTGAAGATGCGCCGGATCGGCATCGGTTCATCCTGTCGAAGGGACACGGAGTGCCCGCACTGTACGCGGTGTTCGCGGAACTCCGACTCATCCCGCACGAAGAGCTCCTGAGTTTGAGAACGCTGGGAAGTCGGTTGCAGGGCCATCCTCATCGTCTGGCCTATCGCCACCTCGAAGCATCGACAGGGTCGCTCGGACAGGGGCTGTCCATCGCGCAAGGCATGGCCATGGCGTCGAAACTGGATGGTAGTCCCCGCCGCATCTTCTGTCTGGTAGGGGATGGAGAAATCCAGGAAGGGCAAATATGGGAATCACTTCTGTCGGCTCCGAAATTCGGTCTCGATAATCTTACGGTGTTTCTTGATTACAACAAGGGACAGATCGATGGCCCTACGAACGAGGTGATGAATCTCGAACCGCTGTCCGAGAAGTTGCGTGCATTTCGCTGGGACGTGCAGGAAATCGATGGTCATGATCCGATTCAGATCGAAGCCGCGATACTGCAGTCGGCCGCTCTACAGGGCCGTCCTCATTTCATCATTGCGCATACCACCAAAGGGAAAGGAGTCTCCTTCATGGAAGGTGTCATCGATTGGCACGGAAAAGCCCCGTCCGCCGAAGAAGCCGATCGGGCGGTGAGAGAACTCGAGCAACACCTCGTGGAAGGAGGGCGATGATATGAAGAAAGCGACCCGTCTGTCCTTTGGAGAAGAACTCGCGCTTCTCGGAGCCGAATACCCCGCCATTGTCGTTCTCGATGCGGATCTTTCGAAGTCCACCCAGTCCCACCTCTTCGCCTCCCGCTTCCCCGATCGGTTTTTCGAGATGGGAATCCAGGAACAGAATATGATCGGCACTGCTGCAGGACTGGCGAATATGGGCAAGAAGGCGTTTCTCTGCTCCTTCTCCACTTTTATCACGGGGCGGTTCGATGCGATCCGGATGTCTATCGCCTACCCGGATGCAAATGCGGTGATCGTTGGAACCCATTGCGGAATTGGAGTGGGGGAGGACGGATACAGTCAGATGGCACTCGAGGATATCGCCCTGATGCGAAGCCTTCCGGGCATGGCTGTGCTTCAGCCCGCCGATGACCGCGAAACGCGTACAATGCTGCGCTTTTTGATGACCTGGTCCCATCCCGCCTTCCTTCGCCTCACTCGACAGAGCGTCGACGATGTGCACGATGATTCCTACACATTCCGTTTCGGTGCGGTGGACGAACTGAAACCGGGCGGCGATGCAACCATCTTCTGCACGGGAGCCGTAGTGGCCCATGCCCTCGAGGCCGCCCGCAGATTGGCGGCCGAGGGACTCGATCTACGCGTGGTCAATGTCCCCACAATCAAACCGCTGGATATCGACGGCATCATACGCGCAGCCAGAGATACGGGATTCGTCTTTACCGTCGAAGATCACAATGTGATCGGAGGCTTGGGGAGCGCGGTAGCAGAGGTGCTGGGCGAGCATCAGCCCACTCCGATGAAGCGGATTGGGATCTACGATACCTATGGAGAATCAGGCACACCGGAAGCGCTGTATCATGCATATCGAATCGATACGGATGGAATAGCGCAGCAGGTGAGGGATGTCCTCGCCGCACGCCAGCTTTGACCACCCTTAAATAAAACGCGGGACTCCGGTAGGAGTCCCGTGTTGCATTTTTGGTTCGCCCTGTCAGTGCTCTTTCGGCCAGCAGGCCAGGTCTTCCATTCGAGTCACTCCCTCGGGGAGTTCCGCTTCTTCCATGAGCATGATGGGAATGTCGTCTTCGACGCGAAACTTCGTGCCGCAGCGGGTACAGACGAGGCGACTTTCTTCGAGTCGGAGAGGGGCTTTTCCAAGAGGACAGGCGAGAATATCGAGCAGGGTGGGATCGAGCATGGGATCTCCGGAACAAGGTTCAGAAACGAATCGGAAGAAAATACGAAAAAGCCCGCCATTGTCATGACGGGCCTTTTCTCTTCATTCGAAGGAGTTATTTCTTGTCATCCACAACTTCGTAATCCGCATCCTCGACGGGGCGCTGTCCGGGATCGGCACTCTGTCCCGTCTCCTGGCCCGGGGTGGACTGGGAGGCCTGCTGGTACATCTTCGAAGAGGCCTCGTTCCAGGTCTTCTGCAGCTGATCCATCCGAGACTGGATGTCGGCAGCCAGCCCGCTCTTCAACGCATCCTCGAGAGCTTTTACCTCGGAGGTGATGCGCTCCACCGTCGCGGCATCAAGCTTGTCTTTAAAATCCTCGAGCTGTTTCCGGCTCTGGAAAATGAGACTATCGGCCTGATTGCGCAGATCGACTTCCTCTCGACGTTTCTTGTCCTCAGCGGCATGCTGCTGCGCTTCCATCCGCATTTTTTCTACCTCGTCCTTGTTCAAACCGCTCGATGAGGTGATGCGAATGGTCTGCTCCTTGCTGGTGGCTTTGTCCTTGGCCGAGACGTTCAGGATGCCGTTGGCATCGATGTCGAAGGTCACTTCGATCTGAGGGACGCCACGTGGAGCAGGGGGAATCCCATCGAGATGAAAGCGTCCCAGAGAGCGATTATCGGCGGCCATGGGACGCTCTCCCTGGAGAACATGGATTTCCACAGAAGTCTGGCTATCGGCGGCGGTGGAAAAGACCTCGCTCTTTCGCGTGGGGATGGTGGTGTTGGACGAGATGAGCGTCGTCATCACACCGCCCAGGGTCTCGATGCCGAGGGAAAGGGGAGTGACATCGAGAAGAAGTACGTCCGTAACATCCCCTGAAAGAACGCCACCCTGAATGGCAGCACCCACAGCCACCACCTCATCGGGATTGACACCCTTATGGGGCTCCCGACCGAAGAGATTGCGAACGACTTCCTGCACTCGGGGAATTCGGGTGGAACCGCCCACGAGAATCACCTCGTCGATGTCTTGCGGCGTCAGACCGGCATCCTGCAGGGCGCGTTTACAGGGCTCGACGGTCCTCTTGATGAGGTCGTCCACTAACTGCTCAAATCGTGTCCGGGTGATGGTCATCGTTAGGTGCTTCGGGCCGTCGGCCGTGGCGGTGATGAAGGGGAGGTTGATCTCTGTTTGCATCAGGGTGGATAATTCCATCTTCGCTTTCTCTGACGCTTCACGCAAACGCTGGAGGGCCATGGGATCCTTGCGCAGATCGATCCCCTCGGCTCTCTGAAACTCATCGGCCAGATGGTCGATCAGGCGCTTGTCGAAATCGTCACCACCGAGATGGGTATCCCCATTGGTGGAGCGAACTTCGAACACGCCATCGCCAAGCTCAAGAATGGAAATATCGAAGGTGCCTCCCCCGAGATCGTACACCGCCACCTTCTCCTGCTTCTGCTTTTTATCGAGACCATAGGCCAGAGCCGCGGCTGTCGGTTCGTTGATGATGCGGCGCACCGTGAGTCCCGCAATTTCTCCGGCATCCTTGGTGGCCTGGCGCTGAGCGTCGTTGAAATACGCGGGTACCGTGATGACGGCTTCCGTGACAGGTTGTCCCAAATAATCCTCGGCAGATTTCTTGAGTGCCTGCAGCACCATCGCACTGATTTCAGGAGGAGAATACTGGCGATCGTTGATGTCAATGCGGGCCGATCCGTTGTCTCCGTTGATCACGGTGTAGGGAACTTCGGCCATCTCGCTGGTAACTTCGCTGTAGTACCGACCCATGAACCGCTTGATCGAGTAGATCGTGTTCTGAGGATTGGTGACTGCCTGCCGTTTGGCGGCATTGCCAACCAGGCGTTCTCCATCCTTCTTAAATGCGACAACGGAAGGCGTGGTGCGGCCTCCGTCGGAATTGGGAATGACCACCGGAGTGGTGCCCTCCATCACCGCGACCACAGAATTCGTGGTCCCTAAATCGATGCCGATGATTTTACTCATGGTGTGCTCCTTGCTTGGAAAATTCGAAGACTGGTATGCAGTATCATGTTTTCGTAACAGAGGCCGCAGAACAGCGGCGATGTAATTCAAGCAAAAATAATGCCATGAAGCGGATGCGGATTTCATGAGAGTTTTCGCCGGTCGTGAAAATTGACCGGGCATTGTGTCAGTTTTTTCTTACTTTCACGCTGTCATTTCGACATCTAGATCCCGCCGTCCGTTCCGGCTTTCGAAAGCACCATCCGATGTCCACTCACCCACCTCTTCCTTCTTTCCTCTCGCTTGTGGAAGGTCCCGGAAATCACGACATCCGTCTCCATTATGACATGGAATCGTCTTCTGAATTAGCCGAACGGATTCTATCCGCGTTTTTTGAGGCGGGACGACGAGGATTTGGCATCGAGGATGCATCGGTGCGGGGGCTGCCAGGCGCGGACGTTTTGCGCCTCCTTCCTCCCGAAAGGAAGGGAGAGTACCTGCTTGATATTCTCGCGATGGATCCTCCCTCACGCGTCCTGCGTTTGTTGGAGGAACACGACCTCCTGCACTCGCTGTATCCCGAACTCCAAGCGCTGAAAGGGGTGGATCAGCGCAGTCTGGAGTATCCCGACGGAGTTCGTAATTTTCATCATAAGGATGTCTTCTTTCACACCCTGCGTGTGTTGGACAATGCGGGAGAGATGAGTGAAGACGTGTGGATCCGGCTCGCGGCGCTCTTGCACGACGTGGCGAAACCGCGCACCAAGCGATTCGTGGAGGGCGTCGGGTGGACTTTCTACGGCCACGCGGAGCTGGGAGCGCGCATGACGCATCGGCTGCTGAAATCCTACGGGTACCCGAAGGACAAGGTAGCGCTGGTGGCCACGTTGGTGGCCTTGCATTTGCGACCTATTGCTCTGGTCAAGGAGGAGGTAACGGACTCTGCCATTCGGCGGCTCCTGACTGAAGCGGGCGAGGATATCATGGAACTGCTTGTCCTATGCCAGGCAGACATTACGTCCAAGAACCCAACCCTGGTGCGTCGGTATATGCGGAATTACGAGTATCTGCGTACGACCATCGCCGATCTGGTGGGACGGGACGAGGTACGTCTCTGGCAACCCGCACTCACGGGGGAGGCCATCATGGATCGCTTCTCGCTGTCTCCGGGTGTCGTGGTGGGTGTGCTTAAAATTCTGGCGGAGGATGCGATACTGTTGGGTAGGATTCCCGACACAGTGGAAGATGCACTTGTGTATCTCGAATCTCAGGTGGATGCGGTGAAGCAGGGCACCATCACCAAGGAGCAGATTGGAGTAAGAAAAACCCTGCGTCGATTGCCGGACTTCCTGCGCGCGTGAAACAAAAGACCACGCGATGCGTTTTCTGTTTGTCTTTCATCCCGATCCGAAGGGGCTCGGAACTGGTGTTCACCTGGAGTACCGCATGATCAGACCTCATCTCCTCTCGCTTTGTCTTCTTTCCTTTGCGTTGTCTGTGCCGGCCGCCTGGGGACAAGGGTATTCGCTCGACCGTTGTATCAGTACGGGTTTGGCCAGCAATGCCGATCTTCAGCGTTCCCGTCATGATGTGGAACGGGCACGTGGTGCAAAGGTCCAGGCCTTTGGGCAATTCCTGCCGGACCTGAACGCCAGTGGATCCTGGAGTCGATCGGATCAGGACGTGATTTACTTCCGCGGCCAGGTGCCGTACACGTCCCGCAATTCCTTCACCTACTCGATCGGGAGTAACCTGACCTTATTCGACGGGCTCGGAACCATCTACACGGTGGACCGCGGTATCCTCGCGCAGAAGGCGTCGGAGTTCACGCTCGATCGCACTCGCCAGGATCTTGTCTTCGCCATCCAGTCGCAGTTCTACACCGTCCTGCGTCTGCGGGAATTGATTCAGGTGCAGAAAAGCAATATCGAACGGAGTCGCAAACAATTGGTGCGCGTGCGCGAAATGTATGCCGTCGGCTCCAGTCCCCAGGCCGATGTCTTTCGTCAGGAAGTACAGGTCGGACGCGATGAACTCGCTCTCCTGCAGGCCGAAGGCAACTACCGAGATGCGCTGGTGGATTTGCAAACCCTGATTGGACTCGTTCCTGACGAGTCCTTTGCAGTGGATGACGCAGGCATCGTCACGCGTCTGAGCGCGGGAGAAATGGATGGGTATCGCAAGGATCTTGGAGATTTTCCAGCTCTGGTTCGCAATGCCCTGGAACTACGTGCCGACTGTCGCAGCGCGGCGCTTCAGGTGGAAGGGCAGCAGAAATCCGTCGCCATCGCGAGGGCGGGATACTTCCCGAACCTGTCGGCCTTCGCCCGATACGGGTGGAGCAATCTGGAACTGCGCGACTTCAACGAATACGACCGGTTTACGTATGGCTTGTCGGTGTCCCTACCCATCTTCAATAATTTCTCCACCCGCACCGCAGTGGAACGGGCCGAATATGATGCCCTCGATGCGGAGAATACCAGGCTCCAACTAGAGCGGCGGGTCGCGGGAGAAATTCGCAAGGCCCTTAATGCCCTTGCAACGGCGGAAAAGAACGTGGACATTGCCACACGCACGCTAGCCTCGGCTCGTGAGGACCAGCGTATCGCCTCGGAACGCTACAGTCTTGGAGCAGGCACGCTTCTGGACGTCCTGGTTGGAACTGCCAATCAGACCTCCGCAGAGGCCGATCTCGTCAATGCCACCTTTTCTTATCTCGTGGCGCGAAAACAACTCGATCATACACTCGGGAAATGATCCCTCCCCAAACGTAGAGGCATCTTCATGGCAAACGGAAAAAAGAAAAGCCGGAAAAAGCTCATCATCTTCTCCTCGCTGGGACTCCTCGTGGTTGCTCTCATCGTCATCGTTCTGGTGTCGGGCAACAAGGAAAAGGTTATTGCTGTACAGACCGAAAAGGTCAAACGCATGACCCTCGTGCAGGTCGTCGAGGCGAATGGAAAGATCAATCCTCAAACTCAGGTGAAGATCAATGCCGAGGTGAGCGGAGAGATTATCGATCTGCCCGTCAAGGAAGGGGATCGTGTTCGGAAGGGACAACTTCTCTGCCGTATCAAACCGGATGCCTATCTCGCCGATCGCGATCAGGCGGTGGCCAATCTGAATCGGGCCAAGTCTGCCCTGGTGCAGCGCCGGGCCGACCTGAAGCGCATCGAGTCGGAGTTCAAGAGGCAGAGCGAACTTCATTCCAAAGGACTCATTTCCGACTCGGATTTCGAAAGCGGAAAAAATGCCCTTGATGCGGCAACCTCGAACGTGGAATCTGCGGAATACGATGTGCAGAATTCCCAGGCCTTTCTCACGCGACAGAAGGAGAATCTGGGCAAGACGTCGATCTACTCTCCGATCGATGGCATCGTCAGCCAACTCCTGTCGAAGAACGGAGAACGAGTATCGGGTTCGAGCTTTACCCAGGGGACCGAGATCATGACCGTGAGTGATCTGGCGGTGATGGAAGCCCGCGTGGAGGTCAATGAAAATGATGTCGTCCTGATCTCCCTCAACGATACCGCACGCGTGGAAGTGGATGCCTTTCCGGACAGAATCTTCACTGCAGTCGTGTATCAGATCGCGAACACCGCGAATACCAAGGCGGCGGGCACACAGGAAGAGGTGACGAATTTCGAGGTGCGGTTGCTCCTGCTGGACAAAGGGGTCGAGTTTCGTCCCGGAATGTCCTGCTCGGCGAAAATAGAAACCGAAACGAAAACGAATGTCCTGGCCGTGCCTCTGCAAGCCGTCACGACGCGCGATCCGCGAAAGAAGAGCGAAGAGCAGCCCATGGAAGAAGGTCAGGAAGGCATGGCCTCAACTCCGAAAAAGGAAGAGAGAGCAAAACCGGATCAGGTTGTCTTCCTCGCGGCGGGAGGCGTGGCACGCAAGCAGGTGGTCCACACCGGCATCAGCAGCGATTCCTTTATCGAGGTGCTGGATGGACTGAAAGAAGGACAGGAGATTATCAAGGGCAATTACCGAGCGGTGAGTCGGGATCTGGAGGATAATTCCAAAATCCGGATCGACAATAGTGGTCGTTCGGCGGCCCCCAAGGACGAGAAGTAAGGAATCCGTTCATGGCTATGATCCACATGCAGAATATCTCGAAAGTGTATGACATGGGGGCGGAAAAGGTGCACGCCCTTCGGAGCGCCACCCTCGATATCGCGATGAACGAGTACGTCGCCATCATGGGACCCTCGGGATCCGGGAAATCCACCTTGATGAACATCCTCGGATGTCTCGACACACCGACCGAAGGACTCTATCGCTTCGATGACCAAAACGTGAGCGATATGGACGACAACGACCTTGCGACCATCCGCAATCAGAAGATTGGATTCGTCTTCCAGACGTTTAACCTGCTTCCCCGCAGTTCCGCCCTGCACAATGTGGAACTTCCTTTGATCTATGCCGGGGTGTCCTCTCAGACCCGCCGGGAACGGGCCGAGCATGCGCTGACCTCGGTGGGTCTCAAGGACCGTATGCTGCACAAGCCCAACGAACTGTCCGGTGGTCAGCGTCAGCGTGTGGCCGTGGCGCGCGCCTTGGTCAACAACCCGTCCATCATCCTCGCGGACGAGCCGACGGGCAATCTCGATTCGAAAACCGGCATCGAAATCATGAATCTCTTTTCCGAACTCCATCAGAAAGGAAACACCATCATTCTGGTGACGCACGAGGAGGACATTGCCGCGCACGCCCATCGTATCCTCAAGCTCTTCGATGGTGAAATCGTCTCCGACAAGGCCGTCCCGAATCCACGCGTCCCTGGAGCGGTGGGCAACCCGGATTGACCATGGGATTCCGACTCCATGAACTTCGCGAAGGCCTGAGAATCGCCTTCAACGCCATTGGCGCCAACAAACTCCGCTCGGTGCTCACCACCCTGGGGATTGTGATCGGTATCGTTGTGGTCACCCTGATGGCCACGGTGATCGAAGGCATGAGTGCGGCTCTGAATTCCAGCATACAAAGCCTGGGTGCCGACACGTATTATGTGAGCAAATGGGATTGGTTCAGCGATGAATGGTGGAAGAGTCGCAATCGACGGGAGATCACCCTTGTCGAAGCCGAACAGCTCAAGGAGCGGTTTCACCTGGCGGAAGCGGTGGTACCGGTGGCGCAGTCTTGGCGACAAACCTTCAAGTACAAAGGGCGGTCGGCAGTTGGGATTCTGAAAGGAACCACCGATGAGTTCATTCTCACCTCGGGCGTTCTCCCTGAGAACGGCCGCTTTTTCAACGCGCTCGAGGCGTCCAGCGGTCGACCGGTATGTGTGCTTGGCTCCGACGTGGCGCGTACCTTGTTCAACGCCGAGGATCCGATTGGAAAGACCGTCAAGGTCGGAGGTATTAATTACCGGGTAATCGGAGTATTTGAAAAGGAAGGGGATTTTCTCGGCACTTCTTTCTTCAGCAAAGATACCCAAGTGTTCGTTCCCCTCAGCAACTTCTTCAAGCTTTTTGGAGACAACCGGAGCGTCGACATTACCGTGAAGATGCGCTCCGACGTCAACAAGGAAGAGGCGAAGGACGAACTCATCGGAACCTTCCGGCAGATTCGTCGCGTCCCTCCTGGAAAGGAGGATGATTTCGGCATCAACACACAGGATTTTCTCGAAAAAATCTTCGATAGTGTTGTTAGCACCATCGGCATTATCGGTTTCCTGATTACATCTCTGTCACTCCTCGTTGGAGGGGTGGGAATCATGAACATCATGTTCGTGTCGGTGAAGGAGCGCACCAAGGAAATCGGGACACGCAAGGCACTGGGCGCGAAGAACCGCACCATCCTTATGCAGTTCCTTATCGAGGCTGCCACCATTTGTCTGTTGGGTGGTTTGATCGGACTGGGAATCGCGTTTCCTCTCAGCTTGGTCGTCAATCAGTTCCTGCCTTCTGCGATGCCCCTCTGGGTGGTGGGATTGTCGTTGTCGATTTCGATTACTGTGGGACTGGTGTCTGGCATTGTACCTGCCTGGACTGCCGCAAAAATGAATCCTGTCGATGCCCTCCGGTACGAGTAGTTCATTCCTCAGGATCAGGAAGGAGTTCCCATGCAATTCGCGGAGCTGATCTCCGGAGCACTGACGGTGTTGCGCGCCAATCGTATCCGAACCGCGTTAACGCTACTCAGCATCGGGATAGGCGTCTTCTCCATCATGTCGGTGATGACGGGCCTGGGCGCCCTGCAATCCAGTATCGCGTCGGGACTGAGTTCTCTTGGAGCGAACACTTTTCAGATCCAGAAGTACCCGAACAATTTCGAAGTGGGGGGGCACGATCGAAGTAGGTTTCGCAATCGTCCCAACCTCACGTACGACCAGGCGGTGAGACTGACGGAGGTACCAACCGGGGCCGAACACATCGGCATCGAATCCTGGTCCTTCGGCTACGATGTGAAGTACGGGAATACCGCCACTGATCCCAATGTCGCGGTGGCTGGAGAGACCCCGTCGGGATTTCCCACCAACCACTGGATCGTGGAAAACGGTCGCGCGGTCTCTGAGTCCGACGTGGCCCTCTCCCGCATGGTCGCCGTACTGGGTGCGGATCTGGCTTCCTCACTCTTTCCACCCAACATCGATCCGGTAGGGAAGACGGTGCGACTCAACGGGATGCGATATACGGTGATTGGCGTTCTCGAAAGCCGTGGTGGATTGTTCGGGAATAAGGATCGGTATTTCATCATTCCGATTTCCACCTTCTTTGCCGAGTTCGGAAGAAATCGTAGCGTGAACATCATGGTCCAGGCTCCGAACAAGGAGAGCTTCGAGGCTGTGCAGGAGAAGGTCATCGGAGCGCTGCGCGGAATCCGGGGATTGGCTCCGGACGAGGAGAACAACTTCGAGTTTTTTTCAAACGATTCGGTGATTCAACAGTTTAACGACTTGACCTACTACATTCGCGTCGGTACCCTGGCCGTGGCCGCCATCGCTCTTCTGGCCGCAGGCATCGGCATCATGAACATCATGCTCGTGTCGGTGAGTGAGAGGACACGGGAGATTGGCACGAGGAAGGCCGTGGGAGCGAAAAAACGCGATATCGTTCGCCAGTTCCTCTCCGAGGCCGTTCTGCTCGCAGCGGCAGGCGGGACTCTCGGAATTTTCGCAGGACTCCTGGCTGGCAATGGGCTCGCCTGGGCTCTGGGAATCGGACTCGTGATCGACCCCTGGTGGGTATTGATCGGCTTGGTGTCCTGTACCACCATCGGTATCTCCTTCGGTACCTATCCTGCATGGAAGGCAGCCCAACTCGACCCGATCGAGGCTCTCCGCTACGAATAACCCACTTCTTTTCACTACGTGTATTCTCCAACTTCTACGAAGATCTGAGAACCTTCTTTGTGTGTACCGTGTTTGACTTCTATATTGCACACGCTTTGCGAAAGGTCTTCGTAAGCCATGAAAAAACGTCCACCAAACAAGACTCCTCGCGTGCCTTCCGAGAGTATTCAATTCTGCCTGAACTGCAACGACATGGATGACCTGGCCACCTCTGAAGAGGGGAAGGATCTCGATGGCATCCGTAAGCGGTTTCAAAACTGCGAACACACCGGTCGTTTCGAAGGAGACCTCTGCTCCCGCATGTTCGTCGTACACGATGACATCGAAAATGAGTACTTCGTGGAGGATGATGACGAGGATTGACGCACATGAATCGACCCTTCACCTTCTTCCTCCTCTTCTTCCTGCCTTTCTCCCTTCTTCACGCCACCTTCGTCTCGCCTGCTGATTCTCCGGCTCCCGGAGACACCACGTTCTTATTTTCGCCTCTTCGTGCTCCTGCCATCGAGGCATCCAACGGAGTCCTGTTCTTTTCAGGCAAGAAGCAATTGCGATTGGATATCGGTGGATCGGTGGATCTCGTGACCTGGTCCCTGTCCGCGAACGATCGCATGACCGTTGGAGCGGACTTCTTTACCTGGACCTCTCTGCGCGAGGATGAGAATTTTCATTTTCCCGTGGATGCTGTCGATTATCTGTTTGGCATCAATGCCTCTTGGGCTCGGCCTCTGTCTGACGATCTTCGGGCGAGTGGGCGGTTACGGTGGAGCCATATCAGTGCGCATATGGTCGATGGCCGGTTCGTAAAGGAGCGAGGGGAGTGGAAGGATGGTCAGCTCCCCCGAGTGTACAGCCGTGAGTATGTCGAAGTGATTGGCGCGGTGGAGTGGAAGAGCATGGCCCGGGTCTACGCAGGGATGCAGGTGATCTACCATATCGATCCTGCGTGGTTAGGCAAGACAAGCCTTCGTCTCGGAATGGAGGTTTGGCGAAATGCAGTTATTTTTCCGTGGATCCATGTCTACGCCGCCTACGATCTTCAGACGGTGGATATCCACGCCGTCACGGCTCGTCACACCGCCCGACTCGGCCTCAAATGGGGGTCATGGCAAGGGCGAGGCGTCTCAACTTTTCTCACCTGGTTTTCCGGATACAGTGTCCATGGAGAGTACTTCGATCATCGAGAAACCTACTGGGGCCCCGGCCTCACCGTGGATCTGTAGAACACGGTGTGTTCGATCTTCGATGTCTCCTCCTTTCACGATATCCATGTCGTCTCTCCTTATGCGTGGGAATAGGTATCTCCGTTTTGGATTGCCGGCTGAATTCGATGATCCAATGGGAGTAGCCCTGACCTTCGACGATGGCCCGGATCCCGATTCGACCCCTATTCTCCTTCGTTGGCTTCAGGAGGCGAATGTGCACGCCACGTTTTTCCTGACCGGCGAACGCGCCTATCGGTATCCCACCCTTACACGAGACATTCGAGATGCCGGCCATGGCGTTCAGTCCCATGGACGGAATCATGTTTCACCCTGGCGACTCTCACGAAAGGAATGGATCGACAATGTTCAATCCTCGCGTGTCCTGCTGGAGGATCTTGTGGAGGGAGAGGTTCGATACTATCGACCTCCCTATGGACGAATGAGGCCCGGACTCGCTCGTGACGTGTGCGAGGTCGCATGGTGCATGTGGACGCTGATGCCCTATGAATTCGACGCACGAATGGATGCGGCCGATGTGACTCGACTCCTCTCCCGTCGGCTTCGGGGAGGCGATGTCGTTGTACTACATGATCAGCCTGCTCTTCTCCCCGTGGTCCTGCCCGCTCTCCAGCTCGTTCAGCGAAAACTGGAGCAGAACGAGTGGACCACATGCATGCTCGGGAATGGAGTACGAATGGCAAATGGAGAACGAACGGCATGAGTATCGTCAGTGTTCTCGCATTCGTCCTGCTCGCAGCCTATATCATCAAGGTGGCCTTGTTTTATCGGGGTGCGATGAAGGTGGCACGGTATGCGACGCGATCGACGACTCCCACCGTATCAGTGATCGTGGCGGCCCGCAATGAGGAGAGCAACATCGCGCGGTGCCTCGAATCATTGTCGCGGCTGACGTATCCGAAGGAGTGTCGTGAGATCCTGGTGATCGACGATCAGAGCACGGATGGGACGGTGACAATCGTGGAGGAATTCCGATCCCGCATCCCTGGACTCCGTCTTCTCGCCACGACGGGCGTCATTCCCGGTCTTCGGGGAAAGGCCAATGCTGTAGCCCAGGCCCTTGCCGAGGCGACCGGAGAGATCATCCTCACCACGGATGCGGATTGTGCCGTACCCGAGGGGTGGATCGAAAACACGGTGCGGTACTACGAAGACGACGTGGGATGCGTCTGTGGCTTCACGCTGATTCGAGGCGAAGGGCTCTTTGCCGGCACTCAATGTGTGGACTGGGCGTATTTGCTGACGATCGCGGCGGCGGGAGTGGGCTGGGGTGTTCCGTTGAGTGCAGTGGGGAATAACATGAGTTTCCGACGCGCCGCCTATGACGAGGTGGGAGGGTACGAAGCCGTGGGGTTTAGTGTGACCGAGGACTTTGCGCTCTTCAAAGCGATTGCCGAAAAAACAAAATGGTTGCTCCGCTATCCGGCGGACCCTGGCACGTTGGTCTGGAGCGAGCCCTGTCCGACAGTACGTTCTCTGTACCATCAAAAAAAGAGATGGGGACGTGGTGGGGTGGATATTCGCTTCACGGGATTCGCCATTATGTCCGTGGGATTTCTCATGAACCTCGCGATCCTTGTACTCCCGTTTCTGGGTATTCCCTGGTGGCATTGGCTGATCGCGTTTGCGGGGAAGTCCCTGGCTGATGCCGCCTTCCTGACCCTTCCTCTGGGACGGTTCGGACTGATGGATCGACTTCGGTATTTCTTACCCTTCCAGGCCTATTACCTCCTGTACGTCACGCTTCTGCCATTCATCGTGTTTCTCACCGGAAGGGTGGTGTGGAAAGGAAGAAAGCTGGCATGAATCTGGAAGTTCTTCTCCTCGCGCTGGGTGCATATCTGATTGGCTCCTTTCCCTCGGCCTGGGTAGTAGTCAAGCGAACCCGCGGAATCGATCTTCGACGGGCAGGCACCGGAAACATTGGAGCGATGAACTCCTTCGATGTGACGCGATCCCGGGCCACCTTTGCCCTCGTATTTTTTCTCGATGTGGTAAAGGGCTTTCTACCGGTGTTGGTGGCCTGGTGGTTGTTTGGAAAGGCCGGATGGGCCGGAGCGACCGCTCTGACGGCTGTCGTGGCGGGGCATAATTATCCGATTTTTTTGCGATTTCATGGAGGTCGCGGACTTGCCACCGCAGTAGGTGGCTGCATCCTGGTCGAACCGTTGTTCATTCTCGTCTGGGCGGCTCTGTGGGTGCTGGGCATGGGAATCCGTCGTCAGGTGCATTTCGGAAATGTGGTGGCCACACTGCTCTCACCCCTCGTGTTGTGGTTCGTTCTTCCCTCACTACACGCGACCAGTTTTCAATTTCACTCCTTCCTGTCTCACTGGCTCACCGGGGTGGTTCTCTGTGCCCTGATCCTGGCGCGACATCTCGAGACCCTGCGAGAGAGCCTGGCTGGAAAACCCCGTCCTTCCTGATCGGTTCAAAACAAATATTGTCGACACCCTGGAGATTTTATCATGAAGCGTAGTTTTGTCCTTCCGTTCCTTTGGTTCGTGTTGGTGCCGACCGCGATCATGGCCATGACTGCGGCGCCTGGGATCGACGACTCTCGACGCAATGCCATTACACGTGCTGTCGAGACGGTCTCTCCCGCCGTGGTGGGCATCAATGTCACGGAAGTGCGGGAGTACCAGCAGCGCGATCCCTTCTGGAGATTTTTTTATGGTGATCGTGTCTTCACCGAGCAGGTGCAGAGTTTGGGAAGCGGGTGGATTCTCTCTTCCGATGGCTACATACTCACGAATTTTCATGTCGCGGGCAATGCCAGCAAAATTGTCGTCACGATGAGCAACGGCAAGAAGTACTCCGCACGACTCATCGGAGCGGATCAGGTAACCGACATCGCCCTGCTGAAGATCGATTCCGAAAAGGAGGAATTTCCCTTTCTTCGATTCGGTAATTCAGACGACGTGATCGTAGGGGAATGGAGTATTGCCTTCGGCAATCCCTTCGGGTTGTTCTCAGCGAATGCAAAACCCACTGTCACGGTGGGCGTTGTGAGCGCCGTGCACATGTATCTGGATCAGCAGGACGGGACGGTGTTCCGCGATATGATCCAAACAGACGCCGCGATCAACAGCGGAAATAGCGGAGGTCCGTTAGTCAATGGAAACGGGGAAGTGATCGGGATGAATACCGTCATTTACTCGCCGAATCAGGGCTCAGTTGGACTCGGATTCGCTATTCCGGCCAACAAGGTTCGGACGATCGCGGATCTGTTGAAAAAGAATGGCAAGGTGGACCGAAGCTTTTCGCCCGGTTTTCGTGTTCAGCTCGTCAATGCCGCCATCGCTCGTGCCTATGGATTATCGGCCATCGAGGGCGTGATCGTCACCGATGTCGCGCGCACGGGAGCGGCGATGAAGAGCGGACTCGAGGTCGCCGATGTGATCCTGCAGGCCAACGGAGAGCCCGTGATGACCATACAAAGTCTCGAAAGTCTGATTCGTGCGTCGCTCAAAGGTGATGTCATCGTTCTCGATATCCTGCGTAACGGAAACCGAATGAAACTCGAACTCCATCTCAACTGAGGATCCCTCCATGATTGCCCGCTACACTCGCCCTGAAATGGGTGCCATCTGGACCGATGAAAGCAAGTTTCGTATCTGGCTTGATTTGGAAATCGCCGCATGCGAAGCACAGGCCGATCTGGGCTTGATTCCACGGGAGGCCGTCGAAGTCATTCGACAAAAGGCGTGTTTCACGGTGGAGAGAATCCTCGAACATGAGGCGGTACTCAATCACGACGTCATCGCCTTTTTAACGACCGTGGCCGAAAGCGTCGGTCCTGAGTCCCGATATATCCACCTGGGCCTCACCTCCTCCGATGTAGGGGATACCTCACTCAGCGTGCAGTGTCGCAAAGCCGGACTCCTCCTGAGAAAGGGCCTCGAAGCTCTTCGCGAGGTGGTACGACGACGGGCGGTGGAGTTCAAATACACTCCCATGATCGGTCGAACGCACGGCATTCATGCCGAACCGACAACCTTCGGTTTGAAACTCGCTCTGTGGCAGGAGGAGTTGCGTCGAGATCTGGAACGCCTGGATCACGCCATCGAAACGATCAGTGTGGGGAAGATCAGTGGGGCCGTGGGAACTTACGCGCATATCGATCCATCGGTTGAAGAATACGTGTGTCACGTGCTGGATCTTGTTCCGAGTCCTATCAGTACCCAGGTGCTGCAGAGAGATCGTCACGCCGAATTCGTCTCCACACTGGCCATCATCGGAGGGACGCTCGAGAAAATGGCAACCGAAATTCGCCATCTGCAGAAAACCGAAACGCTTGAGGCGGAGGAGTACTTCGCCAAGGGTCAGAAGGGGAGCAGCGCTATGCCGCACAAACGTAACCCCATCACCTGTGAAAGAGTGGCGGGCATGGCGCGCTTGCTCAGATCGTATGCCATGAGCGCCCTGGAAAACCAAGCCCTCTGGCATGAACGCGATATTACCCATTCCTCGGTCGAGCGAGTGATCCTGCCAGACGCTACCATCGCTCTCGACTATATGATCGCGAAGATGACCGGAATCATCGACAAACTCCTCGTCTATCCAGAGAACATGGAGAGAAATCTGCAAGCCACCCGGGGATTGATCTTTTCCCAGGAAGTCCTTCTCGCCCTCACCGTCAAAGGAATGCTTCGGGAGGACGCCTACGCCCTCGTCCAGGCCCACGCCATGGAAGTTTGGAGAGGAGGAGAAGATCTAAAAACCCGATTCTCGAAGGATCCCACGATTCAGTCCCACCTCACTCCTGCAGAATTGGATGCCTGTTTTACCTTTGGATACTTGCACGAAAGGGTGGAGAGGATTTTTAAACGTCTCGCTTTGTGAAATACATCACGATTAATCCAAATTGTTCCGATTTTGGATTCTTTAGGAAAATTTCCGATCTTGAAGCGAAACTCGGAGAAACGCATGAAAAAGGTCTATGCTCGGAATAAAGCGGTAACAGCGCGTTCGCTGAAGCCCTTGATTCTGCATGTCCTTATCAGCGGGGCCCTGCCTGGCTAGGTTCTGAAGTGCTTGAATCAACCGCGTTATTACAAAGGAATTCAACAACTTACAGAACAGGAGCTACATTATGACTCAAGGTATGGGTACGGACTCCTCCGTGCATTTGAATCCAACCGACGTTTTTCCAACCCTCAAGAAGCATATCCTTGTCGATGGCTTCGATATGGTGGTGGATCTGCAGAAGAGCAAGGGTAGTCGTATTTACGATTCACTCAACGATAAATGGTTTCTCGATTTCTTTACCTTTTTCGCATCTTCTCCCATTGGGATAAACCATCCGAAGATGGTCACAGAGGATTTCAAGGAGAAGGTGTTCCATGCTGCCGTCAACAAGGTGGCAAACTCCGATCTCTATACTCGTGAAATGGCCGAATTTGTCGAGACGTTCGGCAGAGTAGCCATTCCGGATTACCTGCCCCATGCATTCTTCGTGGAGGGAGGTGGTTTAGGTGTTGAGAACTGTTTGAAGACCGCCTTCGACTGGAAGGTTCAAAAGAATTTCAAGAAGGGATACAAGGAAGAAAAGGGGCACAAAATCGCGCATTTCCGTCAGGCCTTTCATGGGCGGACGGGTTACACGATGTCTCTCACCAACACCGATCCCGTGAAGGTGGCCTATTTCCCGAAATTTTCGGATTGGCCTCGTATTACCAATCCCGTCGTTCGGTTTCCTCTGACTCCTGAAAATCTGGCCGCTGCCATCGCGGCGGAACAGCAGGCCATCGACGAACTGAAGGCGGCCTTCCAGACGTACAAGGATGATATCGCCGCCATCATTATCGAGCCGATCCAGGGAGAAGGTGGAGACAATCACTTCAGACCGGAGTTTTTCCAGGCCCTGCGTCAACTGGCTGATGAAAACGAAGCATTGCTCATTTTTGATGAAGTGCAGACTGGCATTGGTTTGACGGGAAAAATGTGGGCTCATCAGCATTTCGTACAGCCTGATCTGATTTCCTTTGGAAAGAAAATGCAGGTGTGCGGCATGCTGGCCGGACCACGCATTGACGAAATCGAAGAAAATGCCTTCGCCAAGAGCAGTCGTCTCAACTCCACCTGGGGTGGAAATATTGTGGACATGGTTCGTGCCCAGCGCTACCTTGAGATCATCGAAGAAGAGCATCTGGTTGACCATGCCGCGACGATGGGCGACCACCTTCTGAAGGAACTCACCACTCTTGTAGAGGATTTTCCGGGTCTGCTCGAAAATCCAAGGGGACGTGGCCTGTTCTGCGCCGTTGAATTCTCCACACCGGAAAAGCGAGACGCTGCACGAGCAGCTATCTATCAGGCTGGTGTGATTATTCTCCCTTGTGGCCCCAAGAGTCTGCGCTTCCGTCCGCCTCTCAACATCAGCAAGGACGAGCTGGATGAGGGCCTTGGGATCATTCGTCGTGTCTGTCAGGGCATGAAAGCCTGATCGAAACCATATTGTCTACCGACAGAACTCTGACAGGAACTCCCGCATTAGCGGGAGTTTTTTTTAAAAGCGAAGACGAAGTATTGACTTTGACCTATAAATATGTTATACTTACAACAACATATCTACCGTGAAATCCAAATGTCAGCATCCACAAAACTCTCCGCTGCAGTCAAGGCCCTAACTCTTCTGGCGCGATCTGCTCCTCATCCTCTCACCAGTGCCGAAATGAGCATGCAATTGGGGCTCAATGCTTCCAAATTGCGACAACTTCTCTCGATGCTTTCGAAGGCAAAGATGGTGGAAAGTCGACAGGGAACCACAGGTGGGTTTAGTTTGGCCCGGATCCCTGAGGATATCGACCTCCAGGAAATTTACTGTGCCATCGAAGATCGAAAAGCATTCCATCTCGACGTTGGAAAGGCGGGTGGCTCAGACCAGGGAGTATCCACTGCGGTCAACGTTTGGTTTCTGGGGCTCTTTTCAGAAATTCAGGTGGAGATTGAAACGAAAATGAAGCGCATCACCTTACGTGATGTCATCGATGACATTCAGCGCGAACGCTGATCCGAGGACTCCTCAAAGACCTTTCTCATTAGAATTACACTCTCAACTCATTCATCAGCGAGGAATGCATGGAAATTTCACAGGTGCTCTCCGTCCTTGGAATCAAGGAAAAGAACTTTGGCGCCTCCACGGGATTGCATTGGAGACAGACCACCGATCAGGGTGAACTGAAGATTTCTTCACCGGCGACGGGAGAACCGATCGCCTCGGTGTATCAGGCATCGGTGCAGGATTATGAGGCTGTGATGGCAATTGCCGACGATGCCTTCAAAACCTGGAGGGTGATGCCCGCGCCGAAACGTGGAGAGATTGTGCGCCAGATCGGTTTGAAGCTGCGCGAGCATAAGGAAGCGCTCGGAACCCTGGTATCCTACGAAATGGGAAAGTCGCTTCAGGAAGGTCTCGGTGAAGTGCAGGAAATGATCGATATCTGTGATTTTGCCGTGGGACAGAGCCGACAGCTCTATGGGTTCACCATGCATTCGGAACGCCCGAAGCACCGGATGTATGATCAGTATCATCCTCTCGGTGTGGTAGGCACGGTATCGGCGTTCAACTTCCCAGTGGCGGTCTGGTCCTGGAATGCCATGCTCGCCGCAGTGTGTGGGGACGTGAATCTTTGGAAGCCGAGTTCGAAGGTGCCCCTGACGTCGATCGCCGTTCAGAATATCCTCGCGCCCGTTCTGCGGGACAATAACGTTCCGGAGGGCGTCTTCTGTCTGATCATCGGACGTGGTGCCACGATCGGTGAGAAGATGCTCGAGGATATGCGGGTCCCGTTGGTTTCCATCACAGGTTCAACCAGTGTCGGTCGTCACGCCGCTCAGGTCATCGCAAAGCGTTTTGGTCGGGCCATTCTCGAGCTCGGTGGCAACAATGCCATCATTATCTCTCCGGATGCGGATCTGAAAACGGCTATTCCCGCAGTGGTGTTTGGAGCCGTCGGTACCTGCGGTCAGCGCTGCACCAGCACCCGTCGTCTTATCATCCACGAAACGATGTACGACAAGGTGAAGGAATCCCTCCTCCGGGCGTATAAGAGCCTCCGGATCGGAAACCCGCTCGATTCCACCAATCATGTGGGGCCCCTCATCGACAAGGCCGCGGTGGAGGCGTTCACGAAGGCTCTCGAACTGGTGCGCGAACAGGGAGGAACAGTGATCTATGGCGGTGAGAAGCTCACGGGGCCCGGGTACGAATCAGGATGTTATATCATGCCCGCCATCGTCGAGGCTGAAAATCACTATCCCATCGTGCAGGAAGAGACCTTTGCGCCGATTCTCTATATCATGAAATACTCCGGCGATGTGTCCAATGCCATCGCCCTGCAGAACGGTGTTATGCAGGGGCTCTCCTCCTCCATTTTCACCCTCAACATGCGGGAAGCCGAGCTTTTCCTCAGTGCCGAGGGATCCGATTGCGGAATTGCCAACGTCAACATCGGCACCTCGGGAGCCGAAATCGGCGGTGCTTTCGGAGGAGAGAAGGAAACGGGTGGTGGTCGTGAATCCGGTTCCGATTCCTGGAAGCAATACATGCGTCGCCAGACCAATACCATCAATTTCGGAACGACCTTGCCCCTGGCTCAGGGGATCACCTTCGACATCGACTAATCCCTCCCCTGGACTCACGCCCGTGCTTGGCTGACAAGCGCGGGCGTGTGCTTTTTGTACCCTTCCTCCGTTGGGACGCTGAAGGATGAACCTTTTTCTTCGATTCCGCATTGTGTGTACAACGACACTAACGAATCATGCACGATACCATCCAACACTTCCGCGCCATTATGGGGCGTTTCGCCACTGGGGTCACCATCGTCACCACGCAACACCGTGACGAGTATTTCGGCCTGACGGTAAACTCCTTTACCTCCGTGTCTCTCGACCCTCTCTACATCGTCGTCAACATTTCCCGTTCCGCACATTCCCACGATCGCATTCTTCACAGTGGCCTGTTTGCCGTAAATATTCTGGCGTCCGACCAACGGGATCTGTCGGTCCTGTTCTCTTCGCCTCAGATCCATGATCGGTTTTCCCGGTGCTCTTTCGAACGTTCCCCGCTCGGCAACCCGATCTTTTCCGGAGCCCTCGCCTGGCTCGATGCCAGAGTTGAACAGGTGATCGACGCCGGAGATCATTCCATGTTTCTCGGACGAGTGGAGCATCAGTCGCTCCTCCATCCGGAGAAGAGTCCGTTGTTATACTATGCGGGAAATTACGCCACGCTGCACGGCACGGCCGTGGGAGAGCCTCTCAGCCAGGTTCCGCGTGGATGAACGCCTTGACAAGACGGGAATCGAGAGGGAGGAGATCAGTTTCGAGGGTATTGACGATTCCGTGAACTTCGTGTAGCGAAGTTCCCTCGGCAATGACGGTGGAAATGGAGAGCGTCAATCCCTCCTGATGTTCGATGCAATGCAGTGACGAACAGCCCAGAATGCCCGGGGTTTCCTCAACTCGTTGCCGAATACGGCGGACCAAGTCATTCTCCCGATCGGTGACGTCAAGAGACGGAAGAGGATCGGAGCGACGTTCTTCTAGATGAACACAGATACGCCCCATTTCAGGCCAGGCGTCGCGAATGCTGTTTTCGATACGGGTCGCCGTGTCATGGGCTGCCGAAAATTCCGTGCCCGGGGCGACCTCCACATCGAAATGTGCTGCTCGGATTCCGTCGATATCAAACAAGGCGATATTGTGCGCGAAGACGCCGTGCTGACGGACGAGCCATTCCAGAGCTTCGGCGGGTGGTTCATCGTCGGTCACTTCGGGTTCTGCGTGAAATATGATGTCGAGATTGTCGATGCGATCCTCGACGACCATTTCGGCATGATCGAGCAGGGTATGGACCTGATCAAAGGTCAGGGAGCGTGGTACGGCGAGTGTAACCTGGGCGAAGAGATGGGCACCGGACTGGCGCACTCGGATGTCCCGTACAGCGCGAATCCCCTCGATCTCCAGGAGAATTGACGCGATCTGTTCACGGAGTCCTTCCGGCGAACGATCCAGCAAGACATCGATCGTCCTTTTTCCGAGCCGCACACTGATCCCCACGACGATGATGGCCACGATGGCGGCGCTGATGGCATCTCCGGCGGGGAAGCCCAGGGACACGGAAATCAAGCCGACAATCACAACCAGGGAACTCCAGATGTCCGTGCTGAAATGCAGGGCATCGGCTTCGAGGGCCTGACTGTTGTGCTTTCGTGCGACACGATATAGAGCACGGCTTCGGGAAAAGTCCACGACAATAGAAATGCCGATCACGGCAAAGGACCAGAAATTGACATCCAAGACATGCACATTCGAGATCAGTCGCTCATAGGCTTCGTAGAGGATCCATCCGCAGGTGATAAGCAGAAGGATGGTTTCGATCATCGCGGACAGGTTTTCAACCTTGCCGTGGCCGAACTGGTGCTCGGTATCGGCAGGCCGGTCAGAGATGGACACCGCGAAGAGCGTCACCACCGCCGCAAGGAGATCGAGTCCCGAATGCGCTGCCTCTGCCAGAATCCCCAGGGACCCTGTCCACAATCCCACACCAAGCTTCAACCCCGTTAACAGGATAGCCGCAAACACCGAGGTCAGGGCAACGCGGCGCTTTTCGCGGACCATGGCTTGGTGGGCAGGAAGAGAGGGATCAACGATGCGGGACATGGATGGCTCCAATGATACTCGAAAGTATCTCCTAAAAATACTGGAAATCGTGAGAAGAGCATGTACTTTTGTGCATCGCTCTATCCAGGAACCCCCCATGCCTTTCACACTCATTTCCCATCCCGTCATTCAACACGAACTCACCCTGCTCCGCGATCGCGCAACGCCCCCTCCCACCTTTCGTGCTATTCTGAGACGCATGTCCCGTATTCTGGCGATCGAAGTCTCGCGTTTCCTGCCCGTGGAACCGATGCTCGTAGATACTCCACTGGAACAGTGTCCGGGTTCGCGCCTGGCGGAGAGCATCGTGCTCGTCCCCATTTTACGGGCTGGTCTCGGAATGGTGGATGGATTTCTCGATATCCTTCCCCAGGCCAATGTTGGCCATATTGGAATGAAGCGAAACGAGGAAACGCTTCAGCCTGTCTCGTACTATGCCAATATTCCCGCAGCTGGCGTGAACGCGCATGTGCTCGTGCTCGATCCCATGCTCGCCACTGGAGGGAGCGCCCTTGCGGCGATCCAGTACCTCAAGGAGCGGTGCGAAGGCCGGATCACGTTCGTCTCCATTGTGGCTGCTCCCCCCGGCGCGGATTTGCTTACCTCGACCTTTCCGGAGCTGGACGTTGTGACCTGCTCCCTCGATCGTGCGCTCAATGAGCGCGGCTATATTCTCCCCGGCCTCGGTGACGCCGGAGATCGCCTCTACGGAACATTGTAGTGGTTCGCACCTTCCCTTCGCCACGCACTCTTCACTTCCTTACTTCCACTCTGATCGAATCCCGTCCCTCCGCTTTTCCATACACGATCGCATGGGCGACAATCACGTGGACGCCTTCTGGAGTCGTGCTCGTGTGCCAGTCCCATGAGTACTGCGGGAGTGCATCGAAGTGCATCTTTTCTCCGTCAAGATAAAAATCCACCACGGCCGAACATCCGCAATTCGAAACCACGTCGGTAAGAACTCGAACGAGAGAGTCGGTTACCACGGCCCCTGTCACCGGTTGGGTGATGCGGACGCGCACGTAATTCCCCTCCGATGTCGCACTGTCGGTACAGCTGGTAACGAGGGCACCGAAAAAGCATACAACAAGAACGCAGGCGGCGAGGACGGAGAATCGTTTCATACGGAAGGCTCCACCCAGGTGTGGTACAAGGCGAGTGTGGCATCGAAGACCGTGTCGACCGAGAGTTCGGTCATGCAGAGGTTCCCAATGGGACAAGATTTAAGATTGCATCCCAAACAGTCGAGATGATCGGCTTGGACGACGGCACCGTTGTGAGCGTAGGGACCCTGCAGATGCGCTTTTGTTGATCCATTGATCACGAGGGCTGGCGTGCCCACGGCTGCAGCGATATGCAGAGGACCGGAATTGTTGGTGACGAGCGCATCACAGTTCGAGAGCAGGGCGGCCAGATCAGGAATCGACAGGAGGGGAGGGACGTGAGAGGGGCCATTCATGGCTGAGCGCATGGCTTCTACGATCGGTTCTTCGCCGGGTCCATAGATGAGCAGTGGGAGAGCGCCGGTCGCCTCATGGACGCGATCGGCGAGCTGGGCGAAGGAGGGGATCGGCCAGCGGCGAATGTCCATGCTCACATTCGGATTCATTGCGATGATGCGAGGATGGGACATGCGAAGTCGAGCCATGTATTCCCGGGCCCAGGAAAGAGATGCCTCCGGGGGATCGTAGCGCACCTCTCGCGTTACGACGGGAATGCCCAGGGGCTTCAACGCTTCAAGATTGTACACGGCGTTGTGCATCGTGTCCGGATCTCCCGTCGTGAGGTGCGTGTAGGCATATCGTCGTCCTCTCATGGGAAATCCCACGCGCACCGGGGCACGTGTGGCCCAGGTCATCTGCGCGGTGCGGGGATTGCAGAACAGGTCGATGACCACATCGTAGCGGGTGCGAAAGAGATTCCAGAGAAAACGCGGGTAGCTTTCCGATTTTCGAAACAACAGAACGGAATCCACACAGGGATGAGAAACGACGAGATCCTGTGCCGCGGGTTCGCAGAGAAAGGTGATATGCGCGGAGGGCCAGGCCGCCCGCAGATTGGGAAGGATAATCGTGGAGAGGAGAACGTCGCCGAGAGCGCGAGGTTTGATGACGAGAACGGAGCGGGGCGAGGGGGAAACGGGACCGTCGGCGGCGCCTGCATCAGCGGTGGTGATGTGTGCAGACGCCGCCCGGTCACGGTCGGTGTCAGTGGACGGAAGGGTCCTGCTCATGTCGTTGCATGTTTCTCAACGTGGGTGGGATTTCTCCGTTGACGATTGAGGATGTATCCATCGCGATCACAATTTCTTCGTTCGTGGGAACGACACCTACGATGACCTTAGATGTCGGGGTGGTTACCACCTTTTCCTTCTGGTCGTTCGTGTTGAGGGTTTCATCGAACTCCACGCCAAGGAATCCGAGGCGTTCGCACACCGTACGGCGCACCATGTCGCTGTTCTCTCCGATACCTCCGGTGAAGATAATGACATCAACGCCGTTCATTGCGGCAGCATAGGCGCCAATATACTTCGCCACGCGGTAGCAGAACATGTCGAAGGCAATCTTGGCACGCTTGTTTCCATTCATCACGGCATTCTCGATCTCGCGCATGTCGCTGCTTTCGCCCGACACGCCCATCAATCCACTGTGCTTGTTCAGCAGAGTCGTTGCTTCGGCGAGCGTTAGTTCCTCTTTGCCCATGATGTACAGAATGAGCTGAGGATCGAGGTCTCCGCTACGGGTTCCCATTAACAGACCTTCGAGCGGAGTAAAGCCCATGGTCGTGTCCACGGAACGTCCCCGATCGATTGCCGCCATCGAACATCCATTGCCAAGGTGGCATGTGATGACCTTCAGGTCCTGCACCGAGGTATTCAGGGATTCGGCCATCTTGTTGGACACAAAGAAATGCGAGGTTCCGTGAAAACCGTAGCGACGGATCTTATACTTCTGGTAGAACAGATAGGGAATGCCGTAGAGGAAGGCATGGGGTTCCATGGATTGATGGAACGCGGTATCAAACACGGCCACCTGGGGAGCATGGGGCAGATGCTGACGACAGGCCAGGATCCCTCGGATGTTGTGCGGGTTGTGCAAAGGAGCCAGTTCAATCGTTTCCCGCAATTGTTCGAGGACGAGGTCGGTGATCAGGACAGAGCTGGAAAAGAACTCCCCTCCGTGTGCCACGCGGTGGCCCACGGCATGGATCTCAGCACGATCGGTGATGACCCCATGGTTTTTGCTGAGCAGAACGGCAAGCACGTATTCGATGGCCATGCCGTGATCGAGAATGTCTCCGGTGATTTTGATATTATCACCATCGGCTCTCTTGTTGGTGATGACGGCACCACTCATTCCGATACGATCCACCAACCCTTTGGCGAGCCACTGTTCAGTATCGGTTTCGACGAGCTGGTATTTAATGGACGAACTACCGCAGTTGACGACAAGTACTTTCATGGTGTTGGCTCCTTACCCTTCTTGTTCCACTTTGACGCGATTCCCCGACTGATCGTAGACGAAAAACCCTTCGCCCACTTTCTTCCCGTATTTGCGTTCGCGAACCTTGCGGCGCAGGAGGGGACAGGGACGGTACTTGGCCTCGCCAAGTTCGTGGAACATGGACTCCATCCAGGCGAGGAGCTCGTCCAAACCCATGGAGTCAGCCAGTTCGAGGGGACCCATCGAAAAATTGTATCCAAGGCGCATGGCCGTGTCGATATCGTCGGCGGAAGCCACCCCTTCCATGAGGGCGTACATCGCTTCATTCAGCATCGGGATGATGACCCGCGTGGTGATGAAGCCGGGATACTCATACACTTCCACCGGGGTTTTACCGATGGACTGAATGAATTCGCGGGTCCGCTTGAAGGTCTCGTCACTGGTAAGAAAGGCTCGAACGATTTCGCAGAGGGGAGTCTTGGGCACGGGGTTGGAAAAATGGAGTCCGATGATTCGATCGGGATTCTTGCACTGCCGCACGATTTTTGTCAAGCTGAGCGTAGAAGTATTCGAGGCGAGAATGATGTCGTCGGGACAGATCTCCGCCAAGGTGTGCATCAATTCACGCTTCAGAGAAAAATCCTCATCAACCACTTCCATCACGAAGTTGGTGTGAGCCACTTCGTGAATATCGGTGGTGACCTTGATGCGAGACAGAATGGCGCGCTTCTCGCTATTTGTCATTGCCCAGCGCTGGATCTCGCGATCCATGTTTTCGGCGAGGCCTTCAAGGCATTCCCGGCTTCGATCTTCGTTTTTCTCCACGATGAGCACGTTAATGCCGTAGGCAGACAGGGTGTGGGCGATACCACGGCCCATCACTCCACCTCCGACAAGTCCCACCGATTCGATGCGGGATGTGGATGGCGCGCTTACAGGAATCTCGTTGGTCAGATCCTGTAAGGTGAGAAGTTCATTCGACATGTTGACTCCATGAAAACTGAGATGTGCGACGCTCTGTCGTGAAGAACACGGGAGCGGTGCCCGGGATCAAAGGATGGATGGGGGGAAGATGGAACCCCGCTTCAGCATACAAAAGTAGGAGAAGGGAGGCGGGAATACAAGGAAGGAATGCGAAGAGTGAAGAGTGAAGAGTGCGATGTGAAGAAACTCATTCCTCGTCGAGGCCGTGAATGCGGGTATGGAGGAGAATTCCGATGATGATCATGCTTGTGAGAAAGAAGGATCCCCCGTAGCTCATGAAAGGCAGGGGGATACCGACAACAGGGAGGAGACCGACGGTCATGCCAATGTTGGTGAAGGTGTGGAAGACGAGAATGGTGACCAATCCCACAATGACGAGGCCGGAGAATCGAAAGACGGTCCGAGTGGCAAGTTGAAAACCGCGAAAGAACAGGATGCCAAAAAGGGAGAGGACGCCGAGAGCACCGAGAAAGCCAAATTCTTCGGCGGGTACACAGAAGATGAAGTCCGTGTACTGTTCCGGTACAAAGCGAAGCTGGGTTTGGGAGCCTTGCAAATAGCCCTTGCCCGTGAGTCCTCCCGACCCAATGGCTACCTTGCTCTGGACGACGTTGTACCCTGAGGTTCGAGGAGCGCGGCTGGGATCCATGAACACGGCGATGCGCTCGCGCTGATACTGAGGCAAATGATCGTAAAGGTAAAAGACCCCGAAGCCAACACTGAGATTGAACGCGAAGAAAAACAGCGCCATACCGAGGAGACGACGTTTAAAAAAATACACGACGCTGATGGCGAGGGAGGTGAGTATAAGGAGCCAGATATTCATCACGGCGATCACCGAGACGAGAATTGGCGAAATGAGGGCGAGAAGAAGAACGAGAGGAGCGCCTGTCCAAAAGAGCATGGCGACGAAGAAGACCCAATACACGATGCCGGTTCCAAAGTCCGGTTGAAGAAGAATCAGAATCCACGGGACGAACACAAGTCCGAAGGCGCGGGCGATGTCCCGCAGAGTATGCACGTTGGTTGCTGAATCCGAAAGAAACCGCGCCAGTGCCAGTACAGTGGTGATCTTCGCGAATTCCGCAGGTTGAATTCCGAAACTTCCGATGCCAAACCACCCGGCGTTTCCTCCCACCGTTTTCCCAAAGAGGAGGACAAGCACTAGGAGTCCAATGCCAATCAGGTACAGGAGCCACGCGCTGTAATGAAAAAAACGCTGGGGAGCGTAGAGGATGAGTCCGATGAGTAGAAGACCCAGTACCGCCCAGAAGACCTGTTTCTGAAAGCTCGCTCCGATACCGGTATGCGTGGCACTGAAAATGGAAAGCAGTCCGAGCCCGACCAGCGCGAGAGTTGGGAAGAGGAGCACCCCATCGATTTTTCGGAGAATGCTCATGCCTCAATCCGCCAGCGATCGCACTGTGGGAACCGGGGGACGCAGATATCGAGGCATGCTCGTCGTGGAATCTGCTTTCGCCGCACCGTTGAGATAGAAGTTCATGGCCGCCGCAGCGACAGGCGCGGCAGTCTGGCCTCCGAACCCACCGTTTTCCACGATCACCGCCACCGCGATGGTGGGATTTCTGAACGGTGCATACCCAATAAACCAGGCGTGATCCCGCCCATGGGGATTCTGCGCGGTGCCGGTTTTTCCGGCCACGGCGACATTGGCCACCCGTGCCGAGCTTCCCGTGCCCGATCCTTGGACGACCCGATACATTCCTGCCTGCACGATGCTCCAGGTTCGTGCCGAAATGGGAAGAACCTCCGTTTTCGGCGTGATGGTGTGTACCTCCTTGTCAGAGCGATTGACGACGGCCTTGACAACATGTGGAGAGACATACAAGCCCGCATTGGCGATCGCGGCGGTGTAGGCGGCCATTTGAATCGGGGTAGTGTTCACTTCGCCCTGACCGATGCCGAGACTGACGAGATACCCTTTGTTCCATCTCTTCCCGTATCGCCGATTGTAGTACGCCTCGTTGGGCAGGACACCGGGACGTTCGTTGGCAATGTCGATTCCCGTCGGACGCCCGAAATGAAAGAGTGATCCGTATCTGGCCCACCGCTCGAAACCCAGTCGGAAGATCAGCTTGTAGAAAAACACATTACAGGAGTACTCGATAGCGCGCACCACATTGATATTTCCATGCGCCCCGTGGCACTTAAAGGTCACTCCCGCAAGGGTATAAGATCCGGGACAGGGGATCGTGCTGGTTTCATCGATGATACCTTCTTCGAGAGCCGCTGCGGCCAGCATCATCTTAAAGGTGGATCCGGGGGGATACGCTGCCATGCTGACGCGATCGAAGAGCGGATGCCCGGGATCTGCCACCAGGGAGCGCCAGGTTTCGGGGGAGATGCGTCCACTGATGGTATCGAGTGAGTAGGTGGGGCTGCTGACATAGGCCAGCACCTCTCCATTTCTCGGGTCCAGAGCAACAAGTGCCCCGCGTCGATTGCGCATCAAGCCTTCGCAGAAGACCTGAAAGCGACTGTCAATCGTCAGGATGATGTCGGACCCTTCCATGGCCGGGATATCGCTTTTTCCGTGTTCGAAACTTTCCACCACCTTGCCTCGGGAATCGACCGTGAAAAATCCGAAACCCTTCCGACCGCGCAACATCGGTTCGTAGAAGGCCTCGACTCCGTTATAGCCCACGATGTCCCCGGGTTGATAATAATCCCCCAGCTTCGTCATCAACCCCGGCGAGATCTCCTTGATGTAGCCGAGAACATGGGCGAAGGAGGCACGGGTTTTGTAGTCCCGCGTATTTTCCACCGAGTAATTAACGCCCGGAAGTCGGTCCCGATTTTCCTCGAGTTTTGCCAGCATGTCAAAGGTAAGATCTCGGGCAATCTTCACCGGTTCAAACGTTGTTTTTGCCTCGTGTAGCACGCGGTACTTCACGAAATTCGAATCCAACTGAAAGAGTGAACAGAGAAGGGACAGGGAAGACCAGCGAAATTCGAAGGGGGTAAGGGTGAGGGTGTAGCTGGGATGGTTGTCTACGATGAGCTTCATGTTCCGATCGTAGATGAGCCCACGGATAGGATCGCGGGCAATACGTCGCACGGAATTGCGTTCGGCCTGGGATCGGAAGGAATCGTACTCGACAAACTGGAGCAATACCAAACGATGCAGCAACACCACCAGCATCGCGCTGGTAATGAAAAGAAGCACAAAGAAGCGTCGGCGTTTGACGGAGCGAGATTCTTCCATCGATCGATCAATGTATCGCGATGCGGCGGGGCATCCGAGAGGTGATGAGGATGAAAACCGCCATGAACACGAGAGTGTACAAGGTGCCCCCTATTCCATGCAAGGCGAAAAGACGGAAGAAGGGCAGGCTGACATCCCGATAGTACGAAAACAAAAACACCGTCTGATGCACCACGATGACCAGTACCGAACGTCGCACGGAGGTCAGGGAACGCAGACTGAGTTCTGCGCGATCTTCTACGTATAAGAAACCGGTGAGAAATCCCGCCACGGTTTTGGATAGGGCCGACAGGCCGACAACCTCACCCATGATGAGATCAAGGAACAACCCCGCCACGAAACCCGCGATCATGGCGGGCTCCCGCCCACGACGGAGTCCGACGAGAATGACGCCGATCAACACGAAATCCGGAGTCACGGTGTCGATCGCGATCAACTTGATGAAGGTCAGTTGCAGTACGCAGAGCATCAACAGGATGCCCATCGTCCTGCCATAGAGCTCGAAGAAGCGTTTCATGGACGCTCCTCGGGATCTACCGGTACGGGCGCGGTGAGCCGCGAAGGATCCGGTGTGTAGAGCAGAACGAAAACCCGCTCGAGCTGCTTGAAATCCACACGAGGGGAAATGACGATGCGGCTGAACTGGCCGGTGGGTCCGGGACCGATCGACAGCACGGTTCCGATGGGGAGCTCCGCCGGAAACGTGAGACTGTATTCCGAGGTAATGACGGTGTCTCCTACCATCACATCTGCCGTCTTCCACACGTTATTGAGCTGCAACTGTTCATCCAGATTCGAGGACACGATGCCATCCACGCGGGACCGCAGCACCTTCGCGGTGACACGAAAGTCACGATGAATGGCTAATTGCACGAGGGAATAGTGGGGACTGACGCTCAGAACCTTGCCGACCAGACCCTGATCGTTGATCACGGGCATGTTGCGTTGCACCCCATCAGCGGAGCCCACGGCAATGGTGATGGTGAAGGAACCGGGCTCGAACGATTTTCCCACAATTTCAGCTGGTTTCAGAGGCCAGGTAGAATGTGGTTGGAAACCAAGCATGCGACGCAGCTCTTCGTTTTCATGACGGAGTCGACGAAGTTGAATGACTTCCTCGAGCAGACTCATGTTGATGTCTCTCAGGGCGCGAATCTCCCGATCCTCGCCTACCAGTCCTCCGAGCCAGGAGGGAGTGGACTGAAAGGTGCCAAACAGATAGATCGCGGCGGATCGAAATACCTGAACCGGGGCGGAATCGCTCTGGGTGATGAGCAGAATGGACATGCTACTGAGGAGAATAAAGACGAGATACTCCCGCAGTCGTCCCGCACGATTCAGAATCGGCCTCATGGCGCCTAGTACTTCTTGCCCTTGAGGATCACCTTGTTGTAATGGTGCAGGTTTTCCATGATCGCGCCAGCTCCCCGAACCACCGCAGTCAGAGGATCTTCGGCGACATGAACGGGCAAACTTGTTTCCTGTCGGATCCGGGCATCGAGCCCTTTCAGCAGAGCACCACCTCCGGTGAGCATGATGCCGCGATCCAAAATGTCGGCAGCCAATTCGGGAGGAGTCCGCTCGAGTGTTGACTTGACGGCCTCCACGATAATCCCGATGGGTTCGTTGAGGGCTTCCCGAATCTCGGCACTGGAGGCTTCGACAGTGGAAGGAAGTCCCCCGATAAGATCCCGTCCTTTCACGCGCACCACGAGTTCCTGCTTCAGTGGGACGGCCGACCCGACTTCGCACTTGATGATTTCAGCAGTGCGCTCGCCGATGAGCAGATTGTGGTTCTTTTTGAAGTGTGTCACGATGGCATTGTTGAGTTCGTCCCCTGCAATACGGATGGACTCTTCCTGCACTATACCCGATAGAGCGATCACCGCGATCTCGGTGGTCCCTCCTCCGATGTCAATGATCATGTCACCAATGGGCGCGTCCACATCGAGCCCGATGCCGATGGCGGCAGCCATGGGCTCAGCGACGAGATACACCTCCTTGGCACCTGCGTGCTCACAGCTGTCCCGTACCGCTCGCTTTTCCACTTCCGTGATGCCGCTGGGCACCGAAATCACAATGCGGCGGCTGGGGACCCAGGAATTGACGATTTTCTTGATGAACGCACGGAGCATGCCCTCGGCGATCTCGAAGTCCGCGATCACCCCATCCCGCATCGGCCGGATGACCTGAAGATCCCGATGCGTTTTTCCCTGCATCTCCCGGGCATCATTGCCGATGGCGATGATCTTCTTCGTGTTTTTATCAAAGGCCACGATCGAGGGTTCGCTGAGCACGACGCCCTTGCCCTTATCCCAGATCAGAGTGTTAGCCGTGCCGAGATCGATGGCGATGTCGTTGGCGAAGAGACTGAATAGACCCATGAGCGGTACCGTTGTCAGTGTTTGAAATGGCGGATGCCGGTGAAGACCATGGCAATATCGTGGGCATTGGCGGCGGCGATGACCTCGGCGTCACGCACCGAACCGCCGGGTTGAATGACGGCAGTGGCTCCGGCTTCGACGGCGGCGAGGAGTCCATCGGCAAAGGGGAAGAAGGCATCCGACGCCATCACAGAGTTGGTGAGCGACAGTCCCGCATTCCGTGCCTTGAGCACTGCGATGACACTGCTGTCCACGCGGGACATCTGACCCGCTCCCACGCCAAGCGTGCGGGTCGCGTCGGTATACACGATGGCGTTGGACTTGACGTGCTTGCAGACTCGCCAGGCGAAGGTGAGTGCTTCCATCTCTTGCGCCGAGGGGGCACGATGTGTAACCACCTTCCACGTTGCTGGATCCTCGACGCTCGTATCGGCAGTCTGGCAGAGATAGCCACCCGCCACGGCCTTTATATCCGTGCTCATCGAGCTCCGCAATGGCGTGACGTGAACAAGAAGTCGACGGTCCTTCTTCTTGCGGAGGATTTCGATGGCGTCTTCGGAGAAGGCAGGAGCGATGAGTACTTCGGAAAACATCTCGTTCAATCGTGTCGCAAAGGTGGCATCCACGGTTCGATTACACGAAATGATGCCGCCGAATGCGGAGGCGGGATCGGTGGCGAGGGCCTGCTCGTAGGCCTCCGCAATCGAGGCGCCTTTGGCGCACCCACAAGGATTGGTGTGTTTGATGATGGCCACGGCCGGATCGTCGAACTCCTCGACCAAGAGCACCGCAGCCTGGACATCCACGATGTTGTTGAACGATAGCTCCTTGCCATGGAGCTGCGTGAAGTGGGAAAGAAAGTGCCCGTAGAGCGCAGCGGCTTGGTGAGGATTTTCGCCATATCGCAGGGATTGTTCCTGAAGGGCGGTAACACCGAGTAGGGTGGGGACGTCCGCCTTCGGATCCTGAGTCAGATATCGCGCGATCGCCTGATCATATTGACTGGTACGCACAAATACCGTGGCGGCGAGACGGGCCCGGGTCTCCGGTGCCGTATCCCCAAGGGTCTCGATTTCGGTGGCCACCGGATCGTAATCGCACGGATCGCAGATCACGGTGACGGAGGCTGCGTTCTTGGCTGCGGACCGAAGCATCGACGGCCCCCCGATATCGATATTCTCGATGCAGGTCTCGCGATCCGCACCCGATGCCACGGTGGATTCGAAGGGGTAGAGGTTCACCACCACCAAATCGATAGGGTGGATGCCATGGGCGGCGAGCTGGTTCAGATGATCCGGGATATCGCGTCTGGCCAGGAGTCCCCCGTGAATGCGTGGATGCAGGGTTTTCACCCGCCCATCGAGCATTTCAGGAAAACCGGTGATATCGTCGATTCGAATAGGAGAAAGTCCCGCGGCAGCGAGAGCCGAGAAGGTGCCTCCCGTGGAGATGAGGGTGAAGCCGCAGGCAGCGAGGCGGCGAGCGAAGTCGACAATGCCCGTTTTATCGGACACGCTAATCAGGGCGTAACGAGGTGTGCTCATGGAAGAATGGAGACATGACGGTGGGAGATGACAAGTCGTTGTTCGGCAAAGAGACGGACGGCTTCGGGCAGGAGGCGATGCTCTACTTCGAGAACCCTCGCCGCGATGGTTTCCGGTGTATCGGAATCACGTACAGGAACGGCTTCCTGGAGGACGATGGGTCCATCATCGTAGATCTCGTTGACAAGATGGACAGTAGCTCCCGTCACCTTCACGCCCCGCTCCCAAACGGCGCGATGAACCCGCATTCCATACATTCCCGTCCCGCAGAAGGAGGGGATCAGCGCGGGATGGACATTCAGCATTTTATTCTCGAACTTCCGACAGATTTCCGCCGGGATCAGTTTCATGAAACCTGCCAATACAACCAATCCAATGCTGGCCTCATCGAGGGCCTCTTCCAATGATCGTACCAGAGATTCAGAAGGAGGAGCTTCTCTCGGCATATAGGAAAAAACGGGAACCCCGCGTTCACGCATCCATGCCACGACGGGGGCCTCTGGATTATGGGTGACCAACAGGGCAATACGGGCAGGAATCCCATCTTGTTCGAGGGCGGCATGAACCGCGCGGGCGTTGGAACCGTTTCCCGAGGCAAAAATGGCGATATTGAGGGGAGAAGACGACATCATCGAGCATTAAAGTTACCACATCGCGACCCATGGAACAAACCATCCGACCTCCTCGCATCTATCTCGATCATCACTCCACCACGCCGGTCGACCCACGGGTGGTCGAGGCCATGCTCCCCTGGTTCACAGAGCGTTTTGGCAATCCGGCGTCATCCCATGCCTGGGGCCGAGAGGCGCGAGCTGCCGTCGAACACGCACGTCGCACCCTCGCCACTCTCCTGGGCGCCGAACCCGCCGATCTCGTGTTCACCAGCGGTGCCACCGAAGCCAATGCCATGGTGCTGATGGGAATCACTCTCAAACAGGGCGCGGGCTGTGTGCTGGTTCACAGCGCGATTGAACATTCTTCGGTGTCTCAGATGGCTGCATCCCTGGGAGCAAGAGGCGCCATTCGGCGCATCTTGCCGGTCGATGGGGATGGACGGGTGCGAATGGACGAGCTTCGGACGTTGGCGCACGGGGCAACGTTGATCTCGGTGCTTCATGCCGGCAACGAAGTCGGTGTGATTCAGGATCTTGCCACCATCGCGGTGGAAGCACGGGAAAAGGGTGCCCTGTTTCACACCGATGCCACCCAGTCCTTTGGGAAGATCCCTTGGATTGATCAGGAAATCCCAGTGGACTATGCTACCCTCTCGGCGCATAAATTCCACGGTCCCAAAGGGATCGGTGTTCTGTGGCTGCGCGGTCCCCGTGCCCGTCGGCATCTCGCCCCCATGATGGTTGGTGGGGGACAGGAAGGAGGGTGGAGAAGCGGAACCTTGCCCGTGGCGAGCATTGTTGGATGTGCGAAGGCTGCGGAGCTCGCCGTTGCCGCGCTTCCCGACATGGATGCCGTGGCACGCCGACGGGATCGTCTCGAGGCCCGGCTTCGCGCCGAAGAACCCGACTCCCAGGTTTCCGGAGGAAAACACCGCTTGCCGAACAACCTTCATATTTGCTTTAAAGATCTCCGATCGACGGATATCCTCAGAAACGTGCCGACTCTGGGGCTCAGCACCGGCTCCGCCTGTTCCACCGATGAAGATCGTTCTCCCGTGCTTGATACGATCGGGATCCCGGAGCGATATCGTGCCGGCGCCCTCAGAATCGGCCTGGCACGTACGACAACGGATGAAGACATTGATCGGGCCGGCGCACTGCTGGTAGATGCGATAAGGAAATGTCGGGGAAAATCCGCACATTAGTGCGGTTTCGCAGTTTTTCTGTTTCACACCCATGAGCGTACGTATCATGAAGGCACCCTCCATCGTCGGAAAAGAACACGAGATCCTCACCTTCCTGAAGGGGCGTGGATATCCGGTTTTTCATCGATCCAATATCTTTCTGCGTGACATTCAGTACGGAGTGCGGGACTATTACCGCGACATGTTCAAGAAGGATGTCGGGACGAGAGAAGCCGACGAACGCGCCTTGGAGTTCATCGCCGATTTGGTCGCCCGTCAACTCCTGATTCCGTGTTCACCGACGCTCTATACACTGAATATTCCGGAGTTTCTCAATCCTCCGAAGGTGGAGGAAAAGGCCGAAGCCGCGGCCTGATGTCGGCGGTTCGACCTCCTACGGAAGGAGGGACCTCCTTCTCCCGTTTTTCATCATCTTCAGCAACGAAAGGCACCGTGTCATGACCGACACCATCGTCGATACCACCCAGGATATCCTGCTCACCGAGAAAGCGGTGCGGGAGATCCTTTCCATCCGTACTGAAAATGCGATCCCTGAGGACTTCGGTCTTCGAATCGGCGTCAAGGGCGGAGGCTGTTCCGGACTCTCCTACACCCTCGGCTTCGACGGAGAAATCCGCGATACCGATGTTGTGGTGGAAAAGGAAGGTATTCGCCTCATCATCGATGCCAAAAGCCTGTTTTATCTGGCTGGCACCACTCTCGACTATTCCGACGGCTTGCAGGGACGAGGATTCGTGTTCAACAATCCAAATGCCCAGAGAACCTGTGGCTGTGGGAGTTCGTTCAGCGCCTGATCAGGGCGCATCCTTCATTCTCGGCCAGATCCGCGAACACGCACACATCCTTTCCATGAGAACGGAAACGGTCCGCTTCAGGAGTACTGAAGCGGACCGTCGTATTTCGGACCTTCAAGTCGGTTTTGCACCAACCGGGAAGACTACACGAGTGCGCTTTCCCGAGCTTCGGCGAAGGAACGACCGGCGCGGAATGCGCGAAGATTGGCATCCACGATGGCGTCCCCCTTGCGGGAGAAAATGGCCCGAATTCCTTCTTCGAAGCGTTCAGCGGGCATGCCCAGCCAGGGAGAGGCCGCTCCGAGAACCACGATGTTCATGGCGCGCGCGTTGGCGATTTCGCGTGCAATTTTCTCTCCATCGATCAGGACACTCTGCGGAAGCTCCGAAATGGACTTCCACACGGACTCGTATTCCGGATAATTGGGAATGTTGACGTAGGGGGTTCGATTGGCGATTAGCCAGCCGTCCTTTGAAAGGAAGGGGAGATAGCGCAGGGATTCCATGGGCTCGATGGAAATGATCATATCGGCCTTACCCATGGGAATGAGGTCCGAGTAGATCTCACGATCGGAAATGCGAAGATGGGACTGGACATCTCCACCGCGTTGGGACATTCCATGGACTTCCGCCTGTTTGAGAAACAGTCCTTCGTGCACCGCAGCATAGCCGATCACGGTGGCAATGGTGAGGATTCCCTGACCGCCGACTCCGGCGAGAATGATGTCACGCTTCATGGGTCTTCGCTTCCTTCTTTGTGGTACCAACGGTCTGGATGCATTCACGGCGTTGAATAATGACGGAGAGGCCCTTGTAATCGAGTTCCCTTTGGATCAGATCCACATTCGTGTCGTGGTTCTTCTTCAGGGGATCGAGCACCAGCAGGTGATCGGCCGACACGCCGAGTCCGAGGCAAATGTCCTCGAGCTTGCCCCGTGCCTGGGAGGATTGACCTCCGGTCATGGCCGTGGTTTCGTTGTCGAGAATGAACACGGTGATCGGTGAATTTTCGATCACGGCATCTAACAGCCCCGTGATTCCGGAATGCGTGAAGGTGGAATCTCCGATCACGGCGATGGCGGGCACGAGCCCGGCATCGGCCGCACCTTTCGCCATGGTAATCGAGGCGCCCATATCCACGCAGCTATTGATGGCATTGAAGGGCTCGAGCGCGCCAAGGGTGTAACACCCGATATCGGAAAAGACTCGACCCGAGCCGAGTTGTTCGATGGCAACGTTCAGGGCGTTATACGAATCGATGTGCGGGCAGCCCTTACAGAGCATGGGGGGGCGAGGGGCCACCAATTCCGGTATCGGTGTGGTCTCGGGGGTGTCGAGTCCGAGGGCCTTGGCGAGGATTCTCGGGTTCAATTCTCCGGCTCGCGGGATGGTGCCATCCATGCGACCCTTGATATCGTGGCTGTCGTCCAGCACGCCGCGCAGCAATTCTTCGACGACCGGAGCTCCTTCTTCGATCACCAGGATGCGGGCGCATTCCCGAAAGAGCCGACGGACCTGAGCACGCGGCATCGGATACTGGCTGATTTTCAGGACGGGATAGGGGCAGCCCTCGGGATAGTTTTCCATGAGGTAGTTATAGCCCAAACCACAGGCGATGATGCCCAGACTCCGATCCTGACCGTCGAAATAGATGTTGAAGGGTGACTGTTCGCTTTCTTCAATGAAGGCATGCTGCTTCGCGAGAAGATCATTATAGTTTTTGCGTGCAATAGCCGGAAGGAGAACGAACTGGGTTTTGTTATCTGGCAGCTTTACGGAATTCTCCGCTCGGGGCTCCCGCACCGTCACGCCACTGCGAGAATGTGCCAGACGGGTGGTGATGCGCAGAAGCACCGGGGTCCCATATTTTTCGGAAAGATCGAAGGCATGGAACATCGCATCATAGGCTTCCTGCTGATTCGACGGCTCGATGGTAGGGATGAGGGCGAACTTTCCGTAAAACCGGGAGTCCTGCTCGTTCTGAGAAGAGTGCATCGAGGGATCGTCGGCAGACACCACGATCAGTCCTCCGTTCGCACCCGTGATACCGGCGTTTACGAACCCATCGGCGGCCACATTGAGTCCGACATGCTTCATGCAGGCCATGGCGCGTTTGCCTGCATACGACATGCCCAGCGCGGCTTCCATGGCGGTCTTCTCGTTGGTGCTCCACATCGAATGCACGCTGCGTTCCCGCGCGAGAGGGGCGTGCTGAATGTACTCGGTGATTTCCGTGGAGGGGGTTCCGGGATAGGCATACACCCCGGAGAGACCGGCATCGAGCGCACCCTGCGCGATGGCCTCATCTCCGAGCAGAAGCATTTTTTTCATACGAAACCTGAGTTTGTCAGTGATGTGTGTGGTCCCAAAGGGACAGCACTAAAAATACAAGCTTCCCGATTGGGGAAAAAACGCGCTCCTCTGCGATCGAATTCTGGATCGAGATGAGCCGGTGGCGTGATGGTCGACTTACGCTTCGATGGGGAGGGTGACGAGCTGGGCCGAGACGCCGGGAAGCACCGAGAGCTTTCGCGCGAGTTCCTCGTGCTTCTCTTTTTCGCCCACGAGTTCGAGAAAGACGATGCCTGTTTCGGTGCACTGATCGAGGACCCCTTCGTGCAAACCCAGACGGGTCTTGATCAGACAGCCCCATTCGGTCAGGATCTTCTGCACTGTGACGGCCGCCTGTTTCCGAAGGTTGATGACGAGGATGATGAAACGTCGTTCCATGGGAGTCTCCGTTGGATAGGGGTACATCTCATCAGCAGTACAGGATAGGGGCCCGCGAAAAGAGTCATCCCGAACAGGAATCTGTTCTGGTGCTCTCGGCCATCCCATGCCAATGAGCGTGAAAAGGGATCAGCTAGAGATCGGTCGACAGCTTGAAACGAAGAATGCGATTGTTTCCCGTGTCGGCGATGTACAGGGTCTTGTCGAAATACGCGAGACCTCGGGGATGTCGAAACTGGTTCGGTCCTCCGAAGGCTTGGGTGAGAAAGCCCGAGGCATTGAAAGTGAAAACGCTGTCCTTTGCGGCATCCACGACATACACGTTGCCCGCGCCATCGGCTGTCACCCCCTCGGGTTCAGAAAAGAGGTTGACGCGCAGAAAATCCACGGCACCATCCCGGGAAGGAGTATACCAGCTCTCCCATTGGGTCACGTCGCCCGTGGTACGCTGAGTGATCCACTGCATGCGGAACAGAGATTTATTTCCCTTCTGTGTAAAGATGAAATCGGAGGACTTCCTGGGAAGGGTGCAGATGCCAGTGGGACTGGTGATGGTCGTCAATCCCGTGCCATCGACGGCGAGCACCGGCCATTGCACCTTTGAAGCCACCTGACCCGTCTTGGAAAAGAGCATTACGGCGTCGTCGGGATCGACGATGCTGGCATTGTTGGGACCGGTGCGAGTCACGTAATAACTGTTGTCGGCGAGCACCGCCACGCCCGTGAAGCGACGTTGCGGTGCGGAGGGCTCGAAATACACCAGTGTGACCGGTGCGGAGGCAATGTCGTGCGATGCGGCGACAAGGTCGACCTTGTACACCGCGCCAAAGGTAGCCGCCTGCCCGTTGATCACCGTATCGAGCTCAGCACAGATCAGAAGGTTGAACCGATAGTCCTGCGCGATTGCGATGGGGCGGGGAATAGGACGGGACACGCCGATACGCGCACCGGAGAGATCGAGCATGGCGATACGATTGGCATTCGTCTCCGCGACATACAGGAAGGGTTCGTGGCCCACCGTGATATCCGAGGGACTGGAGAATCCACCCCAGATGGGTTGCTGGAGGACGTAGCTCGTGTCGCCATAGCTGTCCGGCGGTCTGGTCACACCGAGGGTATCGACATTGAATTTATCTCCGCAGGCACCCACGCTCAGCGTGAGAAGCACCGCGATGAGGAAGGCGGGAAAGAACCGACGAGGGGTGCGAAACAGGGATGGACGCATGATCAGAATCCAATGGTCAATGAAATCTTGTGGACCGCACCCAACCGGCCAAAGGCGACGAAGGCATAATCGGCTGCCACGCGCGCGAAACCCAGAGGGGCACGCACACCGGCTCCGGCGGAGACGCTTTCTTCATCCACATTCAGCTTATACCCTGCCCGTGCAAAGACCAACTCACTCCATCCGTACTCGAGGCCGAGTGCAAGGTTCTCGCTGTTGTCGTTGGGGTGATTGAGCTGGATGGCCGTGGTCAGGCGATGCTCGGGTTCGGCGATCGGATCCCAAGCGAACCCGATCCGAAAGATGGTGGGAGGTGAAAAATCCTGAAAACTCGAAAACGTGCGTCCGTCGGGCGTGGTGATATCGCCTTCGGGAGAGACATTCTGTCCGAAATTCGATACGGCCACCGAGAAGCGGGTCGTCCCGAGACCCGTCCAGTAATATGTTCCCAAATCCACGAGCAGAGCCCGTGTTTTCAGCACGTCGATCGTTTCCTCGACATACCGTACCGTGGCGCCGAAGGAGAACTGCGCGGTGAGAGCGCGGGCATAAGAGAGTCCCACCGATACATCACCATAGGAGAAATACCGTCCCGTACCCGTGGGCTGCGTTTCGGTGGTGACCTCCATGTCCTCGGTATGCAAAGAGGATACCGAAATCCCGACTGCGTCGGCGGCACTGAGGTGGTACACTGCCCCTGCGAATTCATGATCCAGATCCACGAGCCAGGTGCTGTGGGAAAAGTGTACCTGATGGTCGGTGAATTGCACCAGACCGGCGGGATTGTAATGCAGGGCCGATGCGTCGTTGGCGATGGCGACAAAGGCCTCGCCCATCGCGGCAGCGCGGGCCCCAGCCCCGAGTTTCAGGAATTGCAGAGACGAGATGCCCGCGCGCTGACCACCGAGCAGGGGCATGAGCTGGGCATAGATCGGCATGGACCCGATGAAGGGCAGGGTGCCAATCATCACCAGAAGAACGATGCGAAGAGAGGGGCGGAAGGGAACCATGACGATCACAGTTTGATGGAAAAGCCCGCGCGGATATTCCGTGGCGCGAGATAGCGGGCGGGATTGTAAGGATACGGATTGATGGGAGCCTGAAGATCGGGGTATCGCGGATCGTTGTACCCACCCGGGACGTTATCTCCGAACTCGTAGGCCTGCCCGGTAACGGGATTGATGATAGTGGCATTCCGATTGTCCAGGAGATTCGTGATCTCCAGCGTGGCCGAACAATCAATGCCCCCCAGTGTAAATTTCTTTTCGAAGGTCAGATCCACCCAAAACCAGTTCTCCGCTACCTCCGCGTTGATGTTCGATCGATCCCGATCATACAAGGGACGGCCCGTGAGAGGATCGGTGCCGATGAACAGCTGCGGCGTATAGCGCTTGCCGGACTGGAAGAAAAACCGGAGATACACACTGTAATCGTCGAGGATGCCAGGGGCGAACCCGAACAGGGGCTTGCCTGGCTCGACGATAAAGGTGGTATTGGCGGACATCTGAAGAGGACGATCCCACACGAGGTAGGTTTCCTTGATCGTTTCCTCGAGGTCTCCCCTCGCTACCAATGCGCCTTCGTCCGCCGAGGAACTCTTGCCCGTGGCAATGGAGTAGGAGCCTCCAATGGTGCCCTTGAACCAGCGTCCGATGCGCTTCTTGTACTCCACCTCGATGCCTCGGGTACGCGCGTAATCCTGGTTGACATAGGTGATAAAGGATCCTCCCGAAAACCGGGAGCTGGTGATGCGTGCGGAACGGGTGCTGACGTAATCGAAGATGTCCTTGTAATATGCGGTCACCGTCAGAACGTCATCTTCGGTAAACTGGTTGCGCAAACCCAACTCGTAGGCAACCGTCGTTTCGGGATTCAGGTCGGGGTTGCCAAACTTCTGAAAACTCGATTTCGCGCTGACAGGATTCAGCTTGGCATACACGAATTGGGGCCGCGGACGTTTGGTGAAGTGTCCGTAACTGAAGAAAAGGGTCTGATTATCTGAAATGGGATGGGAGATGCCGAGGCGGGGACTGATGCGGGCCTTGAACCGCCGCCCGAACAGCGAAAAGGTATTCTCCTTGTACGAGGCACGCACGGCATCGGGAATGGTGACGACCTCGGGATTGTCCACCGCGTCGTCGACAAACTTCCCGGGCATCCACCAGTCGAGACGGGCACCGATATTGAGAATCATTCCGCTGACATTGATATTGTCCTGGGCGTACATCGCTCCAAAGGCAGGAAACACGCGGTAGATATCGTTGTTCAACCCCAATTCTCCAATCCACGGCTTGTAGATATCCACCACCTGCATTTCACCGAACGTGGCGTCGAGCCCGGCCTTGAATTTGTTCTTTTCGTTGAAATTGTTCGTGTAATCCGCTTTCAGGCTGTATTCGATCACATAATGATCGTGCCACGTGAAGGCGTTTCCGATATCCCATAGCCCATCGCCCGGAATCACGCCGATGGTGTCGCGGTCCACATTGTAGTATTCCACAGGGAACGTCACCAGATCCTTCGGCTCCTGATATTCGCGCCAATCCTTGCCATTCGCATCCGCGCGCAGACCGCTATAAAAACGGCTGAATTTCAGCTCGTAGAAGGACTGGGCATTGAGGGTGTGTGTCAGACTCAGTGTGTGGAAGATATTATTGTGCGTATAGGTGTTCGCCTGGTCCAGAATATTCTGGAATTCGTACTGATACCCAGGACTCGGTTCCACATACTCCAGATTCGTCTGAAGGGTTTGAGAATTCTGATTGATGGAGACCGACTGGTTGTAGGAGTAGCGCACCTTGAAGGTGGGAGTAATGGCCCAGGTGATCTTCCCGAGTCCGAACCACTTGTTGTCCTGCTTGGGCGCGAATCGTGTCCCGTAAAATGTGCTCGAATTCAACTGCCGAGCCGTGACTTCTTTGTATGTGCCCGTTTCTCGTCCGTTGACGATCACCGGGGTCCATCGTGTCGAGCCATCGGTGAGGCCGGCATAGACATTGCCAAAAAAGGACAACTTGCCGGGCAGTGTCAGGCCAAGGGCGGGGAGAAGGGAAGTGGACAACGGTTCAGGACCGCTCACCGATGCTTCGACAGTTTCAGAATTCCAATTCCCTCTGCTTTCTTTGTTGAATCCGAAATCATCCCGCTTGTACGAAAGGAAAAGCGAATAGCGGTCCGTCGCATCGCGGGTGGTGACATTGACGACTCCCGAGGTGGCCTGGCCGTATTCGGCATTGAACCCGCCCGTGATGACCTCGACTTCCTGAATCGAACTGGCCGACAACTGGAGGCCAAACCCCGTGCCCGCGAGGGGATCCTGCACCGAAATGCCATCGAGGAGATAGGCGCTTTCGTGAGCCCGGCCCCCGCGGATGTGCAGGGTGTTATCGGATTGAACCACCCCGGTTTGCTGAGCGACGATATCGGTGACATTCTCGATGGGAGCCAGAGCCAGATCCTCAGCATTGACTCGTCGAGAACTGGATGTTTGCTCGATGTCCATGAGCGGCTTCTCGCCGATGATCACCACTTCCTGTCCCATCGAGAGCACCGTTTCCTCGAGCTGAAAGGCGAGCGTCATCGTTTTCCCGGCTCCGATTTTCACGCCGGTCTGCTGGATTTTGGTATAGCCCAGCAGGGAAACTTCGAATGTGTATTCACCGGGGTTGACGTCCTTGATCAGGAATTCGCCTTCGATATCGGTGGTGGCACCGTAATAGGTGCCCTTGATCATCACATTGGCGCCAATGAGCAGATCACCGGTTTTTTTGTCCTTCACCGTGCCCTTGATGGTGGCCTTCTGTCCGAGAACAGGATGCGCGGCCAACAGGAGCAGGGAGCAGACGAGCAGGGAAAGGAGGGAAGAGCGGGACATGGTGGTTTCCAGATAAGGGCGTCACCGGACGCCGAATTCCGTGGAGAACAGGGTCCAGAGCATGGGACCCACGGTGAGGGCCCCATCGAAGCGATGCAGGGGAATGCTGAAGATCACGAAGCGTCGATCGCCGCTCTCAACTGCCACTGCGGGGCGTCCGGTCCAGCGAGAGCTTTCTTCGAATGTATACAGTGTACGAGCATCGATCTTGCGGAACAGGGAGCGGATGAAGGCGACGGGCACTCCTCTGCTGTCTCGTTGCAGTGTCGGCCAATTCGAAAAGGCCGGATCGGGCAGTACGTTCGTACCCGCCGGAACGAAGGTAATGGCCTGGGGCGCGATGCTGTCCACGGGCGCGAAGTCGGTGATTCCGCCCCGGGGATCGATCGCACTTTCAGGGAAGGAGGCGGTGAACAAGATCTTTCCGCCGGACTGCTGATAGCTTGGTAAACATAGCTGCGCGATGTCGATCGACGGGAGATTATCCGAGTACCAAAGCACCACCTTGAAGAGCTTGAGCGTCTCGGTGAGGGTGGGATTGATATACGGGGGCACGAACCGTCCCTTTTTCGTAGACGTCGCGCCAGCGCGAATGTCCAGCACATCGGCGTGGGCATAACGCCCCTGCAGAAGGGTATCGAGGATCGCGCCATAAAAGGTCGAGGTGCCATCGTTCAGATCGTAATCATCCACGATGAGAAGCTCAGAGGTGGGGTAGCGAACGAACCAAGTGCCAGCGCTGTCGGGCATGCGCACGGTGCGACTGACCGCTCCAGCCACATCCACAGCGCGGAGATAGAACACGTTGTTGCCTTCTCGGATTCCATCCTTCTGATGCAGGGTCAGAAACGTGGTGGTGCGGGGCAGGGACCGCCAGGAGGAGACATTGACGGTATCGTTGAGTGCATACTGGTACTCCCGAATCGTTTCATCTCCATCGAGATCGGTTCCACTCCAACTGAAGGTCGCCACCGGGAAGGTGGTGTCCGGCACGGCAGATCCCTTCACGAATTCCACGACCGGCGCGGTGTTCTCGATGGGATATCGCAAGGTGGCGGGAGTCGGATCCCACACGCCAAGGTCGATAAATGGCTCTCCGGAGTCGTAGCGTCCGTTCCCATTCTGATCGGTGAAGGGCTCAGGGCCGTAGGGACCCGCCTCGTCATACACGCGGTTCCCCGCATTGTCCACCGCCCGCACCTGAAACACGTAGGAGGTATCTCGGCCCGCGAGGGACAGAGAAAACAGACTGTCGTTTTTTGTGGTAAAGGTCCAGTGCTGTCCATCGAAACTAAAGAAGAATCCCCGTACGAACCCATCCGGATCATCCCCCCACCAGTGGATATGCTGTCGACTCGACGTCGTTCGCAAATCGCCGTCCGGATCAAGCGAGATGGACGTTTCCGGCGGCTGATTGTCCTTGCCCGTACCGGACGGAGATTCGGAGCAGGAGGACAACACCAGAAGAAGAACGACCACGCTCATACGTATGAGTAGGGCCCGAGGATCGGAAGGGAGGGGAGGGCGGGAAATCATGACAGAATCCGATCAGTGAAAAGATGAAGAGCGATTGGTTCGGGGCGCAGTGCGGGCCGAGTCCTCAAAGGAACGAAGCGCATTGAGCAGGCGCGTGGAGAAGGAGGACAGCGAAGAGGGCCAGGAACTGGAATCCGTCCAGGTGCCCGGCCAGGTGACGCGCACCGATCCCGACTCGTGACGCACGTCGAGCGTCGTAAAGAAATCTCCGCCTGCGCGGGGTGGCGTCAGACTGTCCTCGGAGGTCGTGACAGCGGAACAGAGCGCGAGCAGGTCGGCATCTGAAATCCGTCCAAGGGGTGCGGTCTCTTCGCGCTCACGACGTCCGGGCGAATGTACCCAGTAGGACACCGTGCCATCGGACGCAATGGTGTAGCCGGTCCAGATTCCCGTCACGCCACCTCCGCTCGAAATGTCGATGCGACAGGGATCGTCCGGAGTGTGGGAACAGGAACACCCTCCCATCGTCAGGCCCCCGAGAAGAACGGGGGCCCCGACGAAGAGGAGAAGAAGGAAAACGGACCGGAACGTACTCACGGGTATTTACCGTGCGAGCACGAAGGTGGAGGTGGAGATTCCGGCACGACCGGTCAGGCGCAGGAAGTACACTCCAGGCACCAGGCCTTCGGTGGACACGCGCAGATCGTAGGTTCCCGGCGTCTGACTTCCGCTGCAAAGAGTCCGAATCGCACGACCCAGTGCGTCGCAGAGCACCAGCTGCACTGGCTGCGCGTCACGTACCGAAAAGCGCACCGAGGTCATTGCGCCCGACCGTACAGGGTTCGGCCAGGTGGCGTCGAGGGAAAAGCTGTCGACGCCGCCCGGTACCCGCGCCAGATCCGTCACCTGGTCGAGATCGGCCGGGGTTCTCGGCTCCAGCTTATAGTTGCCGAAATTGAAAAACATAATGCCCGTCAGATTCGCGATGCGCGTGCCGGGAATCAACATGATGAGGTTCTTCTTCGCCGTGTCGTTGGTATACACGCGTTTCCAGGAACCGAAGTCATCGAATCGCATGTCTCCGCTACCATCGTTGACGAGTGTCTCGCCGAAAAAGCTCGGGGCATCGGCGTTCGTTGCGGTCACCGTGAGGTTGCGGAAAGTGACGAGCATCCCTTCCCACTGTTCGGCGGAGGGGGTGCCATCGGTGACGGTGTTGTTTTTAAACACTCCCGTGTTCAGCAGGATGGGCTGGGGCACGGGGGCCGTGCCGTTCTTGCTGTCCACCTTTGCGTCGATCAGACAGGTATTGCTGTTGGTGGAGGAGGAATATCCTTCCTGTACCTTGCCGGTGACCGTCACGTTTTCTCCTACCACGAGATTCCGCACGGAGGCGTCTCCGCGAACGAGGATTCCGCTCCAGGGCTGGGTGTCGTCCTGAATGTAGGTCAGGCCCAGAGTGGTGTCGGCGGTCACGGTTCCCGACAGCGTCACGGTCGCGCTCTGGCAGCCGGGGACTCCATCGGCGAAGGGGGTGTACTGCACGTCACGAATCCGCAGGGCACCATTACGGACGATGTAGAACGGCTTCGACTTGGTCGTGTCGGACGGGTACAGCACGGTCTCGTTGGAGTTGTCCTTCGCGGTGAGGTAATACCAGATCACCGACCCATCGGGCTGCGCCGGAATGGTCACCGTGCCGGTCTTCGCTGTCTTATTGAGCGTTACATCGAGGGTGCCGATCGCGGTGGTACCGCTCCCGTACACCAATTTTGCTTCAGCGATGTCCCCATCGGGATTGGTGTCTTCGATCGTGGCGTCGATCACCACCGATTCGGTGGACTTCGGGAAGAGCGTCGACCGAGTCACATTCTTGATCACGGGCGGAGTGGAACCGGTTTTGATATCGCCCGGATAGAAGGGAGCGATCACGATGCCCTGGCCGGAACTGGTGATGACGCCACGGATATGCGTAAGGGCCGTGCCCGTGGGAGGAGGAGCCCAGTTCGGATCGAGGGCGCCGGTGCCTGAACCGCTCCGGAAATACACGCTCTGATCATAGACGCCGATCGATCGGCCGTTGTTGTCGGTCACGGTCCAGGTATAGCGGCCATTGGAGCCCTTAGACACCGTTCCCACAAAGACGTTACGAATGACCACATAGGCGCCTTCCCACTGCTGGGCAGCGGGGATGCCGGTCTTCGGATCGCCGGTGACCAAGTCGGCAAGGGTGATGGGCGTGGGTTCAGGGCGAAGCGGTTTCGTGTCGGTGATTTCGACGGGCACCTGGGCGTTCCATCCCGTGATCTTTCCGATCTCGAACTGGGTGGTGGTGAAGTACTGGGTCACGACCCCGGTCACCTGCACGACGAACCCGGTATCCACCGCAGTGATCATGGTGTTGGCCGAAGCGACCGAATCGGTGGCACGGACGTTGAGTCCGCTCCAGGCACCGCCATTCTCATCGACGATATACATCGTGAACGCATTGCCGAGCGCGAAGAGCGTGGAACCACCCGGGCTGATGCGCGGGGCAGCCACCACCACGCCGCGTACCGTGACGGTGTCTCCGACGTAGCGAGAGAACTGAGCCGTGGGACTGGAGGAATTCAGGGTATCGGCGGGGACTTCCTGAATCTGGCGAATCGTGAGGACCGGTATGGTTTGTGCAAGCACCGATTCCTGGAAAAACGCGAGGATTGCCAGGATGGCAGCCAAAACCGTGACGCGTGCTTTCATTCGAGACTCCTTTGAAAAGGGTTATTTGATGACGACAAATTTTCCGCGTTTGATGTCTCCGGTATCGCGATCCTCCACCGTGAACAGGTAGAGTCCCGTGGCGATGGCCTGCTCGTTTTCACTCACGATATCCCATGCATGTTCTCCTCCGGAGAGGATCTGGCTTCCATCGGCGAAACGATGAAACCATTCGACATCGGAGGCGTTGTAGGTGGACGCGTCATGCGTGAGTGTTTTGACCAGGTCTCCGGCAAGCGTGTACACACGGATCTCGGCCTTCGCAGGGAGATTGGTGAAGTACAGTTTGCGGGTTCGTTCTCCCTGGCCGTCCCACATCGCGTTCACGTAATAGGGGTTGGGATAGACGCGAGGATCGGCCTGTCGGGCTTGATCCGGGGTGGTGCCGGGAACGACACGACGTGCGTTCTGCAGACGGCTGCTTTCGAGACTCTCGACATTGTTTTCGGGATCGCCGCGATCGAAGGCAGTGATCGTGTACACATACTGCCAGCCATTGAGCTGGAGGGGAATTTCCTTTTTATACCAATACTCGGTGGGATCGCCGGCAAAACGCACAGGCTGAGAAAGCAGAACCTTTGAAAATCCGGTATTGTAAAACACGTCGTTGTTGGGCGTATCGTATTCATCCACCAACACGAAGGATGTACTGAGCGCCTTTGTCGGATCGAGGTCGACCCCCGGATTGGTGCGATAAATTCGATATCCTTCGAAGTCCTTCTTTCCCGAAATCGGATCGATCGAACCTTCGGCGGTTTTATCCCAATACAGGGTCACCATGCGATCGGATGGAATGACCTTGACGCGGGGTGCGGTGGGCGGAGCAGGGAGAACGTAGCGATCGAGCCGTGCATTGCCGTTGAAGTCTTCACCTGGATCGAGAATCCCGTTACGGTTTTTGTCTTCTCCGTCATATGCCTGCTGGGCGAAGGCATGGGCCCGATAGAGGAAGCGACGGGACGGTTCTGAGTCTAACGGTGTGGGATCGGCTCCAGACTTCTTCGCACAGATAAAGGCAAAGACCACCGTGACGGAAGAATCCGGAGCGATGGCGCGAAAGGGTCCCGTAGAGAGCAGGGTGCTACGATTCGAGGGTTGGCGCAAGTTCGGCAATTCAGAGACAGGAAGTCCGAGTGCCATTTTCTCATATCGTTCCCCATCTGTGGACGGGGAGAAATAGATCGGATCGGTGGTATTGCGGAATTGCCAGGTGTTGTAATACACCCGCGCTCCCAGGGAATCTCCGCCCCCTGGTTTGGGACCGATATACTGCAGGGGAGTGGTGCCAAGCACCGACAGCGCCGCATAGCTGTCCGTGAAACCTGGATCTCCATCCACATCGAATTCATAGGCCATGCGCAGGGAGTCGACAAAGCCATTTCCTCCGCGGCTGAAGAAAGCCGAGCCGCGGGGAGGGGAGATGTTGGTGTTGCGCACTACCATGTCCACCCAGATTCCGGCATAGAGACTGTCGAGCGTCTTTCCGCTTTTATTGCGAATGGTGTAATTCAGCAGAACAAAATTTTCAGCGAACGAGAAATTCCAGGCATAGGTCTCCATCGACACCACCACGCCGAGAGGATGCACATGGTCAGGGATCGTTGTGGAGGTGCCCGGAACGACCAGGTTGGTATCGGTAAAGGTGGCGACGAAGTCCTGATGGCTGATTGCCTCAGGGGCATAGAAGCGGGAATCCACCAGAGAGGAGCGCTCCCGGGTGCGGTCCCCGATCGCATTGGTGAATTCGAACCCCGCGGCCACGTCACGGACGGAACTGACATCAACCGCGGCGGTGGAGACGAAGGGTCCCTCACCTCCTCGATACCCACCAAGCCAGAGACCCCCGACGAAAATGTGCTCAATGCCGGACCCTGCCGGATATTCGCAGTTGGGTTGCGTGGGCCATTTGTTGAAGCCATGCCCAAGGGTGCCGAAATTCGTGATGGTCATTCGCAGACTGCCGATGTTGGTGAATTTCGTTTCATCATCATCGAGCGTCTTGCGAAGAGGGAGGAATCCTTGCGATGCCTGGGCGAGCAAGGAACCAGCACCCAGAATCAGGAACAGGATCAGGGCGCAGAGGGGGAGTCGGGTGGGGTGTCGCACGGTGAAGAATATTGGTAAAGAGAATTCCGGGTCAGGTCCTCGAAAACTAGACAGGGATGGCAAGAAAAACAACCTCCAGAAGAGCGGACTCGCCTTGGGAATCAGGAGAATTGACGGAGGGGAGGTACGAGAGGAAACTTTCTTTCGGGATTTCGTACACTGCCTTTTTCCGGACCGATGCTCTTCTTCCACATTCTTTGGAGAATCCATGCCCTTCGTTTCCTTTGCCCTTCGCCGTATCTGTACGGTGATGGTGGCGGGTGCGTTCCTTGCCCTGTCCGCCAGCGCACAGACCCTGCCACGGGTGCCGTTCGAGCAGTATCAGCTCGCCAATGGTCTTCGTGTCATTCTCTCCGTCAACAAATCCATGCCCGCCGTGAACGTCAATCTCTGGTATCATGTCGGCGCAAAAAATGAACGGCCCGGACGTACCGGATTTGCGCATTTGTTCGAGCACATGATGTTTCAGGGCTCGAAACATCTCCCAGGAGAGTACTTTTCCTATGCCGAACGCGCGGGTGCCAACGTGATGAGCGGAGGTTTGAACGGCACCACCAGTGAAGATCGGACGAATTATTTCGAAACCGTACCATCCGGATCCCTCGAATTCGCCCTGTGGATGGAAGCCGACCGCATGGGCTTTCTGGTGGATGGACTCACCAAGGAAAAACTATCCAATCAGCAGGATGTGGTCAAGAACGAGAAGCGGCAGTCTGACAACGAGCCGTACAACATTGTCGAGGAGCTCGTGGCGACCAACCTCTATCCTGTGGGACATCCATACGGACACACGGTGATCGGTTCGATGGACGACCTCACTGCGGCGACGATGGAGGATGTGACGGATTTCTTCCGCACCTGGTACACACCCAATAATTGCGTGCTGACCGTCGTGGGGGACTTCGATCCTGCCCAGGCGAAGGCCCTCATCAAGAAGCACTTCGGGCCGATTCCCAGCGGTCCGGCAGTGGCCCGTCCAACCATCGACATCCCCACTCTTTCCACGACAAAGAGGATCGTCGCCCGGGATCGGGCTCCGCAGGCCAGACTGTATCTATACTACCCCGTGCCGCAGATGTATTCCGCCGTCGAACCGGCTCTGGACTTTGCGGCCTCGGCCCTCGGAAAGGGGAAAAACTCACTTCTGTACAAGAAGCTCGTGCAGGATCTGGGGCTGGCCTCAGGCGTTGCGGTGTACAATAGCTGTCGCGAAATCTCCGGCGAGTTCACCATTGTTGTCACAGCCCGTCCCGGCAAGAGTCTCGAAGAAATCCGGACGGTCGTGGATCAAGAACTGGCCGCCTTTGCAAAATCGGGTCCCAAGGAAAGCGACCTGCTGCGAGAGAGGGCACAGATGGAGATGGCCTTCCTGTCCGGCCTGGAACGCATCGGAGGCTTCGGCGGGATCGCCGATCGGTTGAACAGTTATATGACGTTTCTTGGAGATCCGGACAAGTTTCAATGGGATTTCGATCGCTATCAGACCGTGACCACGGCAGATGTGACGCGGGAATTCAACCATTGGATCGCGGGCAAGCCCCGTCTCGAAATCGAAGTCATTCCCGAATCCGGTGGTCGCCCCGATGCACCGGAATTCGATCGCACGAAGGAACCTCCCACCGCAGACGTGGCGAGCGTCGCCCTGCCTACGCCGCAGAAAACCACTCTTCCGAACGGACTCGATGTGGTTGTCCTTTCGCGTCCTGGACTTCCCAAAGTCGAAGGCGTGCTCATCATTAAATCCCAGAATCTTTCGGAGCTCGAAGCGAAGTCAGGCGCGTCCTTCCTCACCGCGGCAATGGTGGACGAGGGAACACGGACACGCACTGGGGCCCAGATTCGCGAGGAACTCGAATTGCTTGGCACCAGCATGAATATTGGAGGCGGAAAATTCGGAGCGACCATGAGCTTCGCCGCCCTGAAGAAGAATCTCGGACCCAGTTTTTCCATTTTCTCAGATGTGATTCTCCATCCGGCGTTTCCGGAAAAGGACTTCGAGCGCGAAAGAAAGTTGGCCATGGATGCCGCTCTTCGCGCCAAGAGCAACCCCAGCTCCCTGGCCAATCGCGCCTTCATGAAGGCGGTGTTTCCGAATCATCCTGTGGGTGTGCCCTCGTCGGGCACCGAGGCTTCGCTCAAGGGTTTGACCGTGGCAGATCTGCAGGCGGTGTATGATCAGCATTGGAAGCCGAACAACGCGGTGCTGATATTGACCGGAGACATCGATCTCGTCCAGGCCGAGAAGCTCGCCAAGGAGCATTTCGGAGGATGGAAGAAGGGAACGGTCACGGTTCCGTCCCTTCCGAAACCCAGTGCGCCAAGCACACGCACGGTGTATCTGATCGACAAGCAGAATGCGCCGCAGTCCTTCATCATGGTGGGTTCGACTGCCCCGAATCACTTTTCTCCGGAGTATCTCAAGATTCAGCTGATGAACGGGCTCTTCGGTGGCGCCTTTGGAAGCCGCTTGAACATGAATCTGCGCGAGGACAAGGGGTATACCTATGGGGCGTTTTGTAACATCGCGATGGAAGCGGAGTACGGATTCTGGGCTGTGGGAACGGGCGTGCAAACCAAATTCACGGTTCCGTCTCTGACGGAAATCAGGAAGGAGATTCTCGGCATGCGGGGTGAGATTCCCATCGCGGACAAGGAGCTCGACGATATCCGTAAGAACCTGACCCGTGGATACAGTCAGAATTTCGAATCGCTCAATCAGCTGCTCGGAGAGACGGCACCCTACATTCAGCATGGATATCCCATGGAGCAGCTCACGGGATTCATCGCGGGTGTCAATCGCTGCACTCCGTCGGATGTGCTGTCCACCGCTCGATCCATCCTCGATTTCGATCATGCCACCGTGGTCGTGGTTGGGGATCTGGCCCAGATCGAAAAGCCCATCAGAGACCTGGGATGGGGGACGGTCGTGGTTCTCGATGCGGATGGAGCAGTGATTCGATAATCTCGCATGCGTGGTGTACCTCGACGGGCGCGTTCTGATCGACGCGCCCGTTGTTTTTCCGCTCGTCCCTGTGCATCATACGGATAGTGAACTCGGAACAGATTCGGCATGATCCAGACGCAACAACTGACCAAGCGCTATGAGCACACCACCGCCATCGAACATCTCACCATCGAGATTCCTGATGGGGAGATCTTCGGATTTCTCGGCCCCAATGGGGCGGGAAAAACCACCACGGTCAAGATCCTTACTGGGACTCTGGCACCCACGTCCGGTTCTGCCTCAGTGGAAGGATGGGATGTGATTTCCCATCCCCTCGAAGTGAAGAAGCGGGTGGGATATGTGCCGGAGCACGGTCTGGTGTACGAGGCCTTTACCGCACGAGAGTTCCTTACGTTCGCGGGGCTTCTTCACCTCATACCGAAAAAGGAGCTGGCCACTCGTATCACCGATCTGCTCCATCTGATGGGGCTCCTACCGAAGGCCGACGAAAAGCTTGCGGGCTTTTCGAAGGGGATGAGGCAGGGAGTGATTCTGGCATCGGCTCTTCTGCACAATCCTCGCGTTCTGATCCTCGATGAACCGCTCATGGGACTGGATGCGAACATGGCGAGGGTTTTGAAAGAAGTGATCCGGTACTTCGCGCGGGAAGGGAAGACTGTGATCTTTTGCTCTCATGTGCTCGAAGTTGTGGAACAGCTCTGTACTCGACTCGCCATTCTGCATCAGGGGCACCTCATTGTCGCCGGTGATCTCGCGACCATTCAGATGGGAGAAAACGCACAAAGTCTCGAGCAGGCGTTTGGCTCACTGACCGGGGCGGGAGATCCGAGTCTCATCGCACGCGACATTCTCGACGCCATTCGCGATTGATCCTCATGCCCGCCTTGTTTCGCCTTCTGCTCCCCGATGCGCGCGTGTCCCGCAGGCAATGGGGCACCCTGCTTCACCTCTTTTTTCATCAGGATCTCCGTACTGGAACCCGCTCCGGGTATCGGTTTTCCATTTCCGCTCTTCTGGCCCTTCTGGGATTTCATGGATTCACGGGAGTGGTGCTCGCCCTGGCCCTGCCTATCACGGCTTCTCCGGGTTTCATCGCGATAACCACCATCGTCGTGGTCCTCGTTCTGAGTGCCGCGTCGGTGGCCCTCGATTTTCCGCATACGCTGTTGAGTGGCAAGGATATCACCTTGCTCTCACCCTTTCCAGTGGAGGAGACCACCGTTCAGGAAGCCCGTCTGGCGCATCTCCTCCTGTACGCGATGGCGCTGGCCGCAGCTTTCCTTCCGGGGCCGGCAACCATGTATGTGATGCATGGGGGAGGGTCGGTCCCCGGTCTGGTGCTCAGTGTGATGAGCGCCGCCTGTTTCGCCGCCCTGGTGACCGCCTTCGTCTATGGCTCCGTGATTCGCCTCCTCTCACCGAGAAGAGTGCGCGTAATGATCAGTCTCGTCCATGTGACCATGCTGATCCTCGTGTATGGCAGCGCGATGCTGATTTCGCGATCCCGGCCCTTGCTGACCGCGCTTTCCATGGAGGCGGCGCCCCCCTGGTGGTGGCCGCCATCCTGGTTCGCGAGTTTTTCGAGGTGGGGCGAGATCCCGATGCGCGATCTGATCCTGCCACATGGGTTGGTGTTGATGGGCATCCTCCTTCTGATTCCCGGGGTGTTGCGCATCTTTTCCTATCGTGTGTCGGAAACCCTGCGCACCCTCGACCAAGCAGCCAGACGCAATGCCGGGGAAGAGGAAAGAGGGCGAGAAGAAGGAGGGGAGGCCGCCATCAGTGTTCTGCTTCGCGTTCAGTTTCGCGAGAACATGAAATATCGCATGGCCGTGCTCTCGATTCTGCCGGTGATTTTGTTCTATGTCGTCTCTTTTCTGCTCCACGGCGAGCACCGAGATCCCTTTCTCGATCCTTTGGGGCATGTGTTGGATAGTCTGATGGTGTACATGGGCATCAGCGTGCTTCCCTTTCTTTTTCATGCCAGTGTCACCGTCAGTGAAACGCCGCAAGCAGCGTGGATCATGGAGGGCGCGGTGCTCTCTCCGGGAGAGCTTGTACGGATTTTAGCAGACCGGTTTTTTTTCCACGTTCTTCTGCCCGCTCACGGGCTCCTTCTGCTGTTCTTCATGGTGACCATGGAATCCGGCTGGCATGGTATTCTTCATGGAGTGCACATGCTGCTTCTCGGGAGCGTGCTTCTCTATGCCCGTTTTCTGTATCCACCTCGGTTACCCTTCTCCATCCCGCAGGGGAAGGTGTCGCAGGCGCGCAAGACCTTTATGGCTCTGTTCGTCATCCCATTGCTCATGGTAGGGTATCTCGCTCTCGTGCTTCCCTGGGCTTATGCGACCGATCTGCGCTGTGGGGTTCTTCTCGTCCTCCTCCTGGGAATGGTTGTGCTTCTTCGCCACGGTGGGATCCACCAGGCATTGCGAAGTTCTCGTTCCAGGGCTTGATTTCACGTCGAGATTCCTGTACCTTCCGCTCAAGCAACCCACTCCGTTCCGTGCCAATCACGGGTATCCCCCGTGGATTGCCGTACCCATTCGGAACACCGATCGTACATTATCATACAGCGTGGAGGCGTCATGAGTCCATTGTATCACCGTCTGGTTCGTTCGGCCTTTATCGTGCTCAGTGCATGGATCCTGTTGATGGCGACAGGACTGGCCCAGAGCATTGCCACGAACTACACCTTTTCACAGAGCGTCGGAACCTATACACCCATCACCGGGGGGACCGTTCTTGCCCGGATCGATCCAGCGAACACCTCGGGATTTCAGGATGACGAAGCATTCAACAACATCCCGATCGGCTTCAATTTCAACTTCAACGGAACCGTGTATACCAACGTGAGCATCAGTACGAATGGGTATCTGGTCTTCGGTGCCACGTTGAATTACGGATACAGCAATCCCATTGCCGCTGGCGCCGATCCCAATGTGGTTTCGGCTCTCTTCTTGGACCTCTGGGCCAAGACCGGATCAGAAATGTCCTATAAACTGGAAGGTAGCGCTGGAAGTCAGGTGTTCACGGTGCAGTGGACGGCTTTTCGTAATTATTCCAGCACGGCGTCAGCCACCCTCGGCGATGATTTCAACTTTCAGATCAAGCTCTACGAAAACGCGTTGAATTCGATAGAAATCCGCTACGGGACGATCACCAACGCATCGAATTGGACGATCATCAATCCTCCGCCTACCACCGTGCAGTTGCATCCGGCCGTGGGTCTTCGCGCGGTCAGCACCTCGGACTTCAGTGTTCGCAAGGCATCTTCTGGCGTCAACACCTGGGCGGCCTCGATCGTGGGCACCACGAACACCGATGTCTGCGAACTGACCAGCACCTTCAATCCTCCCTCGGGATTGGTATACAAGTGGGATCTGACGACCGTGCCACCTCCGCCCAGCATTCCGAATTTTATTACCATCTCTGGAGGGACGTACGGAATCAGCTATCCCGTGTACAATTACTGGTATAGCAGCAAGAGTGAGACGGTGTATCCGCAGCAGGAATTCCTCAACGCCGGATGGGGTGGAGGGCCAGGGCTCATCACGCAGGTCGGATGGGAAGTGGTCAATGTTGGAAATCCCGCCTCCACCTTCTCCAACGGCATGGTGTATATCTATCTGATGAATACATCCCTCACAAGTCTGGTGAGTGGAGCCGAAACTCCTGATGCAACGATGACCCTGGTATGGTCGGGACCTCAGCCCGTATTCTCTCCCTTCGGGTGGAAATACTTCACCTTGTCCACACCCTTCATGTATGACGGGACGAACCTCCTTGTGAAAGTGGTGCATGACGGCAATGCCTGGACCAGTGCCTATCCGTACTTCCGTGCGACGGACAAGGGAACGGCAACCTACTATCATCGAACTGCCGCCAACGATGTCCCCGCCACGTCCCTGACCACGTTATCGGTGTATCAGTATCGGCCGGACATCCGCTTCGACATGTGTCTCGACGCCAATCCTCCGACGGTGGATGGGTCGGTACCGTCGGTATTGAACAAACCAGCGATGCTTCCCATTACCTATTCTATTCTCGATCCCAACGACTCGTATAGCTGCCCGGTGCAGGTGAACCTCTATACACCGACCAATGTGCCGGTGCCCGGAGGTCCCTCGTTCAACATCAACGTCGTGGCGAATACCCCCATCACCGGCACCATGTCCATCCCTTCGAACTCGCTCGCTCCCGGGTATTACATCGTCGAGCTGGTGTTCAATACGAAGGATGCTTGTACAGGGACCAAGCAGCGCAAAGTGAGGCAGGTCGTGATGGTGCTCGAACCGGGCCAAGTGCCGTGCATGGTGTGGCCGGGTGATGTGGACAACAGCGGTCTGGTCAATTATGCGGATCGCAAAGCACTGAACCAGTACGTGCAGGATGCGAACCTGCGCTCAACCTGGCTGCTGGGACCAGCTCGCTTTCGTGTGGATTATCCCGCCAATCTCGCGGCCTACATGAACTGGGAAGCCCAGCCGAGCGTCCCCTGGCAAACGGCGGATGGATGCTACATGGATTGCGATGGCAACGGCATGGTCAACAACCTCGACTATCTCGTGATGAAGATCAACTGGATGAAAATGCATGGCACGCCGAAGGATTCTCCCGAGGCTCTTGCTCCCCTTGGTTTCGACCTTGGCCAGAACTATCCGAATCCTTTCCGCCCGGTGACGGCTCTCACCTATGCCACGCCGGAACCGAGTGTGGTCCGCCTCACGGTAACGGACATGCTGGGCCGGACGGTGGCCACGGTAGTGGATTCTCGGGTGGAAGCGGGACGATTCAAAGCAATGTTCGATGCCACACAGCTCCCCGCCGGCATGTATTTCGCAACGATGACGGCCAATGGGCTGGAATCCGGTGTCACCTTCGCAAAATCGATTCGCATGACGGTGAGTGGAAAGTAGCAGTTCGATTGTCTCATCAGCATTTGGTTTTGTGAAAAAGGTCCCGCTACGGCGGGACCTTTCTTTTTCCAGGTCCGATTTCTGATATTTCCGCATGTCCCTTCCCACGTCGACTCCACGTTCCCAACGCACCGCCGTCCTGTCTGCCCTTGGTGCCGTGCTCCTCTGGTCCACCGTCGCCACGGCCTTCAAGCTCACGCTGCGCGTGGCCACGGTGCTCGACACGGTGGTGATCGCCTCGGTAACCTCGACCCTCGCGCTCTGGATGGTCGTCCTGATCCGTACCGGAAGGAGCTCGGTACGAGACTGGACCAGACGAGACTGGGGACTCTCCTTCATCCTGGGTGTGCTGAATCCTGTCGCCTACTATCTGGTGCTCTTTTCGGCCTATGATGTGCTCCCGGCGCAGATCGCTCAACCCTTGAACTATGGCTGGCCGATTGTGCTGACGCTGTTCACCACGCTGCGAAGGGGAGTATGGCCGACTCGCCGCGACCGGTTGGGCATGGCCATCAGTTTTGGGGGTGTGATCCTGATCGCCACGAAGGGGGAATGGTCCCGCCTTCATTTCGACTCCCCCCTGGGCGTCGGCCTGGCTCTCGGGAGCACGGTGCTGTGGGCTTTGTACTGGGAACTCAACGGACGGGATTCCCGAGACGCCGTCACGCGACTCGCGGTGAATTTTCTGGTCGGGAGTCTCGTCCTGCTCGTCATTAAAAGCACTCAGGGCAATTGGGCGACGCTTGGTTCCGCCCTTCCAGGCGGAGTATATATCGGACTCTTTGAAATGGGCGTCACCTTTGTGCTGTGGATGCGTGCCGTGCGCACGGCCATCCATCCTGCCCGGGTCAACACCCTTGTGTTTCTCTCGCCCTTTCTCTCTCTCGTCTTCATCGGTCTTGTCCTCGACGAAGCCATTCTCTTCGCCACGTGGATTGGACTCGCAGCTATCGTGACCGGTATATTTGTACAACGCACGCATCGCAATCCGGAGGGGCCGGATTCCGCTCTCACCTGATGGCAGGAGGCATGACCTTGCTCACCACGTATCCTCTCGGAATGGCCGCCACGGCCGTCTTCGTCCTATCCTATCTGATCGCATCCGCGCGGGGCTTGACCGCACCAGGGGAGTACCGAGATGCGGAAGTGGAGTTTTATCGAACCGGAAAACCCGGCGGATTACTGATCATGCTTTTTCTATTGAATGAACTCGCCTTTGTCATCGCGGTCGTTCATGCGGTGACTGAGGGAGTGGTGCTGGGGTTTGGACTGATGTATGCGATGACGGCCATGCAGAGTCTGCTGCTTCCCTTCCATTTTCTCCCGTTTTTCCGATCCCGCATGGTGACCTCTCTCCGCTTGAAAACGGAATCGGAATATCGGAGTGCGGCTCTGAAAAAACTCATAATCGCGGGTGGCATGGTGCTCTTTCCGTTCGTGATCAAGTAAGGGCACGCGGAACGGGGAGTCGGGTATTGGACGAACTGCCGCGATAATTCTAAGACGTAGGTGGCAGTCCTGCTTTTGTCGTCCAGAGATGATGGCCGAGCCAGGACACGAAAAAGACCGCAGTGGACGTGAGTACCATGGCAGCGCCGGAAGAGATGTCGAACCAGACGGAAAGGAAAAGTCCGAGTACGGAGCTCCCGATTCCCACGATGGTGCTGCAGAGCAACATTGCCGGAAAGGAGCGGGTGAGCAGGCGCGCCGTCGCCGCCGGCGTGACGATGAGAGCCGACACGAGCACGATTCCGACTGATTTGACCGAGAGCACGATGGACACGGCGATCATGACGAGCAGGAGGGTGGAGAGGGCGCGCACGGGAATTCCGATGACTCGGGAGAATTCGCGATCAAACGTGATGGCGACAAGCTCTTTGTACAGAAGGAGAACCAGGGCGAGAATCGCGGCCGCCAATATCGCGCTCTGCCAGAGATCCGCCGCAGTGAGGGCGAGAATATTTCCGAACAAATAGCCGAAGACATCGATGTAGGTGCCTTTGAGGAGCCCGATCGCCAGAACACCGAAGGCCATGGTGGCGGCGAAGAAAATACCGACGATGGTATCATGCTGAAGGATGGATCGTTCCTTGACCTCGCCGATGCCCAGCGTGACGAGAAGAACGAAGACCAGGGCGGTGAGCACGGGATCGGTGCCGAGCAGAAAGCCGAGGGCGATGCCCCCGAAGGCGGAATGCGAAATCCCCGCTCCGATGAAGGACAGACCGTTGAGTACGACGAACACGCCGATGAGCGCGCAGATTCCACCCACCAGCACGGCTTCGAGGAGAGCGCGTTGCATGAAGACATAGCCGAGTAGGTCCATCAATGCTCTCCGTGCGGATGGTCGTGAGACACCACCATGTGAGGAAGATCACCGTGGTGAAAGAGAAGGGCGCCGCACCCGTACATGGATTTCAGCGTGTCGTTGGTGAACACTTCCTCGGGACGTCCATGTGCCACCAGAGTTCGGTTCAGGCAGGCGATGGAATCCACATAGCGACTGACGACTCCAATTTCATGGGTGATGAGGAGGATGGTCATCCCCGTGTCCATATGCAGTTCGTGTAGCCATTCATATAAATCTTCGCTGGCATGGATATCGAGCGCGGCGGTAGGTTCGTCCATGATCAGCATGCGCGGTTCCATCACCAGTGCTCGCGCAATCAACACCCGTTGCTTCTGCCCCCCCGAGAGCGCACGAATGGGGCGTGATGCGAGCTCGCGCAGACCCACGCGATCAAGGGCGTGCAGAGCTGCTTCCTGGACCTCGGCCCCACCGCGACGGAATAAACCGAGACGACCGTGAAGGCCCATGCGCACGACATCGAGAACGCGGAGAGGGAAGGTGAAATCGATGGCGGCCTGCTGAGGAAGATATCCCACGCCGGCAGAACGTCGATCGAGGTTGGACAGGGGCTTTCCGAAAATTTCGATCTGCCCCGCGTGCAAGGGCAGAAGTCCAAGTATGGCCCTTGCGAGCGTGGTCTTCCCTGACCCATTGGGACCGATGATGCCACAGAAGGCACCCTCGGAGACCTCGAAGGTGATCGATTCGAGAATGCGATGTCCTCCGAAGCGAACCTCCACTTCGCGCAGGGACAGAGCGGGAACACGGGGTGAGGGTATGGGTGTCATGGGCGCAGCCCCTTCACCAGGACCTCCACATTGTTGCGCATCAGAGCGAAGTAGTTATCGGATGTGCCGCCGAGGGCGTCGAGGGTGATCACACGGATTCCGGTTTCCTGAGCGAGCACGTCGCAGGAGCGGCGTGGAAACTGGGGTTCGGTGACGAGCAGGGGAATGCGACGCGTGCGTATCAGGGCGATCAAGGACGAGAGTTCGCCCGGCGAAAGCTCCCGTCCCGGCTGGGATTCGATGGAGCCCGCAATGGTGATGCCGTACCGCTTCGCGAAATACTCCCAACTTGCATGAAAGGTGATCACCGTCATGGGTTCCTGAGGCAGTTGGGCACGAATCCAGCGATCGAGGGCGAGCAGGGAATCGGCGTAGGCCTTGGCCCGTGTCGTGAAGGATGAGCCGGGGCGCAGGGAATCGAGCACGGCGCCGAGACGGAGCACGGCGTCGTGGGCAAACAGCGGATCGAGCCAGAGGTGGGGATTGCCGAAGGTGCCATGGTCGGCATGATGGTCGGAGAGCAGTGTTGCTCCATCGGTCAGGGATAGCGTGCGCAGAGAAGAGGGCGCATTCTGACGAATGCGTTCGGCCCAGGGTTCGAGGCCCGCTCCGTTCAGGACGAGGAGGTCCGCTTTGCCCACCGCCAATAATTGGGCGGGAGTCAGATCGAAGGTGTGAGGATTGGACCCGGCAGGGACAAGGGTGGTGACGACGACCTCGGATCCTCCCACCGCGGTGATCCACGCGGCCAGAGGAGGAATGCTGGTGACGACGTGCAGAGTGGGAGACGGAGCCGCGGATTTTCCACCACATCCGGACCAGGAGAGGAGACCGAACCCCAGGAGCATGAGGCCCAGGAGCACCGTGCGGCATCGGGTCGTTGAGGAGGAACGGCAAGGGATGGCGAGAGGCAGCGGTTTCATGGGATTGATGACGAGGTTCGGAAATCGGTGATGACGAGGGTCGGACATCGGTGAATGCGGTCGGTACCGCGCGGGCCCTGCGCCGTATGCGATTGGCGCTTCCCTGTGAGGCGACAGGTGGAAGGTGCCCTCGGTGCGCGGGGAAGGGGCTCGACCCTCTGCTAAAAAGGCAGATGCTCTTCCAGGTGCCCTTGGTGCGCGGGGAAGGGGCGCAGGAGCGAAGCTACGGATTGTCGCTCAATTCCCACAAAGACGAGCACTCATCTTTTTTTTCAAAGAAAATCAGGGTATTTTTTTCATCCGGTGCCACTCACCACGTCTCTTTCCCACTCCTTCCATTCTGAACAAGGACAGCAAGCATGAGAACAGCAGTATCGCGTTTTTCCTTGTGCCGTTTCCCGTATCGCGTATTCCTCTTTCTGACCCTCGGGACCCTGATGACGGTGTCGAGTTTCGCCCAGAGTTCCGGAGCCATTCCGACCTGGAATTGGAAGAATCCTCTCCCGCACGGCAATACCAACAACAGTATCCAGCGTCCATCGGAAAAGGATCCTAACGTGATCGTGATTGTCGGCAACCAGGGGCTCATCATCCGCAGCACGGATGATGGCGTGACCTGGAAGCTCATGCAGAGCAATACCGACATTTCCCTGCACGACCAGAGCTTTATCGACGACACCTATGGCTGGGCCTGCGGAGAAGATGGCATCATTACGAAGACGACCGATGGGGGACTGACCTGGAACCGTCAGAAAACCAACACCACCAAGCGGGTGTATGCCATCAACTTCTATTCGCGTGAGGTCGGCTGGGCCTGCGGCGTTGGTGGGTTGATCCTGAACACCACCGACGGCGGAACCACCTGGATCAAGAAGGAACACCCCAGTTCCATCTTCCTTCGCTCCATCGATTTCGACGAGGGCAATCTCAGTCGCGGCTATGCGGTCGGGTGGGAAGGCAAGATCCTGAAGACCACCGATGCCGGAGCGACATGGACGGAAGAAGCGATCAAGTTTCCGCCCCCGCCCGATGGACGCAAGAATTTCCAGTTCAAATGGAATGTCGAGTATTTCTACGACATCAATACCACCGTCAAGATGATCTGTGGCGCCAATGGACTCATGCTCAAGAGCACCGATGCCGGACAGACCTGGAGAAGCATCGAAACCGGAGCGAGCGTGACCTTCATTTCGATGTTCTTCACCGACGACAAGCGGGGATGGGCCATCGGAAAGGGGGGCGTGATCGTCAAGACCACCGACGGGGGAGAGACCTGGAAGCGGTGCGTCTCGGGGACGGCCGAGGATTTGATGGATGTGAACTTCAGCGATCGTGGAACCGGGGTGGCCCTGGGCGTCAACGGCACCCTGTTGCGGAGCACCGATTGGGGCGAGACGTGGAAGAGTATGTTGCGCGGACAAACCAGCACGATCAACGGATTGGATTTCGTCACTGAAAGCGTGGGCTGGGTGTTCCAGCCGAACGAGAAATTTGTGATGAAGACCATGGATGGCGGCAATTCCTGGGAGAAACAGGATCTCGGCACAGGCCTGCGCATCAATGGGCTCGACGCCGTCTCCGGCTCCCAGGCCGTGGTGGTGGGCATGAACGGGTATATCGGACGTACCGTCAATGGTGGGTCCACCTGGGAGGCTATTACGTCGGGAACCCCGATGAACCTGAATGCCGTGCATTTTCGCAGTGACAAGCGCGGTATGGCGGTGGGGAGTGGAGGCACCGTGCTCACGACGGCGGATGGAGGCGCGACCTGGCAGATGCAGTCCCTCGGCATGTTTTCCTTCAACGACGTGCAGGCGATTTCCGACAAGTGCTGGATTATCGTCGGCAACGAAGTGATCTTCAAATCCTGTGACGAAGGGGCCACCTGGAGAAAGCTCGAGGTAGAAAATCCGGTGGAGTATCTCTCGATCGCGAACATGGGCACCGATCGCATCTGGATTTCGGGACAGCACGGCATCCTGCTCTGGAGCGAGGATGGAGGGGAGACCTTCGAAAAAGGACGGACCGACACCTTCCTCAATCTCAATGCCGTGACCTTTTCTGATGCGAATAATGGCATGATGGTGGGTGCCGAGGGAACGGTGCTCGTGACGATGAACGGCGGAAAGACCTGGCAAAAGTTGAACCGCCCCAGTCTCGTCTCCTTCACCGGAGTCCAGTATCTCAATCCCACGACGCTTCTGATGACCGGCCAGGGCGGTGTGATTCTCGAACTGAAATGGAAATAGTCCGCTGAAGGCGGAGCAACTGCACGGCAGTATTCGCCCACATCGTCGACAACGATTTCATCATCCAGGGAAGAACCTCGGTTCTTCCCTTTTCTTTTCGACTCTATTTCATGATGAGCAGGGCACGCTGTTCGTACCGAGACTGCCCCGTGGCATCGGTCCAGCGCATGCGCAACGCATGATATCCCGAGGTCCTCGCCAAGGCCGAAGGAAGGGAAAGCAGGTGCACTCCGGCATCACCGCCGTCGGGAAGGGGGAGCGCGGTCACGCGTCCCACGCCATCCACGAGTTCGAGTGTTATGGTACCGCGAAGGGAACCGGGGAGATCCACACGAAGCGTGGCGGCACCGAAAGCCGGATTCCACGGATGTGGATAGATCGACACGATACGAGGACTTTGTGGCAAGGATGTGGGAGAGGATGCGGACGTGAGCGCGAACCATGCCGAATCTGTGAGCACAAAAACACGGGATTCCCAGGGTGCCAGTGACTCGGTGATATGAGACAGTGCAGACGGATCAATGGCACGGGAGAGACTGTCATGGAGGCATTCATTGAAGTAGAGCGGGCGTGCGGGATCGAGCGGAATTCGGAGTTCGAGATCCGATTCTCGGATGCTCAGGGTGACGGATTCGGACAACGAAGAGAAACTGGCAAGCACGAGCACCGGGTGAGCCGAATCGGGTCGCAGAAAGCCATACACACGAGGGGAGGACGTGGGCACCGACACGATACGTGATGAGCGCAGGGCGGGCAGGTCGCGCCGCAGCCGGATCAGGGTGCGGTAGAAGGGGAGGAGCTCCCGCGCGGGAGGGGACGCGAAGGATATCTTGTTGCGTTGCCCCTGCCATCCTACTTCCTGGCCGGCATAGAGCATGGGAATACCGGGTGTGGTCAGCAGCACGGTTGCTGCGGGCATTGTGCGGGCGATGTACGAGGCATGCACCTGGGCGATCCGGGTCTCGTCGTGGTTTTCGAGAAAGCGCAGGTAGTGCGAGTTCGGCCCCGTGTAGTGGTTGTACTGCGCGGTGGGTGAATAATTGGAGATGCGTGCATGGAGCGCCGCCACGTCGCCTCCGCTGAGGGTGGATTTGAATTGTCCGAAGAGATTCCAGTCATAGGCGGCATCGCAGGCCCCCCCGGCATCAGCGTAATTGGCTTCGGAGCCAGGCCCCGTGCCATCGGTCTCTCCGAGGATGAAGACATCGGGACGCAGGCGTTTGATGGCTTCACGGAAGGGTCCCCACCAGGTTGTGGCGCCATAGCGGTTGTGCGGACCCCAGTACACATCCATGCGATAGCCATCGACCTTCATCGAATCGATCCAGAAGCGAAAGACCTCCATCATGCGTCGCCGAGTGTCCGCGTCGGTGAGATTCAGATTCGCGAGTCCCCAATTGCTGTAGCGTGCGTAGAGCGGCGAGCCCTGAAAGGAAACCAGGGATTGCCCGAGTCCTCTGTCATTCCCCAGGATGCGCGTTTCGATCCCCGGTCGGAAGATGCTGTACGCTCCCCATTGCCGGATGTCCTCGACCCAGGGATGACGATCAGAAACATGGTTCGGGGTGATGTCGAGAATAAGGCGGATTCCAGAGGCATGGCAGGAATCCATCAGTCGACGAAAATCCGCGCGAGTGCCGAGAGAAGGTTCCACCGTCATGAAATCCACAATATCGTACCCTCCGTTGAATTCGTTCACCGTCCCGTTATTATCGAAGATCGGCATGAGCCAGAGGGTGTTGACACCCAAATCACGCAGGGACGGGAGACGAGCCGTGATGCCGTCGAGAGTCCCTTCGGGAGAGAAGGCCGGCACAAAGATTTCGTACACCACCGCGTCGCGAATCCAGCGTGGATTGGTGCGTTCGGTGCCGAGCAGGGCCGGGGCTCCGGGTCGGATCGTCAGTAGAACCCTGTGTACTCCCGTGTGCCCGAGATCATCGGTGGCGGTCAGGGACAGGAAATACTCGCCTTCGGGAAGGCCTGCGGGGAGGGTGATGGAGACATCGGAACTCTGCAGGCCCAGTGGGAAGGGATTGCGCGCATCATCCGAGCGCCAGGTCCATGAAAGAGGCCGACCCTGGGGATGGGAACTGGCATAGGCATTCAGGGTCAGAGGATCGGCGGAGCCGAGCATGATGACCGGATGGGGGAGGGAATCGACGAGTCGAATAATGGTGAGGGGAGATGATTCCAGACTCTGAGTTCCTTTTTTTCCTTGAAGGACGAACGTGTTGTTTCCTGGCACGAGTGGCACACGCAGCTCGAATTCCGTGGCCGACAGTGGTGCGGGAGTGCGCTGGGACCTGCCATCGAAAACCACGACGTCGGTGATCGTGGAGTCCATCAGAAACCCACGAAGGAGCCGAAGGGTGTCCTCCGTTCCCGGATGGGATCGGGTTCTCCATTGCAGGAGATTTCCCGAAATCGTGAGGCGCACCGAGTCGCGACGGCGGGCTCCTTCAGTATCGACGGCCTCGACAGTAATCGTGCGAACTCCGTCAGTGAGTGGAGGAAGGAGGGCAGTGAGAAGTCCCCGCGTGGCGTCGTATGCGCTCCCGAAGGAAAGGACCGGCGTCCCATCCACGAGAATCCGGGAAAGTGCCGTGTCGATGCCCGATCCCAGGGCGGGGAAGATGCCCGCAATGATCGTGGGAGTGGCGCTGGTGACGACGGATCCCGAGATCGGAGTGATTTGAAACACGGTGGGTTTGCTGATAATCACCAGGGAATTACCGTAGCTGCCGAAGGTCAGGGGATTCCAGGGATCCGCCACCCAGCCACCGGAGCTTCCGTTTTCATTGAATTTGTACTGATAGCCCCCGCCCGCCTCGGCACCGCCGGCAATTTTCAGACGCAGGATCTTCGACCAGGTCCCATCGCTCTCCTTGGTCATCGTCCATCGGGAATGTGGGGAAATGGTCCCGTTGGAATTGTTGGCCCAGTTGTTGAATTCTCCCGGCAGGTGAACGAGACTGGGAGACCCGGACGGTCGGTATCGAAACAGAACATCCACGCTATCCTTCCATTGGGCGCTGATCGGCACCGTGCAAAGCAGAGCAACAGCGAAATGAAGGAGAGGATGCAACAATAATCGAATCGGCGCGGGCATGAGGTGGCCTTTCGGATGATATGGGAAGTGGACCTCCGTAAAATACATGGGCGGGAAGCGGAAGGAAACGGTGAAAAAGAAATCCCTCCGCCGTATTTTCGAGCACCATCATCCTGGAATTCCGCACATGACACCTTCCCCTTTGTCTCTGAACGCGGAGCAGGCCCGCTGGGTCTGTCCGTTGGAATGGATCCCCGCCGAAACCACCGAGGGCGTGGACCCGATCGAGGGCATCATCGGTCAGGACCGCGCCATTCGTGCCCTGAAAATGGGCGTGATGCTTAACAGTCCCGGCTACAACATCTTCGTATCGGGCCTGTCGGGCACCGGTAAGGCCACCACCATCAAACGGATTCTCGATCATATTCATCCTGATCTGCCACCTCCGGTGGATCTGTGCTTCGTGCATCATTTTCGCAATCCCGATAATCCTCTGCTCCTTCGTTTTCCGCGAGGTACCGGCGCCCAGTTTCGCGATCACATGGCCGAAGCCATTGCCATGCTCAAGACCAGGGTTACCGCTCTGTTCGAGGATGCGGAATACGTGGCTCGACGCGAAGACGTGCAGAAGAAGTTCCAGGAAAAGCACGCGGCCTTAATTGAAGCGCTGACCACGGCGGTGGGCAAGGACGGGTTCGTGCTGGGACAGATCCAGGATGGACAGAGTGTGAGACCCGATCTGCTGTTTCAACTTCCCGACAAGGTCGTGTCGATAGCAGACGTCATGGAATTGGCTCAGACCGGGAAGATGCCCGCTGAACAGGCCAAGGCCGCACTGGAGGCCTATCGCACCCATCATGACGCCATGGACCACACGTTACGGGAATCAGTGCAGATTGGCAGGGAATTGCAGCGCGCGATCGCGGAATTTGACCGTGGCAGCATCCTTTATGTGGTACAGACCGTTCTTTCGGAAATCCTGGGCGGGTATCAGGATCCCAAGGTGAAGGACTATCTTGCCCAACTCGAGGAATTTCTGGTGGCTCATCCGGAACTCTTCCAACCCAATACCCCGGAGGGCAGCGAAGATCTTACCGAGGCCACTGAATTCAAGGTGAACCTGGTTCTCGACAATGCGTCGACCGGGGAATTTCCCGTGATCATCGAGATGTTTCCCACCTTCGTCAACCTCTTTGGCCTTGTGGAGCGCCAGCAGGACGCCCAGGGAGTGTGGTTCACCGACTTCACCAGAATCAAGGCGGGATCTCTTATCAAGGCTGATGGGGGCTACCTTGTGCTCAACGCAGCCGACATGCTCAGCGAGCCTGGAGTCTGGCGCTACCTGCAACGGGCCTTACTGTATCGGGAGCAGGAGATCCCGTCCAGTGAAGCGATTCCGGGACAGGGAGGGACCGCTCTGAAGCCGGAAACGATCACACTTAATGTGAAAGTCATTCTCATCGGAAATGATGAAATCTATTCATTTCTAAGTGCTTACGAAAGAGATTTCAAGAAGATATTCAAGGTGAAAGCCAGCTTCGATTATGAGATCCCGATGAGCGAGGAATCTGTGCAGAATTACGCCGCCCTAGTGCGAAAGCTGGTGTCGGATGAGGGGCTCAATCACTTCGACAACAAGGCGATTGCCTCATTGGTGGAGTATGGGGCCCGCATTGCGGGAAGTCGGCGAAAGCTCACCACCCAGTTCAGCGAGATCGCCGATATTGTGCGAGAGGCGAACTACTGGTGCAAGCAGAACAGCAATACCTATGTCACGTCCCTTCATGTGGAGCGGGCCATCGATCAGAGCCGGGATCGCCATGCCCTGTATGAGGACAAGATGCAGGAGATGATCGAAAACGGGATGATCCTGATCAATGTGGAGGGGAGTCGAATCGGGCAGATCAACGGACTCGCCGTGTATGGAGGCGAGCGGTATTCTTTTGGCAAACCGAGCAGAATCACTGCATCGGTGGGAGTCGGGGAAAAGGAAATCATCAATATCGAACGCGAAAGTGGCCTGAGTGGATCCAGCCATGACAAAGGTATTCTCATCATCAGTGGCTTCCTGCGAGAGATGTTCGCACAGAATCATCCCCTCACGCTCACAGCGGGAATCTCGTTCGAGCAATCCTACGGTGGAGTGGATGGAGACAGCGCCTCCAGCACCGAAATCTATGCCCTCCTCTCAGCGCTCTCGGGACTACCTATTCGACAGGACCTGGCGGTAACCGGATCGATCAACCAGAAGGGCGATATTCAGCCGATCGGAGGAGTCAACGAGAAAATCGAAGGCTTTTTCGACGTGTGTGTGAGACAAGGGTTGACCGGAACCCAGGGCGTTCTCATTCCCGTGCAAAATGTCCCTGACTTGATGTTGGACACCCGCGTGGTGGAGGTGATGAAGAATGGGAGATTCCATCTTTACGCCGTTTCGCGAGTAGAGGAAGGGATCGAACTGCTCATGGGGCGTCCCGCTGGCGCAAAGCTGGAGGATGGCACCTGGCCAGAGGACAGCGTGTATGGTCTCGTGGCGGCTCGACTGGCCCATCTCGCGGAAGTTGGGAAGAAATCGTCCTGATCTCCCTTTGTCTGTGGTATTCGAAATGCACGAACCCCGGGATTTCTCCCGGGGTTCGGCTTTCTTACGGATTTCGGAACGGGATGGGCAGCGGGCGGATTATCCCGAAAGGGTACCTGCCCAGCGTGCGATCAGCGCACCCGAAGCTCGACACGACGGTTCTGTGCCCGCCCTTCTTCGGTATCGTTAGGGGCGATCGGTTGATCGGGGCCGTAGCCCGCGACACTGATCCGTGAACCATCGATCCCGTTTTTGACGAGGAAGTCCTTTACCGAGGAAGCGCGATCAAGGGAGAGCTTCTTGTTGTAATCAACCGAGCCGACGTTATCGGTATGTCCCGCCACCTCCACTCGAATCGAAGAATTGGCCTTCAGGAAGCTGACCGCGCGCTTTAGATCGGCGGTGGATTCCCGAGTCAGGACAGCCTTGTCGAAATCGAAAAACACAAGGAGACGCACCGCGTCCTTTGCCATGAAGATGTTTTTCTCGATGGTCGAATTCCGGGAGTTTGCAGGAATCTCGAATCGCTCGCTGTAAAACAGATAATCTTCGGCTTCAGCCGTGATGATGTAGGTGCGACCGCGCTGGAGCACCACCACGTAACTGCCGTCCATGTCATCACTGTGGAAGGAGCTGATTTCTTCTTCCGTCTGGATGTCGCGAACCGTGATGCGCGCACCGATGGGCGCCTTGGTTTTTGCATCCGCGACCGTACCGATCACCGCTGTCACGGCACCCGGCGGAAGCGGATTGGGTACCGCCTTGTACAGATCGAGTCCCCCGCGCGAATCGGAACGCGAGGATGCGAAGTACGCATTGTCCGAGGCCAGCTGCGGTGTGTAGAACAATTCGTCCGCAACGGTATTGATGGGTTGCCCGAGATCCAGGGGAGAGGACCAGCCGTCGGAGCTCAGCTTCGACATATACACGTCGAAGCCACCGGGACCAGGCCATCCGTCGGAACTGAAATACAGTGTGGCGTTGTCCGCCGCGATGCACGGACTGGCTTCATTCCCCGCCGTATTGAGGGCCGAGAGATTGACCGGTTCGCTCCAGCGTCCGTTCGTCGTGCGCGTGCACATCCACAGATCGGTGCCGCCTTTTCCTCCCTCACGATTCGAGGCGAAAAAGAGCATGCGACCATCAGCCGACAGGGAGGGCTGAGATTCCCATTCCGCAGAATTGATGTCCGACCCGAGATTGCGGATGTTGGTCCATTGTCCGCTTTCATATTCGGCGGAATACAGATCGCAATCTCCGTAGCCTTCATCATCCGAACAGCGGGTAAAGATCATGAAGTGACCGTCGGGGGTGATCGATGCGCCCCCATTGTGATCAGAGGTGTTGATTTCTCCCGGGAAGGGAACGGGACTGGCAAGGGTTCCGGATTTGATGACGGAACGATAGATTTGCTGGCGTCCTGACTGGTTCGAGGTGAGAAAGAGGATTTTCCCGCTTCCATGAGGCATGGGAGCGAAATCGTCGGCACTCGAATTGACGGTGGTGCCAAGATTGGTAATCGTCACGGGATACTGTTTTCCGGGCTGGATCTGCCGCGTCTGGGCATGAAGGAGGACAGTGAAAAGTGAGAAGGAGCAAAGGGTGAGAACAAGAAGGAAGGAGTGGGAAGGGCGTGTGATGTTCATGGGGAGCTCCTTTCTCTAATTCAACCCGAACCGGATACCGGCGGTGAGGAAGACGGTCAGGAAATTGAAGTCCTCGAAGGGCTTAACCTCCGGGATGTTGAGAAGGATACCGTTCGCATCCCGCATTTCTCCATTCTTCAGCAGGGAATTCAGTGGATAGGACACGGTGAGCTCAGGTGTGAAAAAGACCGAACGAGACAGAGGGAACCAACCGCCTATCCCACCCTTGAGATCGTACCGGGTTTCGTTGACCGCGTTGAGTAACGTGCCCTCCAGGTCCGGATACTGCTTTCCGGTTATGATGATATCGGTGTATTTCACCTTTTTATCGCCCAAAAACCCGATTGAGGGACCGATCAGGAAGTACACGGGAGAGGACGGAATCTGGAATCTCGCCAAGAGATCGATGTTCGTGCTGGTGAAGTCCAATACGACGTTGTAATCCGCAGTCGGCGTGATGGATTGCCAGATGGGAGGAAAGGTCATCGGGACTTCGGCGAACGTGTAGTGATCCTGGGGACTCATCTCCATTCTTCGTGTGTTGTAGTGAACCTTGCCAACCAGACCGAACACCGGGGTCAGATGAACTTCGAGGGCAGCTCCAAGATCGAACCCGAGTCCCGTGCCATTCTCCATGTTGGAAAGGGCGTGATGGGTCATCGTGTTATCGACGGTGTAGGTATAGAACGCGGGGAGGGTTTTCATGGTCGCCGAGTAGGTGAGTCCCGCATCGAACCCCGCATACCAGCGAGGGTACTCATCGCGTGTTGTGGAACGAGCCCCTTTTTGGCCCGGCTTGAGGACATCCCCCCCGGGAGGAGCTGAGGTTTCATCAGGCGCCGAGGCCCGAAGGACGCCAGCACAGACAAAGAATACAAGAAAGACAGAAAGCAAACACTTCATACGCAACCTCCAATATCGTGGGTGCAGAGTGGGCATTCGGATCCGGAGGAGTCCGGATGTCGGTGACGGTAATACGCGAAGATACTCATCCCAGGCGTCCCGAATCAACGTGAGACGCATTTCCTCCGTTCCGGCGTTGTGGCGAAAGGTGGGGAAAGGTCGGGAAGGTTCAGAGAATGCGGCCTGCGATAGGGTCGTACCTTGTATCTTCCTGTGAATTCTGGTAGTTTTTCTTCTTGTTTTTCTTTCGGTTATCCATCCATGTACGAATATCACGGCGCCATTCACATTCATTCCACCTATTCCGACGGTACGGGATCGGTGGGAGATATCGCGGGGGCGGCTTCGGAAGTTGGACTCGACTTCCTTATGCTCACCGATCACAATACACTCAAGCCGAAGCGGGATGGATGGCAGCGAAGAGTCGGTCCTGTGTTGGTGATCGTAGGCTATGAAATCAACGATCGTCACGATCGCAATCACTACCTCACCTTTGGCATCGACGAGGAGCTGGGAGTGATGCTCCCGGCGCGGGACTATGTGCGTCGAGTTCGGGATCTCGGTGGCATCGGCTTCATCGCCCATCCCGATGAAGAGCGCTCCAGCATGCCGGAACATCCGGCGTATCCATGGAACGCCTGGGAATCCGAGCATTTCGACGGCATCGAGATTTGGAATCACATGAGTGAGTGGATGGAAGGGCTCACCGAGGAGAACAAGTTTCAGCGCTTCATTCATCCCCTGCGCTCGATCGTGGGACCCGCGACGAAAACGCTCGCCAGGTGGGACGCGCTCAATCGCACACGGGATGTGGCGGGCATCGGTGGGGTGGATGCCCATGCGCACAAGGCCGATGTGATGGGTTTTTTCAATGTCGAGGTGTTTCCGTACAAGGTGATGTTCAAGTCCATTCGAACCGTGGTCCTGTTGGACTCTCCCCTGAGTGGGGACCGGGATGACGAGGATATCGCTCGCATTCTCGATGCGCTGAGAAAGGGACAGTCGTACGTTGTGAACGTCTATCACGGCCATCCGTCGGGATTTCGATGCACACTCGATCTGGGCGCGAAGCAGTGGCCAATGGGATCCACACTGCCCTGGAAGGAAGTGCAGGGCGCGTGCTTGTCAGTGACGAGTCCTCGTGAAGCGCTCATCCGCGTCCTGCGCGATGGAGAGCTCGTCAGTGAACGAGAAGGACAGACGCACGCGGTTCCCGTCGACCAGCCCGGAGCCTGGCGCGCGGAAGTGCGGGTGGAAGGCAATGCATGGATTTTTACCAATCATTTTCGCATCAGGTGACGCATGACGGAACTGGACCAGAGCGGTGGATGGGTGGACGAGATCGACAAGCCGCGGAGTAATTGCGGTGTCGTGGGCGTGTATGGAGATCCCCGGGCGTCGCTCCTCACCTATTACGGATTGCATGCCCTTCAGCATCGGGGACAGGAAGCCAGCGGCATCGTCTCCTGTACCGCGAATGGAGATGGAACGGGGGCAGGACTCCGCATACACAAGGGACCAGGCCTGGTCACCGAGGTGTTTGCCGATCAAAGTGTCTTCACCGATCATCTGACAGGCTCGATCGCGATCGGGCACAATCGATATTCCACGACGGGTTCGGCCAACCTGGTCAACATTCAACCCTTCCTGGTCAATTATCGCGATGGACAATTGGCGGTAGCCCATAATGGCAACCTGACGAATACCCGTGGTCTTCGCGCGGCCCTCGAGCAGGAGGGCACGATTTTTCAGACGTCCACCGACAGTGAGGTCTTTCTCCATCTAACCGCGCGAAGCAAGGCCGGTACTCCCGAAGATCGCATCATGGACGCCCTCAACACCGCACAAGGGGCCTACTCGCTCGTGATGCTGCATGGTGATACCCTCATCGCCGCGCGGGATCCCTTCGGCTTTCGCCCACTCTGTCTCGGTCGTCGGGGCGAGGCCTGGATCATCGCCTCCGAAACCTGCGCTCTCGATATCATGAAGGCCACGTACGTGCGGGATGTAGAACCCGGCGAGGTGCTGATCTTCGACCGACGCATGGATGCCACCGGGGAGCCCGTGCGTCGGCGTCTGGATATGCGTCCCGACCGCCATCGCCATTGTATCTTCGAATACATCTATTTTTCGCGTCCCGATTCTCGGATCTTCGAAGAGAATGTGGACAAGGTGCGTCGCAAGCTTGGCAAGGTGCTGGCCGAGGAACATCCCGCCGTCGGAGACAGCCCCGACGAGCCCGTGTTCGTCATGTCCGTGCCCGATTCAAGCAATACCGCGGCGATCGGATTTGTGCGTTCGAGCTCGAAAATGGGCATCGATGCCCGATTCGAGATCGGATTGATTCGAAATCACTATATCGGCCGCACCTTCATTCAGCCGGGACAGGAGAAGCGGGAAATGAAGGTGCGCATGAAGTTCAACACGGTAAAAGGGGTGATCAAGGATCGCACGGTGGTGATTCTCGACGATTCCATCGTTCGAGGCACGACCAGCAAACTTCTGATCAATCTCATTCGGGAGGCAGAGCCAAAGGCCATTCACGTGCGCATCAGTTCTCCGCCGATCCTCAATCCCTGTCCCTATGGCATGGACTTTCCTAGCAAGGAAGAGCTTATTGCCAATCAGCATGACTGCGATGTGGATCGGATTCGACAAAGTATCGGTGCGGATTCTCTCGCATATTTGTCACTCGATCGCCTGTTGAGTGTGGTGAGTCACGAAGGAAAGCGCGACTACTGCACGGCGTGCTTTTCGGGGAATTACCCCTTGCCACCGGAGCCAAACATCCGCAAAGACGAGCACGAGGCGTAGATGCGCGCTGCCGTTCTCCTCGTCGCATTGTGTTTCTGGACGAACGCCGCGCAGGCCCAGCGAGTGCCAGGGCGCGTGGTGATCAAGCTCACAGACCTGGGTTCGGCATCGGTCGCTGCCGATGGCACGTTGCGCAATCCTCCTCCAGCACTGTCTTCCCCGGGTGAGGGAAGAGACTGGGTCTTTCGTCCCTTGGTGCCCGCCACCTTGCTTCGCAAGGCGGCAGGTTCGGATCTGGATCGATGGATCGTTCTCGAAACACAGGATCCCGCAGATGCCGTTTCTCGGCTGTCTGGTGCGCAGGGTGTGGAGGTTGTCGCCATCGAAGGTCGGTTTCGTCTCGACGCGGCTCCCAACGATTCGGCATGGAATCGACAATGGGGCACCCGTCGCGTGGGCACCGAGCGTGCATGGCTTCGGACCCGAGGATTGGAGGGGATCCGCGTCGGCATCATCGATACGGGAATCGACTATCTGCATCCGGATCTCGAGGGCAGTCTCTGGATCAACGAGAGGGAAGACCGAAACGGAAATCGGCGCTTCGATCCCTGGCCCGCGACGGAGACACGTCTCGGGGTGACCGGCGATTTTGATGGGGTGGATCAGGATGGCAATGGGTATGTGGATGATGTGATCGGATTCGATTTCGTGGACAACCCCGCGCTGGGGCAGATCGTGGATGCCGATTACGCGACCCCCGATCCGGATCCCGCCGACGACATGGGGCACGGGACCGCCGTGGCGGGCATCATTGGAGCGAAGCGAGACAATGGCATCGGAATAGCGGGCATAGCCGATGGCTGTCCCCTGGTCACGGCCCGGGCGTTCGATGGACGGGGTGTGGGAGCGGAAATCGATGTGGCGCGCGCGCTCATCTATCTGGTGCGCTCCGGAGTGCGGGTGGTGAACATGAGCTTCGGCGATGTGGTGTATTCGCGCATGCTCCGGGATGTGGTGGCCTGGGCAGAGGATGCGGGCGTGGTGCTGGTGGCCTCCGCAGGCAACGATCATTCCCCCGATCCGCATTACCCGAGCTCCTACGACGCCGTTCTTTCGGTGGCTGCAGTGACCGAAACCGGGAGTCCTGCCTCATTTTCGAATTATGGATCGTCGGTGGACCTCGCTGCTCCGGGGGTGGGGATCGTGACCACCGATCGAAAGGGGCGGTACGGAGAATTCAACGGGACCTCGGCGTCCGCACCCTTTGTTTCTGCGGCTGCGGCTCTGATTCTCAGCGAACACCCCTCATGGACTCCCGCCGAGGTGCGCGGTCTTCTGCGTTCGGCGGCCGAGGATCTCGGCGTCGCGGGCCAGGATCCCTACACCGGAGCGGGCTTGGTTCGCGTTGATCGCGCCTTCGACCGCGATGCCGCCTCGCGCGTGGAGATCATCGAACCCACCACCGACTGGGGTACCAGGGATCGCCAGGTGGTGATTCGCGGCTCCGCCGCTTCTCCCCTCATGACGGCCTACCAGTTGGAATTTGGTATGGGATCCGATCCTCGGCAGTGGGACCTCATCGCAGGTCCCTTCTCCACCCAGGTGATCGACGATACGCTGGGAATCTGGGATGTCAGCCAACTGCCTGATTCTAGTTACACGATCCGACTCAAGGCCTTCAATGGGGCCGGAGGGTTCGTCGAAAGTCGTGTGCTCATCCATGTTGACCATAGTCCCCCAACCTGGCGCGGGGTCGGTTTCATCCCAAGCTACGACGGAGCCGATGGCGGCGTGGCCGTAGGGTGCGACACCGACGAACCCACACTCGTCACGCTCGCGGTGAGGGAACAGGGAAGTTCGGGATCCTGGACCGAGGTGCCTCTGGAAGGGAAGGGAGGTTCGGTGGGCATGGTTTCCACCATCCACTCGGGGTTTCTCGGCGCACCGTGGTTCTTTCCCGGCCGCACCTACGAATGTGTGTTTCGCGCTGTCAATGCCGTGGGGCTCACCAGCCAGGCGAACGACAATGGCGCTCCCTTTCTCGTGACCATCCCCCGACCAATCCCCACCACCGGATTTCAAGCGCTTCCGCTCTCCCTGCCCGCTGCCCGACTGTATGATAAGGCGGTGGACAGCGATGGGAATGGCGTTCCCGAATTCCTTGTCAGCGATACGCAGATTCGAGCCATGGAATGGACCGGCTCCCGGTTTGAACGCAAGAATGTCGGCTCCGCGCTGACCACGATCCCGCGGGGCTTCGGTACGATTGCGGGAACAGGTCCTTTCCTGCTTTCCTCCTTCGTGCGAAAGGGGTACCTGCACCAGGCCTCCTCTCCCACGGCCTTCCCCGATCGTCTGGTGTGGGCCGACACCACGTCCCCCATGTTCTGGCCCGCCGGGTTGGTGGATGTAAACAACGATGGAGTGGAAGAAATCCTTGCCGTTGTCAACGACACCACGCTGGGAATTCATATCTGGTCCAATGGAATCCTCACCCGCATCGGATCCATCGTCAATCCCACGAAGGCTCCCCGTGGCGGTCGCAACGCCCTCTCCGCGCCACGCGTAGCGGTAGGGGACTTCAACAAAAACGACAGAACGGATCTCCTGATCGGCGATGAGGATGGAGACGTGTTCATCATGGAAAGCACCGGAGGAGGTGGTTTCCGGCTGATCTGGGGATCGGAAAATGATTTTCTGGATGCCGGATCCTTTGTGACGACGGGAGATTTCGATGGAGACGGGGCTGATGAATTCGCGTTCGCCGTTCGCACGGGCGACGACGACATCATTCCCTTCTGGTATGTGGGAGTCTATCAACTGACGACGCAGAACGTGTTGCAGACCCTATGGACGGGGCAATTCCATGGGGTGGATGATGGCACCAGTTACGGACTCTTCACGAGAGCCCAGAACAGTCTTTCCGCCGGCGAAGTGGACGGAAGGAAGGGAGACGAACTGATTCTGGCCTTGTTTCCCGAAGTGACAGTGTTGACCTGGGACCCCACGGCTCTCACGATGGCGCCGATCTGGATGCTTCCGATGGCCAACACCAACACCGTCGTGGTATCGGATATCAATGGAGATGGAATACCGGATTTCTCGCTTTCGGTGGGTGACAGTATCCGGGTGTTTCAACGCGAGACCAGTCTTGCGGGGCCGGTGCCCGTAGGCCGGGTAGACATCCGATATGAAAGCGCCGATCAGGTGCGCGTCACCTGGCCCGCCGTTGCCGGTGCGACACGCTACGCCGTGTATGAAGGTCCCCATGCCGATTCCCTCACCTTGACAGGTACGGTCGAGACTCCCGGCATCACCTGGCCGGGGCTCGTCAGCGGCTCGTCCCTCCTCTTCGGCATCCGGGCGGTGGATTCCTCGCGGACCCCTCCCCAGAGTGCCATGACGCGATCACGGCTGCTGCGGCCTCACGACACGCCCCGACTCGAATCCGTACAGGCACGTAATCGGTCTCAGGTGCTCGTGTCCACCTCCCAAACCATGCCCGAGGAGATTCCTCCATCCTCTCTGCGCAATGCCGGAGGAACGGCACCCGAAAGCATCGTGCGACTCGCGCCGCGCCTGCTCCTGCTCACGTTTCCCCCCATGGTTCCGGGGCGCAACGGACTTCGTCAAATCGATCTGAGAGATGAGGAGGGGATTCCCTTCGTGGAAGCAGACCTGATGCCCTTCGATGTGCCCGCCGACACGGCCTGGGCGTTTCTCATCTCCAGCGCGACGTGGAAAGGGGAGGGGCGCATCGACCTGCGGTTCTCCGCGCCGGTGGATCCACACACCGCAACGGAAACCTCTCGGTATCGCTTTATTCCGGAAGGGGATATCGTGCACGCTGAGGTGGATCCCAACGATGCCCGAGTGGTTCGGATTCAGATCCGAACGGTGGCGGCGGTGGGCGCGTATGGACGAGAGTACCGCATCGAAGCGCAGGGGGTGCGTTCGGCTCTTGGCGATCCTCTCCCCGAGGGTCCGGGGAGCACGGCAGCCGTGGTGATCGTCCAGGAGAATCTGGATGCCGTTTTTACGTTTCCGAATCCGCTGCGTCCCGAGGATGGCCAGGACTTCATCACCTTCGCAAATCTGACTCCCAAGGCTGTTGTGCGTCTCTATACCGTCTCGGGACGGTTTGTGCGCGAGCTCGTGGAGACGGATGGCAATGGAGGAATGGCTTGGGATTTACGGGACGTCGATGGGGGGCAGGTTCCAAACGGAGTGTATATTTATTCGATCACAGGCACGAATGCCGCAGGGCAGGACGTGGATTCCCGAACCGGAAAATTGGCATTGATACGATGAGCGCTTCACATTCACGAAAGGCGTCGGCCTCTCCTCCACCGCGTCCGAATGATCCGGGCATCTTCACGGTCTCAAATCTTCTCTCCTTCCTGCGCCTCCTGCTCGTCATCCCCCTGGTGTTGGTCATCCTTCCACCGATGCCCGATCGCACCATGGCACTGGTGATCTGTGCCGTGGCCTATCTGACCGACATCGCCGATGGGTATTTGGCTCGTCGTCTGCACCAGGAATCCACATTCGGAAAGATGCTCGACCCGATTGCCGACAAGGTGGTGATTGGAGGGTTTGTTCTCGCTCTGTTTCTCAAGGATCTGGTGCCGCTGTGGTATCTGCTCCTTGTGGTGGGGCGGGATCTGCTCATCCTGGTGGGTGCGTTGTGGATTCGGACGCGTGCGCGTCTGGTGGTCCAGAGTAACCTGTTAGGAAAGGCGACGGTCATCAGCATTGGATTGGCTCTCTTGGCCTCGCTGTTTCGACTCTCGATCAACAGCGGCTTCTATCTCGGCCTGATGCTAATTTCGGTAGCGCTCATTGTTGTTTCGTTGGTGTCGTACGGAGAACGACTCAAGAAGGCAACCTCTTCATCCACTCGATAAGTCGGAGTAAGGATACATTCATGGGATTTCTCGACGCATTCAAACTCTCGCGCCTCAAGGAAGGGCTGACCAAGACCCGCGATGCGATGATCACCAAGGTCCAGCGTCTGATCAAAGCCAAGCGTAAGATCGACGAAGGCTTGCTCGAAGAGCTGGAGAAACTGCTTCTCCTTGGAGATGTGGGGGTAGCCACCACCACGGCCATCATCGACGCTCTCCGTGAACGGGTTCGCAAGGAACGCTATGAGAATGCCGATGAATTGCTTCGCCTGCTACGCGAGGAAGTCACCCGCCTTTTTCCTGATGGAGAGGTGCGTACCGATGGAAATGCGATCGAATTGCCCGAGGGTCCGCGCCCCTACGTCATCATGGTGGTGGGCGTCAACGGGGTCGGGAAAACCACGACGATTGGAAAGCTGGCGTACAATTATCGCAAGTCGGGAAAGCAAGTCCTGATCGGCGCCGCCGATACCTTTCGGGCTGCCGCCAACGAGCAGCTCGAAATTTGGGCGAAACGAGCCGGTGTGGATATCATCCAACAACAACCCGGCGCGGACCCCGCCGCCGTGGCCTTCGATACGCTGCAGGCCGCCATGGCGCGTCAGGCCGACGTGGTTATCATTGATACGGCGGGACGCCTGCACACCAAGACCAACCTGATGGAAGAACTCAAGAAGATCAAGCGCGTGATGGGCAAACTTCGGGATGACGTTCCCGACGATGTCCTCCTCGTGCTCGATGCCACGACGGGGCAGAACGCCATGCAACAAGCCACGCAGTTCGGCGCTGCCGTGGGGTTGACAGGACTCGTGGTGACCAAGTTGGACGGCACGGCAAAGGGAGGGGTGGTGATTGGCGTGAGCGGGGAAATGAAGCTGCCGATCAAGTATATCGGAGTCGGCGAAGGGATCGAAGACCTTCAGGTTTTTGACAAGGATGCCTTTGTTCAGGCCCTGTTCGCGGACTTCCAGACCGAAACCGAAGAACTGGTGGAAGAAGAGGCCTGACCATGAGCGACCACGAGGGATCGGGCATCATTCATCGCCTTCCCGACCATCTGGCCAACCAGATCGCTGCAGGCGAGGTGGTGCAGAGGCCGGAATCCGTGGTCAAGGAGCTCGTCGAAAACGCGATCGATGCCGACGCCACGTCCATCACCGTTGTGATTGGAGGGGCGGGAAAGACCGTGATTCAGGTCGTAGATGATGGTTGCGGAATGTCCGCCCCCGATGCCCTTCAGGCGTTCGAGCGCCATGCCACGAGTAAAATCGGCAGTTATCAGGATCTGACCCGCATACGAACCCTAGGATTTCGAGGAGAGGCCTTACCCTCCATTGCGTCGATTGCCCAGGTGGAATTGCGCACGCGCCGGGCTGAGGACGAGATGGCTGTGTTGGTTCGCTTCGAAGGGGGAACCCTCATCGAGCAGACCAGGACCCAGGGCGCTTCGGGCACCTCGATCACGGTGCGGAATCTGTTCTATAACACGCCTGCGAGGCGGCAATTTCTGAAATCCGATGCTACGGAGCTCCGCCACATAACCGAGACGATGGAACGGTTCGTGTTGAGTTACCCGCACCTGAGGATCCAACTTGTGTCCGATGGAGAAACCCTGATTCAGGCGGATCCGGGCACGGTACGGGATAGGGTCGCGACACTGTTCGGTCGGAGCCTTGCATCCTCTCTCATCGACGTGGGAGAGGAAACGGAGATCCTCACGGTGGGAGGATTAATCGGAAAGCCGGACTTTTCTCGAAAAACCCGCGGCGACCAATATCTGTTCGTCAACGGTCGTTCGGTGGTGAGTCGCTATCTGAATCATGCCGTGGTTCAGAGCTACGAGAACCTGGTGGATCGTGGCGAGTTTCCCTTTTACGTGTTGTTTCTGAATGTCGATCCGGAGCAGGTGGATGTCAACGTGCATCCGGCCAAGCTCGAGGTGAAGTTCAGTAACGAGCGAAACATTTACACGATTCTGGGCGCCGTCATCCGCAAGCATCTGTATCAGACCGATCTCTCTCCCCACATGACGTTTCATTCCGATATGGGAGGAGATGCGCGGATGCGATTCGAGCCCGCGTCCCATTCCGAAGCGCGGCAGAGGGATGCGCTGCAAACCGTACCCGCCTGGGCGCCCACCCCGAAACGGGAAGCCGGAGTCGGCAGCACGGCGTACGACGTGCTGTTCGGCACTCCCGTCGAGCACGGTGGGGAGGCGAGCACCCGCGATCGCGAGGAACCCACGCACACACTCTTTCCGTCGGTATCCGCTCCCGCGACACCTCATCACGCTCTCTGGCAACTGCACAATAAGTACATCATCGCGCCTATCAAGGGCGGCATGATGATCATCGATCAGCATGTGGCACACGAACGAATCCTGTATGAGCGGGCCCAGGCGGCACTCGAGCATGCCGCTCCCTTTTCGCAACAACTGCTCTTTCCGCATCCCCTGCGACTGGACGCGAAGGATGCAGCCCTGCTGGAGGAATTGCGTCCCGATCTCGAGCGGATGGGCTTCGTCCTTTCCATCGGGCAGGGAGGCACCATCTCCGTGGACGCCGTACCTCAGGATGTACGGGTCGGGATGGAAGAGCGGATTCTCGAGGAGATGCTGGATCAGTATCACGAGTATCAACAATGGGGTTCTCGCGACTCGCGGGACGTGGTGGCGGCGTCCTTCGCCTGTCGTGCTGCTATCAAAGCTGGAGACCCACTTTCGGTGCCGGAAATGCAGAGTCTCATCGATCAGCTCTTCGCCACCAGCAATCCCTTCATCTGTCCCCATGGCCGCCCCGTCATCGTGAAACTCACGCTCGAGGAACTGGATCGACGCTTCGGACGGAGCTGAACCGATTCTGCAACTCCTGCAAGAAATCGTCGCGCACTGATTTTTCGCGATTGCTTCTTTCTCTCTTTTTTTCGTGTTTTCGGTGGTCTTGCTTCCACGGTTCTCGGAAAAACCGACGCCTGATCTGCAATACTCGAATAAGGAAGTGACATGGACAACATGCATTCGGATTCGAAGATCCTACGCACCATAAATGATTCCCCGGTCTATGGGATTCTTGTGTTGGATGCCGATCTCCGCATTCATCACTGGAATGAAGAAGGCAGGATGTACCTTGGTCTTCCCTCCGAAGGGTTGCGCGGTACTCCCATTCTCGATATTCCATGGGATGTGGTCGATGCATCGGGAGAGAAAATGACCCAGGACACCTTTCCCATCGCACGATCCCAGCAGACCGGGATGTCCATTCGCGATGTCGTCATGGGAGTAAAACGACCCGGTGATGAGAGCCGTCTCTGGCTGCTTGTACATGCGGATCCGGTGGTGGAGGAGAATGGGACCGTGCGGAACATCTTCTGCACCTTCCTGGATTACACACATGTCCTCGCCACTCGGCGTCTCCCGGCCATTCTGTACGAAATCTCAGAATCCGCTCATGTCACCGACGACCTTGGTACGTTGTACCAAGCCATCCACGCTGCGATTTCTCATCTGATGCCCGCGAAGAATTTTTATATCGCGCTCTACGACGAAGAAGAAGATCTGATTCGCTTCCCCTACGTGGTGGACGAAGTGGACGACAGTACCGATCCCATCAAATCCGGATCGAGTCTCACCGACTATGTTATTCGTACAGGGAAGCCGCTTCTGGCCTCGCCCGAGGTGTTCGCGAAACTCATTGCTTCGGGAGAAGTGAAATCGTATGGAGCCGACAGCATCGATTGGCTCGGAGTCCCCTTGACGACGCAGGGAAAAACCATCGGCGTGTTGGCGGTGCAGAGCTACGACCCCACCATTCGATTCACCGAAGCGAACAAGGAAATCCTGAGCTTCGTGTCGGAACAGGTGGCCATGGCTATCGAGCGCAAACAGCGTGATGAAATCATTCGCGGGTATGTTGAGGATTTGCAGGCCACGAAATCACAGCTGGAAGATCGGGCGCGGGAACTCGACGTCACCAACGACCAGCTTCGCGTGTCCGAGGCTTCCCTCCGCGAGAGCAACGTCAATAAAGACAAGTTCTTTTCCATCATCTCCCACGATTTGCGCAGTCCCTTCACCTCGGTTCTGGGGTACTCGGACTACATCCTCAACGATTTCGAGAACCTCTCCCGCGCGGAACTCAAGGATCTGGTCAAGGAAATTCACACCTCCTCCCAGCGTGTCTTCGCCTTGCTCGAGAACCTGCTGCAGTGGTCCCGAATTCAAACCGGCAAGCTGAAATGCCAGCCGGTCATGCTCGATGTCAAGGAATTCGTCAACGGCATCATGGTGCTCCTGCAGGAGCAGGCTTTTCGCAAGAATATTCGACTGATCAATGCGACGCCTCCGGGGGTGTCCATGTTCGGAGATCAGACGATGATGACCAGCGTCGTGCAGAATCTCCTTTCCAATGCCGTGAAATTTACACCCACCGGAGGGTCGATCACGGTGGAGGGGCAGCGTGATGGCCAGCGCACCCGCGTGCGCGTCACCGACACGGGCGTCGGGATCACTCCGGAGGATCAGGCAAAGCTGTTCCGCATGGATGTGCATCACTCCACCTCGGGCACAGCCAAGGAACCCGGTACCGGTCTGGGCTTGATCCTGTGCAAGGAGCTGGTGGATCGCAATCGGGGACGCATCTGGATCGATTCCAGCATGGGGGAAGGAACCACCTTCACGTTCGAACTTCCGAGTCTCCCCCCGTCTGATACGCAGCAGGATGGAGGTACCCCATGACGGATCAGCCTTCCTCTCACGACTCTGCCGACGCCGTCCTGGGCGAGCTCCGTTGGAATTTCCTCATCGATGGAATCCCACATCCGGTGTGGATGAAGGATTCCCAGAGTCTGTACCTCGCCGTCAATTCCACCTTCTGCGAATATTTCGGAAAAACAAAAGAGCAGGTGATCGGGAAATCCGATTTCGACATCATCAAGAATGCGGAACGAGCCACCCGGAATCGAGAGGAAGATTATCAGGTGATGACGTCAAAAACCCGATTCGTGGGACGGCAAAGTCGCATTGCGGAAGATGGCACAGAACGGTGGATGGAAATCGTCAAGACGCCGATGCTCGACGCACAGGGAAATCTGTTGGGTACCATCGGTATCTTGCAGGACGTCACCGCGCACGTGCACGGCGAAGCCCTGATGAAGGAGCAGCAGGAGCATCTCGAAGAGCTTGTGCGGGAACGGACCGCAGAGCTCCTGGACCTGAATGCGAGTTTACAGGCGGAGATCGCCACCCGTAAGGAAACCGAACTGCATCTTCGCACCGCTGTGGAACGAGCCGCGCAGGCGGATCGCATCAAGAACAATTTTATCGCCAATATCTCGCACGAAATTCGTACGCCCCTCAATTCCATCCTCGGTTTTGCGGAACTGGTGGAATTGGAGCTCCAGGAATTCGCCAGCGAGGATCAGAGGGCGTATTTCCAGCATATCCGCGAGGGCAGTCAGCGCCTGATGCGTACTGTGGAGCAGATCCTGAACCTCTCCTCCCTCCAATCGGGGTCGGTGCGATTCCAACCCGTGGAATACGATCTGGCCGCTCACCTTCCTCTCCAAATCCGCCATGTGGCCCGACTGGCAGAAGAGAAGGGACTCGAAATACACCAGCGGATCGATGGAGAGGATTTCCTCTTCCAGGCCGATGCCTTCATGCTGGATTATTGTCTCAATAACATCCTCGACAATGCCGTGAAATTCACCCAACAGGGCATGGTGGATATTCACCTATTTCGAGATGGGGACTTCATCCAGCTCGATATTCTCGATACCGGCATCGGCATTGCTCCCGAGTACCTTCCGAAGCTTTTCTCAACATTTAGTCAGGAAAAGGAAGGATACTCTCGCCCCTTCGACGGCCTCGGACTGGGACTCGCTTTGTCGAAGCGATATGTGGAAATGAATGGAGGGACCATCTCCATTTCGAGCACTCTTGGTGCGGGAACGACGGTGTCCCTGCGCTTCGATCGGAGAAAAACCGCCAGTGCATCGCCGATCCCGAGCGCACTTCCACCGGTCGAAGCCCCTGAGGTCACTGCGAAGGAGCCGGGACCCAGTCATCGGCGTCCATCCATCCTTCTGGTCGAAGATGAGGAGCAGACGCAGAAATACATGGGGCTCCTGCTCCGCCGCCGCTTTACCGTCTCTACGGCCGATTCTGCGGCAGCTGCCTGGGAGATCCTTGAGCATCAGGAGGTGGATCTGGTGTTCATGGACATTAGTCTGCACGGAAACGAAAACGGGCTCGATCTCACCAGACGGATTCGTGCCCATTCCTGTCGGCCCACCGTTCCCATCGTGGCTCTCACCGCGTTCGCTTTTGCCGACGACAAGGCCCGTTGCTTCGAGGCCGGGTGCGATGATTTTCTTGCCAAACCCTTCGATCGCGGCGGACTCGAAGCCGTGTTGAGCAAGTACCTGCCTAGCTGACCGCTTCCACAGAAAACAGGGATGGTTCATAGATCGCCGGGGGAACGTATCCCAGCAGGGTGAGGATCGTCGCCGCCACGTTGGCCAGCCCGCGCTGCGGCACATCCACCATGCGTAGACGGGGTCCTGCGTCGGGCGTGAGAACACAGAAGGGCACCGGAGCCAGCGTATGACTGGTTTTCGGAGTTCGAACTCCGTTTTTCTCCGTGAACATTTCATCGGCATTGCCATGGTCGGCTGTGAGGATCACGATTCCGTTTCGTGCCCGGACGGCCTCGATGAGTCGACCGACTCCCTCATCCACCGCCTCGATCGCGCTGATGGCGGCGTCGAGGTTTCCGGTATGTCCCACCATGTCGCCATTCGCAAAATTGATGCGACCGAAGCGGTATCGAGGATCAGTGAGCAATTCGAGCGCGGCATCGGTGATTTCTTTTGCCTTCATTGCCGGAGCTCGATCGAAGGCGATCCGATCGCTGGGGATTTCGGTGTAGGTCTCGAGCGAGGCATCGATGTAGCCGGAATTGTTCCCGTTCCAGAAATAGGTGACATGCCCGAATTTCTGTGTTTCGGAAATCGCGAACGATGGCACCCCACTGGCGCAGAGGTACTCGCCCATCGTGTGATCGATGCTTGGAGGTTGCACCAGATACCGGGGCGGCACGTGGAGATCACCATCGTATTCCATCATTCCGGCGAACAGCACATCGGGCAGGGGAGGGCGGGGAAAATCGGTGAAGGAGGCTTCGGTCATCGCCCGTGAAAACTCGATGGCACGATCCCCGCGAAAATTGAAGAGGATCATCGAGTCTCCGTCGAGTACGGGTCCCACGGGTCGTCCGTTATCCGTGATGACGAAGGACTCCATGTACTGGTCGGTCAAGGCGGGGTCCTCGGCGTACATTACGCGCACCGCGTCTGATGCGGACGGAAAGCCCCGGCCCTTACCGAGCACATGTGCCTCGTACCCACGTTGTACGATGCGCCAATCGGCATTGTAGCGATCCATCGTCACGTGCATGCGTCCTCCACCGCTCGCGATGCGATAGTCCACATCATAGCGGTCCTTCCACTCCGCAAGCGTGGCTTCGAGGGGAAGCACATAGTCGAGGGCACTCTTTTCTCCGACGTCCCGCCCGTCGAGCAGGATGTGCACACGAACCCGCCGGACCCCTTCGCTTCGCGCCCGATCGAGGAGCGCATACAGATGGCGGATGTGAGAATGGACATTCCCATCAGAGAGGAGACCAATGAAATGCAGCGTACCCCGATCCTTCTGTCGGGCCATGATGTCAGTCCATGTCGAGGACGAGAACAGGGTGCCCGATTCAATAGCCTGATTGACGAGCAGGGCGCCCTGGGCGAAAATGCGTCCGGCGCCGAGCGCGTTATGTCCGACTTCGCTGTTTCCCATATCGTCATCGGAGGGCAACCCAACCGCCGTGCCATGTGCTTTGAGGGTGGTCATGATGCCCTGGGCGAAGGCGGAATCGAGATGCGGGGTTCGTGCCTGAGAGATGGCATTGGCCGGTCCGGGAGGAGCGAGTCCGAATCCATCCATGATGATGAGCAGAAGGGGACCCTGGGGTCCGGGGTAGTCGAGTCGTGGAGTCAGAGCGGTGATCATGATCGGGGATTTCCTGTTTCGTCCATAAGTGGCTCCGCAAAGATAGGCGCCTTCTCTCGAAACATCACGCCGAGAAAGGGCGTTCCGGTTTTATTAATGAGCAGGAAAGGATAACTTTGACGATGCGGATGCGCATCGCCGAATCGACCCGCTGGTTCGAATCGTATTGCAGACGTGATTCCTCGCGTGTTCCGATGAGTCCGGCAGTCCTTGTTCGATGAGCCGCATCCGCGAATTCTGCATCACCCAATTCAGATTCATACAGGCATCGACATGATCCCTCAGCATTTTCTCGACGACGTAAAGGAACGCGCCAGAGCGGCGAAAAAGCACATTGTGTATCCGGACGCGATGGATGAGCGCATGCTTCAAGCGGCGCGCATCGTCACCGACGAAGGTCTGGCGTCCATCACGCTCATCGGCAAGGAAACCGACATTCGCGACAAAGCCCAGGGCTTCGGGGTTCAGCTTCAGGGAGTGCGTGTCGTGGATCCGGAACAGAGCGCGAAAACCAGCGATTTCGCGAACATCTTCTTCAACCTGCGTAAGCATAAGGGCGTAACCATCGAGCAGGCGCATGAGACGATGCGCCACCCGCTCTACTTTGGCAGCATGATGGTTCGCGAAGGCATGGCCGACGGCAGTGTAGCGGGATCCCTGTCGACCACCGGCGATGTGATGCGTTCCGCCATTCTCACCATCGGTCTGAAGGAAGGGATTAAAACCGTGTCCAGCTTCTTCGTGATGGTTTTTCCGGAATCGATTCTTCTCTTCGCAGACTGTGCCGTGCTCCCTCTGCCGGATGCACAGCAATTGGCCGATATTGCCATCGCGACGGCTGACAATTATCGCGTCCTCATGCAGGCCGATCCCACGGTTGCCATGCTGTCTTTCTCCACCAAGGGGAGCGCGGAGCATGAATTGATCGACAAGGTGAGAGCCGCCACCGCCCTATGCAATGAGCGACGCCCCGATCTGATGATTGATGGAGAACTGCAGTTCGATGCGGCGGTTGTCCCGAGCATTGGGGCGAAGAAAGCCCCGGGCAGCGCGGTTGCGGGCAAGGCGAATGTGCTGGTGTTCCCGGATCTCCAGGCCGGCAACATCGGATACAAAATCGCACAACGCATGGGAGGGGCCGAGGCCATCGGACCCATCGTGCAGGGCTTGGCCAAACCGGCCTACGATCTTTCCCGCGGTTGCAGTGTCAGCGACATCGTCACCACCACGGCATTCAACGTAGTGATGGGAGCGGCCTGATGCACGGAGGGGCGGGTCTCGATCCGCCCCGATTTCTATGCGCGCAGTGATCCTTCATATCGCCTGGTTGGTGGTCGGGCTCTTCTGCTCGGCACTGGCCCACGTTCCAGACGATCCACCTCGGATGACCGGACCGATGTCCCCGTACGAGAGCGACGTCCTTTCGGCCCGCCCCACGAAGATGTATCTGGGACTCCTCTTGCAGGGAGGAGCCGTCTTCCATCAGGGAAGCTATTCTCCGAATTGCGACTGCTCGTTTGGGCCGGCGAGCATCGCCGCACCTGTGCCGGGAATCGAGGTGCTTGTTCTGCTTCCGAAGCGTTCCTGGGGCGTTCGTCTCGGCATTCGCGCACTCCCGGCCTCGCATGACTTTACGTATACCGTCATGCGACCGACGCCCGTGGTGGGAGAAGACCAGCCCATCGATGCATCCTATCGCAAAAGCTCGTCCGTCGACTATGCACTGCTCCTGATCTCTCCCTGCTTCATGTATCTGCCGTCGGGAGAAGATCTCGCCTTCTGGATGGGTCCGGAACTGCGCGTGCCGCTGATGTCGCGCTATGACAACATCGAAGATGTCCTCACGCCGGGTGTGGAATACTACGATGGCGCGACCCGCCATGTGCTTCTCCCGACCAGCTCGATCCCCGATGGGGCACGTGTCGGTCTGGCCCTGACGGTGGGAGGATCCTGGAATATTCCGCTCTCGTCTCGATTTTCACTGGCACCACTTGCCGAATGGTCCTTGCCTCTGACGAGGATATCGTCGCGTGACAACGACTGGAAGCTGGGACTGTTGTCCGGGGGCCTTTCCCTCCGATATCGGATGATGTGACATGATGATGCGCCTTCGACTCCTCCGTGTTGCGTGTGTATTGATCCTCCTCATCGCAGGATGTGCTGGCCGGGACGCACTTCTCGAAAAGTCAGCATTGCCCCTGCGCGCCGATCTGCTTCCGGAGCCCATCTCGACAGAGGGAGAGGATTTTGCGCCGGTTCCAGAATCTTCGGGTGGATTGGTGTTCTCGAGCACGAGATCCGGAGCTGCATTGCTGTATCGTACCCAGAATCGGAATGGAGAGTGGACGGCCCCCGAACGCGTAGATATCCCGGGGATTCTGAATGCGGGTGCCGCCAGCGAAGGGACGTCGACGGACCTCCTCTTCGTGCAGTGCTATCATCCCGCAGGCCTTGGAGACTGTGATCTCTGGAGCTGGTCCGGAAAGAGCACCGATGCACCCGTGCCTCTCGGTCTTCCTATCAATTCCCTGGATTGGGACAGTCACCCCACTCGGAGCGCCGATGGTCATACGCTCATTTTCGCCTCGGAAAGGGAAGGGGGCGAAGGAGGCAGCGACCTGTGGATGACCGTACGGAACGCGAAGGGCGAGTGGTCGGTGCCCACACCGCTCGGACGATCTGTCAATACGAGTGGAGACGAGAAGAGCCCGTGGCTCACTGCGGACGGTACCCGGCTCTATTTCTCCTCCAATGGATATCGGGGACTCGGCGGCTTCGACATCCTCGTGTCTCAGAAAAAGCAGGGAGGGTGGTCCACCCCGAAGCTCCTCCCGGAACCGATCAACAGCGAGGCGGATGATGTGTTTTATGCACAGGGAGATGGAGATACCGCCTTCGTCGCCTCGAATCGCAGAGGAGGGCGGAAAGGATTGGATTTGTATTGCATCGCACCCATCCCGCGTTCTTCGTCGCCCTCACCCGTGGCTCCGCGTCTGGTGGTCCGTGCCTTCAATGCCTTCACGCGCATTCCCATATCCGGGCGCATGACGGCGATGGTCAACGAAGAGGAGGTCGTGATTCCGGTATCGATCGCGAGAGGTGCGTCGATGCCGCTGTCCCGATATGATCGCATCCAGGCGCGTATGGAATCCGAAGGATTTCGTTCCGTGTCTTTCCTGCATCGCGGAGACAGCGCCACCGATGTCGTGCAGGAACGTGACCTGTACCTGATTCCCGAGACGGACGAACAGAAGAGCATTTTTTCGTTCACCGTGGAATTCGACTTCGATCGATCCACGATTCGGGATGCGGAACGGCGAAACCTCGACAGTGCAGCTGCACTGCTCAGTCGCTTTCCTGGGAGTGTCATTCGGTTCGAAGGACACACCGACTCTCTCGGCACCGACGAGTACAATATGGAACTCGGCCGTCGACGGGCCGACGCCGTCAGTGCCCGGGTGCAGCGCTACCTTGACGAAGCGGGCGTCCTTCGCAACTTCACCATGCGCATCGAGTCTGCCGGCGAATCACACCCCATCACCACCAATGCCACCGACGAAGGGCGTCAGCGCAATCGCCGCGTCGTGATCACGATTATCCGCAATGAGTGATCCTACGCATCCTCTTCTCCTCACACGGACGGTGGTAGAGCAGGAGGGGATTCTGCTCTCCGATCGGGACATCTTTCTTCTCGCGCACTATCTGGAATTGCTCGGGGAATGGAATCAGCGCATCAACCTGATTAGCCGAAAGGAAGACGATCTCGAACGACATCACCTCTTGCACAGTCTTCTCGTGCTGCCCTGGATGCGCTTTTTACCGGGGACCCGTATCCTCGATATCGGAACGGGAGGTGGACTGCCCGGTCTCCCGCTGGCCATTCTGCATCCGGACACCGAGTTCATTTTATGCGACTCCATCGAGAAAAAAACGCGTGCCGTCGAGGACATGGTTCGGACCCTGAACCTGCCCAACGTCACGGTACTGCGCTCACGGGTGGAGGATCTCTCCGCCCATCTCGGATCCTCTCTCGATGGCGCCTGTGCACGCGCTGTGACGAAGCTCGATCAGCTCGCGCGGTGGACACAGCCCCTGCTTCGAGCCGAGAGTGGCTTTCTTCTTGCCTGGAAGGGGGGAGACACCGAAGAGGAATGCGAGCGCACGCGTCGCCTGACAGGAGTGCGGGGGCTCGAACAATGGCCCTCTCGTTTTTCGTTGGAACCGTATTTTCTCCAGGAACACAAGTACATCATTCGAGTGGATTTCCGTGCGACCTCTGCGATTTCTTCCTTCTCTCCTCCTCTTCCTTCTCATTAGCTCTATCTTCCTTCCCGCGCTTTCCGGATGTTCCCTCGTGAAATCTCTCGCGGGAGCGAACGTCGATCCCGAACAGTTTGCTCTTGCACGCCAGGCCCGCATGATGGAAGTACAGGCGCGCAATGCCGAGCGCCTCGTGACGAAATCGCGGAACGAATCGCGCTCCACCACCGAAGGGACCCTCCTCCTTCGCGAATCGTTTCTGGCCACCATGGCTCAACAATACGTGGGAGCACGGGGCCGCCTGGATGACGCGACCACCTATGTGGTGGACAGTGTGCGCGTTTCCGTGCTCGACGGGAGCTCCCTTGCCACCTTGATTCTCACCGCCGTTAACACTCGCTACGACGTGACAGTACGGTTGGCCATGGATTGCATCCTCAGTTTCGATATCGCGCGGGACACGCTCTCCCTCAGCATCGAGCCCTTTAACATCACTCCCATCGTAGAGGCGGGGGGCGTGCTCTCCGTGGCCGATGAACTGATCCGCGATATTCTCAAGGTCAAGCTCGCACGTATGAGCGAGGAGTATCCCCCGCTCATGATGCCGGTGCGCTTCTCGAACAGCATGGTCGTGCCGGCCTCTTCTGTTCCGGTGCGGCAGAAAATCAACCTCGAAGTGGACAGTTCCGAGAGGCGGCTCTCCTGGGACCTGCGCATCACGGACATCACCTTCTACCGAGGTATAGCGGTAATCACGTTTTCCTTCGATTCTCTGGAGGTGAAATGAGACATCCCTTGCTATGGAGCGCGCTTCTGATGGTGGTCCTTTCTGGGTGCGCGGGCCTCGATCTTCCCACGCGGGAGCAATCTCTCCAATCCATCGAACGGGATCGTCGTCGTATCGACTCTCTGACCACCGTGGTGAATCCCCTTCGTCCGAAGGGAGTACCCGATCGTGAGACCTCTGTCACCGTTCCGCTCGGCATGATCAATGCTATCATGCAGAAACTGGCCGGACATCGCACAGACGATATCCGTGTGCGCTTTCTCCGCACAGTGCCGCTGTGGAAGGAAGACAAGAATCTGCTGGGAATTTCGTATTCGAATCAGGTGAATGTGGACTCGGGCTTCGTCTCTGTCAATCTCAAGTCCCTTCGCGTTCTTCGACTTGCCGATGGGCGGCTCGATCTCGATGTGGAGTTGGAAGGCACGGGCACGATTCAAGTGTCCGGTCGCTATACGGGAGTGCCCGCGTCGGCCCAGCCGGGGGTGCAACTGTATCTTCGTGAAACTGTCTCCTTCGCGGTGACTGCCGACGAACAGGGGATGATCACCATGACCCCGCACCCTCGCATGCTTCTCCTGAAGACAAAGATTTCGATCAAGCTCCTCGACTGGGCGCTCCCTTGGTATCAGGAGGTTCCGCTTCAAGTGACCGATCTTATCGCCCCCATGCGGTTTCCCGCTGCCTTGGCGACCGATCTCCCACTGCCCGTGCCCACCGACGCCTCCACGCCGGGATCGATGACAGTGGTGCCGCATTCGGTACGCTTTCTACGGCCCGTGATCCTTACGCCGGGCACGGGAATCACATATTCCGCAGACGTGGACGTGAAGAAACGCCGCTAGGGTCGTCGGTGCAATACCGGGAAGAGTGCTGATTCGCTCCCGGTGCGTACCGCGAGGATGTACATCCCCGGCGCGAGGCTCGACACCGGGAGAATCATACGATGAGCGCCGGGTCCGCATTGAATGTTGCGTGTGATACCCATGTCGGCACCCAGGGTGGAATACAGCGAGACCTCGAGCTGCACATCTCTCGTCACCTCGAACGAGAGGTGGAGCTCGTCTCCCGTCGTACTCTCGCCGACCCGCACCTGTCGCACCAGTTCACGCATCGTGAGAAGCCGCGTTCCTCCTTCGGTACAATATCCCGTGACACGCAGAGAGCCCGGACTGGTGATCGTGCTCACAGGAGCTCCGTCGAGCCAGGTAAAATCCTCGAATCGAAGATCGGTGGTCGAGTCGTTGCCCAACAATACCACGGCGCGGAGAGAGGCCAGGGCTGAAGGGGAGGACGCGGTGAACCCAGTTCCTTCCAAGGTCACTTCGCGTCGGTCTCCGATAGCCCGATGCGTCATCGACACGCTTCCAGCGCTGGTCTCGACCCGCAGGGGCCACAGCAGGGACCGATTCCAACTCACGATCGCACGGTACCGTGTGACTCCTGCGTCCGTAAGAGACAGCGAGGCGAGGAGCTGCACCGGCAGCGAAATGGTGTCACCCACGGCGGCCACCAGATCGGGGAGACCCAGCATGGCGCGCGGTGCCGTGGTGATGCCCGAAAGCGGGATGGCCAGTTCGCGATCGCAGGGTGTGGTGATGGTGGTGAGCAGCGTGTCGATGTTGGTGGTGATGCCATCGGGATGAAACAGGATCACGGCCGAGAGTCGTTCTCCAGGGAGGAGAACCCGAGGCATGACAGGTAGCGAATCTCCCTTCATGGCCTTGGTTCCGAATCGGAGTCGCATATCCGAAAATGTGATGGGGAACGGCGTGGTGTTGACAAACACCACCGAATCCCGTCGCGTGGTACTGACGACGGTGATCGGGAAATCCAATCGTCCTGGATTCCAGGTCGGCTCCATGGTAGCGACGAGCAGGGACAATATGACACTGTCGCGAAGGACGCACTCGCGGGAAACGATGGTTACAGTGCCTCGATAGATACCGTCGGGAAGCGCAAGGACAGACAGAAGGATCGTGCTGTCCGCTCCACTCGCGAGGGTGATCGTCGACGTCCCCGCCTGGAAGAGAAATGGAGGAGGAGGCAGGAGATCGAGGGTGATGGGCTCGGTTCCGTGATTGCGCAGGTGAAGGGGAATGGTGTACGGGAAGGAACACCGCGCCAGGGTGTCGGACATCGACACGGGAGAGACCGAAAAGGAATACTGAAGCCGCTGGCCGTTGAGAACCGCAAGGGTCACCGGAGCATTGGCGGCGTCACTGGTGATTTCCACCATGGCGATATGGAGGCCGGGACGGGACGGCTGGAACTGGATGGTCCACCGTACCGAGTCACCCGGTGCCAGAGTGTCTGGCAGCGAAGGAGAGGGGAGCAGGGTGAAGGACAGGGAGTCCGCTCCGAGTACACGAACATTCATCAGGTGAAGCGGGAGTCCGCCCCGATTGTACACCGTCATTACCTGTTGCCGATTATGTTCGTCGGGACAGCGAAGCACGCCGAAGCCGATATCCGATACCTGAATCGAGGGCTTCTGTTCCGCGCTTCCACGAAGAACGACGAGTACGGAATCGAAACACGGCGTATCGGTTCTCGTGACGATGGAACCCAGATACGAGCGCGAGACCGAGGGCACGAAGGTGACCGTCATCGTCAGCGAATCTCCGGGCGCCAGGATCTTCGGCACCGAGTCTGCGGGGACAATGTGGAATGGTGAGGGATCTCCCACAATCTCGGTCACGCGCATCGGATGTCGGGTGGGATTGAAGACGGTGACGGTGCGACTGAGAGAATCACCAACGGGTACCAGTCCAAAGTCCAGGATAGCAGGACTGACTGTTGGGGTGGGAGAGAGTACGAGGCCGACCAGATCGGCCCGACTCGTGAGGTCGCAGGGGGCATAGCGAAGATGCAGGGACCTCGTGAGGGAGCCCAGCGTCAGGGATCGTACCACCACACGCACGGAATCGGATTCCCCTGGTGCGAGCGGGCGACCCAAAAGCAACTGTGCTTCGGCATTGGCTGCGGGCACCAGGTCGATGCCTTCCGGGTCGATGACGGTTTCTCCATCGTTGGTCACGGTGTAGAAGGCGATGAGGGAATCCTGACACGGATACACGATGCCAGCATCCAGCGTGGAAGGAACGAGAGTCATCGACGTGCGAAGCAGACGTCCCTGCAGGGAAATGTCATAGGGAGAGGTCGTGCTCCCGGAGAGGTGGGCTCGAAGCTGGGCCTCGAAGGGGCCGGACACCGCGGGGCGAAACACCAGGGACACATGGAGGGAATCTCCCGGAGCCAGGGTACGCGGAAGCGAAGGAGAGCTTCCGATCACGCGATAGGCAGGAGCTCCGCTTCCGGTCAGGCTGAGAGAATCCACGGTGACGGGCTGGTTGCCGCTGTTCCAGATCAGGAGATCGCGCGCGCTTTCCTGCCCGACACAGCGCAGGGTGTCGAAGTCATCCATCCGATGGGAGAGCGTGGAGACCGGGGTAATGATGGACCAGAGACTGTCGCTGTCGTCGCCCTGCGGCAAGGCATAGTGATACAGTCGAAGCCGGCGGTCTCCCGATGCCGAGAGCAGCATGTTCCAGGACCCCGAATACGCGGCATCGAGATAGCTCGACGCCACGCCTCGTATGGTGGCCGCAAGAGCAAACCGTCGCCCATCCCAGATGCGGATGGTGTTGTCGAGGGACGAGCTGACGATGCGCAGGGCGAGGGACGAGACCGTGAGCGACACGACGGATCCGGAATGTCCCGACAAGGTGCCGGTATTGGTCCAGTCGGGAATCCTCCAGATGCGGATGACTCGATCCTCGCCGCCGCTGACGAGCACACGTCCGTCGGGACTGAAGGCGAGGGAGCGTACCGGGCCGGTATGCGCGGTGAGGCGCTGCGCCACACCACCATCGCTCCTTCGCAGTGCCGCAATCGCGGCACCGTTCGTCACCGCCACCCAGCGATCACGGGGATCGAAGGCGAGAACCGAACCGAGCGCCGAGGTACCGCTGGCGGTCCAGAGCCGCGACCAGTCTGCGGTTCTCCACAACGTGACGCCATTGACATCGGCCACCGCGAGAACGGCGTCGTCGGAAGAAAACGCGAGAGATTGGATGCCGCCTGTGAAGCCGCTGAGCGTTTGCTGCACGGTCGCGGTACGTGGATTCCACACCCGCACCATGCCATCGCCACCTCCCGTGGCGAGCAGAGCTCCCGTATGGGAGAATCCTGCGGCCGTGGTGGAACCTGAATGTCCACTGAGAAGCGCGAGGAAGGCCCCCGTCTTCGACGAGGCCAGCACGACCCGACCATCACCCTCGGTGAGCGCGGTGATTGATCCGTCGGGACTCGAGGCCAGATGAACCACGTCGGCGGGTTGCAAGGGAAGAGGAGAGCTGTCGGACAGGGAATTGCGACTTTCGATCGTGGAGACGACAGCAAGGCAACTGTCGCTGGGTGTGGCGGGGACTACCCAGTTGCGGACGTTTCCCGTCACATACGTGGTGATGTTGGACCATTGCTGGCCGGCGTTGGTGCTGTACTCGAGCGCCACGGGAAGATCGGGGCGGGGAGATGTCCATTTGACCTGATACACGGTGTTCGTGAAAAGCTTTTCCCCACCATTAGGCTGCACGATGCGAAGTGGTTGGCTGTCATACACGCCACAGGTCAGTGGCAGGGGCGGTGCACAGGGGGCATCGGATTCGAACAGCACTTCACCGACATAGTGGCCCGTCACCTGCGGAGCACAGCGCAGCGTCATGGTGCGTGGCGACGACGGGTCGAGTGTGAAGGGAGGATTGGCCCCCGCGTCCACGATCGTGAACGGGGGATTGGGTGCCAGAATGCGAGATACCTGCACGGGGCGGACAGCTGCGGACCAGGTGATCTGGCGGTCTACCACGGATCCTCCCGCCACCGTTCCGAAATCCACTACGATCGGAGAAAATCGCAATGCATGAATCGCGTTGGTGGGAATGAGGAAGGAAATCGTTTTGGTCGACGTTCCGTTGTTCTTGGTGAGCGTCACCGTGGCATTGCGACGAGGTTCGCAGCCATTGGTGGAATACACGAATTCGCAGGGCGGATAGACGACGATACGATCACGAATCTCCTGAAAAATCTGCTGGATTATCTGCTCCGAGGTTGCGTTCTCGAACCACACCCCTCCGGTCTGCGTGGCAATTCTCCGAAGGGACAAATTGTAGGCGTTCTTCGTCATCGTGATCGTGAAAATCGTGATCCCCGCTGCTTTCGCGGCATTGATCACCTGATTCTCGGCCGCCGTGCTCAATTGCTGAAGGGCATCGGTGATGAACACGATGTACCGGGTTCCGGGTCCGCTCTTGGTGAAATCCAGAGCACCCGTTCCCGCGTCGATAAATGCCCCGTAAAAATCCGTGCCGTTTCCTGTGGGGAGCAGAGAGGTGATGGCGGATTGAATTTGCGAGGAGTCCTGCGAGAAGGGCAGGTGAATGTTCGAATCATCGCCGAAGGCCGTGATTCCGACGCTCCCTGGTGGGATCTTCAGAGACCGCACCAGATTCGAGGCGGCGCTCTTCGCATAGTCCAGACGTCCCGCGAGCGACATGCTGTAGCTGATGTCAATCGTAAAGGCAAGGGACATGGCTGGCGTTTCGGGTTCGGGACAGAGGACACGGAGAACGGGGCGGGAGACCCCGTCTTCCACGACCTGAAAATCTGAAGGCTGAAAACTGCGAAGTAATGCCCCCTGTCGATTGTCCGCCTGAAAGCGAACATGGATTTCGGGGTAGGAGGCGCCGTCGGCGCTGAGGAGGTTCAACTGCACCTGGGCTGCGAGAACAGTGGGGAGGAAGGTCGCAAACACCATGAGGAGAGACAGACGCGGAGAGAAAACAAAGAGGCGCATGATATCACTCCAATCCGGTTTCGACGATGATTTGCACGGTGCGACAGAAGTTACGACCCTCGGGAGTCTCGTTGTCATAGAGTAGGACATCGCTTCCTCGAGGGATCAGCGTCAGACCTTCGGGCGTTCCCGAGGGGAAGAGTGCCGAGCGCACAGCTTCACACCGGGCGCGGGCCAACTCGCGATTGTATTCCGCAGCCCCGGTACGATCCGCATATCCGATGATCGTCACTTGGCTGCGTGGCGTGATCACCGCGCGCACAAGATCGAGAATCCCCTGATGCGCGGGTCGGAGTGTGCTGGAATTGAATTCGAAGAGTATCAGGCTGAAACGATCGATCCGTTTGTTGCCTTCGCGCGTGATGGAGTTGAAGGCACGTTCGACGTGACGCACGGGCACATCCACTCGTGCGGTGCTTTGCTGTCCGATCTGATCCCGCACCGAGACGGTGAATCCCAGTGTCGAATCCGGGGCGAGATCCGTGGTGGTGGGATTCCACGCGAGGATAGAACGAGGGAGACCGGTGCCTGCCTCCGACTGAAGTCGGTGTCCGTTGCGCTCCACGCTCCATTCCCATCGATCGACGCCGGCGTCACTGTACACCGTCGGATACAGACGCAGGGAAGGCAGTTCGGATCGGGACTCGGTTTCTTCTTTGCGAATGGGTTGGAGAAGATGCATCTCATCGCTGGAGATTTCTACACGACGTGCTTCCTGTTGTCCGTCGGATTTTGCGACATCGGGAGTCTCCTGCGGGAGGTTTCGTGCCACCACCGAGATTCGACCTTCGTCGATCCCCCAGACGTCCACCAGATATCGTTTGATAACCTCTGCACGGCGCCGCGACAGGCGTGTGTTGTTCTTTTCTTCCATTCCGCCGTTGTTACATCCGGTCAGAGTGATTCGCGCTGTTGGCAGGGCACGCATGCGACTGCCGAGAATGTTCAACAGGGATCGATACATCGCCAGGGTATGATTCGGAAGCCGGGTTTCGACGAAATCAGAGGTCCCTTCCGCAGTGAGGAGATCCTGTCCCGTGCTGGACAGCGCATCGGAGTTCTGTCCGAAAAATATGTATGGAAGCAGAGGGTGGAGGTCGCTGCGCACGGTTCGCGTGGTGACCAGAACGAGGGGCACGTGGGGACCGAGTACCAGGGAATCCTTCATCACGCGCAGATCCACGGTGAGCGTGGGGATGGTGGGCGGAGGAGGGGGAGGAGGCAGGGGCGGTTCGTAGGACAGTCCGATCCCCGCACGCAGGGAATTCAGCATCCAGGGATCGGGAATCAGCGAGAGAAGGGACAGGGTGGCGCTGATCTCGGGCTGGAATCGAATGGTGGACGAAAGCGGGAGATCTCCCCGAAATCCAGTGGTGAAACCGGCGAACAGGGTGCGGCTTTTTGGAATTTCTCCGGAAAAGCGATTCCGTATCAGCGACCCATCCGTGAACGTGCGATCCCGTGGCGCGATCAATCGCTCCTCCTGCTCGTAGTCTCGGGTCAGGTGATATCCCGCCTCCAGTCCGGTGAAGAACAGGACGGGGAGACGATCCCAGACACGAAATCCCACCGTGGGACGCAGGAACAGTGTGGACAGGGTGGCGTCGATGCGATGCCGAACCCGCGCGTCGACGAATCCATCGGAGGTTTCGACGGGTCCGATATCATCTTCCTTGCTGAGCTCCATCCCGTTATCGGCGAACCCCGCGAGAAGATGCAGATTCCAGCCTACACCGAGAGGCCATTCCACCGTACCGCCAAGGTACCAGGATGCGCGGGTGCCTCCCTCGTAGCCCGTGCAACACCCCGGCACCCCGGGCAGGGTGCGAAAATCGGTCTGGTGGGCGGCCAGATGCAGTCCGATCGCTCCGCCGTACCGCGTTCGGGGACCGGCGGGTTCCATCCAGCCGTCTTGGGCATGAACAGGAAGGATCCCACTGAATATCAATAGGATCACGAAAAAAGGAGAGCGGGAACGCACCATACCGGTTTCTCCGGAAAAGCGTGGATCTGAGAGGAAGCAAGCCGAAAAATAGTAAAATTCCGACAAGAGAGAAGGCCGAATCCCCTTGCGCTCCACGGGGAAAATGTGTAGAATCGCAGTTGGATATATGACTAACTACGGGAACAACGATGTCTTCCGTTTTCCGCAATGATTCTCCGCGATGCATGCATTTGGATATGGACACCTTCTTCGCGTCGGTGGAACGGTTGCTCGATCCCGCGCTCAACGGGCGTCCCCTGGTTATCGGAGGCACGCCCTTCCAGCGCGGCGTGGTGGCGGGCTGTTCCCGCGAAGCGCGCATGCACGGCGTGCATTCGGCCATGCCCCTGCGTCAGGCCTACCAGCTCTGTCCCGACGCCGTGTTTCTGGCTCCGAAGCACACCTACTACGCGGAATACTCCGAACGGGTCACCGAGCTGCTCGAGGATCAGGTGCCCGTGCTCGAAAAGGCCTCCATCGACGAGTTTTACATGGACATCGCCGGGTGCGGTCGGGTGTTCGGAGAGGAAGCCGCCTGGGGAGCCAAACTCAAGCGCACCCTCATGGGGGAACTGGGCCTCCCCCTCACGTTCGGCATTGCCCGCAACAAACTCGTGGCCAAGGTCGCCACCACCGTGGGAAAAAAACTCGGCGATCTGCGGGTGCCCGACGGCGAAGAAGAAGACTTTCTCGCCCCCCATGTCATTCGCCTCATGCCGGGGGTGGGGGAGGTGATGGAACAGGACCTGCTGGGCATGGGTATCCACCTGATCGGAGACATCGCCCGCCTCTCTCCACGCATCCTGGCGCACCTGTTCGGCAAACCGGGTCGGATTCTGCACGAACATGCCCGCGGCATCGACGATACCCCCATCCGTCCCACGCGTCGCCGAAAAACCCTCGGGTCGGAACACACCTTCTCCGAGGACGTGCTCGAACCTCGCATCCTCCTGGGCAGCCTCCATGCCCTGGCCGCCCGCGTCGGCGAGGAACTGCGAGCCCAGGGCTATCTGACGCGTCGACTCACCGTCAAATTGCGCTATGCGGACTTCGTGACCGTTACCCGCGTGGCCTGCTGTGAACCCACCCACGCCGACCACGTGATCTACGAGGCCGCCCGCCGCTGCTTCGATGACCTCTATGCCCGCCGCGTGCGGGTCCGCCTGCTCGGCATCAGCTGTGGCGATCTCCTCGAGAACTACGAACAGCTCTTCCTCTTTTCCGGCACCGAGGAAACCGAGCACGAAGAGCGACGGGAACGCCTCTACGCGGGGATGGACCGCATCCGTCGTCGCCATGGCCGCGACGCGCTCGTCTACGGACATTCCCTCGAACACCCCTCCTCCCGCCGTCGCGTGGCCCAGGCCGACGAGCCCTGACCTCTGAACCACCTCATGATGGCCCGGTCCGGCGAACTGGGTTGCATCGGGAATTCTCCCGCACGTAGTTTTGCAGGGTTCATGCCCTTCAGGGGCAACGGTTCCTTTCCGGGTCGTCTGTGCATTGCACGAAGTGACGGCCGAAGATTCACCGAACGACTCCGCACAGCTACGGGAAATCACCTCATGAGTGTCGACATTCAGGAAATCCACGCCCGCATCGAAGCCGAAAGCGCCTTCGTCGAAACCATCCGCGCCGAAATGGCCAAAGTGATCGTTGGCCAGAAAACCATGATCGATCGCCTGCTGATCGGTCTTCTGGGCAACGGGCATGTGCTACTCGAAGGAGTGCCGGGACTGGCTAAAACCACGGCCATCAAAACCCTGGCCGCCGTGATGAAAGCCGAGTATCAGCGCATCCAGTTCACACCGGATCTGTTGCCGGCGGATCTGATCGGAACCCTGTTCTACAATCAGAAGTCCGGGGAATTTCAAACGAAGAAGGGACCTATCTTCGCCCACTTCATCCTCGCCGACGAAATCAACCGAGCCCCCGCCAAGGTGCAGAGTGCCCTGCTCGAAGCCATGCAGGAACGCCAGGTGACCATCGGCGACGCCTCCTATCGTCTCGAGGAACCCTTCCTCGTGATGGCGACCCAGAATCCGATCGAACAGGAAGGAACCTATCCTCTGCCCGAGGCGCAGGTGGATCGCTTCATGCTGAAGGTGCGCATCGAGTATCCGGAGGTGGAGGAAGAACGACTCATTCTTCGCAACCACCTGCGGGAGACCGATCAGGTGGTGACGCCCGTCGTGTCCCGCGACGATATCCTGCGCGCCCGGAGCGCCCTCCGACTGATCTATCTCGACGAGAAAATCGAACAGTACATCCTCGACATCGTCTCCGCGACGCGCACACCCGAACGCCATGGTGTGCCCCACCTGAAGAAGTACATCGCCTGGGGCGGATCTCCGCGCGCCACCATCAATCTCGGCCTGACGGCCAAGGCCCATGCCTTCCTTCAGCGTCGGGGCTATGTGATACCCGAAGATGTGCGTGCCCTGTGCGTCGATGTTCTGCGACACCGCATCACGGTCACGTACGAAGCCGAAGCCGAGGAGATCACGGCGGAACGAATTGTGGAGGAAATCCTGAACGCGGTGGAGGTCCCCTAGGAATCCGCGTATGCCCGACTCCTCGTCCACCCCCGTTTCCCAGGTGCGTCGCATCGAATTGCGAACACGCGGCCTGGTCAACCACCTCTTCTCCGGCGAGTACCATAGCGTCTTCAAGGGAAGAGGCATGGCGTTCTCCGAGGTTCGTGAATACCGCTTTGGCGATGATGTGCGATCCATCGACTGGAACGTGTCCGCTCGATTCAACAAGCCCTTCGTGAAAGTATTTGAGGAGGAACGGGAACTGACGGTCATGCTGCTGGCCGATGTCAGCGGATCCCAGCGCTTCGGCTCCGGATCGCGCCTGAAACGGGAAGCCGCCGCCGAACTCTGTGCCATCCTGGCGCTGAGTGCCTTGAAGAACAACGACAAGGTGGGACTGCTGGTGTTCTCCGATCGCATCGAGAAATTCGTTCCGCCGAAAAAGGGACGCACCCATAGCCTTCGCATCATTCGCGAGATTCTCGATCATCGTCCAACAGGCACTGGCACCGACATCGCCGGGGCGCTTCAGTACTTTTCAAATCTGATTCGCAAACGCTCCATCAGCTTTCTGATTTCGGATTTTCTTGCAGAGGATTTTTCCACCCCGCTCCGTATCGCAGCCCGCAAACACGATCTGATCGCGGTGCACGTGACTGATGCCCGCGAACGCCAGCTTCCTGATGCTGGCTTGGTGGAAGTGGAGGATGCCGAAACCGGAACCCGCCTTCTCGTCGATACCAGCCGGCCCGCCCTGCGCGACGCCTATGCGCGATATGCGCACCAACAGCGACTGGCTCTGCACCAGACGTTTCGGAAATCCAATGTGGATGTCATTGAGATCGATACCGAAGCCTCCCTGATCGATCCTCTGGTTCGTTTCTTTCACATGCGCGAGAAGCGGCGATGAGGATCGTTCTCCTCTCCCTGAGTTTGCTGTGTGCATTGACCTTCTGCACGACGGCCCAGCAGGTGCGGGTGCAGCTTTCCGCAGACTCCACCGCCTTTCGCCTGGGGGAGTGGATTCCGGTGGAGCTTACAGTGATGGCACCGGAGAACTGGACCCTGATCATGCCGGAGTCCTCGAGCGGAATCGAGGGCGCGGAACTGGTATCCCGCGATGAGGGGCGAACCTACGGGAGCTCAGAGGCCCGGGCCCTCCGGCAACGATATACCATTTCTGTGTTCGACACCGGAGCTGTACCGGTCACCTTCGTGGTCCGCTACCGGATGCCGGGCGATACGAGCACCTTTGTCGTGCGCAGCAACGCGCTCCTCGTTCGCATCGCGGGAGTTGCCATCGACACCAACGCCTCACACAAGGATCTTGACGAGATCCGCACCGTGGGGTATGCGTGGTGGGAAATCCTGCTTTTCCTCCTTGTCGTCGCGGCCCTTCTGCACCTCGCGATCTTTCTGATTCGGTTCTTTCGCGCTCACAGACGCCTTTCGGTGCCGAGCCATGTCCCTGCTCCTTCTCCTGCTCCTCAACTTCCCGCTCATGTGGTCGCGTTGGAGAAACTGCATGAACTCGAATCTATGGATCTGGTAGGGAAGGGAGAAGACAAGGTATTCCAAACCCTGCTCGCCAATATCGTGCGGGAGTATGTCGAAGCGCGGTTCGAGGTGCCGGCTCTTGAGCATCCCACGTCGGAAACCATTTCCGCCCTGTCGGTCCACATCGAGGACCGAGCAGCTCTTCATTCGCTTTCTCGACTGCTGACTATCGCCGATATGACCAAATTTGCCCGCTTCATTCCTACCCGAGAGCAGCATCAGGAAGGTCTGCGATTGGCCTATCGGTTTGTGGATGCAACGCGGGTGGATCGCATCCAGGTTGGAGGAGGGCAGGAATGATCTGGGCCGACATCACTCGATTTCTCCATCCAGGCATGTTTTGGCTTCTGCTCCTGCTCCCCGCCATGATCGCGTGGATACTGCTTCGTGAACGGCATCGCAGTCCGGCGCTCCGCCTGCCCGCTGTGGACCGCCGACGCTTTCCCGGCAAGGGCTGGCGTGTTCGCCTGCGCAGACTCCCCTTCGTTCTGCGTCTGGTGGCGCTCGTGGCTCTCATCGTGGCTCTGGCCCGCCCCCAAAGCATTTTGCACTCCCGCACGGTGCACCGCGAAGGAATCGACATCGCCCTGGCCATCGATGTCTCGGGTTCGATGCAGGCCCTCGACATGCAGCCCAATCGCCTCGATGCCGTCAAGAAGGTAGCAGAAGAATTTATCCTTGGCCGGGAAAGCGATCGCATCGGATTGGTGATCTTTGCCGGGGAGAGCTTTACCCAATGTCCTCTGACCACGGATTTCACTGCCCTGGTTACACTCCTCCAGTCGGTTCGCAGTGGACTTCTGCAGGACGGCACCGCCCTCGGCGACGGTCTGGCCAATGCCGTCAATCGGCTTCGCACCAGCACCGCCAAAAGTAAGGTGATTATTCTGCTCACCGATGGGGTAAACAACAGCGGCGCCATCGATCCCGTCACCGCAGCCGAAATCGCCGCCGATTATGGAATCAAGATCTATACCATCGGAGCAGGCACCGTCGGCATGGCCCTGATGCCCGCCAAGGATCCGAGCGGCCGCATCGTCTATGTCAATGCGAAGGTGGAAATCGACGAACCTCTCCTGCAGAGGATCGCATCGATCACGGGAGGGAAATACTTTAGAGCCACCAACACTGCCAAGCTCCGCGCGATCTACCGGGAAATCGATGCCCTCGAACGGACAAAAATCGAGTCCAGGGAATTCGCCTCCACCACCGAGCTCTTTCCCCGCTTCCTCATGATCGGTGCCCTCTGTCTGCTTCTCGAGTGGCTCCTGTCCTTCACCGTGTTCCGTTTCCTTCCCTGACCACACGACGCCATGATACGATTCGGCTCTCCGGAATACGCGCCCCTGTTTTTGCTTCTCCTGCCTCTGGCCGGACTCTATGTCTGGTCCTGGCTTCACTCCCGTGCCGCGCTCCGTCGCGTCGCCTCCGAAGCGCTACACCCCATTCTCATGCCTGAACGCAGCAGGGTCCGCCCCTGGATCCGACTCGTTCTGATGCTCGGCGCCACGGCCTTTCTCATCCTCGCTCTGATGAATCCCCTGGTGGGCTCGCGTTACGAGAAAGTGCGACTCACCGGCGTGGACCTTATGGTGGCCCTGGATGTGTCCGCCAGCATGAACGCCCAGGATATTCTGCCGAGCCGGATCGTCACCGCAAAGAAGGAACTCGCGGCCCTGATTCAAAGATTGACGGGGGATCGCATCGGACTGATCGTCTTTGCGGGGGAAAGCTATACCCAGGTACCTCTGACGACGGATTACAATGCAGCTCTGCTGCTGGCCGATATTGTAACGGTGGGTTCCGCACCACGTCCCGGTACTGCCATCGGATCGGCAATCGATCTGGCCCGCGAAAGTTTTAAAACTTCGCAAGGAAAGGGAAAGGCCCTGATCATTATTTCGGACGGAGAGAATCACGAAGATGATCCTGTGGATGCCGCGAAATCGGCGGCTTCAGAGGGTATCGTCACACATTGTATCGGAATGGGATCTCCCGAAGGAACGGGAATTCCCCTCGTGGAAGATGGCCGTCAAACCGGCATGAAGCGGGATGAGGATGGAAAACCTGTTACTTCTCGTCTCGACGAGGAAACACTCAAGGAAATCGCCGCAGCCGGGGGAGGTACCTACACCAGGGCCGAAAATGGGAGAGATAACCTCGCCGTGGTCTTTGAGCGCATCGGAAAAATGCAGAAGAACGAATACGGGGTGAAACAGTTCACGGCCTTCGAAAGTCGCTTCCAGTACCCCCTCGCTCTTGCCGTTTTGCTTCTGTGTACGGAATTCCTCCTCTCCCGCCGCCGCAATCCCTTCCTGTCTCGTTTCGCCATCTTTCGCGGAAGGGACGCCTCATGAGAACTCCATCCTTCTTCTGCATCCTTCTCCTCGCGGTGGCCCCGGCCTTTGCACAATCGTATCGGTCGTCGGTAACCGAAGGCAATGCCTTGTACGAACAGAAGAAATGGAAGGAAGCTCGGAACCAGTACGATCGGGCCGCGAAAAAGGACCCCTCCCGCCCTGAAGCACGCTTCAATTCGGGGAACACCCTGTACCGGGAAGGGGATTTCGAAGGAGCGGCGAAGGCATTTCTCGAGGCAGGCAAGCGGGCGCGATCTCGAGAGGATCTTACCGCATCGTGGTACAATGGAGGAACAACACTCCTGGAAGCCGCCGATCACCTGGGATCGGATTCGTCCCCTGAACTGCGCGAACAACAAATGAAGGGATACGAAAGTGCGATCAGAGCCTTCAAGGAAGCACTGAAAATCGATCCATCGCATGAGAAGGCACGCTACAACTTGGCCTATGCCCAACGGAAACTGAAGGCATTGCAAAACAAGCAAAACAAGCAGGATAAGCAGGATAAGCAGGATAAGCAGGATAAGCAGGACAAGCAGGATAAGCAGGACAAGCAGGACAAGCAGGATAAGCAGGACAAGCAGGATAAGCAGGATAAGCAGGATAAGCAGGATAAGCAGGATAAGCAGGATAAGCAGGACAAGCAGAAGCCTCAGCAGCGGAGAATTCCGAAACAGCAGGCGGAGCAGATGCTCAATGCCCTGGAAAGAAAGGACAAGGAACTCCAGAAGAAAATCAATCGAAAACCTGCCACTGGAGTGTCCGTGGACAAGGACTGGTGAGGATGAGGCATTTTCGTACATACCTTATTGGAACGTTCTTCGTGTTCGCCTCGGTGGTGCGAGCGCAAACCTTCTCCGCAACGGTCGATCGCAATACCGTGGGATTGTCGGATCGCTTTCAGGTGCAGTTCACCCTGTCCGGTGGGCGCTTGCAGTCGGTGTCGAATATGAAATTGCCTGATCTGAACACGGATTTCGCGGTGCTCATGGGACCATCCACATCCCAGTCCATTCAAATGATCAACGGCAATGTCACCACCAGCATGTCCTGGCTCTATCTTCTGCAACCACGGCGACAGGGGACGTTCACAATTGGATCCGCCTCCATCACTGCAGAGGGAAGCACGCTTTCCACAGCACCGATCAAGATCAAAGTGATTGCGGGGTCCGCACCCCAGGGAGGAACCCAAAAGAGGGAAGGGGAGTCTCCCGACATTTCGCGTCTGGACCTCGACGCGAAGTTCTTTCTCCGCGCGGTGCCATCGAAAACCTCGGTATATGTGGGCGAGCCAGTTCGCGTCGAGTACAAGATTTATTCCCGCATTCCCTTTGGCGTGCAGAGCATGATTCGGAAGCCCGGAACTACGGGCTTCTGGGTGGAAGAGCTCGAGAAGAAACAGGAACGTGCACAATTCGAAGAAATCAACGGTATCCGCTACCAGGTCTTTCCTGTGAGTTCCCTCGTCTTTTATCCCACGAAATCGGGACGATCGACCATCGATGCGCTCGAAGCCGAATGCACCATTCAGGTGATGCAGCGCCGGAAAACGGGGGATTCCCGTCTCGACCAGTTTTTTGATGATCCCTTCTTCGATGTTCCTCGCAATATTCAGGTTGCCAGGCGGTCGAATGCCGTGACCCTCGATGTGAAACCGTTGCCGGAATCGGGAAGACCCGCGTCTTTTTCGGGGGCCGTGGGACAGTATATGATGCGCACCTATCTGAGTAAGACGAAGCTGACGACCAGCGAGGCTTGTACGCTCAAGGTGGCACTTGAAGGGAAGGGGAACATCAAATTTCTCGAGGAACCCCAGCTCCGGCTCTCCTCCGGCCTCGAAAAATACCCTCCCACCATCGTCGAGTCCATCGACCGTTCCGGGGCGACCATCACCGGAGTCAAGGTGTTTGAGTATTACTTGATTTCCCGCTATCCCGGTTCCCGTGAGGTGGAACCGGTGGAGTTCAGCTTCTTTAATCCTGAAACTCGAAAGTACGAGGTGCTGCGCTCTCCTTCCTGGACACTTGTCTTCGCACCCGGAGCAGGGGGAACGCCCGATCGTCCGACGGGACCCGCGACGCATCGCGATCTTCGTCCTCTCCCGTCCTCGCCCGCCCCTCTCGCGCGTCAGGAAGATCGTGGAACCACGTTCATAACCCTGCTGCTGATTCTTGCGCTTCCTCTGGTTCTCGCTGCGGTGGCCATTCCTGTCAAGCGCTCACGTGATCGTCTCCTGGCTGATCGTCCCGCTCTCGAGCGCCGACGCGCCCAAAAAACGGCGCATCAGCATCTGCGTGTGGCCGAACGCCATCTGCGGCACCATGAGAGGGATCGATTCTCCCGAGAACTCGATCAGGCGGTTTGGGGCTACCTTCGTCATAAACTCACCATCGGCGCTGCGGAGTGTTCCGCGACAAAAGTGGAGGGAGAACTGCGCGCACGAGCTGTACCTGACGAGACACTCTCGCAGTGCATGGAATTCCTCGCACAGCTCGATTACCTCCGCTATGCCCCCGCCAGCGACCGCGATGCCCGTGCTGAGGACCTGCTCAAAAACGCGACCGAGGTGCTGATTCGTCTCGAACAGGAGGTGCGTCCATGAGAACAACCGCGCTCCTGCTCCTCCTTTTCACCTCGTGCGCGTTCGCGCAATCCCCCCACCAGCGGCTGAGCGCGGGGTGGTCTCTGTATCACTCCCAGCGTTACACCGCCTGTGTCGATACGGTGGCCCCCCTTGTCGCCCAGGGATGGGAGAATGCCGATCTCTATTTGCTTCTCGGTAATTGTGCCTTTCGTCGGGATCGACTCGGCAAGGCCCTCGTGTGGTACGCGCGCGCATATCGGCTCGATCCCACCCGCGAGGATATTCGAGAGAACCAACTCGTCGCCCATTCCCGTATCCTTCAGCCAATCGATCCCGTGCCGGACCTCTTTTTTGTGGAATGGTGGACGGATCTGGGACATCAATCCGCAGCGCGGCTACTCGTTCTTCTCGGAGGCTTCGTTGGCCTCACCGCTCTTGGCATCTTCCTGCTGTTTGCTCTTTCTCGTGTGCCAGTGAGACGGGTCGGCCTGGCTCTCTGTGTATTGGGGAGCGCGGGAAGCCTGCTCTTCTTTTCCGCTGTCCTCGCCCGCAATTCCTGGCTCAACGATCGAGACGAGGCCGTAGTGATCGTGGCCGAAGCTGCCGCGTGGGAAAAACCAACGCCCGAGGTTGCACCAAGCTTCGTCGTTACCGAAGGCAACACGCTGCGCATTCGCGAGCTCCGTGGCAGTCTCTGCGGAGTGCGATTGCCGGACGGTCGGGAGTGCTGGATGCGTCTCGTCGATCTGGAGCGTATCTAGATTTTCTTTCCTCGGTTTTTCCCGTATTTTCCGGCCTGAATCACCAATCGTCGATCCATGCGCCTGTTCCGCTTCCTTGCCTTGTTCCTCGCTCTTCCCGTGTTCGTCCTACACGCGCAAGTCGTGATGACAACCAATCAAGACGTGTTGCGACCGGTCCAGGCCTCGGGGCGACTCAGCGTGCTGCTCGGAGGAGGAGGTGTGTACTCCACGGGCACGTTCCGGACCACCTGCGCCTGTGAATTCGATGGAGGATGGGGATTCGACGTTTTCGCGGGTGCTCGGGTTGAAGTGTTTCCGCTCGAAAAGGTGAGTGTCGGCCTATCGGTGCTCGGTGGTTGGGAACACGTGGCCTATACACAGAAGGACACTCGTCTCGAATTCATTCAGACGGGGGATCAAGTACCGGTGGATTTCGAACGCACGGTGACACTTTCCTTGCCCACCGTGCGCGTGGAATTACGCGGGGCCTGGTATCCCGGACTCACGGGCCTCTCCGTGTTTGCCGGCCCCTTCGCCTCCTTCTCCTTCTCGGAATCCATTTTCGAAAAGGAACGCATCACCACGCCTGGCTATGCCTACTTTCAGAATCGAACCAACGAAATGACCTATCTGGATGAGCCATTGGGAAACCGCTATACACCCCATCGTCCCCGCCTCGGAGCCTTCCTTGGCGTCGGCCTGGAATGGCTCGTTACCGACAAGTTGCTGCTGCATCCTGAACTCGCGGTGTCGCATACCTTCGATTCCTTCGTCTCGCAACACAAGAAGTGGACAGACACCTCCATCCGTCTGTCGGTCGCGCTCGGTATCCTTGAATGGTAATCGGAATCCTGTCATTATGCCCGATATCTCCAAAGTCGTTTCCCAAGTACTCCTCGAACACAGTCTGATGCTGCACCTCGTGGAAGGCACTGGCTGTCCCCTCAACGACACCGATGTCGTGACCCAAAAATCGGTGGTGAACGATCTCACCTCCCATGGCATGCATCGCATCTCTGCCGGTCCGGGCATCTCTGCTCTGCATGGCTTCGATCGGTCTCTCGCGTCTCGGATCGATCATACCCTGCTCAAACCCGAGGCCACGCGGGAACAGGTGCTCCAGCTCTGCGAAGAAGCGCGAACGTACGAATTCGCTTCGGTGTGCGTTCATCCGTCCTTCGTCGCCCTCTGCGCGGACCAACTCCGAGGCACGCCAGTGCGCGTCTGTACCGTCATCGGATTTCCTCTGGGCGCACATTGCACGCACACCAAGGTGCAGGAATCCGAAACGGCTCTCCGCGATGGAGCCCGCGAACTCGATATGGTCATTCACGTGGGCATGCTCAAATCTCGTGACTTCGAATACGTGCGGAACGATATTCGCGCCGTCGTGCGCACCGCCCACGGATTCGATCGCGCCGTCCTCGTCAAGACTATCATCGAAACCTGCCTCCTCACCGATGAAGAAAAGGTTTTGGCCTGCCTGATCGCGAAAGAGGCGGGAGCGGATTTCGTGAAAACCAGCACGGGATTTGGAAAGGGAGGTGCCACCGTGGGTGATATCCTTCTCATGCGCCGCGTGGTGGGAACCACGTTGGGCGTCAAAGCCAGCGGAGGAATCCGCACCACAGAGGATGCTCGTGCCATGGCCGGCCATGGAGCCGACCGCATTGGCGCCAGCGCCTCTGTGCAGATCGTTCAATCCTGATCTCAGAATACAAGGAAATCATCATGAAACCCATGCTCTCGATCGGAATGCTGGCCTTCGCTCTCGCCGTCCTCGTCCTTCCGGGATGTAGCGCGAGCGAGGAGGCCGCCACAACCGCAACCCCGAATCCTACCGAGGTTGCCCGCACGGAGCCACAACCCGCGCCTACGTCGGAACCCCCTGCCATCCCCGCAGATACCCAGGCACCGGAAACCGTTACTCCTCCGCCTCCACCTCCCGTCCCTCAGGACGTACAGGTCACCCCGCCCGAGGAAACTCGTGCCCAGGAAAAGACCAGAACCGGAATCATGATGTGGAGCGTGCAGATCGGCGCTTTCAAGAATGAAGCGGGTGCGACCCAGCTCCTGAACGAAGCGAAAGCAAAAGTGCAGTTCCCGGTCTACAAGGACTATGATCCCGTCTCGGGCCTGTACAAAGTCTCCGTAGGCTCCTTCCAAACCCGTGATCAAGCCGCAAAATTCAAAGCCGATGTCCAGGCGAAGGGCTATCCCGACGCGTTTGTGGTGGAAGCCCGACGCTGACCATCCTCATCGGAACCCTGTTCGAAACGCGCCCATCTCCACACGAGGGAGATGGGCGCAATCGTACATGGTTCATGGAAATCAGGGAATGAGAATCGATCCGGCTCGTGTTTCCCATTTTGCGCGTATCCGAATGCTATCCTGAGCCTGGAAGAACCGTTCTCCGGGAGTGTAGGGAACCGGGATCCCGCTGTCGAGGCGTCCGTTCCCATTTCGATCCACAAATCCGCGGGCTCGATATTGTCCGGGAAGAAGGGTGGGAACAACAAAGGGGCGGTGAGATCGTGTGGAGAGGGTCACCCGTCGCCCTCCGGTGCGCCCGTCATAGGGTTGAATGGTCAGAAGAATCGGATGCAGACTGTCGGCGTCGCATCGTGCCACCCCCGTGAGCGTCCCATACTGCTCCGGTGCTTCGGTGGTGAAGCGCACACAGAAAAGACTGTCTCCCGCAGGTCGCTGAGAGAGACTGTCACGACATGTTCCTAAATCGATGCAGAGAGAATACCGCATTCCGGCCTTCAGGGAATCCGGAAGGACGCGAATCAGGTGGGGACGCGGTCGTTCTATGCGAACGGGCAGGACCTGGCGAGCGGAATCCGTGAAGGTCAGAGCAATCGAAGATCCCAGCGGACGGGAAAAGACGACGAGGAAGGCGGAATCTCGCGGAACGTTTGTCGCTCCTGTGGCAGGCACGGTTTCCAGCAATCGTGGCGCGAGCGTGTCGACATCGGGAACGATCGCAAGTTGAAAGGAGAACCGCCCGACTTGCCCGCTTCCATCCACGAGCGAATCCACCTCTCCCAAAAGAACTCCCGCTTCCAAGACGCGGGAAACATACAGGCGATAGCTTGCGCGCCGTTGCTCCACGGGGACAACATCCACGATGGGATAGTCAAGACCACTGGCCGAATCCCGCAGGCGGATTCGATCCACCAAACGCGCCGGTTCTCCGGCCTCTTCAGTCAGACGCAGATCAACGCTGCGACTGGAGCTCTGCGCCACGCTCGACAGTGCGGGTGCCGTCGTGTCTTCCTTCGCCACGGTGAAGCGCAGATCTCGATGACTCCGTCCGGTTCCCACATCGATATCGCCTTCCACGTCCGCACCAATATCATCGGCCTCGATATCATACAAGAAATTGCGCTGTCGATCGCGGATGGCGAAGACGCGGTATCTGCCGGGAGCGAGATGGTCCAGCGAAAACCGTCCATTATCACTCGCCGTGACGGCGTAGTCTGGTTTGACACGAGTCGGCGAAAGTGTATCCGCTCGGCGTCCTTCGATCCTCCAGGCGAACAGAGAGACCTCAGTAGGCTTCTCGTCCTGCACAAAGCCTGCGATGGTTCCGGTATCGATGCTGTCTCCGGTGGTGAACGCAAGTTGAAAGGGGGAGCGGAGCCGATTCCCCGCATGCTGATCCTTGGCTCCCGATCCAATCGTCAGCACATAGGTGCGATCGGAGAGGAGGGAATCGCCCAGTGCAATGGTCAGTTCCCGTCCACTCCAGGAAAAGGTGGGAGGGATTTCCTGCAGAGGAGAAAGATGAATCGCCTGCTCCACGCTCTGCGCGTCGACGCGCTCATCGAAGGACAACACGATCCGAGGCGTCACGACGCGCACGGCATTCGGTAGGGGGGATAGCGCGGTAATCACCGGCGGTTCGGTATCCGGAGGACCTCCCGCCGGGGGGATCCTCGTCGCACACCCAAGCAGAGCTCCCAGCCATATGAGTATCAATCCTCGCCACCTCCAGGGTCCGCGATGCCAGCCCCCAGATTCGAGCCGCCATACCGGAAGGCCCTTCCTCTTCGGATCGCGCCGTTTCATTACCTCTCCTCTCGATTCTGCATTGTACGCCGGTACGCACGCACGGCCTTCATGTGATCCTCGTACGTATGTGAGAAGGTGTGTCCACCCGTGCCCGTGGCGACAAAGTACAAATACTCGTGAGACTCCGGATGAAAGGCGGCATACAGAGCCTCCCGACCGGGATTGTTGATCGGCCCGGGTGGGAGCCCTTTGCGAAGATAGGTGTTGTACGGTGATGGAATGCGGAGATCCTTCAGATACAATCGGCGCGGGCCGTCGGGGATGATATACTGGATCGTTGGATCGGCCTCCAGGCGCATCCCGCGAGCAAGCCGATTGTAATACACGCCCGCGACGCGCGCGCGCTCCGAAGCCAGCCGGGTTTCCCCTTCCACAAGGGACGCAATGGTCACAACTTCATGCAGGGTGCGTCGCAGCACTGTCAGACGCTGCGCGTAATCCGACGGGAGGGCCGTGCGAAAGGACGAGTGCATATGCCGGATGATGGTGCGAAGGGAATCGGTGAGGATGAAGAGATAGCTGTCCGGATACAGATACCCTTCGAGTGACGAGCTCTGCACACCGAGCGCGCGAAGCAGGGCCGGATCGCGTATCATCCGCAGAAATCGTGCGGAATCGATTCCCAGGGCATTCTGGAGACGCGCGGCGATGCGTCGGGACGTCCATCCCTCGGGGATGGTTACCCAGCGTTCCAGTTGGTGCTCTCCTGACACGAGAATATGTACCGTCTCCCAGGGCGTCAGATTCTGCGGGAAGTCGTAGGTTCCGAGCTTCATATCCCGCACATGCCCCCGAACCACCGCGAACACCAGGAAAGGAACACGAGAAGGCACGACATCCTCTTCTTCGAGGATCGCGGCGATCTCGAGAATGGAGGCACCACGAGGGATGTGCACCGGCCCGGTCCGTGAACGGTGATGAGGGAGTGCCCCGAGGATGGCAATCCACACCGTGCCGATCACGATGAGGAGGGCGAGGGCGCTAACGAGCGGATGCTTTTGGACGACGCGACGGAAGCGGAACACGAGCAAAGGCCTCGGCAGACAGGGTGCCCCGGACTCCGCGCCGATACTTCTGCTCGCCGATGAGAGCGATCATGGCGGCGTTGTCCGTGGACAGGGTGAGATGAGGAAGGTGAACGGAACACCCGATCTCCGCGGCTCGTGCCGAGAGAACGGTACGCAATCGTTGATTGGCCGAGACGCCGCCCGTCAACGTCAGAGTGTCGAGCTGCTCCTGTTTCAGAGCGGCGAGAGACTTCGTAACGAGCACCTCCACCACCGCCTCCTGGAAGGAGGCACAGACATCGTCGATCTCCGTGTGAGAGAGAGAGGCGTCGTCGCCTTGGGTGGCATGAACGCGCCGGAGGTGATAGAGCACGGCGGTCTTCAGTCCGCTGAAACTGAAGCGAAGATCCCCGCTGTGCAGCAGGGGACGGGGAAACGCATGCGCATGTGGGTTGCCATGCTCTGCACGCGCACTGATGCTGACCCCTCCGGGATAGGAGAGCCCTAACATCTTGGCTACCTTATCGAAGGCTTCTCCCGCAGCGTCGTCGATGGTGGATCCGAGAACGCACCATTGCTCGATATCGTCAACCCGAGCCAGAAGAGTGTGTCCTCCCGACACCACAAGCGCCAGAAAAGGAACGCGGATCTCTTCGGTCGCATCGACGAAGCAGGAAAACATGTGGGCTTCCAGATGATGGACCGGAAGAAAGGGAATCGCGCGGGCAAGTGCGATCGCTTTCGCCGTGGTGAGCCCCACTAACAGAGATCCGATCAGTCCCGGTCCCTGCGTGGCACAGATCAGTTCCACTTGGTCGAGCGTCACGTCCGCCTCCTGCAGAGCGGCGTCGATGACGGGCAGAATGTTGGCTAAATGTGCCCGTGAGGCCAGCTCCGGCACCACGCCACCGTAGTCACCGTGCAACAACTGTGAGGAGATGATGTTGGATCGAACCCTGCCGTCCACCAGAATGGCCGCCGAGGTTTCGTCACAGGAGCTTTCGATACCCAGGGTGATCACGCCGCTCAGCCGTTCTTGATGTACTGCAAGGGATTGGGAAGCAGCCGACACTCTTCGGCGATGCGAATCGAAGGACTGATCTGACCCTGGGCGCGCATTTCGTACAGGCGGGGAACGATGCGATCACGCAGATCGGTGGGCGGAAGGGGATTGATGAAAATGTTGGTGCCCCCCTCGAATCCGGCGGGGACCGTCACTCTCAGTTTGATGAAAATGTGCCAGGGAATCTTGAAGATGCAGTCGAACGGCGCGTAGTACCATTCCTCATTCACCGAAACCCGCTTGCCGATGGCCGCATGGACGGCTCGCACCAGATCGCTCATGTCCCGCACTTCCTCGGGTCCATGTTCACCGGGTCGGGCCTGCACAGATTTGCTGAACACCTCCACCGTGGGATAACGATGCCCAATACCGACAAACGCGATGGCATGCTCATTCTCGGCAAAAACCAGATTGTGATGTCCTGCGAAGTTCGGGCCGTACACATTGTACACGTTGCGATCCTTCTTCAGCATTTCCACCTGGCGCTCGATCGCACGCCCCCATTCGTCAATAGCCACCAGTTGCGTATGGAGATGATCGTAGGACGCACCAGCGGGCCCCAGCCAGTTCTTGAACACGCTCACATAGCGGACATAGCGGTTGTTGGCCGTGATGTCGTTCAGCGAATCGATCACGAATCGAACATACGCCTCGTGCTCGATCTCCGTCAGATCGCCGGTAAAGAACAGATCCTGTCTACTGTGCGCATTCTCGGCATAATGGCGCCGAGTGATGATCATTTCGTGCCCTCCCCCGAAAAAGGCGTCGCACATCACAAGTTTGTCCTCGACCGAGATACCGTGAATTTCTTCGTCGGATTTCCCGAACAGAGAGAGTTTGAAGTTGATACGATCGATCAGATGCCGCAACCCTGTCTCATCTTCCTGATACTGACTTTTCCATTTCAGATTGACTGGGCTGAGCTTGTAATTATAATTGCGTCTCCAGTATTCGAGACTGACGATTTCGAACAGGTTACCGACCCGACGAAACTCCGCGGGCTCCTCGTGGAGGCGGGAAGGGGAAACATGATGCAGGATCTCGTAGCGACCGTCGCGTAGAACGAGACGCGCCTTTTCGGGTGCGGTCTCGAAAAGGCGCTGTTCACAAAAGGCGCAATAGTCTTCTGGCTGGTGGTGGTGAAGAATTTCGTCCCGGGGAAGGGCACGAGCATCACCCAAAGGCTTCGCTCCTCGGGAAGGAACCGTCCACACTTTTGTCCCCGTGAACGGATTCTCCTGCTTCACGGTACCATCGGCCATGACATGGTAAAAATGATGGTAATCCATGGCGAGGGGCTCCTCCTGCCCTGCGGTGTCGAAAACGGATGGAAATACGGGATAGACCCGCACTGGTATTCATGCCCACACTGGGATCAATCCGAAGGTGACGGGCAGGTTCCAGCCGGATCTAGCTTTCGCTTTCTTCGGATGTCCGCTTGGCGCGACGGATCGCTTTCAATCGCTTCATCCGTTTCTTGACGGACGGTTTGGTGAAATAGGTCCTCTTCTTGAATTCCTTCAGAATGCCAGACCGTTCATATTTCTTCTTGAAGCGCTTGATAGCACGATCGATGTGTTCGTTCTCCTGAACAATAATGCCGACCAATGACCTCTCCTATATACCAGTGAAAAAAACGGTGAAAAAAGCGAATTCAAATATACGGGAAAATCAAGAAATAAAGCAATAAGCAGGGTTGGCTTCTAGCAGAACGTGAGCGCGTGGTCGATATCGGCCAGAATGTCCTCCACGGCTTCGATTCCCACCGAAAAGCGTACGAGACCGTCGGTGATCATGGCCTGCTCCCGCTGCTCCTTTCCCATGCTGGCGTGTGTCATACTCGCGGGATGCTGGATGAGGGATTCTACGCCACCGAGACTGACAGCGAGCTGCGCAATCTGCACGTGATTCATGAGCTGCTTGCCGGCGTCAAGCCCACCCGCCAGCTCGAAGCTGATCATACCACCGGCACCTTCCATCTGGGCCTGTGCGAGGGCATACTGCGGATGACTGGGGAGACCGGGATACCGCACCCATGCGACTTTGGAATGGGCTTCGAGATACTCGGCTACCTTCTGAGCGTTCTGAGTATGCCGTTCCATCCGCAATGGCAGGGTCTTGATTCCTCGGTGAACGAGGAAGCTGTTGAAGGGATCGATGACGCCCCCCACCTGATTCAGCACCTTGCGAAAGACAGGATACAGGGTGTCATCCCGCAGGACGATCATCCCGGCCACCACATCAGCATGGCCATTGAGAAATTTCGTCATGCTGTGCACGACGACGTCAGCGCCGAAGCGGAAGGGCTTCTGCAGAACGGGACTCATGAACGTGTTATCCACGACGAGCACCGCGTTGTGTGCATGAGCGATGGTGGCGAGGGCAGATAGATCGCTGATCACCATGGTGGGATTTCCCGGCGTCTCGACATACACGACCCGCGTATTAGGGCGCATTGCGGCTTCTACGGAGGAGACATCGGTAGTGTCCACGAATGTGCTCTCCACCCCGAAGGCCCCTCCGATACTCTTGATGAGGGTGAGCGTCGGACCATACACGGATTCGCTGCATACAATGTGATCCCCGGTTTTCAGCAAGGCCGTGAGCGTGGTATGAATGGCGGCCATGCCGCTGGCGCAGCCCAGACCCCGCGTGCCTCCCTCCAGCACGGCCACACAGTTCTCGAGCGCTTCAACAGTGGGGTTGCGCATCCGTGTGTAAATGTACCCATCCTCCTGACCTGCGAACAGACGGGCTCCGTGATCCACATCACGGAAACGGAACGTGCTGGTCTGATAAATCGGAGGGACGACCGCACCAAATTCATATTCGCCGATTCCGGCATGAACGGCCTGTGTGAACGGGGAAGCATCGTGAATCGATTTCATCGTGGGGAATCTCCATACATGGGAAGTGCGTTCTGTATCATCGATACAGATCCACAATGTGAGATTTTTTTCGGAGAAATAATACCCGCTAATCCCATAAGGTCCAGTCCACGCCAACCCGAATGCTCCGCTCTCCCATCGGATAGAACGTCGTCGTGATGCGGCGAGCATCAAAGAGGTTGGAAAGGTGAACATGGATGGTGGCACTGCGCTTGATCGTGGCAAACAGAAAGAGATCCACCGTGTGCCCTTCGGTGTAGGAAGAGAGGGCCTGATCGGATGCCTGACCCAGGGCAACCGGAAGAAAGAGTCCCGCCTCCGACTGCCAGCCAAGGGGCGTGAAGGCCGATTCATACTGATGTCGCACTCCTCCCTTGAGCTCGAGGGTTCCTTCGATCAAGGTGAGTCGCGCCATGAGGGCGAGTGAGGAAGACAGGACCGGCACGAGTCGTGAGGCAGTGGATAAGCCTTCGAGTTGGGAATGCGTGGCCGTCACCTGTCCCTCGGCCTGCAGATGCCACCAGCGGAACACACCGGAGAGAGTGCCGCCCTGTTGTTCTTCCATCAGGGGCTGGGCACGGAGAATGAGCAGTGGTCGAAGCGGCACCGTCCCGGTCTCATATCCGACTGTGAAGGGGCGGGGCACCCGAAGACGGCGTGCGAACACGCGAAGCTCCACACGTCCCGATCCTCCGGCATGACGTAGTCCGGCCTCCGCCTCGAGCCGCTCCGGCGGGTCCTGTGATACGCCAGACTCGATTCGCAGTCGCTCGGAGGGGATGGAGGGGTGACGTTCAAACAGAGTAAGAGGACGACGAGACCAGCTGATCCCAGCGAACCCCTGCACCGATTCGGGATTTCCTAGAGAAGCGAGCCCTCCCAGGCCCTGCCCCTGAGAATCCCCTTCCTGATCATGGCGTGCCAATCCCTCGATACTGAGGAGTCCAAGATGGGCTTCGATCCGTGCCCGAAGACTCGATCGCATTTCCGAAATCCGTGTTCCCGATGCCCCATCGTCGTAGGACATTCGGGAGAGGGTCCCATCAAAAAAGAGAGCCAGATCGGAAAACTGGAGGCAATGCGCAAGGGTGAGCGAGGGGAGAGTCCAGAGTTCGTGACGCGACAGGGGCGACCGTCCTGAGGTGTCGAGCGGTGGGATGCCAAGCCCATCGGAGATCCAACGGGTGCCATCGCGAAGGCCGATACGAATTTCAGAGTACTGTCGATCCTGGGCATCCCAATGCACACGGGCGAGGGTTTCGCCCCACCACTGCGTGGTGACCTGCTTCCCGGTCGCATTGATCGTGCGCGCCAGAATAGGATTGAAAGCGGTGTCGGCGAAAGAAGTGGAGCGATCGGGATACAAGAACGTGTCTCCATCGCGACGAGAGGAGGCGATCCCTCCATATTGCAATTGCGTGTGATCGGTGAGACGCGCTCGAAGTTGGATCTCGAGCATGGAGGAGATTCGCGTGCCATATTCGGCTCGAGCATTCCAGCTTTCCGCACGCTCATTGACAAATCGGGCTTGATTGTACGAATTCGAAAAACCCACGGTATGTCTCGTCAGACCAATCTGGAGAGCGCTCGATGGCGCGGGATTGAGGGCGAACAGCACATCGGTTCCGAGAAATTCATATCCACTTTCCACATGCCGGATCCGGGTCACGGGGCGTGGCGCATCGACCAGGGAATCCACCACATCGAGGGCCGCCCCACGTCCGCTTCCCGCATACCAGAATCCCGAGACGGGAGAGTGAAGCACAACTCGACTTCCGGCTTCCTCGCCGATATCGAGATCGGTGGAAACACCGGTCACCGGATCTGCAATGCTCCTTCCGTTGGCGAGCAGCGTGATGCCACTGAGTCCATCTCCGTAAAAGAGCTGGGCTGGTTGGAGAAACATCCCAAGAGTGGCAGAGCGTGTACCGGGGATCCAGCCGGACACGTCGTTCCATCGCATGTGGGGAATCAAGAGCAGGGAATCCCGTGACAACACCGAAGCCGGGACGATGGTGGTGTGGCTCGCGTCGCGTAAAGGCCGGAAGGTGGCGGCATCATTTCGTACCGCTGCCATGCGAGTGGAGTCCCTTCCCGACGAGGCTGTCTTTTGTCCCCACGCAGGCAATGACCATCCCACCAGAACAACGAAGAGGACATAGAGAATGCGCGTCATACCAGCCTCCGCAGTCTGAGGAGCCAGCGGTGTCGAAATTCCAGTGCGACACGCATCACGGGAGAACCGACCCAGCGTGCCTCGGGACGAGAAACGGGGTGAGCACCGAAACCCAGTTTGAAATCGCGAATGCCTTCGGTATTGCCCCCACCGAAATCGAAGCGGCGTACGCCTTCTCCGTGAAGAATCCCGAGCACTTCATGAACAAGAGCATGAGAACGGGGAATTGATGTCGCACGGTCATCCCCAGCCACGAGATCATACCCAGTGTGCCCGTCCGTAAGGATCAGACGGGCGGCGTGGGCAACCCCATCGTCGGTGATGAGAAAGAACATCCGGGCTCCCGATTTTCGACTGGCCGCCACGAGGGCCCGCATGATTTCCATCGGATAGGGAGGTCGGATGCCGTGCGCCGAATAGCTGGCGGAGAACAGAACAAGCAGACGATCCACATCCCATTTTTCCAGCACCTGCGCACCCTCACGAAGTGCGACGCGACATTTTCGGCGATGTGATTGACGGTATTCCTCCCACGGAGGACGGTCATCGTGCATGTCCAGCACCAGATCCTGCTGAGTTCGCACAACCCATCCGCGCCGTTGTTCCACACTCCAGCGTAGCGCTTCCGGTACGGCGATCACTGCCGTGTGAACCATTCGTTCTACGCGGGAAGCGAGGATGAGCATGGCCGGACGGAGACGGTCGATGTCATGGACGCAGGCGAGGAACCCACATTCCGTCGAGAGCGGTACAGGCGGAGCATAGGGAAGCCCATAGCGCCTGCGTTGTATCGTGGCGCATCCCGCCAACGGCGAATCGCCCTGCATCACGGTGAGAAAGATTGGTGTCCCTCCAAGAATCTCAGCCCCCGCCCGTACCCACGCGTATCGCGAGAGAGGACTGGCGTGGGAACAATCCGCCAAACGTTCCCATGCCTCGGGTGTCTCATCCACCCGAAAGTCGGAGAGAACGGGGGAGAGGGGCATCACAAAAAGAGGCGAAGGAGATTGAGAGTCAGTCGTTCGGTGATTCGATACAAATATTCCATGGCGATGATAATCTGCTCGACCTTGGATTTCACCTTGTCATCCTGGGTAGCCTCGAATAAGGCGGAGCTCATCACCGAGGCCTTTCTCTGGTCGGCGGGTGCGCTGTAGATAGCCCAGAGTTCATGCATGTGAAACGTGCGATAGATGCTGTTTAAAAAGCGATCTTCTTCGTCCCGCGCGATCTTCTCTCCGTCTTCGTACATCTTGTCGTACTTGACGATGGCTCCGGCAAGATGCCCGGTAGTGTCCACGGCCTGGACCACGGAACGGGACATCGAGTACACGCTCCGACTGAACGTGTTGAGCGCCTGGAACAGGGGCATCGAGGCATGGATCGAATGCACGATGCTGTCGTGAATCGATACCAGTTCACTGATCCGCACGGTGTCGGTAGCGAAGGCCATCTTGTAGATGACGTTGTACATCGTGTACATACCCGTGATACCGTTCAGAAGCTGCTTTTGATTGTCTGCCTTCAGATTGGTTTTCGAAAGCACCATGTCCTGCTCTCTCAGGATATCCGACCGATACACATCCTTTCGATCAAGAATCAGTGCCAGAGTGGTCAGGGTCCGAAAAGTGGCATATTGGGCATTGATCAGTCGACGCTCGAAATCCGAGGTCTTCCGTCCACGCTCAAAGGTCTTCTTGATGGCCGTCAGTTCCGCTTTGATCTTCCGGTCGAACCGTACGCCGCGCGTCCCAAGATGAACCTGGGATGTGTCAGGAGGGGGCGCCGAAATTTGTGCCTGGGTGGTAACGAATCCCAGAGTCAGAAAGAGAAGGAGGGTGGTGGAAAGGACGTTCATGGAAGCCAGGAATGGTGAGAAAAGATCATTCGGCGTGCGTCGCGGTGAGCCAGGTCATGCCAGGAGGATTGTCGCGAAAGGAAGGGGGGATTTTCGGTCGTGGTGTTTTCGTGCCGGGAAAGGTGACGGGCAATCCATTCGAACCGACAAAGCGCTTGAGCAGAGGGATGATGGGGAAGTCCCGATAATGCAGAGATCCATTGTAGAAGCTCGCCAATTTACTGCGATACACGTCGAGCGCATGCGCGGTGGTTATCAACGCCGTGTCCACCGGAACATCCGCCGGAAGAAAAGCCAGAACACGGTCCTGCATGGGACTGCGAAAGACGATCACCGGCGTGCCGGAGGTGACCATGCGATAGAGAGAATCCGATCCCGCGTGACTCATGCGCACGCACCCGTGAGAGGATGGGCGCACCCCAAGAAATCGATAATACGAGCGGCCTTCGAGCGCATGAAAGCCGATCCCGTTGTTGAACACCATCCAGTTGATGAGAACGGCATCGTCGAATTGCGTCGAAATGGCCGAGCGGGCTTTGTAGCGGATCACGTAAATACCCGGACGGGTTTCGATGCCTTCTTTGAGGCGAGTCGTGCCGGTGGACACCCGAAACGTATCGACCGGTTTCTGGGCATCGCGGTGATAGACGAGAAGCTTCTGCTTCGAAAGATCCAGGGAGAGGATGTGAGGACCCAACACATATATCGTGTCCTTTCTCTCGGCGATCCGGGAAAGAAAGGTCGAGGTGTCCTGCACGGAGGAATCGCGCTCAAACACGGATGGTTCGGCTGACCCGAGTGAGGTGTGTATGCCCCAGAGTACCGACAGGAAGAGAATAGTAGTCCAGGCCAGTGACCACCCCCATCCCAGGGGAGAACCAGATTCAGGAATTTCGGGGTCCGTCATTATCAAGGAGCAGATCGCGGGGTGTTCATAATCTTTCAAAAAAGCAGAATTTCGAAACGGAAATCAACCTTCTTTCTGGGTTCCCTGTGTCACCACGCCGGCCATCATGCGATGCGGTCGTTTCTTCCGTGCCGTGCCGACGACAGGAGCTTGTGAATATGCCGTCAGGATTCTAATTTTAGACTCTGTATCTCAAAACGCACGTGAGTTTGCCGTACGACGTTGTTTCTCTTCACCATCTTTTTTGCAAGGTACCATGGGTTCGACAACTGATTTTCGCAATGGCCTGATCATTCGATTTAACGGCGACCTCCACCAGATCGTGGAATGGCGTCATCATAAACCGGGCAAGGGTGGCGCGATGGTGCTCACCAAGCTGCGGAATTTGCGTACCGGATCCGCCTTCGAAAACCGCTTTCGTCCAGGCGAATCTGTGGATGTTGTGCGCATGGAGCGTCGCAAATTTCAGTTCCTCTATCCGGAAGGGGAGGACCTCTGCTTCATGGATCAGGAGAACTACGAGCAGATCCATATGTCCCGTACTGTCTTTGGAGATTCCGTGCGTTTCCTGAAAGAAGGAGAAGTGTGTGATATTCTCCTCGATGACGCAGAAAATGTGGTTTCCGGAGAACTGCCCATTACGGTGCACCTCGAAGTGACCGAAACTGAGCCCGGAGTTCGGGGAGACACGGCCACGGGGGGCACCAAAAGAGCCACGGTGGAAACCGGCGCAATCGTCAATGTTCCTCTCTTTATCGATCAGGGGGAAGTGCTGAAGATCGATACACGAACCGGCGAGTACCTCGAACGCGTGAAATAATCGAACGCGTGACCTGATCAACCGTGAGAACGAACGACCTTTCGTCACCAATGTGAAAGCGGGACCGCCATGGACCTCCAATACCTCCGACGTCTCCTGAAAATCGTGGATGAATCTGGAATCGAAGAATTCATTCTCGAGGAAGACAGCACAAAACTGCATGTCATCCGGTCGCGGAATATTCCACCCGCCTCTGCCACGATGCCGATTCCATTGCCGGTGGCACCGCTCCCCACGCTTCCGCCAACCACAGTGCTTCCCGCCGAAGGTCTCCCTCCTGTTGCCAGCGAGACGCCCATGCCCGACGGAATAGGTGTGCATACGCTACGGAGTCCCATCGTCGGCACCTTTTATCGTGCCGCCTCTCCCGAGGCCGAAGCGTTTGTGACCGTGGGGCAGACCGTGACGGCCGGAGCCACGGTCTGCATCATCGAAGCGATGAAGATTATGAATGAAATCGAAGCGGATGTGAGTGGGAAGATCGTGCGCATCCTTGTAGAAAACGGACAGGCGGTGGAATACAATCAGCCTCTGTTCCTGATTCACACTGCCTGATCCGATCTCTGTCACGTATCCTCCATTACTTGAGAAAGTCCACGCAGTGTTTCACAAGATCCTAATCGCGAACCGCGGAGAAATCGCCCTTCGGGTGATTCGGACCTGCCGGGAAATGGGCATCAAGACGGTGGCCGTGTATTCCACCGCTGACGAAGATGCCCTGCATGTGCGATTCGCCGACGAGGCCGTGTGCATCGGCCCCCCCACCTCGCGTGACAGCTATCTCAATCTGTCCCGGATTTTTTCGGCGGCCTCCATCACAGGCGCCGACGCCATTCACCCGGGCTATGGGTTCCTCGCGGAGAATGCCCACTTTTCTGAGATCTGCGAAGAACTGGGAATCGCGTTTATCGGACCAACGGCTCCCATGATTCGCGCGATGGGGGACAAGGCCGTGGCGAAGTCCACGATGAAAGCTGCGGACGTTCCCACCGTGCCGGGGAGCGAAGGAGTGGTGGAGACAGTCGCCGAGGCCCGGGCATTGTGTCTTTCGATGGGATTCCCGGTCATCCTCAAGGCCAGTGCCGGAGGAGGTGGCAAGGGCATGCGCATCGTGCGTTCGAGTGAGGAATTGGAATCACAGTTTATCACTGCGCGCAACGAAGCGGAGAAGGCCTTCGCCAATGGGGATTTGTACATCGAGAAATACATCGAAAGGCCGCGTCATATCGAAGTGCAGATTCTGGGGGATCGTCATGGCAAGGTGATCCATCTCGGAGAACGGGATTGCTCGATCCAGCGTCGTCATCAGAAGTTGATCGAAGAAACCCCTTCGCCTGCCGTGACACCGGAATTACGCGACGCTCTCGGAGATGCCGCCATTCGCGGAGCGAAGAGCATCGGATATCGGGGGGCGGGAACGGTAGAATTCCTGCTCGACGCATCCGGGCAATTCTATTTCATGGAAATGAATACCCGCATCCAGGTGGAGCATCCGGTCACAGAAGCGGTGTTTCAGTTGGACATTATTCGCGAGCAGATTCGGGTGGCGGCTGGGGAAAAACTTGACGCGAAAATTTCGAAACCCGTGGGGCATGCCATCGAGTGCCGCATCAATGCCGAGGATCCCATGACGGATTTTCGTCCCTCACCCGGCCAGATTACGTCTTGGCATCAACCGAGTGGTTTCGGGGTGCGCGTGGATTCCCATGGCTATACCGGATACTGCATTCCTCCCTACTACGATTCGCTGCTGGCGAAGGTCGTGTGCTGGGGACGGACGCGAGATGAAGCCCTCGACAGGATGGCCGGGGCTCTCGATGAGTTTGTCATCGAAGGCGTTCGAACGACCCTCCCATTTCATCAACGCGTGCTTCAGGATCCCCGATTTCGCTCCGGGGAAGTAGACACGCATTTTCTGGATTCGTTTTCCCTGTAACCGTTCACGTTTGTCCCCAAGGAGGAGAACATGGAATTTCCTGCTGATTGCAAGTACACCGATACCCATGAATGGGTGAAGATGGATGGAACCACCGCCACGATTGGCATCACCGCTTTCGCAGCCGGAGAACTCGGCGATGTGGTGTTTGTTGACATTCCGGAACTGCGCGCCGTGAACCGTGGCGAGAGTTGCGGGTCGATCGAGGCCGTCAAGACAGTGTCCGATATTATCGCTCCGCTTTCCGGCACGATGATCGAAAAGAATGAAGCGCTCGATGGCACGCCGGATCTGGTCAATTCCGATCCATACGGCGCGGGCTGGATGGTGAAAATGACCATCAGTGATCCTGCGGAACTCGATTCCCTCATGGATGCCACCGCCTATGCGGCGATGATCGGCCAGTAATTCCGCCCTTCCCATGCGACGCTGTCCTTGACGGCTCCGGAATTTTCGGATCAGCCACAAGGACAGCGTCTTCTTTTCAGGAGTCTCCATGCATCACGAATGGATCTGCATTCTCGATTTCGGATCCCAATACACTCAGCTGATCGCTCGTCGCGTTCGGGAACAGAACGTGTATTGCGAAATTCTCCCCTTCCATGTGGGATGGGAAAGGGTCGTGGCGAATCCCCCCAAGGGGATCATCCTATCGGGGGGACCTTCCAGCGTGTATGACGAAGGGGCTCCCACGATTCCAGGCGAGCTTTTCTCCTCTGGTATCCCCGTGCTGGGTATCTGTTACGGCCTTCAACTCCTCGCCCTCCATCACGGCGCGGGAGTGGAGCCTGCGTCACGACGGGAATTCGGAAAGGCGGGACTGAACATCGTGGAAACGGATCCCCTCTTCGCATCCGTGCGTGACGGATCCGTGGTCTGGATGAGCCATGGAGACGCGCTGACCTCTCTGCCCGAAGGATTTCGCGTCATCGCTCGGACCGACAATGCTCCCTTCGGAGCCATCCGTCACCAGGTGCGTCCCCTGTACGGTGTGCAGTTTCATCCTGAAGTTGTCCATTCCGAACAAGGGAAGGACATGCTTCGCAATTTTCTGTTTTCGGTGTGTGACTGTCGCGGGGACTGGAACTCCCGCACCTTTATCGAAGAAGCCACCGATCGCATTCGCACACAGGTTGGAACCGATCATGTGATCTGCGGACTCAGCGGAGGTGTGGATTCAGCAGTCGCCGCCGTGCTTCTGCATCGGGCCCTCGGAGATCAGGTGCACTGCATCCATATCGATAATGGAGTCATGAGACGTAACGAAAGCCGAGAGGTGGTCGATCTGTTCGAGCGAGACCTTCGGATTCCGGTTACCCTTGTCGATGCGTCTGCCCTGTTTCTTGAGCGTCTGGCTGGCGTCACCGATCCCGAGAAGAAACGGAAGATCATCGGTGCGGCGTTTATCGATGCCTTCGAGCAGGAAATTGCCGCTCATCGCAATGCCGCCTGGCTGGCGCAGGGGACTCTGTATCCCGACGTGATCGAATCTGTGAGTTTCAAGGGACCATCGGCGACCATCAAATCCCACCACAATGTGGGCGGGCTCCCCGACACGATGAGACTGAAATTACTCGAGCCATTTCGGGAATTGTTCAAGGACGAGGTACGCGCTGTTGGACGGGAACTTGGCATCCCCGAGCACTTCATCGGACGTCACCCGTTTCCGGGACCCGGACTCGCGATACGCGTTCTTGGTGAGGTGACGGAGGAAGCACTCGAACTGCTTCGTACCTGCGACGATATCTATATCGATGAGATCCGTCGTGCCGGGCTGTACGATGAAATCTGGCAGGCGTTCTGCGTCCTTCTTCCCGTACGGAGCGTGGGGGTCATGGGAGATGCCCGCACCTACGAGAACACGATCGCGGTGCGTGCGGTGACCAGCACCGATGGAATGACCGCAGACTGGGCGAGGATTCCGTATGATGTGCTGGCTTCCATCAGCAATCGGATCATCAACGAGGTGCGGGGCGTCAATCGAGTCGTCTACGACATCAGTTCGAAACCACCAGCCACGATTGAATGGGAGTGATCGCGTGACCGGGCCGGATTATCACATTCTGGATCTGCTCGAACGAGCCGACCATCTTGAAAAAAGCGGAGAATGGCTGAAGGCAATTCAGATCTATCATCGACTTCTTCAGGAAGGGGAGGAAACCACGGATGTGAGACTGCGCCTGGCAGGGGTGTATTCCGAAATGGGAAATTACGGCGCCGCCGAACGATTGCTGTTGGCCATGCTTGGCTCCGACCACGATAACGTGGATATCCTCTACGCTTTGGGGATGGTGTTCTTTCGGGCCGAGCAGTATGACCAAGCCATTTTCTACCTCGAACGCATTGCTGGCCAGTCAAACCCACGCATCCATTATTCGCTGGGATATGCCCATTTCAAACTCGAACGCTGGCTCGATGCCGAACGTCATCTCATGAGAGCGCTTGAAATCGATCCGGGAATCCCACGCGGCTTCGTGCTATTGGCGGAACTCTATCTCCACATGAGACATGGGGAGGATGCCGTGCGCGCCGCCCGAATTGCCAGCCAGCGGGAACCGGACGATCTGTCGATCACTCTCCTGTTGGCACATGCCCATCTGGCCGCAGAGCAATGGCGACCGGCTCTCGATCTTTTTCTTTCTCTGCATGCCCGCTCTCCCTTCGACCCGGATCCCCTTCTGGGAGCATCCGAAGCAGCCCTGCACCTGCGCGAATACGAGCGCGCCATCCTCCTTCTTCAGGAATACCTCACTCTCAAACCAGACGATGCTCGTATCCATGCCCGTCTGGGGAGTGTGTTCGTCGTGAAAAATCAGAAGGATCGTGCGAGGGCCAGTTTCGATCGTGCCTTGGAACTCGATCCCGAGAACCAGGAAGCTCTCGAGCATCTCCATCTCTTTCGCCACTCTCCCTGATCCATCCAACCAGCATCGGAACACCCCATGTCTCGCGTTGCCCTCGTTCTTGCTCTGACCCTCCTTTGTGGGCCCTTATCCTGTCGAGCCCAAACTCCCCCGTTATCCATCCAGCGGGTAGTGGACGGGGATACCTTTGTCCTCAGTGACGGGAGCCGGGTGCGTCTGATTGGCGTGGACACGCCGGAGAAATGGGAGAGTGCGAAACTCGAGGCAGATGCCCGCCGTTCGCAAAAGGACAAGACGGTCATTCAGGCTCTGGGCCAACAAGCATCGGACTTTGCCACACACCGATTCGAGGGAAAGGCCATTACTCTGAAAACGGATCCTCTGGCTGCGGATCGTGACAAATACGGTCGTCTTCTCCGCTATGTGTATCTCGTCGATGGCACCTGTGTAAACGCCACGCTCATACGTGAAGGGTACGCGACAGCCTATACACGATTTCCGTTTACAAAAATGGACGAGTTCGTGAAAGCGGAACGAGAGGCGAGGGCGGCACGACGAGGACTGTGGAGCGGCCCTGATTTCGCGCCACCGGATTCCATCCGATCTTCGGTATCCTCACCTCCCGTATCGGAGCAGCACAAGGATGCAGGGCTGCATAAGGATGAGTACTGGCTCAACACGAAATCCAACGTCCGGCACAATTCCTCCTGTCCGCAATTCGGGAAGACCTCTCAGGGCAAGTATACCAGGGATAAAGAAGGAAGGGCTTGCGGGAAATGCGGAGGATGATTCCCGAATTCTGACTTTTTCGGAATCGGATGCAATCCTAGTTTCGGGCACGTATTGTTTGTTATGGGAGAACACCATGAGCACGGAATCCGTGTCCACCTTGCCGCATTCCATTTCCTCCTGGCCAGAGGAAGAACGTCCTCGCGAGAAGCTGATCCGACATGGCGCGGAGTACCTTTCGGATAGTGAACTTCTGGCCATCCTGCTTCGCTCAGGAACCCGACGCGCCAATGCCCTGGATTGTGCGCGGGCGTTGCTGAAGCGGTTCTCTTCGCTGACAGGACTGGGACGGCGGTCGTACCAGGAACTGGCCATGGTAGATGGGATCGGTGCCGCCAAGGCCGTGACGCTTCTGGCCGCTTGTGAAATCGGACGTCGGCGGCACGCTGGTCTTGTCGCCGAGCCGACCAGTCTCACCTCTCCACAGGACGTGGCTCGACAGTTCATTCCCAAACTCCAGGATTTGCGCGTCGAGCGCTTCTACGTGCTTCTCCTGGACACCGCCTCACATCTGATTCGGGAAGTCCCACTGTCTCAGGGCACGGTCAATGCCAGTATTGTCCACCCACGCGAGGTGTTTCGTGCGGCGGTGTTGGATCACGCGGCCAGCATCATCCTTCTCCACAATCATCCTTCGGGCACGAAAATGGCAAGCGCCGAGGACCGTCAGGTGACGCGTACCATCGTCGCGGCAGGGGAGATGATGGGCATCCCTGTTGTCGATCACCTTATCGTATGTGGTTCGGAGTTCTTTAGCTTCGCCGAGAACGGACTCATCTGAAAGGCCCCTGTGCGATGTGCACAGGATGGCGAGTGACTTAAAGTGATTTTTTCGGCCAGAGAATGCTCAGGCGCTCTCGAATAGCCTGATCGCGACCTTCCTCGCTGGGATAGTAAAAGCGGGTGTCATCCATTTCATCAGGCAGATAGCGCTGTGCGGTGAAATGACCCGGAAAATCGTGAGGATACTGGTATCCGGCTCCGTATTTCTGGGACTTCATGAACACAGTGGGGGCATTCCGCAAATGCAAGGGAACCGGATGCGGAGGATGAGTACGAACATACTCCAGGGCCGCCTCAATGGCGAGATAGGATGCGTTGCTCTTCTTGGTGGCAGCCAGGTAGGTGGTCACTTGAGCGAGGACAATCCTCCCCTCGGGCATGCCGATCGAATGAACTGCGTCAAATCCTGCCTGGGCAAGCATCAACGCCGTGGGATCGGCATTCCCCACATCCTCACTGGCGAGCAGAATCAAACGACGGGCAATGAACAATGGATCCTCACCACCCTCGATCATTCGGGCCAGCCAATAGAGGGCCCCGTCGGGGTCCGATCCGCGAACGGATTTGATGAAGGCGCTGATGACGTTGTAATGATCCTCACCCCCTTTGTCGTAGGCCGCGAAACTGCGTTGAAAGGCCTCGTGCACAATATCCCGTGTAATCTCGACGCTGCCGTCCTCACGGCTTCCTAGAATCACCGACAATTCCAGGCCCGTCAATAAGGCCCGAGCATCTCCCGCGCTGTAGCTAATGAGAAGGTCCTCATCCTCGATTCGAATCCTCTTGGTTTTCAGCACCACATCTTGCTCCAATGCCCGATGGAGGATGGTTTCGAGATGCTTCGGAGTCAGAGAGGAGAGAACGAAGGTGCGTGCACGCGATCGCAGGGGAGGAATGACTTCGAAGGAAGGATTCTCGGTAGTAGCCCCGATCAAGATGATATAACCGACCTCAACAGCATGTAATAGCGCATCTTGCTGGGATTTGCTAAAGCGATGGATCTCATCGAGAAAGAGAACGATGTGCTTGAAATTCCCTAGTCGTTCCTGCCGCTGTTTTGCATCCTGGATGATGGCGCGTACCTCTGCTACACCGGAAGAGACGGCACTCAGGCGACGAAATTCATGGCGTTCCTCCGTGCAGAGCAAGCGGGCAAGCGTGGTTTTTCCTACTCCGGGAGGACCCCACAGGAGAATACTGACCAACGAACCTTTTTCAGCCATTCGGCGCAGGGGACGTCCGGATCCAACCAGATGTTCCTGTCCCACATAGGCATCCAGAGAAAGCGGACGCATCCGCTCCGCGAGAGGAGGAAGATCGGTCGTATTCATCGCGGGTCGATTCTCTTTTGCGGAGTTTCCTTGGGAGCGGAAGGAGGGACATCTTTCTGCAGGCGCCGGAGAGAATCCTGTTTTCGTTTCTGAACGGAGTCGATGATCTGGACTTTGTCCTGACCGATAGTTTTTTTCGACAGAACTTCGCGAGGCGCCAGGGTGGGAGCAGCGCCTGTCCCTTGTCCACCGGATACGCCATCCACGGTGGTCTCCGGTTCGCTCCCTCGCGTGGTGGATCGCATCAATGCGGGTTCATCCTGAATGGGAGCGACGGAGGGTGCTCTTTCGAGTGCGTTGTCGGGGCTGGATGGGGATGTGGGTTCAGAAGGAATGGTTCTCGTTTCACTCGAGCCTGCTGGCAGTGGTTCTTCGGCACGAGGCGGGGGAGAAGGGGCCGGCCTTTCCGTGTTCGTTTCGTTTCTGGCAAATTCCTCTGTGCGACTTGGTTCTGACGAGTTTCGAAACTGATAGGCGATGGTGAAGACAACGAAGATCGTCGCGGCGATGCTGAGGCCCCAGGCGAAAGCGGGTGATTTCCAGAATCGATCCTTCTGTCGGAAAGGACGCAGATCTGAAGCGAGTTCGATGGGCGTCGGCGGAGGTCCGGCGCGGAGTTCTTCTCGACAGAATACCGCTTCCGGACGTGATGAATAGTATTCCACGCTGTCTTCACGGACCATCCCGCCAGGTTCCACTGCGGAGTGTAAGACGTCCTCTTCATACTGCCGCGTTCTCTTCGGCACGCTATGGGGATCGTGAATGAGGGATTCCGCTTCCTTCAGAGTGTCCTGTTCTCCTCGAATACGAAGAAGAAGGGAAGACGTGAAGTCTTCGGGAGCCGGTGGCGGCTCTTCCTGCGACGCACGATGCAGTAGGTCGTCGATTCGGGTACTCCCTCCGTCGCGTGTGAGGTTCGGATACTCCTCGCCCTCGACATCCTCAGCTTCAATAATGGCCAAGCGTTCGGGATGGGAACCACGCCCTTCGATAGCATGCAGGAGATAGGCCATGAAAGACGGAGGAGGAGGAAGGGGCTCCGCTTCCGGAAGTCTTTCAAGCAGGGTGTCTAGCGCGGAGATCGGTCGTTCTTCGGTACTTCTGGAAGAGGTCACCCTACGCACATCTGCGGAGACATCGTGCGCGGAGGAGGACACGGGTTTCTCCCACGGCTCTGCCGCGATGCGGAGCATAAGACGACGTACAAACGCCTCCGGTGCCGGAGGTGGAGGTTCGCTGGCGGCCTTTTTCAGGAGTTCGGTAACAACATCGGTTTCGGTATCCTCATCGGGCAGTAATAGGGAAGGAGGAATATCTACGGGTTCGTCGAGGATGGCTCGGAGCGAGTCGGGATTCTGTATCTCCGCATGAAGGCGGGCTCGCAGGCGCTCCAGAAAGGCGGCGGAAGGAGGGCGGGAACTGGAGGAGAAGATCTCCTCCAGTGTACTCGCCATGGGATCCTTGGGGCCGCCACGAAAATGATCATCAAGAATGTTCATCATCGCGGTGTCTCCTGCGGTTACCGGGCTTCCGATTCAGGTCGGAGAGAAGATAAAAGGCTCGCCAGTTCCTGCTTGCCTCGATAAATTCGCGTACGAACAGTGTTCAGGGGCAATTGAAGCAGTTCGGCGATCTCCTCGTAGCTGTACTGATCGTAATAGTGCAGGATGATGACCTGAGCGAAGTCCGGATTGATCCGGGCAAGAGCACGGTCGAGCACTTCCCGAACCTGGATCCGGGAAAACACATCCTGCGGTGTCTCGTCATCCACGAAAAAATTATCTCCCGCATCCCCGTCTTCTTCATGGGATTCGGGGTACACATTGCGACGCGTCCGGGCAATGGCTGTCAGGGCCTGGTTTTTGGCGATCATATACAACCAGGTTTTCAGACGTGCCTGCCCATTGTATTGGGCTTTCTTGTAATAGAGTCGAACGAAGGTTTCCTGGAGGACATCCTGGGTGTCATCGGCATTGTTCATGAAGCCATTGACGAAAAAGCGCAGCGGCTCGTAAAAGCGATTGATCAGGGTGGTGTACGCATCCTCGTTGCCGTTTTGGAACTGAAGCATCAACTCCTCATCCGACTCCCGTCGGTTGTGAGAGGTGGTCCGTGTGTCGCTGTTTCCCGTATTCTGCGCCATGACTCGGTTCCCCCGTGATGTATGGATGGTATCTTGAATTGGATGCAAAAATACGCACTCCTTGGCCGAAATGATCATGGAAACATGGGCGAACGAAAGATTTTTCTCTGTCGTCGGCTCACTGAACTCCGTTTCCCCAATCAAATGCCCGAAACGCAGGGGACGAGTATGCGTTGGATGACGATGATTCAGATGTCCTCCGAGTTGGTGAAGATTGCAGGTACCAGGGTACCAAACCACGAGGAGGATTGTTCCCAGAGAATCGAAAAATATTACGCGGTCAGAAGATGAATCAGGGTGGTCAGCAGCATGGCGTGATCTTTCCCGGATTTAAACCCCAGGTCGGCAGCCAGAAGTGCCTCGAATCGGGACTGGATGTCCTTCATGCCAACCAGATGCTGAAGGGCGGGTCGCAGGGCTTCGTATTGCCAAGCAAAACCCAGACCCACCTCGCGGGCCTGTTCATCGCTTACTCGTCCTGATACGGGATGGCGCCACATCTTCCAGAGCGCCGTGTATTGGGTGGTGAGGTAGCTCACCAGTCCAGGCAGACTTCCGAGGTCGAATCCCTGTTCGGCGATGCGGAGTGCGTGCACTCTCTGCTTGCGCAGAATCGCATTCGAGAGATCGAACATGGTAAACTGCCGCGTCGTCGCGAAGTAGGCCTCGATGTCTTCGGCGCGAATTCGCGTGACCTCGGGCAGGGCTACAAGGATCTTCTGGATTTCCTGATCGATGGCCCGCAGTCCCGTCCCTTGAAGTGTGGGGATAAGAGCCGCTGCCTTGTCGTCAATCACGCGCCCGGCTTCCGAAAATCGGTTTCGAATCCAATTCATAGCATCGGCTTCGCTCAGCCGCTTGCACTCCACGCAATGATCGCCCGAGGGGTGTGTACGCAAATAGGTGAAGAAATCGAAAGCACCCCCTTTCTTCACCGTTGTCACCTTTTTCTTCGAGCGCGGAGGAGGAGCCGATAGAACCAGGATGAGAACCGTGCTTTCCTGGGGGTTCTGTATGTAGTCGCTGAGTGGTTCACGACCCGCGATTTTATCGGCGTCCTTCACGACCACGACCCGTTTGTCGCTCATGAAAGGGAACATGAGGCAGGTGGATGTGATGTCCTTCGCCAATTCCTTCGAGTCTCCGTCAGAGCCCTGCACGGTCGTTACATTGAACGAAGGATCTCCGTCTCCGAGTCCACGTACGACGAGAGAGCGGATGACGCCCTCCACGAAGTAATCCTCTTCTCCGTAGATGACATAGACGGGAAGCAGGGTTCCGCGTGATAACTGTCGTTCGAGTTCGTGAGGAGTCATGCCTATGATATCTCGCGACTCAGGGCACCAGCCAGCCAAGGGAGAGCAAGAGCAGAATGAATGCTCCGAGGAGGAGGCGATACCAGACGAAAACGTACATGCTGTGCCGCTTCAGGTACCGAAGCAGCATGGCGATGGAGGCATACCCGACAATTCCCGACACCACCGTGGCGACGATGAGCGGGAATCCGAGACTCCCGACAATATCATGCCGCAGCTTGTACAATTGATAGAGTCCGCTCAGGGCCACCGAAGGTATGCTGAGGAGAAAGGAAAAACGCGCCGCCGTTTCCCGATCGAAATCCAGAAACAGTCCTGCCGTCATCGTAGTGCCGGAACGAGACGAGCCGGGAATCAGAGCCACGGCCTGGGCTAGTCCCACCAGGACGGAGTCCTTCCAGGTAAGGGATGGCAGACCTCGCGAACGAGAGGATACTTTTTCGGCCACCACCAGCAAGAGGGCGAGAAGAATAAGCGCGACGGAAATCACGTATAATGAACGGAATTCATCTTCGATGAGGGATTTGAATGCCAGTCCCGCAATCACAATGGGAACGGTGCCCAGGGCGATTCCCACAAGAAGGCGGGCATCGGAAGTGAGCTGTCGTGAGTCCTTTTGAAAGGGTGACATGGCAGCTCTCGCCAGAGTGAGAAGATCCTCCCGAAAATACAGCATTACCGCCAACATGGTTCCTAACTGCGTCACCGCCGTGAACGGCGCTCCCGGATCCTCCCAGCCCACCAGACTGGGGATGATGCGCAGATGCGCCGTGCTGCTGATCGGGAGAAATTCGGTCAGACCCTGCACAATGCCGAGAATGATGCTCTCGAAAAGACTCATCCGGTGTTCGCCCCCGATTGAAAACAAAACTCGTTCATTATTCTCCTTCGTGCATGCGGGGCAGCACCAGGGGAAGAACCTGCGTGGTTCGCAAAGATTCCATGATGCGGAAGGTGGCTCTGCTGGTGGCGAACAGAGAAGAGTAGGGAATGACCTCGCGTTGTCGGGCGCGGATGGCGTCCATGAACGTCACCACTTCGTTGTGATGCCCCTTGTCACCAGCGCTTTTTTTCATCTCCTTTTTTCCCCCTCTCGAAAGCAGGAGTTCTGTGAAGTTGTTCATGACACCCGTGGCGTTTCCACAGCTCATCGTGATACGCTCCTTGGGAAGGGACGTGTCTCCATTGGACGCATACGTGATCAGCCCCAGAGAACCATTTTCCATGCGCATGGTGATGTGCACGTTGTCGTAGGGTTCGATGGCAGTATTGTCTGTTCTCATGTACTCGGCGTGGATGCGGGCGGGCAAAGACCCGGTCAGATACTGGATGGTATCGACGAAGTGGCAGACCTCTCCGATAATGCGACCGCCTCCTTCAACGGGATCGTGGGTCCAGTGGTCCTTCGGCAGGAATCCGGCATTGACATAGTAGTGCACAATGGCGGGTTCCCGATACGCGGCGAAATAATCTCGTAGGGCCATGACGAGGGGCGAGAAGCGGCGATTGTACCCCACCATGAGGATCTGACGTACGTCGGGGAGGGACTCGATTCCTCGCACGAAAGACTCGATTTCTTCGAGTTCATCTTCGGTGAGAGCAAGGGGCTTTTCGACGAAGACATGCTGCCCGTTTCGCAGGGCCTGCATGGTCAATGAGGCATGGTCGCCGTGCCGGGTGGCGATGAACACAGTGCCGATGCTTTCGTTTCGAAAGATGTCATCCGGGACCGTGGTGTGATCGGCAAATCCAAACTTCGCTCTCATGTCGTTGCTCGTCAGCCCCGTGCGATTGCACACGAGTTCGAGCGTCACATCATCCATGGCCTTCAAATGGGGAAGCAGGAAGCCCGAAGCGAAGTTCCCGGCTCCGAGAAAGCCCACGCTGAGAGAGCGACGCTTACTCGAAATCGTAAGGTCCGCAGGCGGAGGAGGGGAGAGGGTTTTCAGCTCCGATTCCGGTAGATCTCCGTAGGTGAGGAGGATTCCCACGTATGGTTCCGTTTTCTCTCCCTCGATGAGCGCATAGGCCTGCATCGCGTCCTCGATAGAAAACCGATGGGTGGTGAGAATTCCGGGCGTGATCCGGCCCTGGGACGTCAAATCCAGATAGGCCTGCATATTGCGATTCTCAGTCCATCGTACATACCCGATGGGATACTCGAACCCCTTCGCTTCGTACCCGTGATCGTAGCGACCGGGACCGTAGGAACGGGAAATGCGAACCTCCACTTCCTTTTGGTAGAACGGGGAGCGGGGCACGTCGATGGGAGTGGCGCCCACGATGATGAGGCGGCCCCGTTCTCGAATGAAGGTGCCGCTCAGGACGATGGGATCGTTGTCCTTGGTTCCCGCCGTGATAATCACCGCGTCGGCTCCGTAGCCCTGCGTGGCCGACAGCACGATGGAGGTCACGGGATCCTCGTGGCGATGGAGTGCGAGGTTTGCTCCACTCGTGCGCGCCAATTCGATCACGGTGGGATCGAGATCCACACCGATGACGTTGCACCCTTGTGCGCGGAGAAACTGCACCGTCAGCTGACCGAGAAGTCCCAATCCGATAACCACCACCGTTTCGCCCAGCGTGGGTTCTGCCTGACGCACACCCTGCAGAGCGATGGCGGCCACGGTGGAATAGGCGGCAAGCTCGAGCGAGACGCCGTCGGGAACTTTGGCGACCAGGTTTCGCGGAACCACGATGACATCGCTGTGAAAGGCATACTCCGCACCCGCACAGGCCACCCGATCTCCCACCTCGAGATCTGTGACGGAGGGATCGACGGCCAGGACGATTCCTGCCGTACTGTACCCGAGGCCCGCCGCACTGTCGAGTTTGCCCATGATGCGCTTGTAGGTGGGGACGAGGCCCGTCCGTCGGGCTTCTTCGACCACCTTGCGCACCTCGTCCGGCTGGGATTTCGCGCGTTGGAGCAGACTCGCCTTGCGGTTGTCGATGGTGGTTTTCTCTGTGCCGGCACTGATGACGGAAGCGTAGTTCTTGACGAGAACCATTCCTTCCCGCAGTGTGGGGAGAGGGAGATCCACAATGCTCAGGTCGCCGGTTTTCTTGTTCTGGGTGACTTGTTTCATGAAATCGTGCATGCGGTGATAAATGGAGCGAACAATATTGCACGAAATTCAGGGATAAAAAAGTCGGGATCGAGGAAGCAACGCATACAAAAACGCCCGATCCGAAGATCGGGCGATACAGATAATGGGAAGAGAGTAGTCAGTTTACCGTAAATGTCAAGAAGCTGGCTTCCTTGTACTTTTCCAGAGAGCCACGATAGGTAGAAACCTGGCCGAAGCGAATGACGCGCAGGGAGAAGGACTTCGTCGCTCCGGTGAAGTTGTGCACCTTGACGGTGTAGCTTCCCTTTGTCATCGTCTTGAGGCTATAGATGTTTTCCACCGCATTGCCAAGCGCCTCCTGCCAGTCGCGATCGAGTTCCAGAGTGCCATCGTCCGAACGATCGTCGTTCCAGTAGACATGCATTCCATTCGGACCGTACACATGGAGATCCAGATCGGTGGTAACACCAGATACATTTACCCAGGTGAGGGTGGCCTGAAACTCACCGGTGCCCATGGCATTGGTGATCGCGGGCCAGTCGCTGGGACGCCCCTCCTGCCAAACACCGCCTGACGGAGAAGAGAGGGTGGTCCATCCGGTCTCATTGCCCAGGCCCCAGTATTCGAGGGGGCCGTTAATCGTGCCCGTGGCGGGAACGGTATAGGTGTAAATCTTCGGTGCTTCGGAAATCGTACCGGGTTTGGTTCTCGTAATCCAGATCTGATAGGTACCCTGCGGCAGGCGTGCTCTGGTCTCGGGCAGAGGGCCACCGGTCGGGTAGGACCCCGTGCTCCCCGCCACCTGGCCGACGAGATTGTACCAGGGGGCCTGGGCTGGATACTTGAAGGTGACCGCCTTTACGGTGAGGGAGTAGTAGTAGCCGGATTCGCCCTGAAAGCGAAAACCACCCTCGGAATCGGAGGCATTCGCTTTGCCTGTGAAACTGATCTTCGCGAGGGCGAAATACCCGAGATCGAGGACATCCGCCATGATCACGCGTGTTGTGGCATCCACACCGCTCGATGGGATGAGCGTCCACTTGTTCGTGGACGCATTGTACCGAATGATGCGTAGGTTATCCGCTGTTTCGGTGGACGGATACGGGAGCTTGATCTTGACAGGCCAGCGGAAGACAAAACCCTCGGGTCCGAACCGGGTGCAGGATCCCACGAGAGTCGCTCCAGCAGGAAGGGGAGCGGGAAGATCGACGGGGGACTCCACCGAGAAGTTCACCTTTCCCGTCGAGTTGTCCTGGTTGGGTGGCACGGTACCGGGAATGATGTCGAGCCCCGATCCGTTGGGAGTGGACACCGACCCCCCGCTCTGCGTGTCGATCAATTTCAGGGCGGTTTCGGTGTTGGTGGGATTGCTGGGACTTCCGTCGTCATCTGAGCATCCCGGAAGGATACACAGAAGGCAGAAACTCACCAGAAGGATGGAGAACCGGTAGAAGAGGGACATGGTCACACTCCGAAATGTATGGGAGGAATTCGCGTGTCGAGACCAGTCGAATTGAAATCGAGTGGGCGGATTCATCCGCCCGAGATCCATAATTTGTAGTAAAAAGTACGCAGGAAAGACAACGAAATCAAGCTGGATCAATCACGTGCTTCATGAGCTGCGCGGGAGCATCGAAACCCCTTGTTCCCTCCATCCCCATCCCGTACTATGCTACGGTACTCTGTCTCTGTATTCGGTTCTGGTTCATATTCTTTATCATTCATCGCACCATGACCTATTCGCATCTGCACACCACATTACGTTCCGCGCTTCGCCAGGATGAGGAGTCGATCTCGATACCTGACTCGCCGATAGTACTTCGGCGCCTACTTTTTCAAAGTGCCTGCACCTCCGTGTTGCCCGGGGCGGATGGATACCGATGTGAGCGACATCATCTTGAGTTTCCCGAAGAAGATCTCCGGGGATTGACCCCGTCCTGCTATCCCGAAAGTCTCCATGTTTGGGATGCCGTGGTTCGGGAAAACCATCGGTTCTCCACGCTGCTTTTTTGTCCGTCTCTGCGAGCGCAATCTCTCATTTTCCTTTTCCATGGTCTGAACGAACGATCCTGGGACAAGTACCTCACCTGGGGATACACGCTTGCTGAACGAACGGGTGCCTCGGTGATGCTTTTTCCCATCGCCTTTCATATGAATCGGGCGACTCCGGACTGGGCGGAAGCACGACGGATGTCCCGTGTGGTGGAGGAACGGCGGCGTCTGTTTCCCAACCTATCCAACGCAAGCTTTGCCAACGCGGCGATCAGCGCCCGCATCCATCACTTGCCCCAACGGTTCTGTTGGTCGGGTCTTCAGACCTATCACGATGTCGTGCAGGTGTTGAAAGACATCAGAATGGATCGGTATCCCACCATCGCCCCTGACGCGCGCGTGGATTTTTTCGCCTACTCCATCGGCGCGTTTCTCGGCGAGATCCTCATGATGGCGAATCCTTCGGGACTGCTCTCCGACACCCGTCTCGCAATGTTCTGCGGGGGACCGACGCTCGATCGGATGTACCCGTCCTCCCGATCCATCCTCGATTCCGAAGCCGTGCTCGCTCTCCATGCGTTCTTTATTGAACACCTGGAGAAGGAATTCGAACGGCATCCCCGTCTTGCTCATTACTTTACTGAACATCGATCGGGGCAGGCCTTCCGCGCCATGCTCAGTTTTGCCAAGGGGAGGGAATATCGAGAGAAGCGAATCCGAGAACTCTCCCCTCGGCTTTCCGCTATTACCCTTCGACATGACGATGTCGTCCTACCTGGCGAGGTTATGAACACCCTTCAGGGAGAGTACCGCGATATTCCCGTCCCGGTGGAAGTTCTGGATTTCGATCATCCCGCAACACACATCACACCCTTCCCGCTGGACACCCGCCTGTCTGATGCAGTACACGCCTCGTTCGATCAGGTCTTTCAGCGGATAGCCTCCTTTCTTTCCTGACCAGTTTTTAACAGAGATGTAAAAAGAACTTGACATTACGTCAAGTACACTGTACATTTGTGCCCAGTTCAGAATCGGAACCAGGCATGATTTCGCACGTCAGAAAATATCGCTTTGAAAGAGGGGATCTGAGTCAGCAGCAACTGGCCGATCGTGTCGGGGTTTCCCGTCAAACCATTATCGCCATTGAACGGGGCGACTACAACCTTTCCGTCAAACTTGCCCTTCTCCTTGCCGCCACGCTTGAAACCGCCGTCGAAGACCTCTTCGAGCTAGAGGACAAGGATCGTACCTGAACGAACCACAGTGTACGCACCATCGCCTGCCATCTCTGTCATCATCTGCGTTGGATTTCTGTATGAAACGTGACCCCATCCTCTATGCCGCACTTGGCCTTGCCGGGCTCGGAATCGTCTTGTCGATACTCGGGCAACAGGTGGGACTTTTGCTCTTTGTCCTTGCGTACTTACTGCGACCGGCTCTTCGAGAATTCGGACTGACACCCCGGCTCACTGACGAAAGAGAAGCGATGATCCATTCTCGGTCCGGCGATATCGCGTTCGTGGTAACGATGCTTGCGGCCTCGGGTTTCGCCCTGTATCGTCAGGCCATCGGCGAGGCCCCCGAGGAAATGTACGAGCTGATCGTTATCGGTATCGCGACGCGGGCAGTTACAGGACTGGTGCTGGCCGCCGACTATCGGAAAGCTGGTGCTCTCATCATTGCGGCGGTGGGCTTCTTCCTTGGAGTGTTCCTTCTTCTGGACTCCGGATTTTCGATTGGGGCTCTCATCGCCGTGGTGATCTTCGCCATGTTTCTTGGAGTGGCACACGTCGCTCGTCGGCACCCGGTAACCGTCGCGATCGTTCTTCTCCTTCTCACCCTTGGCATGGTCCTGCATTTTCACCTCTATCATTTTCAACCATCGAGTGCTCCGGTGTGGCTCTTTCTTGTGACGCCGCTCTTGGTTTCCTCTGCCTGTCTCTTTCTCGGACGTGGGAGTGAGGAATGCGCAGTGCCGGGAAAACTGCGCATGCTGGTATTCGGGGGGATTGGCCTAGGGGCGGCGGTTGTCTTTACTCTGACCATGGTGTTCGGTAGCCGGTCCGATAAAGTAAAGGAGTATGCGAGAACGAGTCGCCATGACGCTGGCACTGAAACCATCGTTCAAGGTCTCGCATGTACGGGCCCCTATGTCACATGGTCCGATGGGTCCTTGGAATCCGCAGTACTGGCCCGCCCCGACACGGTATCGGGCCGCATCCTCCCGAAGGGCACCTCGGTCCATTTCAACAGAAACGGATCCTTCCATTTCTGTTTTCTTCCCGGCGATGTGATGTTGGATGGGCACTTGTGTCGCGGAGGGGGACATGATTTCACGACGCATCTGTATCCGAATGGGCAATTGAAAGTGATCTGGCTCGGAAGGGAGGAGACTATCCACAACATCCCCTGCGCTCCCTTCGAGTGGTTCGGTGACGTATTCGGTGGCCCATCCATGGTGGAATTTCATGAGAACGGCACTCTGAAAAGGGCGAAACTCGCGAGATCTATGACTCTGCAGACGCATACCCTGGAAAAAGGCACCATCATCCAGTTCGATTCTACTGGGACCCTGCTTCCCTCCAAACCATAATTCCCCTGTCCATTCATCCACTTGGAGTGTGTATGGCACGTCTTCTCAATGTCATCATCGCTGTGGCGCTGATGGCGATGCTCAGTCCTTTCACCCTGACCGCCCAGACGTCGAAGAAGATACGACTGGGTGTGTATGATTCGCGCGCTGTCTTTGTGGCATGGTTCAACTCACCCTTGGCCAGTTCTCCGATGCCTGCCTTGCAGAAACGTATGCAAACTGCGCAGGAGCGAAAGGATGAAAAGGAAATCGCCTCCTGTCGCCGCGAGGCCCTGCTTCGGCAGGCCATGACGCATGAGCAAGGTTTTGGCACCGGTTCCATTCGGGCCATCATGACGAAGCTCGAAAAGGAAATCGCTGCGGTGGTCGCGGAAGAAAAGCTCGATTGCGTGGTTTCAAAATGGGAAGTGAATTACGCCGGAAATACGATCGAAACCGTGGACATCACCGCGAAGCTCGTCGCGGCGATCCGTCCCAACGACAAAATGAAGAATATCGCCGCCGAGATGGAAAAACACCCGCCCGTTGAGGATGCCTATCTCATTGACGATTGAACGCTTCACGCTTCACGCGTCTGCGTGGCCCGCGACATCATCAACGAGGGAGCCCGGCTTTGGGCTCCCTCGCTTTTTTGCCTCATGGATATCGCGATTCAGGAACTCGGGATGCCCCTGGAGAAGAGGACGGAACGGGGTGTGCAGTGGACGAAATACTGTCCAGAGGCATCGTGTTGTGAGGGGTCGGTGCGACAGGGCGAGGGAGAACAAATCCGCGAAGAGACTGGTGATTCGCATCGAGCAAAGCCCCAGCCTGCATTCGAGCATGATTCCAGGTTCTTGGATCTCCATCCCATGCCAGATTCGATTTCAGCCGAAGCAGGCCTTCGGCAAGGACGCTGCGTGGTTCCGCTGGCAAGCAGGGGAGTGCCTCCAGAAGAGGAGCAGTAGCATCTGCGCCGAGGCGCAGCGTGGATCGAACATCGAACCGTGGATTCTCCTTTATCCGCGAGAGATTCACACGAGCCACCAGAGCCTCGGGATTGGCAACATTCAGACCGATCAGCACCAGGTATCCCGACAGCAGGATGGCGTACGGAAAAAGAACGCGTCGCTCTCGGAGAACGGTCACGCAGAACAGCAACAGAGTAGTGGCAATCCACACCAGAATCGCCAGCGCGTGAAGACGTGATGCCGTCAAACCGTAGGCATCCATGTAGACAAGAAGTCGATGAAGTGCCGATCCCAGCATGATGCCCAAAAGAAGGAGCATGATCAGGGAGAGCAGCAAGAAGATACGCCGTTGACGAGGGGCTTTCACATCCAGTAGCCAATCGCTGGTGAGTAACAAGGGGAGACTCAGTGCAGCAACGGCGATGAGTTCGAAAAATCCTCTTCTTGCGTACGACGCATACGTAACGGCTGTGGTGGACTGCACGAATTCATGTCCCCCGAAAAAATGGGGCATCTGAAGAAAAACGAACACCGTAAACAGAAGATCGAGGGAACCGAGCAGGATAACGATTTCCGTAAGTCCGAGTGAAAATCGGCGCGTGAAAAGATGGAGAGAGAAGTCGAACTCCGAGGGCATGACGCGTCCACGGAGCCAGCCCGTGATCATCCATGCCAGGACGCTGAACAGAGCGAGGTGGCCGAGCGCCGTCCCGAGATCGAACGAGAGGACATCCGTCACCAGGTATTCGAAGGACGCATCGGCCGACATCAGCAAGGCACCGAACACGAGGAGAGCCGGAATTGCCATGACAACACCCCGCGCGAGGCGGGAGAGTCGCGAATCCCGATCCTTCTCCGGATGCTCGGTACGAAGATCTCGAAGAAGGAGAAAGCCCATGCCCGTGGCCACATGGAGAATGTGAAGGAGTCCATGACGAAGATGTCCGAGGAAGCTCATACGAAGCAGTTCTCCGGAACGTGTGCCACCGCTCCCCACGTGAAGCGCGACCAGGGTCGCCAGGATGTTCCACACCATCAGCTCTTCCGAGTCCCGTACTCCGATGAAGCTCGCGCAGAGCATTCCCGCCACCAGGATCGGCCAGGCCTCACGGGGAAGGGGAGAACGAAACCGAAGAGAGATGTACCCCAACCCCAGCAGGAGGAGCGCAATGAATACCGGCGCGTTCAATCCCCAGGGCGCAACCCGCAGCAGAAGATCACCCGCCAGGGCAAGAACCAGAGCACACACGAACAAAGAACGAAGGGGAGATGAGAAGGGGGACATGTCAAGACCTCTATGAGTGCAAAGAGCTTTGTATAACAAAGTAGTTAAGAAAAAAAAACTATGGTCGCTGTCGAAGGAGGATTTCCAGACCGGAGAGATGATCCTGAAACGCCTTTCTTCCGGTTGCAGTGACGATATAGGAGGTCACGGGTTTTCGGCCCACGAATTCTTTCCGTACCCGTAGGTATTGGTGATCTTCCAGCACCTTGAGATGGCTGGCCAGATTGCCATCGGTCACATCGAGCAGGTTCCGAAGCGTGATGAAATCCTTCGGCTCGCCGACCAGGAGAAGCGACATGATCCCGAGTCGCACCCGATTCTCGAAAATGGGGTTCAGATGATCGAGCAGAGAGCTCACTGCCGATACTTCCGGAAAAAGAGAAGACCATAGACGATATGCAGGAGTCCAAAGCCTCCGGCCCAGAAGAAGAGTCCGTGTGCGGGAAACAGTGCCGCCGTCAGTCCCAGAAGAATCTCGATGGTTCCGAGGGTTCGGACTTCGCCAAAGGTGAAGGAGCCAGCGCTGAACAGGCCGAGTCCGTAAAACACCAACATCATCGGCACGACCAACCAGAGAGGACCGCTGAAGAGGAACAGACTCGAGAGGACTCCTCCCACCAGGACGGGCATCGCGAAGGCCAGCACGAGATGCCATACCACGGTGGCTGGCACCGCTCCCGTGCGACGACGGGCAAGTCTTCTCGACGATGCGATCACCGTACCCACAGCAATGAGGAGAATGGCAACACCAAGGAGAAACAGCTGGATCCGTGTTGGAGATGACAGCAGCGCCATGGAGTCGGTACGGTCATCAAGGGAGATTCCAGCGGAAGAAAGCAGAATTCCCCCGAAGCCTGCTGCCACGAGCCCAAGGATCCCGACCGCGATACCTGAATACCCGCTCAGAGAAATGAACTTCGTGGAGCGTTCCATCAGAGTCCGAATTTCGGCGATGTCGCGCAAACCGCTATGGACGTCCTGCATATTAACCTCAAAGTACTCTGGGATGCAAAGTACAAGGGAGGACGAACAATGTCAAGGAAGAAATGGAGGGAAGAGGGAAGGGGGGCGCATGGAAGAAGTGCATCCTTTGAGAGAAGTGAACGTATCGGGCGTGGTCCATTCATCATCATTGCTCTGAAGGAGAACGTATGGCTCGATTCAAACCCGTCTGTGCCGGTCGCTTGTCTCTCATCGGCGCCGTCCTGTTCGCCATTGCCGGATTCCTCGGTTCCGGATCGACAATGTGGATTATCGCGCTGTCCTGTGCTGTTGTCGGCTCGACCATCATCGTCAGAACCAGGAAGGCAACCGTTTAGCGCTCTTCACCGCTCGAACATTTCTTTCTGCATTCCTGCCATCCCGTATCCACTGCGTCTGATATCGATCCCCCTGATGTCCTGCTTTCTTGCTCCGTCGGTCTCGCCTTGACAAGGGCTATTCCTCTCACTATTTTGTGTCCCTACATTCTGTTTCGTTGGACCAAGATTGGGGGCTCCCATGGATGCGACCACGATTCCACAGCATCGGTTTTATAGCACGAAGGCTCTGATGCGTTGGACTGCGGTCGGGCTTAGCATCGCTATTCTCCTCTCCACGATCAAAGCGGTTTTCTTCCTTTTCTATTTGAATTTGGGCGCGGAGGGAGTGCTTCCAACAAATTCTTCCCCATGGGATATGTCGATGCGGATGTTTTTCAACATGAGTTGGGTGAGCATGTTGGCAAGCTTTGCCGCCACAGTGTTGTTTTTCTTCTGGATCTATCGTGCCCAAGCGAATCTCGAATGGTACGGAGCCGAGGATTTGGAGTATACGCCTCGATGGGCGGTCCTGTGGTTCCTTTTTCCGGTCGCATTCCTGTGGATGCCGTATTGTGTGATGCGGGATCTGCTCAAGGCCAGTACGGAACCACGAAATTGGAAGCAACAGACTATTTCGAGCACGCTCCCCATCCTTTGGGGGTTGAATGTTCTTTTCGTACTTGTGGGATTTTCTCTTGCCGTTTGGACCCTTGTGAACTTCGCCACAATTGGAACCTATGATTCCATACACAAGGCGGCACGTTTTTTCCGTGACTTTTCTGAAGTTCCCCTTTTTGTGGTGACCCTCTATGTCATGATTCGGGTGCAGGCTCTGCAGAATGGGCTCTCTCCCGCATACGACGAAGAGTGAGAGACCGAATCGGATGACCATTCCGGAGATTTTCAATCGCCTCCAATCGCTGGGCTCCGAAAAGGTTCGGACTCAAAACCGTCGCAATGGGGTGGGAGACCAGCAATTCGGTGTCAAGTTGGGAGACCTGCGTGCGCTCTCGAAAGAGATGAAAATCGACCATGCCCGTGCGCAGGCCCTGTGGGCAACTGGCAACCTCGAAGCCCGTCTCCTCGCCATTCTTACGTGCGAGCGTGCCCTCTACACCGAAAACGATCTCGATCGCATGGTGCGCGAAATCTCCAGCGCGCAGGAGGCAGACTGGCTGACCTCCTCTGTCCTGTCCAAGCATCCCCGGAGCGAAGAGCTTCGCCTGCGCTGGATCACCGACCCTCATCCTTGGGCGGCCCGCGCTGGCTGGGCTCTGACGCATTCGCGCATCGTCGCCCGACCCGAGGACCTCGATCTGCCTGCCCTTTTACGCCGCATAGAAGCCGAGATGGGGACGGCCTCACCGGAAGTGCAATGGACGATGAACTTCTGTCTGGCGGCAATTGGCATCCACTCCCCTTCGCTTCGCGCGCAGGCCATTGCGATCGGCGAATCCCTCGGGCTCTACCGGGATTATCCTGTATCCAAGGGCTGTACCTCTCCCTTTGCCCCGATCTGGATCAGAGAAATGGTGACGAGAAGGGGAGAGGGGGCGTGATGACAGTACGGCGGTTGATGCATACCCCACCTTTCCTATTTATGAACAATGGCGCATGACCAAGCTCTGCCCTCATCTCATCCTCGAAGGCACTCGCCTGACGCAAAAAACCGAAATTGCGTTTGCCCTCAACGAGCATCCTCGGGTGGTTGGACCTCGAAAGTACCGCTACCATTCACCCATCATTTCAGCGGAATGGTGCGCGTTTACTGACTTCCCCTGGGGAAGGGGACTTATCAATTTCGAGCCCCATGAAGAGGAGATGGCCATGGAAACGTATCGGACCTGGATGCGTCTGTTCGAACTCCAGCGGTACTATTCCTGGATCATCGACCGGTTCCATATTTCCACGCAAATGCATCAGCGGCTCTATCACGACAGACAATATGATTTCCGCTGGCTCGAAGAAAGACTTCTGCCTCTGAATTTCCGCATCGTGTTCTGTACGCGAAGTCCGGATTCCTTCGAACAGGCTCGGCAGGAACGGCTCCTCGTATCCGGGAATCCCCGCCAATATGACAATCTCGACCTCTTCATCGAAGAGCAGGACCTGATCGGAGAACTCATCGGAGCTTCCTTGCTTCCCACCCTCAAGGTAGATGTCTCGGCCAATGATATCACCAAAATCACCGAACAAATCGCGGATTGGGTGGAGAGCACAGAGAGGGAGCCCTGACGGCGGAGTCGAGATTCTCTCCCGGTTTGATGTGCAACTGCAGTAAAAAAAGACACCCCAATTTCTTGGGGTGTCTTTTTTTGCGGAGCCGACGAGACTCGAACTCGCGACCTCCTGCGTGACAGGCAGGCATTCTAACCAACTGAACTACGGCTCCGTTCCTTGCATAAACAAGGTTTGCAATGATACGAGCTTGATTCGAAAAAAGCAAGTCTCCGATCAATTCGTGGGAAGATAGGCTTCCGCGAGACGATCGTGGCTCGAGAAGTCCGGATGGATGCGAATGTCGACCAAGCCCTGGGCGGCACACAGGGATGCAAGTGCTGGACCCTGATCGTGGCCGATTTCGAAGAGAATTGCGCCGCCTGGACGTACCAGTCGGGCTACCTGCGGAAGAATGACTCGATAGGCATCGAGCCCATCCGCACCTCCATCGAGAGCGAGAGTTGGTTCATGAGAACGAACCTCAATCTGCAGGGAGGCGAGTTCTGCGCGCGGGATGTACGGGGGATTGCTCACGAGAAGATCGACGGGGCCTAATGTCGCGGGCAAGGATTGAAAATCCATATCACGGATGTCTATGCGGTCCATCATGCCATGTGCCTTGACATTGCGCTCGGCCCATGTTCGCGCGTCCGGGGAGCACTCCACCGCGCAGGCCGAGACCCCGGGATGGTGGTGGCAGAGCGCAATGGGGATGCATGCTGATCCTGTTCCGAGATCGAGAATGCGAGGAGCTCCGGACGGAGTGAGGATCGCCAGGGCGCGCTCGACGAGGAGTTCCGTTTCGGGCCGGGGGATGAGCACGCCCGGGCCCACTTCGAACAGGAGCCCGAAAAATGGTGCCTCGCCGAGGATATACTGCACGGGCTCGCCGGCCAAGCGTCGGCGCGAAAAGGCGCGAAAACGATGGAGCTCTTCGTCGCTGATGGGTCGTTCGAATTGGACATAGAGATCGAGGCGTCGCGGAAGTCCCAGCGCCCCGGCCAGAAGGAGTTCTGCTGAGAGCCGGGGCTCGTCCACCTGCCGTTCGGTAAAAAATGCCGTGGCAGTTTCGAGCAGCGGAAGCAAGGCTGTGCTCATGCGCGAGAATTCCGTTTCGCGACGCGGAACACCACGGGCAAGGCCTCCCGAACCTCCGAAATGGGAAGAATGGTCATGCCTCGCGTAATCTCCGGGGCGACTTCTGCCAGATCCTTTTCGTTGTCTTTCGGAATGAGGACGATGCGAATACCATAGCGACGCGCCGCCATGAGTTTTTCAGTGAGTCCTCCAATAGCTAACACTTCTCCGTTAATCGTGATCTCTCCGGTCATTGCCACGGCCTTCGATGCCACCTTTCCGGTCGCGATGGAAAACAGGGCCATGGTCATCGTGATACCTGCCGAAGGGCCGTCCTTCGGGATGGCTCCCTCGGGAATGTGGATATGGATGTCCCGATCATGAAAAAACGCCGGATCGACCCCGAGCTGTGCGGCCCGGGTACGCACATACGTAAGGGCCGCCTGTGCCGATTCTTTCATCACATCTCCCAGGCTGCCGGTGAGGAGCAGCTTTTCCTTCCCGGGCATCAGGGTCGCATCGACACGCAAAATGTCTCCTCCTGCGCTGGTCCATGCCAGGCCTGTCACTGAGCCGGGATGGTGGTAATCGAGCAGGCGATGCTGGTCCTTGAAACGGGGGACGCCGAGCAGTTCTTCGAGCGATTCCGGTGTGACAATGACTTTCTGGAACGACTTCCCGGGATTGTCGTCACGCAATGAAACGATGTGTCGCGCTACTTTTCGGCACACGGTCGCGATGTTTCGATCGAGATTCCGCACCCCCGCCTCCATCGTGTAGTGACGGATTATAGTACGCAGAGCCCCGTCGGTGAATCGGAGTTCGGAGGATCGGAGTCCGTTGATCTCGCATTGCTTCTCCACAAGATGGCGCTTGGCAATTTGGATTTTCTCGGGTTCGAGGTAGCCCGGCAAATCGATGATCTCCATGCGGTCCTGCAAGGGCAGGGGGATGTGGTCGCGAACATTGGCCGTTGTGATGAACAGCACTCGACTCAAATCAAACTCCACATCGATGTAATGATCGACGAAGCTGTGGTTTTGTTCGGGATCCAAAACCTCGAGAAGCGCGGAAGCAGGATCGCCCTGATAACTGCCGGTCATCTTGTCGATCTCATCGAGCAGGATGACCGGATTGGCCGAGCCCGCCTTGCGCATGGCCTGGATGATCTTTCCTGGCATCGAACCAATGTAGGTCCGACGATGGCCACGAATTTCCGCTTCGTCGTGTACTCCACCGAGGGAAATGCGTGCGAATCGGCGCCCCAGCACCTGGGCGATGGAACGACCCAGACTCGTCTTTCCCACGCCGGGGGGACCCACGAAGCAGATAATCTGTCCCCGCGCATCTCCCTTGAGTGCCAGCACGGCAATGTGTTCGAGAATCCTCTCCTTCGGTTTCTTCAATCCGTAATGCTCTTCGTCGAGATGTTGCTCGGCCTCCCGTAGATGGGTGTTATCCTTCGTGAGCTCAGTCCAGGGAAGCGAAAGCAGAGTCTCGATATAGCTGCGTGAAACCGTGGCCTCGGGAGACAGCGGGGTCATCCGCTTGAGTCGATCCAGTTCCTCAAAGGCCTTCCGCTCAGCTTCTTCGGACATCTGGGCCTGCACGATCTGCTTGGCCAAATCGTCGATCTCCGGCGGTACCACTTCGTCTTCCCCCAGCTCGTTCTGGAGGATGCGGATCTGTTCGGAGATATAGAATTTGCGTTGTCCCTTCTGAATATGTGCGTGCACCCGCTCGTCGATTTCTTGTTCGACACGAAGGACATCCACTTCCCGTCTGAGCAATCGGATAAGCTCCATCGCCTGTTCCTCGAAATCCGGCAAAGAGAGAATATTCTGACGGAGCGAAACCGGAACGAGGATGGTCGAAGCCGCGTAATACAGCTTGCGAAGCGGATCTTCTGAAGCGCTGTAGGCAGAGATGGCCTCGGCGGGGATACTCCGATGGGCTTGGACGTATTCGGTAAACACCTCATCCATTTGCCTCACCAAAGCCTCGGTTTGGAGTTCTCCGGGCATCGCATCAGGAATTTCGAAGACTTCCACCACTCTGACCTTGCCATCGGTTTCGTAGGTCGAGCGCATCCTTGCCCGCTTCACTCCTTCGATCAGGACCTTCAGGAGTCCGTTGGGGAGCTTCAACACCTGAAGAACCCGTGCAATCACTCCCGCAGGATACACGGAATCAAAATCCGCGTCATCATCATCCGACGACTTCTGCGCCGACACAAACAGCAGCTTCTCTCCTTCGATCGCCAGAGAAACAGAGCGAAAGGAGTGTTCACGTCCGACGAGAACGGGAAATATCATGTAGGGATACAACACCACATCCCGCAAGGGAAGGAACGGGTAGGTATCTCGGTTTAAAAGGACAGGTTCGGAAGAAGACATGCAGGTTCCCGGTTTGTTACGGGAGTAAAATAGGACGAGAGCCAAGGCGATTCAATGCAGGAAGACGGAAGAGAAGGATATTTTCCACCTCACTTTTCTGCTTCTCTCTTCACCCTTTCCCCATCACATTCCTGACCTTGGCAAAGTCGCCGCCTGAGGGTTATCTTGAGACATGACCCAACACACGGTGCATATGCTGGTGACAGGCCATGTCCAGGGCGTCGGCTTCCGATTTTACGTGCGGAAGGTGGCGGAAGAACTCGGCATCACCGGTTGGACTTGCAACCTCGCCACGGGAGAAGTGGAGGTGCTGGCATCGGGTGAGGATCGCTATCTGCGGACCTTCATCTCCCGGCTGACGGTGGGACCGTCACGCGCTCAGGTTCATTCGGTCAAGACGGAATGGCGGGACGAACCGCCCTCCGAGAGAGGGTTTCTCATCCGATGAGTGCCTTGAACCCGTTTCGTGTGGGCTTCGGCTATGATATCCATCGCCTCGGCGAAGGGCGTTCCCTCGTTCTGGGAGGCATTCTCATCGACACCGAGAGAGGATGCATCGCTCATTCCGATGGGGACGTACTCCTCCACGCCATCTGTGATGCCCTGCTTGGCGCTATTGGCGACGGAGACATTGGCGTGCATTTTCCGGACACCGATTCCGACTACCGAGGCATTTCAAGTCTGGAACTCACCCGTCGCGTGATGGACCTGGTGCGGGGGGCCGGGTACCGTGTCGGAAATGTGGACGCCACGATCATTTTGCAGCGTCCCAAGATCATGCATCGGCGCGGCGAGATGGCCGCGTCCATTGCGGCGGTTTTGGGAGTGGAGTCTACCGATGTATCGATTAAAGCCACCACGGCCGAAGGGCTGGGACCTCTCGGCGCTGCAGAAGGTGTCGAGGCTCATGCTGTGGCCCTTCTGATGAGGGAGGTCTAGGGTGGAACACATATTTGATTTCATCCGTGGCCTCGATGTCGGGTGGATCTACTTGCTTGTCTTTGCGGTGGCCTATGCCGAAAACCTCTTTCCACCCATCCCGAGCGATGTCATCATTGTCTTCGCCGCCTCCCTGCTCGGAGTCCAGGAAGGAAACGCCCTGGTCCTGATTACCGCCGCCACACTGGGAAGTACCCTGGGTTTCGTTTCGATGTATTGGATCGGTGACGTGTTCGGGGATCGGATCGTCGAGCGGGGGAAGCTGAGATTCATCAAACCTGAACTCATCCACAAAGTCGAACATTGGTTTCGAAGACATGGATACTGGGTGGTGATCGCTAACCGCTTCCTGAGCGGGACCCGCGCGGTCATCTCCTTTTTTTGCGGCATGTCAGAAATGCGTTTTATCCCCACGGCCACGCTGTCGGCACTGAGCGCCCTTCTCTGGAACGCCATCATCATCGGACTCGGCATGTCCCTCGGCGAAAACTGGCAAACCATCGTCGATTACCTGACCACCTATTCCCGCATCATCACCTGGACCCTGCTATCCCTGGTCGTGCTTGGCTCTCTCTTCCTCCTGTTGCGCCGTCGGCGTGCTTCTTCCGATTCGCATTCGGATCCGTCTTCCCATGCTTGAGTTTCTGTACTCCATCGACATCCAGCTCTTTCGCTTCGGCAATCTGACGCTTGCCAATCCGGTGGGCGATCTGTTCTTTCCTTTTCTCACGGAAGTAAAGAACTTCTACCCCATCTATTTGGTCGGGATTCTCCTGGTCATCTATAAGGAGCGGAAGGCCAGTCTTCCCATCCTTCTCTTTACGGCCCTTCTCGTACTGTGCAGTGATCAACTCAGCAGCCATGTCGTCAAGCCGCTGGTCGGAAGGCTCCGTCCCTGCGCCGCGCTCGACGGAGTGCGCCTGTTGGTGGGATGCGGAGGAGGGAAGAGTTTTCCTTCTTCGCATGCCGTGAACAACTTTGCCTTCGCGCTCTTCTTTTCGCATCTCTACCCGAAGCTTCGCTGGCCCTTGTTCATTCTCGCCGCCCTGATCGCGTATTCGCGCGTCTATGTCGGCGTACACTATCCTTCGGATATTTTCGCCGGTGCATTGCTGGGACTCGGGGTGGCCTGGGTGATGATCCAGGCGTATGAACACCGAAACCGAGCATTGTTCTGGAAGCGCTCGTCCGGGTCGGGAGATGTGGCGCAATGAAACTGTGGTACCACCCCTCTGAACGTGTAAAGCACCTGGGCACGGCGATGAGCAGCGGTCTTCTGCTTGCAGCGGCCTTTCCTCCCATTCCCACCGGCATCACCGCCTTCGTGGCCTTTGTGCCTCTGCTTTCGCTTCTTGAAACACGAACTCGCTTTCGCCAGGTGTTTGCCTCCTCCTATGTGGCATTTCTGTTTCTGCATATCGGAGCCACCTGGTGGATCAGTGGGTGGGGAGGCGAAGACCCCTGGCTGGTCGTCGCGGGCGTCGCGGTGAACCTCTTCCACCCCTTGCTCTTTACACTTCCTATGCTTGCCCTGCGGCTGGTGTGGAACAAACGCGGACGGGGTATCGCGCTGTGTTGTCTGCCCTTCCTGTGGGTGGCCTACGAGTATGTTTTCCATCTCCCGGAACTCTCCTTCCCTTGGCTTCTCGTCGGGAATACCCAGACCTACAATATTCACGGGATGCAGATCGCGTCCATCACCGGCGTGTTTGGCCTATCGTTCTGGATTCTCACGGTCAATGTGCTGCTCTATCACCTGTTCCGTCGCTGGAAGGAGGGGAAGGGGATGCCCTGGACATCCCGCCTCCTCGGTCCGGGCCTCGCGATCATCCTTCTGCCTCATTTCTACACGATGATTTTCGTGGATTTCGAGACGCCCGCCGAGCGAACGCTCACGGTTGCCGTGGTGCAGCCCGATATAGACCCCTATGCCAAGTGGGGGAGGGGAACCCCGCCTCGAGATATGATCGATCACCTTCTTTTCTCATACGACAGTGTGGCACGCGTTGCACATCCCGACCTCCTTCTCCTGCCCGAAACGGCACTGCCTTTTCGCGTGCTTCAGCCCTCCTACGGCATGGAGTGGGATTACCTGCGCGCCCGGGTCGACAGTGCACGAGTTCCGATCCTCACAGGCTTTCCGGATTTGGTATGGTACTTCGAACCGCCCTATCCCCGGGGCGCCCGACGCGTGCCGGACACGGAATACCGTTACAACGATTTCAACAGCACCATGCTCGTCCAACCCGGAATTGCGGAGGTCCAGAAATACCACAAGTCCCGCCTCACTCCGATGAGTGAACGTATTCCCTATATCGAGTACCTTCCGTTTCTCGAAGAAGCCTTTTCCTGGGGAGTGGGAATCAGCAACTGGGGGGTGGGACGTGACACCTCGGTCTTTCGTCTGTCCACCCCACGCGGACAAGTTCCCTTCTGGTCGATGATCTGCTACGAAACACTCTATCCATCCTTCGTCTCTGAATTCGTCCATCGAGGGGCAGCCTTTCTTACGGTCGTCACCAACGATGGCTGGTTTGGCCGCAGTTCGGGTCCGTATCAATTGCAGCAATTCGCAGCACTTCGCGCGGTGGAGAACCGTCGTGCCATTGCCCGCTGTGCAAATAACGGTATCAGTTGTCTTATCGATCCCTACGGACGCGTGAGTGGACGGACGGCGCTCTTTTCACAGGCCACCGCGCTCTATTCGGTGCCCCTGCGCTCGGATCTCACCTTTTACACAAGGCACGGTGACTGGTTCGCGGAACTGATCACCGGTCTGGCTGTCATCTTTCTCGTACTCTCCATTCTCAAGACACGGAATTTCCATCATGAGCTCCTCCCATCCCGTCATCGATCTTCGTAGCGATACTGTCACCCGACCCACTAGGTCGATGAAAGAGGCCATGGTTGCCGCCCCGGTAGGGGACGATGTGTACGGTGAGGACCCTTCGATCAATGCGCTCCAGGATCGCGTGGCGGACCTCTTCGGGAAGGAAGCCGCGCTGTACGTTCCGAGCGGCACCATGTCCAACCAGCTTGCGATCAAGGCCCACACTCGCCCCGGCGACGAAATCATCGTCGAGGCAGAGTCTCACATCTTTCATTACGAATCGGCTTCACCCGCTCATTTGTCAGGAGTGCAATCTCGCACGGTCCTGGGGCAGCGTGGCATCATGGATGCTGAATCCGTGGAAGCGGCCATCAGACCTCCGGAGTATTACTATCCACCCACGACTCTGGTGTGCATCGAGAACACGCACAATCGAGCTGGCGGAAGCGTGTGGCCCTTCGAAGCCATCCTCTCCCTTCAGACGCTCTGTATCAAGCGGGGACTTCCGCTCCACATGGATGGGGCACGGATCTGGAATGCGCATATCGCCACGGGGATTCCGCTCGAGGAGTACGGACGGGCGGTGGATACGATTTCGGTCTGTTTTTCGAAAGGACTGGGTGCTCCCGTCGGTTCTGTCCTGGCGGGCCCGCGGGATTTCATCCGATTAGCGCATCGCATGCGAAAAGGTCTCGGAGGTGGAATGCGACAGGCGGGAATTCTCGCCGCCGCCTGTCTCCACGCCCTCGATCATCACCTGCCGCTGCTCGCCCTTGATCATGATCGGGCGCGTCGCTTTGCCGCCGCCTGTGCTGCCACCTGTGCGGTGACCATTCATCCCGAGGATGTTGATACCAACATGGTGATGATCGATTTTCGCGGGTCGGCCTGGACTCCGGAACACGCGCAAGCTCTTCTCGCCGAGCATCAGGTGATCATCGGGATGGGACCGGCAGGGATGTTGCGTGCGGTGTTCCATCTGGATATCACAGACGCGGAGGTGGATCGCGCCATCGGAGTCATGGTAGAGTGTTTCGGAGGGCGAATCTAATGGAAGGATTTGTACACGAGCATCGGACGCGGATCCGCACGTATCAGGCAGATCGTCAGAACGTGCTCCATAACGTGTGGTACCTCTTTCTCTTCGAAGAGGCGAGAGTAGAGTTTATCCGGTCCCTTGGCTTTCCCATCGACCGCGAGGTTTTTATTTCCCACGACAAGTTTTTCGTCGCGCACAATTCCTGCGACTACAAGGCACCGCTTTTGTACGACGATCCCGTCATCATTGGCACGCGCATTGCAGCCATCGGTACGACCAGCATCACGTTCGAACACGCCATGGTACATGCCGACACAGGCGTGCTCAGTGCCACGGCCCGTCATGTGCTTGTGCATGTGGATCCCCATACTGACCAACCCGCGCCGGTTCCCGAGGCCATGCGCGCGCGGTTGACGGAAAAAAGATAGAAAAAGAAACGGGGGCTGGCGATCAGGGGAGGAGGATGGCGCAGGACACCACCGTGGTCCACATCCCCTTCCGACCTTCGGCCGACTGAGTCACATTGAACGTGCGAAAGATCTTCCCGCTGGCTTTATACACTTGCGCGCGGGAATCCCACGCTGTATCAGGATCGAAATTCACGCCCAGGGTCGTGGCGAGCATGGTGGCGGCCAGATCCTCGGCATATTCTCCGGCAACCTTTTCAGTTTCACCGAAGGGGTGATGCTCCGACAGATAGCCATACTGATCGCCTGAGGCGGGAAGCGCCACGCCGATGGAGGCGGCGACAAGCCTGTTCGCCTCGTTGGTGCTGTTGCGTGCCATCACCACGAAGGTGATTTGACCGGGTTCGAGCAGCTTCAACCCCTCACGTGCCGTGATCACCTTGCAGTTCGCGGGAAATATGCTCGACACCGTCACGATGTTCTGCTGTTCGATGTCCGCCTTGCGAAGGGCAAGCTCGAAGGACTGCAAATACTCCTTATGATGACCGACGCCCTTCGTGAAGAAGATTTTCGTGGGAACAAACAATGGATCCTCTCCTGTGTCTGGTGGGGGTTGCGCGCGGGAAAATAACGATCACCGCACCACTTTCAAAAATCGACGTTTACCGACCTTGATGGTGCATTCGTCCAGAGAAGGAAGAAGGGCATTGCGATCGTCCACCTTCTCTCCGTTGATACTGATTCCTCCCTGCTGCATCAGGCGAGTGCCTTCGCCCTTGGAGGCGACCAGACCCTGTTCGACGAGCACATCGAGAAGCAACCGGGATTCGGAAAGCGGAATGGAAATCGTCGGAATATCTTCAGGGGCCTCCTTTCGGATGAATACCCGATCGAAATGTTCCTCGGCAGCCAGAGCGGCTTCGGGGGAATGAAACTCAGCGACGACGGAACGCGCCAATTCCCGTTTGAGATTGCGCGGATTGCCGTTCTCCGAGGCTAACTCCTCCCTCACCGCCTTAAGGCGCTCGGTGGGTGTGGCCGTAGCGAGGGTAAAGTAGGGAAGGATGAGGGTATCGGGAATGCTGAGCACCTTGCCGTACATGTCTTCTGGTGGGTCATTGAACGCCACATAATTCCCGTAGCTCTTACTCATTTTTTCCACCCCGTCGGTGCCTTCCAACAATGGCATCGTGAGAATACATTGCGGCTCGACGCCATATTCACGCTGGATTTCACGTCCGACGAGAAGATTGAATTTCTGATCGGTGCCTCCCAGTTCCACATCCGAAGCGATGGCCACCGAATCCATGGCCTGGGCCAAGGGGTAGAGAAATTCGTGAATGGAAATCGGTTCCTGCGCGCGATATCGCTTTTCGAAATCATCTCTTTCGAGCATGCGAGCCACCGTGTACTTCGCGGCCAGAGCGATCACTTGTTCAAAGGTCATCGTGCCCAGCCATTCGCTGTTGTACCGAATGGTGATTCGATCCCCACGCAGAATCTTGGCTGCCTGCTCGTAATAGCTCTGCCCGTGTTCACGGGTCTCCTGCAAGGACAGGGGAGGCCGCGTCTTATTCCGACCGGACGGGTCTCCGATCATGCCCGTGAAATCGCCGACGATGAGTACGGCATGATGTCCAAGGTCCTGAAACTGCCGCATTTTACGAAGCACAACTCCGTGCCCGAGATGAAGATCCGGTCGGCTGGGATCGCACCCGAGCTTGATGATCAGCGGAGTACCGGTGGAGAGGGAACGTTCAAGTTTTCGGACCAGTTCGTCCTCGGGAAGAATCTCCACCGCACCACGGCGGATCAGATCCATCTGTTCATTGAGAGAAGGGAAGAGAGTCATGCGCGTTCCGATAAGCTACGGTGAATGTCGCGGGTGGTTTGTCGTTCCTTGATCGTTTCCCGCTTGTCATATTGTTTCTTACCCCGGCAGAGTCCGAGTTCGATTTTCACGTAAGGTCCCGAAAAATACACGCGCAGGGGAATCAAGGTAAAGCCCTTTTCCTGCGCGCGGACCTGAAGTTTGCGGATTTCCTTGCGCGAGGCGAGAAGCACGCGGGTCCGGACGGGATCGTGATTGAAGATGTTTCCTTTTTCGAAGGGACTGATATGCAATCCATGCAGGAGGAGCTGTCCCGCATTCACTTGAGCGTAGGAATCCTGAAAATTCACCTTGCCCGCACGGATGGACTTGACCTCCGTGCCGCGCAGCGCAATGCCGACCTCGAGCGATTCCGCCACGAAATACTCATGGCGTGCCTTCTTGTTGGTGGCGATCGTCTTTTCCTGCCTCTCCTGCACGCGCGTTTCCCGTACGAATGTAATGGAGGGGCGCACGGCGCGCCCCCAAAGAAAGCGCAAAGTATAGCGCGGTGGGAGTTGGTATGCAAATGATTGATTTTTTTCGCGTTTTCCGCCTTCCGGCTGTTGCTTCTCTTGAACGGAACGTCTATATTCGTGGACGAAATGTGGGAAAATCCCACATTTTTCTTTATGTGAGGTTCGGTATCGCGTCCTTTCTCGAACATATTTCCAACATCGTCGAACAGTGTCAGGCCCATGTAGTCGATCTGAAGGTGGGAGCCGGAAGAAAACGATCGACCCTGGAGATCTATGTAGATCACGAACAGGGGGTGGATGCCGACACCTTGGCCCGCATCAGCGGAGCCGTATCGGAATTTCTCGAAACACAAGATCTGTTCGATACTGCCTACGATCTTGTGGTCTCCTCTCCAGGTTTGGAACGCCCACTTCGATATGATTGGCAGTATCGCCGCCATCTTGGTGCGCAGTGCGAGTTGAAGCTTCATGATGAACAGCGCGAGACCAGCCAGAGCGGAATCCTGATCTCAGCGGATGCCGACGGCGTCACGCTGCGGCAACTGAAGAATGAGGTGTGCTACGGCTGGGACCTCATTGTGGAGGGGAGAATCATCCCGTCCCTAAAAAAACGAAATACGAATGCCATCGATACAGCAGGTGAACGACCATGAAAAAACCCACTGTGAAACAGCGTCAGAAGCAGGAAGAGGAGAATGTCCGCCGGGAAGCGGCCATTATCGAATCTTTTGAGCAGATGTTCCGCGAAAAGGGGATCGAAAAGGATCGCCTGACCGCCGTCATCGAAGACATCTTCGGCATGATGGTGCGCAAGCGCTACGGCCAGGATGCGAACTTCGAAATCGTGCTCAATATGGAAAAAGGGCAGATCGAGTTCTTCCTCATTCGAGAGGTGGTGGAAGAAGTGGAGAATCCCACCATCCAAATCACGGTGGAAGAAGCGAAGCGGATCACGGGTGAGGATCTTGAAGTCGGAGAAGAATGCGTCGAAGTGCTTGATCTGGCGGACTTCGGACGTCGCCTCGTGTCGACCGGCAAGCAGAACCTGAACCAGCGCATCAAGGAAATTGAGAAGGACATGATCAACGACGAATACTCCAATAAGATCGGGGATATCGTCGTGGGCGAAGTGTACCAGGTTCGGAAAAATGACGTTCTCATCAACCACATGCGTACCGAGCTCATTCTTCCGAAGAGCGAACAGATTGCCAAGGAACGCTACCGCAAAGGAGATAGCATTCGGTGCATCATCAAGGAAGTGGCACGAAAGGGAAGCGGCATGCCTTCGGTGATCGTGTCGCGCGCATCGATTGCCTTCCTCGCAAAGTTGTTCGAGGCGGAGATTCCCGAGATCTACGACGGGGTGATCTCCATTCGCAAGATCGCGCGGGAGCCCGGCGAGCGCGCGAAGGTGGCGGTGGAAAGCCACGACGACCGTATCGATGCGGTCGGCGCCTGCGTGGGAATGAAGGGCGTGCGCATCCACAGCATCGTGCGTGAGCTCAACAACGAAAATATCGATGTCATCAACTTCAGCGAGGATCCGCAGATCTTCATTCAACGCGCACTCGCCCCGGCGAAGCTGACCCGCGTGGTGGTGGATCGTTCCTACCGTACCGCCGCCGTCTACGTAGCGGCCGACCAGGCCAGTCTCGCCATTGGTCGCAACGGACAGAATATCCGACTCGCGTCCGAGCTGACCGGCTACCGGATCGAGATTGTGAAGGAAGGAGAGGAGCGTCGGCAATCCTACGAGGAATTCGAAATCGATTTGGATGAGTTTATCCAGGAGTATGGGGACGAGAAGATTCAGTTCCTGAAGAATTCGGGTTTCCGCACGGCAAACGATGTCATTCTTGCCCCGATTTCGGAATTGCTGAACAGCATTCCGGGTTCCACCGTGGAGTCGATCAACGAAATGATCCTCGATATGAAACGGGCATTTGAAGAAGGAGAAGAAGAGGAAAGCGACACCGAAGAATAATCCCGCGGACCACCGTCTCCCCTCCATCCCTGTTTGTTCATCAAGTACGGTCCATCATGTCAGGTTTCGAAAAAGGCCAGAAAATACGTCTCTACAAAGTCGCGGCGGAATACAATCTCTCCCACGAATCTCTTCTCGATTTCCTCCAAAAGCGAGGTTTCGAGGTAAAGAACCATATGTCTCTTGTCACCGATGATATGCTCGAACTCCTGGAGAAGCATTTCAAGCGAGAGAAGGTGGACGCCGAACGGCACGCGAAGAAGAAGAAGGAATACGACGAACAGGAACGTCGACGGAAATCCGAAAAGGAGGACGCCGAAAAACCGCTCGAGAACCCAATATCCGTGGAACCCGTGGCCACCGTGCCCGAGCCGGAACCTGTGCAACCTGTCGAAGAACTGGTGCCCGCTCCGGAAGAACCACCAACCGAGGTTCCGGCGGTCGAAGACGTGTCGACCATCCCTCCCGAGGTTGAAGAGCCCGAGATTCCTGAACCGGTGATCGCCGAGACCCCTGAGGAAGCCGAGCCGGAGACGATCGAAGAGGAACCGCGTTCTGCACCTGAAGCACAGGTAGAGGAACGTGGGACGGAAGAGCCTGCCCCGCTCGTTGAAACGGAACAAATCCCGCCCGCACCTACCGAGGAGCCGACGCCCGATCCCGTGCCGAGCCCGAAAAAGAAGGTGGAGCCCGCGCCGGAACCTACTCCTCCTCCGAAAAAGGAATTGGATGTGTCCATCGAAGCCAGTGTGCCGAAGATGGGGCTCAACATCCAGGGCAAGATCGATCTCGAAAAGGCGAATCAGAAAGCACGCCAATCCGATCCTCGCAATCGGGATAAAACGGCCCGCGGCACCGGACGCGAGAAGGGCGCCAAGGACAAGAACGACTCGCAACAGACGACTCTTCCGGAAGACAGCGCATCTTCGCTGTTGGGAAAGAAAAAGAAAAAGAAACGCATCATCGAGCCAGGAAAGCCCGCCACCACGACGCCCGAGAAGCTGGATCTCGAAACGCTCCGCGCTCGCGCCGCCGCAAGCAAGAAGGGGCGGAAGCCTGGCAAGGCCCGCGAGGTGGATGCCGAAGAAGTGAACGACGCCATCAAGAGAACGATCGCCTCGATGAGCGACGTGGGACCTGCTTCCAGTCGAGCACAGCTGCGCAAGAAAAAACGGGCGCGGCGCCAGGAAGAAATTGCCCGCGAGATCGAACGCTCCGAAGCCGAAAGCAAGATCATCAAGATCTATGAGTACGCCACGGTGAACGAGCTGGCTGGGCTCATGAAGGTTCCCCCGAGTGGCGTCATTAGCTCCTTGATTGCCATGGGCGTCATGGCCTCCATTAATCAGCGCCTCGATCTCGATACCATCACGCTCGTCGCCTCTGAATTCGGATTCGAGATCCAGAAGAACGAAGACGTGTCCAACGACATGCTCGAGGATGTGGAGGATGAAACCGAAACCCTCGAAGCACGTCCGCCGATCGTCACGATCATGGGACATGTCGATCACGGAAAGACCTCGCTACTCGATCATATCCGGAACTCCAATGTCGTGGCGGGAGAAAGTGGTGGCATTACCCAGCATATCGGCGCCTATACGGTGCAGTTGGACAATGGTCGGAAGATCTCCTTCCTCGATACTCCGGGTCACGAGGCCTTCACCGCCATGCGTGCCCGCGGCGCTCAGGTGACGGACATCGTGGTCCTGGTGGTGGCGGCCGACGACAATGTGATGCCACAAACCGTCGAGGCCATCAGTCACGCCCTCGCGGCGGGTGTTCCCATTGTCGTGGCCATCAATAAAATCGATAAGCCCGAGGCAAACCCCGAACGCATCAAGCAGCAACTCGCCGATCGCAACATCCTCGTTGAGGACTGGGGTGGCAGGTACGGAGTGGTGCCGATTTCGGCAAAGAAGGGCATCAATATCCAGCAACTCCTCGATCGCATCATTCTTGAAGCCGATTTGTTGGAACTCAAGGCAAATCACGATCGCGCGGCGCGCGGAGTGGTGATCGAAGCCCAGCTGGACAAGGGAAAGGGAATCATCGCTACGGTGCTGGTGCAGAAGGGAACGCTCCGCGTGGGAGATACCTTCGTGGCCGGTATCGAGTTTGGTCGTGTGCGCGCGATGCTCGATGAACGAGGAAACAAGCTCGATGAAGCTCCTCCTTCCACTCCGGCACAGGTGCTGGGCTTCAATGGAATGCCCCAGGCCGGCGATGTGTTCGTGGTCACCGAAGGTGAGCGTCAAGCTCGCGAAATCGCTGTGCAACGTCAGCAGATCAAGCGGGAAACCGATTTCCGCCGTCAGCATCGCACCACCCTCGATGAAATCTCCGAGCAGATCAAGATCGGTGGGGTGCAGGAACTGTCCCTCATCGTGAAGGCCGACGTGGACGGCTCGGTGGAAGCGCTCTCAGACTCCCTGCTTCGTCTGTCCACAGCCGAGGTCAAGGTGAGCGTGATTCACAAGGGAGTGGGTGCCATCGCCGAATCGGACGTGCTGTTGGCGACGGCCTCTCAGGCGATCATCATCGGATTCCGCGTGCGCCCCAATCTCAACGCTCGTCGATTGGCCGAGGCCGAATCGATCGACATTCGTTCCTACGAAATCATCTACGATGCTATCAACGACGTCAAGCAGGCCCTCGAAGGATTGCTCCGTCCTGATGTCAGTGAAAAAGTGGTCGCGACGATTGCGGTGCGCGAAGTCTTCAAGGTGTCGCATATCGGCTCGATCGCGGGATGCTATGTGCAGGATGGAAAGATCAAACGGAACGACAAGGTGCGCCTGCTCCGCGACGGCGTGGTGATCTTCAACGGCACCATCTCTTCGCTGAAGCGTTTCAAGGACGATGTTCGCGAGGTGGATACCAACTTCGAGTGCGGTATCGCCCTCGAAGGATTCAACGACCTCAAGATCGGCGATGTGATCGAGGCCTACGAACGCGTCGAAGTCAAACGCACGCTGTCCTGACGGAGGTCGCCGCATGTCCATTCGTACCGAACGCGTGGCGGGTGTCATCCGGGAAGAGCTGAGTCGGGTTCTCCTCAGGGATCTCGATACCAGCGGATTTGGGCTCCTGAGCATCACCGATGTGATCATGACTGCGGATCTTCGAATCGCGAAGGTGTATGTCAGTAGCTATCACGCAGACGTGGATCGCGACACCGTGCTCGGGTTTTTCGAAAAGCATGCCCGAGAACTGCGCATGGCGGTGGGGCGGTCGGTGCGATTGAAGTTCACTCCGGAACTCCGCTTTTATTATGACGAGACCCTCGATCGGGTCGAGCGCTTCGATCGCATCTTCAAGGACATCCATAAACAGGACGAGGACCGATCGCATGATGTCTCCTGAAGTCAACGCGCTCGATCGCTTTGCGTCGGCAGCGGGAGGCGTCCTGTTGGTGGACAAGCCGCTTGATTGGACTTCGTTCGACGTGGTGAAAAAAGTTCGAGGTCTGTTTCAGGTCCGCAAGGTCGGTCATGCCGGCACCCTGGATCCGCTCGCCACCGGACTTCTCATTCTCTGCTCCGGTGCGATGACTCGCAGTATCGCCCAGTTTCAGGATATGGACAAAATCTACATCGGGAGTTTCGCGCTCGGCGCCGTCACCCGCAGTTACGATGCAGCCACGCCGCCCGAGCACCACTGCTCCACCGACCACATTACGCTCGTCGAGGTGCAGGCCGCAGCCGATGGGTTTCTCGGTGCCATCGACCAAATTCCGCCAATGTTTTCAGCGGTGAAAGTGGCAGGGACACGCCTGTACGAGCTCGCCCGAAAAGGCCAGGAAGTGGAACGGGAACCGCGTCGTGTGTTCATCGCCGACTTCACGGTCTTTCCCTCCGACGGGGGAGAGTACTGTTTCAGTGTCACGTGCACGAAGGGCACCTATGTTCGCACACTGATCCATGATTTGGGACAGGTGCTCAACGTGGGGGCCTATATCACCTCGCTTCGTCGAACCGCGATCGGAGATTTTCAGGTGAAGGATGCGTTGACGCTCGAAGATGTGGAGCGCGCCATGATACGGAGGAGGGAGCGGACCTATGCCTGAGACCGAAATGTTGTCTGTCATGGGCACCATGCGTCTTGTGCACGGTTTGCCAAGCACGCCTCCGGGAGGTCCGGTGGCGGTGACCCTCGGTACGTTCGACGGCATGCATCGCGGCCATCAAAAGATATTTTCGACCCTGACGAGGGAAGCCACCCGTCTCAATGGATCTGCGGTGGTGTTGACCTTCGATCCTCATCCGCGTTCGGTGTTGTCTTCCGATGCCGATCAGCCCTTCCTGCTGACAACCATCGAGGAGCGGATGACGGAATTTGCGAAGCACGGTACAGACCTCTGCTACGTGGTGCCCTTCACGCGCGATTTTGCCTCACTTCCCGCCGAGCGATTTGTCGAAGAAATTTTGTTTTCGGCCCTCGATGCACGATCGATCGTCATTGGTGAGGATCATACGTTTGGAGCGGGTCGGCGAGGTACGGCTGATTTGTTGGCCTCCCTCGCGGCCACTCGTTCGATTTCGGTTTCCGTCGTGGAAGATCTGGTGGAGGACGGACAGCGCATCAGCTCTTCGCGCATTCGACATGCCATCGCCGAGGGTGCGGTGGGCGAAGCACATCGCATGCTGGGCAGGCCCTTTCTCCTCTCTGGAACCGTAGTGACGGGAGATGGACGGGGCCGGGAATTGGGCTTTCCAACCGCCAATCTTTCCGTGCCCGAGCCATCCAAGGTACTGCCGGCCGATGGAGTCTACGCCGTCTGGGTCGACCTGGCCGGACAGCGACATCCTGCCATGATGAATATCGGCCATCGACCCACGATCGGCACGAATCTGGCGCGCACCATCGAGATCCATGTCATCGGGCTAGACGCGGATCTCTACGATCACTCGATCGCGGTGTCGGTGATCGAACGGTTGCGCGATGAACGCCGGTTCGACGATCAGCGTGCACTGATCCAGCAGCTCGTGCAAGACCGGTCCCAGACGCTAGAATGTTTGAACAACCAATCAATCCAATAAAAAACAATCCGAAATCACAAGGAGACCCTCATGGCACTGACCAAGGAACGTAAAATGGAGCTGGTGAAGCTGTACGGAAAGAGCGAAAACGATTCCGGTCGCCCCGAAGTGCAGATCGCCATTCTCACCGAGACCATCAATGGCCTCTCCGGCCACTTTGACAAATTCAAGAAAGATCACCACAGCCGTCGCGGACTGCTCAAGATGGTTGGAAAGCGTCGTCGCCTTCTCAGCTATCTGCAGAAAGTGGATATCGAACGCTATCGCGCGATCGTCAAGGCTCTCGATCTTCGCAAGTAATGCTCCCATCTCTTTAGTCTGGAACTTCAATGAATATCATTCGCAAAAGTGTTGAACTGGGCGGAAAAACGATCATGTTCGAAACCGGTCGTTTTGCCCGTCAGGCCAGTGGCGCAGTCATGGTCACCTGTGAGGAGACGATGGTGCTTGCCACGGTCGTGGCGTCAGACTCACCCCGGGAAGGCATCGACTTCTTTCCCCTGAGTGTGGATTATCGCGAAAAGATCGCTGCGGGGGGCAAGATTCCGGGTGGCTTCTTCAAGCGGGAAGGACGTCCTTCAGAAAAGGAAATTCTCTCTGCTCGCCTCATCGACCGCCCGATCCGTCCCATGTTTCCCGACGGATTCCGCAACGAAACCCAGGTGGTTGTATCGGTGTACAGCTCCGATCAGGAAAACGACGCCGACGTCCTTGGTGCCTGCGCCGCCTCGGCAGCGCTCATGATCAGCAATATCCCGTTCGACGGTCCCATCGCCGAGGTCCGAGTGGGCCGTGTCGATGGAGAGTATATCGTCAATCCTACCCTCACGCAGATCAAGGCCGCCGATCTTGAACTTGTGGTGGCCGGTACCGCCGACTCGATCATCATGGTCGAGGGCGAGGCCAACGAAGTGTCGGAAGCCGACATGCTGCACGCTGTCAAGGTGGGGCAAGAGGCCATCCGTGCGATCTGTGCGGTGCTCGGCGAATTCGCCGCCGAACTCAATACACCCAAGATGCCGATCACCGCGCCGGTTCTGCCCGAAGGTCTCGAGGAGGCCGTCCGGTCGCTGTGTGAAGCACGCATTACCGACATGGCCGCTACCGTGATGGCAAAGCATGAACGGTCCGACGCCATGAAGGCGCTGACCGAAGAAGTGCTCACCGCCCTGGCGGAGACCTACCCCGAGAAGGAAGGAACGATCAAATCTCTGATCCATGATTTGGAGAAGGATGCGATGCGGGCCTGCATTCTCGACAAGGGACAGCGTCTCGACGGTCGTGGCACCACCGACATTCGCCCCATCACATGCGAGGTCGGCATTCTGCCCCGCGCTCACGGGAGCGCCCTGTTCACACGCGGGGAGACCCAGGCCCTGATGACGTGCACGCTCGGAACGAAGAGCGATGAACAGATCATCGAAGGTCTCTTCGTCGAGGAACCGACCAAGCGGTTCATGCTCCATTACAACTTCCCTCCCTTTTCGGTGGGCGAGGTGGGACGGGTGGGCTTCACCAGCCGTCGCGAAATCGGACATGGCAACCTGGCCGAACGCGCCCTGCTCGCGGTGTCACCGAGTGAGGACGACTTCCCCTACACACTCCGCCTCGTTTCCGATATCCTCGAATCCAATGGCTCCTCCTCCATGGCCACGGTCTGCGCGGGCTCCCTCGCCATGATGGATGCAGGCGTGCCGATCCGTAAGGCCATTGCCGGTGTGGCGATGGGCCTGATCAAGGAAGGGGACAAGGTGGCGATTCTCACCGATATCCTTGGAAATGAAGACCATCTCGGTGATATGGACTTCAAGGTGGCTGGAAGCCGTGATGGCATCACCTCGTATCAGATGGACATCAAGATCAAGGGGATCTCGTTCGAAATCATGGAACGGGCCCTCGCGCAAGCAAAGGACGGACGTCTCCATATCCTCGCGATCATGGATCAGACGCTCGCTCAATCCCGCGAATCCATCAGCAAGTATGCACCTCAGCTCACCAGTTTCTTCATCCCCGAGGATCTGATTGGTGCGGTCATCGGTCCCGGCGGAAAGATGATCAAGCATATCGTCAAGGAAAGCGGTGCCGAGATTAATATCGAAGACGACGGTCGCGTGACCGTGGCGGCCGTAAACAACGAGCAGGCCGAAAAGGCAATCGCCATGATCAAGGGCATCGTCCAGCAACCCGAGGAAGGAGAGATCTATACCGGTCCCGTCAAACGTATCGCTGAATTCGGGGCCTTCGTGGAAATTCTCCCTGGGAAGGAAGGTCTTCTTCACATCAGCCAAATCGAACATCGCCGCCTGAACACAGTGGACGAAGTGCTGAAAGTGGGGGATATCGTCACCGTGAAGGTGCTTGCCCTCGGAGAGAACGGAAAAATGAGTCTGAGCCGCAAAGCTCTGTTACCCAAGCCCGAAGGCGCCCCCGATGACGCCGATGGCGAAGGTGGCGATTCCCGTCCTCGTCGTCCCCGTCCTCACGGCGGCGGGCGAGGGAAACACTGACCCACCGCGCAGGAGACCCCATGGCACGCTTTATCTTTTCGATCACGTATACCGTCAAGGAAAAATACCTCGACGAGTACAAGGAAACCGCTCGCGCCCTGAAGAACTATCTCACGATGGATCGGGGTAAAAACTACGCCGTCTTCGAAGTTCGCGGAAAGGGCAACCAATTCAGCGAAGTCTATATCTGCGCTTCGGAAGAGGAATACGATCGCCTGGATGAAGATTCGGACGACGTGACCGATCAGCTCATCGATCAGATCGTCACACGCTTCGTCGAAGATCGGAAAATCGAATACCGGACGATGATCGAACTCGACTGACCACGATTTTCGCGCCTGTCATCGCTGGAGCTCCCAGCGGTGACAGGCTTCGAGAATCGCGTCCTGCACGGCTTTAGCCGCTCCGCTCTCTCCGGAGAAATTTTGTACAAAGATGCTGAACACCAGCATCTTTTCTTTTTCTGTGCCAAGGAAGCCGGAGAGGGTACTCACCCCGCGTAGCGTCCCAGTTTTCGCATGCAGGGATTCGCGAAACGACATGGAGGGGAGGCGCGACTGGAGAGTTCCCTCCAATCCCGGCTGGGCCAGAGAAGCCAGAAACGTTGAAAACCCCGGTCGGTGGGGAAGAGCACGCAACAATTGTCCCACCGCCGCGACGGTGGTGAGGTTGTAATGCGAAATCCCGCTGCCGTCCACCAATCGAACCAGCGCGGTATCCACCCCTACGGAAGCACAGCATCGTTTCATCATGGCAAGTCCCGAATCCTCGATATCCTCGATCCGTCCGGTGCGACATCCGAGGCGCTGTAGCAGGACCTCGGCGGCGAGGTTGTCGCTGAATCGATTGGCGAGATTCAACACGTCGCGCCAGGAATGACGCACGGAACGTAGGATACCTTGCGGGAGTGGCTCGTCGGACAGAACCACCGGTAGGACGGACGTGGCCACCCCGCGTGCGCGTAAGGTGTCGACGACGAGTTGAAGCACCGCCGTGTCGGGGTTCCAGATGGGAAAGCGCTCCCGTACAGAGCGTCCCGGAGGAAGCGTTCCCGAGATGTCGAACCGGTTGGCCATCGGCGCGCGCTGAATCCGAATTCGTTCCACGGTGCCGGTGCGAACGGAAGAAGTCCATTCGATGCCTGGCAGGGGAGGGAAGACCTGTACCAGGGCCGGCACTCCAAACCGATCGGACACGGCGGACACCATGACCTCCAGACGTCCTCGCTCCACCGGGAACAAGGATCGCGAAGGGATGGTGGCATCCACCAGATCCTCGATCATCCAGCCGTGTCCGTAGGGTTCCGATGGAGAACAATGTCGATGGAGCACGAGTCGGCGAAGAGTCGAAACGGAATCCGGTAGCCCTTGGCGCCTGGCCCAGGCGTACAGATCCGTGCGTATTGAATCGACGAGGTTTTGGATATCTTGCAGACGCAGCAGGGGGTCTCCCGACCCGGCGATGTGAAGATCCAGTCCGCCTTCGTTGGGGACCAGAACCATGGAGGTCAGGAAATCCGCGCTGTCCCCCAAGAGCAGCGAAGCGGCCGTTGTGAACAATTTGGTATTGGATGCGGGCTTGAGAAAGAGATCGGCATTGATGGAACAGAGAATGGTCCCGGTTCGTGGATCCGAAATCTCGACTGCCACCAGGGCTCCACGCGGGGTCTTTTGCTTCAGGATCCGTTCCACCGCACGATGCAGCACCTTGTCCGGTCCCTCCATGCGAGGAGCCGCGAGCAGGGGATGGAGAATTCCGTTCAGCAGCATCACCATCATGATCGTGTGGATCGTGGTGACGGGACGAGGCTTGGGTGCCGACATCGATTCTCTCCGATGGAAGGAATGGGAAGATCGTCTGGCTGCTCGTGTGGATACCGCAGCCGCGCGTGTCATTCTATCACATTTGCCGCCCAAGTGCAACGTCCAGGGTTTCGATGCCTCCGATATCACGGGAGATTCCATTCCGGAAGTGGTGCTTTCTTATCGTGAACCTGACCGAGACCCACGCCGCACCACTCTCCTGCTGTTCACGCGTTGGCAAGGGATATGGACGTTGGTACGCACCTTCGAGCGGCGATTTCTGTCCACTCCCGTCGAAGTGGGGTATGCCCTCGACGAGGGCGTCTTGGTGCTCTCGCAGAAATTGGGCGACGAGCACTGGAAATTGACCAGTTACGCGTTGCGGAACGGGCTCTGCCTGTTGAAGGAGGAGTGGGAAAACGGCCCGGCAGGGAGTGGCTCCCTCCGCGCATTGTCGCGGGAACGGGATCTCCTGTTGGATCGTGGCCGACTCGATGAGCGCTATCTGTCTCCGAACGGATCGCGCCTCCTGCTCCATGTCCAAGCGGATGTGATCGCCGCACTTCCGCACTCCGCTCCCGATATTCCTGCGTTCACTTCGACCACAGTGGATTCTTCCGGCACACGCATCATGTCGGGCTCCAGTAGCTGGTCGGGTCCCGACGACGCGGCTCTCCATGTGGAAGCATACCACGACCTTCGTCACCTGCACCTCCGCATCACCGTCCTCGATGACCGTATTCTGACCATGGATGAACCACATGGGGGAGATACCCTGCTCGTGCTGTTCGATTTGGGGGACAAGCCTCGCCTGGTGTCGGAACAGGGAGTGTGGCGTCCCCGGCTCGGGGATGCGCGGACTCTGTTAAGACTGGCACTTGGGTTTTTGAGAAATGGGAAAGTGGATGTCTTCGTCCTGGATCCCGATCGGTTGTCTCCCGAGATCGGTTCGAACCTGTCTGGCATCCAGGCGAGGAAGGAGGCCGTGGAGGGAGGGATCCGACTGTCGCTGGATCTGCCTCGTTCTTTGTTTCCACCCCTCCTCCCGGCATCGGTAGGGTTCTGCGCACTGTATCGAGATAGAGATTATCCCGATCGCGAAGATTGGGTGACCGTGCTCTCCACCGCCGATCTGTGGCCGGGTCTGCCTGCGGGGCTCTATGGAGAGATCCGTCTTCTTCCCTCCATGTATGCGCTGCGGGAGTATACTAATCACGGAGTGCGTTCACTTCTGCCTCTGCTGCGTCGTGCGGGGATCCTGAAATAGAAGTCGTGAAAAAGACCAGAAGCGGGGCGGTGTTGGTGCCTTGCGTGCCCATCTGGAAAGCGATAGATTGATACGATGCGATCCCTTTTTTGGGATGGCCGTTCCGTTTCACCATGAGATTCGATCATGCTCAAGCTGCTGGAAAAGATTTTTGGAGGAAAACGTTCCGATCGGGATGTCAACGAGCTCCTACCGATCGTGGATGAGATCAATGCCCACTTCGAGACGCTTCAGGGATTGACCGATGAGGAATTACGCGGGAAGACCCAGGAATACCGAGCCCGGATTCAGGAGCAGGTTCATGAATATGAAGCACGATTGGCGGAGATACGCGAAGAGCTGAAATCTCCCGATCTGACGATGGACGAAAGAGAGCGTCTGCATAAGGAAAAGGATGACCTCGAAAAAGAACAGCATGAAACGACCGAGGATCTCCTGAACGATTTGCTCCCGGAAGCGTTTGCCGTGGTGAAAGAAACCTGTCGACGCATGGTGGGACGGGAATATGATGTGGTGGGACACACGGTGGTGTGGGACATGGTACCCTTCGATGTGCAGCTCATCGGTGGAGTGGTGCTGCATCAGGGCAAGATCGCCGAAATGGCGACGGGTGAGGGCAAGACCCTCGTGGCCACCCTGCCGCTCTATTTGAACGCGTTGACGGGAAAGGGCGTCCATCTTGTGACGGTGAATGATTACCTCGCCAAGCGCGATAGCGAATGGATGGGAAAGATCTTCGAGTTCCATGGGATCTCGGTCGGATGCATCCAGAACTGGATGGATTCGGATCAGCGCAAGAAAGCCTATGATTGCGACATCACGTACGGAACGAACAACGAATTTGGCTTCGATTACCTGCGTGACAACATGGTCACCGATCCGATCGACATGGTGCAGAGACCGCATCATTTCGCCATCGTGGACGAAGTGGACTCCGTCCTCATCGACGAAGCAAGAACGCCGTTGATTATCTCGGGCCCCGTGGGTGATACCGACCACAAGTTCGATATCATGAAACCGCGGGTCGATCGTCTGGTGAACGCGCAGAACGCCCTCGTGGCCAAGATCCTGGCCGATGCCGAGCGCCTGCTTTCCGAAGGGAAAACCGAGGACGCGGGACTCCTTCTGCTGCGCGCTTCGAAGGGCCTCCCAAAAAACAGAAAGCTCCTGAAGATCCTCAGTGAACCGGAATACCAGTCCTTGCTTCAGAAGACCGATGGCTTTTACCGACAGGACAATGCCAAGCGTATGCCCGAGGTGATCGAGGAATTGTACTTCGCCATCGAAGAGAAGAACTATACCGTGGACCTTACCGAGAAGGGACGCCTCTTCCTTGCACCGAAGGACGATCCGGATTTCTTCGTCCTTCCCGATATCGCCAGCGAACTGAGCCAGATCGAGAATCGTGGCTTGTCGAAAGAGGATGTACAGAGGGAAAAGGATAATCTCCAAAAAAACTACGCCGAGAAGAGCGATCAGCTCCATACCGTACATCAACTGTTGAAGGCCTATTGCCTCTACGAAAAGGATGTCGAGTATGTGGTGCAGGAAGGTAAGGTGCTCATCGTGGACACCTTCACTGGTCGTATTCTCCCGGGCCGACGCTATTCCGAGGGACTGCATCAGGCCATCGAGGCAAAGGAAAACGTGCACGTGGAAGGGGATACACAAACCCTGGCCACCATTACTCTTCAGAACTACTTCCGTCTGTATCGCAAGCTCGCAGGTATGACCGGCACCGCTGAAACCGAAGCCGGAGAATTCTACCAGATCTACAAGCTCGACGTGATCGTCATTCCCACCAATCGACCGATTACCCGTGTCGACGAAGAAGACAAGGTGTACAAGACGAAGCGGGAAAAATACAATGCGGTGATCGACGATATCGCAGACTGCCGTGAACGGAAACAGCCCGTTCTGGTAGGAACGACCAATGTGGAAGTATCCGAAACCCTGTCCCGCATGCTCAAACGGCGAGGGATCCCCCATAACGTGCTCAATGCCAAGCAGCACCAACGAGAAGCCGAAATCGTCGCGAACGCCGGTCTGCCCGGTGCCATCACCATCGCCACCAACATGGCGGGTCGCGGAACGGACATCAAGCTTGGACCGGGAGTGCGGGATCATGGCGGGCTGGTGATCATCGGCACCGAACGCCACGAATCGCGCCGCATTGATCGCCAGTTGCGAGGACGCGCGGGCCGTCAGGGCGACCCCGGCGTGTCGCGGTTCTATCTGTCGCTCGAGGACGATCTCATGCGCCTGTTTGGCTCCGAGCGTATCGCCAGTGTCATGACCCGCTTGGGCATTCAGGAAGGCGAGGTCATTTCGCATTCGATGATTACCAAGAGTGTCGAACGCGCACAGAAAAAGGTGGAAGAAAACAATTTCGGTATTCGCAAGCGGCTTCTGGAATATGACGATGTGATGAACCAGCAGCGAACCGTGATCTATGCCCGCCGTCGCCAGGCTCTCCTCGGAGAGAACATGACCGAAACAATTCTCGATATGCTCGATCAGTTCGCCGAAGATCAAGCGGCCCAGCATTGGGGGCAGGGGACACTCGATGTGCTGCGCGAGGATTTGCGACGCTCTCTTGTGATTGATATCGATTTCGAAAACGTGGGGCATGCGCTCAGCGGAGAAAACGACCTTCAGGAAATCATCGTGTCCACCGCACGTGATTTTCTCAAGCGGAAGGAAAAGGAGCTGGGCTCCGAGATCATGCAGCAACTGATGCGGATGTCGGCACTGCAAGTGATCGATATCCGATGGAAAGAGCATCTCCGCGAGATGGATGACATGAAGGAAGGCATCCATATGCGGGCCTACGGTCAGAAGGACCCTTTGATCGAATACAAAAAGGAAGCCTTCGAGATGTTCATCCAGATGATCGGCATGATCAATCGCGAAGTTCTGGGGATGGTGTTCCGCCTCTATCCCGTGCAGGAAGAACTCCAGCCGCGTATTATTCGTGGTCCACGTGTGCGCGATCTGATGACCACTAAAACGGCATCCGACGGCATGGGATATCAGGCCAATCGAGACGCCATGCCCAATGCCGAGGCACCCGCCGAGGCCCATGCCGGAACGCAGCAGCCGATCCGCGTAGACAAGCGTCCCGGGCGCAATGAGCTCTGCCCCTGTGGCAGTGGCAAGAAGTACAAGAACTGTCACGGCCAATAAGAGAATCCGTATGAACGCTCGCGTTGTCGAGCCTCTCTGCCCCGTGTGTGGAGTACGCGGTACCGCGACCACTGTCACCTGTCGTTCCTGCGGGGCCTACCTGCAGGAACGAGTCCCGGTGCTTCACCTCTTCTCCACGATCGGACAGGTACTGACAGCTCCCGCGTCAGGGTTCCATCGTATCGTACGCAGTGAACGGAAAAACTATACCGTGCTCCTCGCTGCGGCGAGCGGCCCCTTCTTCCTTCTCGGCGTGATGATCCTCTCTCGGGTGGGGGATACACCGGCAACGCTGGGGCTGCTGCTCTCCCTGTTGATTTTTGTCGGTCCCCTGTACGGACTGCTCAGCACGTTCCTGCTGAGCAGCCTGCTCTGGCTTGGAACATCCCTCTGCAAAAGACACTGGGAGAAGTATCGGGATGGGGGAGCAGTTACCGCGTATGCACAAATCCCTCTCGTGCTCTATGGTCTGATGGCCATACCTCTCATGACGGGCGTGTTTGGCGACGTGCTCTTTTCCACCAACCCTTCTCCCTGGGTGTACCATCCTACGGCAGCATGGATGTTCGCGGGAACTGCAACAATGATGCTGGGCTGGACAGTGCTCAATGTCGTTCAGGCCACCCATCCCTTCGGGATACGGCTTCCGTACCGTCTCCTCGTCGCCCTTCTATCCTTCGCGCTCATGACGGGATGTCATTTTCTTGCATCGCGTCTCCTCACCCGGCTTTTTCTTCCCATCCTGTTCAGCACCCCATGACTGAAACGTCCCTCCCTTCCCTCCATGCCGAGGATCTCCTCAACATTTTACGCCATGGTCTCATCGTCTCCTGGCATTCGGATCACGGAAAGTCGGTAGGCACCGAAATCGTACGGCATTATGTGGATGCCGCCGTGCAGGGTGGTGCGCAGGGACTCCGCCTCGAAGGGGCTGATCATATTCGGGCCGTCCGAAAGGAAACCATCCTGCCCATCATCGGCTACGTGCGTGGCTCCTATGACGACGGCGCGGATCTCATCACCCCTTCGTTGACGGCGGTGGAAGAGACCTTCGCGGCCGGTGCCAATATTGTGGCCATCGATGTCACGAAGCGGAAGCGCCCGGATGGCAGCGATGGATATCGCTTTTTCGATGAAGCGCGGGCGCAGTTTCGCGAACCTCTCTGGGCAGATTGCGGAAATTTTCGAGATGGCATTCGGGCAGCAGAAGCGGGTGCGGACTACGTGGCCACGACGTTGAGTTGTTTCGAAAGCACCACCGGAGGAGACGGCCCGGATTTAGACCTTATCCATGAGCTGAGTTTGAGCCTCACTATTCCGGTAATCGCCGAAGGACGGATCATGACCCCAGAACACGCCATGAATGCCCTTGCTGCGGGGGCATGGTCCGTGGTGGTAGGTACCGCGATCACTCGCCCCTCGGTGATGACGCATCTCTTCGCGTCCTGTATCAAGGATGTCCGGGAGCGGCTCCATGGTGCATGAGGTGAGACCGGAGGAGAGTGGGATCGATCGCACTCCCTTTGTTGACGCGAGTCGTCAGTTGGAACTCCCTCACGTTCTGGCAACGGTGGCGGAGTACTGTGCGACGGCCCTGGGGCAGGAACTCATGCACGCACTCACCCCTTCGAGTGTCTATGCCGAGGTCCGTGACGATTTGCTCCTCGTCTCGGAGATGAGGGACGCGCTTGTACGAGAAGATCCCCCGCCGATCCATCCCATCGACGATATTCGTGCGACGCTGCATCGGATGGCGATCGAAGGCAGCATGGTCCAGGCCGATGAATTTCGGTCCGTCCTCACCATGATGACGGCAAGTCGAATCCTTAAAACGTACCTGCAGAAGAGAGAAGAGCGGTTCCCTCTCACGGCGCAGCAAATCGATTTGCTCTATGCCGACAAGATGATGGAGTTCCACATCGACCGCGTCGTCGATGAAGAGGGGAATGTAAAGGACCATGCCAGCAAAGAACTGCGGCGCATACGGCAGGAATTGATCTCCCGTTCGGAGGTCTTGCGACGCCGGATGGATGCGATCCTCAAGCGTGTGGCGGCCGAAGGAATAGTGCAGGAAGAATTGGTGACGTTGCGAGATGGAAGGATGGTGCTGCCGGTGAAGGCGGAATGGAAAAGACAGGTCCAGGGCTTTATTCACAGCGCGTCGGCTACGGGGCAGACCGTGTACATCGAGCCGGCGGAAACGCTTGAGCTCAACAACGAAATTCGAGACCTGCAGTTCGATGAGATGCGAGAGATCGCAAGAATTCTTGCGGAATTGACCCAGCGCGTGAGACCTGCGATCCCGCATCTCGTGGTAGCCCTCAGCACCTATGCACTTCTCGATGCGACGCTCGCAAAGGCGCGATATGGACAGGCATCGTTGTGTACCATCCCCGACGTCGTCACAGACGGGCTGTTTCGAATCGATCAGGCACGACATCCAGGCCTCTTGATGCGAAAGTCCTTCGAGAGCATCGTGCCACTCGACATTCTCATCGGGGATCCGGAAACCACGATTGTCATTACCGGGCCCAATGCGGGTGGTAAAAGCGTCGCCATGAAGACCGTGGGACTCCTCAGTCTCATGGTGCAATGTGGCATCCCGGTGCCTTGTGCCGAAGGATCCCGCTTTCGGATTTTCTCTGATATTCTGGTGGATATCGGAGATGAGCAATCCGTCGAAAACGATCTCAGCACCTTCAGTGCGCACATGCGCCGCCTGGTAGCGATCGCGGAACGCGCATCGTCACGGACCCTGATTCTCATCGATGAAATCGGCACCGGCACCGATCCTGCCGAAGGAAGCGCACTGGCAGCCGCATTGTTGCGACATGTCACCGAACGCGGCGCCGTGGTGATTGCCACGACCCATCATGGGATGCTCAAGGCTTTCGCACATTCCCATCCCGCGATGATGAACGCGGCGATGGAATTCGATACTGTGTCTCTGCAACCGACGTATCGCTTTCGTGCGGGACTGCCAGGAAGTAGCTATGCCTTCGAGATCAGTCGTCGTTTGGGTATGCCGGCGGAGATTCTCGATGCGGCACGAGACCTGCTCGGCAGTCAAGCCGATTCTCTCGAACATCTACTCGCCGAAGTGGCCCGCACCAGTCAACATCTCGGTGTGACGCTGCGCAAGGCTGAACTCCAGAAAGAGGAATATGAAGAACGGGTTCGCGAATACGAAGCCAAGATGAAGGCCGCAAAACAGGAAGTCCGTCTCTTGAAGAAAGACGCCCTCGAAGAAGCGCGCCGCATCGTGGAAGATGCCAACGTTCAGGTGGAAGCCGTCATCCAGGAGATTCGAGAATCGCAGGCGGAGAAGGAAAAGACGAAGCAGGTCCGTGCAGAAATGCGCGAAACACGCGAGGCCATCCTCGCCAAAATGTGCGAGGTGAGCGAGGAACCCATCGCGCCGCCAGAGGAGGTTCGCGACTGGCAGGTTGGCGATGCCGTTCTGTCGGTCGATCATCCGGGCATCATTGGCACGGTGACCGAAGCCGCGAAGGAGGGGATGGTCGCCGTCGTTTTCGGGATCATGAAAATGCGCGTATCGGTTTCCACACTCCGGCCCGCCGCGCCTCTCCCTCAGAGTGGTCCCGTGGAGTCGCTACCGGAGGAGGTGTCCTCGAAAATTGACATTCGAGGCATGTATGGCGACGAGGCGGTGCGAGAGTTGGATTCCTGGCTCTACGCCGCGTATTTAGCCGGATTGCGCCAAGTGGAGATCATTCACGGAAAAGGGACCGGTGCCCTGAGAACTCGCGTGCATACCTTTTTACGTACCATCCCCTTCGTCTCCCAGTTCTCGCTGGGACAATGGAATGACGGAGGAAGTGGCAAGACGACGGTTGAATTCCACCGATCCTGAATCCCGCTCTTTCCGGGGTTGATGCGTTTCCTCCCTCTTTGCATTCCAGTATCCTCCTTTCGTACATTCTCCTTTTCCCATTCTCGGGTTACGGTTTCCATTCCCTTGCCATGACGTCGTCGCATCGCCATATCGATACCGTGTTGATCGCCAATCGAGGTGAAATTGCGGTGCGCGTGATTCGCGCCTGCCGCGAGGCAGGGAAGAGAGCGGTGGCGGTGTATTCCGACGCCGATGTGCACGCCCTGCATGTCCGCTTGGCAGATCATGCCGTGCGAATCGGTCCTCCTCCATCACGGGATAGCTATCTGCGCATCGACGCCATCATCGACGCCGCCCTGCAGGCCGGCTGTCAGGCCATCCATCCGGGATACGGTTTTCTCTCCGAGAATCCCGTGTTTGCAGAGTCCGTGGCCTCCGCGGGATTGATCTTCATTGGCCCACCCGCCTCGGCCATTCGTGCGATGGGGGACAAGACGAGTGCCAAAGAGCTGATGCGGGCCCATGGCGTCCCCGTTCTGAGCGGCACCAATGCGGCGGTGCAAAGTGAGGAGGAAGCCCTGCTCATCGCCCGCACGATTGGATTTCCGGTTCTGATCAAAGCGGCGGCGGGTGGAGGCGGAAAGGGCATGCGTATCGTGCGATCGGACGACGAACTGCTGTCCGCAGTATCGGCTGCCCAGAATGAAGCCCGACAGGCCTTTGGCGATGAGAGGGTGTATATCGAGAAGTATCTCGAAGGTCCTCGCCATATTGAGTTTCAGATCCTTGCGGATCATTTTGGGAATGTCGTCCACCTCGGCGAGCGGGAATGCTCGGTGCAGAGACGACATCAGAAGGTGATCGAAGAGTGTCCCAGCAGCGTGCTCACGCCCGCTCTTCGGGAGTCCATGGGCCGCGCCGCCGTGGCGGCGGGAGTGGCGTGCGGATATGTGGGAGCCGGAACGATCGAGTTTCTTCTCGATCACGACAGCAACTACTACTTCCTCGAAATGAATACACGCCTGCAAGTAGAGCATCCTGTGACGGAAATGGTGACGGGGCTCGATCTGGTCAAGCTTCAACTCTCCATCGCCGAAGGTGCGCCCTTGCCGTTTCGTCAGGATCAGGTGCAGCTTCGGGGACACGCCATCGAGGCCCGGCTCTGCGCCGAGGATGTTCGACAGAATTTTCTGCCGTCCACCGGACGCATTGAGACCCTCCGGCCTCCGCACGGATTTGGAATCCGACTCGATGCCGGCGTCGAAGAGGGAGACGAGATTTCCATCCATTACGACAGCATGTTCGGAAAGCTCATCGCATGGGCCGCGACCCGAGGAGAGGCGATCACAGCGCTTGATCGCGCCCTCGCCGAAATGCGGATCAGCGGAGTTGAAACCACAATTCCATTTTGTCGTTTTGTGCTCGGTCACGAGGCCTTTGTGAGCGGGCAGTTCAATATCGGATTCATCCCCACCTATTTTCGTACCGAGTACCTTCCCGGGGCAGACGACGAGGAACAGCTCGCCGCCGCGCTTCTGGCCATTCACCTTCGAGACCGCTCTGCGGGATCGGTTGCACGCACCTCTCCATCGACTCTTCCCTGGCTGCAGCAACACCGATCCCGAATGCGATCATGAAGTGGCATACCACGATTTCTTCCCAACCCGTCACGATAGAGTCCGTTGATGGTTCCGTATGGACGATCAATGGCGTGGACCATGTGGTAGAATTGCAGTCCAGGGGACGATCCTGGATGCTTCGCATTGGAGAGCGGCGATTCGATATTCAGCCCATCGAGGTCCATCCTCACGACACGCATGTCGTGCTTCAGGTCAATGGAAAGACGGTGGAGCTGGACCTCGAATCCGATGCAGAGCGATTGGTTCGCACCATGGCGAGTTCCATGGCTTCTCCCCATGCGCATCTGTTTTTAAAGGCGCCGATGCCAGGCAAGATCGCACGCATTCTCGTCGAACCTGGTTCCCTCGTGGAAGCAGGGCAGCCTGTTCTCATTCTCGAAGCGATGAAAATGGAGAACGAGCTCCGTGCACCCGCCGCAGGCTCCGTACGCGCCATTTTGGTGCATCCGCAGGATGCCGTGGAAAAGAACGCGCTCTTATTGGAACTCGAATGAGGATGTTCATTCGAACATCTCTTCAAATCTTCCCTTATCCCTGGACTACTTCACCACATTCGGAGGTCTCCATTGAGAAATGTTCCCCGTTCCTTGATTCTCCTGTTGGCGTGTGGCCTGACAACCCACCTGTCCTTCGCTGGAGGATTCCAGTTGAATGAACACGGGGCGCGAGCGCTTGCCCAGGCCTGTGCCTTCGTTGCGCGAGCGTCCGATGCCTCGGCCATTTATTTCAATCCCGCTGGCATCTCGTGGCTGCGGGGAGGACACATTCAGATCGGCACGACGTTGATCGCCCCATCCTACACGTTTTACGGGCCGACGAATTACAATTCTCGACAGGAGTGGAAGATGAACGACAATGTCTTCACTCCCTTCAACGTGTATGCCACCTATTCCTTCACCGATGGTTCGCTGAAGGGTCTGGGAGTGGGCGTGGGAATGACCACACCGTACGGCCTGGGTACTGAATGGCCGGATGACTGGGTAGGGAAGGCCATCACACGGGAAATCGATCTCCGCACGTTTTACATCATGCCGACGGTCTCCTATGCCATCAACGATATGATCTCGGTGGGAGTCGGCGCGAACCTCGTCATTTCGACTGTGAAGCTGCGCCGTGCGGTTACGAACTTCGATCCCGAACTGTCTCTCACCCTCGAAGGCGACGGCGATCTGGCTTACAGCTGGAACGCCGGCGTTCTGGTCCGTCCAATCGAATCGGTGTCCCTCGGTTTTACCTACCGAGCCCAAACCAATATCGACTTCACGGGGACGGCCGATTTCAATCCACCCACAGGGCTGAAGGCGCTCTTTCCCGGAGGAAATGTGACCACGGCGCTCAAGGCCCCCGCGAACTGGTATGCCGGAGTTGCCTGGATGCCGATTGAGAATCTTGAACTCGAATTCGACCTGCAGGGGATTCAGTGGTCCTCCTACGACAAGCTCGAAATCAATTTCGAAAAAGACGACAAGAACACGCCCGGCGTGAAGCAGAGCGACCAAGTGTCTCCAAAGAAGTACAAGGACACCTACATCTACCGGTTCGGTGGAGAGTACCGTCTTCCGGAATGGGGGCTGAAGCTGCGCGCGGGATATTTCTATGATGCGAACCCCGTGCCGGACGAACATCTCGAACCGCTTCTTCCCGATGCCGATCGTCATGGGCTGAATATCGGGTGCGGGTACGACCTTCTGCCAAACCTGACGGTGGATTTCGCATATCTGCATCTCTTTTTCAAGGATCGGACCACCGAAAAGACATCCTACCCAGACGGAGTCTACCTCGACGGGCTCTATCGTGGCTCTGCCAATCTCGTTGCTCTCAACTTCGGTTATCATTTCTAGGAGGACCTCATGAAACACACCCTCACTCTTCTCGCCGTGATCGTGGGTCTTATGGGAGTCTCCGGATGCTCGGAGAAGGATCCTCCCATCGGACCACGGTCGTTCGGAGCCATCGATCCCACGGCGTACGTCGCGATCGGAAACAGCATTTCATCGGGCTATCAGAGCGGTGCCCTCTTCGCGTCGGCGCAGGAATACAGTTTTCCCAACCTCATCGCGCAGCAACTCGGCTCGTCCTTTGTTCAGCCCATCATGCCGGATCCAGGCACGGGCTCGCTCATCACCCTGAAGTCCCTGTCTCCGAGCGTGGTGCTCGAAGCGGGTGCCTCGAATGCCGTGGTTCCCACCAATGCCACCACCCATCTCAGACCCTACAACAATCTCGGCATCCCCAACTGCGTCATGGTGCAGTGTATCGACAGCTCGGATTTTGCCGCACGCTCGAATCCCTTTTTCCGCCTCATTCTTCGCGATCGGAGCTTCGGTGCCTCGCAGTTGAAACAGGCGGTGAACCTGCAACCCACAGTAATGACGTTCTGGTTGGGAAACAATGATGCCCTCATCTATGCCATTACTGGCGGTACGAGAGGTACCAATCTCGGCCTTGATGGGAAGGCCCCCTTTAGTCTCCCGACCGAATCCATCGTCATCCGAAATTCCCTGGCCTATATCTTCGGAACGATCAAGGCAGCCCTGCCGAATACGAAAGTCGTGGTGGGAAATATTCCCAGTATTAAAAACATTCCCTTTTTCTCCACGGTGCCGCGGAAGATCCCGAATCCACAGAATCCTTCGCAGTTGCTGAGCATTTATTATCGTGCGAAAGACAACTCCGTGAAAACGGTAGGGGATCACGATTACGTCATCCTGTCCGCGCAGAGTAAACTCTCGAAAGGTGTGGGACTGTTGCCGAATCTGCCACTTGGCGATGAGGATGTGCTTGAAGAATCCGAAGCCGCGAATGTGGACGCGGCTGTCGATGAGTACAACAAGGAGATCCAGGATGCGGTCGCAGCCGCAGGCGCCAATTTCGCACTGGTGGATTTTCACGCGGTATTCGAAGAGCTCCGCATGAAAGGTCGGATGATCGCCGGAGAACGTTTCACGGCTGATTTTATCTCGGGAGGTGTGTTCTCCCTCGACGGCATCCATCCATCCAACAAGGGTGCGGGGATCGTGGCCAACGAGTTCATTCATGTGATGAATTCGAAATTTGGAGCCAATATCCCCTATGTCGAAATCTCGCGGTTGCCGGGTCTCAATGCTCCACTCGCGAAAAGAAGCAATGGTTTCCTTCCGCCGATCATTATGGACGAATCGGTAGCACGTGCCATGCTGGGGCCACAATAACTCCAGGTCTTTGCGACGAAAAAGCCTCCCCTTCCAGTGGAGGCTTTTTTCTTGTCGTCATGTGAGGGCAGTGGCTTCCGCCTCATTTCGTGGGAGGAGATGGTTTTCGTATTTTTTCACTTCGTATTCCCCTCGTGAATTCCCCTGGAGACTCCATGCCGGAACCCATCGTCACTCTCGAACTCGCACTGGAATTCGGTCTGATTCCCGAAGAATTCGACCGTATCACCGAAATCCTTGGTCGCACTCCCTCCTATACCGAACTGGGAATGTACAGTGTGATGTGGAGTGAGCATTGCAGCTATAAGAACTCAATCGCGGTTCTGAAAACCCTGCCTCGAAGTGGGGGACGCATGCTAGTTGGAGCAGGAGAGGAGAATGCAGGACTGGTGGATATCGGGGATGGGCAGGCGGTTGCTTTCAAGATCGAAAGTCACAATCATCCGTCGGCGATCGTACCCTATCAGGGTGCAGCGACCGGGGTGGGCGGCATTCTGCGCGATATTTTCACCATGGGCGCGCGTCCGATCGCATGTCTGGATTCACTCCGCTTCGGAAACCCCACCGATCCGCATGTTCAGTACATCGTCAAGGGTGTCGTGAAGGGAATCGGGGATTACGGAAATTGCTTCGGAGTCCCGACGGTGGCGGGAGATGTGTATTTCGAGGATGCCTATCAGGATAATCCCCTCGTCAACGCCATGGCGGTGGGACTCGTCCGTCATGGGCAGGTCGCCTCCGCGATTGCCGAGGGAGAAGGAAATCCGGTAATGATCGTGGGATCCTCCACCGGCAGGGACGGCATTCACGGCGCCACCTTCGCGTCCGAAGAACTCACCGAAGCCTCCGAAGCGAAGAGACCTTCGGTTCAGGTGGGAGATCCCTTCACAGAAAAACTGCTGTTGGAAGCCACTCTCGAGATCATTCGAGAGGATCTGATCGTGGGAATTCAGGACATGGGAGCGGCGGGTATCACATGCTCGACCTGTGAAATGTCGGCAAAGGGAAAGAGCGGCATGGACATCATGCTCGATGCCGTTCCCGTACGCGAGTCGGGAATGAGCGCCTACGAAATCCTCCTGTCGGAATCTCAGGAACGGATGCTGGTCGTGGCAAAAAAAGGAAAGGAAGACAGAGTGCGTGAGATCTTCGAGAAGTGGGATCTGCATGCGGCAACCATCGGCACCGTTACTTCCGATGGCATAGTAACGATCCGCTATCAGGGAGAGATCAAGGCCCAGGTACCAGCCGAAACCCTTGTCCTGGGTGGTGGAGCACCAGTGTACATCCGCGAAACCGCCCGGCCGAGGTATCTCGATACTACGCTCGCGTTTCAGCCGGACTCGATCCCGGTTCCCAAGGATCTTCAGGATGTGCTGCTACGCCTGCTTGCCTCTCCCAATATCGCCTCGAAGCATTGGATCCACGAACAGTACGATACCAGCGTGAGAACCAACACCGTGCAGGGCCCCGGTAGCGATGCCGCCATCATTCGCATCAAAGGCACCGAAAAGGCTCTCATTGTGAAAACCGACTGTAACGGTCGATATGTGTATCTCAATCCCTACCGCGGTGCCATGATCGCCGTGGCCGAGGCAGCGAGGAATGTCGTGTGCAGCGGCGGGGAACCATTGGCGATTACCAATTGCCTCAATTTCGGAAATCCCTATAAACCAGAAATGTACTGGCAGTTTACGGAAGCGTGCCGCGGAATGGGGGACGCCTGCCGAGCCCTGAACACACCGGTGACGGGAGGCAATGTCAGCTTCTATAACGAAAGCATGGAGCGGGCTGTCTACCCAACTCCTGTCATCGGCATGCTGGGTATTCTCGACCAGATCTCACTAGCCACCACTCAATGGTTCAAAGAGGAGGGCGACCTTGTTTTTCTACTGGGAAGCAATAGAAATGACTTTGGGGGATCGGAGTATCTCTATCGTATTCATAGACTTGTAGCAGGCGATGCACCGCATTTCTCTATGGAAGAAGAAGTAAAGCTTCAGGTCGCGACTCGGGCGATGATCGCAAAGTGTCTTGTTCGCAGCGCTCATGATGTTTCTGATGGAGGCCTTGTGGTCGCCGCGGCCGAATCCTGTATCACGGGCCCCCATCCTCTCGGCGCCACCTTGCGCATATACGATGATTTCAGGAAGGACGCTTTATTTTTCGGAGAATCCCAGTCCCGCATCCTCGTGTCCTGTGCTCCCGACTGCAAGAAGGAACTCGTGCAGATCGCGATGGAACATGAGTTGGATATTCAGGAAATCGGCAGGGTGGGAGGGGATCGACTGATCGTGGATCAGCACATCGATATCTCCTGCTCCACCCTCGTAGAGGCATATCGCGGAACTTTGACATCGCTGTTCGAACAATAAACGCGTGCGCATGAGCACTCCCACCTCACGACTCACCAAGCTGTTGTCACTGCCGCGCCTGTTGCGGTCCTGGACCTACCTTGTCCGTATGGTGGAGCGAATGCAGGACAACAATCTCTTTCTGAGTGGCGCGGCCATCGCCTTTAATGCCATCTTGTGTTTTCTTCCCATTGTTCTGCTGGTATTTTTTTTCGCGGGACTCTACCTGCCTCAAGATGATGCCGTTCGAGTCATTACCGATGCTCTGGAGCAGAGCGGACTGGTGCCGTTCGGCTGGGAAGGCCTGGCCACCGCACTTCGGGATCTCCTCAGCGGAGTTCAAAGAGGAGCCAGTCTGGCGGGAATCGTCGGTATTCTTGGCGTCATTTGGGCGTCGAGTGCACTGTTTTCGGCCGTACGCACCGCGCTTAATCGCATCTACGGGGCTAGGGACTCGATGAACATTTTTGTGTCGAAGGTCAAAGATATCGCGCTGATCCTCGTCATCGGACTGGTACTGGTGGCGATGTTTACCTTTTCTCATGCCATTCTCCTGATTCGTCCCATCGCCGAATCTGTGTTCAACAAAGAGCTTTCCGGCTGGCTTTTCTCCGGTGTGGCACCCGTGGCGCTGTCATTTATGGCGATCTTTGTGGGCTTCGTGCTGGTGTTCGTGTTCTTTCCTGATACTCGCCTTCCTTGGCGCATCGTATATCTGTCGAGCTTTTCTGCTGCCATTCTCTGGTCCATCGGCAAAGGGGTTCTCGGCTATTATTTCGTGAACCTCTGGAGTCTTGGCTCGGTATATGGGCCCTATGCCATTCTGGTGGCTCTCGCACTGTACGTGTACTATAGCAGTATCACCTTTCTCGCGTCTGCGGAAATCGGACAAATGGCCATCGAAAGACGGTTTCTTCGCCGCCTGTTCGCACCAGAAGAACTGAGGCGAACACGCGAGCGGCTCCAAATATTCGGCATCGAGGAACCTCGTCCCCACATCGAAGAATCTCACGTACCTGGCAAGAATGCCAACCTCGCCGACAGCCTTGACCGATAACCCGGATTGCGTATTTTATTCCTCCTTGTGTTTTCTTTTGCCCGAAAGGATCGGGAGTGAGCATCCCTGACATCGACGGTCAATTCTATTTCATCGATCCCCCCGACACGGAGTTTCCGCGTTCTCCGTTCGAAGAAGATCCGCAGAGAGAGCGATCCGGTGGGGGACAGGGGAGGGAGCAACCTCATGAGCCGCGCCACTATCGATTGGATCCGGAACGCCCGTTTCTCGCATCCGAGCGCGAGCACACGACAATTCTCTTTGGCGGCCTTACCTGGAAGCACGAACGCCTGCTTCAGGCCGTAATGGTAGGACAAGGCTACCGATGTGAATATCTCCCGACTCCGGATATTAACGCACTCCGGCGTGGCAGGGAATTCTGCAACAATGGCCAGTGCAACCCCACCTACTTCACCGTAGGCAATTTGATTCGCTATTTGCAAGCACTCGAAGCCCAGGGTCTGACTCGCCAGGAGATTATCGATCGGTACGTGTTCTTTACGGCTGGGGCCTGTGGTCCCTGCCGCTTCGGCATGTACGAAAGTGAATTCCGCCTTGCTCTTAAAAATGCGGGCTTTGCGGGATTTCGAATCCTGATCATTCAGCAATTGGAGGGTCTGGATCAGGCCGTGGGCGATGCCGGCCTTGTATTGAACCTGCCCTTCACACTTGGTCTCCTCTACACTTTTCTCCTCGCAGATTTGGTAAACGATATCGCCTATCAGTTCCGTCCGTACGAAATCCAGCAGGGCTCGGTGGACGCAGCACTGGCCCGAGGAATAGAGCACTTGGCGGAGGCACTGAACCGCCTCCTCGTGCGGACATCGCGGTGGAACGCGCTTTACATCGAGGGGCGACGATTACTGGGGAGAGCACGACTCTTTGCCGCCTTTCTTCGAGCACCAGAACTCGCAGATGCCATGCGCCGCTGTCGCGCGGAGTTCGAACACATCGCTCTCGATCGTCTTCGCGTACGCCCCATCGTGAAAATCACCGGCGAATTCTGGGCCCAGACCACCGAGGGCGACGGGAATTTTCGCATGTTCTCGTTTCTGGAGCAGGAGGGAGCTCAGGTGCAGGTCGATTCGATCAGTGGGTGGATTCTATACATGCTCCATCAGAGCAAGCTCTATCACCAGGATCGCAAGTATCTGGGACTCCATGCAATTTCCCGCGGCCTGCCTCGATTGCGTGCCGCGCTCCGCATGACGGGAAGCCATGCGCTCTCCTGGTTGCGGTTGACGGCTGCGGAGTGTGTGTTTTCGATGGTATACGCACGGTTTCGTCATATGCTGGGATCGATTCCAGAGCCTCTTCCAAGCCAGCGCTCCCTCCGTCGCCTGGCCCACCCCTATTATCATTCGCGGATCGAGGGTGGGGAAGGGCATTTGGAGGTGGCCAAGAGTCTGTACTATTCCCGCATGGGACTCTGTCACATGGTTCTCAGTCTGAAGCCCTTCGGATGCATGCCAAGCACGCAGAGCGACGGGGTGCAAAGCGCAGTCACCGCGCATCATCCCGAACTATTGTTCCTTCCGATCGAAACCTCGGGGGAAGGGGTGATTAACGCATATAGTCGTGTACAGATGGCGTTGAGCGAGGCGAAACAGAAGGCACATGGGGAATGGGATCGATTGCTCGAAGTACGGTGCATCCCCGATGGCGACCTTCGAGAAAACAGACCCTTTACTCGACTCACACCTCGAAATGGCGCAGTGTCCATCGCCGCACGGGTTCTCGCCCGTATGCCGAAGAAACCCCCTCGAATCCCAGGGAGAACCTCATGAGTCGGCCGCGCTGGGTATTGGGACTCGACGTCGGGAGCACCACCGTCAAAGCCGTGCTCCGGCGATCCGACACGGAAGCTCTCCTGTGGAGCACCTATCGCCGACACGATACCCGACAGGCCGAAGCGGTTCGAACTCTTATCCACGAAGTCACCACCGAGGTACTTTCGCGTGACACCGCCCTGTATCTGTATGTCACCGGATCCGGGAGTCGCACCTTGGCTCCGTTTCTGCGAGGCACGTACGTGCAGGAAGTCAATGCCGTGAGTCTTGCCGTGGAACGACATTTTCCCGAGGTCCGTTCAGTGATCGAATTGGGGGGACAAGATGCCAAGGTGATCATTTTCAAGGAGGACCCTGGCACGGGGAGGAAAAAGAAGATTCCCTCGATGAACGATAAATGCGCCGGGGGAACAGGAGCCGTTATTGAAAAGATCACGGCGAAGCTCGGCTTGCGATTACCGGATCTCAGCTCCGTTCGATATACCGGCGTGAAGATCCACCCCGTGGCTGGCAAATGCGGTGTCTTCGCTGAGACCGATATCAACAGTCTCCAGAAGCAGGGGATTCCATCCGAGGAACTGCTGGCTTCGCTGTTCGAATCAATCGTTCTTCAGAATCTCACGGTGCTCACCAGGGGACACACCTTGATGCCGGATGTGCTCCTGCTAGGTGGACCGAATACGTTCATTCCCGGTTTGGCTGAGTGCTGGAGACGGAATATCCTGTCTCTGTGGGAGGAACGGGAGTTGGTGCTACCGGAGGGAAGGGGATCCGAAGACCTTGTCCGTACCCCTGACCATGCCCAGTATTTCGCGGCCCTGGGTGCGGCGGAATATGGCTTGGAGGACCGTGAGGAGCGAGAACCCTTCGCGGGCCTGTCAGATCTGGAGTTTTTTATTTCCACCGGCAGGGACGAAGCGAAGAGTTCGACGGGGATGGATGGGTTGTGCCATTCTGATGCGGAGCGTGAGGAGTTTCTCGCCCGTTACACTCCGGTTCCCTTTCAGGAAGCGGAACCCGAGCCTGGGTCGGTGTTTCGAGGATTTCTCGGTATCGATGGAGGGAGCACCAGCACAAAGGCAGTGCTTCTCGACGAGCATCGTCAGGTGGCCTTCACCGAGTACCAGCTATCGCGAGGAAATCCGATTCAGGATACAATCGACATTATTGGCCGACTTTACGAAAAGCTGACCCGCCGTCACTGTCGATTGGAAATTCTTGGGGTGGGGACCACGGGATACGCCAAGGATATTCTCAAGGATTGCATCGGAGCTGATGTAGCGCTGGTGGAAACCGTGGCCCATAGTCAAGCTGCACTCCACTTCTATCGCTATGTTGACGTCATCTGCGATGTGGGCGGACAGGACATCAAGATCCTGATCCTGAAGGATGGTCGGGTCGTGGATTTCAAGTTGAATACGCAATGTTCCGCAGGGAATGGATACTTCCTGCAGGGAACAGCAGAGAGTTTTGGCTTTTCCGTCGATCAATTCGCTGATGTTGCCCTGCGGGCCAAACGCTGTCCCGAATTCAGTCATGGATGTGCCGTATTCCTGCAGAGCGACATCGTAGATTTCCAGCGTCTGGGCTGGAAACCTGAGGAGATTCTCGCGGGCCTGGCGACAGTGCTTCCGAAAAACATATGGCTGTATGTGTCGCAGATTCCCAATCTCACCCGGCTCGGAACCCGCTTCGTCCTCCAGGGTGGAACGCAGAAAAACCTGGCCGCAGTCAAAGCCCAGATGAACTTCATCCGAGCTCGGTTTCACGGTCAACCCATTCCGCCCGAGATCATCGTGCATCGACATACCGGCGAAGCCGGTGCCATCGGTGCCGCCCTCGAAGCAGCCCGGCTTCATGTCGCGCATCAGCCGTCCCACTTCATTGGCTTCGATGCGGTGCGCACCCTCCATGTGGCCTCGTATCGGACCGAGGATACACGGTGTTATTTCTGCAAGAACACCTGTCTGCGCACCTTCATCGATATCAGCGTGGATAGGGAACCAGTGAAAACGGACATCGCTGGGCCACGGGAACCCAATGTTCTTCCTTCACGACGCAGTTCGGCTCGCGTGCCTCTGGCACCGGGAATGAGACGCCTGATCGTGGCATCCTGCGAACGAGGCACCGCCGACGATACCGAACACATGAAATCCATCTCCTCACGAATTCAGGAAAAACGTCGAGCCCATCCGAACATGATGGAAATCGCAGCGAAGCGCGTGTGGGATTCCTTTCATCCGGGACGGGCGACTGCGGCGCACGGAACATTCCATCGTGCCTGGAGTATCCTCACGTCCCGTCAGGTTCCCACCACACGCACTCAGCTTCGCATCGGCATCCCCCGCGTTCTCAACCTCTATCAACAGATGCCATTTTTCTCGGCGTATTTCGAGTCCCTGGGTATTCCCCACGGCAACCTCATCTATTCTGATACCACCAGCGATGATCTATACCGCGAAGGAGCCAGACGAGGGAGCATCGATCCGTGCTTTCCCAGCAAGGTTGCCCTCGCACACGTGCACAACCTTCTGTATCGACATCATGCGCGTCGACCCTTGGATGTCATTTTCTTTCCGATGGTAGACGACATGCCGACTGCCCTCACCCATGTGGTGGATTCCCGTGCCTGTCCAACCATCGTGGGCACCGCAGAATCGGTGAAGGCCGCACTCACGAAGGAAGAAAACCTGTTCGCCAAACACGGCGTTCGATACCTCCACCCCTTCGTGAATCTCGGACAGGAGGATTTGGCCGAACGCCAGCTCTGGCGGGAATTTCGTTCCGTGCTGAAACCGTCCCGTGCCGAACATCGCCAAGCTGTTCGTCACGGGTATTTGGCGCTCGAACGCTTTGTGACGGAGATGCAGGATATGACGCGCTCCATTCTCCGGGATCTCGAGGAGAGGGATGGATTGGGGATCGTGGTGCTCGGACGACCCTATCATCGCGATCCGGGACTTCATCATCAAATTTTCGACCAACTCCAGCAGTGCGGATATCCGATCCTCAGTCAGGATTTCCTTCCCACCGACCCGGCGTTTTTGTCATCGATCTTCGGTGACGACATCACGGCGGGCATTATCGCGGATGGCATGGACATTCGCGATGTATGGAAAAATTCCTACAGCGAGAATACGTCTCGCAAGGTCTGGGCCGCAAAGGTCACCGCCCGACACCCTCGTTTGGTGGCGTTGGAATTCTCGAGTTTCAAATGTGGCCATGATGCTCCGGTCTATCAAACGCTGCAGGAGATACAGGACGGTGCACGCCGTCCCTTCTTCGCGTTCAAGGATATGGACGAGAATAAGCCCACCGGCTCCATCAAGATTCGAATCGAAACCATCACCTATTTTCTTGCACGCTATCAGGAAGAGCTACGTCAGGCCCGTACCCGCTCTTCCGTCCCGCTTTCCTCCGCAGTCGCGAGATCCTGAGTTCCATATGCATCCGAGCCACATTCTGGCGTGGGGACTCCTGTTGACGCTGACCAGCAGGGCACAGAGTTCCCTTCTGATCGGGGAGCCCATTCGGACCTCCTCCCTGCGCAGTCCCAACGATTCGATCTCGATCCTCTTCTTTGGAGACAGTATTACCGAAGGATGGATGGATGCAGAGCAAAAGGCGGACTCGGCCTTTCCGGCCTTGGTACGCGAAGCCCTGCATGCCTCACACGTGCCCGCTCGAGTTCTCGTTCGCGGACGGGGAGGAGAGACCACGGAAGACGCCATCGATCGATTCGCGTCCGAGGTACTCTACGAACGTCCCGAAGTCACGGTGATCGCCTTCGGTACCAATGATGCCTATATCCATGGGGATGCCACGCGTCCCCGTGTCTCCGTCGATCGATTTGCCGACAACATGGATTTTCTTCTTCATCGGCTCACCCTGCAGGGCGGAAAGGTGATTCTGCTCGGATTGATTCCGATCCTCGAATCGCGCTTTTCCATGTATTCCGCTCCCGCGCTCTATGCGCCGTATGGAGGAGCCCAGGCTCTTCGCGCCCGTTACGATTCGGTTCTTTTTTCCCGGGCAAGCCCCGGAGCCACGTTCCACCCCGGATGCACGTATGTAGCCGGCTCGTTCGCCTCGGACACTCTCGAACTCTGTCTCGGGCGAGATGGAGTCCATCCTACTCCTCGGGGCCATCGCCATCTCGCCACCGCTCTTACCGCGACCATCCGTTCTCTCTGGCCCGTGCATGTCAACGTCCTGCCCGAGTCGTGTCGTTTGGGGTGTTCTCCTAATCCGTTCGATCCCGAACGGCATCGCATCCTCACCATTCACCTTCCGGCGGAATGGAAAGACCGCACTGGGATACTTCGCTTTCACGATCTTTCCGGAAGACAATGGGGTCCTGACTGGCGCCTCGCCGTCGGGAACACGGAACTGTCCCTTCACCTGGAACGTCTCATTGGAAAAGCGCTCCCTCCCGGTCCGCTGGTGGTTTCGATCCTCTCCCCCGATGCGTATTTTATGACTTACCTTTATTTCTATCGCAGGAGCTCTTCTCCGTGAAACCACATATCATTTTCATTGGGACTTTCGTCCTGCTGTCCTTCGCTGCCGCCGGACAACGTCCCGCGACGAAGAAACTCGATCCCGCGATGTACAAAACGGGGGTCGACATCCCATTGGGCGTGGAACATGGAACCTGGGATTTTGACGAGTGGCCAGGTGTCGATCATCCCGTGGTGTACAAAGAGAATTTCATGTACAATGCCTTTCCCACCGAGAAAATCAAGATCGATTATGCGCGCAGTTTATTCGACGAAGACGATCATCTCGGCTATCTGCGACGACCCGAAGAATTGACCGCCCACGGCTTCGGAGATCTGGAACAAACCCTGGCAGCACCTCGCAAGGGCACACTCCTTGGCGTCTTCTGTCACCCCGACGACGAGGTGCTCCTGGCGGGTGGACTCCTCGCTCGCGCCGCCGCTCTGGGCTGGAACGTGCAGGTGATTTTACTTTCGAATGGCGCCGATGGTGCCGAAGGATTTCTCGATCAGCCCGATCCGAACCTCGGAGGATACAACTCCCTTGGTGTAGACCGAAGTGGGAAGATCACTATTCAGACCGATCGCATGGGACGGCGCAAACTCGACATCATCGCCGGCTACGCACGCTCCCTGGATGTTCCGATCTCCGTGTTGACGGTCGATCTCATGATGGAGGGCAGGCGAGTGGTTCAATTGGGAGAAGCCCCCGGCCTCGATTTCGAGCGCACCTTTGGTCCCGGCACTCCGGCACGAGCGGTCATCCAGGACTCCCTCACCGCCATCTTCTCCCGACTTTCTCCTTCGATCCTCCTCACGCATGGCAAGGATGGAGAGTATGGGAATTATCTGCACAAAATGGTGCACGATCTTGTTCTTGCTCTCTCGATTGATTTCGAAGAGCAGCAGGTCTTTACCTGTTTCCCGGAATACAATGCATCTGATCGCATCACACACTTCGTGGATTTGGATCGGAATGGGGGACAGGCCCGTGCCGCCAAGTTCGAGGCTCTGCGTGGCATTACCTTTTTGTACACGACGGGACAAGATTTCGATAAACCGTGGGATCCCAACGATACCCTGATGGATGGTGCCTTCGTCAAGGACTACGGGTACACGCCCGTCGAGGGCAAGCCCCCTCGCTACGAGTATTTTCAGCGGGTGAAGTAGTATATCGGACATGCACATCCTTTTTATGACGCACACCCTGCATCCCCGACCCGGGGGGGTGGAACGCAGTGTCCATCACACGGCCCTCGCCTTGGTGCGTGCCGGGCACGATGTCACCGTGCTCTGCCGGCCCGAGGCGGAGCGGGAGGCTGTGCCGTACACCATCCTGCCACTGGATGTGGAACCCCGTCCGCCGTGGACCCGCATTCGCGTCTGGAACTGGATGTGGGCGCATCGTTCGGTGATCGCGGCGGCGGATGTGCTACACTTTCACGACTGGTCCACGTTCATCCATTGGTATCTGCCACTTCTTCCGGTGGTGCGATCGCCGATTCGTGCCATCACCTTCCACGGATATGATTCCTGGCCTCCGCGGAAATGGCATCGTGTTGTGCGGCGATGGACGGCCTCCTGCATGGATCTTCGCTTTGCCGTGGGATCGTATCTGCAGAATCTGTATCGGGAATCCTATACCGGGATATACCTCGGTGGAGCTACGGTGCGCGAAGATTGTCGCCCGAGACAGCCGCGTGTGGATCTCGTGTATATCGGACGATGGGAAGAAGATACCGGACTCCCGGAAGTATTGAACGCCCTCGATCGGCATGCGCAACGGAGAGATCGGCGAGCATCCGTTGCCTTGGCAGGGCAGGGGAGCTTGGGAGGGCGGTGGACGAGAGAACGGTACCCACACCTCACGTTCGAACTCCATGGTCCCGTTGCAGATCCGTCAGATCTGTATCGCGCCGCACGAATCGTAATCCCGAGCGGATTCCTTTCCTTGTTCGATGCCTGCGCTCTTGGGTGTCCCCGTCTGCTTCCTCTCTTCTCTCCGTTGCGTCAGGCCTATTTCCGATCGGTTCCTGGAATTGAAATGGCGGCACGAATTGTAGATCGCGCTGAGGCACTCGATCAAGCCTTCGATGATTTGCTCGTGGATGACGAACCCGCCGAAACGCAGGTCATGGAAGAGCGGGGGAGAGAACTGGTGCGCATCCAGACCTGGGATCGTGTCGCCTCCCTTCTGCTCGATCAGTATCACCACGCCCGGACTCGTGTCTCATGAGAATCGCTTTCCTGGCTCGTCCCGATCTCCTCAGCAAGCCTGGTGGCGATACCGTACAGATTACTCTGCTCAAGCGCGCCCTTGAAGAGGGAGGTGATCAGGTAGATCTCGTCACGGATGTGAATGCGGGGAATCGATCGGATCTGCTCGATCAGGTGGATTTAATTCATGTCTTCAACCTCCTTCTGGCGTATCAATATGAGCAAGTGCTGATCGAAAATATTCGCCTGTCTCGCCGACCCGCAGTGTTGAGTCCCTTGTTTTGGGATACCCGGTACTATGAGCATCAGAGCGGAGCCGTGCAATGGTGGAAGAAGGCGCTGGCTCGCTCTGGTCGTTTGATTCCAGACTCCTGGAATGGCCGGTTCATGGATTCCCATCTGCGGCTCATTGCATACAACGACCGCTATCGCGCATCCCTGCACCGCATGCTTCGCTATTTCGTCCTGCTCATTCCCAACGCTGAGCGCGAGATTGCGATGCTGAAAGGCATGTTTCCTACCCTCCCCCCAACGCGAGTGGCGTACAACTGCTATCGCAACGGCAGAGAAGTCTCCCATCGTCCACGCGATATTGACCTCCTGTGTGTCGGTCGAATCGAATTCCGAAAAAACCAGATGCTTCTCATCCGCGCAGCCGCTGAGCTTCGTCTTCCGGTCTGCTTTGTCGGTTCCATCAATCCTACTGAGGTTCGCTACTGGAAGGATTGCGTTCGCACAATGAAACGACTGGGCGTTTCCTGGGAGGTCCACGACCATCTCCCCTGGGACGAGTTGGTAGAGTTCTATGCACGAGCGCGGATCCATGTGCAACCTAGTTTTTTCGAGGCACCGGGACTCTCGAGTATGGAAGCGGCGATGGCCGGCTGTGGCATCGTCTGTTCTGAAGTGGGCACTGCGCGAGAGTATTTTGGCGAGGATGCTTCGTATTGCCATCCGACGGATGTCGGTTCCTTGGTGCACGCCATCCAGGAATGTGGAAGTACGCCGGGAAGGATCCGTCGATTGCACGATGCGATCGAAAGACGCTTTTCACCTGCCATGGTCGCATCGCAAACCCGTTCCGCATACGAAGAAGCTATTCGAATCTTTACAGCACGGAAGCCCACATGAATTCGGTATTCGTCACACTGAAAGATACGGTGCGATGGAATCGAGCTCGATTTCAGCGAGGCGGTGTGGTATTCATCGGAGATGTCTTCGCGAAGGGGCTCACGTTCATTCTCAGTATCCTCCTCCTAAAGGCCGTCACTCCCGAAGAGTATCGTCTGTTCGGGGTCTTCATCACGCTGCTGGCAGCGTTCACGCAGCTTACTGATTCCGGAATTCATCAATCCTACGTACGATTTCACGCCCTGTATCGGGACAGTCACCCCGCACGTGCACGCGCCTACACGGTATTTTCATTGACCGCAAAAATTCTGCTCCTTGTCGGCACGGCGGTGTTGATGATGGTGCTTGCCGATGTCATCGCCGGACCTCTGCTGCATGTCCCCGAATTGGTCACGGTCATCCGTGTTCTTGCCATTGGTGTGGTGGGGAGTGGTTTCTTCGAATTCGGACAGGCACATCTTCTCGCAAGGCAGGAATTCACCATACTCACCGGCCTTCGCGTCGGAGAAGCAGTGGTCAAGTTGGTATCCTTCATCGTGTTTCTCGCTGCGGGTTGGTTCTCTCTGAACGCAGTGTATGGAATCTACATTGCGGCTCCGTTTCTGTTTGGACTGCTGTCTGCGCTCTTCCTTCGTTTCGAGCCTGCCCGGCATGTCGTACGCTGGCGCTCCCTTTGGCCGGAATTCAGCCGGTTCGCGCGGTGGCTGTTCGTGATGTCCTGGATTATGATGGTGTTGCAGCGCATTGATGTTTTTATGGTGTCGAACCTGATGGATGATCGCGCAGGAGAGTCCGGACTGTACATGGCTGCGGTTCGCCTCTGTGTCCCGTATCTCGTGCTGAGCGGATCCGTGGTTACGATCTTTTTTCCAAAGGCCATGTCCCTGACATCGGTGGAGGGATTGAATGCCTATGTGCGGCGGTCTCTGGGCGTGACCATTCCTCTCGTCCTGTTATCTCTGGGATATATGGCGGGCGTGTCCTTTTTCGTTCCGGCCTTCCTTCCGAATTATCGCGATGCGGTGCCCGTGTTTCTCGTTCTCAGTCTCGGGTATGTGTGGACGATCCTGGGCAATCCCATCACCATGTTGCTGCTCAGTCTCAATCGCACGGATATCGCCGCAGGAATCGCATTCGTTCAGCTCGTCGTCACCGCGGTGAGTCATTATATTCTCATCTCCGCCTGGGGCGCGATGGGCGCGGCCATCAGTACGCTCCTGGTGTGGCTCGTGTTCGGCGGTCTCACCATGGTCGTGGTGTGGAAGCGGCGGTCGACGATCGAATCGGTATTGCTCGAGTCCAGCCCCCCGTCATTAAGCCCGGATCCCTGATCTTGTCCAGGTACCAACCATGCTGAACCTCTTGCATGCTTTTCTTCGCTGGATTGACGGATATGCTTTCCGGACCACGCTGCGTTCCCTTCGACAGGCAGGGCAGGATATTGATCCCTCTGTCGTGTTTGGGAGACGTGTGCACCTCCATGCGGACGAGGGCGCACATCTGACGGTCGGTCCGAATTGCATCATCATGGATGATTGCTGGATTCATGCCAACACATGCACGACACTCACCATCGGATCTCGGACCTTCCTCTCGCATCGGGTGACGGTGAGCGGTCAGGTATACATCGGCTCGGATGTACAGATTGCGGAGAACACCACGATCGTGGCGGAGAATCACATCTTCGACCGCCTTGATCTCACCATCCGCGAGCAGGGAGGACGAGCGGCGCCGATCACGATCGGCAACGACGTATGGATCGGAGCTGGCACGGTCGTGACCGCCGGAGTCACCATTGGCGACCAGGTCGTCGTGGGCGCCAACAGTACCGTGACCCATGATGTCCCTCCACGCGCGGTGGTGGCGGGGTCTCCCGCTCGAATCCTGCGTATGCGTGGAGAGTCCTCGTGCTGACCATCACTCCTGTCGATGTCACGCAGTCTGACGTCTGTTCATGGTGGCACGACGCCTGCGTACAACAAGGAAGCCAGAGCTCGTTCTTTCGCACGCCTGCATGGGTCATTCCCTGGTGGGTACACATCGGCTCTCGCGATCCTCGTCGAGAGGCCCGGTATCTCGAGGTCCGACGCGGGGATACCCGTGTGGCGCTGGCGCCACTGTTTATTCAGCATCGCCCATCCCCCGCCATTTCGGCTTTTCGTACGCTCCATTGGATGGGCCAGGACCTGTCGCCCGATCCAGGGCTGGTGGAAACCGGCGAAGAGAAAACGGAGTCCGTCGTACACGCGCTCCGACACGATGCGCTCCATCAGGTGGGAGCTCTTTCCTTCGAACTATGGGACAACAGAAATCCCGAACCTTGGATGACCCTACCCCGAGCGCGCATGACATCGACGCTCCCTCACCTCGTGATCGATGCAACGGAAACCAACGCGAACTCTGGCTCGAAACGCCTTCAGCGTTCGATACGAAAGGCGACGGCGTGGATGGAACAGGAGGACGTGCACTGGGAATTTCGTCAGGGTCCGGATCCCGTCCTGTTGGAGGCCTTAATCAAATTCTCGCGCATTCGATTCGAGGATGCATCGTTTTTTTCGGCAACCTTCCATCGATCCTTTCTTGAAGACGTGATCGCACGAGATCCCCAGTCCATTCGCTGGAGCGTCCTGTGGTCCCGCGACCAGCGACCGCTGCATGTGTATCTTTTTTTTGCGTGGGGAGATCGGCTCTCCTATTTCCTGGGAAGCGGGACGAGAGACGGGCAGAGTCCGGGGCTGATCCTCCTCTATCTGACGTGGATCACGATGACCCAACATGGCTTTCGTACGCTGGATTTGCTTCGTGGGGATGAAGAGTATAAGCGACAATTCCAGCCACGGGTGCAGCCCGCCTGGGATCTCTGTATTCCCGTACGATCCCCCGTTCGCAGAACGATTCTCGAAGGGTGGCACCGACTTCGGAGGAAACGATGAGCGTCGTACGCTGGTGCCGAGTGGATTTTTTTTCCCGTCAAACGTCGCATGTTGTTGAAGGCGATGGTGTCTCATGGAACCAGCTCAGCCTCTGTTCCGATCTTGCGTCCTGGGAGCGCTGGGAAGGGCAGGATTCTAACCTTCGCTCCATCCATGCCGAACGATTTGCGGCAGGACATCGCGTCCTGGTGGTTCATCAACAGGAAAAATTGCTTCACCGGCAATGGGTGGCGTCGGGACGTCTTCGCGTGGATGAAATAGGCAGAACCTGGACCATCGCAACTAACGCGTGTTGGATCTACGATGTCCTGACCGTGCCCGAAGAGAGGGGGAGAGGATGGTATAGACGTTCTCTTCGCACCATGGTGCAGTTGCTGGCGGGAGAGGGGATTGAGACCATATGGATTTATTCCGAAACCGATAATGCGGCATCCATCGCGGGGATTCGAGCCGCTGGTTTCGAGTTCCATGAACGATGGGGTGGGTTGCACATCGGGAACAAAGTTCCCCTTCGCCTCCGTCTACTGCATGGAACTGCATCATGAAACTCATCGCATCTCTTCTTTCCCGCTTGACCCTGCGCCGCCTTCAGCTCCGCGCCCGTCAGATGTCGAATCTTTTGCGTGATCCGGAGATCACCGTGTATCCGCTCCCCCTGGATCTCGAAAAGGAGAAGAGTCGACGCGTTCTTGTACTCACCCCGCATGCCGATGATGAAACTTTTGGGATGGCAGGCATCCTGCATGGACATGTTCGGGCAGGACACGACGTTCTGGTCGTGTTGGTCAGCGACAACGTGGAAAGCCTTCCTCACTCCTCCTTCACGGACGAGGCAATTCGGGATCTTCGGGAAGAGGAGTTTCTTCGTGCCATGGATGCACTGGGAGTCACACGCTCGCAGTGCTTGCGCATGGATCACGACGCTCTTCAACAGGAGACTGCGATTCGGGAAGCCCTGCGGTCGGTCTTCGTTGAGAATCAACCGCATGTTTTGTATCTTCCTTCGCTCTTCGACAATCATCACGAGCATCGGAAGATTCATCGCCTCGCCGCCGAAGCTGTCCGGATGTCGAAGATCCCGCTCGAATGGTGTCGTGGATACGAGGTGTGGCACCCGCTTCCGGCGACCCATGTGTACAATATTTCGGATACCATTCAGGAAAAAGTGCGGGCCATTCACTGCTATCCCTCTCAACTGGCGGTCCTGGATTATGAACACCATATTCTTGGCCTCAATGCCTATCGCGCGCTCACTGCGGGAGGAGAGTGGCGATATGCCGAAGCGGTGCTGCAGCACACCTTGAAATCCTGGCTGTCTTCCGTCGATCGCGTTTTCCTTTCGTCCCATACATCGAATACCTAGGAGGACTCTGTTCATGCGAGTGAAACATCAGCTTTTCGCATCGTTGATCGTGGCCTGCGTATTGACGCTCGCCAGCGGTCACGCGCAAATCGGGAAGAACCTGATCATCAACAACTTCCATTTCAATCCCGCCAAGCTGGAAAACCACCTCGTGATCAGCGATGTGGATGGGATCTCGCAGAACTTGCGGATCGTTATCACGGACGAGGCGGGGAAGGTGGTATTCGAGAAATACGAAACCCTGAAAGCGTTCGGAAAGCTCAACTACAATCCTTTCGTCCATGTCAACACATTCAATCACGGGTACAACACGAATCCCAACTTCCGCGGCACCATTCGCGTCACGGCGCAGGAAGGGCAGGTAGCGGGGCAGTATTGGGAAATATACAAGGACAAGGGATCTGCGTGGAACAACATCGCTGTTCCGGCTGCCGACGCAGTGGGATACGACAAGCTGGTATGTCAGCACTTCGTCTCCGATAAAGGCATCGACGCTGCCATCGTGATCGCCAACGCGGAAACCGAGAGAGAGACGAAAATCGACATCAAGCTCTTCTCCGATCAGGGGGGGCTGATCTCCAGCGGAAATTATACGGTTCCGAAAAATGGCGTTCTTCGTCTCGATCCCTGGAAGCTGACGAAGTCGCAGCAGACGACGGGTACCGCGTACATCACCGTGGTGGGCGCGGGGAAGGTGACCGGCGAATACTGGCAGGCCTCTCCGAACGAGAAATACCGGATTGCGCTTCCGCTCGAAGGCGTCACGAAAGTTCGATAAAGGTTCCCCGAAGCGCGTGGAGTCTCCCATTTCACGCGTTCTGTGCGATTTCATGTCATTTTTCCGGTCAGTGTAACCGGGAGTAATCCATGCATACGCGAATACTCCTCCTCCTCATTGCGATTCTGCTACTGGGCGACACTCCTTCGGGTGTCGCTCAGCAGCATTCGATGACTCGCCAGTCACCTCGTTTGCGGGTAAGTGATCAACTTTCGGTCAATTACTTCGAATCTGATCCGGAACGTTTCGAAACGCATTTGGTGATTACCGACGTCGAAGGATCTGGGCCTATTGTCAATGTGCTCATGCACGACGAACAAGGGACACTGGTACACGAAGAGTCTTATTTTCTACCCATTTTCGGCAAGGTGAATTACAATCCGACCGAGCGTGTGGGAGGAAGGAAATTTCGCGGATCGATACGGATCATTGCCGACGGGGGAACGGTCGCTGCCCAGTTTTGGCAGTTTTACCGCGACGCTGAGAAGGGGCCCTTCAATACCGCCATTCCCGCATCTGATGGGCAGGGGGCGCCAGCACTTCTGTGTCAGCATTTTGTGGCCGATCCTCGTATCGATGCAAAACTCGTCCTTCGCAATCCTGCCTCTGACAGTGCAATCACCGTTGCAGTGATGTTTTATCTCGATCGCGGAAAGCAATTGACACGAGACCGCCACGTGATTCCACCCAACGGAATTCTTGTGATCAACCCGTACGAAGCTAACGAAGGTCTCATAAAAACAGGAGTCGCATACTGCGAAGTCCTCACACCCGGAGCCACGATCACGGGAGAGTACTGGCAGGCGTCCTCCTTCGAGGAATACCAAGTATCCTTGCCGCTCGAGGAAATTCCGAAGAGGGAAAGAGATTGGTAAGAACCCGCATACATCACTTTACATAATACTTATTATCGGCATTTTGCATGAAGGTTTCCACGAAGAAGAACTGGGATGATTTCTGGACGCAGAAGTCAAATCTCGCCGAGGTCTATCCCAACACAGATCGAATCCGGGAGAATATTCGGGAGTGCACGTCTGTCTCCGGACTGCGCATTCTTGAAGTCGGAGCCGGTACGGGTCGTGACAGCTTTTACATGGCGCGTGATGGCGCAACGCTGTTTCTTTTAGATTATTCCATGCCTTCCTTGCAGCTCATCAAAAAGGCCGCTCCGCATCGGGATCGTATCCACATCATCGGTGGCGATGCCTTCTCCTTGCCATTCCCAGATAAGAGTTTGGATATCGTGTTTCATCAGGGGCTCCTCGAACACTTCACGAAGAATCGTGCCCAGGACATGCTCAAGGAGCACGCTCGGGTTCTGAAGCCTGGTGGACTCCTCGTCGTGGATGTTCCACAACGCTGGCATGTCTACACGGTCATCAAACATATTCTCATCGCGCTCAACGCTTGGTTCGCCGGCTGGGAACGCGAGTTTTCCGTCCGCGAACTCAAGATCATGCTCCAGCACGAAGGCCTCGATCCGATCTATTCCTACGGCGAGTGGATGTATCCCAGTCTCGTGTACCGCATGACGCGAGAAGCGTTCGCAAAGCTCGGAGTTCGCCTTCCTCTTTATCCTCCCACGATTCCTCTCCTCACGACTATTCGATCCGGAGTCCGAAAAACACTGAAGCGAACCTGGCTTCAAAAGAACACAGCTCTCTCCATCGGTGTTGTTGGCCGGAAATCCTGATTTCCATGACTCGTCCCTTGAAAATCCTCGTCATCAACTGGCAGGATATTACGAATCCGCTCGCGGGAGGTGCGGAAGTGCACCTGCATGAGGTATTTGAACGAATCGCTCGGCGGGGACATCATGTGACACTGTTCTGTCATCGATTCGATGGAAGCCCCGAAGTGGAGTATCGCAACGGAATCCACATCATCAGAATAGGTGGTAGATTTCTCTTTAATTATCTTGTACCATACGTTTATTATAAACGCTTTAGGCACGATCATTTCGATGTTGTTGTCGATGATGTCAATAAGATTCCGTTCTTCACTCCCCTCTTTGTGAAGGAGCCGGTTCAGGGAGTGACTCATCATCTTTTTGGAAAGAGTATCTTCCTGGAGACCGTGTTTCCATTGGCGGCTTACGTCTATCTGGCCGAGCGATTGATTCGATCGGTATACCGAAGGGTCCACTTCATTATCGGTTCGCCCAGCACTCATAAAGAATACATGGAATGGGGATTTCCCGCCGAGCAGGTGAGTATCGTCAATTACTGTGTCAACCATGACACCTATCGTCATGATCCCTCCGTGGCACCTCACCCCGATTTGATCGGATATTTCGGTCGTCTGAAAAAGTACAAAAGCGTGGACCATCTTCTCCAGGCGTTGGCGATGCTCGCTCCTGATTTTCCTCACCTTCGCGTGGACATCATAGGAGACGGAGACGACCGACCTCGACTTGAGACCCTGACTCATGAGCTCGGTCTCGACGATCGTGTCTGTTTTCGTGGATTTGTGCCCGAAGCTGAAAAATCCCGTCTTCTTCAGAACTTCTATCTCGCTGTCAACACGTCGTCGAAGGAGGGATGGGGCTTGACGGTAGTGGAAGCCAATGCCTGTGGTGTGCCGGTGATCGCGGCCGACGTGCAAGGCCTTCGGGACAGCGTGGTGAACGGGAAAACCGGGATTCTGTATCCGTTTGGCGATGTCCCTGCATTGGCACAGGCCATCAGGGAGCTACTGCAACAGCCTGAGCGTCGCGAAGAACTCAAACAGGAAGCGCTGAAATGGGCGGCCTCCTTCGATTGGGAGAAGGCGGTGGACGCTACTCTCGATCACCTCGAGCAAACGATAGCCGGTTCCTATCGGCATCGTCCTTCAGAAACGCTGTCATAGAATGAATGTGCTAATACCCGAGTTCTGCCAGGCGCTCCGCAGAAAGACCACCTCGTGCAGGCTCCATGGGATTCAGAGAGCGAGCGATATACTTGCCGACAATATCGAATTCAAGATTGACTGCAGTACCGGGACGATAATCTGGGATGAGCGTCTGTTTGGCCGTGTGTGGAATGACGGCGAATCTCGCGAGTCCGGATTCTAATTCCGCAACGGTGAGACTGACGCCGTCGATGGCCAGACTCCCTGTCGGAACGACCAAGGGATCGAATTTCGGATCGAAGCCTATTTCGAGTACCAGGAATTCGCCGGCCTGTTCGATGCGCTCCACCTGTCCACGTTGATCGATGTGGCCCTGAACAAGATGCCCACCAAACCGTCCATCTGCTCGCATCGCCCGTTCGAGGTTCACCGAATCGCCAGCCCTGATGGTACCAAAGGTGGTTTTCTCAAGGGTGGTCGAAGAGACATCGGCCTCGAATTCACTGTCGGTACAACGTACTACCGTCAAACATACTCCGTTGACCGCGATACTCTCGCCAGGCAGGATCCCGTCGAGGACTGTTCGCGCGAAAACCGACACTCTCTTCCCCACCCCGGTTCCGAGTATATTCCTGACACTGCCGACTTCTTCGATGATTCCGGTAAACATGCGATCAGTCTCCTTCCAGCCGTCGATTCCACACCATCCACACGTCTCCCTGTTGCCGCTTCACCACTGGTGGGTGGAACCGCTCACGGAGCGAAAGGTACGGATCCGTCATTCGAGAAAAGGCATGCTCACCACGAACGGCGACATGGGGCGTGACAACACAATGCAAAGCGTCTATCACATTGTGTTGAAGAAATCCCGAAAACACATCAGCGCCTCCTTCGAGGAGAAGACGATACACGCCATGCGCAGACAACACGTCGAGCACGCTGCGGGGATTGAGGAGGTGCCCCTCTCGAACTCGAGGAACAGTCACAAAACGGATGCCGCGCTGACGCAATCGCGACACCAATGCCGATTTCGCTCTCAGAGCTGTGGAACCCGTCACAATCATCACGGGTGCGGCAGGTGAAGAATGACGAAACAGTGTCGCGGATTCCGGGAGCTCGAGGGATTTTGTGAGTACGATACGAAGAGGCTGTGGCCCTCTGACATGCCGAACGGTAAGCTCAGGATCATCCTGACGTAGCGTGCCCGCTCCAATCAGCACGGCATCGTGAGTCGCACGAAGACGGTGAACTTCGCACAGCGACGCAACACTGCTGAAGTAGCGATCGGGAAATTCAGGTACGGCGATCATACCATTGATGGTCTGCGCCAGCTTTGCCGTGACGAAAGGTCGGGACTCCTCGAGATACACACGAAACGGAGCGATGAGGGCTCGGGCCTGTGATTCAAGGATGCCGGAGCGACAGACGACGCCCGCTTCACGCAGTGCGCGTAAACCTCTCCCACGGACGAGGGGATTGGGATCCTCGGTCCCCACCACGACCTCCGCCACGCCGGATCGAAGAATCGCTTCGGTACAGGGGGGAGTCTTGCCGTGATGATGGCAGGGTTCCAGAGAGACATACAGCGTTGCCCCGCGTGGATCGACACGACAGGCGGCGAGGGCCTCAACCTCGGCATGCGGCGCTCCCCATCGATGGTGCCACCCTTCACCAACGATTTCTCCGTCTTTGACGATGACACAACCAACCTGAGGGTTCCCTCCTACGGCGCAACCCGCACGGCGCGCCAATGAGAAACATCGGCGCAGGTAGGTGGAATCCTGGGTCCATGCGGAAGGAGCCCTCATGGATTCATCGTCCTCTTTCTTTCTTGGGGAGCTGTTTCGAAAAAAATACTGCAGTGGAAATTTTTCGACTTCCTCGGGTACCTCCCCCGGCGGTCAAGGTACTATCTCTCACGACCATCGTCGCCGATCCACCACCATCAAAATTCATTGCGGTCCATGCACCACGCTCCACCATGAGCCGTCCACAATCCTGGAGCGTGGCTCCCACCTGCTTTGTGGTTTTACTGGGAGGTTCTACGGTCATGAGGATCAGCGTCTTCTGGTTCTTATCGATCCCTATCACCGAACGCGCCAATTTTCCGTGAATAAATCGGCTTCGTCGCGCATTGCCATAGGATTCCGGCCCTAGGATCTGTCCGCCGCGCACCAAGAGCGGGGTACCAGAACTCATTGCGATCACTGGTTCCGGTACGACAGGAGTGAGGCGCGATGAAAGGGAAAAGGTATCGCCCACGAAAAGGCTGAAGAACAAAGGGAATTTCCCCTTTCCAAAACTCAGTACCCCGCCATTCTTCGGAATCATCACAACCCCCGTATCCACCTGCGTGATGCGGCACAGAGTCAGCGTATTGACCAGTGGAGGACGAAGATACTCGAATTGAATTTTCAGTGTTCCGCTCTCTGGTTTCGAGGAGGCGAGGGAATCGACAATCGAGAAAAACACCTCTTCATCCCCTTCATCGGAAATGGAATCCTTGCTGAGCTCCCAGATTTTATCGATATCGATGAACGGGACGCTCGTTCCGAAATACGAGGTATACACGACCACTGAAAGACTATCCCGACGGGCATTGTACTGCTGGATGGGAATGGGACCAAACCGTGTGGAGATCGCACAGTCGAGACTGAAATGGTCGATGAAAATTGATTTCGACCCCGTCATCACTACCGAAGGCCAGGCATTGTAGGCGAGATTGTTAAGAATGACTCCATCGATGGCGGTCAAGCCCATGGGATGGTTCGTCCCTGCCTTCCAGAAATTTGCGTTGATGCCTCCGAGAATGGTGCGCCTACCGGCACGAACACTGTCGAGACGATTGGCGATGTCGATCACCCGCTCGAGTCCGCTCATGTTTTCGAGGCCTTTTGCCACTTCCACCACAAGTTCCGGACGTGAAAGATCCATGGTCAGCGTGTGCACCGACATGTTTCGTTCGGCGTACTGGCGAAAATCGTACTGTACCCCCGGAGCGAGCTGGATGGCCATGGGAGGCCGAACCGGCATGGGGAGAAGCTTCACTCGACGCCGACGTGACCTCCGCGAAGATTTTTTTGCGAGCGAGGTCCGCTTCGACGATCGCATACTGCGAGCAGGGACCGGAGTCGTTCTTTTCTTCTGCGGCTGGACCCTCGAGGACGTCGAACGCGCCTTTTGAGGAAGGGCCTGGGATTCCAATGGAAACGCAAGAAGTCCGAGGAGGACGATGAGGAATGCGCGAATCACCATAGCATGTGCACGAGATTGGGAACGCCGATCACCGTGGCAGGAAAATGCGGAAGAGACTCCCCTCTCCCGGTTGACTGTCCAGTTCGATGTGACCGCGATGGGCGTGGACGATATGCTTGACGATGGCCAGGCCGAGTCCCGTGCCTCCCACTTCGCGTGATCGCCCTTTATCCACCCGGTAGAACCGTTCAAATATCCGCTCCTGATGTTCTTTAGAGATTCCGATACCGGTGTCCCGGATCGAAAGAATAACTTCGCCTTTTTGCACGTGAAGAGCAACCTCTACCCTTCCCTTTTCCCTGTTGTACTTGATGGCGTTTTCCAGAAGGTTTGATACGACCTGCCCCAGTCTCGTTCGATCTGCCAAGATGGTGACCGACTCCTCGCCGATCGCCAAGGTGTCGAGAGTCACTCCCTTTTGAGTGGCGTAGTCCCGCACTTGATCGACCACATTCAGCAAGAATTCCCTGAGGTCGAAGTACCGTGGGCTCAGCCGTAGGTCTCCGCTTTCTATCCGCGAGATATCAATCAGATCGCTTACCAGCTCATTCAGGCGAGAGGTTTGCGAAAGAGCCTTTTCAAGGAAGGTGTGATTCACACGGGAATCATTGATCGCTCCATCCAGAAGGGTTTCCAGATACCCCTGGAGCGTGAACAGAGGTGTCCGGAGTTCATGGGAAACATTCCCGAGAAATTCGCTACGGACCTTCTCCATGCGCGAAAAGGTCCGCCGCTCTTCATCGAGAAAATGGGCCAAACCTTCCAGGGAAGGTTGAAGGAAAGAATGAACTCGCGATGAATCCATGGAAGAGAAATTCCCGGTCTCGCTTGAAGTCAATCGATGAAGGTACTCTTTCGTTTCGTGCATAGGAACGATGAAGCGACGCCGAATGAATCCCCATGTGAATGCGGCCTGCACTGATGCCAGCACCAGAGCCAGAATGAGTACGGACGGGGTAAAGGCAGTGTCGTAGGTGATGGGAAAGATGAGAAAGACGAAGGAAAGTACCAGATACAGCACAGATCCCATCACCAGAAGATGAAGGAGATAGGCCCATATCGGTTTCCAGGTCCTCGGCGCGCGCATCTCACCCTCGGAATCGGTATCCGACTCCCTTGACGGTTTCGATCATGTCGGAATGATTGCCCAGCTTTTCGCGAATCTTGCGAATGTGAACATCGACCGTACGATCGATCACATAGACATCTTGTCCCCACACAGCATTGAGCAGATTCTGGCGCGAAAAGACCCGTCCTCGATTCTGAACAAGAAAATGAAGGAGTTCGAACTCTTTTTTAGGGAGGGTCAGTTCAGCCCCCTGCAACGTGACGTGGTACAAATCACTGTCCACGACTAATCCGATTTCTTCGACCCGGAGAGGAACTCCCACTCGAGTGCGGATGTCGCCCGAGCGACGGAGCAGGGCGCGGATGCGGGCTGTGAGGACGTGGATGCTGATCGGTTTGGTGAGGAAATCGTCCGCTCCGATCTCAAGGCCAACCACATGATCGACTTCCGATGACTTTGCCGTGAGAAAAAGGACAGGAATCACTGCGGTTCGTGGATCGGCACGCAACCGCCGACATACCTCGAAACCATCGAGTCCGGGCATCATGACATCCAGAACGATGGCATCGGGTGCCTCCATCGCTCTCTGCAATGCCTCTTCTCCCGTTTGAGCCTGAAGAACCCGATACCCTTCCTTCTCGAGGTTATAGGACAACATTTCGAGAATGTCTCGCTCATCGTCAACCAGGAGCAAGGTGGGAGTGGGCATGAGCGTCACCTCGTGCGGTGTGGAACAGGATACAAATCAGGAGACTACGGGACGGAGTACGGTGCGAATGCGTTCAGCGATGGAACTGGGATCCAGGCGGAGTTGGGCGAAGAGTTCGTTCTGTGACCCGTGTTCGACGAATTCGTCTGGTAGCCCCCAGCGAAGGAGCTGCCCCTTCCAAATGCCGATATCTTCCAACGCCTCAGCCACCGCAGAGCCAAACCCTCCGAGGATGGAGTTATCCTCCAGCGTGACGAGAAGCGGCAGGTTCTCGGCGCAAGTGCGGATACACGCCATATCCAGAGGTTTGACAAAGCGCATGTCCACGACCCTGGCTTCGATACCGTGGGCTGCCAGAAGAGCAGCAGCTTTCATGGCAGGATCGACGAAGGAACCGATCGCCAGGATTCCAAGATCGCTCCCTTCACGCAATGTTTGCGAGACGCCGATGGGAAGCGGATGGTCGATTTCTCTCAGTACCCGCCCCTGGGCATTGCCACGAGGATATCGTATCGCGACAGGTCCGGTGAGTGAATAAATTGCGGTATGAAGCATGTCCCTCAGTTCCTGCTCATCGGAAGGGGCCATGATGGTCATATCGGGAATAGGACGTAAATAAGATAGGTCGTACGCGCCATGATGCGTGGGACCATCCGCCCCCACCAAGCCGGCGCGATCGAGGATGAACACGACGTGCAGGTGCTGAATGGCGACATCATGAATGATTTGATCGAAAGCGCGTTGCAAAAAGGTGGAGTAAATAGACACGACAGGAATGAAGCCCTCGGTGGCGAGCCCTGCTGCAAAGGTGACGGCGTGTTGTTCGGCGATTCCCACATCGAAGGTGCGCTCGGGAACAGCCTTTTGTACGATATCCATTCCCGTTCCCGACGGCATGGCCGCCGTGATGCCAACCACACGCGGGTGGTTTCGCATGATCGAGGAAAGCGCGTCTCCAAACACCGCAGTAAAGGATTGAGGACCGGATTTCGAAGGAGATTTTCCGGTCACTTTGTCGAACGGGGTGACCCCATGCAGGTTCATGCTATCTTGTTCCGCAGGTTCGTATCCCTTTCCCTTCTGCGTGACAACATGAAGCAGGATAGGGCCTTTCCATGCCTTTACCTCCTGCAGAATCTTTACCAGACGTACAACTTGGTGCCCCTGCACGGGGCCGAAGTAGCGAAAGCCAAGGGACTCGAAGAGCATGCCAGGAGTCACGACGGCCTTGATCCCTCCCTCGAGTTTCGATGCCATCCGACGCAGTCGATCGCCCAGATGATCGAAATGTCCGGCAAGATTCCACACATCAGCGCGAAACTTGTTATAGGCGGGTGATGCGATAAGTTCATTGAAGTAGTCGGAGAAGGCCCATTTATTTGGTCCGATCGACATATTATTGTCGTTGAGAACCACGATCATGTCCTTTTTTAATATCCCGCAATTGTTCATCGCTTCATAGGCCATTCCTCCGGTCATGGCCCCATCCCCGATCACTGCGGCGACAGTGAATTCCTCGTTCGCCAAATCTCTGGCCGTGGCGATGCCAAGAGCAGCCGAGATAGAGGTGCTCGCATGGCCCGCTCCGAACACATCGTATTCGCTTTCCGAGCGTTTCAGAAATCCGCTGATACCCTTGTACTGCCGAAGCGTGTGAAACCGATCCTTTCGCCCCGTGAGAATTTTATGCGGATATGCCTGATGTCCTACATCCCACACGATTTTGTCCCGGGGCGTGTCGAAGGCATAGTGCATCGCCACGGCCAGTTCCACCGTGCCAAGCCCTGCACCGAGATGCCCACCGGTCTTCGATACCGCATCCACCAGAAATTCCCGGAGTTCCTGGCAGAGCTGAGGTAATTGCGCAAGGTCGAGGGTGCGAAGATCTTCGGGGCCATCAATCCCATTCAACAGGGAGAGATGGGGTACGGGTGGAGAGTCGGGCGTGTCGTGTATCATGATCCAGGTTCCGTGAAATCCAAGAGTTCAAACAGGTGTTCCCCTTTCTTTCGAAGCTGGTCCACCTTCCCTTGTGTGGTCTGTAAGTACGAAAGACAAAACTCCAAATGCTGCAGCGCTTCTTCATAGAGAATCACCATTTCATCGATCGGGAGCGTCTCGGTGTTGAGCTTTGCAGCGATTTCCTGCAGTCGTTCGAACTGTGCTTCGAACGTGACGGTGGCATCAGTGCGACGTGATTTGGACATGGGTCACCTCTGCATGAATAGAACCATCGTGAAACACGACAGTAATGGGATCTCCCGGATTGAGCTCCGAAGAGGACGGAACGAAGCGCTCCCGGCTGCGAACCCAGGCAAATCCTCTGGCAAGAACACGTTGGGGGTTCGAAGCCTCGATTCCTTCCTTCAGACCGTTCACTCTCCATCCGAGGCGTTCCGTGTGCCGATCAACTGCTCGCGCGATGGATTCATATCGTTCACCAACGCGTTGGCTCCACGTCATCAGTCTCCCTTGCACCGACTGCATATGCACAGGAAATACCGATTCGCGCATCGCACGCAGACGGAATCGAAGTTGGTTGTCCACCGCTTTGTAAAGGGACTCGTGTGTGCTCTTCAGCATCGTCATCAGATCTTCTCGAAGTGGCGTCAGCATTTCAGCCGCCACGGAGGGAGTGGCCGCGCGTGCATCCGCCACATAATCGGCAATCGTCACATCCACTTCATGACCAACGGCACTGATCACTGGTAGCGGACAGGATGCGATGGCACGCGCCACCTCCTCTTCGTTGAAACACCAGAGGTCCTCGATACTGCCTCCCCCTCTCGCCAGAACGAGTACATCGAAACCGCCGTATGCAACGGCATCCTTCAGGGCCTGTATCAGAGACGCCACAGCCCCTTCGCCCTGTACCACGGCGGGAATAACGGTGAGGTGCAACCCAGCATGTCGGCGACGAACAACGCTCATCATATCGCGAATGGCGGCACCCGTGGGAGATGTGATGATTCCGACTCTCTGAGGAAACTGTGGAATGGGCTTTTTGCGGGACTCATCGAACAATCCTTCTTCGAAGAGCCGTCGTTTCATTTCTTCAAAGGCCTGGCGAAGGGCCCCTTCCCCACGCGGCATCATTTCCTGCACAAGCAACTGGTATGATCCGCGAGGCTCATAGACGGTAAGACTCCCGCGACACAACACATCCATGCCATCCCGAGGCTGGAAATACAATCGTTGAGCCGCGCTCCGCCACATGATTCCGGATAATTGGGATCCACGATCCTTGAGCGTGAAATACACATGTCCGCTGGCATGTCGCGTGACGCCAGACAGTTCTCCGGTGACGGAAAGACGCTGATAGCGTGACTCGATCCGTGATTTCAGGTCGGCCGTAAGTGCGGACACAGTCCACACGATCGAGGTCTGGTCCGGATTAGAAGCGAGCACTGATGCCTAGAGTCGGAAGGATGGGAAACATGCTGACGGATCGTCGGCCGAGAGTGCCGTCATGTTCAACAAAATAGCGATAATTGGAAATATTCTCATGGTTGTAGGCATTGATGATATCGAGATAGAAGGCCCAATCCACGCCCCAGAATCTTGTGGAAGCCGTTCCTCTGAGATCGAGCCGATGATAGAGAGGTTTCCGGGCCTGATTGACTCGCTCTTCCCCACCGTAGTCGAGATCGAGAATGACCCTTCCCTGAAAATCTCGCGCCAGTTGAGGTTGCCCGTTTTCGACCACGATACGGGGACGTATCCCGATGGGCTCGGTAAAGGGAAAATTGGATCCGATTCTCCAAAACACGCCCATTTCGAGCCACGAAGTCCAGCGGTAGTTCACGACGATATTGATGGTGTGCCGTTGGTCGTAATTGAAGGGAATCACCGCTCCCGCTCGGTACCGTTGAGCCCAGGCCAAACTATAACTCAGCCAACCCGAAAAGCGATCCCCCGCTCGCATCGTGCGTTTTTCCAGCATGACCTCGATTCCGTAGGAATCACCATAGGAATCGTTGATCGGAATGTTAGTCAAACTGTCCCGTCCCACGAGCGTGGGAGCGGACCAGCCTCCCGATGTGAATGGGTCCATGCCGGGAATGGGAGTCGCTTCCCATCGGGTGCCAGGCACGCGCTTTTGTACCACGAGATCGTCGAAGCGTTTGTAGTACGCTTCCAACTTGGCGAGCCACTCGCTGTCCAGCCAGCGATCGAGTCCAACGATGGTATGCATGGCCTTCTCGGCCTTCAGGGCGCGCACATGGTCGTCACGAAGATCGAAGAACTGATTCTGATCGAACAGCTTCTCGTAGCCCGGAGACTGATAATACCATCCGACAGCGCCGCGAAGGGTCGTGATGGGATCCAGGGCGAAGGACGCATTGATACGGGGGCTGATATAGGCCTTCTCGATATTTCCATAATAGTCGAAACGAAGACCAGGCTGAAGAAAGAAGCGCTCGCCCCATGCGATGCGATCCTGGGCATAAACATGAATCTTCTGATACTCCTGCGTGATGCGAAAGTCCTCGACAATGGCCGATCCTCGCGGATTGGATTCGAGAATCTTGCGGAGGGCAGGATCCATGGTGAGATTGAAGGACAAGGCGTTGCTGATGTAATCCCACCCCGCTCCGACTTCGAGGGCATGATTCGCAAAGGTGGTAGACCAGCTGTCCCTGACGCTGAATTTCGACAGCTCGAAGGCATTGTCGAAACTCAGTCCAAACAGCCTGGCGATGAGTTGAACACTATCCTTGGGGAGCTTTTCGAGTTCTTCACGATTGAGCACGGGATCCAGCAGCTTCCCATCGAAGGCTGTCGTTCCTGTATTGGAATACCAGGAAGCCGTCATGCGGTTCACCGTACGAGGACTGATGGCCCAGGACCAGTTGGCAGAAAGAACGGTATTCAAGGTAGTATTGTAGACCGCCACGCTGTCGGGACGATCCCCTCCTTCGCCCGTCACCACATCCACCCCATCACGACTGAAGATGGTATTGATCGTCACCCGATGGTCCGATACGGGCTGAATCGCCACCTTTGCCTGGAGGTCGCGAAAGTTCGGAAAGGCAACATCGCCCTGCACCAGACCGGTGCTCTTCGCGATAGGCCCGAGGATGAGATCATAATACGTCCGACGGGAGGAGACCAACCAACTTCCAGGAATGCCCCAGGGGGTTCGTCCTTCGAGAACCACGTTCGCATTGGTGAGACTGGTGTTGATATTTGCCGCGAAAACCTTTTGGTCCGTCCCCACACGATTCGAGATGTCGAGCACTGCCGATAGACGATCGCCGTACTTCACAGGAAAGCCCCCTGACACCAGATTGATCTCCGTCACCGTTTCCGGATTGAACATGCTCACCGCCCCATAGAGTCGATAGGGATTGAAGACTTCCACCTCGTCCATGACAATGAGGTTCTGATCAGGTCCGCTTCCTCGAATGATGAGCTGAGAACTAAAATCATTGGGCGCGAGCACTCCTGGAAGAGCCTGCAAGGACCGCATCACATCCTCACCGGCGCCAGGAAGAAACTTCGCCTCACGAGGAACCAGATTCTGTACCGATATTCTCGTGTCGTCCTGCGAACGACGGAGCACATCACGCGTCACTTCGACGGCCTGAAGCGCAATCGCTTCTTCTGTGAGTGCGATCGTCAGGTTCGGCGCGCCATTGCGAGGCGTCGTCTCGACGCGCTTCGTCGTATAGCCAATCATGGAAATCTGTAACGTGATGGACCGAGACGAAAGATTGCGAATCTCGAAACGGCCCTTGATGTCGGTAACCGCACCGCGACTCGTGTTGACCACCAAGATCGTTGCGCCCACCAGAGGATCCCCCTGTCGCGACGTGACGATTCCTCTCACTTCTCCGCTTTCCTGCGCAAACGCTGGAACACCCCATCCTACAAAAATGCAGAGGGTGAGGGTGAGGGAAACGAGAAGGCGCATGGTCATCGGGAATGGGTTCCTTTCCTGTCAGGCTCAACACCGACAGGAAGTCGGGAGTTCATTCCTGATCCGCTTTCGTGAGGATCGTATCGGCTTGTGAGAGTCGGGGATCGCTTTCCGGATGATCGGTCGTGTAGTGCAACCCACGGCTTTCCCTGCGAATGAGGGCACTGCGCACGATGAGCCAGGCCACGAGTGTGAGATTTCGGAGTTCGAGTAGATCTTCGGATACGGTGGTCCGCTTGTAAAAATCTTCCACTTCGCTACGAAGCAATTCAATTCGGCGCAGAGCGCGCTCAAGGCGGAGATTCGACCGAACGATTCCCACATAGTCCCACATGGCAGTCTGCACTTCGTGCCGATTATGTGAGATCAACACCCACTCCTCCATGTTGGAGACACGGCTGTCGTCCCATTCGAGGATGTGTGACGCAGGGGGGGGAGACACCGGGAGCGCGAGAGTATCTTGGGCGGCTCGATGCGCGAACACCAGAGCTTCGAGGAGCGAATTGCTCGCGAGACGATTCGCGCCATGGACACCCGTCATTGCCGTTTCTCCACAGGCATACAAACCCGCAACGCTCGTACGGCCATGAAGGTCTGTCACCACACCTCCGCATGTGTAGTGTGCGGCAGGCACCACCGGAATCATGTCCCGTCCCGGATCGATGCGAAGTGAGAGACATTTTGCGTAGATGGTGGGAAACCGCTGTTGAAGATCTTCCTGGTCCAAATGGCGAAGCTCGAGAAATACGCACTGTTCCCCACTCTTCTTCAGTTCGTTGTCGATAGCGCGTGCTACGATGTCTCGCGGAGCCAGTTCCCCCCGTTCATCGTATTTGTGCATGAAACGCTCTCCTTCGCGCGTCTTCAGCAAAGCGCCATGGCCGCGTACAGCCTCGCTGATGAGGAAGGACCGTGCGTCCGGATGATACAGCGTGGTGGGATGGAATTGAATGAACTCCATATTTCCGATGGCCGCACCAGCGCGATAGGCCATGGCGATGCCATCGCCCGTGGCAATGTCCGGATTGGTGGTGTGGAGATACACATGACCACAGCCTCCGGTGCTCAGGACGGTGACTGCAGCCAGACAGCGTTTGATGCGTCTCGCATTCTTGTCCAACACGTACGCGCCCCAGCAATGAGGGGTAGTCACCGGACCTTGATACGCGGGGACGGTATTATGCTCCGTGATAAGGTCGATCGCCACATGATTGTCGAGCACCGTGATATTGGGATGCGCGGAAGCCTGGGCGAAAAGTACACGCTCAATTTCCCGTCCGGTAAGATCCTTGGCATGCACGATGCGATGACGACTGTGTCCCCCTTCCTTCCCAAGGTCGAGGGATTGTGCGGAAGCCGTGAACTGGACGCCAAGATCGATCAGCTGTCGAATCAACGGGGGACCCTCGGTTACGATCACTTCCACGGCGTCTCGATGACAAAGTCCAGCACCAGCGTTCAGCGTGTCCTCGATGTGCAGATCGAACGAATCGTCCGAACCAAACACTGAGGCAATTCCGCCCTGCGCATAATTCGTGTTCGATTCGACCGGACTTTTCTTGGTTACGATGACCACTCGTCTCTTGTCCGCGACCTGCAAGGCATAGAACAAACCCGCGATACCGCTTCCAATAATGAGAACATCCGCGTGGAGATTCATGAGGTAGATCCTAATAGTTTCACGAGGACCGAGAGGTCAATACAGAGCGGAATACCGTGAGCGCAAGGTGAACCTCGTCGGACGAGATGACGAGCGGTGGAAGGAGACGCACAACCGAACTCGCTGTGATGTTGACGAGGATGCGGTGTTCAAGACAGGCCCTGCGAAACCACTCGGCGTCGTCACGGAGCACGAGTCCCAGCATCAGTCCCCGGCCACGCACCTCGGCCACCAGATCTGGCCGTGTGTGTTTCAGGGTGTGCATGCCATCAAGAAACTCTTTTCCCCTGGCCATCGCATTCTGAGCGAGGCTGGCTGCGACCCGGCGGAGCACCACCTGTCCAGCCGCACAGGCAACGGGATTTCCTCCACATGTGGTTCCATGACTGCCTGTCGACAGCACCTCCCGCAGCTCTTCGCCCACCAGAACAGCTCCGAGTGGAAGTCCTCCTCCAATGCCTTTGGCCAAGAGTACGAGGTCGGGCTGAAGGCGGGTCTGTTGCACGGCAAGGAAGCTCCCGGTGCGACCGACGCCTGTTTGAACCTCATCCACCACGAGGAGAAATCCGAAGTGCTGTCGCAAGGCCTGAAGACGATCGAGAAAATCCTCTCGCGCTGGAACGATACCTCCTTCACCCTGGATGATTTCAAGAACCACCGCAGCGGTGTTCGGCCCCACGACGTGTTCGAGTGCATCGGGGTCGTTGAAAGGAAGAACGGAACATTGGTCGAGAAAGGGACCGAAGCCCGCACGGTACTTCTCCTGTCCCATCACCGACAGGGGTGCATAGGTTCGACCATGGAATCCCCCACTGAAACCGAAAACCTGAGACTTGCCTCGGGCATGCCCCCAGCGACGGATTACCTTCATGGCAGCTTCGAAGGACTCGGCTCCACTATTCGAAAAGAACACGCCTCGAAGTCCCGTGGCCGCACAGAGGGCTTCGGCCAGCTCCACTTGCGGTTCCTGCACGAAGGCGTTGGAAAGATGCACGTACCGGGCACTCTGCGTCTGGATCGCCGCGAGCAGCTCGGGATCCCCATATCCGAGAACATTGACCGCGAGCCCCCCCACAAGGTCCAGGGTTTGTTGTCCCTCACGATCGACCAGCCACGCACCTTCTCCGTGCACGAATTCGGGTTCGAGGCGTCGATAGGTGGCGAGGAGAGAGGCGTGGTCACGTCGCGCCAATGAATCAGACATGATAGACACTCCTGAGCACGAGGAGCAGTCCTCGTACCGCACGGGCGAGGGCGGCCTCGTCTCCATTGTTGGTGACGGTGAAATCGGCCAGACCGGCTTTGCGCGTCGGATCCCACTGCCGGGCCAAACGAATCTCGATCTGTTCCTCAGAGATGCCCTTCTTTTCCATCAGCCGTTCTCGAATACGCTCTGGATCCGCAACGACGGCGATGATGATATCGAAGAACTCCTCGAGACCCGATTCATAGATGATCGCGGATTCGATACAGACTGCCTTATGACCGAGTTGAAACAGGGCTTCCCGCTCTTTCTGCAGTCGACTGATGGTAGGAGGATGCAGGATCCTGGTGAGACGTTCGAGAGCGGAAGGATTCGGAAAGACGAGCCGCGCCAGTGCGGCTTCGTCTATCCTGCCTTCTGAGGTCAGAACTCCCTCTCCAAATGCGCGACGGACAGCCTCTGTGATGGCGGGATCGGAGCGGAGAATCTGTTTGGATATTTCGTCTGCATGAAGAACAGGAATGGCGGACTCCAGAAGCGCCGCGACCGTGGACTTTCCACTGCCATAGCTGCCCGTCAAGCCGATCCGAATCCGCTTCGCGGCTCGGAGGTTCAGAACGAGGGATTCTTCCTCCTCGTCACTTGGCGAAGGCGATGGCTCGTTTTTCACGGATGACAGTGACCTTGATCTGGCCTGGATATTCCATTTCCTGCTGAATGCGAGCCGCAATATCGTTTGCGAGTTGATCGGCCAGCGCGTCGTCGATGCGGTCGTGTTCGACCATCACCCGCACTTCACGTCCCGCTTGAATCGCATACGTTTTTGCCACTCCCTCGAAACTCTGAGCAACCGTCTCGAGCTTTTCGAGCCGCTTGACATATCCTTCGAGCGATTCTCGGCGTGCTCCGGGTCGTGCGCCACTGATGGCGTCTGCTGCTTGCACCAGCGACGCATACGGGCTCTCCATCTCGATATCTTCGTGATGCGATCCGATAGCGTTGACCACGATGGGATGTTCGCGGTGCTTCTTGGCCAGCTCCATCCCAAGGAGGGCATGGGGACCTTCGACATTGCGATCCACACATTTTCCGATGTCGTGCAGCAGTCCGGATCGAATCGCGATCTTGGGATCGAGTTCGAGTTCCGCCGCCATAATCCCGCACAACCAGGCGACTTCGATGCTGTGCTGGAGCAGATTCTGTCCGTAGCTCGACCGGAACTTCATCTTCCCGATCATGCGCTTGATTTCAGGGTGCGCATTGTGAATGCTGAGATCGAGAAGGGTGTTTTCTCCGATGCGGAAAATTTCGTCTTCGAGATCCTTGCGGACTTTTTCCACCACCTCTTCAATACGGGCAGGGTGGATGCGACCGTCGGCCATGAGAGTTTCGAGCGCGATACGCGCGACTTCGCGGCGGAACGGGTCGAATCCCGACAAAATCACCGCTTCGGGCGTATCGTCGACGATCACATCGATTCCCGTTGCGGCTTCGAAGGCGCGAATATTCCGTCCTTCTCGTCCGATGATGCGGCCCTTCATTTCCTCGCTCTGCAAATTGAGCACGCTCACCGTCGTTTCGACGCTGTGATCAGAGGCCGTGCGTTGAATGGCTTGGAGCGTGATCCTTCGCGCCTCCTTCTTCGCGGTGTTCTTCATCTCATCGCGGATCTCTTTCAGCTTCTGTGCCGCTTCGAGTTTGGCGTCGTTGAGCATCGCATCCATGAGCACCTTACGGGCATCGTCCCGATTGAGTCCCGAAATCCGTTCAAGCTGACAACGCTGTTCCTCAACAACCTGCTCTTTCGCGGTAATCGCATCCGTCAGTCTTTTTTCCAACTCAGCGGCCTTCACTTCCTGTTGCTGAAGTTTCTGCTCAAGCTGGGTAATCTGCTGTTCTCTTTTTGTCAGACCATCCAACCGCGCCGTGAGTTGTTCATCCTTTGTTTGAACCTGCTTTTCGAGGTTTTGCAGTTTATTCCTTTGCTTGGAAAGCTCGCGATCGTATTCCTGCTTTCTTCGCATCCATTCGTCCTTGACCTCCAGAATCTTTTCCTTCTTGAGCGTCTCGGCTTCCTTTTCCGCTTCTCGAATGATATGGGCCGATCTCTCTTCGGCGAGGGAGATTTTGTTCTTGCCCATTTTCGAGCTCAGGATCCACCCGATGACCACGCCGCCGAGACTGACCCCGACGGAGAGAATCACCAGCCAGTATAGTTCGACAATCATATCGGTTCCTCATAAAAAACCGCACCATCCGATTACAACGGGTTAGAAAGAACCCTTCAAGCACACGGTGGGTAACTGCCACCACATCTTTTACTTCCACTGTCGGAAGAATCCGATTTCCCGGAGGAAACGAGGCCTGTAATCGATGCGGAGAGTCAGAATCCCATGGTTAAAGTGTTGGTTCTTTTTAACGTGTTTTGCAACCGGATGGGTGCGGAAAGGTCGGTGAGGGAATCAGGAACGGAGGCTTCCTTCCAAAAGTTGCGACATGGATCGAATCTCCCGCTCGAGTTCCTGAACGATCGTTGCCTTCTCGTTCTGTTCTCGTGCGAGGTCTTCCAAAAAATTGAGTGCCGACAGTACGGCGAGCGTGAGGGGGGGTTGATCGGGGTTTTGCTGATGTATTTCAGACATCTTGCGATCCAATTTCGAGGCTGAATCCTGAATGAGGTACTCATCCTCAACCCGAAGTGGATACTCCGCTCCGTAAATGCGAACTCGAATGCTTTTTGTTTCCATGATTAGCTCAGGAAGGATCCGTTCAGTGTGCAAAACACGTCATTCATGATCCCAGATGCGCAGTGATGCGCTCCAGGAGGGTGTCAATCTGCCGCTCCAGGGTCTCCTTCTCCGTGCGGGAGAGGATCACCACCCCATCGCGCTCTTCGAGCGAGAGAGACGAAAGCGGCCGCTCTTGCATGTCGTGGAATTGCTCCTTTGTTTCAGAGAGTTGTTTTGTCAGATCCTCGATCTGTTCCCGTAAACGCGCATTGTCTCCATTGAGTTCTTCGTTCTCTCGTTTCAGGGACTCGATGTGCTCCACCACCATCAGGGTTTGGCGACGAAGATCCGCCAATGCCGGTTCAAGAGCCAGAAGAAGCGCATTGCGAGAGGAGGAGGTGGAAAGGTGTTCCATTGCGGGATCCAGCGGGGACTAGTGAGATGAACGCAGAACCGCCTGCAGGTGCCGGTCGGCTTCTCGAAGGATACGGACGATATCACTCTGAATTTCGGCTTCCTGCAAGGTTCGTTCGGGAGATTGAAATTGACAGGTCACCATCAGACTTTTCTTTCCGACTCCGAGACTGTCGTGGCGGAACACATCCACCACCTCCACGGACACCAAATACTGGCATCCGGCTTCTCGAATCACCGCACGGAGCTGCTCGGCTCTCGTGCCTTCCTCCACCACCAAGGCAAGATCCCGCTTCACCACAGGGAACTTCGGCACCGGCTGGTACCGCTTCTCCTCCTTAGAAAGCTGTTTCATCGCCTCGAGATTGAGGTCGCAGGCATAGACACTTTGATCCACATCGAAAATGCCGCGAAACGCGGGGTCCACTTCGCCTACCACACCAAGATCGAGACCCTGGGAAAGGATACGCAGACGATGCTGGAACAAAGAATCCGATCCATCATAAGAAAATGCGAACCGATTGTCAAGTCCGAGTTTCAGGAGGATGGCTTCAGCGAAACCTTTAATATCGAAAAAGTCCCAGGTGCGACCGGCCCCATGCCAGGTACGTTCCTCGGCCTGCCCGGTAAGCGCGATGCCAAAATGTTCCTCTTCGAGAAAGCCTCCCTCCTTCGCGCGCCGATAAATTTTTCCCGCTTCGAAGATCGCAATGGAAGGGGTTCCGTTTCGAAGATTGATATCCACAGCTTCGAGAAGACTGACGAGGAGATGGCTGCGAAGAGTCGGTCGGTCCTGACTGACGGGATTGAGTACGGAGACGATGCTGTCCATTCCCTCGCGGGGATGATGTTCCCGTGCGACGAGGCTGCTCGACATTACCTCGTCCAGGCCGAGACCCAGGGCAATGCCACGAATTTTCGTTGTCCAGGCATCGTCTTCGCGTCGGGGCTGAGCCGGTAGCGTGATCGAATGGGGACTCGGAATATTGTCATACCCGTGTATGCGAGCGATTTCCTCCACCAGATCGATGGGACGTGTACAATCGGAACGCCACCCCGGTACGATGCACCGGAGCACTGCTCCGTCGCGGCGTACTTCGAATCCGAGATCGCGAAGAATCCTTTCCATCTCCTCGGCGGGGATGGTGATTCCCAACAGCGCATTGACGCGATCGGGGGTTACAGTGATTTCTTCTTTCGGAGCTGGATTCGGCCAGGCATCCACCGATCCCACCACTTCTCCTCCGCTCGTGGCGAGAATGAGTTCCACGGCCCTTTCCAGCGCAAGAATGGTGCGCTCGGGATCGGTACCGCGTTCGAAGCGATAACTGGATTCGGAGGACAGTCCCACCTGGCGCGCCGTACGTCGAATGCGGCTGGGATGGAAATGGGCGCTTTCGAGAAGGATGTCGGTGGTCTCGTCGGTGATCTCACTGTTTTGCCCACCCATGACTCCCGCCAGGGCCACCGGCTTTTCGGTATCGCAGATCAGCACCGAGCCCGCCGTAAGGGTGTGCGTTTTGCCATCGAGGGTGGTGAAGGTCTCCCCGTCCTTCGAACGGCGTACCACGATCCCCTGCCCCGCGATGCGGGAAAAGTCGAAGGCGTGCAGAGGCTGACCCAGCTCGAGCATCACATAATTTGTCACATCCACCACGGTGTTGATGGAACGAATTCCCACCCCTTCCACGGCTGCTCTGAGCCAGAGCGGAGAAGGCTGGATGCGGACGCCGCGAAGCAGTGCGGCAGAATAGCGGGGACACCCCTCCGGATCTTCGATGGTGATGGTCACCGGAGCGCGTGGCGGCAAGGCGGGAGGCACCGGTGCCGTGAGCGGGAGGCGCAGTGCTGCCGCGAGATCCCGGGCCACCCCCAGATGAGAAAGCGCATCTCCTCGGTTCGGCGTGATGCCGATCTGCAGATTGGTGTCGCAGGGGCCAAGCAGGTCGCGATAGGATCGACCCACGGGCGAATCCTCAGGCAGGATAAGGATGCCGGAATGATCACTCCCGAGCCCCAATTCGTCGCTCGCACAGATCATGCCAGCAGATTCCACACCGCGAATGGTGCGACGTTCGATGGTAATGCCCACTGCAGGGAGGACGCATCCGAGTCGCGCGAAGGCGACCTTTTGACCCGTGGCGACATTGGGAGCGCCGCAGACCACCGTCCAGGTTTCTTCTCCATCGAACACAGAACAAACCGAGAGCTTTTTCGCATCGGGATGCTTTTCGCAGGAACGAACCTCAGCCACCACAACATCGGTAAAATCACCGCCTGTGGTTTCGATGGCTTCAACTTCGAGACCGATATCGGTGAGGGTTTTTTCGAGGAGGGGAAGATTCTCCGGAACGGGAACGAACCGGCGCAACCATTGCAGGGAAACAATCATGATGGATTAAAACTGGTGATTGACACGGAGATCATTTTCGAACACGAGACGAATATCATCGAGACCGCGGCGCAGCATCGCTGTGCGTTCGATTCCGATTCCGAACGCATACCCGGAGTACTGTTCCGGATCGAAACCCACGGACGCGAACACATTGGGATCGACCATGCCGCATCCGAGGATTTCAAGCCAGCCGGTTTGTTTGCACACCTTGCATCCGGCACCACGACAGAGGTAGCAGGAGATGTCCATCTCGGCCGAGGGCTCGGTGAAGGGAAAGAAGCTGGCGCGGAAGCGATACGAGAGATCCTCCCCATAGAACCTCTTCGCGAATTGCACCAGGGTTCCCTTGAGTTCAGCAAAGGTGACATGGGTATCTACGTACAGCCCATCCACCTGATGAAATTGGACATGGCTGCGGGCACTGATCGCCTCGTTGCGATACACCCTCCCCGGCATGATCACCCGAACGGGTGGCGTCTGTTCTTGCATCACCCGAATTTGTACAGGCGTGGTATGCGTGCGAAGCAAGGACTGCTTATCCTCCGTGAGGAAGAAGGTATCCTGCATGTCACGCGCGGGATGATCCGCTGGAAAATTGAGTGCTTCGAAATTGTAATAGTCCGACTCGATCTCGGGTCCCGTGGCAATCTGAAAACCCAGTTCACGAAAGATCGCACTGATGTCTTCGATCGTTTGTGAGACAAGATGGGCATGGCCGATTCGGGGACGGCGCGACGCGAGTGTGGGATCGAATTGCGGTGTCAATTCCCTTTTCTCTCGAGGAGTGAATTCGCGTTGAGCCAACCCCTCCTCCGCCAGGACGCGAAGGGCATTGAGGGCCTTGCCCACTGCGGGGCGCTCGGTCGCGGGCACCGCCTTCAATTGATCGAAGAGAGTGGCTATCCTGCCTTTGCGGGACAGCCAGGTCAGTCGAAACTGCTCCGCTTGCTTGGGACCTGAAACCGCGTCGAGATCGGTTCTGAGGTCCTGTTCCAGAGTAATGATTTCCTGAAGCATGGGATCCTGAAAAGCAAAGGCAATGCATGGTGGATCAACCGCCATGCATTGCCCGGGTGATGAAAGACCTGTTACTGCAGGGCGTACTGAACGATCTCGGAAAACGCCTGCTTGTCGTTGACAGCCAGATCAGCAAGAAGCTTGCGATTGATGTCGATTTGCTTCTTCCCGAGTGCGTCGATGAGTCGGGAATAGGTAGTGCCATTCATGCGAGCGGCGGCATTGATGCGGGCGATCCACAACTGACGAAAGGTGCGCTTCTTCGCCTTCCGATCCCGATAGGCATACTGGAGTCCTTTGTCGACGCGGTGCTTGGCAACGGTGAGAATTTTACTACTCGCACCGTAATACCCTTTCGCACGTTGGAGGATTTTCTTTCGCCTTCTATGAGAGGCAACTTTGTTTTTTGAACGTGGCATGAGGTATCCTTCTCCTGACTAAACGCAGAGCATGGTCTTGATTTTCTTTTCGTCCACACCAGCGATGAGGGTCGCCTGACGCAGCTTCCGCTTCCGCTTTGTGGTTTTCGAGGTGAGGATGTGGCTGCGGAAGGCCTTCTCACGACGAATCCGTCCGGTTCCCGTAAGCTTGAAGCGCTTTTTCGCGCTGGATTTGACTTTCATTTTGGGCATATGCTACTCCTTCGATGGTATTGATGTCGATGTCGTCGTCGCTGGCTTGGTGGTCGGGTTCGGCTTGATCTTCTTCTTGTCCGGCGCAAAGATGGCGATCATCGATCTGCCCTCCATGCTCGGCTCTTTTTCAACCAAGGCGATATCTGACAACACCTCCGCGAATTTATTCAGTAATTCCAGTCCGAATTCTTGGTGCGCCATCTGCCGTCCACGAAACACGACCGCGGCCTTGACCTTATTTCCCTCCAACAGAAACTGCCGGGCATGACGCGTTTTGAAGTCGAAGTCATGCGTGTCGGTATTCGGATGGAAACGAACTTCCTTGACGAGGATGACCTGCTGTTTCTTCTTGAGCGCTTTTTCCTTTTTCTGCTGCTCGTAGCGGTACTTGCCGAAATCCATGATCTTGCAAACCGGGGGATCTGCCTGAGGTGCGATTTCCACCAGATCCAATTCCTGTTCCACCGCCATGCGAAGCGCGGAGTCAGGAGTCAGGATGCCGAGCTGGGCCCCGTCGGGACCGATCACGCGAATGGATTTCGCGTTGATTTCCTCGTTGATGCGTGTCCGTGTCGGACGTTGATTCGGTAACGTGATGCCTCCGGGCTGGTTATCGTTTCTGTTGTATGTCGTCGACGATGCCGTCGATCCATTCATCGCAGGAGAAGATCCCGAGATCTCCTTCCTTGTGCTTGCGCACCGAAAGGGTTCCGCTGGTCGCTTCCTTCTCGCCGAGAATGCACATGTACGGAATCTTGTGCATCTCCCAATCGCGAATTTTGTATCCGACCTTTTCATTGCGGAGATCGAGCTCACAACGAATGCCACGGGCCCGCATGGTTTCGTACACGGTTCGGGCATAGTCTGCAATATTATCACTGATCGGCAGAATTGCAACCTGTACCGGTGCCAACCAGAGCGGAAACGCTCCGGCGAAATGTTCGATCAGCACTCCCACAAAGCGCTCGATCGAACCCATCACGGCACGATGAATCATCACCGGACGCTTCCGCTCGTTGTGTTCGTCGATGTATTCGAGCTCGAACCGTTCGGGAAGCTGGAAGTCAAGCTGGATGGTGGCCAGCTGCCATTTTCGTCCGATGGCATCCTTGATGCTGATGTCGATTTTCGGACCGTAAAAGGCACCGTCGCCCGGATTCAGTTTGAAGTCGATGTTGTTGGCCTTGAGCGACTCCTCGAGACCGCGTTCCGCCTTTTCCCACAAGTCTACACTGCCCATGGCCTTCTCAGGACGGGTAGAGAGAGCGAACATAGGTTCGAAATGGAAAATGCCATAGAACTTCGTAACCAGGCGCAGTAGATCGGTAATCTCTTGCTGAATCTGATCGGGGCGAATAAACAGGTGCGCATCGTCCATGTGGAACTGCCGAACGCGGAACATGCCATTGAGCACTCCAGAGAGCTCATTGCGATGATTGCGCCCGATTTCCGAGAGACGAATCGGAAGATCCCGATAACTACGAATTTTTGCACGATAGATGTAGGTACTCTCAGGACAGTTCATCGGTTTGAGCGAGAACGTCTCGTTTTCCACTTCCGACAGAAACATGTTCTCCCGGTAATACTCCCAGTGGCCGGACTGTTCCCACAAATCCTTCTTTACCATGATGGGCGTAAGAATCTCATCGTAGCCCGCAGCATCGAGGGTTTCCCGAATGAGCTTTTCAAGCTCGCGAAAAATGATCATTCCGCGCGGGTGCCAGAAAGGAGCGCCGGGTGCTACATCGTGAAAGCTGAACAGCTCCAACTCCTTGCCCAGCTTGCGATGGTCCCGTTTCTTGGCCTCCTCCAGGCGCACCACGTACTCGTCGAGATCTTTCTTTTTCGGAAAACTGATCCCGTACACGCGCTGCATCTGCGGATTGTTGGCGTCCCCTTTCCAGTAGGAACCCGACACGCTCAGGAGCTTGACATACTTGATCCGTCCTGCCGACGGGAGATGCGGTCCACGGCACAGATCCGTGAACGCTCCCTCGGAATAGGTGCTAATGGTTTCGGCGGACTCATCCAGACCTTCGATCAGTTCAATCTTGTACTGATCCCCTTTCGCACGAAACATCGCCAACGCATCGGCTTTGCATAGTTCAGTGCGGAGGAAGGGTTTGTCCTCCTTCGCCAACTCCATCATCTTTTGTTCGATGGATGCCAGATCTTCGGGAGTGAACGTGCGATCGATATCGATGTCGTAATAAAAGCCATTCTCGATGGCGGGACCCACTCCGAACTTCGCCCCCGGAAAGAGCGCTTCGATGGCATGCGCCATGAGATGACTCGAACTGTGCCAGTATACTTCCTTCCCACGATCGTCATCGAACGTGAGGAGCACCACGGTACTGTCGGTGGTGATGGGTCGGGTCAACTCCACCACGACCCCGTTCACGTCCGCAGCGAGGGCTTCCTCCCCCAGTCGCCGACTGATGGACGTGGCGATCTCTCCCGCTGTGATTCCGCGGGGGAATTCCTTCACGTCCCCATTAGGGAAAGAGATGTGAATTGCGTCGTGTTCCATGGTGATCCTCCTGGCAAAAAAAAATCGGATCGCTCCGATTTTTACTCCGAAAAAGAGTGGGTTCTACAGGAGTCGAACCTGTGACCTCTACCATGTCAAGGTAGCGCTCTAACCAACTGAGCTAAGAACCCAGTCAAGCAAGGCAAATATAGCGGAGATGAATAACTGATGCAAGAGGAGGAAAGGTTTTTCGAAAATTTTATTTCACATAAAAACAAGCATTTAACCAGGCCCTGTTCAAGAAGCGATTCGACCACAGGCTCGAATGATCGCCACCATATCTTCTACGGCTTTTGGTAACCCTACGAACATTGCTCGTGCAACCAGAGCATGACCCACGCTGACTTCTTCGATCTCTGGGATCACGGCCACAGCGGCAAGATTCTGATAGTTCAGTCCGTGTCCGGCATGCACGCCCAATCCCAATTCCGCCGCGAGGACCGCAGTGTCGCGAATGCGGTGGAGATGATGCTTCCATTCTTCGAGCGAACGGGCCAGGGAATACTCTCCTGTATGTATCTCGATGGCATCGGCGCCGAGCTCATTCGCGGCACGTACATGCGCCTCGACGGGATCGATAAACAGACTGACTTCGATATCGTGTTGATGGAGCAGGGAAATCGCATCCGCGAGTCGATTCTGGTCGGATAAGACGTCCAAGCCACCTTCTGTGGTGAGTTCCTGTCGTTTTTCGGGCACGAATGTAGCCAGTTCGGGAAGAGTTTCGACACAGATGGCGAGGATCTCCTCGGTCACGGCCATTTCGAGATCAAGAGACGTTTTCACCGTTTCTCGGAGGAGGCGGAGATCCCGATCGTTGATATGACGACGATCTTCGCGAAGATGACACACGATGCCCTCCGCCCCATGCAATTCACAAAGATGCGCGGCAGTGACGGGATCGGGTTCGATTCCACCCCGCGCCTCTCGCATTGTCGCATAATGATCGATGTTGACACAGAGTCGCACAAAGACCTCCGAATTAGAAGTGGAAGAAGCGGGAAAGCAGGAGTCCCACGGCATCGGGCCCAATGCCCACAATGTCCCATCGATACCGTAGCGTGCTGAGCAGATCGATCGAGAACATCACGCTCCAATGAATGACAACACAGTACCAGAACGATCGCGTGAAGGCAGCCAGATATCCGAGGCCGATCCCTGCGGCGATGGCCCCTAGTGTTTCAGCGACGGGTTTTCCGTGATGCAGAAGGACGAAGGGTAGGGTTTGAATGAGAATTGCCAGGAGGAGCGAGGTGGATCGGGCCAGCGAGAACTGGAGGTATCCTCTCCAGAGAAACTCCCAGCCAATGAAATAGAGGAGGAAGGTTGCTTCATACAGGAGGAACCAGGACCACCGCTCCCGCACCGTCACGGCATGGGGATAGACAGCCCGGAAGGCCTCGGCATCGCTCGCGATCCACACGATCGGGAGCATGATGAGGATGGCTCCCAGACTGACCTTGAGACCGAGTCTCCAGTTGCCGATTCCCAATCCAAACTCCCGAAACGAACGACGATGCAGGACGAGGACCAGCACGACGGGGATCAGAAAAAACAACACAAAGGTGGCGACGAACCAATAGAGGTACTCCGCGAGATTCGCCTCGGGCCGTCCCAACAACGACTCGGGGAGAAGCGACATTCGAAAAAATGCCCGATTGCCATAATACGCTGCAGCAGTGGTGAGGAGCGACACTGCGAGGAGCACTCCTGCCGCTTCGCTGCGTTGCTGTCGCATGAGACGCAACATTTCCTTGACCGCGACCTTGATCGAAGTGGTGTTGATCATTGCTCTCCCCTGCGACACCCGTCGCGCGCCTGTTGATCGAAATTCGAATGGCAGGACACGGGATACTAAAAGGACGTTGATAGACTAATGCGATGCAGGGACCCGATCTTGCCGAAGGAGGTGAAGGCATAGTCCAGATCATACCTCGAGATGCGAATGCCCAAGCCAGCCGCGAATCCTGCCAGTCCCGCCGAATTTCCGATCTTCAGTTCCCGACGCATTTCGTTGTTATACCCGATGCGTGCCTTCAGCACGCTGCTGAGCTGAATCTCGCCGCCCAGTGCGAAGGCGGAGAAACGGTCGAGCACATTGTCTCGATCTTCATTGAGGCGATGAAACTGTAGGAATAGCGTCAGGGGTAAATGTTCGAGCTTCTTCATGCCGCCGATGGACACATCGAGGGGGAGGGCTTCTCGGTCCTTGCCGAAGGAACTCGTCTGCATCCCAAGATTTAAAACGGAAACGGAGAGAGTGAGATTTTCCTTGGCAATAAACCAAGCCCCACCCAGATCCACGGCAACACCGGAAGCCGAAACATTGTCGATGGACGAGTAAATGAACTTCGCTGACGCACCGTATCGAAACTCGCCCGTCGTTCTGGCCCAGGAGAGCAGGACCGCCAGATCCCCGGCACTGAAAGTCCCGAGCATATTGGCGTTTTTATCGGTACGATCCATGCTTCCATAATTCAGATAGATGATACCGCCGCCCACGGTACCGATATCGGGAATTGCCCGCCCATACGACACGAAGCCGGCGTTGACGTCGAGCAGGTGCTTGACGAATCCGATAGATGCTTTCTGCTCGGTGAGGGAGGCCAGATTGGCGGGATTGGCGAACAGGACCGAAGGATCCGCCGTGGCACTGTTGAAGGCATCGCCCAGGGATGCGGCACGTGCACTCATTGGAATGCGCAAGAACTCGAAGGCCGTGATGCCCGGGGTTTGCGCATACGATGCCATCGTGGCGATCCACGGAAGAAGGAGAAGAACGATAGAACGGGATAATCGGGTCATGTCGGCCTCGATGGATTCATCATGTAAAAATAGAACGGTGCAGAGTCCCGGATCAAGGGCTCTTCCCTTCCCTACCAGTCGGGGTCCGACTGTCGCGCCGGATTGTCGAGCTCGTCGAGACGAGTCACGGCGGCACGATACTCACGCATCATAGAGGTCATCACCTCCGCAGCAGGTTTCAGATCGGAGATCAAGCCCGCCCCCTGCCCTGCCTCAAATTCTCCTTCTTCCACATCACCCTCGAACATCCCCAGCATTTCGCGTTTTTTCCCAAGCAAGGCGGTCAATTCCTCGGTATCGGCGCCTCGGCGCTCGGCCTCCTGTGCCCGCAGTGCAAACGGAGTTTTGAGCAATCGCACGGGAGCCAGAGAACGCAGGGTCAAGATCGTGGCGTCGTCACCGGCATCGACGATCGCCTGTTTGAATATCGGATGCGCAGAAGACTCTATTGTGGCTACGAATCGGGTACCGACTTGCACCCCGTCGGCTCCCAGCGCCATGGCAGCAGCCATGCCACGACCATCGGCAATACCGCCAGCCGCGATGACGGGACAGGTCACCACATCGCAGACCTGTGGAATCAGGGCTAGGGTCGTGATCTCATCGAGCCCATTATGTCCACCTGCTTCAAATCCCTCCGCTACGATCGCGTCGCACCCCACCGAGGACGCCTTGCGGGCATGACGCACAGAGGGCACGACATGCACAACGATGGAATTGGAGGCTTTCAGACGATCGATGTGCGTGGCGGGATTCCCTGCCGAGGTGAACACGATTCGCACTCCAGAGTCGAGTGATGCAGAGATCAGTTCAGAAGCATCTCCACGAAGCAAGGGGATATTCACGCCAAAGGGTCGATCCGTGGCAGCCCGACACTTCTCAATGTGCTGACGCAGAAGATCGGGTTTCATCGATCCAGCACCGATGAGACCGAGCCCCCCGGCCTCTGATACAGCGGAGGCGAGTTTCCATCCTCCGACCCATACCATGCCGGCCTGGATGATGGGAAGCTCGATTCCGAACAAGGTTGTGATGCGAGTCGTCATGGATACGTCCCTTCCTCTCATCCGTCGGATCAATTTCCGTACTCGTACTGGACGAGACTGATCCCCTTGTTTTTTCCACCACTGTTTCCCGATCTCCAGTTCTGAAATGCCATCAATTTCGTATTGAAGGTAAGGAAGCCCTGTTTTCCAGCCGCGATGGCATTCAGAAACACATCGTAGGACGAGATCATATTCTGGTTCAACGCCGGATCGGAGATGGGGCCCGCACCAGTCGCATGGTTGAGATCCTTGTCCACCATCACGAGATACTGGGTCATCGTGCCCGTTGCCGGAGATGGTCCCGTTCCGGTGTTCACCAGGGAGAGGGTTGCTTCCTCGTCGGTGAAGTCGATGTAGCGCAGCGCAATGTCGTCCCTCCCCTGCACGATGGCGCGATTCTGGCTGTAGATAATGGATACGGCATGATCCATGCTGAAAGGAATGGCGGAGACGAAACTACGCAGGAAGGTGGACCCCGATGCCTTCGGCAGGAGTCTTAGACGTTCGAACTTCGATTTCACTCTCCATGGTTGACGGTAAATATGGGAGTCGTGATGAGTGGCTTCCTTGCTGACCCAGAGTTCGTAATCGAATCCCGTCAACGTGTCGATCATCGAGATGTATCCATTATTATCAGCGGTAAAGACGCGGGGAGGAACCTGTTGCTCCGCCGTGCCCGGCTTTAAAAAGATGAAGGTGACCGTGGCATTGGGAACAGGAGTATTGTCGAAGAAATCAATGACGCGAAATCGCATCGAATACACTTTGCCGGCCTGCTTGTTGGGGAAAATCTTCACCGTGGGCTCGGCGCCGGTACAGAAGGTCATGACGGATCGGAAGGCATCGTAGGAGGTGATGAGTTGAAGATGATCCATATTCGGGAGCACGACATCCGTGGCTCCGGCCAGGGTCCCGGCAGAGGCATTGCCCTGCTGCCAGGAATCATTGCCATTGCTCCGTATCGTAAGGGTTTTCACCGGTGACGACGGAAGACCCAATCCCGCATCGAAGACACCTCCGCAGAAGATGGCGTGCGCCACTTTGTTCTTCCCTTCCAAACTGTTGATGTAGGTCTGGACGATCTTCGCACCGATATCATGGGCCACGATATCCACCCGGTCGGACTGAGTCGTGGCCAGCAGCGCGTCGACTTCGGATTTGAGTGCCGCAGCGGCCGTTGATAGGTCGGGAGTGAGCGTGGTCAGACCCGGGACAATATCGTAGGCGTGGAGATAGGCGTCCGGATAATTGTTGATCGTCATCCACTGTGACATCTGAGTCCAGGCATCGGCCGCTTCGAGGTAGCCATGGACGAAAAGAACCGGACGCATCTTCTGATTCACAGTCGAGCTGGTGTCCGGAGGATTCGGCCCGGGAGTAGAGGGACTGTCGTCGGAACATCCCGATCCCAGACTGAGCGACAGGATGGCAAGAAGGAGAAGCAGAGCGTAAGACAGACGAGGCATGGGATCTCCAAACAGCGTGAAAGGTTTCGGGGAATTCGCAGAAGGGTCTGAGATAGTCCAGAGGATTAGTCTTGTGTTTCCAAAATGACGACGGCGCTCACGAGCGTGGCGGTGTGGGACAGAGAAAGATGTGGACGGAGCGAAAGGCAACGTTGGGCGGCTCGCCCATGTAGGCGCAGCGTCGGCTTTCCAAGCGTGTCACGAGTGACTTCCACATCTCTCCAGCGAAACCCCTCATTCCATCCTGTTCCAAGCGCCTTGGCGAATGCTTCCTTCGCGGCAAAACGACCCGCCAGATGCATGGCGGGATCGGTGCGTGATTGGCAATATGCGATTTCATCGGGACGAAAGAGTCGAACCAGAAAGCGATCCCCCCAGCGTTCAAGCAAATCACGAAGGCGCCGTACTTCTTCGATATCCGTTCCGAGTCCCACGATCATCGCGACCTTCCGTTGACGGATTCCACAATCGCGATCAGTTCCGAAATGTCCTGAAGATCATAATCGGCCTGGGACTCCTGCGTGCCGAAGCAATCCCCATACCGTGCGAATGCCGTTCGCATGCCCACGCGCGCACCGCCGTATATATCACGTTCCTCCCAATCCCCCACCATCAACGCGTCCTCGGCCGCGACCTCGAGCAGTGACAACACTTTCAGAAACGGTGCCGGACTGGGTTTTCGCTCGCCCGTGTCTTCGAAGGTGACCACGGCATCGAAGACGTGTTGCATGTTGAGTGCGCATAGTCGTAGCCAGGCCTCGAGGGGCGGAGCATCCGATACCACACCCAGCATGAGACCCATTCGTGCAAGCTTCAATATGGTCATCTGCACATGGGCATAGGGAACCAGTGCCGCCTCCCGGGAGCGACGATAGGCTGTGATTCCTGCCGCCAGAATCTTGTAGTCCACCCTTCCGAGCATGCGCGTCAGCAAGACATCGAACACTTTTTGATACTCGATGCCTTGTTCTTTGTAAATGTCGTCGATGCGGACCTTCACCTCTTCCGTCGTGGCCTGCAGTCCCGCGTCGATCATGGCAAGGATCGAGGCGTCGACCGATTGTTGCTTCATGTGCATGAAGTCAACCAGCGTATTGTCGAGATCGAAAACCACCGCGCGTATCATGGTGACATCCGTACCGTACGTGAGAGTCCGTCATAGCAAAAATACATGTTTGGCGGGAGCAAGGCGCTATCTCGTTCCCAATGTATCTGATGCGCCAGATGGGTGAAGCCGGTGTCCCGGGCACCAATTCGGTGGGCCCAGTCGATGGCTGCGGAGAGATGGAGATGAGTAGGATGCGGGCGATGGTGAAGTGCACTCAGGATGAGGTGCTCCACATGTTCGAGCAAGGGAAGACTGGTCGCAGGGATATCGCTGACATCGGTTAGATACGCGAATGATCCGATGCGATACCCGGTCACCGGGAGGCAACCGTGAAGAATTGGAATGGCCTGAATTTTAAGCGTCCCCACAACGAACCGTTCCTCGTCTCGAATGGAATGGATGACGGCGCGGGGAATTCCTCCTCCCCATTGTTTCGGTTCGGTGAAGGCGTAGCCGAACATGGACTGGAGGCCGTGCATGGTCGTCTCGGTTCCATACACCGGAGTCGGCTCACCACTGATATACTGCAATTGCCGGAGGTCGTCGAATCCTCCGATGTGATCGAAATGCGCATGCGTGTACAGAACCGCATCCACTCGCGTGGTGCCGCTACGCAGCATTTGTACACGAAAGTCGGGAGTTGTGTCGATGAGGATGGTTGTCTCCTCGTCCGACACGAGGATGGATGGTCGCAGACGTTGATTTCGTGGGTCAGGAGAAAGGCAGGTGAGGCATTCACATCCGATATTCGGCACTCCCGTGGACGTGCCGGATCCCAGCACTACAATGTGCAGGTCTTTCATTCGAGTGCCTTCGCACGCTCGTCTTCGATCACCATACGAAGCGCAGGTTTTACATACACGTCATCGATCCCGATTTCGGCAAGGGCGCGGGCAATAATGGCGATGCGACGGTCGAGCGGAAATTTTCTGTTCACTACCAGAAGCCGTTCATCCTTCAGGAGGCAGACGCCCCCGGAAAAGTCTCCCTTTTCGAAGCGGATCCGATACCCGAGCTGCGTGCACAAGTCCTTGAGTTCCTCGAGTTGGGCTTCCTTATCCGCCGTCTTCATTCTGCCGGCGCCTCCTCCGCCTTCCGTGTTCTGCGGCGCAGCGGTTGCCAGATGACGATGAGGATGGCGGTGTAATACGACAGCAAGGCGATCACCGGAATGCCGCTCAGGGCTCCGATGCGATGGGAAAGTGTCTCGCGCACCATGCTGCTATGTTGAACATACACCGATAACCCTTCAGCGTCGATAATGTCCTTGGTCCGTTCCCAGAGCAGGATGTACTTGACGTCGAGATATCCCGTGAAGAGTTCGCTCGGGACAAACAGGAAGAACAGCAGAGCGGCCATGAGGATCCAGCCGTTTTCCTTGATTTTCAAGGGGACGGTTTTCAGCACACCGATCGCCGAGAGGAGCACGAATGCATAGGCGATGACCACGATAATGGTGGAGGCCTCGATGAGCTGAAAAAGGGTGCGTTCCTGATCGAGAGTGATGTCGGGATCGAAGGTCAGTGTGCCGGGAATAAAAAACTCATTCGCGATCACGGCCCTCATGGTCAGGCCTCCGAGCCAGAAGACGGATCCGATCACGAGGAGAGTGAGACAGAATTTGTACAGGGCGCCGAAGCGTGGGGAATCGGTCATGGCGTGGTTCCGGTCGGTTACAGAATGAAACGGCTGAGGTCCCGATCCTCGATGATCCCGCGCAATCGGGATTCCACGAGGGGAGCGTCTATCGAGAGACGGGACTCGGGACAACGGTCCGGTACGTCGAACAGAATGTCTTCGAGCAGCGTGGTGAGAATGGTGTGCAGCCGTCGGGCGCCGATGTTTTCCACCTTGTCGTTGACTTCTGCCGCCACGGATGCGATCCGTCGAATCCCGTCGTCGGTAAAGGTGATGTCGACGCCTTCGGTGGCGAGGAGGGCGCAATATTGCTTGAGTAATGCGTTTTCGGGTATGGTGAGAATGCGTACAAAATCGTCTTCGGTCAGAGAGCGGAGTTCCACCCGAATAGGAAAACGGCCCTGCAATTCCGGGATGAGATCCGACGGCTTCGAAACATGGAAGGCCCCCGAGGCGATGAAGAGGATGTGGTCGGTACGCACCAGTCCGTACTTCGTATTGATCGTACTTCCCTCCACAATGGGGAGCAGATCGCGCTGCACGCCTTCCCGGGATACATCGATGCCGCCCTGCGGGTTCGCTCCCGCGATTTTATCGATCTCGTCGAGAAAGACGATGCCGGCTTGTTGGACCCGTTCAAGAGCGATGCGCACCGCCGCATCCTGATCGATGAGCTTTTGAGCTTCTTCTTCGGCGAGTAATTGTCGGGCTTCTCCGACCGAGACCTTCCGTTTCTTCGGACGTTTGGGCATCATCGACCCGAGCATGTTCTGAAAATCCACGCCCAGATCATCCATGTTCATCGGGCCAAACATCTGTAAGGCCGGCGTACCGGACGGGAGCAGGTCGATTTCGATGATGCGATGATCGAGCCGACCGTCCTTGAGTTCTTCGCGGAAGCGTTGGCGGGTGCGCGCATGCAACCCCTCAGGATCGGCGATATCGGGAGGGGGTAGCAGGACATCGAGGATGCGCTCGTCGGCGAGATCAGCGGCACGAGGACGCACGTGCTCGGCTTGTTCCGATTTCACCTGGGTGACCGCTTGCTCCACCAGATCGCGGATCATCGATTCCACATCCCGTCCTACATAGCCGACCTCGGTGAACTTCGAGGCTTCGACCTTGATAAAAGGTGCTCCCGTGAGTTTCGCCAGTCGGCGCGCGATCTCGGTCTTTCCCACGCCTGTGGGTCCGATGAGAATGATGTTGTTCGGCATGATTTCGTCGCGTAGGGTCTCGGGCACCTGACGTCGGCGCCATCGATTGCGAAGAGCAATCGCCACGGATTTTTTCGCCTGTTCCTGGCCGATGATGTATTTGTCGAGTTCCTCGACGATGGCGCGAGGTGTGAGGGTGTGTTGAAAATCTTGTGGTTCGGTCATGCCGTCTCCCGTGGCGTCAACTCTTCGAGAATTATATGGTCGTTGGTATAGATGCAGATCTCGGAAGCCAATCGGAGGGCTTCCCGCGCGATATCCGCCGCCGTGAGGGTCGTGTGGGCACAGAGTGCGCGAGCCGCGGCGAGGGCATAGGACCCGCCGGAACCGATGGCCACAATGCCGTCATCAGGCTCGATCACGTCGCCCGTGCCGGAGATGATGAGGGCGGTATCGAAACTGACCACAGCCAGTAGCGCGTCGAGTCGTCGTAGGTACTTGTCGGTGCGCCAGTCGCGGGCCAGTTCAACGGCGGCGCGCTGCACGTTGCCCCGATATTGGTCGAGTTTTTCCTCGAAGCGTCCGGAGAGGGTGAAGGCGTCGGCAGCCGCGCCCGCGAATCCGACAAGTACCCGTCCCTGATGAAGGGTGCGCACTTTCCGGGAATTGTGTTTCATGACCGTGGTGCCCACCGTTACCTGCCCGTCGGCCGCCATGACGGCGGCCCCGTTGCGCACCAGTCCCAGCACCGTGGTGGATCGAATGTGTCGTGTTGTCATATCTCTGCTTTCTCGTCGTGTTCGTGAATTCGATGATCGCTGTTCGCAACAGGGTGGTGGAGGGATCTCAGATCAGTTTTTTCCGAAGCCTCGCCACCGGCAGGCCCTCACCTTCGCGATACTTGGCCACGGTGCGGCGTGCAATGTGCATTCCCATCTTCTGGAGATGCTGGGTAATTTCGTCATCGCTCATTGGTCGCGTCGGATCCTCTTCCGCAATCAGGCGTCGGATGATGCTCTTCACTTCGCGGTTACTGATGTCTTCTCCCGACGTGGTCGAGATCCCTTCGCTGAAGAAGTACTTGAGCTCGAAGGTACCCCATTCCGTTTGCACATATTTGCCGTTTACCACGCGAGAGATGGTGCTGATGTCCATGCCGATGATGTCGGCAATGTCCTTCTGAATAAGAGGTTTCAAATTTCCGGGACCGTGAAGAAAAAACTCCCGCTGCTCGTGAATGATGGCGGTCATCACTTTCTCCATGGTTTCCCGTCTTTGCAAAATGGCGTTGATGAAGAAGCGGGCGATGCTTTTCTTTTCACGGATCCAGGATCGTGCTTCGGATTGGGCACGGTTTCGTTTCCCATTCAGAATGTTGTCGTATGATCGGCTCACACGCAGAGGAGGGATCCGATCGTCCGTCATTTCGATAATGAAATCTTCTTTTTCCTTGTCCCACCAGACGATAAAATCCGGCGTCACCTGATTGGCCGCAGTATCGACACTCCCCTCTCCCGGTTTCGGATTGAGCGTACGAATCAGCTCCAGGGCCTTGATGAGTTGCTCCCGTGTGATGTGGAGATCGGACTGAATTTTCTCGAAGTGCTTCTTTTCGAAGGCGGGATAACTTTCGCGAAGAATGCGAAGGGCGATTGTGCGCGAGGCGCGATCGTTGGGAAGCACCTCGAGCTGCGCCAGGAGACATTCCTGGAGGGATCGGGAGCCGAATCCGGCAGGATCGAGATGGCGGAGAACGCGAAGGGTCCATTCAACCTCGTCCGAAGAATAGCTCCACCCCGTGTCGGATTCCACGCCTCGCAGCACATCTTCCACCGAGACGCGGAGCCATCCGGAGTCGTCGAGACTGGCAAGGAGCTCCATGCCAAGCTGTCTAAGTCGTGGATCGTCGATGCGAACGGAGAGTTGCTCCTCGAGATCATCGATAAGGGAGCGGGAGGAAGGAGTCGGTCTTTCATACTCTTCCTCATCCTCGTACCAGGTACGCACGTCTCCCGGTTCGTCTTCTTCGGTAAAATCCTGCCAGGTAAACTCCTCATCGCTGCGCTGGGCGATCTGGTCGATGAGATGGTCAGGATCGGATTCTTTGATGGGTATCGGGAGAGAATCGTCCTCCATCGCGTCCTGGTCCAGGAGTGGCACCTGACGTTCTTCGTCCTCGGTCACCTGGTTCTGGGACACCACGAGTTCTTCAAACTCATCATCCAGTTCCACCCCTTCCTCGAGAAGGGGATTCTGTTCCAGTTCGGTTTTAATTTGCTGCTCCAGAGCCATGGTGGTCATCTGTAGCAATTTCAGATACTGCACCTGGGAAGGGGTCAGCTTCTGTGAGAGTTTTTGCTGCTGAGTAAGTTTCAGCATGACTCTCCCTTATGCGAAGCACGCAGGACCCGCGAACGGTGCTGTAGTTCTGCCGTCATCTCCTCCCCGATAGCGCGGCGCAGGGGCTCATCCAGAAAATCCACCAGAAAGGTATCGGTTTCTCTCCCCAGCTCACGGGCTCCTTCGCAGGCATCAAAGAACTCGAGGGTGAGTCGGGTTCCGTTCCGTCCCGTGCGGCGGATGGGAAAGAGATGACAGGAAATGGGTTTCGGCCAGGTGAGTCGACCTTCCTGCCAGGCGTGCTGAAGCGCGCACAGAGCGATTCCTTCACGGAACATCACAAACACACAGGCCCTTTGGTTGTGACAGCGCAAAGCGGGCGTGCCCCCGTTGCGTTCAACGCAGCCGTCACGATCGATGATGTCCCGATGGGCCTCGGGCAACAGGTGTTTCACGATGGGATAGGCTTCCATCACGAGGGACGCTTCCTCTTCGGTCAATGGGGCTCCTCGGCCACCCGGTGCCGTGCAGCAGGCGCCATGGCAGCGATGCAGATCGCAGGCGAAACGCAGCTGCGGTATATCGTCGTGTATGAGGAGTTCGTGCAGAATCATGAGATCGTGATGCAAGACAATCAAAAAACATAGACAAATCGGGAAGAATGCGCAACCTTGACCCGTGTCTCCCGTGGTGCTATACTCCGTTTTCCTTGTTCGATAACCGTGGGGACGGTATGAACTTCGACCCGTTCGACATTCTGCGCGTGGGATTGCTCCCACAGGTGGGTCCCACCCGGGGCCGTGCGCTCCTTCAACGCTTTCACACATGGCATGCTCTTCGCAACGCGGATCGATCCGCTCTGCGAGCCCTTCCCGGTATGTCGACGCCATGGGCAGACCAATTGTTCCAGCATGTACGAAACCGCGACGCACTCAACGCCATCGAGGGCATCGTGGATCGCACACGAGAGCTCATGGACCGCGACCCCATGGTACATTACCTGCCCTTTCCGGATCCCCGGTACCCTCCGCTGCTGGATGGCATTTACGATCCACCTCTCTTTCTCTTCGTACGCGGGGTTCTTTCCGCTCTCACCATGCCATGTGTGGGGGTGGTGGGCACACGGCATCCTTCGGACTATGGCCGGGATTGTGCGGTGCATGTGGCACGGGAACTTGCAAGGCAGGGACTGGTGATTACCAGTGGTCTCGCACTGGGCATCGACACCATTGCCCATCACACCGCGCTCAAGCATCATACGCCCACGATTGCGGTGCTCGGAAGCAGTCTCGATATCATTTATCCTTCGTCCAATCTGCGCCTGGCCGACAGTATCATGGAACAGGGCTGTCTCGTGTCGGAATTTCCCTTCACCACTCCCCCTGATCTGGTGAACTTTCCTCGGCGCAACCGCATTATCAGCGGACTTTCCCGCGCCATCGTCCTGGTGGAATCCGCACAGAAGGGAGGAGGCATGATCACGGCGCATTGTGCCTTCGATCAGAATCGTGAGGTATTCGTGGTGCCGGGCTCGATTTTCAGTCCCCTCTCGAAGGGCCCCCATCTCCTTCTCCGTCGCGGCATGGCGCACCCCTTTCAAACAGTAGCGGATCTCTTTGCAGAGCTCCCTCAACTTCGGCTGGCGACCGAACCCGACCGCCCCCGTTCCATGCCACAGATTTCGCTGGAAGAATCCGCCGTTTTACGCAGTCTTGGTTCCGGTGCCCTGCATGTGGACGAGCTATCGACGCGCACCAGCATTCCGGTATCTTCTCTGCATGTGCTCCTTCTGTCCATGGAATTTTCGGGTCTTGTACGACCTCTGCCTGGACGGTGGTACGAGGCGGTGGGATGAAGGAGTATCATCTTTCTCCTGTGGTGGTCGTCGGGTACTTCCTCATCCCCTCTTCTTTCGAATTGGAGAAGACGGAGGGCGGTGATAGATTGATCCGTTTCATCGAGGCACATCATGAACCTGAATTTGAAGCGGTGGAAAAACTGGAAAGTCATTACGGGAGTACTGTTCGCACTGCTTGTGATACTCCTGTTTCTCATCCCGAGTTCTTCCACCACCATTCCCACCGCATCGGTTAAAAAGGGTGATTTCCACATCTTCGTCATCGAGAGTGGCTCCATCCGTTCAAAGAATTCCTCCACACTCACCGCACCACGTCTGCTGATGGGAGGCAATCTGCAGATCATTTACCTCGCGCCCGAGGGAACGATCGCCCAGAAAGATCAGGTGCTTATTCGGTTCGATCCCACCAACGCCTTGAAGCGGATTGGCGACAAGCAAACCGAACTGAAAACCGCGATGGCGGATCTGGCCAAGCTGAAGGCGCAGCAGAGCGCCGACGAATCCCAGGCCGCGACGGATCTCGAAACTGCGGATTTGAATTTCAAGTTGGCACAGATTGCGCGGGATCGAATGGAATTCGAGCCCGATGCGAAAAAGCGTGAGGCCGGACTGGAATTCGAGCGGGCCAAACTCGCCTACGAACAGGCGAAACTGAACAGTGCCAACAAAAGCATCATTAGAAAGAGCGAACTCGGGAACCTCAATCTGCGCATCAATCAGATTCAGTCGGACATTGCCGCCTCCATGAAGGAAATGGAGCAGTTGACGGTGAAGGCGCCGATCAGCGGACTCATCGTGTACGAAAACAACTGGAGCACGGGTCGCAAGCTTGCCGTGGGAGATCAGCCCTGGCCGGGCATGCCGATCATCAGTCTTCCCGATCTCTCTTCGATGCAGGTGGAAGTGAGCATCAACGAGATGGATATCGCGAAGGTGAAGGTGGGCCAATTTGTGGAGGTGATTCCTGACGCCTTTCCCGATAAAAAATTCTCCGGGGTGATCAGTTCCGTCTCCCAAATCGGCCGAGAAAAGGGCTCGGGATCCAATATCAAAGTATTCGATATCGTCGTCGATCTTCAGGGGACCGATGATGTGCTCAAGCCAGGCATTACCACCACCAACAAGGTGGTTGTCAACACGGTGAAGAATGTCCTTTCGATACCCATTGTCTCCGTCGTCGAGGAAGGGAAAAAGACAATCGTCTTCGTCAGGCACGGAAGTGGATTCGACAAACGGGAGGTCACGCTCGACAAGCGGAACGACAATTCCGTGATCGTGACAAAGGGCCTGACCGAGGGTGAGGAAGTCGCCCTCCGCAATCCGGAACAGAAGGAGAAGGACGACACTGAACAGAAATCGCCGTCCCGCCCGACCTCACCGGGCGGGGCACGGTAGAGGTTCCCATGCCCTTTCCCCTCCCCCGTCATCTCTCTCACTACCGTGAGACCTTCGGCATCGCAGTGCAGAGTCTCGCATTGCACAAGATGCGCACCTTTCTGACCATGCTGGGGATCGTCTTTGGTGTCGGTGCCGTGATCGCCATGCTCTCCATTGGAGAAGGTGCTCGTCAGGAATCTCTCGAGCAGATCGAAGTGATGGGTGTGCGCAACGTGATCATCCGATCCCTTCCTGCCGAAGAAGAAACCGGAGCATCCACCGGGAAGCCGCTACGTCCCCTCGGTATCTCGCGCAAGGACGCGGCGGCCATCCGCAGCATCTGTCCTTTCGTGGAAGACATAGCCGAAAGCTGGGAAGCCTCGATCGACGCACGGACCTACGAAGGCAGCGTTAAAGCCACGCTCATTGGCACCACACCGGAATATGAGTCAATCTTCAATCTCACGCTGTCCGAAGGATCCTTTCTGGTTCCCCATCATCTTCGCACCATGTCGAACGTGTGTATTATCGGAGCCGAGGTGCGCAAGGCGTTGTTCGGTTTTCGCAATCCCCTCCATCAGCTCATCAAGCTGCAGGACCAGTGGTTCACCGTGATTGGTGTGGTGGAAGCGAGGGAGCTCGCGGTGAAAAGCGAAGAAGCGGAACTCCAATCCGCGCAATCGAAGATCTTCATTCCTCTTTCCACCGCGATGGCGAAATATCCTCGCTCCAGTGAAAGCGGCGGTACGGCAGTGTTCTTCGGGGGAGGACGGCGGCGGTTTCGATCGAACGACGACACCTATCTCGATCGCAACACGCTGGACCAAATCACGGTCCGGGTGCGCTCCGATGCCGATATTCTCGAAAGCAGTAAGGTCATCGCGGCCCTTGTGACCCAACGGCATAATGGTCAAAAGGATTTTACCGTAACGATTCCCGAGGAGCTCATCGAACAGAGCCAAAAAACCCAGCGCATCTTCAATATCGTCATGGGCGCCATTGCGGGCATCAGTCTCCTCGTGGGCGGCATCGGCATCATGAACATCATGCTGGCCAGCGTGCTCGAACGTACGCGGGAAATCGGCATTCGTCGCGCCATTGGTGCCACCCGATCGATGGTCATCGTGCAATTCCTCACCGAAGCCACCTTGATTTCCGTGATCGGAGGTGTGATGGGGGTCGGCCTGGGCTGGGGGCTCACCATGATCATCACACTCTATGCGGGATGGCGCACCATCGTCAATGTGTGGTCTATTCTCCTTGCCTTTTCGGTGGCGGTGGCAACCGGCATTCTCTTCGGCTATTATCCCGCCCGTCAGGCCGCCCTCAAGGATGTCATCGAATCCCTGCGTTATGAGTAGCGTGCACATCATGCGTTATCCGTTCTTCCTCTCCCCCTCTCCGTTGATTCGATGGCTGATGCTCCTCCTGATGGTCGCCCCGTTTCCTGCTGCGGCACAGCGGGTTCTGACACTGCCCGAAGCACTTGAGACCGCGTTCCAGGCCAGTTTCAGTGCGCGCAATGCCCGTGAGCTTCTTCGATCTTCCGAGGCCAGTGCCCAGGCCGCACGGCGTGCCCTGTATTCCACCGTGGATCTTACGCTGCAGGCACCAGATTACAGCCGACGCCTGCTGCAAACTTTCAATCCGTCCACACAGTTGACGGAATATTATCCGATCGAGAATTACGTGGTACAGTGTCGACTGGAAATCAATCAGCCGGTGATCTGGACCAACAGCACCATCTCCCTCGCGGGGGTGCTCAATCGTCAGGATCAGAGCACGGTAGGTTCCTCCACACTGACACGCTCCTGGTACACGAATCTTGTGCTCATGCTTCGGCAACCCCTGCTTGTCCCCAACACGCAGCGCATCGCCTTTCGACAAGCCACACTGGATTACGAAGAAGCCCTGGCGGAGTATCGACGCGCACTGCTTGAACTCTCCTACCAGGTTACAGAGAGCTTCTACCGAACCTATGCCGCGCAGGAACAGCTCGTTATCCAGCAGGACCGGGTTCGTCAGCAGGAAGAATCCCATGCCACGGCGCTCCGCAAGTACCGTAGCGGATTGATCGCCGAGGTGGAGGCGCTCCAGTTCGAAGTGGATCTAGCCACCGCACGCAATGATTTTCTGAGCGCTGAAAACGCGGGCGTGAGTCGAATGAACAGCTTCAAATTGCTCATCGGCCTGCCGCTCTCGGACTCCCTGCGCCTGGTTTTGCCCGACACCACCTTTCACGCCCTGGTGGTGAATCAGGAGCGCGCCGTAGACGAAGCCAAGCGCACCCGCGTGGATCTGCAACGGGCACGCAACAGCGTGGAGCGTGGTGGACTCCAGTTGGAACAGGTGGAGGCCCAGCGCATGATTCGGGGAGACATCACTCTCAGTTATGGCATCAACAAAGATGATACCGACATCGAGCGTTTGTTTCGCGATCCCAGGGATACACGAAGTGCGATGCTCACCATCTCGATTCCCGTCTTCGACTGGGGCAAACACAGCATGGATGTGCAGAGCGCTGAGGCCCGCCTCCGTAGCGCCGAGTACTCGGCTCGTCAGACCGAGCTGACGATCGAACAGGAGATCGACGATGTGGTACGTCGGATCCGCTCAGCCGGACAGCGTGTGCTCGTGATGCAGCAATCCCGCGTGATCGCCGAGAAGGCTAATTTCATCAGCACGAAGCGATTCGATGTCGGTACGATTGGCGCGGTGGAACTGGCGCAAAGCCAGGCCCGCCTCCTCCAGGCCCGCCTGTCTGCTTTGGAAGCGCTGATTGATTATAATGTCGCCGTGGCTGATCTCACCCGTCGCACGGGATACGATTTTCTTGTCGATCGTCCCGTGACCTTTACTCCGTAACATTCACCATGCCCATGCACGAAACCGATACCACCCGCGGTCCCCTGCGCATGCTCCCCCAGAATACCGGCTGGATCGAAGTGATCTGCGGAAGCATGTTCAGCGGAAAAACCGAAGAACTCATTCGTCGCCTTCGCAGGGCTCAGATCGCCCGACAATCGGTGGCGATTTTCAAGCCCATCATCGACGTCCGGTACAGTGTCGAACATATCGTCTCCCATAGCGGAGCGTCCCTGCCATCGATCACCGTCACCCACGCCAGCGAAATCCTACCGTTGGCGGAGGGCACTGATGTGATTGGCATCGATGAAGCCCAGTTTTTCGATGCGGGAATTCTAGGCGTGGTCAATACTCTGGCCGATCAGGGAAAACGGGTCATCGTGGCGGGACTAGATCAGGACTACCTTGGCCAGCCCTTTGATCCCATGCCGCAACTTCTGGCCATCGCAGAGTACATCACCAAAACCCTGGCGATTTGCGTGGTGTGTGGCAATCCCGCCAACCGCACACAACGCGTTACGGCAAGCGATGCACGCGTGCTTGTCGGGGCAGCCGAAGCCTACGAGGCTCGGTGCCGGCATTGCTTCTCGCCTGAACCGATCTCCCAGATTCCATCGGAGGACGCATGATCGTCGATATCCTTCGTGGCTTCTTCGGCATAGCCGTACTGCTTGGCATTGCGTTCCTGTTTTCGAACAACCGTCGCGCAGTGGATTGGAGAATGGTGGGCAAGGGCTTGCTCATCCAAATCGTCTTTGGAATCCTCGTCATCAAAGGCGAGTCGCTGCGTCAGGTCTGGTATCCCCTGGGCTTCGTGCGCGATGCCTTCGAATTCATCAGCACCATCTTCGTGAAGATTCTCGGCTTCACGATCGAGGGCGCGCGATTCGTCTTCGGCAATCTGGCGATCAGTCCGGGAGGCGAAGGTTCGATTGGATTCCTGTTTGTTTTTCAGGTGCTTCCCACCATCATTTTCTTCTCCAGTCTGATGTCGGTACTCTACTACCTCGGCATTATGCAACGGGTGGTGCAGGCCATGGCCTGGTTCGTCGCGCGCATTCTGCGCACCAGCGGGGCGGAATCTCTGTCGAACACCGCGAACATTTTTATTGGACAAACCGAAGCTCCCCTTCTGATCAAACCCTATCTCAAGGATCTGACCATGTCGGAGCTGCACACGATCATGGTGGGAGGCTTCGCGACAATCGCGGGGGGCGTGATGGCGGCCTATGTGCAGATGCTTGGCGCGAGTTATGCTGAGGCCCACAACCTGCCCATCGTCACCGCCCAAGTGAAGTTTGCCGCGCAGCTCCTCGGGGCGAGTATCATGGCGGCCCCGGCAGGGATCATTCTCAGCAAGATCCTGTATCCGGAAAAGGATACACCGCTGACCCGAGGCAAGGTGTTCCTGCCACGGGAAAAGAATGCCAGTAATGTGATCGAGGCCGCGGCCATGGGAGCATCGGACGGGCTTCATCTCGTCCTGAACATCACCGCCATGCTGTTGGCCTTCATCGCGCTGATCGCGATGGGCAACTACCTATTGGAATTCGCTGGACGTATTGGAAATCTCAACGGCGTGTTCGTGTCGTGGTTTGGCCGGCCTCTGAGTTTCCAGCTGCTCTTCGGGCTGGTGTTTCAGTATGTCTCCTTCGCCATCGGCGTCCCCTGGCCCGATGCCTTCAATGTCGGTACGCTGATGGGCACAAAACTCGTGTTGAATGAATTCGTGGCCTATCTGGATATGGCGAAGATGCTGTCGTCCAAACAATTCCTTTCTGAGAAGTCGATCATGATGGCGGCCTACGCTCTCTGTGGCTTCGCAAACTTCTCCTCACTGGCGATTCAGCTCGGTGGGATATCTCCCCTTGCCCCGGAGCGGAGAAAGGACATCGCGAGTCTGGGGTTACGGGCCCTGCTGGGCGGAACCCTCGCTACCATGATGACGGCGACCATCGCCGGTATCCTGTGGAGTTTTTCGTGGTAGAACATCTGGTCACGGCACTTCGATCCGCGCTTCCCGGCCCCGTGGACATCGCTGTGGTGCTGGGATCGGGACTCGGCTCCTTTGCCGACACCTGTCACATCCTCGGATCAGTTTCCACCGCCGAGCTCCCTGGCTATCCCGCTTCGACGGTGCCGGGACATGCGGGTCGGATTCTGAGAGCGGAATGCGAGGGCATCTCGCTTCTTCTCTTTCAGGGACGGATTCATGGATACGAGGGAAATGCCGTCACTCAGACGGTGCTTCCCGCCACTCTTGCCGCGGCTCTTGGCGCGCAGACCCTTATCGTGACCAATGCCGCCGGAGGTATTCATCCTCGGATGCAAGCGGGAGACCTCATGCTCATCGAGGATTTGCTCACCACACCCATGGCACAGGGCATGGGCCTCGCCCTCAATGCGTTCCATGAGATCGACCCCGAGCAGGTACGCCTCGCGATGCGGAGATTCGATGACGTCCGGCATCGAAACCTGCGTCAGGCCATTCTCCGCCGTGCCTGGGAGCAGGGAATCCCCCTCCGACAGGGGTGCTATGGTTTCGTCTCTGGTCCCTCCTACGAAACGCGTGCGGAGGTTGGCTTCCTGCGACGACTCGGGGTGGATGTGGTTGGCATGTCTTCTGTGCCTGAAATCCTCGCGGGCCTGGCGGTCGGCCTTCGCGTGGTAGGGTTGAGCTGTGTGACCAACAAGGCCTCTACGCTCGCCACGGCAGTGACCCACGAAGAAGTCCAGGCTGTGGCCCGAGTGGTTTCCGGACGATTCTCGGCATTGATTCGCGCCATCTTTCCTCTTTGTATCGGCGAGTCGACCGTGTCATGAATTCGGCGACGGTCAAAAGACCGATGATGGACCCGAGAGCGCTTCCCGTCTCCCTCATCCTTTTTTTTCTGCTTCTTCCTCCTGCTCTTCTTTCGCAAGCCCAGGGTGGTATCATCTCTCTCGATGGAGCGGCGGCGTTTCATCCGGGAGACGATCCGGTATGGAGAAGCCCGTACATCGATGAGGCTGGCGAATGGAGCTTCGTGCGCATACCGGGCTCCTGGGAACGCCAGGGCTTTCCCGACCTCGATGGATATGGATGGTATCGTATCCGCTTTCGGGTCCCTGCCCGGCTTCGGTCGGATAGTCTGCTTCTGGTGATGAGCGCGGTGGACGATGTGGACGAGACCTATCTCAACGGGGTTCTCGTCGGAGCCACGGGCAGTGCTCCTCCTCGACTTCGCGCGGAGCCGCATTCCCTGCGGGTCTATCCTCTTCCCCGTGCCCTTTTGGAAGAGCGCAACGTGCTCGCAATTCGTGTCTACGACAGTAAGGACAGTGGAGGACTCACCGGATCGATCCTTCGCATCGTTCCGGTTGACTCCGTCACTTCCGTGTTGAATACCCTCATCGATGCCCCCTTCGTCGCACCGCATCACCCCATTTCCAACGGCGTTCTTCTTTCCTTCGTCCATCCCACCCGTCCGATCGTCTCAGAAACGCTCCCCCACCTCTTCGAATCCTTGCAAGCGGATCAGCACTCCGACCCCTTGCTGTCCATGGCCGCCTGCGTCATCCTCAAGGGCGGGCGTCTGATTTCGCCCTCCGAATGGCGACCGGACTCCATTCTTCGAGAGCACGGAACGGGCATCCTCACCTTCGTGTATCCGGACTCGATTCGCCTGTCGATCCATCATCCCCATGGTCCCTCCCTGCGGGCATTGGTCTTTACCCTCTCACATCCCCTGTCGAGTGATATCGCAAGCCTGCAACCGCTGTACACGTTTCTGCGCTCATCGTGGCACCTTCGCGATACGAGTTGGCAGGAAGGGGGAAGGATCGTACGGAGCCTGGTGTACACCTGGCATGGGTGTTGTCCCGAGTTCGCCGCACGAGAAATGGATCGGGCCTTCGTTCGCGATTCCGCAAGCGGGTATCCGCTGTTCTCTCTCCACGTGGAGCGGGATTGGTGGCGCAGGGAGCTTTCGTCCCTGCATTTCCCCGCCACTCTTTCCTTGAATGAGAAGGCAGCGATGGAACAGGCCCTCGTGCTCCTCCTTTCCGCGATCGTCAGGGAACCCGGAGGCGGGGAAGGTCTGATGATGTCGGGGTTGTTTCCATCCACATCCCGTCGTGCCCAGCCAAGAGACATGCTTCTGGGATGCATGGCTCTTGCACGAGTGGGATTGGTGGAGCCAGCAAATAGTATTCTCCAGGCGATCGTGAGAGCGGAACGGGATCGGTACCTCCTGTACGATGTCCTGGGGACAGAGCGAGGCCTGGGGTATCCGTATCTCGTCTCACCGTCATGGTATCTTGGGAACGGGAGCGAGAAGACCTGGCAGCGCAAGGACGAGGCCCAGCTGAGTCGGGATGGCACTCCCCTCTTTCTCGAAGCGATGGCAGACCTGTGCCAGGCCCTTGCTGGTACCGACCCCGAGGCTCGGCGCGATTCTCTTTTCGTGCGTTCGGTGTGGAAGGACGTGGGACCTCGAGTCGCCGACCTGTTGCTCTTTTCCACCGAAGACGATAGTCTGTTGCGTGATGCCGGCCCCTGGCTCCCGGCCCCGCCAAATGCCGTGGCCTCGGTGCATGCATGGCAGGCCCTGCGTCTGGCTTCCCGCTTCGCGGGCATGACCGGGGATGCGTCCCGAGCGATGCTCTACCGGGACCGTGCCGCCGCGCTGCGCCAACGTCTGCTCTCCTTGGTCACGACCGCGGCACGCGCCGACAGCGAGAGCCTGCTGAGTGCCGATGCCACGTTGCTGTTCCACCCCTTAATCGCCGATGCCGTGACGCTCGGTCTCGTGACTCCCGGCTCCCAGGAGGCCCGCTTCCTCCTGGATCTCGTGGAGACAGCGTTCGGAATTCCCGACACACCGGACCAGTATTGTGCACAGCCTGACGGTGACTGGGAAGGTCGTCAGCATCGTCCCCAAATCGCACTCCGCCTCGCCCGGGCGCATCTGGTCAACGGAAATCCTGTCTTCGCCGAACGCATCGCAGAGGAGATGACGCGTCTCGTGACCGGCACGCTCGGCATCCTGCCGGAACTCATCGAGCCTGTATCTCGCCGCTGGTATGGAGCTCAGCCTGCCATTGGCGCCGGAGCGGCGGAATACCTCCTCCTGATGTTGGACCTGGCCGACGCTCGTTCCCGTACCCGCCCCTAGGGATTGGGAATTATCCCCTTTCCCGCCGTACTTTGTCGCGTTTCACAACGCGTCCTATCCATGGCTTCTTCTTCCCACCGATACCCATATATCGACCTTCTCCGCGGCTTGGCCGTGGTGGTGATGATCGAGGTGCATGTCTTCAATGAATGGCTTCACCCCGAGCTGAAACTCACAGACGGCTGGTATGTGCTAAACTTTATCAATGGGTTGGTGGCTCCGACCTTCATCTTTCTCGCTGGCTTTTCGTTCACGATTGCGGCAGTGAGGAAGTGGAACGACTTTCTGCGCGTCACTCCCTCGTTGAAAGCGCGATTTCGGCATCTCCTCCTGATTCTCGGGGTGGGGTATGTCTTGCACATTCCAGCGTATTCCTACCGAACCTTGAAGTACTGGACCACGCCCGAGATCCTATCGACGTTCTGGATCGTGGATGTTTTACAGGTGATCGTCGCGGGTTTGTTCATCCTTCATCTCATCCTGATGATTTCCAGACGACGCTCAGTTCTGATCGTGAGCGCGCTTCTCTTCTCCCTCCTCCTCTTTTCCCTATCTCCTTTCGTGAATGGTTCTGGACTCTTCGATTCCTGGCCCCGCATGTTCGCCTGTTATGTCGTACAGGACTACGGCTCCCTGTTTCCCCTCTTTCCCTGGGGTGGATTTCTCTTTCTCGGGGCTGCATGCGCGGATCTGTTTATGCGAAGACAGAGGCAGGATCAGGGTTTGTCGGCCTTACGCATTTTGGCTCGAGGGGGCATGGCGGCCCTGGCTGCCGGTGTCATCATGGATGCGATCCCGTGGTTCCATTACGCGGGTTACGAGTTCTGGCAGAACAGCCCTCCCTTCAGTCTCGTGCGGATTGGCTGCGTCCTTTTGCTCCTGTATCTGGCGGCCTGGCTGGATCAGCGCAAGGGGATCTCGAGTTCCATGCTGGTGCTCATGGGACAGGAGTCTTTCCTCGTCTATGCCCTGCATCTGATGATCATCTTTTCGAAATTCGGCACCTGGAGTCTGGCGACCACCTGGCAAGGGCAGTTTTCAGTGCTGGAAGCGAGTCTGGCGTTTCTCGTCCTGTCGGGCGCGATGTACGCAGTCGCACGGTGGTGGAAGGCGCTCAAAAAGCGATCGATATCAAAGGCCCGTATGATCATGGGCGGGATCCTGCTCATCGGTATCTTTGTGTTTTTCTTCTTCGAGAACGGCGAAATCGTGCTATGGATTCTCAATCCCAACGATCCGTTCAAATAGGCCGGCCTCTGGACAGCACCTTCTGTCTCTCCTCTGAATCGAGGGGAATCCACATTCCCGGAGGCATCCCACTCATCACGTAGCGCCCGATCGACACACGGATGAGGCGGAGTGTGGGATATCCTATCGCTGCCGTCATGCGTCGTACCTGCCGATTTCGTCCTTCGGTGATTTCGAGGGCGATCCAGGTATCGGGAATGGTTGCTCTCACCCGAATCGGAGGAACCCGAGGAGGCCAGGATGGCCTGGGATCGAGGATCCACGCTCGTGCCGGACGGGTGGGACCGTCCTGTAGCATCACACCCCGTGCGAGCATACTGAAGGCGGCTTCCGTGGGAATTCCTTCCACCTGAGCATGATACCGCCGAGGATGCGCATGACGAGGGTCGAGAAGGCGTCCAACCAGATTCGCTTCGTCGGTAAGCAACAGAAGTCCTTCCGAATCAGCGTCCAGCCGCCCGATAGGATAGACGTGCGGTGGCAACCCATATTCCGCGAGGGTCCTTTGGCCCTCACGCTCCGCCGTGAAGCGGGACACCACACCATAGGGTTTATTCAGAGCGAGGAGCATGGGGAAGAAGAGAAGGAAGATGGAGATTGGGACTGATTTTCCGATGTAACCTGCGTATCTTTTCCATTGTGTTCTACAGGCGGTTGGTTGTCTTCCCACGTTCCATTGAGGACGCGAATGTCCGTACCGCGTTTGGTTTTTCTCTGGTGTCTGCTTGGAGTCCTCGTCCGTGGACAGGGTGGACCTACGGCCAAAATACGCGAAATCGACATTCAGCGCTTTTCTACGATCTCTCTCACCACGCAATTCACGCAAACGCATTCCCAGTACAAGAATTTTCTCCCCAGCGACGTCACGATGTTCGAGTTCGGTCAGCCGGTTCCCTTCACCATCACCTGCCCTCCCGACCCGGTGGCCGTTGTGCTGGTGGTGGACCGCAGTGGATCGATGGGATTCAAACCGAACACGTACGAAACAGATCCCGACAGTGTCAAATGGCGCAGCACACGCAATGCCCTCACCACTTACGTTCAGCGTATGCATGACAGCGACCAGGTGGCGCTGATGACCTTTTCTACCACGGTGCAATTGATCGAACAATTCACTGACAACAAGGATCTGCTCATCGAATCCGTCAATAGCATTCGCATTGGGGGCGGCACCGCGCTGTGGAAAGCGGTATATGAAGCCGCCATGTTGCTCGGAACCCGCCCCGAGAGGCGCCGGGTGATGATCGTGCTCACCGATGGGGCCGATACCATGCGTGATTCGGTGCTGACCATGTCCAACGCGATCTGGACTGCACAGCGATACGGAGTGCAGATCTTCAGCGTGGGACTCGGCGATGATGTCACCCGTGGTGCATTGGATTCCATCGCCACGCTCACTGGGGGCCGCTTCTACTTCACCGCCGATGGCAGTGATCTGGCCTCGATTTATGAGGAGCTTTCCCGCGTGCTCGTGCATACCTGTCACATCGAGTACCAGACCCCGCGCCCCTGTCGTGACGGAATCCTACATCCATTGCGGGTGATCTACGACAATTCCTATTCTCAGGTGGCGGATGATTCTTCCTTCCATGCCCCTCTTGCACCCTGGACCTTTTCCCTCTCCCTCCCTCCCCACTTGCGTCTTCATCGTGAAGAACGGTTCCGTCTCCCCGTCACGCTCGACTATGCACTCGACACCTCGGCAGTGAACGTGGACTTTCACCTCGACGTATCGGATGCCGAGATTCGACTCATCTCAGTGGAGGACCTGATCGATCCCACGCACCTTAGCGTTTCTGACTTCGGTGACCGCATCCGCATTTCCGGATCCTTCCTTCCCGGCTCCACGGGATCGACAACCTTATGCACGCTCCTTTGCGAAGTGCGCCCCGGTACCACCAGTCACGTTGGTGCCATCTCCTGGCTTGCGGTGGCCATGGGAGGAACCTGTCCCATTACGCCGAACAGAATCTCGGGCTCCGACCTGCTCATCGAGGCCCCCTGCGATCGTATCGTCCGACCACGGACCCGAGCGACCATCCTCTCCATCTACCCACAGCCCGCTCGTGAGCAGGTGCGTGTACGGTGGACCACAGGCTCCTCCACCATTTCGACAACGGCAACGCTCGACCTGCGAGACGCCTTCGGTCGCATCCTGTATTCGGAAATGCACACGAATCAGGATATCACGCTCGATCTCACTCCCTATGCATCCGGCCTCTATCAGATCGATCTTCGAACCGATGTCGGAACGGATCATCGTACCTTCATCGTTACCCGATAAGTGTGCCCCCGCCCATTTCTACTGTTTTCCTTTGGAATCCCCATGCTCCTTGCAGATACCGTCCTCTTTCTCCTGTCTCACGTGTATCGGTGGTCGAGACAGATTCTCGTCGTGTCACTTGTCCTGGCATCGGGGCTTTCCGCTCCGGCATCGTTCGCACAAACCGCACCTACGGCCCGCATCTCGGCGATCGATACCAGCGCCTTTCCCCTCATTCGGCTTCGCGTCAAGTTCACGCAGAATAGAAATGCCTTCAAGCCCTTCTCCCCCAGTGATGTGACCTTTCAGGAATTCGGCCAGCCAGTCAATTACACGCTCTCCTGTCCGAACAATCCCATTGCCGTGGTACTTGTACTCGATCGCAGTCTGTCGATGGCCTTCTTTCCCAACACCACTCAGGTGGATCCCGACAGTGCCCGGTGGCGCAATGCGAAGGGAGCGCTCACCGAGTATATTCAACGCATGGGCGATCAGGATCTGGCGGCGTTCATCGCCTTTGCCGGATCGGTGACCCTTTTCGAGGATTTTACTTCGAACAAAGAAAACCTCATCGAGTCCATCCATTCCGTACAACTCGGTCAGGGCACCGCGATTTGGTTGGCGGGACTCGAAGCCATCCGACGACTGAAGGTGAGGCCGGAACGGAAAGCCGTGATCCTTCTGACGGATGGGGCAGACAATCGAAGCGGTCGCACCACGATGAATAACGTGCTGGATTCCGCGAGAAGAAACGGCATTCCCTTTTACACGGTAGGGCTCGGAGAGGATGTGTCAAAGACCTCGCTCGATTCCCTGTCCACGCTCTCCGGTGGCCGGTTTTTCTTTACGGCCGATGGAAGCGATTTGCGGGACATCTACTACGAAATTTCGAACAGTCTCGCCTCGGATTGCATTCTCGAATACACCACCGCGAATTTTTGCCGCGATTCCAGTTTCCACCCGATTCGTCTGACCTACGACAACGGATTCGGCCTTTCCATCGCCGATTCCGCCTTTTTCGCGCCTCGAAGACTTCAATACGCCTCGGTGTATCTGCCTGCGCATCGATTCGTGCTGTCGGGCCAGATGGTGGACATCCCCGTAACCTTCGATAACCGCAGCAACGAATCTCGACTGACGATCGATCTGGTGATGCCCGTGGATCCGGATCGCATTCGATTTCTGGATTTGATGGCTGTACGAAACGGAGCCCAGCTTCGCGGCATTCAAAACGATGTGTTCCGCACCTTCCGCATCGCGGGTACGGTGGACATCCCTCAGGACACCGCTGTCACGCTCTGTGTTGCCCGCTTCCTCACGATGGGGTTCGATTCGAGTCTATCCATCCCGCTGGCCTGGAATGCCCTCTCCATGTCCGGTGCCTGCCCCATCGAACCCGATTCCTTGTCCTCCACGACGGTGTGGGTTCAGGGTCGCTGCGATCGAATCGTTCGACCGAAGCTCGGCACTCGGATTTCTTCCGTCTATCCCAATCCCGCCACCACCCAGGCGACAGTTCGGTATCGCATGGATGAATACGATCCATCGGCTCACTTGCAGGTCCAGGACGCCTTCGGCCGCACCGTACTCGACCATGCCATTTGCGGCTCGGACGGGGAACTGTCTCTCACGGTATCCTCGTTGCCTTCCGGACACTATACGCTCGTCCTCCACCATCAGGGTGGACAGACGCGGCATGGCCTCGTCGTGACTCGGTAATCAGTATTGCGAGGTTCGATAGAACAGAAAGAGGAGGCCTACGCATCGGCGACTTCTTCCTCCTCGATCGAGGTTCCTGATGCGCGCTGCGGTAAGCTCATGGGAATGCGAAGCCGCCACGGCTCGGGATGCGACCCCGAAGCCGTGCGGAATGAGATGCCGACTTCTTGCTATTCGAATTCCGATCCGGTGCGGACGATCGCCTTCTCCACGAATGTGAGACCGTATTTCTCGGAAAGGGCGCGAAGGACACCTACGATCACGACGGGATCTCCTGAAGCCGCGAGGGACATGATGTTCGGTGAGAACTGCGTGGAGAGGAATTCGGGATTTCCGCCACGGGACGAGGAGATTCGCTCTGAAAAGGTGTGGAACTCATCGTCGGCAAGCCGAGATCCTGATAGTTCCACAAGTTTTGTGAAAAGGCGGCGCGAGGTGTTGAAGTTGCGTTCGTAACGAAACGTCAGGGACTGTCGTGCCGCTGTGACGAAGGAAGCCGGGATCCCGGTGCGAGACAGGTTTGCCAATTCGCGCAGAATGACCGAAAGGGTGGAATCCAACAGTCGGCCCGGTACGGACCCCGATATCACGAGATATCCTCCGTCCCGAAAAGAACTCAATCCCGCGAACACCGATGGGGTTATTTTCCTTTCCTTCATGAGGCGTGTCGCAAGAATCCCGTGTTCGGAGCCTCCCAATGCCGTCACTGCGGTGATCAGGTCCGGAAAACGGGCATCCGATCGTGCGATGGATGGGAAGCCGATGCGAAACTGAGTCAGCGATTTGACGGTATCCCGCATCAACACCACCGACGGTGCCAATGGAGTGATGTCGGACGATGCAGTACGGGGGGACGCGGAACCGGTTGCCTGCCAGTTCCCAAACCGATCCACAAGGATGGCGCGAATCGCGGAATACTCCATGCCACCGGAAACGATCAGCACAGCGTGTTCAGGGCGATAACGCTCGGTGAGAAAAGTGCGGACGGCCTCAGCGGTGATACGGGATAGAGAAACTTCCGAGCCCGTCGCGAGACGCACATAGGGACTCTCCGCCCCATACATCGCTTCGAGAAGGGCCGCCGTGGTCTGTTCGGCGGGATTCGATCGCGTTGCGTTCCGACGTTGCTCGGCCTTTTTGATCAGGTCCGTGAGTCCGTCTTCATTGATAGCAGTGGATTGGCAGATCTGAGCCAAGAGCTGCGTGGTCTTCGGGAGATTTCGAACCAACGATCTCACCTGAAAGAGCACATAGTCCTGCTTCAGATTCAATGTGACATGGGACCCCAGCCGCGCAAACTCCGCTTCGAGACGTTTCGGCGGAAGCTCCGGCACCGAGGAGAGCAGGGACTGCGCGGTCAAACTGGCAATCCCCTCCTTGCCTTTTGGCTCGGATGATGTTCCGGCATCCACGAGGAGACCGATTTCGCATACCGGAACCTCGCCACTGCGCGCAAACAAGATCTGAAGTCCGTTTGGGAGGGTCTCCCGCACGACGTGTGGAATCGTGGGACGCGGAGCCGTCGAAGGTTGGGGCTCAGGGAAGGGTTGGGCATGCAGGGACAGAGATCCGATCACCAGGAGCACGGGGAGGAAGGAACGGGAAAACGACAGCATGGGGCACGCGCTGAAAGAGTTGAACAGGTTATTCCTACGATGCGCTCACAACAGGAGCGGACCGGCGCACAAGATAGACTCCCCAGCCGATGAGCAAAAGGGAAATAATCTGGGCCTCCGACAATCCATAGATGAGATCCGGATTGATGCGAATGAACTCGACCAGGAAGCGACTGAGACTATGCAGGATCAGAAACCACCCGAACTGATTGCCGGGAGGAAGGCTCCGCGTGCGACGCAGGTAGAGAAACAGAAAGACAGGAATGGCCATGCCTAATTCGTAGAGGGGCGTGGGATGCACCCATTCGGTGGGAATGCGAGTTCCGTCGGCGCCGAGGGTATACGCAGTCGGCACCGTTCCATTCTCATAGGACATTGCCCAGGGAAGATTCGTCGGGATCCCATAATCTCCATCACCGGCGAGCTGACATCCGATACGTGCGATTCCGTACGCCAGCGCCATTCCGGGCGCGGTGATGTCGGCAAAGAACAGAAAGGGAATGCGCTTCTTTCGCAGATACCAGGCGATGAGAGTCGCTGCGAGCAGGAATCCTCCATACCAGGTCAAACCACCAGAGGTGAATGCCACCCCGATGGGATCGATCAGGAACTGCGAGAAATTTTCAAGGACGTGAAACAGCCGTGCGCCCACCACTCCTCCCACCAGAGCGAGAAACGTGATGCTGAAAGCCTGGTCGGCATTGCGACCCAGTCGTTTCAGTTCACGGGTCAGCAGGGAGTTGGCGATGAGAAACGCAATGCCCAGCATCAGGCCGTAACTGTAGAGGGTGAGAGGACCGAGATGAATCTCCGGATACATCAGACCTCCGTGGCGGCTTCCACCGCCAGAAAGGCGGGGACGGGAGTGACGTCCTTCAGCACCCGCACGGAAGGAAAGGAAATGGCGATGCGAAAGGTATTGACGATCTTTCCCGGCTTTTGCACGGTGACGTCATATTCCCCAGCAAGATCGAAGAAATCCACATCCACCTGCGCCTTGCCCACCTCGGGCAGGGCCACGATAAGAGGCTTCAGTCCCTTGATCACGAACCGCAGGGATTTCTTCCCCACCTCGTGTTCGATGGAAATGTTGTAGCGAAAGTGGTGAAAATCCTCGGTCGTTTCGAAATGGAAGCGCATGCACGGTGTCTTGGTTTTTTCGTGAATGGCCGGATACATGTCGAGGGTATATTCCACCGGCCCCTTGTCGATGCGGGGAAACATGTTCTACCTCATGGATGATGTTCGTGAGAAGGAGCAGGACCCAAGCTGTCTTGAACGCGTGTCAACGCCTCAGCGAGCGGAATGGTCTGCTGGGTGCCATCTCCCATTTTCTTGAGAAGAACGATTCCCTTCGTACGTTCTTCTTCTCCCAGAATCAGGACGAATCGGGCCTGCTGACGATTGGCGTCGCGCATCTGGGCTTTGAAACTCCGTTCGGCAGTATCGAAATCCACTGACCACCCGGCCTGCCGAAGGCCGAACAAAATGGGGATCAGCTCCATTCGACTATCGGGATCCAGGCCGATTCCGTAAAGATCCAAGACGGGGGGCGGGAAGGTGACCCCTCGTTTGTCGAGAATCATCATGAGACGTTCCATGCCTGCGGCGAAGCCAACGGCAGGAACGGGAGGTCCACCTACCGTTTCAGCAAGTCCATCGTATCGCCCTCCCCCTCCCAGCGCATCCTGAGCACCGAGATCCTCGCTCACGAATTCGAAGGCCGTCTTGCTGTAATAATCCAAGCCGCGAACCAGTCGGGAATCGACCACGAAGGGAATGTTGATTGCGCCGAGGAGGCGAAGCACAGTATCGAAATGGGTCCGACAGTCATCGTTCAGGTAGTCCAGGATCTTTGGTGCGGATTCGGTGGCATCCCGATCCTGCGGGGCCTTGCTGTCGAGAACACGCAGTGGATTAGTTTCCATCCGACGACGGCTTTCCTCGGTGAGCTGGGCGGCACGCTCGCGCAGATACGCCTGCAAGGCCTGTCGATACGCGGGACGGCACTGCGCGTCTCCGACGCTATTGATCTTCAATGTGGTGGGAAGACCGAACCAGGAAAAAACTGCATGGGCCACGGCGATGATATCCACGTCACACAGCGCCGATTGCTGACCGATACACTCGCACCCGAACTGGTGGAATTGGCGCAGACGCCCGGCCTGGGGACGTTCCTGGCGGAACATCGGTCCGAGATAATACACCTTCGTCAGCCCCTGTTGCTCGCCGAGATTGTGCTGGAGCCAGCTACGCATCACGGGCGCTGTCATTTCCGGTCGCAGAGTAAGCGAAGACCCACCTTTGTCGGTAAAGGTGTACATCTCCTTACCCACGATGTCGGTGTCCTCTCCGATGCCACGGGCAAACAGGGCTGTGTCTTCGAAGATCGGCGTGCGTATTTCACGATAACGGTAGTACGCCATCACGCGGTGAATGACACTCTCCACCGACTGCCACACATGAGAATCGGCGGGCAGAAGGTCCTTGGTTCCTTTGATAGATTGAAACGTGCTCATGAGTATTGATCCAAGATGATATGACGCGAAAAAGGCACGCGGAGGGCATGCCTTTTCGGAAAAGAGCGAGACGAGAATCGCGAATTACACATCCAGGTAGTTCATTTCCTCTTCGCGAAGGATCGACAGAATTTCGGCGGGAGATTTGGCTTTGAGCAGTCGGGTACGAAGTTCTTCCTTGTTCATCAGACGCGATATCCGGCTCAGAAGCTTGATGTGGGCTCCCACCAGACTATCCTTGCCGATCAGTAGGAAGAGCAGGCGCACCGGCTCATGATCCAGGGACTGATAGTCGATGGCGTTTTCGGTGATTCCGAATGCCGCCACGATATCGGTCACGGCATCAGTCTTTCCGTGTGGAATGGCGAACCCTTTCCCCACGCCGGTGGACATGATTTTTTCACGTTCGAAGATGGCGTGGCGAACCCGGTCGATGTCCTTGACCTTGTTCGATTTCGCCGCGAGATCGATGACGGCGTTGATGACATCTTCCTTCGTGTCTCCAGGGATATTCACCTGGATGAGGTCCTCTGTGAGTATGCTACTGATCTTCATATGGATGCGTTGGATGGAGAAGATAGGTGGATGGAAAGTTACGGATTATCACGCCACTGAACAATAAGGTTCTGATATTCCTCGGCCAGTGCGGCGGCCCGATCCATGGTGTCGGCCTCCACGAACAGGTGGAACAGCGCGTGTTCCTTGCTGGGGATCAGCAAGACCCAGGTTCGCTCATCGAAAACAATTTTGATCCCATCGATGAGCTCGCGGTGCAGGGTCTCGCTGTGACGCATGGCCCGACGCATCACTTTCCCTTTGGATTCCCAGTGACAAGGGATCTCCCTCTCCGTGCGATGCAACCGCTCAAGCCGCTGATCGACCTGTTGGAGGCTGTGCCCGCTCAGCGCCACCAGTTCGAGGATCTTGGCGATGTTGAACATCCCATCGGTCGCGAATAAGAAGTCCGGAAAGATGAAGCCACCCCGGGTTCCTCCCACGAAGGCGATCTCCGGATCCTTCAGCACCGCATTCATCATGCCTCCGTGAGTGTTGGCAGTTGACACCACCTCCACGCCAAAGGAGGTCGCGACCAATCGCACTTCGCTGGTGGCTGCCACCGGAACCGCGATTTTTCGAATCGGACGTCCCTGCATCCTCGCCGTTTCAAGCACCAGCCAGGTGACAACAGAGAGCAGACGATTGTCACTGAAGATGCTGCCATCGTTTTTCACCACGAAGATCTTTTCCGCCCCGGCGTCGATCAGAAAGCCCGCGTCGTACGAAAGCGACGTCACGATGCGAGACACCTGTTCTTTGGCTTCGATGAACTCCTGCGTGGTTCGCGTCAGATGTTGTGCATCGACATACGCGTTGAGAGAGACGACCTGAATGCCGAGGTTGCCGAGAATGTTCGGGAAGATGGTGGAGACGATGCCGTAACTGTAATCGATCACTACATTGAGTCCGCGCACGGCGATGGCCATGCTGTCGAGACAGGAGAAAAACCGATCGCGATAGGATTCCGTGGTGCGCTCGGGAAAACTGATCGATCCGATATCCGTGTGTCGGGCTCGCTGAAAATCCTCGGAGAAGAACTGTCTCTCGATCGCTTTGGTCTTGTTCTGAGGGAGGTCCTTTCCATCTCCATCGAAAAAGATGATGTCGATCATCGCGGGATCGAAGGGAGATTTTCTCACATGGAACCCTGCCACGTTACGCCCGTTTCGGAGTTCCTGCCTCACCATGGGGATGGGCACGGTTTGCATATCGTTGATGGTGACCCCGCTGGACATCAATCCGCTGGTGATGGCCCGTTTCAGCATGCGGGACGCACTGTCGGGATCCCTGCTCGCGAGCACCTTCTTTCCTTCTCCGACAAAGGCCCCGAGAGCCGCGCCGAGCTTTGCGCCGAATTCCGGATTCAATTCGATGTTGGCGCTGCCGGTGATGCGGGCATCGGTAAAGAGCTCCTTGAGCCACTTGTCTTCCCACACCAAACTTTTCGAAAGCACGGCCCCATCCTGCACGGATTTCTGGGGCCAGAGCTTGATGTTGGAACGGAGCTGTGCACCGCGGCCGATCCGACACTCGTCGGAGATGAAAACATTGTCATCTACCGTGGCCTGGGCCTGCAGTACCACATCATTGCCGATGACACTGTTGGAGACATGCACGTTATCCTCGACCACGCAGCGATCCCAGATCACGGTATTCTCGATCACCGCGCCATCGTGGACCACCACGTGTTCCCCGATCATGGAGTTGATGATGCGTGCCGACGGTGCCACGCGGCTTCCCCGACCGATCACCACCCGACCACTCCGTGCCTGCGAAACCGGCTGATAGGAGCTTCCCTCGTCCACCCAGGCCCCATCGCGTTCCACGCCCTTGAAATCCACGTCCACCGTGCCGGCCAGACAGTCCATGGCCGCTTCCTGATACTCGTTCAAATTGCCTACATCCCGCCAATACCCTTCCGCCACATAGCCGCACAGCTTCATGCCTTCCTGCATCATCAGGGGAAAGAGGTTCTTGCTGAAATCGAAATCCTCGCGGTACGGGATCAGGGATAGCACGTGGTTTTTCAGGATGTAGATCCCAGTGTTGATGGTGTCGCTGAAGACTTCGCCCCAGGATGGTTTTTCGAGAAAACGGGTGATGTCGCCTTCGTCGTTGACCATCACGACTCCGAACTGGAGAGGATTCGGAACGTGGGTGAGCACGAGAGTGGCATCGGCATTGTGTTCGGTATGAAACGCGATGGCAGCGGTGAGATCGAAGTCTGTCAGGACATCTCCCGAAATGATCAGAATGTCTTCGTCCCCAATCTTTTCGGCGGCGTTGCGCACGCTTCCCGCCGTGCCATAGTCAGCCTCCGCCTGCATGTACTGCATCGAGATTCCGAAATCCGCGCCATCTCCGAAATAATTGCGAATGAAGGCGGGATGGTAGTACAGCAGAGAGATGATGTCGTGAAAGGCGTGCTTCGTAAGAAGACGCACGATGTGTTCCATCATTGGCCGATTGGCCATCGGAACCATTGGCTTGGGAATGTTGCATGTGAGGGGACGCAGACGCGTACCAAATCCTCCCGCCATGATGATCGCTTTCATAGGCCCACGAGAGATGGTGGTAATTGATACAGGAAGGTACGAATTCCCCGCCCCGCAAGGCAACCTCGCATCCTTCGGCCGGAAGGGTGATTGAGGTCGCGCTAGAACGGTTGAGGAGGAAGATCGACGAAATTCACGATGAGATCGATTCCATCGAGAAAGCGGTCCGCTTCGAGAACAATGGCAGAAGGATGGGTCGGATCACCGGTGCGTGTGTGCACACCCACGGCCCGCCAGTCCTGTTCGACGCGGGGACCGTATTGCTGGGCCGCCACCACATACGCGAAGGATCCGATGAGACCAAGAGACTTCACCGAATATCGTATTTCGCGTTCGTGGAAGGGGAGTTTGTCGCTGAAGATGGCACGATTCGCGAGGATCTCGAGGAGCAAATCGCGGGGGGGATATTCACGAAAGGCGATAATGCGAAAGTCCTGCAGACTGTCGGACGCGGGCCAGTTTCCCGTCACCTGAATGCGCCCCCCGAAGCCAGGTTCCTGCTTCGTGATAGGCGCCAGCCCATGATCGCAGGACAGCGCTCCCAGCGTGAGCAGCACGACGATCGAAACTTGCACACCAATCCGCGTAGCGTGGCGAAAACGACTCATTTCACGACGCTTCCCGGGAGTACATCCGTTCGCGGAGTCAGAAGTACCGGAAGCGTGTCCTCGAGAGAGGCGGCCAGGAGCATCCCCTGGGACTCCACTCCAAACACCGTCGCCGGCGCCAGGTTGGCCACCACGGCGATGTGCCGACCGACGAGATCTTCGGGAGTATAACCCTTGCCGATGCCCGCGACGATCTGGCGTCGTTCGAAACCGAGATCGATAATGAGACGGAGCAGCTTTTCGGATTTGGGAACGCGCTCGGCTTCGAGTATCACGGCGATGCGAAGGTCCAGTTTTCGAAAATCATCGATCGTCACGGTCTCCTTCAACGGAGGATAGGAAGGGGCGTCAGGAGCCGGAGGGTCGGGCTCACGACGCAGTTTCGCCATCTCGACCTCGATCACCTCGTCTTCGATCTTTGGAAAGAGCACGGTGGGTGCTGCAGTCGAATGTCCGACCGGAAGAAGTCCCTCGGCTGCGGCCTGCCAGGTGAGCGGTTGCGTATCCGGCACCTGGAGCATGCCGCGGAGTGCGTCGGCGGTAAAGGGAAGCACCGGTTCGATCATGATCGCCAGGCGATACATGGCCTGCACACAATGGTGCAGAGTGGTGGCACAGCGGTCGCGATCGGTTTTGATGGCCTTCCACGGTTCGTTGTCGTTAAAGTACTTATTGCAGGATCGGGCGACATTCATCGTCTGAAGGGTGGCGTCGCGGAATCGATATCGTTCATAGCTTCGTCCTATTTCCGCGCAGGCCGCTGCGAAGGAGGCGAGAAACTCATCATCCCGATCGCCGGGAGCCGATGGTGCAGGCACCTGCCCGTCGAAGTGTTTATGCAGGAAGGTCAGGGTGCGATGAATGAAGTTGCCGAGAATATCGGCCAGTTCATTGTTGTTCCGCGCCTGAAAATCCTTCCAGTAAAAATCCGTGTCCTTCGCCTCCGGCATCGACAGGGCCAGAGTGTATCGAAGAGGATCCGCAGGAAAGCGTTCGAGAAAATCGGCGATTTCAATGGACCACCCCTGACTCTTCGAAAACTTGCGTCCCTCGAGATTGAGAAATTCGTTGGCGGGCACATTTTCGGGGAGGACGTATCCCCCCTTCCCCATCAACATGGCGGGGAACATCAGGCAGTGGAACACGATGTTGTCCTTACCGATGAAGGCGATGTAGCGCGTGGAAGGATCGCACCAATAGTCTTTCCAGGCGTCTGGTCGTCCCTGAGCTTCGGCCCATCCCTTCGTCGCGCTGATGTATCCGAGCACGGCCTCGAACCACACATAGAGCACTTTTCCCGAAGCCTCGGGCAACGGGATCGGAATACCCCAGGACAGATCCCGCGAAATGGGTCGATCCGAGAGACCAGAGGCCAGCCAGCTCCGCACCTGCTGCACGACGTTGTCTTTCCAATCCGACGAATGGGATTCCACATACTCTTCAAGACGCGTCTGATACTCGCCGAGCGGGAAATACCAATGCGTGGCTTCACGGATCACGGGGGTCTTGCCGCTGAGAAGACTGATGGGATTGCGGAGTTCGGTTTGTGCGTAATAGGTGCTGCAGTTTTCACACTGATCACCGTAGGCGCGTTCGTACCCACAATGGGGGCAGGTGCCGGTCACGAAGCGATCGGGCAGAAACATCTTCGCTTCCTCGTCGAAGAGTTGCTGCTCAGCGGCGCTTTTTAGGAGTCCTCGCGCATGAAAATCGAGAAAGAACTCCTGGGCCGTGCGATGATGGGTCGGCAGAGACGTGCGCGAATACATGTCGAAGCGAATACCCATGCGGTCGAAGGCGTCTTTGTTGATCGCATGATAGCGGTCGATGATCACCTGGGGATCCACGTGTTCCTTGTTTGCGGAGATGAGAATGCTGACGCCGTGTTCGTCGGAACCACACACATAAATCACGTCGCTTCCGCGAAGGCGATGGTACCGCACAAACATGTCCGCTGGCAAATAGGCACCAGCAAGATGGCCGAAATGCACTGCGCCATTAGCGTAGGGCAGCGCGGATGTCACGAGAATACGGGGTGAGGAAGCGGTCATAGGGTCTCGAGGAAAGGAAGCGATCAGTGCTTGTCGCTCTTCCCTTCTCCTTTGGTGTTCGGAATGTGAATCTGATAATCGTAAATCTTGGTGTAGAGGGTGCGTAGACTGATCTCCAGCACCTCCGCCGCGATGCGCTTGTTGTACTGCACATCCTTGAGCACGCGCTCGATGTGGATGCGTTCGATATCCTGTAGAGACATTTTCGCCAGATTGCCCGAAGATGCGCCTTCATCCGGAAAAGCGGAATACTCCAACACGATATCCTTGGCATCCACTAGTTCGCTGGGCGTCATGATGATGGCGCGTTCGATCACGTTTTCCAATTCCCGCACATTCCCTGGCCAGTAATACCCTTCCAGTTTTTCCAGCGCGGCTTCGGTGATCTGTTTCGGCGTTTTGCCACGTGATTTGGACGACATGAAGTGTTCGACAAGAGCCGCGATGTCTTCCTTTCTCTCTTTGAGCGGAGGAACAGAAATCGTGATGACACTCAGCCGCAGGAACAGATCTTCACGGAACAAATCCTCCTTCACCATGTTGGCCAAATTGCGGCTGGTCGAGGCCAGCACACGCACATTGCTTTTCAGGGTCTGGGTTCCTCCGATGCGGCGAAATTCACCGGTCTGCAGAAATCTGAGCATCTTGGGATGGAGGGATATGGGGATGTTGGCGACTTCATCGATAAACAGGGTCCCGTGGTTGGCGATTTCCACTAAACCGTTTCTCAGGGCTGGCGTTTCGGGCACGGCACCCCGCTCATGCCCGAAGAGTTCGCTTTCGATCTGGAGATCGGTCAGGTGGGTTGCGTCGAAGACGACGAAGGGTTTGTCCTTTCGCGTGCTTAACCGAAAAACGAGGTTGCCAAGGATCTCTTTCCCTGAGCCTTCCGGACCACTGAGAAGAATGTCACTGTCCGTGGGAGCCACTTTGTACACGGCGTCGAGAACCGACTGGAAGGTGGCCGACGTGCCGATCACGTTGCGCATCTGCTGACGACGATCGAGTTCCGATTTCAGGAGAACATTCTCCAGCCGCAGTTTGCGGTGATCGATGGCCCTCTCGATGGTCTGGAGCAGTTCCGTAAAATTGTACGGCTTCGACACATAGTCATAGGCACCGAGCTTTACCGTTTCTACGGCCGTGCGGACATCGGTAAAGGTGGTGAGCATGATGACTTCGGCATTGATGCCGTTTTCCGTGATATACTTCAGCACCTCGATGCCATTCACCCGCGGCATCTTGATGTCGAGGAGGATGAGATCGAAATGGGCAGCCTGAACCTTCGCGATGGCGTCGATACCGCTCACGGCCATGTCCACCTCGAATCCGTGTTCACGGAGTTTACTACACAGCACGTCGCGAAAGAGTTTCTCGTCGTCGACGACGAGGATAGAGGCGGCGGGAAAGGTCTGCTCACTCACGATAGGCCTCGGATTGACTTATGATGGGCAAAATTTCGGAAGTGTAAAATGAAACGTCGTGCCGACATCGAGGGTGGATTCCAGCCAAATGCGACCGCCATGATTCTCGATGATTTTCTTGATGATCGTCAGACCTGCCCCATTCCCTTCATACTCTTCTCGGGGATTCAGGCGTTCGAAGATGAGGAAGATCTTTTCGAAATACGCCCGCTCGATCCCGATGCCGTTGTCGCGGACATGGAAGAGGCAGGAATCTTCGCCGTCGTCATCCCAGGAGATTTCGACGATACGTTCATCCTTGTCATTGAACTTCATGGCGTTGCTGACCAGGTTGTAGAACACCTGGGAAATTCGGGTCTTGTCTCCATACAGGCAGGGCATTCCCTCCTGGATGCGCAGTGAGGTGTTCGTGTTCCGAAGTTGGAAACTGAGGTTTTCCACGACATCATGCATGATATCCGCCATGTCCACCCGCTCGGGTGGATTGCTGATCCGACCGATTCGACTCAGGTCGAGAAGCGCGTCGATGAGGGCCCCGAGTCGTTTCGAAAAATCGATGAGCGAAAAGATGTACTGTTGGCCCAGATCGTCGAGCTTGCTCGAGTAGTCATCGAGCAGCAGATTGCTAATGAAGCTGATACCGGCCAGTGGCTCCTTCAGATCATGTGAGACGATGTAGGCGAATTCGTCCAGTTCCCGATTCTGCTTTTTAATCTCGTTCGATTTTGACAGGGACTCGTTGTACAGCATCGCATTTTCGATGGCCGCGCCGATGGTGCCTCCCATCGCAGACGCGAAGCGCAGAAATTCCTCGGATCGCTGAATGTTGCGCGGCGTGATAATCACAACAACCCCGATCAACACGGCCTTGGGTATCAGTGGGAGCATGAATTTTCGCATGCGCCGTGTTCCCTGTCCATTCGGCATGGGGAGTTCGATCGAACGAATGCAGAGTTCTCCATCCTGAAGGAGGATAAAATCCTCCACAGAGGGTTTCAGGACTTGCTCATCCACCAACTCTCCGGGCCTGACGTCGGAACACTGAAGAAGCAATTCCCCCTGTCCCAGCGCATGGCGGAAGAATGCGCCCGCCACCCCGTCGAAGGTGGATTGCACCAGCTTCACCGTGGTGGTGGCCACTTCGTCGAGTTGTAGGGTTTGGCTAATGTCAAGAGCGAGAAGGTTCAGAAACTCGAGTTCGTTCTTTCGTTCTTCGAGGGCGTGTTGCGTGGTGATGGTCTCGGTGATGTCTCTCCCAACGAGCAGGATGCCCAGCTCGCGACGCTCGGAATTGCGCAGCGGCGTGATGTCCACCATCGCGGGAAAAGTCGAGCCATCCTTGCGACGCAGCTCCACGACCTCGCGCTTGGTCTCCACCTGCAGCGCGTCTTCGATGAGGTGATCCCAGTCCGGCTGATTGATCGCGTCCCGAAACAGAAGGGCCGACGCGGGCATGCGGCCCACGACTTCGGTGCTTTCGAACTGAAAGGCATGCGTGGCGCCTACGTTGAAGCTCAGAATCGTGCCTCCGGGACCCACGGCGATAATGAAGGTTTCGGTGCTGCTATCGACGATCGCCCGTAGAAAAGCATTCAGCTCCTGCAACTCTGCCGTGCGTTCCTGCACGAGAATTTCGTTGGTCAGACTGGCCTGCTCGGACGAGTTTCGGAATCCGGGATAATTGACCGGCTGCAGGGCAATGCGAGGGGGGTGGTCGGCGCTGCACGGAAAAAGGAGCCAATCCACGAACTCGAAGGATGGCAGATCAGCGCACACACAACGCACCAGCGAGGAGCGTCCGGTGACGCGCGTCCACTCCACTAGCTCCCGCAGGGTTTTATCATGCGGTGGGAGAGGCGTGAACGCCACCAACACCTGTTCGGCCTCTGACAACCCAAAGACATGCAGGAATCTCTCCCCCGCCGGGTTCGTCAACAACGGCGAATGATGATCCTCGCTGAAGAGAAAAGGCGATGGGATGTGAAGGAAATCCTGCACGGAATGCTCACACGAGGGCATGGAATTATCGAGAAAAGGCATTGCCAAATATACCGTCTCATTGCATTTTTTTCAATCGTTATTTGCTTTTTTCTTGACGGAATTCCGATTTCTTCCGTTTTACCTATGAACTCGATTCGTGTCCAATTTCCAGCGAGACGGATGGCACCCAACGGTGCATGTACGATCCGTTAAAACTCCACCTCCATTCAATTCACGAACTCCATCCCATTTCCTTCACGTGATGCCGAAGACGACAAATGATATCGATGAATCCTCTCTGATTGCTCGATGCCGAGCGGGAGATCGATCCGCCTTCGATCTCCTGATTCGACGGTATCAGGATCTGGTATACCGCGTTGCACTGCGGATACTGCAAAATCCGAGCGAAGCGGAGGACATCGCGCAGGAGGTGTTCATTCGGATGTACCGAGGAATAGAGTCCTTTCGAGGAGATGCCCTGATCTCCACCTGGCTCTATCGCATCACCACGAACCTCTGTTTGAATGCCCTGCGATCGGCGCGCGTGGCGTCCTTTCTTTCGTTCGACGGGGTGGAGGACCTCTATGTCGCTTCGGCGGACCAGAGGCCGGATCTGCTTCTGGAGAACGATGAACTTCGCTCCTTGATCGACCATGCCATCGCGAAACTCCCTCCGAAACAAAAAAGTGTGTTCGTGCTTCGCTACACCGAAGAGCTGTCGTACGAAGAAATTCGGGACATCCTCGGAGGAACGGTCGGGGGACTAAAAGCCAACTATTTCCATGCCATCAGAAAAATCGAGCGCGAGGTTCGCCATGCGATGCTCCCAGGTTCAACACTCCCTCTCTGATCCCCTGTTCCTCTCGACTCGGGACGACGAGTCTCTTCAGGAGCACCTTTCCCACTGCCCGTCGTGCGCGGATGTCGCCTCCGAGAAGGCGGGGCTATCTTCTCTTCTCGAGTCCTATGCCGCCCGCCCCCTGCACGCGCCCGATGATCTGCGTGCACGGATTCACCAATCCCTCGATCAGTCTCCCTCCCCGCCGACCTCGCGCCGATCCTGGCTTCTCACCCCTCCCTTTCTGCAGAGGGCACTGGTCCCAGCCCTGGCACTCGCACTCCTGGCCATCACCGTGCGCACGATTCCGCAGTCGCTCTTCGATACGGACCCGCGGGTCGTTCCATCACTCGATATCGCCGGAGAACTGGGGCCCATCACCGATCACGATGTCGAGGAAAGTCATACGCTCTTCACCCTCGATCCGGTATTGAGTCTCCTTCCCGAGGACTCCTCTGTTGCCAACGCCGAGTGGACGCTCGCCCTCTTCCCGGAATCCTCGTCGGAGGACGTCGTGGCAGCCTCGCTTTCCTATCTCGAAGAGCGGGGGGGGACCACACTTCTCCCAAGTGACGGAATTGATTCCCAGTGACATCCGGCTCCCAAGATGTCCGGCCTGTGCCGACCAAGCCTCATGGTCACAGGTCACACATCCAGAACCCCGGCTCCCCACATGCCATCGATATCCATGCGCAGTCCTGTTGATTTTTTCCTCCAGAGTCGATTCATGCATTTCCCATACCATTCACACGAACCGAGGCAGTACCATGCGTCCCACCATTTTTCTCTCCTTCACATTCCTCCTGTGTACCCTGGGGATCGTTCCGTTTCTGCATGCGCAGGAGGAGGGCGACGGGCCCGGTCGGGGTCGCGGTCGCATTGACGAATTCCGCCGCATGAAGCTTATCGAAACGGTAGACATGACCGAGGACCAGACTGTGCGGTATTTCGCACGGGAAAAGGACTTCCGTCAGCAGGAGTCCGAATTTCTCGACCGCCGCAAGGAACTGGTCGGCAAGCTGCGGAAGCTCTCGCAACAGTCCGGCAACGACGAAGAGATCATGAAGACCATCCAGCAGTTTGGCACCGTCAATCAGGACATTATCCGAAAGCGCCTGGAATTCCTGACGAGTCTGAAGGACATCCTGTCCGCCAAGCAGATCGCGCAGCTGGTTGTCTTTGAAGACGAGTTTCTGCGGCAGGTCCGCAAGGTCGTGCAGGAGTACGGCCGAAATCGCAAGCGCTAATTTTCGCCCAGAACGGGGCCGTTTCCGCCCGCCGTGGATCCATCTCGGATTCCGGCGGGCGGCGTTCATTTTTCTCTTGACATGGGCAGGAGGAATCGCTACATTTAGTTAGTCATTATTCTAACTACTCAGCCATGCAGCAGATTTCCCTCTTTCCCGACCACGCTCCCCGCATTCAGCCGGGGATTGCGCTTCGCGCTCTTCAGGCCCGCGGCATCCTGTTCGGTACCAGCGGGTACTCCTATGAGGACTGGATCGGCCCCTTCTATCCTCGTGGACTCAAGAAAACGCGGATGTTGGAGTACTATCAGGAGTTCTTTCCCACGGTGGAACTCAATTTCACCTATTACTCCCTGCCTCGGGCCAGCACACTGTATCAGATGCACAACATAGCGCCCGATCTGTTGTTTTCGATCAAGGCGCATGGAAGCATCACGCATTCCCAGCGAGCAGTGCTTCCCGAGTGGCAGCAATTCGCCGATGCCGTGGGTGTTCTTGCCGATCTCGATCGCCTGAGCGCGATTCTCTTTCAGTTTCCCTATCGATTCAAATACGGATTCGCGGAAATCGAATACGTGGAGCGCATCGCGGACTACTTTTCTGCCTTCCCGCTCGTGTTCGAATTCCGTCATGCCAGCTGGATGAACGAGGCCACGCGATCCCTGGCACGGAGACGGGGAGTGCGACTCTGCTCCGTCGATGGTCCCCGCCTTCCGGGCCTGACGCATAACGCCCTCTTTCCTCACCCCTCCACGGCCTATTACCGCCTCCATGGTCGCAATACTGGCACCTGGTTCACGGGCGACAACACCACACGATATGACTATATGTACTCATCCGGGGAACTCCATGAGATCGCACAGAACATTCTCCTTCTCGCCAGCCAGTCTGATCGCGTCCTTGTGTACGCCAATAATCATCCGCGCGCCCAGGCTGTTGAAACAGCATGCGCCCTTGCTGAACACCTTGATCATGCGTGCGCATTGGCGGCAGTTTGATCTTCGAAGAGAGGATAGGAAACTGCGTCTTTCCTGATCCTATTCTCGATTCCGCAAATTCTCGTCGTTCCAGGAAATTCCGCATAACTCTCGACGCCTCTTGACATTTCGTTCGTAATGCCGTAGCTTGGAATCGCTTCCAATTTGCGTCCAAATCCTGTCGATCCTGAAAAAGGAGTATCGTGGGCGTTACGATTTACGACATTGCGAAACGAGCGAATGTGGGCATCGGTACCGTATCCCGCGTTCTTAATGAGCATCCGGCCGTATCGCCAGAAACGAGACAACGCGTTCTGGCTGTTGCCAAGGAACTCGAGTATCATCCCAACGCGGCGGCCCAGCGTCTGGCACGCAAGCGGAACAAAGCCATTATTGCTCTCATGCCCACCATCACGAACTATTTCTTCGTGGAGATGCTAAAGGGCATTCAGGAAACACTTTATCACAATGACTTCGACTTGATTCTCTATGGTATTCACCATGCGGATCAGCTTGGAACCTACCTTGAACGTACACTCAAGGTGAATATGGCGGATGGAATCCTCCTGGTGTCCATGAATTTTCCGGAGAGTTTCGAGCAGAGGTTCATGTCGAAAAAAATTCCAGTGGTTGTCGTGGATCGATATGATCGCCACTTCGATTCCTTTTCCGTTGCAAACACGGAAGGTACGAGGAAGGCAGTGGAGTATCTGATCGATCAAGGACATCGAAAACTCGCCATGATCTGTGGAAACCAAGACGCGGTCCCTTCTGTTGAACGCCGTAACGGGTATCTCAAGAGCATCCTTTCGCACGCTGGAGTGATCAATGCCGGAGTGTTTTATCCGAAACAGAACGATGCGAACGACGGCTTCAGTGAGGAAGCGGGCTACGAAGCGATGAAGGAGATCCTGACGATCCCCCTCACCATGCGCCCCTCCGCGGTATTTATCGCCAGTGATATTCAGGCGATTGGAGCCTTGCGTGCTTTGAAGGAGGCCTCCGTCCCCTGCCCCGATGACATGTCGCTCATCAGTTTCGATGATATCGAGCTGGCCCAGCATTACGGACTCACCACCATGCATCAGCCAATCCAGCAGATGGGTTTGTTGGCGTCGCGACGTTTGCTGGATCGCCTCGAAAAACCCTTCTCCTCCCCCGTCCATGAAAAATTCACTCCTGAGCTGGTGGTTCGTCGCACTGTTGCGAACCGTTCCGGACGATCTCCTCTTCTCGAACCAACGCCGAGATGACCCATGAAAACCGTGCTGACAGGTTTCCTTCTTCTGTTTCTGCTTCCCGCGACTTTGATGGCGGGAACCACCGGCAAAATCGCCGGGCGGGTGGTTGATGCGAAAACGGGTGATGGTGTTCCCGGCGTCAACATCATCGTCGCGGGCACCAGCCTCGGTGCCGCGACAGATCTGAATGGGGAATACACGATCATCAATGTCCCCCCAGGGACCTACGAACTGCGTGCCAGCGCGATTGGGTACTCCGCCACCACGGTGAAGAACATTAAAGTGAGTATCGATCTGACCACGCGGATCAACATCAGCCTTGGAGAAGAGGCCGTTGAGCTGAAAAATGAAGTCGTCATCACGGCTGAGCGCCCGGCGGTACAGAAGGACCTGACCGCCAGCACTGCGGTGGTGGGCGATGAAGAAATCCAGTCCCTGCCCGTCACTGAAATCGGAGAAATCCTCAACATGCAGGCTGGCTATATCAATGGTCATGTGCGCGGAGGTCGGCAGGGCGAGGTCGCATACTGGATCGATGGCGTTCCCGTCACCGATAAATTCGACGGGGGCAATGTCGTGGATGTCAACAAAAATCAGGTGCAGGAGCTTCAGCTCATCAGCGGAGCATTCAATGCCGAATATGGGCAGGCGATGTCGGGCATCGTCAACATTGCGACCAAGGATGGAACCAATCGGTTTGGAGGATCGGTCGGCACCTACCTTGGATCCTATGTGAGTTCGCATTCCGATGTCTTTCCCAATATCTCGACTATCGATCCCCTCGCGATCCGTAATTACGAGGTGAGTCTCAACGGACCGGTTCTCCCCAATCGCGTTTTCTTCGTGGTGAATGGCCGCTACAACTCCTTCGGGGGCTGGCTGTATGGTGTCAACCGGTATCGTCCGAACAACGTCGCCTTCCTCGACAGTGCAAAGCGATTTGTCGAATTCCGAGACGGGGATGCCGGCCGAGGAGACAATGACGCGGTATCGATGAATTCCAGCGAAAAGTTCTATGGACAGGGAAAGCTCTCTTGGAAGGTGACCGATGGAATCAAGGCCTGGTATCAGCTCATCTATGACGACGTACGGTATCAGGATTACGACCAGTTTTTCTTCTACAATCCGGATGGAAACCCCTGGCAATATCGAAAAGGGTTCACGCATCTGGGACAAATCACCCATGTGCTTTCGAACGCCACCTTCTACACCCTGGGTATCACGCGATTTTCGAAGAATTATCAGCGCTATGTGTATGAGGATCAGAACGATCCCCGCTATGTGCATCCCAACCTTCTTGTATCGCTGACCCCGTACAGCTTCAGCACGGGGGGCGTGAACATGTCCCACTTCGATCGGACCACGACTACCAGTTCACTCAAGTTCGACCTCACCAGCCAGATGACCCAGCAACATCTGGTCAAGGCCGGGGTTCAGTACAGCGCGCATTCGCTGGACTACAACGATATCACGCTGCGTCCCATCGAGTCCCAATCGGACTTCAACGTCACATCCCAAAGTCCGTATATCTCTACTCGCGTGCTCGATGTCAGCACAATTTACCACGATCAGTACACGCGGAAGCCCACGGAGTTCGCGGCCTACGTGCAGGATAAGATGGAGTTCGATGATCTGATCATCAACATTGGTCTGCGCTTCGACATGTTCATGCCCGATGGACAGATCCTGCGAGATCCCACCGATCCCAACATCTTCAATCCCATTCGACCCGAAAATCGGTATCGGGATGTGAATGGCAATGGAATTCAGGATGCCGGGGAACCGGATGTAACCCTCGACGAGCGCCGTGCCTATTGGTATTCGTCGGCGTCCACGAAGTATCAATTCAGTCCCCGCATTGGCGCGGCCTTCCCCATCACCGACCGTGGTGTTCTGCACTTTTCGTACGGGCATTTCTTCCAGACTCCTCGATTCGAACTCCTGTACACCAATCCCTTCTTCAAACTGGGGGGGGGAACAGGCAATCAGGGCACGGTGGGGAACGCGGATCTCGAGCCGGAAAAAACCATCAACGCAGAGCTCGGCCTCCAACAGCAGCTCACCGACGACATCTCGCTCGACGCAACGGTGTACATTCGGGATACCCGCAAACTCGCGGGAACCCGTGCCGAGCAGATCACGATCTTCGGTGGTTCTGCCACTTACAGTCGCATCGTCAACAGTGATTTCGCCTTTACCCGGGGCATCGTCCTGTCGATTAACAAGCGCTTCGCAGAGGGCATCGCCGCCACGTTGGATTACACCTTTCAGATCGCTCGTGGCACGGCCTCCGATCCCTACGCGGCCCAACAGGCGGCCGCTCGCGGCGATCTCCCCGAAGTACAGCTGACTCCTCTCGGCTGGGATCAGCGCCACACCGTCAATGCCACCGTGTCCTATTCCCAACCAACCTACGGAGGGAGTCTCATCGTGCAGTACGGAAGTGGAATGCCCTATACGCCTCGACGCACAGAAGACATCACTTCCCTGATCACCAATAGCGCTTTGAAGCCCAGTTCGCTCACCATGGATCTTCGTCTGTATAAGAATGTTCCTCTCGGGTTTGCCAATCTGAACATCTTTCTCCGTGTCTTCAACCTCTTCGACATGCTCAACGAGGTCAATGTGTTCGACGACACGGGACGAGCAGGAGAGACGACAGACAAGGATCGGGTGAAAGCGCAGAATACTCCCGAATACGTCAACACGATCGATCAGTATTTCAGCAATCCTACCCACTATTCCGAACCGCGTCGCATCGAAATCGGCGCGTCCTTCGAATTCTAACAGCCACGGTGCAGCATCATGAGAAGAACCCTCGTCATCCTCTTCGGACTCGTTCTGCTCGGCAGTTCGCTCACCCTGGCGCAGAGCGGTCGTGAATTTCGGCGCAGCAATGTCGTGTCGGGAAACCGTGTAAAAACCGTCTTCGGCAATTGGGGGGTGATCGGACAGCCCGCCACCGGAGGGCCACGAGGTTCCTGGATCACGAACAACAATGGATACCTCGGCGACGTGAGTCCTTTTGTTGGAGCAGAGGCAACCTCCAACAATAAGGTCTTTCATAGCGTCATCACGAGCCCGGTGGATCGTCCCACCAAGCGTCGCGACGAGGCTCCGACAGGCAAGGCCTGGACCTTCGAGCCCGTGTCGGGCTACTTCAACGCAAGCAAGGCGGGAGTTGCCATCTATACCGATCCCAAGACCTGGCCGGTCTTTTGGCCCGATAAAATGCGTGACGCCCAGGATCCGGGCTGGCGTGGTTCCTGGAACGGGTATTTCGGCAAACTTTCCAGCAGCGACGAAGAAACCTACTTCGTGATGGACGACAACAACGACGAGCGTTTCAACGCCTCTGCCAACAATAGCCTTGGCGTGGCCTTTCAACCCGATTCCCGCAATCCAGCGCGAAATGGACTGGGCATCGAGATGCGGGTGCGAGCCCTGCAATGGAATCAGTTTCTGGCTCAGGACAACATCTTCTGGCTCTACGAAATCAGCAATACCGGTACCACCGATTACAGCAAAGCGGTCTTCGGCATGCTGGTGGGTACATATATCGGCGCTACGGGAAATGACAACAGTCCCCAGGAATACGACGACGATTTTTCCTTCTTCGACGTGCAGCTCAACCTTACCTACACTGGTGACTATCCTGACAACAACGGACGGAACCCGAGTTGGTCGGGGCCGGTAGGATTAGTCGGCTACGCCTTTCTCGAAAGTCCCGGCAACCCCTTCGACGGCGTCGACAACGACAACGATGCCGGGTTCACTTCAGGAGCACCTTTTTTCGCGGAAACCAGTTTCGATTCGGTGATTGTGAAGGCGGGTGATCGCATCGTGCTTATCGACGACACTTACAAACGCACGCTGTCCACCGTCCCCTCCTCGACCACGACGGTGCACACCCGGGGCGCTGACATCGAGATCATTCCTGGCGTGACCCGGCTGGCCGAGGGCAATGTCATTCGAGACCTCCAGGGCAATGCCATCGTCAATCCTAACGCCTATGACGGGATCGACAACGATCTCGATGGCATCATCGATGAAAACTTCTTTCTGCACTATCGCCAGTTCAAGCGCGACACCCAGGGAAACATTCTCATCGATATCCTTCGCCCCGTTCGCTATGTCGACTACCTGTCCGGCTCAGGGAGCTCCGACGGAATGATCGACGAGAGACGAGATGATCTGGTGGACAATGATCGGGACTGGAATGTGGACTTCGATGACGTGGGTCGGGACGGTGCGGCGGGAACTCGCGATGTTGGTGAAGGCGATGGATCGGCAACCTCGGGATATGAATTTGGAGGTGTAGATACCGGACTGCCCGGCGAACCGAACATCGATAAGACTGATGTGGATGAATCCGATCAGATCGGATTGACGAGCTTCCAGTACTTCACACCTGCTGGCGACATCAGTCTCGGCGACGACGAAGAACTGTGGAAGCGCATGGCTCCCGGATTCTTCGATGTCCCCCGGTCGATCATCAACAATCGGCCCACACGGGGAGAGGACGGCGACTTCATCTACGGTTCGGGATACTTCCCTCTGCTGGCGGGACGTACCGAGCGCTTCTCTCTCGCGTTGGTCTATGGAGGTGGTCAGGGCGGCTTCGAGACAGACCTGGCGGATTTGCTCAAACATCGGACCACGGTGCAAAAGATATACAACAGCAATTATCGTTTCCCGGTCGCTCCCGATAAGCCCACGCTGACTGCTGTGCCCGGAGACAAGCAGGTGACGTTGTACTGGGATCGAAAGTCGGAAAAATCCTTCGACCCCGTGCTGAAGGAATACGACTTCCAGGGATATCGCATCTACAAAGCCACCGATCCTAACTTTCTTGATGCCGCAAAGATTACAGATGCCGACGGGATCATCGTGGGGTTTAAACCCATCGCCCAATTCGATCTCATCGATTCCGTCCGCGGCTATTTTCGTGCCAGTCCTGCGCTGTTCGAAACCGTCTCCGGACGATCCTTCTTCCTGGGAGATAATTCCGGTCTGGTGCACACCTACGTGGATCGCGATGTAGAAAATGGTCGCACCTACTACTATGCGGTGGTGGCCTATGATCGTGGCAATGAACTGACAGATATTTTTCCCGCCGAAAACTCAAAACAAATCAAGGTGTCCACTACCGGCGACATCGATTTGGATCAGAATACGGTGCGGATCGTACCTAATGCCCCCGTCGGTGGATATGTTGCGGCTCCAACCGGAGTGAAGGTCAGTCCCGAGCAGTCCTACGCCACCGGCACCCTTTCCTATGCCGTGGTCGATCCATCGCGAATCCAGCCAGATACGTACGAGGTGACGTTCACCGATATTTCGACCGACGGACTGGACAACGATCGCAACGGAAAGGCCGATCCCACGGATCCTCTGGAAATGCCGCAGGTGACGACAACCTATACAGTGCGAAATCTCACCCAGCAGACCTTTGAATTCATCGTCAAGGACACGGCTAGCATTCGGTTGCCGCATCAGAATGTGATTGCGAGTTCGATGCTCATCAAGAACGCATCTGGTCCAATCGATCCCTCCAAATACACGATCGATGAGGCTCGAGGAGAGATCCGTCCTGTCGCAGGCGCGCTTACTGGACCCTACACGGCGCTCTATCAGTACTATCCGGTATATCGGAGTCCATGGATTCGAAAGAGTCCCTACGTCACTGAAGCCCTCGACTCCGACATTTTCGACGGCATTCAGCTTCAGTTCGACAACCACTGGCAAATTTCGCCTGTGGACAGCACGAGTGGATTCAACACTGGAGCGAAAAGCATGCTTTACTCCTTCGGGGTCACCAGCGTGCTCATTCCTCCGGATACCCTGCGGGGTATTCGCTATCCCTCCGATTACGAAATCCGATTTTCCCGTACCATCGTTGATACCTCGGCCGCTTTGTACGGAGCCCCCGCCGTTCCCGTGAATTTCACCGTGATCAATGTCACCGAAAACCACAAGATTCCCTTCATCTTTATCGATACCGACGGGAATGGCAAGCTCAGCTCCCTTGACGAAATGGCCTTCTTTGATCTCAATCGATCCGGTGCTCCGGTGTTCACCTGGTACGCGACCTTCGTCAATCGTCCCTCGGATCCCCCGAATCAGGTGTTTGATTTTACTGACGGAGACAAGCTCGTTCTCAAGGTTACCAAGCCCTTCCGATCTGGCGACGTGTACCGCTTCTCTCCCACACTTCCTTCCGTGGATGATCGCCTCGCCGGAGACCAACTATCCACGATTCGAGTCGTCCCGAATCCCTACATCTCGGCCACGACTCATGAATCGCCACTCCCACCGGGGGTCACGACCGGGCGTGGCGAGCGGAAGGTGGACTTCATCCATCTTCCCGCCCGTGCGGTCATCAACATTTTCACCGCTCGGGGCGAGCATCTGATCACCCTCCGTCATGAGAGCGATATTCAGGACGGAACGGTCAGCTGGAATCTGAAGACCAAGGAGAATCTCGACGTCGCCTATGGCGTGTACTTTTACGTTGTGGAATCTCCCGTCGGCACAAAGTCCGGTAAACTGGCGATCATCAAGTAACGGAAGAGGAGACCAGCACCATGACAACGCGCCTCTTGCATTCGACCCGATGGCTGATCCTATCCGCCCTTTTCCTCTTCGCCAGTTCCCCATCTCTTCTACACGCACAGAGCAAGGTGGGCACGACTGCGGCTCCGTTTCTCGGCATTTCCGTGGGTCCCACTGCCAGCGCCATGGGCGGAGCCTTCGTCGCCCTGGGTTCGGACGCCTCCTCGTTGTATTGGAATCCCGGGGCAATCTCCCGCATGGGACGCTCCCAGATCATGGGTGCGCATACATCCTGGCTCGTGGACACCGACTTCAACTGGGTGGGACTCTCGATCGCTCTCGATGCGGACAATGCCATCGGACTGAGTCTGACCCAACTGGATTATGGAGAGGAGGAGGTTACCACCGTACAGAAACCTGATGGCACGGGTGAAAAATGGACCGCCCAGGACATCGCCGTCGGACTCTCTTACGCACGGAATCTGACGGATCGTTTCTCCATTGGAGGATCGTTGAAGTACATTTCTCAGAGCATCTGGAATGAAAGCGCTTCTGCTTTTGCCTTCGATCTCGGGTTGCTCTTCCTGACGCCATTCAACGGCCTTCGCATTGGCATGAGCATTTCGAATTTCGGCACCGATATGCGCATGGATGGAAAGGATCTGGTTCGACGGATCGATCTCGATCCCGATGTGAACGGAAACAACAAAACCATCGTGGCGACCCTCAAGACCGATAGTTGGGAGCTTCCACTGTTTTTCCGCCTTGGGGTTGCAATGGACCTGTATAAAAACGACCTGGTCACCGTGACTGCGGCTGCCGACGCGATCCGTCCCAACGACAACAGCGAGCATGTCAACGCCGGAGCGCAGGTGTCTTTCAAGGATATCGTCTTCCTTCGTGCCGGATACAAGGCGCTCTTCCTCTCTGACAGCGAAGAAGGATTCACTGCGGGAGTAGGGGTTCATTATCCCCTTTTCGGCAATACCGCCGTGGCCATCGATTACACGTATCATGAATTCGGCATCTTTAAGAACGTGCAAACGGTGACCCTGGGCGTCACGTTTTAGTCAATTCACTTTGAGTGTTCATGTGATTTGGTGCGGGATTCCCGTAAGCACATCGGATGAAGTACTCACCTTTTCATAATTCCTGGAGGTTATGCGTATGAAGAAGACGCGCATGCTCATTCTGTTGCTCTCACTTCTGATCCTTGGTGGTACCGCCCTGGCTCAGAATGTGCAAGTGACCTTCATCGTCAACACGGCGGCAGTGCCCGACACGCTGTGGCCGGACAAGGCCGTCGTGCAGGTACGCGGTGACACGCCGCCCCTGCAGTGGAACGGATCCACCGGCGTGACCCTCACCAATGCCGGAGGAGATTACTGGGTAGGCACTGCGGAATTCCCTGCCAATGCCACCGTGCAGTACAAGCTCTTCACCAACGCCTCGTCCGCCACAGGCGACAACGAGCACAAGGGGTGGGAAAACGATCTGAACGATCCCAGTGGAAATCGCATTCTGCAGACCGGGACCTCCAACCTCGTGCTCCCCGTACAGTTCGTCAATGGATCCGGCGCCAAGCAGGATCAGTTCTGGCGGCCCTGGCCCGTCAATCAGGACAGCATCGCCATCTGGGTGCGCGTCAACATGCAGGGGTGGGAAGCGTTCAACAGCGCCACCGACCGCGTCGGTATCCGTGGCGCCGCCTGGCCGGGGTATCTCGGCAATCTCAGTTGGGCACACACGCTCTTCCTCACCAAGGAACAGCCGCACGGAAATGGCGGTAGCCGTCAGTACAACGCCGACAATTTCTATTCCGGCGTGGTGCTGATTCCCCGCGACTCGGTGACCGAGGGACAGGAATTCGGCTACAAGTTCGTCATCATGTCGGGCAGCGATCCCGACGCCGATCCCAAGAAATGGGAAGACGGCAACGATCGCAAGGTCACGATCCCGGTGGGCAAGAAGGACACGACCCTGCTCTGGCAGTGGTTCAACTACACGCGACCGGTGCCCTTCTCCGGCAGTGATACGCTGGCGATCACCTATCGGGTGGACATGACCAAGGCCATCCAGAGCCGTGGGTTCAAGAGTGGCGACACGCTCACTGTGCAGACCGGCTGGAACGGATCCGGACGGGACGCCACGGGCAAGAGTCCCACGCGCACGATTCTGACCAAGAAGGGCTTCACGAACGTGTACGAAGGCACGGAGACCATCATCGCCAAGATGGGCAGTCCCCTGTACTACCAGTACTACGTGACCAAGGACGGTCAGGACATTCGCGAAGTGTACTACAACTACGACTACACCGGCAGTGACAACAGTCTGGCCGAGCGGCGTTCGGTATCGCCGGGGACACACACCCTCCTGCTCGAGGATATCCTCGATAGTCAGACCGATCCTCATCGCATGCCCCTGTTCCGCAACACCAGCGTGCTTGCCCGCAACGTTCGCGTGACCTGGACCTGCGATCTGCGGCCCGCCTACTACCAAACCCTGAAGGGTGACACTCTGTTCGATATTCAGGGAACCGATCACATCTTCAATCCCAACACCGTGTATTCGGATGGATTGTGGATGAACGGACCGGCCACAGGCGGCTGGACAACGTGGGGACTGACGCTCCGCGAAGATCAACCAAAAAAGATGTGGGACGATGGAACCCATGGCGATGCCATCGCCGGTGATCACATCTACACGGTGCAATTCCTGTATGGTCCCGACAGCACGGGCAGCAAGCGTTTGGTGGGACAGGAATTCAAGTTCGGTATCCGGGGTGGTGACAACGAAGGTGGTCGAGGTGGATTCGGAAACAACCACATCGCCAATATCGACGACAGCCAGCCCGAAGTAACGATTCACTCCCAGTTCGGATCGATCAATCCCAAGTATTATGGCTCATGGGACTACAACACTGGAAGCCCGACCTCAGTCGAGCGTCTGGAAGGTGCTCCCGTGGTGTACGCACTGGATCAGAACTATCCGAATCCGTTTAATCCCTCTACCACGATCACCTATTCCGTTCCCAAGAGCGGATGGGTAACCCTCACGATCTTCAACATGCTGGGTCAGCCTTTACGGACCCTGGTCAGCGGACCCGCCGATCCAGGTCTGTACCGCGTCCTGTTCGATGCCCGGGGCATGGAGAGCGGCGCCTACATGTATGAACTCCGAGTGGGAGACTTCCGAGAGATGCGGAAAATGACCCTCGTCAAATAAGACTTCATGGTCTGTTATGAAGCGGAGGTCCCGGGATTCCCGGGACCTCCGCTTTTCATTTTCTCGTATTGTAGGGCGTGCTATTCTACCAGATCCAGGTATTGTCCTGCATGAGGAGCACCCGTTCGCCCAGGGGGAACTCCAGTTCCACACGTGCCACTGAGATATCGGGCTGAAGCGAGGGTACGTAGACGCGATCGATATGAATCACGTGTTCGGGTTTGCGGAAGGAGGCCGGCGACACGATCCCGCCGAAATGTTCACTCCGTCCGAACGCGATATGGAGACCGAGTTTCTCATCCATGAGGACATTTCCGATCGCCTGCATACCGAATTCTCCGAGAATTCCATGCCCGATTTCGGCAATGTTTCCGTATGCCGGTTCGGCTTCGAGAAAGGCGCGCTCCTTGTCGCTCCAGGGCCCCTTCGACCGCACGGCGATCGCGCGATTCCCTTCGACCACATATTCCACGATTTCATTCTCGAACTGCACCGGCAGGATCCCCGAGGTCCGGCTGGGATCACGATCTCGTTCTCCCTCGTACGGCACGATATACGCTTCGCCCGAGGGGAGATTCCCCACGACCGGTGCGGCATGAAACATACCGCTACTGGCGGTGGCCTGACGATACCGGAGGTCCACCGTGAAAGAATACCGAATCCCTCGCGCCAGAAATTCGATCACTTGGGTTTCGGCACGATCCAGTTTTGCTTTGATCATTTGGATCTTCCGGTCCACCTGCGCATAGTCGATGCCGAGTGCGGGAATCATAGCCTCGTTGAATCCCGGAAGCGTGGCGCCGCGGAAATGAAACGTCTTGGCCAGCATTTTGCACGGCGCGGTGGCCGACAGTTCTGTCGCGGCAACAATGATATCCGTTCTCTCGAGCACGGCATCTCGAGATATAGGCTGGCCTTCGAGAATGGCGTCGGCGTTGGCCTCTTCGGGATTGCCATCCCAGAAATACAGGGTCTCTGGAAGATCATTATTGTTGCTCCCCACATTGGGATACCACAGGCACAGTACTTCCTTGAGCCCGTGATCCTCCTTCCGGGTCAGGGTCTTGGTCCACCAGTCCACCGCCATGCGGCGTCGTTCCTTCCACAGGGGGTGATCGGGGAGACGGGCATCGGGAACGTCGATGATGAAGGTCATCACCGCATCCTCGGAGCCGGGACGAAAGACAGCCGAGAAGAGGGAGAACAGTTCGGATTCGGTCAGCGTGCGGGACATCGTTTCCTCCAAGGTGAACGGATCATGGAAGAAGATACGGAGGGGAGGATGAAGAATGGAAGCCGCTCCCGTTGGCTGTTGGTCTGGATATTTTGTACCTTTGTTCGATATTTTCGTTGCGATTCCTCTTGTTTGAGTCCCCGTGCCCGTTCTTCCTTCCTTGTTTTTCTTCTTCATCGTTCGCAAGGAGCGCGAAAATCCACACGCGGATCCACACTCCCGCATTCGCACGATCTCGAATTGTGAAAAAACGTATCAATCCCATTATACCGTTCACGTGTAAGGAACCATTATGAGCAAACGAAGAATGGTAACGATCGACGGCAACGAGGCCGCCGCGTTCGTGGCGCACAAGACCAATGAGGTGTGTGCGATTTATCCCATTACCCCCAGTTCGAATATGGGGGAATGGGCGGATGCCTGGTCCGCGGTCGGGCAGAAGAACATTTGGGGCACCGTTCCCCAGGTGGTCGAACTGCAGAGTGAGGGAGGTGCTTCGGGTGCCGTCCATGGTGCCCTCCAGAGCGGCTCTCTTACTACGACCTTCACGGCATCCCAGGGTCTCCTCCTGATGATCCCGAACATGTACAAGATCGCCGGGGAACTGACCTCGACGGTGTTTCATGTTTCGGCCCGTGCGTTGGCAGCACATGCCCTCTCGATTTTCGGCGATCACAGCGATGTGATGTCGGTGCGCAGTACCGGATTCGCCATGCTCTCGTCCAATTCCGTGCAGGAAGTGATGGACATGGCCCTCATCGCCCAGGCCGCCACGCTGGAAGCACGGGTTCCTTTTCTTCATTTCTTCGATGGCTTCCGAACCTCGCACGAGGTGATGAAGATCGAGGAATTGACCATGGACGACATGCGCGCCATGCTTCCTGAGGAATTGGTTCTCGCGCATAAGAAACGGGGTCTCACGCCCGATCGGCCGGTGATGCGTGGCACGGCGCAGAATCCCGACGTGTATTTCCAAGGTCGTGAAACCTGCAATCCCTTCTACGAAGCCTGCCCCGGTCATGTACAGAAGGCGATGGACCGTTTCGCTCAGGTCGTTGGACGGCAGTATCATCTCTTCGATTATTACGGCGCGCCGGATGCAGAAAAAGTGGTGATCCTGATGGGATCGGCTGTGGGCACCGTGCAGGAAACCATCGACACGCTCAACGCACAGGGCGAAAAGCTTGGCGCGGTGATTGTGCGTCTCTATCGCCCCTTCTCTGTGGCGGATTTCGTGAAGGCCCTTCCGGCCACCACAAAGAAGATTGCCGTGCTGGATCGCACCAAGGAACCGGGCGCCTCAGGAGAGCCCCTGTATCAGGACGTCCTCACATCTCTGGCCGAAAGCATGGCGGCAGGAACCCTGCCCATGGGCACCTTCCCGCACGTGATTGGCGGGAGGTACGGCCTGTCCAGCAAGGAATTCACCCCGGCCCATGTGAAGGCGGTCTTCGATGAACTCGACAAACCCTCCCCCAAAAACCACTTCGTGGTGGGCATCGTCGAGGACGTGATGCACTCGAGTCTCGATGTCGATCCGCACTTCTATATCGAGCCGGATGACGTACATCGCGGACTTTTCTTCGGTCTCGGTGCGGACGGCACCGTGGGCGCGAACAAGAATTCCATCAAGATTATCGGTGAGGAAACAGACTACTCCGCGCAGGGGTATTTCGTCTACGATTCGAAGAAATCGGGTTCGATGACCACGTCCCACCTGCGTTTCGGACCCCGTCCCATCCGTTCCAGCTACCTGATCGGCAAAGCGAATTTCGTGGCCTGTCATCAGTTCTTCTTCCTCGAAAAATTCGACATGCTCAAGAGCGCCATTCCCGGTGCTACTTTTCTGCTCAACAGCCCCTTTGGGCCCGACGAAGTGTGGGATCACCTTCCCCGCACCGTGCAGGAGCAGATCATAGAAAAGAAGCTGAGATTTTTCGTGATCGATGGATACACGGTGGCGCAGGAAACCGGAATGGGCGCACGCGTGAACACTATCATGCAGACCTGCTTCTTCGCGATCTCGGGAATTCTTCCTAAGGAAGAAGCCATTGACAAGATCAAGGCCACGATCAAGAAGACATATGGCGCCAAGGGCGACAAGATCGTGCAAATGAACTACAATGCGGTGGATCAGACCCTCGCCCGTTTGTTCGAAGTGAAATATCCCGACACCGTTACCAGCACCATCGAGCTCCCACCCACGGTATCGGACAGGGCTCCGGACTTTGTCAAAGAAGTGACCGCTCCCATGATCGCGGGCTTCGGTGACGATCTGCCGGTGAGCAAATTCCCCGTCGACGGCACCTACCCCACTGGCACGGCGGCCTGGGAAAAGCGCAACATCGCGCTCGAAATTCCCGAATGGGATCCGCAGACCTGTATCCAGTGCGGCAAGTGCGCGATGGTGTGTCCGCATGCCACCATTCGCATCAAGGTGTATGACGAAGCCCACCTCGCCTCCGCGCCGGCTACTTTCAAAGCAATGGAGTACAAGGGACGTGAATATCCTGGATGGAAGTACAGCATTCAGGTTGCGCCCGAGGATTGCACCGGATGCGGCGTGTGCGTCGATGTCTGTCCCGCCAAGAACAAGAGCGAAGTGCGCCTGAAAGCCCTGAACATGGTGCCCCAGCCTCCTTTGCGCGACCAGGAGCGTGTGAATTGGGACTTCTTCCTTGACATTCCCGAAGTGGATCGACGCCAGGTGAAGATCGACACGATCAAGGGTTCGCAGTTCCTGCAGCCGTTGTTCGAGTTCTCCGGCGCCTGCTCCGGTTGTGGCGAAACGCCCTATGTCAAACTCGTCTCGCAGCTCTTCGGAGATCGCACCATCATCGCCAACGCCACCGGTTGTTCCTCGATCTACGGAGGCAACCTGCCTACCACACCCTGGACCAAGAATGCCGAGGGTAGAGGACCGGCCTGGTCGAATTCTCTGTTCGAAGACAACGCCGAGTTCGGATTCGGATTCCGTCTCACCATCGACAAGCAGAACGAATTCGCGAAGGAACTGCTCGTGCGATATGCGGCGGCCCTTGGTGAAGACTTCGTGCGTGCCCTGCTCGATGCCGATCAGAGCTCCGAGGAAGGGATCATGGCCCAGCGTGCACGCGTCGCCGATCTCCAGGTTAAGCTCGCCGCGATTGACGAACCCGAGGCCCGGCATCTGGTGGAGATTTCGGACTATCTCGTCAAGAAGAGCGTGTGGATCATGGGTGGTGACGGATGGGCCTACGACATCGGATATGGCGGCCTCGATCACGTGCTCGCTTCGGGACGCAATGTCAATATTCTCGTTCTCGACACCGAAGTGTATTCGAATACCGGCGGTCAGATGTCTAAATCCACACCTCTCGGTGCGGTGGCCAAGTTTGCGGCCGGTGGAAAGCCCACCTTCAAGAAGGATCTCGCATTGATGGCGATGACGTACGGAAACGTCTACGTGGCCAAGGTTGCCATGGGAGCCAACGACATCCAGACCCTGCGCGCCTTCATCGAGGCCGAGGCCTGGGACGGACCCTCGCTCATTATCGCCTACAGCCATTGCATCGCCCATGGCATCGACATGTCCAAGGGCATGCAGCAACAAAAAGCCATCGTCGATTGCGGACTCTGGCCTCTCTTCCGCTACAACCCCGCCCTCGTGGATCAGGGGAAAAATCCGTTCAAGCTTGATTCCAAAGCCCCCACCCTGTCCGTGAAGGAGTTCACAGGTTCGGAGACCCGCTTTAACATGCTGAGCAAGAGCAAACCCGCCGAAGCCGGCGTGTTCAATACTCTTGCACAGAAGCATGTCGAGGATACCTGGCGGTACCTGTCCCACCTCGAAAAAACCTACGAGCCGACAACGGCCACTCCGACGGCGGAATAAGACGCGTCCCGAATTACGAACCACGACAGAGGAACACCACTATGGATCTCACCACTACGTATCTGGGACTACACCTGAAAAACCCGCTGGTCCCTTCCGCCTCTCCCCTCTCCAAGGATCTCGGTTCAATTCGTGCGCTCGAGGATGCCGGGGCATCGGCAATCGTCATGTACTCCTTGTTCGAAGAGCAGATTGTGCATGAACAGAAGCAGCTCGACCATTTCCTTGCCCAGGGTACCGAAAGCTACCAGGAAGCGCTGAGCTACTTCCCGGAACAGGCTGACTACCATCTGGGTCCCGATGAATACCTCGAGCACATTCGCCTCGCCAAAGCTGCCACCAGTATTCCGATCATCGGAAGTCTGAACGGCGTGTCGGCAGGTGGCTGGATCGACTATGCGAAGAGAATCCAGGACGCCGGAGCCGACGCCTTGGAACTCAACGTGTACTACATTCCCACGAATCCGGAATTTGATGCGACGGCGATCGAACGCATTTATCTCGAGGATCTGGCTGCAATCAAATCCACCCTGTCCATCCCCATAGCGTTGAAGCTGAGTCCCTTTTTCAGCAGCATGTCGAACATGGCCCAGCGCCTCGATGCGGCAGGGGCGGATGGTTTAGTTCTGTTCAATCGATTCTATCAGCCGGATTTCGATCTCGAGAATCTCGAAGTCGTTCCCACGGTCAACCTCAGCCATTCCTCTGAAGGGAGACTGCCTCTGCGCTGGATCGCCATCCTGTATGGGAAGGTGAAGGCCAGCCTGGCGGCCACCACCGGTGTGCACACGCACGAGGATGTCCTGAAGATGATCATGGCTGGTGCCGACGTGACCATGCTGTGTTCGGCTCTGTTGCAGAACGGAATTCCGTATCTGCGCACCGTGCTCGACAATCTCACGCGGTGGATGGAGGAAAAGGAATACGAATCCATCACCCAGATGAAGGGATCGATGAGTCAGCGTTCGGTTGCAGAACCGGCCGCCTTCGAACGCGCCAACTATATGAAGGCGCTCAACAGTTGGAAGGTTCTCGCCTGATTTCGCCCTTCCTGTTTCAAGAAAACGGCCGTCCCTTCGGGCGGCCGTTTTCTTTTCCACACGGGACTCGCTCCCGAAGATCGATCAGCTTGGGAATGGCTCTCGAAACCCCTATTTTTCTGCATTGTGACAGCATCATCGTTAAAAAACTCAGTATCGATTGGAGGTTGCATGACACGGCTCTCGTTGGCGCTACTCCCCCTGTTGCTGACGTCCTCGCTGTGGGCTCAGATCCTCATTCAGTCCGGCACCCCATCCACGGAGCCCTTTTCAATAGGCCCCGGTACCACGGTGTCCCTGCCCTCGCATTGGAGGGTGGATAAAAACGCGTCGGCCGTGCGCACGGTCGGAACCTGGGCGGCCGCCGTGCTCGCGACTGAACGCAGTGCAGGCAACAATATGAGTTCGACTGCCTCGAATGGCATTTATAATTACGGAGCGGGAGACGATGCGACGGCCACCGATCGGGCCATCGGATTCATTTCGTCATCTTCGGGAACGAAATCCGGTAACCTCTACGCATGGTACCGCAATGGTGGCACCACCAACATCTCGTCTCTCACCATTGCCTACAATGTGGAAAAGTACCGGGCAGGCAGTAATGCCGCCGGCTTCGCCATGCAGCTCTATTACTCGACGGATGGATCAACCTGGACCAGCGCAGGTCCGGGATTCCTCACCACCTTCGCTGCCGACGCCGCGAATGCCGGCTTTGCCACTGCACCGGGAGTTACCACGCCTGTTACCAGCAGTCTCGTCGTGAGCATGGCGCCTGGTGCGGATCTGTATCTGGCGTGGAATTACAGCGTCGCGTCGGGCACCACCACCACCAATGCCCAGGGCCTTGGGATCGACGATGTGTCGATCACTCCATCGGGAAGCGTAGGGCCGTTGCCGACTTTTGTGGAATTCCAGTCCTCCGCATCCTCGGGCTCAGAAAACGGCGGAGCGATCACGATCCCGGTAACCATTACCAACCCGTCGTCCACTGCCACCACCACGGTGCAGGTCTCAGTCTCCGGAGGCAGCGCCATCAATGGCACCGATTATCAAACCTTCGGGCTTACAACGCTGACGTTCCCTGCCGGAAGTAGCGCGGCACAGAACATCACGATCACACCCATCGATAACCTGGTGTTTGCCGGTAATACGACCGTGGTGCTCTCTCTGTCCAATGCGGGCGGAGGCACCTCTGCAAGTCTCGGTACGAAAACCACGCACACGGTCACCATCCTCGAAAATGAAGCACCGCCTGAACCGGATGTCCTGGTCAACGAATATCAGAATACCGTCGGCGATATTCTGAGCAGTGAGTCCATCGAGCTTCTCGTCAAGAAGGATCATCTGGATATGCGAGGGTATTCCATTGCGGATGCCACCAGCGGAGGCAGCTATCCCTATGGCGTGATCACACTCTCCAATCATCCGATGTGGGCCGATGTGCCTGCCGGTACCATTATCGTGATCGGCGGCTATCTCACGGTGCCCTTCGCCGACAGCGTGGCCACGGACGGACTGCTTCTCGTCCCGACGCCCACCACGGCGGGTGGATCGAATCAGTTCCTATCGATGACGCCCAATACCATCGCCATCGCGGGCGCCTCCGATGCCGTGGCGATTCGCAATGCCACCGGGACCCACATTCACGGTCTCGCGCACGGCACCGCGAATCAGACCACCCTTCCGGCATTTCAGCATGGTTGGCTTAACAATACCGCAACGATCGCGACCGGAGCGAGCGTGATGTTCAGCCGCACGGGAGGAGCGATGAGCATTCTCGACTTCACGAACAACAGCTATACCGTTACCGGTACCGCTTCTGTGGGGATGCCCAACGATGTTGACGGGAACCGTGAATTTTTGCGGACCATTCGTTCGAGAACCATCACCACAAATACGACGCTGAACGGAACCTACTTCTGGAACATCACCCTCAATGGTGGCACCCTGACGTTGGGTGGTCCAACCACGATTTCTAACCTTCTGACCATCAACGAGGGAAGCGCCCTCGAATCCGGTTATGGACTTGGCCTGGTTGCAAATGGCAATGTCCCCAATGGAGCCGGACTCGGGAATTTGGTAATCGGTGACAATCTCGGTACGGTGGCGTCGCTCACCGTCGCGGGAACCCTCGGAGTGAGCGGTTCTCTCACCTGTCCCGGCACGGAGGCAACGATCACATATTCCGGCACAGCGGCCCAGACCCTGGTGCCCGGCCAATATCAGAATCTTACCCTCTCGGGTGGAGGCGTCGCTCAGCCCAAGTCCCTACTCGACAACGCGAGTGTGCTCGGAACCCTCACGATTCAATCCACGGCCATGTTGGCGGCCGATCCGCAAAAACTGATCACCCTCGGACCGACGGGCGTTTACACCAATAGTGGTCGCTTCACGGGACGCATCGCCACCACGCGCAGCGTTTCAGCCTATGGGAATCAGACCTTCGGAGGACTCGGCTTCTCAACCAATACCTCGAGTGGGACCCTCCCCGGCATCACCACGCTCACCATGACGGCGGGCCAACGGGTATGGGTCAACAATCTCCCCTCCATCCTTCGTCAGTATCAGGTCAATGCCCAAAACAGCGCCGTGGGTCCCACGACCGTGGTGTTCACGTATGCTGATGACGAACTCAATGGACAGGTAGAATCTGGACTCGGAACGAAGTTCTCCAATGACTTCGGCACCACCTGGATTGCGGTACCGGGAACCCTCAACACGAGCGCCAACACGATTTCCGGAACGGCCTCGGGGTTGCATGGACTCTGGACGGCACATAGCACTGTTCCCCAGGGTGTCATTGCGACCTCGAAGGATACTGTGAAGTTCATCGCCGAAGAACTGGGACCGCTTCCCGCGCAAGGCACTGTCACCATCAGTAATGCCAACGGTCAGGGCTCTATCATCGAATGGAATGCCTCTCACACCAATCCTCTTACTCCCCCGTGGATGCGGCTTGTGCCGAATCCCACCGCGGGGATCAACTCTGGAATCCTGACGGCAGAAGTGCTGCGCACGGACCTCGCCCCCGGGGTGTACCAGGGCATTATCACCATCACCGATCCTCATGCTGCGAATTCACCGAAGCTCGTGCAGGTGCAGTACACCGTTATGGCCCGTCGCACGCTGTGCGTGGGATCTGATACGATCACGCTCAAGGCGTCATACAAAAGGACGAATCCCACGAAAGCGGTGATGGTTCTCAATTGTGGTGGCTCCTTCGGTCCAGGCCAGATCGCCTGGTCGGTGAGTTCCACCACCCCCTGGATCACCATCACCCAACCTTCTGGGCTCGAAGGACAGAGTTTCTTCATCACTGCATCCACTGCCCTGAAGACCCCCGGAACGTATGTGGGATCGGTGGTGATTACGGGCGTCAATTCCGCAACCAATGATCCCATCCACAACTCACCGCTCACGGTTCCCGTAACCCTCGAAGTCGAAGGATCCGCTCCGGTGACTGGATCTCTGGGGAGCATGGCGGCGGGAAATACTCGAACCCTGTACAATGCTCTCGGTCAGAAGGTGGCGATCCTCACACTTTCCCAGGGGTCTCTATCCTCGGTTTCCATCACGATGACGCCACAAGCCCTCCCTGCCGGCTACACTCGAATGCTCTACGTCAACCGGTATTATTCCATTTCGGCAACGGGCACGGGCTATATCGCCTCCCTCACGCTCTTTTACTCCACCAATGAACTGATCTCTTCGTCCATTAATCCCGCACTTCTCCGTGGTTGGCGCCAGCCGTATCCCGCAGGCTACCTCTGGCAGCCCACCACCAGTATCTCTTCGCCACCCACGAGCAGTGTTACGATCACAGGCATCACCGATCTGAACGGCATCTGGGCCATGGCAGCGCCCTACCTTATCACATCGCTTCCGGTGCGCGCGCTCTCTCCCACTCCCTCGACGACGGGCGGGAGCCTTCTTTCCTGGACGGCCGAAAGTGACCTGCACGAACCGGGCCTGATCATCGAAAGCCGGAATCCAGGATCTTCGGACTGGCGTTTCGTGACGGCGGTGCGTCCAGCCGCCGAGAGGAGTGGTGTGATCTCTCTTCCTCCAGTCGCGACGACCACCGAGTTGCATCTTGTGGGCTTCGATCAAGAAGGGAAAGGAATGGAATCAGTAATTCTGACGCAGCATCCTGAGGAAGTCACGTCTGTCGATCCCCTTCGTCCTGGTTCGATCCGACTTGATCCGACGGCGCCAAACCCGGTTTCCCGCTCGATCCATCACGGGACGAAAGTTTCCTTCACCCTCGATCGACCGCGTCATACCGAGCTACGCCTGGTTGATATTCTGGGAAGAGTGCACATGGTGCGTTCCCTCGGTGTTCTTGACGCGGGATCTCATACCATCGATCTCCCTCTGGAATCGATCGATCCAGGCACGCTCTATCTGCAGATTCTCTCCGAAGGAGAGCATCGTACACGACCCCTGCAGGTACTCCCCTGACGAAACGAAGTCCCGACATGTTCGGGACTTTTTTTTTACACCAACGGAAAGTTCTCAGCATCCTACTTTCCTGTGAAAATCCTCTTGCGTACATTTCATCACTTTCTTCGATTTCAGAGTTCTCGTATCCTATAACGCCAAGGAGGCAGTATGTCCTATGATCGTCTCGTTCCCCCTACCACGGGAGAGCACATCACATTTCGCGATGGAACACTTCACGTGCCGGATAATCCCATCATTCCGTTTATCGAGGGTGACGGAACGGGTCCTGATATCTGGGCTGCTTCCGTGCGCGTAATCGACGCGGCAGTGGCGAAAGCGTATGGTGGAGCGAGAAGGATCGAATGGTTCGAGGTGTATGCCGGTGAGAAGGCTGTCGAGACGTACGGCAACAACACATGGCTTCCCGACGACACCATTACAGCGGTGAAGGAATACCTGGTGGGTATCAAGGGGCCGCTCACCACACCCGTTGGAGGTGGTATTCGGAGTCTCAACGTGGCTCTGCGCCAGATCCTCGATCTCTATGTGTGCCTTCGTCCGGTGCGCTACTTCTCCGGTGTGCCGTCTCCCGTACGAAAACCGGAGCTGATCGATATGGTCATTTTTCGCGAGAACACCGAGGACATCTATGCCGGGATCGAGTGGAAGGCGGGAACGCCGGAAGCGGTGACCGTGGTGGAATGGCTTCAGCGTGAGATGGGGGTCACGAAAATTCGTTTTCCGAAATCGGCCAGCATTGGCATCAAGCCGGTATCTCAAGAAGGCACCGAGCGTCTGGTACGAGCCGCCATTCAGTACGCCATCGAGTATCAGCGTGAGTCGGTCACCTTTGTCCATAAGGGCAACATCATGAAGTTCACCGAAGGTGGTTTCCGTGATTGGGGGTATGAGCTTGCGGCACGGGAGTTCGGCGGTGTACCAATCGATGGAGGTCCCTGGCTTCGACTGCCGAATGGCGTCATTATCAAGGATGTGATCGCCGATGCCTTTCTCCAGCAGATCATGACCCGCCCCGCGGAGTATGATGTCATCGCGACGCTCAACCTCAACGGCGACTACATCAGCGATGCGCTCGCGGCACAGGTGGGAGGTATTGGTATCGCCCCCGGCGCCAACATCAACTTCGAGAATGGGTATGCGATGTTCGAAGCGACGCATGGCACTGCACCAAAATATGCAGGACTCGACAAGGTCAATCCGGGGTCGGTGATTCTGAGCGGCGAAATGATGCTGCGCTACATGGGTTGGCACGAAGCCGCCAGTCTCATCATGAAGGCCATGGACGGCGCCCTGTCGAAAAAGATCGTGACCTATGATTTTGCGCGGCTGATGGATCATCCCACCGAAGTGAAGTGCTCCGAATTCGGCACCGCGTTGATCGATAACATGTAGGGTCATCCGATCACTCAGAAACGGCCCGAGAACCCACTTCCCGGGCCGCTTTCATTATGTGATCACGGGAAAGGGCATGACAGACACACGCATTTCATTCCACTCCTTCCCTGCGTATCTTTCCCGCGTTCCACAACATCCGGAGAATCGATCATGACCATACGCCACCGCGCCATGCCATCTTCGCATTCCGTGCCGTCCATCGGGCGCCGCACTCGCCACTCGCGATGGATCTGGCTCGCCGTCCTCTTCTGCGTCCTGCCCATTGCCATGGGTGCGCAATCCACCGGGCAGGAGGATGAAACACTCATGCAAAAGAAAACCAAAAAAGCTCAAGCCATCCTCGCGCATCTGGCGAAGGGAGATCTCGCCGCTGTGGCTTCGGATGCCGATGCCTTGGTGCGACTGGCCGAAGAAGCTGGTTTTGAAGGTCGCCCTGAAGACTACAAAACCTATGGAGACGAATTCGTAAAAATCACCCGGGAGCTCCGAGCCAGCGCCAAGGATCGCAATATGGCGGGCTCCTTCTATCATTTCAGCAGAATGACCTCGATGTGTTTTTCCTGTCACGAACACATCCGAGGGAAATCAAAATAATCTCACGCCCTACGAGAAAGGAACTCCATGTATCTTCGCCATGAAGGAACGACACCACGCCAGGCCCATGTGGGCCTTCCGGAAGGCAGTTACGAAGAAGAGCAGGGTCGACTCGGGTTTTTCGGCCCCGTGTCCCATCTCTATCATCTCCATCCGCCCACGGAATGGACTGATATCGACGGTCCGCTGAAGCCACGCGCGTTCGATTTTCTCGCCGCGTCCCCTCGCGATGCCACGATGCTCGGACGGGTGCGACTCCTCGAAAACGAAGATCTCGCCCTGGCAATTGCTCGCCCGACAACGGAGGTTCCTTGGTACCTTCGCAATGCGGACGGAGACGAAATCCTTTTCATCCATCAGGGATCCGGGCGCATCATCACGGAATATGGCGTTCTGGAGTATGAGGAAGGCGACTATCTTCTGATTCCCCGATGCACGTCGTATCGTGTCATCCCCACGTCCTCGGACCAATGTATGCTCATCATAGAGGCTCGTTCGCTGGTGTCACCGCCGTCACGCGAACTCAAGGGACTGGTTGGGGTTCATGCCCTCTTCGATGCGTCCGCCATTATTCCCCCTTCCTTCACCCCCTCCGCACCGGGACACGATGGAGCACCGTCGGAAGTGCGCATTCTCCGCGACGGAATGGTTACCCGGGTCACCTATCCCTTCGACATTTGTGATGCCGTGGGATGGAAGGGCGATTGCTACCCATGGAAAATCAACGTTCGCGACATTCGCCCTCTGATGAGTCATCGTGTCCATCTCCCTCCGCCCGCACATACCACATTTCTCATGCATGATGCCGTGGTGTGTACATTTCTCCCTCGTCCACTGGAAGAGGATCCCGATTGCCTGAAAATCCCCTTCTTCCATCGCAACTGCGATTACGACGAAGTGATTTTCTATCACAGCGGGAATTTCTTCAGTCGGGATAATATCCGACCTGGCATGGTCACCTTTCATCCTACAGGCATTCATCACGGACCCCACCCCCGTGCTTTGGCCAACATGGCGAACATTCATCGCGCGGATGAGGTTGCCGTGATGGTGGATACCGTTCGTCCCCTTCGCATGACCGAGGAAGCCGCGAACGTAGAATGGGAGGATTACTGGAAGAGTTGGGGTAAAAAGTAAGGCGGGTACTCAGCGTTTTCCACGATTCGGGGGTGAGGATTTTCTCGCTCCCGATTTTTTTGATCCTTCGGGTCCCCGATGCGCTTCGTGTATCCCATCCTTTTCCTTCTTCCGTTGAGGATCGGTCGGAGACGACGTCGCCTGAGTTTGAGCGGACGGAGTGCGAGAGCGGTCCCGCATAGGACGCGGTTCCACTGGAGCAGCGGGCACGGGAGGATGGGCGAGCAATTCCTGAGTCTCGGTCAGGGTGAGTCTCTCCCACAGGTCGCCGCGCTCATGATAGATGTACACGTAATCTTGGAAAATATCCACTTTCTCGACCTTCCCGTGACCTTTCGTCGTGAGGATGGGGCTATCGAGGGGGGGGAATCGTTGCAGGAGTTCTTCGTACACCTGGGTCTCGAAGGCCAGGCAGCATTTGAGGCGGCCGCACTGACCGGCCAACTTGAAGGGATTGAGGGTGAGGTTTTGCATCCGCGCCATTCCGGTGGAGATGGGCTCGAAGGTGCCCAGCCACGAGGCGCAACAGAGTTCCCGACCACAATTGCCGAAGCCGCCGATGCGTTTGGCTTCATCCCGAGGTCCGATCTGACGTAATTCGATGCGCGTGCGAAACTCGGCTGCGAGCTCCTTGACCAGTTCCCGAAAATCAACGCGACCATCGGCAGTGAAGTAAAACGTGATCCGATTGCGATCGAATTGATATTCCACATCGATCAACTTCATCGGAAGCTGAAGCCGGTGGATTCGATCCTGACACAATCCGAACGCGGCACGTTCGTCTCGTCGATGATGTTCGAGTACCGTCACTTCTGTTGGTTCGGCACGACGGAGAACGCTGCGAAATTCCGTTTTGCAGTGTTTGGCACGAAGCGCGCTTTTCAGATACGCCACAGAGCCCGTGGTGGTCACCTGCCCAAGATCGATCCCCTTCTCGGCCTCCGTGATCACATATTCGCCAGCCGAAAGTGGATCACCACTCATGTTCCGATAGTAGGCGCGACGCTCCCCCTTAAACACCACTTCGACGAATCCATCCGCATCGTGCGTCGGACAGGCATCGCCATCGTGGGAACAGGAAAGGATATCGTCCTGAACTTCGATGTGATCAATGGAGGACTCATCGCCGGCACAGACCAGAACACTGTCGTCCAAGTGAAAAGACCCTTCCGGCGAACCAGGGTCCGGATTCTCTGTTCGATGATCTATCATTCAGTATCCGTGCTCAAGAAGATTGCGGGACGATATGTGCCCGCAAATGCAAGGCAAGAACCGTCATCACCAAGGCAAGATGCGCATTTTTCCTCACCAGATCAACGGCATGATCGATTTCGGCCATTGCCGCTCCCCCATCAATATTGGGGTAGTATCTCGCGAATTTCTCGATGGGCTCCTGCAGGTCAGCGTTTCGCAATTCCTGAACCGCGCCTTGCTGCACTGCGACCACGTCGGCGATCCAGGACTGGAGCATATGCATGAGGAGGAGGAATTCCGGGCGTTTTTCGTTACCGGAGACGGCGTGAATCACCGATTGAAGCTTATGCGGATCCTGGGCCATGACGGCTCGCATGAAGTCCAATACAAGGTCTCGGTTGATGTGTATCTCCTGTCCCAGCAAGGAATGTGCCATCGTGAGATTCCCTTCACACATTCGTACGACCGAACGGACTTCCTCAGGCGAGCAGTCGGTGGTGCGCAGGAGATGGTCCTCCGCGTCACGATCCGAGACGGGATCGAACCGCAGCATCTGACAGCGCGACACGATGGTGGGAAGAAGACCCTCCCTCCGTGAGGTGCATAAAATCAGCATCAAGTCGGACCGTGGCTCCTCGAGCGTTTTGAGCAGTGCATTGGCAGCGCTGGCATTCATCAAATGGGCGTCGAGAAGGAGCGCGACCGTTGTGCCATGTGCGCTGTTTCGCAGCGCGGCCTCATGCAAGATTTCCCGAATACTCGAGATCTTGATCCCTTGCGCCCCAGGATACGCGATGTGATAATAAGGATTGGATGCTTTCGCAGCGATTTCTTCTTCGACACGTTCCAGTTCCGATTCGGAGAATTTATCGTAGGGACCGTTTTCTTCGCTTCGTGCCGGGAGGGGGAACACCATGCGGAGGCGGGGATGCTGCAAACGGGAAATACTTTGACAGCTCGGACATACATCGCAGGCATTCCACTCCCCACGTTCACAATTCAGAACCTTCGCCAGTTCGATGGCCACCACGCTCTTTCCAGAACCTTCGGGACCATGAAACATCATCGCATGTGGGAGTCGCTTCGCGGTCCACATGGTATGCAGGAGCTCCTGCACTCGTCTCTGTCCGGCGATCGCCGACCATGCCATACTGAGTGACCTCCTAAAATGCCTGACCAATACCGAATTGGATGATTCCCTTCGAAAAGGTCTCGGGGAAGAAACGCCGCTCCGTGATCCACCGATGATCTGCGGCCATGGGGTCGTACACTCGAAATGCGTAATCGATTCGAATCGGTACGATGACGTTGTATCGGATCCCTATTCCCACGGAGATGGCCGTGCTCGCTCCCGACAGATTCGCCAGCTCTCTCCATACATTTCCCGCGTCGGCAAATACCGCTACCCACACGAGATCAGGTTCGAAAAAGAGCACCTTTGCCGCACCGGGGAAGGGCTTCCATCGCAGTTCGACACTTGTTTCGAGCAATCCATTGCCACCGAGGGCAGAAACAAGGGTATCCTGGCCCAGGGCACGCGACGTCCATGCTCGAATGCTCGTGGTTCCACCCGCGTAATATCGGCGGTTAAAGGGCACGGGGCGATTGCTGGATTTGCTTTCGCCCCAACGAAAGATTCCCCCAAGTCGAAACTTCGCGGCTCCGATTGTCGTGCGATTTCGAGAGAGGTCCCAGTATCGCTTTCCCAGAAATTCAGTTTTCACATATTCTGTGGGATTGAGATCCTTCACAGCCCCCTTCAGTGCCAGAGTCAGAAGCCCTGCTTCCTCAAAGATGCCTTTGACGAACCACCCGGAAGTCGGATTGAACACATCGTTCGTATGATCGAGGTCAAGGGTCAGGGTGATGATGGAGTTGAACCCATTGTACCGCGACACGAACAAGTCGGTGGTACGGCTGTCGAGCATTTCTTTCTGATACTGAGCCGTAAAATTGGTCTGTTCGAGAGTCCAATCGACAAAGCCCGTCGTCTGTGGCGTAAAGAAGCGACGAAAACCAGTCTGGATCTGCATCAGGGACCCGAAGAAGAGGTCCTTCTCATCAATGCGAGTATATGCCGTGGCGAAGTAGAAGGACGTGGCATTATCGCTGAAATAGGGTTGATCGAGACGAACCTGAAAACCTGCCTGATAATTCTCGATGGGAACCGAGAATGGAGAAAAGGAAACGCTGGGAACCTTGCTGAGGAAGTTGAACTTCGAAGTAATGATTTGTGCGCCTCCGAAGGCATTGCGGAAGAGATACGATAGTTCCGCCCCCCCATTCAAACGTCCACTTTGGTTATTGACCAGAAGAGCGGGTGCCAGCTCATGCTTTCGTTTTGGAGAGACTTGCAGGATCATGGGCACTCTCGTCGTGGTGTCCTTCACGCCGGGCAAGGTGGATTTAAGTTGCACGTTGGTAAAAATTCCCAGGCGACTGACATTCACGACGCCTTGATCCTTTTTTGCCACGCTGTACAGATCCCCTTCCCGAAAGTCGAGGCGATCCCATACGATTTGGCGTGAGAGGTTCAGTTCATCCACACCCAGCAATTCCTCGCGAATCGGCCCAAAGTACAAGCGTCGCCCGAAATAAAACGGGAGACGAATGGTGACATTGTTGTTCGAGAGCTTTCTTTCCACCACCACACTATCGGAGACCGCGTTGGGATACCCCTGATCCCCCATCACGGAGAGAATCCGCTGGATTTCGGCCTGTACTTTCTCGGCGCTGTATCGATCCCCGAGACGAAGCATCGATCGCTGGGAGATCAGCGTACGCACATCCTCGGGCAGACGATCCACGTTTTTCATGACGATGGAATCGATAAGAGACACCTGCCCTTCGATAACGTCGTAGCGTAAACGCACCGACATACTGTCGGGTTCGAGCGTCACCTCCCCAGTCACCGACGCGTCGAAATACCCATTGTTCATGTAATATTGACGGAGCAGTTCCTGGTCCTTTTGAAACTGCGCGGGATCGAAGTAATGCGGCTCCTTGCCGAAGCGCTCACTGATGTAGGTGTAAATGAAACTCCAAAAGGCACCTGGCGATTCGATGGATGTGATGATCGATCGCAACACTCCGTCGCTCCAGGCCTGGTTGCCCGAGAAGGATATCTGCGAGACCAGAAGTGAATCGCGTGAGGGGAGGTCGACTTGCGCATACACGGGTGAGCCCGTCAGGAATACCGCGATGAGCATCGATCCGAGAACGATCCGTATGCCGCGGAATTCGATGGAACGCGATCTTTCCTGCCATGCGTGGGAACCCATGCACCATTCGGAGAGAGGGTCAGTATTCCGGTTCGTCTTCTTCGAAGTAGAAGTCCTCGTCAACAGGATAATCCTGCCAGATGTCCTCGATACTCTCGTAGGTTTCATCCGGATCCTCCAGTTCCTGCAGATTTTCAATCACCTGCAATGGAGCTCCGATGCGGTTCGCGTAGTCGACCAACTCGTCCTTGGTTGCGGGCCAGGGGGCGTCATCGAGCCACGCCGCGAGTTCCATGGTCCAAATCATGTCTTCTCCTGTTTGATGAGATGGCATTCGTGGCCGCTAGTATACAGATTTCCTCCGTGAAGAGTCAAGCTGAATCTCCCCAAAATCATGCCTCGGAGCTCGTCACTTCGATTTTTTCTGTGGAGTTCGAACCACGCGAATGAAAAAGTAACTGGTTGTGATGGTAATGATCGTCCACGTCGTCACCATGAGTATCCAGGCAGCGGTGGTCATGACGTTTCTCCTTCCGCCTGAATGGATCTTGGTCTCTTTTTCCAGGTGAGCGCGATCGCCACTGCAATGGCGGTAAAGGTGAGCGCGAGCAGAAGCCTCGTCATATCGATGAAGAACACGGACGTCGGCACTCCATCAACAAACCACCGCGTATCCGTAATCCCGATATTAAGGAGCGTGCCAATGATACTATCCGGTGCGAGGGACCAGCCCTGCCCCGTGAAGAGATCCCTGAGCGCCCTGCCCCAATCATCTCCCAGGGGTTTGACGAGGGCTCCGACGAACACCGCGAGCAAGAAAACCGGAGTAATGTACTTCATCAGGAATCGAAAGATGGTGGGCACGCGCATGTCGGCTCCCCTCGTCAATTCCTCCCAGCCCCTCCGAATTCTAAAAATCCATCCGAACACGATAGCTTCTCCCAGGGCAAACACATACAAGGAAAAGGTGCCCGCCCAGTAATCGAATTCTCCAAAGACACCCTTGCTGTAAAACAGGGCGCAGGGTAGGCCCAGAATCAAGAGAATGATGCCCAGTGTTCCGGAAGCCTTGGTGCGGGAGAAGTGGAACTGCTCTTCGAGAAAGGCCACCACGGGCTGTCCCATGGCGAGAGAGCTGGTAATCCCGGCAAAGAAGAGAAGCCCGAACCAGGCCAGCCCCGACAAGGCCGCAAAGAAGGGGCCCCAATACTGGAACAAGGTGGGCATGGTACGAAATCCCATCTCGAACCCGATGTTCGAGCGCACCCAGTCGAGTCCCAAATAGGACACCGCGATGGGAATAATGATGGAGCCCCCGAGCAGAACTTCAACGAACTCGTTTGTCCATGCAGCCGAGGCTCCGTTGAGCGCAATGTCCTCTTTTGCACGCACATAGGCGGCATAGCAATGAATGGACCCCATGCCTACCGAGAGCGTGAAGAAGATTTGACCAGCAGCTGCCAGCCACACTTTGGGATTGGTGAGTGAATCGAATTGGGGATTCCAGAGGAAATTGAGTCCCACTGAGGCATCGTACAGGGCTCCGTGATCGCCTTGGGTCAAGGTTAGGGCGCGGATGGCGAGAAAGACTCCGAAGAGCAGGAGAAGCGGCATGCCGATCTTGCTGACAATCTCGATCCCCTTGACGAGACCACGCGAGAGGATCCAGATATTCAGAATGAGGGTCACTAAAAAGAACCCCAACGCCAGGGGGGAGATGTTGAAAACGCCCGTGGCATTGGAATCCAGATACCGAGTAAAGAAGTCGGAAATTTCTGCAGGACCGAGACCGCTGAAGGAACCGATCACCGAAAAGACAGCATAGGCCAGGGTCCAAGACTCGATATAGCAGTAGTACGCCGCGACCGCGAGATTGGTGAAGATACCGAAGACTCCAAAATACTTGAGGAGGCGCGACCGTCCCATCACATCGAACATGCCGGGGGTCGAATGATGGCCATGTATGCCGCCATGACGACCGATCGCCCATTCGATCCAAACGAGTGGAATTCCCATGACCAGAAACGACACCAGGTAGGGAATAATGAAAGCCCCTCCCCCGTTTTGCACGGCTTGTGCGGGAAAGCGCAGAAAATTGCCCAGACCAACTGCATTACCAGCCACTGCTAACACGAGTCCCACGCGGGAACCCCAGCGTTCGGAATGTGCGGCCACTTCAGTCCTCCTTGGATCAGATTTCCCGCACGGATTCTAAGGGGCTCCGTGCGGGAAATCCAGGGTGAATCTTCGGGGATGCGTTCGAGGTTATTTCGCTTTGATCGAACCGATACACTTGTCGAAGGCGGGAAGGAAGTCCTTCTTCAGTGAGGAATTCACATTCATCGTGACGCGATACCACTTGTCGTTTTTCACAAGAAAATACACGCGGCTTTCGATCCCCTTGGCGATCGAGTAGTTTATGTACGGAACCCTATCGCCATCAATACGGGTTTCGCCGCGAGAGGTCACCTTGTAATTCTTCAGATTCTGCTCCAGCACCTTATCGGGGCTCAAACCCTTGGCGGGAATCACATCGATACGAATGTTGCAATCCTGCCGCACTCCACGCAGTTCGAGCGAGAAGGTGACATTGCCCGAGGGTCGCGGGGTACGTGTGTCGAAGTTATCGGGATACGACACGCGAAGTGCAAAATTATCGAAGGATTCGAAATTTGGTGAGGGAACTTCAACCAACTCCTGGGCCTTCTGCTGGGACTTGGGGAGCGGGAAGGTGAATGAGGAAAGCACGGAATCCAGCGCGATCCTGCCCTGGTCAAACAGATCGTTGAAACCGGAATAGTACAGCGTATAGAGAACCGTATCCTTGACAACGGCGTAGCGCACTTCCTTCAGCACGAGTTCCTTTTTTACCTTGCCGCTGTACTCAAAGGTCACCCACTCCGCGCCAGCGATCGTCTTCTTTCCCAGGGGACTGATCTTGAAGCCGGATGACTTGTATTCGTCGTACATGTCTTCCACCAGTTTCGTGACATCCTGCAGGGAGTCGAGCTTCTGATAACCCACCAGGAGGCGAACCCCATCCGGTGCTTCTACGCCCCAGTCCACGAATTTCGGAGCCGACGCGGCATTCGAATACACATTAACCTTGTTTCCATCCGCCGAGACGGACCATCCCTTGGGATGGGTGAAGGTGATGGGGAAAAACTGGTTGTGGTAGGTTTCCCAACCCGAGATGGTGAGGGATTCCCCTTTCTTCGAACATCCCCCGAATCCGGCAAGGAAGCCCAAACTCAGGCTGATGACGAGAACCGCGATAGGAGCTCTACGCATAGGATTTCTCCTTTAAAATGTGAAACGATGATCGTGAACAATGGAAGTTGGATGAATCTACCATTTCATCCCGTGAAATGAAACGCATCGGATCCCGATGTGATCATCGACATCCGATGCGATGTGTGCGGACGGCAGGGCTCGGGGCTAGTTGCCCTTGCCCTGCAAGCTGTCCATTTCCTTCTGCGCTTGCTTGTTCTTCGGATCCAGTTTCAACACGACCCGATATTCCTTCACTGCATCGTCCTTCCGTCCGGCCAGAGCCATGGCCTGTGCTCTCCAGAATCGATACTGCGCGATGTCGTCGCGGTAGGCCAGCGATTTGGTGAGCCATTCGATCGCGGCCGGATAGCGTTTCTCGATCAGATTCGAAAGACCGATGACGGCATGGGCTTCAGCGAGCTCGTTCTTGAATTTCTCTGCAGGTACAGCGAGTTCGATCACCTTCTGATAATTCTTGACCGATTCATCGTTCTTCTGCTGATAGGAATACACCTTCGCCAGATAGTAAAAGGCCTTCATGTTATCGGGTTCTTTCTGCACCACGGCGGAAAGGGCCGCAGTAGCATCCTCCCAGCGTTCCACTTGCATCAATGCGACCGCCTTCTGGAGAAGCGGACCTGTGCCCGGATCGACGATCGAGAGCTTGTCGTACACCTCGGCGGCCTTGTCGTACTTCTTCATTTTCATGTACATGGCCGCGAGCTGATTGTAAATATCGGTTCCCTTGGGATCCATCACGATAACACGCTCCAGGGCCTCCGCAGCGAGGGAATCGTTTTTCTCCTGCTGGTAGGCGCGGCTGAGGCGGCGCAGATCCAGCACGGACACCGAGTCCTTCTTCGCAATCATGGCGTTATACTGCACGATCGCTTCCGCGTAGCGTTCAGTCTCGAAGCAGGCCAGGGCAAGAATGCGCCGGGCGACGGCGTTTTCTGGGTCACGGGCAAGCACGCGTGTTGCCACCGTGTAGGCCTCCAAGTACTGCTTGTTGGCATTGAGGGCTTCGAGGTACCAGATCTCCGCGTCGGGAGAGTTTGGTTCCTTTGCCAGGAACATGCCCAGATACTTGGCGGCGAGCTGATAGCGCTTTCCGCGAAAGTAGAGTGTGCCCGCTTCCAACATGGCTTGCGAATTCGTGGCATCCAGATCCGAAACGCGCACATACTCGATCGCGGCCTCAGTCCACTGCCGATCGGCTTTATAGGCTTTCGCCAGCATAAAACGATACTCCGCATTCAGCGAGTCGATCTCGAGGGCTTTCTGATACTGCAGAGCGGCCATCGCCGGGATGTTCTGCTTCATGTACGCATCCCCCAGGGTGATGAAGTTCAGGGGATTGTTGGGATTGGCCTCCTTGGCCTGGGTAAAGGCGATGATGGCCTTATCCACGGAATCGGCAGCCAGATGGACATACCCCAGTTGACGAAGCAGAGTGGCATTGTTCTTTTTTTGGCGAAGCCCGGAATACACCGTTTTGTAGGCGTCGGACAAGGCCTTTTTCTTTATCTGGGCCGTGGCAATCGCCACATAGGCCTCCGGAAGTTCATCATCGATTCCCAGCGCCTTCTTCCCTGCCGCCAGGGCGGAATCAGGACGATCCACACCATTGTACGCGGCACCGAGCAGCGCCCAGATCTCGGCATTCTTTGGGGATTCGACCGCAAGACTGCGCAAGCTCTCCAGTGCCTCGTGATAACGCCCCTTCGCAAGCAGATCCCGCGCGGGAGCGAGCTGCGCCATGGTGGTCGCCGTGAAGGCGAGCAGGACGAGGGCGGTGAGAACGAGTGATGACGAGCGTTTCATGACCATCTACTCCTGATTGAGTTGTACCAGTCGCACGGGCATGGTGACAGGGACAAGACCACTCATGAGAATGTTCTTTTGTCCCTGCGCACTGGCCACGAAAGTGGTGAAGCCCGTGGCGACACTGTTGGGTTTCGTTGTCGAATAGAGATACACCGAGGAGGCGAACGGGTACAGGTTCTTGTACACATGCGCCTGATAGAGCTTGATGAAGTCCGGCTTCATGGTTGTGGAATCGATCGCTTCAACGGCGAGGGACTTCACTTTCAGCGCGGTATCCCGTATGGCGAAAATGCCCGTCACACCCAGGGCATACGGATCGTCGAGAACCTTTTGCACAACCTCTGCCTGCGTGGCCGCAGGGATCGGAGGTTGGGGATCCTTGCCGAGTCGCAGGAAATGCTGGGTCAGCAATTCCCAGGTTCCGGAATTCCGTCCGGTCATCACCAGATGGATGGGGCCGGTCTTCGCTCCCCTGCTCAGCACGCTCCAGTCCTTCACCGCTCCGGTGAGGATGCCGGCAAGCTGTGCGGGAGTGATCTGCTCGGTGGGGTTGTCACGACGCGTAATGACCGCGAGCGCATCGATCGCGATTCGATGTTCGCGAATCTGCAGTCCCGCCTTTGCGGCCACCGCCCGTTCTTCGTCGTTCAGTCGACGATCGGTGCAGATGAAGTGGACGCTGTCATTAAGAAGTTGCACGATGGCATCACGAGTGGTAGTGGATACGAGAGTGACCTTTGCCTCATGGTACAGACTCTCGAAATCCACGATTTGTTTCCTCATGAGCAGTTCCTGCGATTCCGCAGTCAACAAAAGCACGGAACCATTGGTGGGCGTCTCTTCCTTCGCCTGCTGACACCCGGAGGCCAGCACGAGGAGAAAGAGAGAGAGGACGGTCAGGTGACGCATGGAGCACCTCGTGAATTCGGAAGGAATCAGGAGAGGAGGGATTCCCGGCTCTCGCGCGCACGTTGGCGGTCGCGAGACCAGGTATTGACGGCGCGATATATGCCCAGGAGCAGGAGCACGACTCCAAACACCATGCGTACCTGCGTAGGGATATAGTCAGGAAAGATGATCCCGGCGAGCACGGTAATGCCCGTGCCCGCCGAGATGATCGCGATCGAATACGCGAAGAGCGAAAAGATCTTACTTCGCATTGTTGAGACGGAATTTGAAGGGAATGGCGACCCACACCGCTACTGGCTTCTTCTGCTGCAGGGCAGGAGTGAACACCCACTGCATCGCGGCATCGATGGCCGGCTGGTTGAACACCTCGGCGTCGCTCTTGAGCACGACCGCCTTTTTCACCTTTCCTTCACGGTCCACCCAGGCCTTGACGATCACGCTGCCTTCGAGCTCGGCGCGTCGCGCGATGTCGGGATAGTTCGGAGAGACCTGCTTGACGGGAGTTGGCGCCTGTTCGAACGGAACGAAATCAGGCGGCGCCTCGTCGATGTCGAGTTTCTGTTCGGGCTTGTCCTCAACACTGATGTCCTTCTGAATCTGTCCCGTGCCCGTGCCACCCTCGTTTCCCTGCCCGGCGATCTGGCTGAGTTCCTTCTGTGTGGCGATCGTCTGTTCGGGACTGACTTCCGCGTCAGGCACCGGAACGGGGATACCGACCGTGGGCTTGACGGCGGGGCCGGACACGGCCACCGAAGGGGCCGCGTCGGCATTGGTCATCGAGGGGGGAGGACCGAGCTCGCTGTACTTCATGATGCGCACCATGATGACGGGTTCTTCCTCCTGCTGGAGGTAGATCGTCAGCCAGTAGGTACCGATCATCGAACCGACGATGAGCACGGCGAACAGAAGCGCGAGAAGATGATAGCGACGGTATTTCTTACGAATTTCCGACCCGCCATAGTCGATGTCGCGCTCCACTTCGAGCTCTTCGAGCGCGAAGTAATCGATGGGGAACAGCAGGGTACCAAAGATCTTGTCGACGATCGACAGCTCCTTGCCGTCCTTGGCGCGCACCACCTTCTGCGCGGGTGCGGGTTGTTGCGGTTTCGCGGCCTGCGGAGGCTGCGATTTCGGGGATTGTGGTTGCTGACTCATGGCGATTCCTCCTAAACCCCGCCCGCCTTGCGGATGAGTTCCTTGTCCTGGTCGAGCATCGGAGACAAGGTGAAACGGGTAATATTGGCCAGGTTGAGTTCATCCATGATATCGACCATCATGGAGTACTTTCCGTCACGATCCACCTTCACCAATGTGATGAGTTTGGGATTGGAACGGCTGCGTTCCTGCAACAGATTGCGGATCTCCTTGAAGGACGTTTTGTTCAGGGGATCAGATCCCATGTTCCAGAAAATCGTCCCGTCGGAGGCAATCCGGAGGGTCAAAAGGTTGGACTCGGCAACCTCGATCTGGACTTTAGAATCCGGAGGGAGGTTGATTTCCATGGTTTGCGGTTTGCTGAACACGGTAGTCAGCATGAAGAAAGTGAGGAGAAGGAATGCGACGTCCACCATGGGCGTCATGTCGATGCGCACGGAGAGGCGTTTTTTCGCATGTCCTTTCTTTGCGTGTTTTTTGCTGCCAGAATCGGCAGCGACATCTGCACCAGCCATATGCGTTCGCCTCCTTTAGGTCCGTTCGAGATCGGTGACGAGATTAAATCGCGTAATCTGCGTCTTCTGCAGAATATCCATCACATCCTGCACCGGTCCGTACGGAGCTTCCTTGTCCCCCTTCACCACGGTCCGTAGTTTGGGGTTGCTGATACGTGCATTGATCAACACCTCCGGCAGATTCTTGATGTCCACCTGGACACTGGCCTTGCCGCGAGCGCCAGGGCCGAAGAGGCGCACCATCAAATCCTGGCGATCAACGCCGAGATGCACTTCGCCCTGCTTGTTCACTGTGATGATCATGATATCGGTTTCGGGAAGCTTGAATGCGGAGTGCGAGGAAGGCAATTCGACCAGCACATCCTCAGGCGGACGAAACTGTGTCGTCAACATGAAGAAGGTCAGCAGAAGGAAGGCGACATCGACCATGGGGGTCATGTCGATCTTCACTCCTACGCGTTTTGCTTTTTTTCTCATAGCAGGTTCCTCTTCAGGCTGCTCTTATTTCACGCTGCGATGCTTGCGCGTCAGGGACTGGATGATGCTGTAGCTGGCTTCGTCGATCATGTAGGTGAAGTTGTCAACCTTGGTCGTGAAGAAGTTGTATGCCACGATACCACCGATACCGCCGACGAGACCACCAGCCGTATTGATCAGTGCTTCGGAGATACCGAGCGCGAGCTGCACCGCATCCGGAGCACCCGCGTTGGCCATAGCAGCGAAGGAGCGGATCATACCGACCACTGTTCCGAGCAGTCCGATCATGGTGCTGATGGACGCGATGGTAGACAGAGCGACCAGGTTCTTCTCCAGAAGAGGCACTTCCAGCATCATCGCTTCTTCGATCGCATGCTGCACTTCTTCCATCACTTCCTTTTCCGTCACATTGGGATTGGAATCACGCACGATCCGGTAGCGCTCGAGTCCGGTGCGAAGCACGTTGGCGCAGGAACCCCGCTGCTTGTCGCAGGCGGCGATGGCTTCGTTGATCTTGTCATCGCGAATGAACTGCTGCACATTCCGCAGGAAGGTCACGAGGGATCCCTTTCCGGCCGCTTTCTTCAGGGAGAGAAGACGCTCGATGATGAAGGTGAACACCATGATGATCAACGCGATCAGGGAGATAACCAGGGGACCGCCGTCCTTGATGAACTTCGGCAGCATGAATTCGAACACGACATAGCCGATCACGAAGGCCAGGACGAGGACGATCGTAATGAACCAACCTTGTTTCATGATAAAACCTCTGAAAAGTGGTAAGTGGATGGAAACGGATTATCCGATATTGGCAATGGCATCGTCACGTGTCTCGTCGACGTCAAAGATCCCGGTCAACCGCGTGAGCACGAACACGTTCTGCACTCCCTTTCCCATACGGCATAGACGGATCCTGCCATCGACGGAATTGTACAGCCCGTGAATGCTGACCAGAGCTCCCAGCCCGGAGCTGTTGATGTAATTCACCCCGCCGAGATCGATCACAAGTTTTTTGTTTCCCTGCTCGACAAGGTCTTTCGAACGGCTCTTCAACTCATCGGTCTCTTCCCCTCCGATGATGTTTCCCTTCAGTTCGAGCACAGCAATGTCGAGATTGTTGATGGTTGAAACTTTTACCGACATGACCTCCTCCGGAAATGATTCGTTCAGCTTGCGGTCTCACATTTCGATGATTCAAAAATCAGGCCACACGAAATAGCCGAATACGCACCATTTTGCGCGAATCGAGCAATCGCTGTCTTGAAAATTGCAACCTCACGGTCTCCGCAAGTGGAATAATTCCCGTATCTCATTAAATATCAACACGTTTCGCAATATTGCATTTTGCACGATATATGAATCGCCTCGCACTACTTCTCTAAGCAATAAATCACTTCATGTGGCACAGTTATCTTAATCACTATCAACGTTTTATCCTTTGTTCTTCATCACCAACGTGTAATCGAGATCCAATACTATCACATTCTTGTTGCAATCGAAAGCCAGAGTCAATCTCCAATCACCGACATCAAATTCTCGAACCTAGAGCCCGTACTTCTTTCTCTTCCTCCATAGAGTTGCCGGGTCGATACCCAGCAGCTGCGCTGCCTGATCATAGTCCTTCGCCGATTGGAGAACAACCCGGATGTGGCGCTTTTCCATCTCTTCCAAGGAAAGTAAGGGAGGGGTCTCCGCTCCCCTTTGAACCTCTTCGGGAAGGTGATGCCATTCGATCATGCCTCCGCGAGCCAGGAGTACGGCGCGCTCAATGGCGTGCTGGAGCTCCCGCACATTGCCACTCCACGCGTAGAGTTGCATGGCACGCATGGCATCGGCCGAAACCGTCGGCACGGCTCCCTCGGGGGCGTACATGCGACAGAAGTACTCCACCAGCAGCGGGATGTCCTCGATGCGCTCACGTAGCGGAGGAAGATGCAGACGAATGGTATTCAGCCGATAAAAGAGATCTTCGCGGAAGGTTTTTTCCTTCATCGCCTCATCGAGACTCTTGTTGGTGGCAGCGATGATGCGAACGTCGCTTCGGCGCGCCCTGCTCTCCCCCACGCGTTCGAATTCTCGACTTTGCAGGAACCGAAGGAGCTTGACCTGCATGCCGAGGGACATCTCGGCGATTTCGTCCAGAAACACCGAGCCCCCATCCGCCATCTCGAAACGCCCGACGCGATCCTTCACTGCCCCGGTGAAGGCGCCTCGCACGTGCCCGAACAGCTCACTCTCCAACAGGGATTCTGGCAACGCGGCACAGTTGATTTTCACGAAGGGCTTGTCAGCACGCGGACTATGTCGATGGATATACTGAGCCACGAGTTCCTTTCCGGTTCCACTCTCCCCTTCGATGAGAACACTCATGGTGCTGTCGGCCACCTGGGCGGCGAGTTGAAGCTGCTGACGCAAGGCAGGGTTGCGCGTGATGATGCCCTCGGAATCCCCGTCGCGAAATTGTCGCTTCAATTCTCGAATCTCATGCGTGAGGCGGTGATGTTCCCACGCCTTCTCCACGAAAAGTTGGAGCTCGGTAAAATCGAAGGGTTTGAGAAGGTAATGATAGGCCCCACGTTTCATGGCCTCGATGGCCGTATCGACACTGCCGTGCGCGGTGATGATGACCGTGGTGGTATCGGGACTCTGCGTGCGAAGCGTGGCGAGAAATTCAAGTCCGTTGATCGGACTCATCATCAAATCCACGAATGCAAGATCGAAGGATTCTTCGGCAAGAGCGTGAAGGGCATCCTGCGGTCGTGAAAACGCACGAGTCGTGTACCCGAGACTTTCGAAACAAATCTCCATGGTTTTGAGGATCGAAACCTCGTCGTCCACGAGGAGGACATGAGGGGGGCGGGATGTCATGCGGGGATCTCCGGAATCGGGATGCGGAGGGTAAAGACACTCCCTCGGCCCAGTTCGCTGGTGGCCGACACGGTTCCACCATGCATTTCCACCGCGCGCTTCACGATCGCCAGTCCAAGACCGACGTGGCCGGGCGTGGCCTGATCCGGATCCTTCACTTGGTAGAATTTTTCGAAGATCCGTTCCAGATCGGCGGGAGGAATCCCGGCTCCCGAGTCTTCTACCGTCAGGGATCCCAGGCCGTCCTCCCACCATGCGCGAATGGCCAGGCGACCTCCCGAGGGGGTATGGCGGATGGCGTTCGTGATGAGGTTGGAGAGGGTCCAGGACAGGAGTTCGGCATTCCCGAGAAAGCGGGGTATGCCAGATGAGAGATCGATTTCCAGTTCTAGGCTTTTCTCTTCGATGAGAAGATGCAAAGACTGGACCGCCTCTTCCACCAGTGTCGGCAGAGAGATGTCGTCGGTCAGTTGCTCGCGGCGCGTCGATTCGAGGCGAGATAGATCGAGTACATCGTTCACGAGTTTTCGCAGGCGTCCACATTCCTTCTTGGCGTCTCCCAGCAGACGAAGCTGACGATCGGTCATCTCGCCCAGTACCTGCTGCAGTAAAATATCCACCGTCATGGTAATCGACGTCAGAGGCGTGCGTAGTTCGTGAGACACCGTGGCGAGAAACTCGTTTTTCAGATCGTCGAGCGTACGGAATCGTGTGACATCCTGGAGCACGACGACACGACCGATGCACTGGCCATCCGGATCGTTGATGGGCATGGGACGAAGGCGATAGTATCGCGCCTTCCCTTCCAAATGCAAGGGGACCAGGGCATCCCCTCCTTCTCCACCATCGAGGGCAGAGTCCAGTGCCGCACTCCATTCCTCGTGTCGAAAGGCATCCCGCAGGGACTGGAGGGCCGATCCTTCCTTGAGGATGTCAGAGCGAATCATCATGGCGGCGCTGTTCATCAGCACTACCCGTCCTTTGTCGTCGGTGACAATGATAGGATCGCGAATGCTTTCGAGGATGGTTTCCGACCGACTTTTTTCGGCAAGAATTTGGTTGATGTTCATCTGCTCGAAATGACGGAGACGTTCGGTCATCTTGTTGAATTCCTGACCGAGCTGTCCGATTTCATCATCGGTGTGAATATCGATCTTCTGATTGAACTGCTGTCGGGTGATGGCCTGGACCGATCCTCGGAGTCGAAACAGAGGTCGGACAATTTTTCTCGTGATATACCCCACGGCAACAATGCTCATGGCTACCGTGATGAGTAATGTGACGATAATGGTCCAGGTCGCGTTCCCGACGCGCTTCTTGGTGTCCCCTTCTACCTGCACGAGATTCGCCTGATTGACCTCGAGAAGTTTGAAGCAGTACTTCTTGACGCGCTCGCTGCTCGGACGAATGATGGCGAATTGAAAAGACGTGAGGGCCGCTGTGGGGAGGGAGTCCTCCATCATAGCGATAAGGGAATCGGTGAGCGCCAGGTAGTGGCGATAATGGACGATGATCGTATCCAGCACTGGACGGGATCGTTCGTCGGCGGGCAGAGCCTGAGCACGGGACAGGGCAAAGAGAAAACGATCACGCTGTTCCTTGTACAGAAACTGGTTCAGCTCCGGATCGCCCGTGAGCATGGCAAGCTGCGCATTCTCCTGGGTATCGAAGGTTTGTATCAGATTCTCGGCGGCGAGGGTGGCCCGATAGTTCTCGCTCAGAATTTCGCTCACCGAGGAATTCACCTCGAACAGGTTGTAGAGTGCGACCCCACTGGTGGTGATGCTCGCCAGCAGAATGACCAGGTAACTCACCCCAATTCTCGTGGTGATACTGCTCATGCGCGCGACCTCGATCTCTTTTTCTCCGCCGACGGCGATAGAAGACAGGGCGCATGCTTGGTATGGACGCGTTTCATGACAGCGCAGTATACGGTGACTTCGCGACGACATGCCCCGGCCGTGCAGGGGTCCGCAAAGTCGGCATAGGGACAGGAGAAGTCACACCAGGGCTGGGGTGCTTCTTCGAGTGGGAGGGATGGGGAATCCGGCATGATGAGAATCCAGGAGGAAAGGGCACGCAATGGGGACGAAAACACGCAGGACTCGGGACGATCGACGAGCTTGAGACAGGAAATGCGCCCAAGCGTCCAACAGTGCTGAGAGTGCACCGCTACATCGGGGACTCCACAGTGGATGGGAAAGTAGCGTTTTGGGTAATGTGGGAGCGGCGCGCAGACTCAACCTTGAGCGAGATCCCGGCAAGACCGGTAATGGTCCAGAGCAAGACCAGAATTTCGTGATCTCCAAAATTGTACTCCACCATCGCATTGATCAGAAATCCTAACAACGCAGCCATCGCTCCAAGGCCGATCGACGAGAACCCCATGGCGGACGTTTGTTTCCAAGATCGATAGAACAATCTCCCCATGGCCACAAACAGAACGACCATGGCGGCAAACCCAAGAACGCCTCGGGTCACCAGCACCTGCACATAGGAGTTGTGCAGATGGCACCCTTCCGCCTCGTAGATAGGGGTGCGATACCAAAGATACACATCATGCATCCGACCGTTGCCTATGCCGACAACGGGATAGTCTCGAAATATCCACCACCCCGTTTCCCACATACGGAGCCGGCTGCGGTTGGAGCCGATGGTGGCACTGGTGGTGTCCGATGACGAAATCGCCACCATGTTGACGACGCGCTCCTTGTATTGGGCGGGAAGTCCCACATACACCAGGATCATCGCGGGAACCAAAATCACCAGCATCTTCCGATACTCAAGCGCAAAAATCAACACCAGTCCTGCCACCACCGCGATCCAGCTTCCACGCGTCTGGGTCAATACCAGACTGATCATGGTCACCCCGACCGCAGGAAGAAGGATCCCTTTCTCGAGACGAGTTCCGCCTTTGCGAATCGCAACCGGAAGCAGAAACACGATCAGGAGCATCTTTATTCCAGCTGCTGTCATGTAATGCTGAAACACTCCCAGACGATGGGAAGAACCCAGCAGAAACACCGTGACGTCCACGGCTGATTGAAGACCCATGGCCATTCCCAGCAAGAGCAGGAACCATCGAATGCGTCGAGGATCTCGCAGGGCGAGATGAAGCATGTACACATTCGAGATCAGGAGAACCTGTCGCGAATCGATCAGGGCGTCCCACGGAAAAATGGCGAACACCACAGACACAAACACCGAGAAGATGAAGATCAGAAAGGGCCATTCCAATCCGGTGTGCAATGCGGTCCACGGACGTTCCCGCACGACACAGATTCCCGTGATGAGAAGAGCGACGCCAAAAGCCAGCGAGGATAGGGCGATGGAGAACAGCAAGCCTACGACTTCCACGACAAGAGCCACGAACACCCACGTGCGCGGATCACGGATCGGGAAGGCGGAGGATGGCAAACCGTTCATTGCAGCTTTACTGGAATTGCATGGAATACAATTTCCGATACACGCCATCAGGTCTTTCGAGAAGCTCCTCATGATTCCCTGATTCACGGACGACCCCGTCCTCGATCACCACGATCTTATCGGCACTCTGAATGGTGGAGAGCCGATGGGCAATGACGATGGTCGTGCGGCCTCGCATCGAATTCTCAATGGCTTGCTGCACGAGGGCTTCGCTTTCGGTATCGAGGGCAGATGTGGCTTCGTCGAGAATGAGAATCGGAGGATTCTTCAGAATGGCCCGAGCGATGGCAATACGCTGTCTCTGACCTCCCGACAGCTTCGAGCCCCGATCTCCGATCACTGTGGCATACCCCTGGTCGGTTTCCATGATGAACTCGTGGGCATTGGCCAGACGGGCCGCCTCTTCCACCTCGGCATCGGTGGCATCCGGCTTGCTAAAGGCGATGTTGTCACGAATGCTGGCATTGAAGAGGAATGTCTCCTGAGAGACGATGCCCATCATTCCCCGGAGCGACGTCACGGTCAGATCGCGAATGTCCGTGCCATCAATGCGAATGGCCCCTCCGGTGACATCGTAGAAGCGGGGAATCAGATCGATGAGCGTGCTCTTTCCTGCTCCGCTGGGCCCGACCAGGGCCACCACTGAACCTGCGGGAATGGTGAGGGTGATGCCCTTCAGGATGTCGTCACTCGTGGGATACTTGAACCATACGGCATCAAAGTGGATGTCGTGCTGAAATTCGGTGAGGGAACGCGCATTCGATCGATCGGTGATCTCGGGAGCGGTGTCGATCATTTCGAAGACTCGATTGGCGCCGGCCAATCCTTCTGCCAGTCCACTGTAGGTTTGACTCAGCATCTTGAGCGGCTGCATCATCTGGAGCACCGTCACGATGTAGGCGACGAAAATACCACTGCTCATTTCGCTGTTTCCGGTGAGAATCGAATTCCCAATGAACCAGAGAATCAGCACGGCCACAAGCGATCCCAACACTTCGGTCACCGGAGAAGACAATTCCTTCCGTCTCTTGATCTTCACGAAGGTCCAGTAGAAATCCTGATTGTGCCTCTGGAACCGGGTCAACTCTCTCTTCTCCGCGCTGAAGGCCTTCACGATGCGCATGTTCGTCAGTCCCTCATCTAAGGAACTGGTCAGGTCTGCGGCGGCCTCCTGTTGGCGGTAACTCTCCTTGCGCAGCCAGCGAGAAATCCTGGAAATGAGAATGCCCATCACCGGAGCAATGGTCATCGAAATGAGGGTCAGCTTCCAGTCGATAAAGACGAGAAACAGAATGTACGTGAGAAGCTGGGGTGGGTCGCGAAACAGACTGTTGATCACGGCGATGGCGGAGTCGTTGACCAGGCGCACATCGTTGACGATGCGCGACATCAGCATGCCCTTGCGACTGCTGACAAAAAAGTTCATCGACAGGTTGAGCATCTTACTGTAGAGCTCGTCGCGCAAATCACGGATGATGCCCTGCTCGGCCGGGGCCATGAAGTAGGTTTGCAGGTAATGAAACAGATTCTTGAACAGAAAAGCCCCGAATACCATCACACAGAGATACTGCAGAGCCGTGATGGGGTCGTGGGTGGCGAGAAAATTGTTGAAGGCCGTCAGGGTCCAATCCTTGATCGTCGAAAACGACAACTCCGGCAGGGGCTTCAACGCCGCGTTCTTCTGGTCGAAGAGCGTATTGATGAATGGAATAAGGAGCACCAGAACCAGCATGTTGAAGATGACGAACATCACCATCGACAGGGAGGCGAGAATCAGGTGCCGTTTATAGGGGCGGAGGTAGGAAAGAATGCGTAGAACGACGTGCACGACGGTTCGTCCGGAATAGTACTGCGGTGCTCTTCATGCCGCATCGAACAATGCTATGCGACAGGAAAGCGAAATATACGGAGAATCAGGATCGGGTCCGATGCGATTCCGAACAGGTCAGAGCTTGTAGCCGATCATACGGAGAAATTCCTTGCGGGCGATCACATCCTGCTCGGTCTCCACCCCCTTGGGCGCATATCCATCCACGACTCCGAGAATCGCTCTGCCCTGTGCTGTCTCTGCCAATATCACATCTACGGGATTGGCCGTTGCACAATGGATGCGGGCCACTTCTGGCACGGCTTTGATGGCGTTGAGAATATTGATCGGGAATCCATCGGCGAGAAAGATCAGAAAGGTGTGCCCCGCAGCCAAGGCGAGGCAATTGTCTCGTGCCAGTTCTATCAATTCGGTGTCGTTGCCCGAGCATCGCACCAGGCAGGGTCCGGATGCTTCCGAAAAGGCGATACCGAATTTCATGCCCGGTACCGTTTGGACGATGGTCTCATGCAGGTCCTCCACCGTCTTGATAAAGTGTGAATGCCCGAGGATGAAATTACGCTCATGTGGATTGTGAATGGGCTGTGAGAGCAGAGTCATGGCAGATTCCATAGGTTGATCAGTCGTGAGATTCGATTGTCGATCGCAACCGTGCGAATTCCAGTTGCGCTGCCTCCAGCTTCGGCCATACGACTTCCCGATATCCCGTGCAGGAGAGCGGAAGGGAGAGGATGCGCAGCGCCAGGTCCGAGGAAATGGTGTTCGACGAGAGCACGAACGGAAGCACCTCGTCGCGATACCAGTCGCGAAAGGCCTTCTCCTTTGCATGCCAGCCTGGCAGCAATCGTCTCAGGATCCGCAGGCGCTTCATCCCCAGAAGCATCCAATTGCGGGTCTTCATGTTCCATTCCACATCCCAGCCGAGGATGCGGAAGTGGGGACGATTGAAATGCACGTACGAAATACGGTCTCCACGCGATGGATCGATGCCGTACCGCTTTCGATCCGCGGCAAGTTTTTTTTCGCTGGTCAGCAGATGGGCAACCCACACTTCGTCCTTGATCGCGAGTACCTTGTAGAGTGCGTGCATGGCAGCCCGAGTCAGATCCGCGCGCTCTGGCGCATGCGCCCTTTCCCAGCGATAGACACGTTCGATCCGTTCCAGGTATCCATGCGCGAGCGCCACGGAATCGTATTCCAACAAATCGGCAAAGCGACGGAGCAACTCCCTGGAGTCGATGGCATCGAGTTCGGAAAACTGTGTGCGAAGGCTCTCTCGTGCCGATTCGAGCGCTGCGGCGCGGGCACTGGATTCTCCCAAAAGGACCCGGCGTCTGGCGTATAGAGTGTCGATGCTTTCCTCCGTACCCGCATCCCGGCCGACTTCAGGATCCACCGCCAGCCGTCGTCCAATACGGAAGGCACGCAGATTGTTTTCTCGCGCATCCTTCTTCACATTTTCTATCAACGAGGATTCGATCGACTCGGCCGTTAGGGGAAGCAACCCCTTCTGCCAAGCTGTGCCAAGCATCATGATGTTGGCATAGAGACGAGATCCGAAGAACCGCTCCGAGAGGGCGAAATAGTCGGCGGCATGAAATCCATCTTCGCGAGACGCGGCGCGAATGCGGCCATCGAGGTCCATGGGAAACCGATCCTCCCCCATCAGCATCTTGATCGTCGGCGTGATGGCGGTATTGCACACCACCGCCGTGCGCGTGGGGTGTGCGTGGATGAGCCCCCGAACCGTTTCGAGATAATCGAGCCCCAGGATGAGATCAGCCCGTCCGTTGGGGATACGCTGAGAAAGGAGGACGTCGCCGCGACTGAAGAGCACATGAGACACCACGGCCCCGTTTCGCTGTGCCAGTCCTTTCTGATGATAGTACTGCACCACATACCCCTGCCGGGCTCCGGCCTCCGTGAGTACTTTGGCGACGAAGCCCAGTCCCATTCCGCCCACCCCACTGATGAACACCGAATGGATGCGCGGGGCAGACTCCTCTGTCAACAGCGTGGGATGAGGGTCGGGAAGATCGCGCACCCAAAGATCCCAGTTCCCCGTGGGTGGGACGGGAGGCCGCGAACGCTGAATGATCACCTGTTCGAAAGAGGGACAGGCCTTGATTTTCGTGCAGTACTGATCGTCCACACAGATGCTCTGATCGATGCCCACTTTCTCGCCATACGGAGTATCCACAAGTGTCAGACCGGGACACCCCGTATTGATCGTGCATTCCCGACAATTCTCGCACACTTCGGGAGTAATGTTGATGTGCCGTTCTTCGCGAAGAAAGCCTTCGGCAACGATGCGTGTCTGTTCTTCCGCTCGCCGCTTTTTGTGAAAGGTGATACCACATTCGCGATCGGCGATGATGACGCGCACCCCGTCCATGAGGAATGCTCGTTCAAGGAGCGGGAGGTAGGAATCCCGATCGACGGGATTGACACGGCGCAAAAACACCTGTCCCGTGGGATCGAGACCGCGGACCACGGACTCGATGTCCTGGTCGATGGTCTTGTTCCCCATCACATCGTAGGCCGAGGCCGGTGTTCCCTGATGTCCGGTCATGGCCGTGTTTTTGTTGTCGAGAATGATGTACAGAATGTCCTGCCGATCCTTGATGGCATTCGACAGGGTGCTCATTTCGGAATGGAAAAAGGTGGAATCCCCGCACAGCACGTAATGCTTGTTGGTGGTGAAGGGATAGGCTCCGAGACCGGCCGCGCCCCCCAACCCCATGGCGGCCATGTTGTGCATGTCGCGAAACGGAGGCAGAAAGTTGAGGGAATAACACCCGATGCCGCCATGCGCGATCACGGACACAGGGGAACGGGCGTGGACGCGTCGCATGTACTCCTCGTCTTCGAAACGGCGACGCAATTCGAGTATGACACTCGAGGTGCCCCGGTGCGGGCACCCTGCGCAGTAAGAGGCGGTGCGCTGTTCCACGGTGAGATCGATGGTCCGGATGAGATCCGTTAGCTCCAAAGCCTCGGCGATCCGCTGTCGATGCGTCATGCGATAGGTACCTTTCCGCGATGGTGTCAGAGAAATATACGCCGAAGATCTCAACACCTCCACCGCCCAATCTGGTGCCCGAGGGATCGATCACACCGTGTACGGAATGGTGTAACCGACGGTCCCCGCATCCAATCATCGAGGGCGGGCCACCTGCCAGCACGACCGATCATCGAACAGTGCGGAGCTCCGGAAGAGGATTTCGCGTGGGATTTTCGGATGTTTCCTGCGTCACGCCGCTCACGATATGATCGGAACATATGCTGCCCCTCTACTTTCTCCCTGCCTTTCCCTTTCACGCCGACATGTGGACCGATCAGGTGATCGCGCTCTCGTCGGATATCGATTGCACCACGATCACCTGGCCGGGATTCGAGAGCGCGGATCCGAAGGATCAGCCTGCGTCGCTGGACGAATGCGCCGATGTCCTCATTTCTCTTCTCGATGCTCGAAACCAGGAGCAGGTCGCTTTCTGCGGATGTTCGATGGGCGGGTACATTTTGCTTGCCCTCCTGGCCCGGTTTCCCGATCGTGTGGGCGCGGCTGTCCTCGCCAATACGCGAGCCAGTGCCGACTCCCCTGCCATCGTGGAGAACCGTCGCCGCCAGGCGGCCATGGTACTGGAATCGGGTGTGCCTCCGCTCATCGACGAAATGCTGCCCAAGCTTCTCTCCGAGAATGCGAGAATGCAGGATGCCCTGGTGGCCCGGGTCCGCGCCATCATGGAATCGGCATCTCCGCACTGGACTGCCGCCCTCCTCAACGCGATGGCCCGAAGACCGGATTCTCTTGCCCTGCTCCCCACCATCGCCTGCCCGACTCTCATCATTACAGGCGATCGAGACGAGCTCACGCCGCCCGCCGATGCCAGGATCCTACACGACGGCATCCGAGGATCCCGGCTTGCGATCGTCCCTGATGCGGGACATCTGACGAATATGGAGCAGCCTGACGTGTTCACCACTCTCCTCAGGGAATTTCTCACCTCCCTCTCCACCTGAACACGAGGTTCTGTCATGGTACGCATGGGACCGTCTCGTGCCTTGTCTTTTACCTCCCTCCTTCCCCATCTTGCGGTCGTTTGTTTCGATCACCCGACTCCCTGTTCATGAAGCACTCCGTTCCTCTTCTCCTCGTTCTCGTTCTTCTGGCCTGCTCCCCAACGCTGCATGCCCAGCCCAAGCTCAAACTCCAGCGAACAAGCGGAAAGGGAGTTCCCCTCATCCTCAAGCTGTATGGCGGCTATAACGGCATCTCCGACCCGTCGAATGCACTACAGGATAAATTCGAAGGGACCTTTTCCACCACGTGGGGTGGGGTCGTACTGGGTTTCCAAACACTGCTGCGCATCGATACCGTCGGGTTTCCCTTGAGCGCGGGACTGGATCTTTCCTACCAGCGCCTCGTGAATCGGAATCTGGCCAAACGCACGGATGTCCGGTATCTCGACGGTCGGGACAGCACCACGGAAGTCAAAGCCGAGGAAACCCTGCACGCCTACATGCCCCTGCTGGTGGCGGATTTCGAATTGATTCCCCGCATCAATATCCAGGTGGGCGGAGGATTCCAGTACATCTACTCTCGATCCAATGTGGACGGCCTTGTGTCGGGACTGTTTTCCCCCACCATGGTTCCGGTCGTTTTCGGATCACTCTGTCTGAAAATTCTCGCCTACGATCACGGGTCCATCAATTACGACGCACGCTTTCTGAAGGGGTTTGGGGAATACGGGAGTTTCCACACGCAATCCCTGCTTGCCTTTACCTTCAACTTCTAATCCCGGAGGCCCGGCTCGTCCGGACTCAGGAATTTCCGGTCGTGCCCACCAGATACCGTTTGATTTTCTGGGTGGTGGTTTTTTCGAATTCCTCCTCCTGCACGATCACGTGACGGATCTGCTTCCAGATGGGAAGCTTTTTATTCAGGGATCGTATTTCGAGCTGTAGCACATCGTTGATGAGTTCCGGAGTCAGGGGTCTTTTTTGTTTCTCCGAAAATGCGATGAAGGTTTCTGCGTTGGGGACGATGCGGACGGCGATTTCCTCGTCCCCCTTCGCCGAGCGGACCCCATGGACCACGCATTCCAACACGAAGGGGATGCGGTTGACCAGGTCTTCGAGTTCTTCGGGAAAGACATTCTTTCCGTTCTTGGCGATGATGACGTTCTTTTTCCGCCCATTGATGTGCAAGAATCCGTCGGCATCGAGATAGCCCGAATCCCCGGTATGCAACCACCCATCGCGCATCACCGCAGCCGTCGCGTCGGGATTTTTGTAATACCCCAGCATGATGGAAGGTCCTCGAGCGATAATTTCCCCATTCCCTTCCTCATCAGGTTCGAAGATACGGAGTTCGATATTGGGGAGGGGGAGTCCCACCGCGTCATCCTTGAAACAGGTCAGCCGGTTCAAAGCGAGGATGGGACTGGATTCGGTGAGGCCATATCCCTGAATGAAGGTGAAGCCGTAGGATCGAAACGCGGCGGCGATCGCGGGATCCATCGCCGCGCCACCGGCAATCATGATGCGGATGGCGCCACCGAAACTCGCATGGATGCGATGGAAGAGCTTTGTCCGGACCTGAGTCGCCCCAAGGGATTCGAGTCCCCCAACCACCGTCCGCAACGCGGGCAGGAGAGCAGCCACGAGTGGTTTTTCCCGTACTCCGGCCTGGATTTTCTTGTACATCTTTTCGAAAAGGAGCGGAACGCCGAGCAGAACCGTGGGACGGGCGGTCAGGAGATCCTCGGACACGGTTTTCAGGGATCGGGCATACAGCACCGTCGCGCCTGCGAAGAGAGGACAGAGCATGCCGCAGGTGCATTCGTAGGTGTGATGGATGGGCAGGACCGAAAGAAACCGATCGTCAGGTCTGATATGGATCATGCGAAGCATGGCCATGAGATTGTTGGCGAGATTGGCCTGGGAGAGCATCACTCCCTTGGCCCGCCCCATCGATCCCGAGGTGAACACCAAGGCAGCCAGTGCGTCGGGATCGAGCGTCGGAAAGGCGGGGATGGTTGACGTCTCGATACGATGGGACGCCATCATGGCGGGCATGGAGAGAACCCCGTCGCGCTCCTCGGTGGCATCCATATCCACCAACACCGACAACGTTTTGATGGTGGTGCGCAGTCCGGTGAACAAATCCCGAAATCCCTCGGTGAACACCACGGCCCGGGCATCGGAGACGTGCACAATCGTGAGAATGTCGTTTTCCTTGAGATTGCGGTCGATGGGCACCGCCACCAGGTTGAAGCACATCGCGGTGAGGTAGGCGATTCCCCACTGGACGCGGTTTTCCCCGATGATAATCAGGTGATCGCGTTCGCGGACGCCCGCTTCGCGTAGGGCGGCACCGAAGGCGGCAATGGCGCGTTCCAGTTCCGCGAAGGTGACGCGGGAGATCGGGGTGGGCCGCAGGTCGACCAGGGCCGTCGCGCCTCCGTGCGTGCGTGCGGCATGGCGAACCAGATCCTGCACGGACGCGATGGGGGGCACGTCGAAAAGAGGAGTGAGACAGGGCATGGAGATCTCCGATGGAGTGAAGCCGAAAATTCCACATTGTTGTCGGGAATAACAAGAAACCTCAGGTTCCTTCTCCGATCCTGTGGCAGGTCCATTTTCTCCTTGACACTACGGATGACGATCAGTAGTTTCCCGGTGTTCGAAGAATGATCGAAGGAGCTCGGGGCATCCAACGCGCAACCCCATCATATTTCGGAACCATGGGTCGTGGTACTGAGGGAGAGGATTATCCACGGCGAACCATATCTGATGTGCGATCACACCACTTCCCCAACGCATACCCAATTCCCTCCTGTCTGCGTCCGTCGCGACCCTCATTTCAGTGCACCACGTGTGCTGGAGTGGTCCACGCCCCCACACCATTCATCCCGCCGTCCCATCCTTGTCCATCACCAATTCCACGAACCTGAGGATGTCATGCACACCAGAGTTTCCATTGCCCTCCTGGTTGGTCTCGCCCTAGGCGGCCTCGTCGTCTTCCTCGCGCCCACCCCATCGATCGCACAACCGGTCCTCACCGTCAAACGCATTGTCAACAACTGGCCTCGAATCGACCTATTCTTCACCGTTGGGTGTAACGGACTCGCGCAATACACCCTGCCTAAAGAGAGTTTCTCGATTTTTGAAAACGGGATTCCGGTGACTGACTTTACCATTTCCTGTCCTGATCCCTCGGTACGCTGTCCCAGCAGTGTATCCCTCGTCTTCGACGCGAGCGGTTCGATGTCGGGTTCAGGAAATGCAGGCGCCATCCAGGCCGGGCAGGCTTATGTCGCTGCCATGGACGCGGGGGTGGATGAAGCTGCGGTGCTGTACTTTGGATCCAACGTCACCGTTGCGCAACCGATCACCCGTGACCATTCCGCTTTGACTACCGCCATCACCATGCTGCCCGCCTTGGGTTCCACGGCCTGCTGGGATGGGATCTTCGAGGGAGTGCGGCATGTGATCGAGAATAGCACACAATCCTGCCGGGCTGTGATCGCACTCACGGATGGAGACGACAACATGAGTACCCATACCCCGGCACAGATTATCGAGCTCGCCACGCACCATGGGATCCGTGTTTTCACGATCGGACTCGGCAGTTTTTCAGGCAGTATCGGCGACCTGCAGTTGATCGCCAATTCCACGGGAGGCCGATTCTATCCGAGTCCCACTGCCTCCATGCTGACTCAGATCTACGATCAGATCACCTATGTCATTAAACAGACATTTCAGGAATGCCAGCTCAGCTACGACGCCACGTGCTGGGATGGGGGCACCCGAAATGTGGAGATGCAGGTGCGCATGCCGTCGCCCTGTGCGGGGATGGATTCTAAAACGGTTTCCTACACAGCACCGAAAGACACGAGCACGTATACCGATCTATGGCTCGATTTGGTGGATGCCAACGGCGAAGAGGATGATGTCGTGGATATTCCACTCGATCTTCTTACACCCCTTTCCAACGAGAATTTCTATCCCGCCACCTTTACGGTAACCTACAATCCTGCGCAGATGACCTTCCAATCCGTCGCCATGCCTCCGGTGTCCCTTCTCGACGGGATTGCGACATCTGTCATCAAAGGAAATGGTACTGTCACCATCAGTACGAAGGACAGGAAAATCGTCAACGGGAACGGTCCGTTGCTCCTTCTGCGATTCAAGCTGCTGTTCCAGAATCTCACTGCTCCTATCATCAGTAGTGCTACGGTATCCTCCTGGACCTTTTCGCAGGGATGTTTTCGCCCGAGGATCGACAAGGCGTTCGTGAGGATTTCTCCCACGCCCTACCCCGTGACCATTACTCCCTCGGGATCCACCACCGTGTGCCAGGGCGAAACCGTGGAACTGTCGGCCACCGATGGCTATGATGCATACCTCTGGTCTCCGGGCGGACAGATTTCGCGTACGATCACCGTTGGGAGTCCGGGCACATACACCGTCATGGCGACCACGGCCCACGGAACCCAGAGGACCTCCGCACCCGTTGTGGTGACCGTGTTGCCTCGCCCCTCGGTTGCCATCATTCCCTCGGGACCCACCAGTGTGTGCGAAGGAAAATCCGTCACGCTGGACGCGGGAATCCAGAATCAATACCGATGGTCCACGGGAGACAGCACGCGTACCATTACCGTGTCTCGCACCGGCACGTATTCGGTGACCGTCACCAACATGCATGGCTGTTCTACCACATCTCCCCCGATGGCGGTGGACATGACACCCGTGGTGGTGCCGATAACTGCAAAGGGTCCGCTGACACTCTGCCCGAATGACGCACTCGGACTCGACGCAGGACCGGGATTCACCTCCTATGCTTGGAACACTGGTGCCACCACGCGATCCATCACGGTGACGTCAGCAGGGGACTACCATGTTGTCGCCACCACCACCGATGGCTGTGTAGGTGTTTCCGATACTGTGCATGTGACCGTCGTGTCGCTTCTCCCTCCCACGATTCTCCCATCGAAGGCAGGACCGCTCTGCGTCGGTGATACCATGACGCTCGATGCCGGTGCGGGGTATGATCGCTATACCTGGACTTCGGGCCAGACCTCGCAACGCATTGCCATCACCCAGGCTGGGACCTATCACGTCGAAGCCTTCGTCGGCGGGTGCCACGTCGTATCGGCGCCACTCACGATCCTCGCGCAGAATCCGCCCATACCGGTGATCACGGCACATGGACCCACGAGCTTCTGCGAAGGCGGGACTGTCCTGCTTTCCACAGATCCCGGTTTTGCAATCCATCGTTGGTCAACCGGAGATACGACCGCATCCATTGCTGTCGGGCGCACGGGTTCGGTTCACGTCACCGTCATCGATGGCAACGGGTGTACGGGAACCTCATCGTCGATTCCCATCACGGTGCATCCCACTCCCTATCCCCAGATCGCGCCCGATCCCGCCACGTTCTGTGCGGGAGACAGTCTCCTGTTGGACGCGGGGCCCGATTATCAAAGCTATTCATGGTCCGATGGCTCCACCACCCGTACCATCATGGTGAAAGCACCTGGAGTCCTGACGGTTCGTGTCACGGATCGGAACGGATGTCAAGGAATCTCGCCCGCAACGACGGTCACACTCAAACCCACACCTCCTCAACCGACGATCTCTCGTGTCGGCGACGTGCTGACCGCGAGCGCGGCCCAACGGTACCAATGGTACCGAAACGGGCTGCCACTCTCCGGTGAGACACAGCAATCGCTAGGTGCCCCGGGCAATGGTATCTATCAGGTGGAGATCTGGGTTATCGGCTACGACTGCTCTTCCCTCTCCGATCCCCTGGATGTGGTGACCGACATCGCATCCCTCCCCGTGCCCACCGATCTCATCGTATTTCCGGATCCACATCGGGGGCGGTTCACCGTAGCATGGACCTTGACCGAAGAGAGTGAAATCCAGGTGCGGGTCACGACCCTTCTGGGTACCCAAGTCACATCCATCACCGAGCGGGGCACGCCGGGACTCTGGTCGCGAACCGTCGATCTCGGCCACGTGCCGAATGGCATGTATCTGCTCACGATCCGCACGCACGCGAGAACGGCGCAGCGAATCATGCTCGTGTATTGAAACGCGGACACGGTATCAGAAAGCCATGTCTGTCCCATTGCAGGAATATTCGGGCATCGAACGCACTCTGTCTCTCGGACAGCGAGGCGCGTCGTTTCGTTTTCCCGCACCATCCCGTATCTTCGACTGATTGCTCTCATTATCACCATCGTCAGGAGGAACTGCATGCCCAGTATCTTTTCGCGCATTTCCGATATCTTCAAAGCCAACATCAACGATCTGTTGGACAAGGCCGAAGATCCGGAGAAGATGATCAAACAGATGGTCCTCGAAATGGAAGAGGCCGTCGCGAAGGCCACCACGGCTGTGGGATCGGCCATCGCCAATGAAAAGCAGATCGACAAACAATACGCCGAGAAAAAACGCCTGGCCGACGAATGGCAGACTCGAGCCGTGAAGGCCGTCAATGCCAATCGCGACGATCTCGCACGTCAGGCACTGGAGAAGAAGAATCTCTTCCTCAAGGCAGCCACCGATCTCGAGGCACCACTCGCCGAGGCGAAGAAGAGCTCCGAAATCATGCGAGGACAACTCGAGCAGCTCAAGGCCAAACTCGACGAGGCGCGGGTGCGGCAAGGAACCCTCATCGCCCGACATCAGGCCGCTCAGGCGAAGAAACAGATTAGCCAGGGTTTGGCAGGCATCGGCGATGGAGCCTTCGCGAATTTCGACAAGTATGAACAAAAGGTCCTCAAAGCCGAATCCGAAGCCGAGGCCTACGCGGAATTGGCCGGATCGACGACCTCTCTCGACGACGAATTCAAGAAACTCGATGTCGGCAGCGCGGTGGACGAGGAGCTCGCCCTCCTGAAGGCCGCTCAGAACAAGTAATCACTTTTCAGGAGCACTCCCATGGCGAGCATTCTCTCAGTCACCCAGAAAAAGGTGAAGTCCTATCTCAAAACCATCTTCGGTCCCCGCTATGCCGACGTGGTGGTGGAACTCGATTCCTCCTTCATTGTGCGACGCGGCTCCGCAGCGGTGAACATCAGCTTTAAACCAATGACCAAGGACGATTGTATCGTGCAGGTCCTTGCCTACGTGGTCACCGGTGCCAGAATCACCCCGAAACTCCTCACCTATCTCATGCAGCTCAATGCCCGCAACCTCATCGGGGCCTATGGACTGCTCTTTGACGACACCATCACCTTCAGCCACAATATCGCCGGAGCGCACCTGGATCTGAACGAGCTGCGCACCACCGTGGGTACGGTGTCCTATGTCGCCGATGAAACCGACGATCTCATCCGAAAGATGGCAGGCGGACTCCGCGCGGTGGACGCCAATGCCCAGGTACTCGGCCTGGGTGTGGAATCCGCTCCCACTACTGCTGCCAAGCCCGCACCGAAGGCCAAGCCCGCACCGAAGGCCAAGCCCGCACCGAAGGCCAAGCCCGTACCGAAGGCCAAGCCCGCACCGAAAAAGGCGACGAAGAAGTAGTCCTGATTCGAACTCCTGTATCTCTCGCGGCGGAACGTCTCCCGGACGTTCCGCCCGTCTTTTTCCCCTCACCCTTCCGTACACCCATGCCCCCTGCATTTCCGATACCCGTCGACTTGCCCCCTTCCGCCTCGGCGATTCTGGACTACCTTCACCCCTTTGCCAGCGAGGCCAACCGCACAGGCATGGCCCGCTTCGGCATCTGCGTGGATCGCGCCCTGGGCATCCCGCTGCCCCACTTGCGAGCCCTTGCTTCCCGGTTCAGGCGGCAGCATGGGCTTGCCCTCGACCTGTGGGAGACCGAGGTGCACGAACTGCGCATCCTCGCGGGACTCGTTGATGATCCGCGTCAGGTGACGATCGCGCAGATGGAAACCTGGGTTCGCGCGTTCGATTCCTGGGATGTGTGCGATGGGACCTGCTGCAATCTTTTCCGACGCACACCGTTTGCCGAGGACCGTGCCTTCGCGTGGAGTCGCCACGATTCCCTGTACGTCAAGCGGGCGGGATTCGTGCTGATGGCAACGCTGGGAGTGCATCGACGGGGTGCGGAAACGGACCTCTTCCTCCGATTTCTCGAGCGCGTCCGCGACGAATCCCACGACGATCGCCCTCTCGTGCGGAAGGCCGTCAACTGGGCCCTGCGGCAAATCGGAAAGCGGAGCATGGCCCTGCATCCCCATGCGCTGGATCTCGCCAACGAATTGAAACGCTCCCCCCATCGCGCGGCTCGGTGGATCGGCAGCGATGCGGCTCGGGAGTTGCTGCGTCCCGCCACCATCGCTCGCATCGAATCCAGCCAGGCTCGAAGGACCAGTCCATGATCCGCTCTCTCATCTTCTTTCTCCTGCTCCTCCCCTCGACTGCCCTTGCCCAGTCCTTTTCGGCCTTTCTCGCCCGCGTGCACAGTGTACCGGAACCATCGCGCCAGGAAGCGGTGGATAGTCTCCTCGCACTTCACCCGACGTTTCCCCTCGCCGACAACGACACCACGGTGTACTTTCTCTATGCGCAACCCGCAACATCGGTGGCGTTGGCAGGAGATATGAACGAATGGAATCCAGCCGGGGAGACCTTTTCACGAGTCTCCACCACGTCGCTCTGGTATCTGCGAAAAACCTATCCTGCGACAGCCCGTCTGGATTACAAACTGGTTGTCGACGGGAGTCGATGGATTCTCGATCCGCGCAATCCCCAGACGCAAACCGGAGGCTTCGGTCCGAATTCCGAGCTGCGCATGCCACGCTATTCCCCTGATTCCGCATGGGACGCGCGATCCTGGCCTCACCCCGGCGAGCTGCGAGATACCCTGATTCGAAGCCGGCACCTCGGAGATGCCCGTCGTATCACAGTCTATCTGCCTCCCAGAAGTGTCACGGGAGACCATCGCTGCGGGATCGCCGTCTTTCAGGATGGGACAGACTACCTTCAGCTCGGCGCAGCGGTCACCACCCTGGACAACCTCATCCTCACGCAGGCCATCCGTCCTGTGGTCGCCCTCTTCGTACCGCCCGTCGATCGCACGGAAGAGTATCAAGGGAGTCGAAAAGACGATTACGCCCGCTTCCTGAGCGAAGAAGCCATCCCCGCAATTCGTGCGTCCTGCGGGTTCCAGACGGACACGGCAGGGTACGCCAGTATCGGAGCCTCCAACGGGGGCAACATCTCTCTCTACCTCGGCATCACCCGTCCTGCGGACTTCTCTCGAATCGCCGCTCAATCGTCGAATGTCGATCCCGTCATTCTCAAGGGCCTCCAGTCCCTCTCTCAGTGGACGCTCACCCTGTGGCTCGATGTGGGACAGTTCGATCTTCGGGTGCTCGTACCACGCGTACGCGGACTGGCGGATCTGCTTCGGCAGAGAAACTTTTCCTTTTACTACTGTGAGCCCGCTGAAGGCCACAGTTGGGGAAGCTGGAAGAACACCCTTCCGTCGATTCTTCGCCTTCTGTTTCCGTTGAGCACGACGACCGTTCCTCATGTCTCCCGTCCCGGAGACCAGTCCCTTCGCCTCTCCCCCTACCCCAATCCCTGCGCAGAAACCCTCACCTTTGCCTTTCTCGACGGGCACATTCCGGAGACTCTGTCAATATTAACGCTCGATGGGAGAGTCGTGAAAACCGTGTGCCCCGCGCAGTCCCCTTTCACGCTGTCCATGCGCGGCCTTCCCCCAATGCGCTATCTCGCACTTGCCTCATCCCCGGCGGGCGCCTGGGGACTGACCACGTTTCTGGTGCGTTGATTTCGGATACATAGATCTTTTTTCTGTCACACGCGCCTTCTGCCGTTCCTTGCCGGAGATACTCCGCTCGACAAACACAGGGGTGTCGGTAAAGGGATCCCGTCCTGTATGGTACATCACCGCGGCCCAGGTGGAGGGGAGCGGAGTAAAGATCTGCACCTGTTCGGGATGAATGCGGAGGGTGGAGGTTGCCAGACGACGAACCTCATCCATGTCCTCTTCGGTACATCCCGGATGCGCGGCAATGAAGTAATACGTGAGGAACACCGGCGTGTCGGCGCGAGAGACGGCATCGTCGAATGCCTGCTTGAAATCCACGAGGGTCGAGGCGTCAGGTTTCTTCATCAGGCGAAGCACCGAAGGAGAGACATGTTCCGGCGCAATTTTCATCTGCCCTCCCACGTGATGGCGCACGATTTCGTCGAGATAGGCACGGCCTGCATGCTGGTCTTCGAGAATGAGGTCGTGGCGGATCCCCGAGGCAATCAGGACGCGATCCACACCGGGGAGCGCACGTAACCGTCGGAGTAGATCGATCTGTGGCGCATGATTCACCGGTAGGGCTCGACAGAGACTGCGCACCATGCAATCCCGATCCACACAACTCCCCAACGATTTTTTGCGTGTGCAATCGATGCCATACATGTTGGCGGTGGGGCCTCCGACATCGCGAATGGTACCCGGAAAACGGGGATGTCGCGCAAACGATGCCGCTTCGCGCACGATGGATTCCGCGGAACGGGATACGATGTGTTTTCCCTGATGCACACTGATCGCACAGAAGGTGCAATCCCCATAACACCCTCGATGCGTCGTGAGGGACCATCGAATCGTATCGAGGGCGCGCACCGGTCCCTCTCGGCGGTGCATGGGATGGGCATCGTTCTCGAAGGGAAGCTCATGGATGGCGTCGAGTTCCTGCGAGGTAGGGAGAAGGGCGGGCGGGTTTTGAATGAGGAAGCGAGAACCATGCGCCTGCGTGAGTCCTCTGCCCACGACGGGATCAGCTTCTTCAGCGAAGCGTCGAAACATCTCGGAAAAGACGATGGGATCCCGCGCACAGTCTTCAAACGACGGGAGGGAGACGAAGTCCGTGCGTGCGACGGCATCGATATAGCACAGTCCGCGAATACCTCGAGGGTCCTGCCCTGCATCGAGGGCGCGGGCAAGCGCTGTCACCGAGTTCTCTGCCATGCCGTACAGCAGGTACTCGGCTTTTGCATCGAAGAGAATCGATCGTCGGATGCGATCGGTCCAATAATCATAATGCGCCACGCGACGCAAACTGGCCTCGATCCCTCCCAGCACAAGGGGCGCTGTGCGTCCGGCATGGCGTCGAATGGCATTGGCATAGACGATGGAGGCACGATCGGGACGACGGGTGTTGTGCCCTCCGGGTGTGAAATCGTCGGACCGGCGTCTCTTCTTGCTCGCCGTGGTGTTTGCCACGAGGGAATCCACACAGCCCGCCGTCACACCCCAAAAAAGACGTGGGGATCCGAAACGCAGGAAATCCGTCTCGGATTCCGGATCGGGTTGCGGCAGGATGCCCACCCGAAAACCCTCTCGTTCGAGCACGCGCCCGATGACGGCCGTCCCGGAATACGAGGAATCCACATAGGCATCGCCCGATACGAGAATGACATCGAGCTGGGACCAGCCGCGTGCTTTCATGTCGGATCGGGATACTGGGAGAAACATCGGTGCGGTCCTTCATGCCAATGGGAAGTGGAGGGACGGAGGACGTATATTTGCCCACCACGAGATCGTGGTCGATCGATACGCGAATTGCGGAGATACCGCATCGCAATCAATGTACGCGAGCCTCATTCCATTCACAAGAACGACCGATGCCTCCCCTTCTCACATGTCACGGCCTCACGAAAAGCATGCGCCAGCGTGTGTTGTTTCGCGATCTGGCGTTCGGCATCGATGTCGGCGCCCGGGTGGGATTGATCGGTCGAAACGGTACGGGTAAAACAACCCTGCTTCGCGTGTTGGCGGGAGTGGAACCTCCAGACGCCGGAGCGGTCACGCTCGCCGGTGGCACCCGCATCGGGATGCTCGGACAACGGATGAACGAGGCGCCAGAGCGGTCGGCGCTCGACGTGGTGACATCCTGTCGACCCGATATTCTATCCTTGCTCGATCGTCATCACCACCTCTGTCACCAACTCGAGCACAAAGCGGACGCGGCGGTGCAAGAAGAACTGACCGGGGTGATTCACGATCTCGATCATCAGGATGGGTGGTCCTTCGAACACCGAGCCCGGCATTTTCTGCAACGCATGGGAATCGACGATCCTGCGGTGCGCTTGGGGCAATTGTCCGGTGGACAGAAACGACGGGTGGACATGGCGCGGCTTCTGCTCGAGGATCCCGATCTGCTCCTCCTCGATGAGCCCACCAATCATCTCGATACCGACATTATCGAATGGCTGGAGGACTATCTGCTGTCGCGACGGGGAGCGTTGCTGGTGGTCACTCATGATCGGTATTTCCTCGAGGATGTGTGCGAGACGATCGTCGAATTGAACGATCAGCGGCTCACCCTTTATCCAGGAAACTATGGCAAGTACCTCGAGCTCAAAGCCACCGCGCTCGACATCGCCTTCGCGACCGCGCAACACCAGCGTGCCAAGCAGCGGCAGGATCTCGAGTGGCTGGCCCGTGGGGCGCCTGCGCAGCGAACCCAACAGAAGAGTCGAAAGAAGTGGATCCTCGAACAATCTTCCCTGTCCCTGCCGGAAGAGGAGAAACGAATCAAGATCGAAATCGGCGCTACCTACCTCGGCAGCAAAATCATCGAGGCGGTGAACACCCGGGTCGACGCCGGGCACCGGACCCTCTTCTCCGATTTTACGTATCATGCCGCGAAGGGCGATCGCATCGGAATCGTGGGCGCCAATGGCTGTGGAAAGACCACCCTTCTTCGGATGTTGCTGGGATGGATCGAACCGAGCACGGGAACGGTCAAGCTGGGAGAGACGATCAATCCGGGCTTTTTGCTGCAGGAAGACGAGGAACTCGATCCGGAGCAAACATTGATCGGGGCGTTGCGAGACATCGCGGAATACATCGACACCGGCGTGGGACGGGATCGTTACCTGTCGGCCCGCGATTTGCTGCTACGATTTCAATTCCCCGCTGCGCAGCATGGAGCCTTCGTGCGCACCCTCTCCGGCGGCGAACGGCGCCGGCTCACGCTGCTCCGCGTGCTGATGCGCAATCCCAATGTGCTCCTGCTCGACGAGCCCACCAATGATTTCGATATCGTGACCATCGAGGCTCTCGAGCGTTACCTGTCTCACTTTCGCGGGACTCTGCTCATCGTCTCTCATGATCGCGCCTTCCTCGATCGCACTGTCTCTCGAATCTGGGCGTTCGAACCACCCCACATCGTCGAATATCCCGGAGATTATTCCTGGTATCTCGAGCATCGTGCGGGAAAATCTGCTCTCCTTTCTCCTCCCCCATCCTCGTCCGCCCCATCTCCTTCGTCGGCTGTCCGTCGCCCGCCCAAGGCGCTGTCATACAAGGAAGAAAAAGAACTTCACGCCCTCGAACTCCTCCTTGCGCGTATCGATGAGGAACGACACGCCATCGCAGCGCAATTGCACGATCCAGGAGATCTCCCCTACGACGCGATCGCCGAGCTGGGCGCCCGTCATCTTGCCCTTGAACACGAATCCGAACAGACCCTCCTGCGTTGGATGGAATTGGAGGAAAAACGCACACTCCCTCCCTCCTCACCCTGAGGTAACCGCATCGCAGATTTCCTTGTCTTCACCGTATATTCGGATGTAGTTTCTCCATTATGCGGGAAGGTTTCCCATGCCCGGAATCGAAGGTGGGTATGCGCACCCGTCACAACGAACGCGCGCTCCTCGCATCGCGGGGCTCGAGCCCTACGCCGGCCCATGGTCGGAAGCCCAGGCCCGTCATCTCCTCCGTCGTCTCACGTTCGTTTCCTCACCCGAGAATGCACAGTCCCTGCTCGCGATGGGGATGGAGGGCGCAGTGCGATTTCTCCTCACGCCCGTGGATCCACCGCCCCCACCCGTCGATCCTTATTCGGGAACGACCTGGGTCGATCAGCCCTTCGACAATCAGAACGAGAGCAAGTACGTGCGCTACCTGCAGGCCTGGTGGCTGCATCGAATGCTCACAACGCCCACGTCGGCCATGGAGAAGCTGACGTTGTTCTGGCACAACCACTTCGTTTCGGAATACAATACCGTTCGGGACTCCCGGTACATGTATCGCCAGAACGCCCTGTTCCGCACGATGGCCTGTGGCAATGTCAAGTCCCTCGTGAGAGCTGTCACCATCGATCCTGCCATGCTCCGGTACCTCAACGGCAATGCGAACACGGCGGGGAAGCCCAACGAGAATTATGCCCGGGAACTCCAGGAACTGTTCACGATCGGAAAAGGCGCCGAGATCGCGCAGGGCAATTACACGAACTATACCGAGGACGATGTCAAAGCCGCCGCCCGCGTGTTGACGGGCTGGATCGACAATCGCAGCACCGTGACCTCGAGCTTTGTGTCCAGCCGTCACGATACGAAGGATAAGACCTTTTCTTCGGCCTATCAGAACACGATCATTCGAGGACGCTCGGGAGCGGAGGGAGAGCAGGAACTGGATGAGCTGCTTGACATGATCTTTCGTCAACAGGAAACCGCGCGGGCCCTGGTACGAAAAATCTATCGGTGGTTCGTGTATTACGAGATCACGCCCGATATCGAAACCACGATCATCGCGCCGCTGGCCGATCTGCTCCGATCGTCGAACAACGTCCTGCTGCCTGTTCTCGAACGCCTCTTTTCGAGTGCACACTTCTACAGCGATCTTGTGCAGGGTGCCCTTATCCAGCATCCTGTCGATTTCATCGCCACGGCATGCTCGGCACTCTCGCTGTCCTATCCATCCGTGTCCGAGGATGCGGCAAAGAACTACAGTGTCATGGACCGGTTGCGCATTACCGCGGGAAGTGTGCAGATGCAGCTCCTGAATCCCCCGAGTGTCGCGGGCTGGTCTGCGTATTACCAGATCCCTCAATTTCATGAGCTGTGGATCAACAGCGTGACCCTTCCTCTGCGCAATGGTTTCACCGACGCGCTGATCACTGGGTACCGCATCGGCACTGTCACCGTGCAGGCGGATCTGATCGCGCTGGCCACGTCCACGAGCGATCCGGTGGATCCCGATCTTCTGGTGCGGGATCTCTCACGACGTCTTCTCCCCTTTGACCTCACCTCTACCCAACGTCGCTATCTGGTCGATACCATTCTTATGCAAGGCCTGCCGGCATACGAATGGGGTGTCGAATGGGGTGCCTACCTCGCCGACCCTACCAATACGACCAAGAAACGTGCTGTTACCAACAAGCTTTCCGCCGTGCTCCGCTTCCTTCTGCGCATGGCGGAATTTCAGTTATCCTGAACGGAGGTCCCCATGCAACGTCGCCGCTTTCTGGCCAATCTGCCGGTCATGCTCGGAGTCCCTGCGCTCGTGCATGGCATGGGGTTTCGATCTCATACGCGTGTTCTTCCACAATCGCTTCTTGACGGACTTCTGGCTGATGATCGCGTACTTGTGCTTGTGCAGCTCAATGGGGGGAACGATGGACTGAACATGGTGGTGCCGCTCGATCAGTACTCCCTCTACCAGACCCTGCGATCCAACATCGCCATTCCCGAGTCCCGCGCACTGCGTCTGTCCCCCGACGTGGGCCTCCATCCGGCCATGACCGGCCTCAAAGGGCTCTATGATTCCGGACGACTCTCTGTCATCCACGGGGTGAGTTACCCCAACCCCAACCTTTCGCATTTCCGTGCCACCGATATCTGGATGTCGGCCTCGAACAGCAATCAGGTGCTGACCTCCGGCTGGACAGGCCGGTTTCTCGATCAGGTGTATCCGGGATATCCGGAAGGGTATCCTACCATCGACATGCCCGATCCTCCCGCCATCCAAATTGGCGCCGTGATGAGTCTGGTGTTGCAGGGGCCCGCATCGGCCATGGGCATCGCCATTCAGGACCCCCAGACCTTTTATCAACTGGTCAACGGTTCTCCCGGAGGAGGCATCGACACCCCACCACCAACTCCGGCGGGGAAGGAGCTTTCCTACATTCGGCAGGTGCAGGTGGAATCCCAGCAATTTGCCGCCCAGATCAAAGCCGCCGCCGATAAAACGACGAATAAGGAAACCTATCCGACGCCCAACACGCTAGCCGATCAGCTCAAAATTGTGGCGCGCCTGATCGCCGGAGGGCTGCGAACCCGGATCTATCTGGTCAGTCTCGGAGGATTCGATATGCACGCGGGACAGGTGGATGCCGCCGATCCGACCTCGGGGGATCATGCCACGCTCCTGCGCACACTCTCCGCCGCCCTGACAGCATTCTACAGCGATCTCCAGAAACTCGGTGTCGAAAATCGCACCGTGACGATGACGTTCAGTGAATTTGGGCGTCGCGCCAAGTCCAACAGCAGTCTCGGTACCGATCATGGCACGGCCGCTCCGATGTTCGTACTGGGGCCGTCGCTCGCCTCGCCGCAGCATGGACAGAATCCCGATCTCGCTGCCCTCGTCAACGACAATCTTCCGACGCAGTTCGACTTCCGCCAGATCTACGCCGCCATTCTTCGCCTGTGGTTCGGAGTGAGCGCGGAGCAGGCGCGCTCCGTGCTGGGATCAGAATTCTCGGCGGTCCCCTTGTTTTCGGGCAGTACCACCGATCTCGCCGATGTCGATCCCGAGCCCGCATTCTCCCTTTCCGCTCCGTGGCCGAATCCGACTTCGGGGCGCATCCAAATTCCCCTGGTCATCGATACCGGCGGAACCGTGACCTATCGTGTGATGGATCTGGTTGGGAGGGAACTCCATTCCGGGCAGTGGACCTCGCTTCGCCCTGGCACGACCGAGGTGTCGCTCGATCTCACCCCGTTCCATCGGGGCGTGTACACTCTCTTCGTCGAGCATCAGGGGCGGTCCCGAACCGTCCGTCTCATTCGACAGTAACGGATCCGTTACTCCGAAGGAGCGGGTCGCACCTGGAGTCGCATTTTGGTGCGTACCCATCGTTCCCGTGAGGGAGGAAGCGTCACCGCACAGCGGAACCGACCGTTTCGACTCGCGGCAACCACGGATGCGCCCTCGGCGCGCACCACCTCCTGATCGAAGAGCATTCCTTCGAGTCCATACGTACTGTCCGCTCTCCCCTCCACCTCCACTTCGATTCCATCTCCCAGCGTTCTTGTGGAAAGCAGCCGAAGACCTTGAGAAGAATCCCCATCCATCACCACGGCATCGGGAGGGATCCAGCCAATGCCGCCGGTATGATGAATGGTGATGACGACACTGTCGCGGAGCTCCAGTTCCAGAGCCGGTGTGAGAACTCCGAGACCTCCTCGATGATGGGTGGCAAGAGATCGTCCATTGATGAAGATCGAGGTGATCTGCATCCCTTCCGCGATTTCGGGTTGGAAGGAGAGAGTCACGGGCGGACCCGTATTGCGACGAAGGGTCCACCGAGTGCGATTCCGCGTTCTGAGCATGTCGAGATGCACGCGGGTTTCTCCCACGCGCAGATGGCGCACCGCGGCTTGCTGCCAGTTCCAGGGGAAGCGTGGCCGCAGGAAGGCATGCGATATGCGAGCGTCGGGTTCCCAGCCCACCATGCCACCGATGATGGCATCGAGGAAAGCCGCTTCAGATAGGAGCGACGCTTCTACACCAGGTACCGGGGCACAGATATCGCCTCGCAGAGCTTGAGGGAGAGCACCAAGCCCTGCACGATGACGTGCCGCGAGCATGGCCTGCAGTGCGATTCCCGCGTCCAGGGAGAAGCCTTGCTTCCAGGCCACTTCGGCCAGACGGGCCGTGAGAAAGGGCCATACGGCATAATCCTGGACGTCGGGCGTGTGTTCTCGTGCGCTGGAACGCGGGTACAGCCGCAGCCCCCAGTCGGTGAGAAAATCCGAACTCCGCATGCCTTCCAGAATGCGGGCGGCAAAGGCCGGATGCGCAAGGTTGCCATACAATGGTTCGAGAGCACGAGCAGTTCGTTCCAGATGAGGGACGCCGTCCCGATCGAAGCCCGCGATATACCATCCAGTGGATGCCGACCAGTATCGACGCTCAAATTGGTCGCGCAGTGCTTCTGCCTTCTGTTTCCATTCGCGAACCTGACGAGGATCCTCGAAAGCCGAAAACACAGATGCAACGGCGGTTGCCGCTCGTATGCGTTGAACCACTCTGCCGCATTCCTGCGTCACGTGCTTCAGGGGACCGAGATTCACTTCGTGATATTCCCCCGACCATCGTACACCGTTTTCTTCGTCCCATTGCTCCTCGAGACGATGCAGAAGGGTTTGCAGGGCTCCCTCGTGGCGACGAAGAAAGGCCTCGTCTCCCGACGCACGTACATATTCGTCACAGGTCAGCACCATGCGTTCCAGCAGATCCACACCCCCCATGCGATGCACACCCGAGCCCGTGATTTCCTCCGGAATCCAACCTTCCGGAGAAGAGTGGGAGAAGAGCGTTTCCAGATATTCGCGGCCGTCCTCGAAGCGCCCGATCGCGATCGCAGCGTCCACGGCGGCGAGGACATCGCTGCCAAACACCCATCCCTGGCTGGGACGGCCGCTGGTCGCCTGGCCCCCATCCCATCCAGACCCACTGTCCCCCCATCCGGATATCATGCCCTTTCCACCTCCCGCCAGATGGACGCAACTCCGATCGAAGGCGAGAAGAGACCAGAGCATGCCATCGTTGAACCAGGAGTTCGAACCCTGCACCACCGCGACCCTGGACAAAAGGGAATCTGTGTGCACTCGGAGACGCTCGCTTCCTCCACAGGGATCGCGCAACCCCTCCAACGCACGTGCGACGCTTTCTTCCTTTCCCTGGGGACTTCCGGCAATCACCAGCAACATCGATCGCCCTTCGCCCCGGCTGCTGTCGGTCACCAGCGCATGCATGGTGTGATGCGCTCCCACGGGTCGACCGTGCAGTGAACCTTCTGCGAAAATCACGCTATCGTAGCGTCCCGCCAGGTCGGTGCGTACCGGAGCGTCGGTGAGGACGGCCATGCCAAATCCCGTTTCGCATTCCACGGTGTGAATTCGTGCCACATCGTCGATGGACCAGGAAAGATCTCCCCCCGCGTTTTCGTCGTACGGCCACATCCGTCGCAGGTCCACGATCCAGCGAAAAATGAGCGAAGGAAGCGGCCCCTCTTCCCGCGTCCAGGAGAGCAGAACTCGAGATCGCGTGGGATCCAGGTGCAGAACTTCGTGAATGACTCCTCCCGGATGCAGGATCCGTCTTTCGATGCGATCGGGGGACTGAGACACCGAGGCCTCGACCTCGTCCATCCATACGATCCGATCCCCTTCCATCCATCCGATTCTGAGATCCTTCAAGACCCGAACGCCTTCCAGCCACAACTCGCGTATCCCACCGCGCTCCCGGGTCAGCAGCGCGCCCACGGGTGATGACAGGAGCAGTGGTCCACTGCCCGCACTGTCTCGTCCTGACGAAGGGTAGGGCATACGTGCACACGGGGTGAGCCTGCCACCACCCAGAGGCAGTCCGGTAAAACGAGTTGAGACGCGAAGTACCCGAGGCGACCTTGTTGGCCATGCGGTCGATGGCCCGCCGGAGGAAGGATCCAACAGATAGGCCATGGACGCACGGAGCACGGCGAGAAGCGACGCGAGGACGCGATTGCGAGGATGGAGATGGACTGGACAGCCCAGGGTCAAGATACGTTGCCCCTGACGGTCATATTCGAGTCCACAGCGCTGATCCGATCGGATTCCCGTCTCTCGCATTTCGACCGCGAACACACGTCCCACAGGGGTGAGATTGTCCTGCCAATAACCAACGGTGGTCATCGGCCGCAGCGTATCGAGAAGAAGTAATCGTCCCCCGCCAAACAGCGGGGTGAAAGCGGGATGTCCCATCCATGATTGCACCCCACGCGCATCGTCCACTCCAGCCTGGATCACTTCGCGGCGGATGGTGGGTCGCACCGGTTCCCACCCCATATCGGACGGAAACAATGCGGCCACTCCGGTGCAGAGCCAGGACCTCGCCTGTCCGCCTTTCGCCATCGTTCCCTGTGCCAATGCACGTGCCGCTGGGAGAAGTGCCCGATACTCCTCCTCCGATTCCGCATGAATCCATACAAGATCCGCATCCACCGGCAATGTCAAAGAAGCAGGGTGTGACAGTATCGTGAGGTGCAGGGGATTCCATTCGGCACTCGCGATCCATCGGGCCGTGGAGGAATCGCCGATCAGCACCAACACGCGAGGCGTGTTCGCGGCTCGGTGGGCGGCCCCTCCTTCCGATGAACGCGGGACTCCCTGCGCATGCATCGACGATGTCGCCAGGGATGCTGAAAGGATAAGGACGAGAAGAATGGGCCGCCACATGATCATGAAAAAGCCTGCACATGGGAAGGACGCGGGAACAGAGAAAACCGTCTTGACATGGGAAGAAGATAGGAGTGGACTCATACGGAAACAACGTCCATTCTTTCATAGGGATTTCATTCCCAATACCCTACTTTTGCCCATCCTCATCATCAGGTTCCCTTTCCGTGTCCTCTTCACACGACGATTCTCCACCTCCCACCGGATCCCGCTGGAAGCGTGCCCTGTTCGGTACCGCACGCGATCTTCAGGATGCCGGAGCGTTTCACAAACTTTCGCTCATCGCCTTTTTTGCATGGATCGGACTCGGAGCGGATGGCCTTTCATCTTCGAACTATGGACCCGAAGAAGCGTTTCGGGTTTTGATCCATCATCCCCATCTGGCCATTTTCATCGGTCTGGCTTCCGCGCTCACCATTTTCATCATCACCGCGAGCTATAATCAGATCATTTCTCTTTTTCCGGCGGGAGGAGGTGGCTATGTCGTCGCGAGCAAACTCCTGGGCCCGAGAATCGGAATGGTGAGCGGGTGTGCTCTGCTGATCGATTATGTGTTGACGATTACGCTCTCCATCGCCAGTGGGGTCGACGCGCTGTTCAGCTTTCTCCCAGCGCCATGGCTGGCCTGGAAGTTACCTGCGGCCATGATCGGACTCTTTCTCCTGGTACTCCTGAATCTGCGAGGGATCAAGGAATCGGTGGTGGCGATCTCCCCTGTTTTCCTGCTTTTTGTGGTGACGCATGCCTTTGCCATCGTCTATATCCTCGTGATGCATGCCATGGATTTTTCAAGCGTCATCGCGGACACGGGGAGGGAATTGCAGGGTTCCTTTTCGGAGCTCGGCGTGTTCGGAACCCTCGCTCTCCTCCTCAAGGCATATTCGATGGGGGCTGGCACATACACGGGCATCGAGGCGGTAAGTAACGGGCTCCCCGTGCTTCGAGAACCCAAGGTGGAAACCGCACGCAAGACCATGCATTTGATGGCAACCTCTTTGGCCGTTACCGTCGTGGGACTGCTCATCTCGTACGCACTCTTCAATCTGCATCCGCAGGACGGAAAGACGCTGAATGCCCTGTTGTTTGAAGCCATGACCCGTTCCTGGCATCCTTCGCTGGCCACCGGATTCACGCTGCTCGCGCTCGTGTCCGCCTCGGCCCTCCTTTTCGTGGCCGCACAGACGGGATTTCTCGACGGTCCCCGCGTGCTTGCCACTATGGCTGTCGATCGTTGGTTCCCTTCCCGATTCGCATCGCTCAGCGATCGCCTCGTGACGAAAAACGGTATCCTCCTCATGGGATTGGCCGCTGCGCTCCTGATGATGATCAGTGAGGGAGCGGTACATTTTCTCGTTATCCTCTATAGCATCAACGTCTTCATTACCTTCACCCTCTCCCAGCTCGGGATGGTGCGCTATTGGATTTCCCATCGGGCCACGGAACCGAAATGGCGACGTCATCTGGCTATTAACGGAATCGGAGTCCTCCTGACGAGCTTCATCCTTCTCGCGGTGGTGGTGCTGAAATTCGGAGAAGGCGGATGGGTCACACTCCTGATCACCGGGAGTCTTGCCCTGATGGTGACGGGCATCCGATCACATTATCGAAAAACGGGACTGTTACTCAAGCGTCTCGACAGTCTGATCGTCGATGTCGTGTCCAAGGATCTTCCTGAAGAGGATGAACACCCTCCCATGCCGGATTTCGATCCGAAGGGAAAGACCGCGATCCTCCTCGTCAGCGGATACAGCGGGCTCGGTCTGCATACACTCTTCACCATTCTTCGCGAGTTCAAGGGCGTGTTTTCGAATTTCGTATTCGTGCAAATCGGTCAGGTGGATGCCGGAAATCTCAAGGGCGCCGAGGAAATCGTGCATTTAAAGAGCACCATCGCACGCGAACTCGCTCGGTATACCGCGCTCATGGGATCGTATCGATTTCATGCGCAAAGCCGATCGGCGGTGGGAACCGATGTCGTGACCGAGCTCGAAGGTCTGCTTCCTTCCCTACAAATCGACTTCCCCCATGCCGTGTATTTCTGTGGACAGCTCGTCTTTCCCGAAGAAAGCTTCCTGACGCGGCTCCTCCATAATTACACAGCCTTCTCGATTCAACGCGCGTTGTATACGCGGGGACTCCCCGTGGTTATCCTTCCCATTCGCGCGGAGACCTGATCCGCGAGGTCGACGGTCAGCGACTCGATTTTACTTTCCATGCCCAATACACCGGCACACCAAGCAGTACGATGAGAAGCCCTGGCCACGTGTAGGACGGTTTGAAAATGAGAAGATCCACGGCGATCGCGCCCGCGACAAGGATATAGACGATCTGAAGAACGGGATACCCGGGCGCGCGAAACTTGCGCTCACGAGTCGGATCTTTCGCGCGGAGACGGAAGACTCCGATGATGGTGACGATGTAGAAAATCAGCACCGCGAACACCACATAATCCAGCAGGTCACCATACGACCCGCTCAAACACAGCGCCGAGGCCCAGAGTCCTTGTACGGCGAGAGCCACCGCCGGGACGGCGCGACGATTCAACCGACCGATGGGGGCGAAGAACAGTCCATCCCTGGCCATCGCGAAGTACACCCGTGCCCCGGCGAGAATCATGCCGTTATTGCATCCGAACGTCGAGATCATGATGAGTCCCGCCATGATATATTCTGCCGGAGCACCGAACAGAACCCACGCCGCAGCGGTTCCAACCCGATCGGCGACAGGAAATTGCATCCCGCGTGAAAGGACGTCCGTTCCCACTGGAGACCCCGTCACCGGCAGAAGCATCGTGTACACGACGTTCGTCACCACGTAGAGGATCGACACGATCACTGTTCCCGCCACCAGACTGATCGGCACGGTTCGCTTGGGATCCTTGACCTCGCCCGCCGCGAACGTGATATTGTACCAGGCGTCCGAGGCAAAGAGGGCTCCCACCATCGCGACGCCGAGGGCGGCAAGCACCGTGATACCGTGAAGTGGCTCGCGAACCCAGGACCCGGTTGCATCTTGTCGAATCCATTCCGCGGCCCAGGTGACACTCGTATTCAGATGCAGGGTGTCAGGCGACTTGACCACGGCAATGCCCAGGACAACAAGGATGAGCAGCGCCGCCACCTTCATCAGGGTGAAGACGTCCTGCACCACCTTCCCTTCCCGAATACCCAGCATATTCACACCAGAGAGAAGCACGATGCTCCCAATCGCCACCAGATGGGCCGCCGAGATCTCCCGTCCAAGCACCGTCCACACCACCGTCTGCTCACCGAGGACGGGGAGAAACACAGCGGTGAACTTCGCGAAGGCCATGCCCACTGCGGCAATGCTTCCCGTTTGAATGACCAGGAACTGTGTCCATCCGAATAAAAAACCCGTCAGGGGATTGTACGCTTCGCGGAGATACACATACTGCCCCCCGGCCTCCGGCATCATGCCCGCCATCTCTCCATAGCTGAGCGCGGCCACCACTGTCATGGCGCCGGATATCACCCACACCAACACCAATAACAGGGGGGACCCCAACGTGCGTGCGATATCGGCGCTGACGATGAAGATGCCTGATCCAATCATGGTACCCGCCACCATCATGGTGGAGGAAAAGACTCCGAGATCCTTTTTAAACTCCATGGGTGAAGTCGATGTCTTGGGCTGGGACATGGCTGAGAATGCTGGTGAGGGGAAATGTCGCTCCTATTTACGGTGCGCCATTGTGGATTGCAAGTCCTTCGCACGATGATCCGACGCGTTGGAAACGCTTCTCCCGCAACCTCCCGAAAGCGGCCTCATGGATCCGTCTTGGAATCCGCCGGGAGTTTCGGGAAATTCTTGCGCTGGTTGTATCGAACAGAAACGGATCCCATGTCCATTCTCCCCCTCCCTACCCTTATCACCGGCGCGTCCTCCGGCATCGGACACGCCACCGCTCTGCTTCTCGCCCGTCAGGGCTGTCCTTTGCTCCTCACAGGTCGCAATGATCAGGCCCTCGCCTCCGTGGCCCGGGAATGTCGCGATCTCGGTTCACCCGAGGTACGCACGGTGTCGGTCGATCTCTGTACCGAAGAGGGATTCCAACGATTCACCGAAGCGGTGTGTGCCCGACCCCTCGGTGTGGCCATCCTCAATGCAGGGATGGGACAGAGTGGGCCCTTCGCCACCACAGCGGTGGACGACTGGAAACCTGTCCTGCAGCTGAACCTGACCACCACCCTGCATGCGGCGCAGGTCATTCTACGCCAGCATGCAGATTCCGGACTCCGTTCTCTGGTGTTCATCAGCTCGGTGCTGGGAAAGCGTGCCGTTCCTTTCAACGCCGTGTACTGCGCCTCCAAACATGCTCTGCATGGATTTGCCACGGCGCTGCGGCTGGAGCTCGAACCACAGGACATCCACGTCGGCTTGGTCTGCCCCGCCAGAACCGATACCGCCTTCTTCGATCGCGTACGGGGTGATCGCACGCTCGCGCTCGCTTCGTCGGTCCCCACTGCGTCACCGGAGCGCGTCGCGCGCGACATTCTGCGCTGCCTGCGGGGGAGACGACGCGAGGTCATCAGTACCGCCGGAGGCATTCTGTTTTCTGCAGTCGGCTCTCACTTTCCGAGAACGATGGATGTGATGATGCGCCTGTACTACGCGAAGAAGGGACGCCGATGACTCCGACCCGACTTGTTTTGTTCGATATCGATGGCACGCTGATTCGCACCAATGGGATCGCACGATCCTGTTTTACCGATGCTCTCGATGAGGTGTTTGGCGGTTCGACGATTGCCCGCACTCACGATTTTGCGGGAAAGACCGATCTGCAGATCTACACCGAAGTCATGACCGGTTCGGGCTATGATGCCGCGACCTGTGCCCGATGGCGGGAGCCTGTGTTCGCGAAGTTCTTTGCTCTTTTATCGTCGCGCCTCTCCGCTGATGACATCACTGTCTTACCCGGCATTCGCGAGTTGTTGCCCACCCTCCAGGCCCATCCTGATGTGGTGCTGGGTTTGCTGACCGGCAACATGCCGCAAGGGGCGCGCATCAAGCTCCACCCCGTGGGTTTGTTTGACTTCTTTCCGTTCGGCGCCTTCGGGAGCGATTCCCCGCATCGCCACGATCTCCCCACGATTGCCGTACAACGCGCGAAGGCCGTCACCGGCATCACGTTTTCCGGATCCCAGATCGTCATTATCGGCGACACACCTCACGACATCACCTGCGGACGGGGTGTGGGGGCGAGATCCCTTGCCGTGGCCACTGGCACGGTGTCGCGTGCCACCCTGGCAAAGGAACATCCAGATGCGCTGTTTTCGGATCTCTCAAATATCGCGGCTGTGATAGAGGCGATCCTCACTCCTCTCTGATTCGATATCGTGAGATCAGGGCAATCGCGAGACATTGCCCACGACGTCGTGTGCCGTCACCTGTACGCGAGGCGGTGCGGCGCCTGGCACCACGACGTTGCGGAGAACGAATTGCAGAGGATTGCCTTCCAAGATTTCGGGAGCTACCACCGCTCCATTGACGCGAATGACCACCGATTCCAGATTCACTGCGGTCTCGGTATCGGAGATGCGGACCACGAGATCTCGACTGCGCTTCCGAGCCACCACAGAAATCCGGGGTCCCTGGGAATCCTGCTCGACAACATAGGTGCGAAGCAGACGCCCCATTCGCGCCACCAGGCCGTCATGCATTCGCTCGTCCACAGGTGGAATCTCGTTTCTCCAGGCGCCCATGCGTGGTATTCCCTTGAGGTACATCGTCCGATCCACCGATCGATCCCGCAGTCGCTGTTCCGGCGCCCCAACGAGGGGGATCTCCGACGGTGACACCGCATAGCCCTTTTTTCCTTCCACCTCACGGGAGTCGATGGTCAGGAGCATGGGTCGATACACGACCCCCGGCCCGCAACGCACTTCGAAGCGACCATCTTCGCTGCTGGCCACGCCTCCCACGTGCGGATCTATCAGAAACATGCGGAGGTGATCCTCGCTCCATGCATCCACTCCTCCAAACCGCGAGTGCATTCGTACCGTCGCCTGCCCCGCCAGCGACGCGGGTGCAATGAGCACCGCACGATACCGAGTCGGCGTTTCAGCCCACACCGATGCCTCGCGCTGCTCCGTTCCTGTTTGCAGGACAATGCGGGGCGCGTGGTCGGGAGGCCGGTCGTACTCGATGCGATAGCGGATTTCGTTGAACACGATCTCTCGTTTCCATCGCGGTGGGGAGACGAGACGAGATGCAAGGTGCAGATACACCGGAGCCGAGTTCTGCTGTCGCGGACCCAACACCTCGGCCTTGAGGACGGGGGTTCCCTCCCATTCCGACGTCGACAGATCCCGTCGTGAGGCACCCGATGAAACAGTGTATCGCGCACGCTCCACCCAGCGACCCTCGGTCGTCACCGAGGAAAGACGCACCGTGGCTTCCGTACTGGCCACGGCATCGAGATGAATCCCCTGTGAGGAGCGGTTCCACGTCAGCCGTACGTCGGGAGCGATTTCGATGCATCCACGAAGGCGGCTCCCGTTTCGAGCGAGGTCCCGCGCATGCACCTCGAAGCGATGGGTCCCGGCTCCCCAACGAGCTTCGGAGAAAATGCCACCGAGAGGATCACGCTCGGTGTACATGGGCAGGGGATTCCCAGGATCGCGATACAGCTTCCGATATTCCTGATGTTTGGCGCTGAGCTGATACTCGCGGTCCACATGGATCAGCCAGGCCTGCCCCTTGTACAGGCGATGAGAGATGGCGACAAAATCGCTCTTGCCGTCCACCCGCAAAATGAGCGAATACGGTGTCCATACGAAGGGACTGGACTCACGCCCATCGAGCGCTCTCACCACCATGCCGACGCGACCACGTACGACCGGGGTGTCGGAAAGGACATACCCGGATTCAGGTGTTCCGATGGCGCGGAGGTGAAGAGGATCAGGAGACCCATTCACCGTGCTTTCCCCATCCATGGGCGTGAACACGATTTCCTTGATCACCGGAGTGATTCCATCCTTGCATCGCAGACGGGGAGCCAATTCCGGATTGACAGGATGCCCCCGAGAATCGAGGATCTCGAAATGGAGATGCGGTCCACCAGCGCCGGTATCCCCGCTGCGCGCAATCATGTCTCCCTGCATCACCTGTACCGCGCCACTGTCGAACCGGACCTCCCCACAGCTTTTTCCCAGCGCGACCAGTTGTTTGGCATAGGCCGCGCCGATGCGATCAGAGAAGCGCTCCAGATGCGCGTACACCGACGAGAACCCATCCGCATGGCGCAGTACCAGCTTCCACCCATATCCCCCCGGGTCCATGGTGGCGCGTTCCACCCATCCCGAACGTGTGGCACGGACCGGAAATCCATTCCTTCCCTGTGTGCCGATATCGATCCCTTCGTGAAAATGGGTACTGCGAAATTCTCCGAAGGTGGAGGTTTTATCATATGGAACATCGATCGGAAATCGATAATCAGACCAGTCGGTCGCGATACTTGCTTCGGCGGCTGTTTCCTCCGGAAAACGGTCCGCATCCTGTCCGTTGGCGCTGCTGACCAGTCTCAGAAGAAGGAGCGCGCCCAGCCCTACCCAGAGAAGGATGGAGAGAAGAAGGAAGCCGTGTCGTCGCAATCGCAGCATCATGCAACCAGGAACCGTGCGGAGACGAGACCGTGCAGATCGAGCAGGAGATGATCCCCCGACTGAAGACGCGCCACCCCCTCCGGAGTACCGGTAAAGATGAGATCTCCTGCGACGAGGGGCACCAGGGAGCTGAGCTCCGCCACGAGGCGGGCGACAGAGAAAAGCATCAGACTCGTGTCTCCGATTTGTCGACGCACTCCATTCACATCGAGCGAAAACGCTAACCGTTGGGGATGTGGAACGTCGGAGGCCGGGACAAATCGACTGACGCAGGCCGAAGTGGCGAAACCCTTCGCGCGAGTCCAGGGCAGTCCCTTGGCCTTGAGCGTCGACTGGGTGTCCCGGGCCGTGAGGTCGAGTCCGATGCCGTATCCTCGCACATGCGTCAGTGCCGTGGATTCCGGAATATGCCGACCCTCGCGACCGATCAGAATCACGAGCTCCGTTTCGTGATGAATATCAGCGGACCATTCTGGAAGCTCGATGTTCTGTCCCTCGGAGATCAGCGCACTGGTGGGTTTCATAAACACCACCGGCTGTTCTTCGACGACATTCCCCAGTTCTTCGATATGGCGGACGTAGTTGCGACCGATGCCGTAGATATTCGACACGATGATCGGATCCTCGGATCCGATGAGAAGGACATGTGCCATGATATGTTCCACCTGTGAAAAAGGAGAGACGGTTCCTCCCGTTACCGCGAGGAACCGTCCGATCGAGAACACGCGGGATCAGGTCCCGGCGCTATAATCGTCCATATAGGCCTTCTGCTCGGCCGTGAGCTTATCGATCTTGGCCCCCATCGTCTGCAGTTTGATGCGGGCGATTTCCTGATCCTGCTCCTCGGGTAGATCATGCACCGTGGTGGTAAGACCCTTCCCCTTCTTGGCACTGTCCGCGAGACGGATCTGAGCCATGAACTGATTGGCGAACGACATGTCCATCACTTCGGATGGATGTCCTTCCGCCGCTGCAAGATTCACCAGACGCCCCTGCGCGAGCAGGTAGATGCGTCGTCCGTCCTTCAACGTGTATTCTTCGTTGTTGGCGCGGATCGTCCTCTTTTTGGTGGCGAGCGCCTCCAGTTCGGGGATATTGATTTCGCAATCATAATGTCCCGTATTGCACACGATCGCGCCATCCTTCATTGCCGCGAAATGCCGATCACGGATGACATCCCGGACTCCCGTCGCGGTGATGAACAGGTCTCCCACTTTGGCAGCCTGATCCATGGTCATGACCCGATGGCCTTCGAGCGTAGCTTTCAGGGCGGCGGTGGGTTTGACTTCGGTGATGATCGTCGAGGCACCGAGTCCCTGGGCACGCATGGCCACGCCCTTTCCACAGTGGCCAAAGCCGGCGACGACTACGTTTTTGCCGGCAAGCAAGACGCTCGTGGCACGCAGAATGCCATCGAGGGTGCTCTGCCCCGTTCCGTACACGTTGTCGAAATCCCATTTGGTTTCGGCGTCATTGACTGCGTAGATCGGGTACTTCAACTCTCCCGCGGCCGCCATGGCCCGAAGACGATGAACGCCCGTGGTGGTTTCTTCGGTGCCACCGATAATGGTGGGGATGAGTTCGCGATGCTTGTTATGAATGGTGAAGATCAGATCCGCGCCGTCATCGAGGGTCAGATTGGGCTTGAAATCCAGGGTGCGTTCGATCGCCCAGTAGAACTCCTTGACCGACATGCCATGCCAGGCGTAAATACTGATGCCATTGGCGGCGAGGGCGGCGGCGACTTCATCGTTGGTGGAAAGAGGATTGCACCCGCTCCAGCTCACCTCGGCTCCTGCGGCCGTGAGCGTTTCGACGAGCACGGCGGTTTCCTTGGTGACGTGCAGACATCCGGCGATGCGGAAGCCCTTCAGAGGTTTCGTGGCCCGGTATTTTTCGCGGAGGGCCATCAGCACGGGCATGCGGCTCTCGGCCCATTCGATCTTTTTGCGACCTTCGGCGGCAAGGCGAATGTCTTTCACCTTGAAGCGAGGAGTCGCGGATGTGGTTTTTGCCATGAACGTATTGCTCCTACGAGGATGATGATTTACCGAAATGCTTTCTTGAACAAAGGAACGAGATCCAGTTTCTCCCACGTGAATCCCTTTTCAGTACGCCCGAAATGCCCATAGGCCGCCGTGGGGCGGTAGATCGGACGACGCAGCTGCAGCCGTTCGATAATGCCGAGGGGCGTCAGATCCACATTCTTTGCTACAAAGGCGGCGATCTTGTCGTCCCGAATGCCGTCCAGCGCCGTGCCATGCGTGTCGATGTGGATGGACACCGGACGCGCCAGGCCAATGGCATAACTCACCTGGATGGTGCACTCCTTGGCCATTCCTGCAGCCACGATGTTCTTGGCCAGATGCCGCGCCGCGTAGGCGGCACTGCGATCCACCTTGCTGGGGTCCTTGCCGCTGAATGCGCCACCACCGTGCGGGGCGCGTCCCCCATACGTATCGACGATGATTTTCCGACCAGTGAGTCCGGAATCTCCGTGCGGGCCTCCGATCTCGAAATTTCCGGTGGGATTGACATGTAGCTTCATCTTGTCGGTCACCAGCTCCGCCGGAAGAACCAGCGGCAGCACATGGGCCTGAATGTCACTGCGAATCTTGGCTTGGCTGACATCGGGATCGTGCTGCGTGCTGATCACGACGGTGTGAATACGCAAGGCGGTGCGACCTTCGTATTCCACCGTGACCTGACTTTTCGCGTCAGGGCGTAGATACGGCATCAGTTCCGGCTCGTGCTTGCGAATGTCGGCCAGACGCTTGACCAGCTTGTGTGCCAGCATGATCGGTAACGGCATGAGTTCCGGGGTCTCGTCGTTCGCGTACCCGAACATCATCCCCTGGTCGCCCGCGCCTCCCTTCTTCACCCCGCGAAAGATGTCGGGACTCTGCTGATGAATATGATTCGCGACGCCACAGGAATCGGCATCGAAACGATATTGTGGATCGGTATACCCAATTTCGCGCACCGTGCGACGCACGATTTCCTGAATGTCGACATAAGAATCGGTGGTGATCTCTCCTCCGACTAAAACGAAGCCCGTGGTGGTAAAGCATTCGCAGGCCACGCGCGATTGCGGATCGGCGGCGAGAATGGCATCGAGAACGGCATCCGAAATCTGGTCACACACCTTGTCGGGATGACCTTCGGAGACGGATTCAGATGTGAAGAGATAGGACATGGACAACCTGCCGTGTAAGAATGAGTGATTTCTGGTTTGATTTCCGAAGAATCTGACTAAGATACTTCAAACCATTGATACAACGCAACTTATGATGGAGTTCGTTCCATCCCTCCGGTCATTCTTCCCTTCCACTCCGCACCGTCGGGACGTTGATACACCGCACGGGATCCAAGCGACAGGGCAATCAGAAAGAGGAAGGACCCGTGACAATGAACGATGGAGCGAGACGAAAGGTGAAAGGTCCGCGATACAAGGACTCTGGTTCCGAGTGGGGCCAAAAAGAGAAAGGCCAGGAGTCCCACCTGGAGTTCGGTGGGATCTCCGAGGAGAACAAGAAAGGACCCGGGAATCCATGCCAGAAAAACAAGTAGGAGAAGCGCGATCAGTCCAAACACCGCGGTATCCGAAAATCCGAGTCCTGGATAGAGGTTTTTCGTGAAACCCATCCAAACCGTTGAAAAGTCCGTGTACATGCGACAGCGGGCCAGAAGGGCTCCATTTCCGAGGGCGATCCGGTATCCGGCCGATTTCACTCTACGAGCCAGCGCGACATCATCCACGACATGCCGTGGAGCTGCCGCATGTCCCCCCGCTGCATCATAAGCCGCGCGTGACACCAACAACACTTGTCCGTTGGCTGCGGTGAATGCCGGGCGGCGACTCCCGCGTATCATCCAGGCCGGAATGAACGTGGCGTAGATCACGAGCATGAGGGGGACGGCGATGCGCTCCCAATACGATTCCGTGATCTGACGGGGAACGGCTGAGAGCAGATCGACCCGACGCCGTTTCACCTCCGCCAGCAGAGACGAAACCAGGTACGGGGTACTCTGCACGTCGGCATCGAGAAACAGGAGCCACTGCCCTGTTGCTCGTGCCGCCAATTGATGACATGCCCAGTTTTTTCCGGTCCATCCTTCTGGCAGTGCTGCTCCTTCCAGGATGCGAATGCGTGCGTCCTTTTCGGCCTCCGCATGGAGCAGATCCAGCGTTCCATCCGTGCTGTGATCATCGAGCACCAGAATTTCCAGATTGTCATCCGGAAGGGAACGCACGGTCTCCAGGCAGGATATGGCATGAGCCGCTTCGTTACGCATGGGGATCAGAATCGATACGCGCTCTACCTCGCCCCGTGTCTCTTGCAGGGGAATGCGACGGTACACCCAGAGGTTGATGCAGGAAAGAAGGAAGAAGGCGCCGGAGAACACGGCGGAGATGGCGAGCAGCAACGAGAGCACCATTGGTAACGAACTTTCCCAGTGAAACATCAGGAGTGAAAAATGCATCTGAATTTGTTACCATGGAAATGATCCGGAGAATCCCATGAATATCACCTATGGCCTAGACGATCTCTTTCCTCACGAAGCCATTCTACCGACAGGATTCGAATGGTGGTATGTGGATGCCCTGCTCGACGACGATATCTCCCTCGTCCTCATTTTTTTCCGTGCCAACCCCCTCGCTCCCGATGGCATCGGGGCGACTCCCCCACCCTCTTTCGTCATCGCGCTCCGATCCTCCACGACACCATTCTTCTACCTGTTTCGCCAATTCACCGATGAGGAGGTGACGATCCGCACCGACGGGCCATCCCTGCTCCTGACTTGCCCCGACGCGACCGTGCACATCGATCCCGTGGCATCCCGCCTGTCGATCAACGCGGACGCGTTGTCCAAACTTGGCACCCGCCGGCTTCAGCTCGAGGCGGCCCTGCATCTGCCCGCCTTTCAGCACCCCGCCTCGGTCGTGGAGAACGACGGGCATACCTGGAACCTGATCGCGCCGCGTGCGCCCATCGATGGGATCGCTCGTCTCCATGTGGGTGCACGGGAACGGTCCACATGGTCGCTGCGCGGTATGGCGTATGTGGACCACAATTATTCGCCCGTTCCGCTTTTCTCTCACGAATCTCCATGGTACTGGGGTCGTGCACACGTGGAAGATCTGACCGTGGTGTATTACAGCTATCTCGATCCGAACAAACCGACGACGTTCTGGATCTGGGAGGGACCCGAATTGCGATACCATCATGAGCATGGTTCCCGCCTCTCCCACGCGACACAACGCACAGCGATGGGTCTCCGCTACGATTCCTCGTTCTCGTTCGTGGGCGCGGAGCCCTCGATCGAGGTTCATCAACATCGAATTCTGGATTACGGCCCCTTTTATCTGCGATTTCTTGCCGATATCACCATCACGGGACTTCCCGGATCTCCACGGCGCGGACGGGGCCTGACAGAATTCATGCACCCGTCTCGCCTGGGATGGCGTCTGTTTCATCCCTTTGTCAACATGCGCATCGATCGATACGGACAGTATCGAGTCAAGACAGAAAGGCCACCACGATGCTGCCGGTGAGAATCGCCAGCACGACAAGGGATATCCCTACATACCGCCAATCCCGTTCCCGCAGAAAGAACACCATCGTCATCACGACCCGCCCCACCGGGGTCAGCATCAGGAAGAGGATGCCGACCATACTGATGACGGCCGGAGATCCAATGAGCTCCCCCACGGGTCGCCCCCACCATTGCCGTGGATCGATGGCGTGACTGGCACGCTCCGATCCCGGCAGAAACACCGACATCAACACCCCAATGGCCAGAAGCGCCCCGCTCAGCGCGATGCCCACGCGCAGGGTTCGACCGACCCACCGGGCCATCATGGCGTCCAGGTCGGCGGGCGTCATGACGACACCTGATAAATCATGCGGAGAGCGGTGATGATCATGACACCGATGAAGAGCCGCACCAGAAGGCGGGGAGACAGCTTCGCCCCGAGCATCGTGCCAGCGCGGGATCCGATAAATACACCGAGAGCGGCGGCGGCAGTGTAATAGGGATGCACATGGCCATGCGCGAGGTAGATGAAGGCACTTGCCACCGCCGTGACGCCGATCATGAAATTGCTGGTCGCTGTCGCGGCCTTGATCGGCACGCCACATACCATCGACATCACAGGGACCTTGATGATCCCCCCTCCAACGCCCAGGAGTCCACTCATATTTCCCGCGAGAAACGAGATGCCCATGCCCGCTCCAAGACGACGCACGCCGTAGGAAACCGACTCCCCGCAGGCCGGATCGATGTAGACCCCACTGATGCGTGTCTCTGCTGTCGGAGGATAGATGTTCTCCTTGCCGGATCGGGATTTCCAATACATGACTGCCGCCATGCACAGCAGGAAAATGCTGAAGATGATCCGGAGGGTGTCACCCGGTACCTGATTGGCGACCAGCCCCCCCAACACTGCGCCAATCGTGGTCATGACCTCGAGAGACATTCCAAGTCGAATGTTGGTGAGCCCCTTGTCCACATACACCGCCGCAGTGGCGCTCGATGTGGCAATCACCGTGACAATACTGGCGGCAATGGCCTGATGCATCGGAAGGTGAAACACCATCACCAGCACCGGAATGAGAAAAATCCCTCCACCGATCCCAAACATGCCTCCGAGAATGCCCGTCATCACGCCCGCGACGACCACCAATCCAAATGTCAATGGTTCCATTTTCCTCCTCGGATCATCATTCGACGCAAATATACAGTATTCGACAGTTCACCTTCGCGCTTGCCGTGGGATTCCGTATTTTTGCCGCGCGTTCAGACGAGACGGCCATCGAGTTTCTCGCACCATCGGTGATCCCTATGCAATTCCTGCTCGTATCCTGCGTCCTCTTGCTCCTGGTATTGTGCACTCCCACCCTCCGTTCGCAATCTCGAGTGGTATCGAATCGAGCCATCCCTGCCTCGCGTCTCACGGGCGGTTCGATCCAGATCGATGGATTGCTGGATGAACCGGAATGGTCCCGTGCCGTGTCCTCGAGTGACTTTCAACAGAAAGAACCCCGAGAAGGTGAGCCCAGTACTTGTGAGACGCACATCCGAATACTCTACGATGACGATGCCCTGTACATTGGTGCCGTAATGATGGCCCCACCTGTCGATGGGATTCGAACGTCTTTGACGCGTCGGGACAATCCGGGAAACTCCGAACGCATCCTCATATCCATCGATTCCTATCGAGACTTCCGAACTGCCTACACCTTCGGCGTGACAGCTTCCGGTGTCCGCATCGACTATTACCATCCCGAGGACAAGGAGTTTTCGAGGGATTATTCCTTCGATCCCATCTGGGAGGCCCGGGTCGTGCGGGATTCCTCTGCCTGGACGGCGGAACTGAAGATCCCGTTTTCTCAGCTCCGATTCACCGCTTCGCACCAGTTGGTCTTTGGCCTCAACATCAATCGGTATATCCCGTCGCGCAACGAGGATACCTACTGGGTACTCATACCGAAAAATGAAACCGGGTGGAGCTCCCGTTTCGGCTCGATCACCGGGCTCTCGAATATTCGTGAGCAAAGACGTCTGGAACTCCTCCCCTACGTCGCAGGATCCGCCCGTCTGAATCGAGACGTCCATGCGAAGGATCCATACAAGGATGAGATCGGAACCGAAGGCAACGTCGGGTTCGATGTGAAGATGGGCTTAGGTCCGAACCTTACCCTTGATGCTACCTGCAATCCTGACTTCGGGCAGGTAGAGGCCGATCCCGCAGAGGTGAACCTCACCGCGTACGAAACCGCTTTCGATGAAAAGCGTCCCTTTTTCGTTGAAGGCGCTCCCCTGCTCAAGGGAAACGGTCCCACCTATTTTTACAGCCGTCGCATCGGAGCCCGACCACGTGGTTCCGTCACCGCCGATCGCGCCCATTTTATCAACGCCCCCAACGCCACCACCATCATCGGGGCCGCGAAAGTCAGTGGTCGGCTTGCGACCGGACTGTCATTGGCTGCGTTGACGGCCGTCACCGCACGGGAGTTTGCCGAATATGCCGATACTCTTGCGGGGATGAGAGGAGAGCAGATCGTCGAGCCCTTGTCTTCCTACAACGTGGTACGCGTGCTGCAGGAGTTCGGTCCCTCCGCCTCCACCATCGGGGCCGTGCTGACCACCACCCTGCACGAGGTCCGCGATGTTCCCGTCCTCGACGAGATCATGAACCGTGCATCGATGACAGGGGGCGTGGATTGGAATCTTCGCTTTCTGGATGGCATGTATGTGCTGTCGGGATACGTCGGGGGCAGCCATGTCATGGGCAGTACCGCGTCGATGATCCGATTACAGCGATCCAGTGCCCACTTCTATCAACGCCCGGATGCGCCGCATGTCCGTGTCGATTCTTCGCGGACCAGCCTGTCCGGAATGACGGCATCGCTCTCTCTCAGCAAAAACAGTGGAACTCACTGGCTCTGGGGCATCGGATCCACCATGGAGTCGCCCGGATTCGATCTGAACGATCTCGGGAAACTCAACCAGGCGGATGAAACCGATATCTGGGGTTGGATTCGGTATCGGGAATCCGAGCCGGGTCCGATCTTCCATTCCTGGGGTATCGAGTGTGCACCCAATTCCGGCTGGGACTTTGGTGGCTTCCGCACCTTCAGCGAATTCAATCTTTCCTTCAGCGCGGTATGGAAGAATTTCTGGAACACCGAGCTCTGGGGTGGCTACGTGTTCCCTGCCTATAGCAACAACCTCAGTCGCGGCGGTCCGCTCATGCGCAACGGTCTCGGTTGGTATGGAGGGTGTAATCTTGCCAACAATTATGCAGCGCAGACCCGCTGGTCGGTGTTCGGAAACGCGAACGCCAACGAACTGGGAGGATGGAGTTTCAACTATGGGGGGAGTATCTCCTGGAAACTTTCAAGTTCCTGCGAGATGTCCTTCAGTCCCTGGTTCGCCCGATCCCTGTACAAACGCCAATATGTCACCACGATCGACGATCCCGACGCCCCCACCAATGGACGCTGGTACCTGTTCACGACGATCGACCGCAGTACCCTGGCCACGACATTTCGTGTGAACTATGCGTTTACTCCAGATCTCTCGATCGAACTCTATGCCGAGCCCTACGCGGCGAACGGATCCTGCTTCGATGTGGGTGCCCTCGATGCCCCGCGGTCGATGCATCTGCGTGATCTTTCCCGGGACGGATTCCGACTTCAGCGGTTCGGACCGGACGTCGTAGTCACCACGCCATCGGACCGGATCCTGTCGTTCTCCCTTCCCGACTTCACCTACTTGTCTTTCCGAAGCAATCTCGTTCTGCGCTGGGAGTGGCATCCCGGATCCACCCTGTATCTCGTCTGGCAACAAAACCGGGGATCCTACGAATCGAGCTCCCGACGTTTGCAGTGGGACAGTTTCACCTCCCCACTCTCCGCGAGCGGGGATCATGTGGTTGCGCTAAAAATTTCCTATTGGGTGCATGTCTAGGCAGGACTCGTGCCATTGTGTCTCGCGAACGAGGAACGTGTCGCAGCTACCTGGTTCGCGACTGGAGAAATTGGTTGTAGCCTTCCCGCGTGTGCTGAAAAGTGAGTTCCGCCTGCTCGATAAGGGAGTGAAGTCCTGATAAATCGCTGGCCTTGGCCTTCTCCTCGATGTGACGGAAACAGGCTCCCAAGGCTTTTGCACCGAGGTTGAGGCTCGCCCCCTTGAGTTTATGCGATAATTGTTCGAGGGCCACAATTTCCGAATTGAGCAGGTGCATTCGAAGTGCGTCGAGGCCCTGTTCCACATCATGCGTGAAAATGGGGAGCATCTCACGAAGGGTTTCATCCGGCGTATTCTCGTCGAGCAGACGTAACTGCTCCAGGATCGCGACATCGAGATAGGCCATGCGACCTGCCTGTCCGTCATCCGGCTCGTTGCGTTGGTGCACCACGTGACCTCCCCATCGTTCGATGGCCCATTGCATTTCTTCGACAATAATCGGTTTGCTGATGTAATCATCCATCCCGGCCTGGAGGCAGCGTTCCCGATCTCCCAACATCGCGTTCGCGGTCATACTGATGATGATGGGCTGTGATCCGATGGATGGATCCTTACGAATGCATCGCGTCGCTTCGAGGCCATCCATTTCAGGCATCTGCACGTCCATGAGGACCAGGTCGTAGGGTCGGGCGCGGATGGCCTCCACCGCCTCGCTCCCGTTGCTCACCACATCGGAGACATAGCCCATGCGGTTGAGAATCCGCACGGCAATTTTCTGATTGATGATATTGTCTTCGGCGATCAAGATGCGCAGCGGGATGCGTTGAGCCAGCCCGACATCGAGGGTGAGGGGAGCATGCTCCTCCTCGCTCGGCCCTCGGCCCTGTAACACGGCGATGATAATGTCCTTGAGCTGCTTCTGCTTGATGGGTTTGGACACCACGGCATTAAAGGTGAGGAAGAGATCCTCGTCCTGTATCAGATCCTTCGAGGAACTGAGCATAATCAAACCGATCGACGCAGTCCCGGTATTGGCTCTCATCTGGCGCCCCAGCACGATCCCATCCATGTCGGGCATCACCATGTCGAGAAGGGCGATATCGAATTTCTGGTTCGAGCGAAGCACGCTGAGCGCCGCCTCCCCCCCCGCGACAGCTACCGGCAGCATTCCCCATTGGAGGCATTGCAGTTCGAGGATCCTCCGGTTGGCCGCATTGTCATCTACAATCAGCACCCGCCTCTGATAGAGGTCCTGCTCTGTACCACGGAAGAAGGACGTGGAGGATACCTCCCCGACTTTGGTGGCGATGGTAAAGGAGAAGACAGATCCTTGTCCGAGCGTGCTCTCGACCCAGATGCGCCCATTCATCAGTTCAACCAGCCGCTTGCAGATCGCCAGCCCCAGCCCCGTTCCTCCAAACTTGCGCGTGGTGGAACTGTCAACCTGACTGAAGGACTCGAAGAGGTGGTCGATTTTATGGGTGGGAATGCCGATCCCCGTATCTCGCACCGTAAATCCCAGTTCCACATCCTGATCCCGACGGGCCACCAGAGTGACGTTGACGAACACTTCCCCCCGATCCGTGAACTTAACGCCATTGCCAACAAGGTTTACCAGCACTTGCCGAAGACGCGTGATGTCGCCCACCACGTGTTCGGGCACCGCTTCCTCGATAAAGTACACCAGATCAATTCCCTTCTCGGCGGCCTTCGTCGAAACCAGATCGAAGGCTTCCTCGATGCAGGTGCGCAGCCGAAATGGCTGAAACTCGAGATCCATTTTACCGGATTCGATTTTGCTGAAATCGAGAATATCGTTGATGATGGTGAGAAGAGTATCGCCGCTGAGACGAATGGTCTCGACGAACTCCCTCTGCTCCGAACTGAGCGGGGTTTCGAGGAGAAGCCCGGTCATCCCGATCACTCCGTTCATCGGGGTGCGGATCTCGTGGCTCATCGTCGCCATAAAATGACTCTTCGCGCGCGCGGCCTGCGTTGCAGCCTCCATCGCCGCCTGGAGCTCTCTCTCGAAGGTCTTGCGATCGGTGACATCGCGATACTGCCAGAGATGTCCACGATACACCCCGTCGATGAAGATCGGCACGTAATCCCGTTCGAAGGTGCGACCGTCCACAAGCTCCAGTTCATCCCGTGTCACGACTTCTCGAAGGCGGAGGATGTCATCGATGCGGGTGAGGAAGTCCGCAGGATGGGAAAACATGTGCCGTATCTCCTCGGCGGACCGGGAACAGTCGGATCCGATCAGGGTCTCGGGGGAGGTGGTCATACCAAAGAGGGAACAGAACTCCTGGTTGACAAGGGTGATGCGTCGATGCTCATCCTCGACAAGAATGCCATCCTGAAGATTCGAAATCAGGGCGCGCAGGCGCGTGCTCGTGGCGCGCAGTTGATCTTCTGTCCGCGTACGCGTAATCGCACTCCCGATACTGGCTGCCAGTGTTGTCAGCATCGTCGCATCGGGATCCTGCCCCCCCTCGCGATCATCGAGATAGCCGAGCCCGAGGATTCCGAGGAATTCCTCGTTCCCCCGCACCGGAACGAAATGGAGACGGAGATGATCCTCCATGGGGAAATACGCACGTGCTTCCGCACTCAGAGCGGGAAGGACAAAAGAGACCCCCTCTCCGCGATGAAAGCTCTCGAACCATCCGGGAAACACAGAGGCGGGGAGATCACGATACCTCGGCTCCCCTTGTATCGGGACCACAGGCGCGGCGGCATGGGCATATTCGAGATGCAGGACTTCCTGCTGCAGCGCTTCTTCCCAATGCACGCGAAAGAACATGGCATGATCGGCGTCCGCTGCCTCGGCAAGGATGTGCAACACACGAGGTAAGACCCGGGATAATTGTGGATCCTGAAACAGGAGGTTGGCAGCCGAGGCGATACCGTGTAAAAGAGCGTCACGCCGCGCCACTGCCCGCTCCGTGGATTTCCGTGCCGAGATATCACGGAGAACCACCGAGAGAATGCGATCCTCACCGTGAGAAAAGGCGCTGATGCTGGCTTCAGCGGGAAATTCCGTTCCATCTTTTCGAATGCCGATGATCTCTCGACTCGGTCCTATCATTGGTGACCAGTTTTCTTCCTCGGAAGAATCCGTGGTCGGGCCACTGTCCACGCCTCCAGACGACATGACTCCGTGAGCACGTGCGTCCTCCATGGCGAGGGAATCCGCACTGGCGTGGGAGTTGACATCTGCGGCAGCAAAGGCATCGACATAGGCACGATGTTCATCATGAAACCGGGAAGGGAGAAGCAGAGAGAGCGCTCGTCCCAGTGCTTCCTTGGAATGATATCCGAAAATTGCTTCCGCGCCCTTGTTGAACAGGATGATTTCCTGCCGGGCATTGACCGAAATGATGGCCGCACTCGTGAGATCGAGAATTGATGCGTAGCGCTCCACCTCGCGACGAAGCTGTGCATCGGCTGCACGCGAATTCCGCACATCGTCTACGGGGATTGAGGATCTGGATGACTCTGGGGCCTCCTCAGTGCCCTCCCGTTGCTCCGGAACCCAGGAGCGATACACCTCGTCCACCGCAGCCAGGAATGTTCTCCATGACTCCGACCGAGGCGTGGATCTCCCAAGCAATTCTCTCAGCTGTTCTTCCAGAAGGGGATGGTGAGGAGGCATCGTAGGGTAACGCACTGTGTACGCGTGATAGGAGCGAAGGAAGTCGGAACGGAGATTGTGAGCGGCGTCGTCGAATCAGTGAGCCCGGGCTTCACCATTCGACTCAGGAAAAGTGAATACCGAAAGGTAGCATACCGAAAACTAATTTCCTTGCAGCATATTCCACTCACGGCGCAGTGCCTCGGCAAGACGCGATCGCCAGAGTGGCGAATCCCATGACATACGACCAAGGGCGGCATCGAGATCCGGAATCGCACGCATCGCCTGCACCCATTCCCATTCCCGATCCTTGGTCACAACCCGTTCATCATCGAACGAGAGGGGAAAGGGTGGAATGGGTGAGGAGAGAGAGTTCGACAGCACAGTAGCACGCCAGAAGAGATGCAACACGCCCTGACGATTCCAGAGATCCTGAAAGCGCGCAAGGGACCAACGCTGTAGCCACGCCGGATCCCGACCGTCCATCTCGCCCCACACCCACCGCAGGCAATCGGAAAACGAGGGGTGGATTGCGAACACTACCGAATCCGGAATCCCACCCCGCGCCCCGGCCCAGCGGAGCAATGCCTGTGCGGACGCTCGCAGATCGTTCTCCCACGTGGGATGCTGAGCAGACCATTCGGCACATTCTCGTACCACATCATCGAAGCCACGTGGACGACGATCCCGTGCAAATCGGTTCTTCATGCCCGTGATCAGGGTCACGCCGGCATGAATGGCCAGGATGGTGACCTGGGCATGGGATGACATCGATCTCAAGTCCGCGGGCATGCTCGCACGCCGATCCAGTAGATACCGATTAATGGCGCCCATATCCACCCAGTCCGAAACGATGATTCCTGTATATCCGAGTTCCTCGCGCAGATATCCCTTCAGGAGGCGGGGGGAGAAGGTGACCGGAATGAGTGAGTCATTGGGAATCAGGGACGTCAATTCAGGATGCAATCCCGCGAGTTCTTGTTCGAGGTCGGGATGACACGCATGAGAGGTCATGATGCCGGCGGGCGGAAACAGTCCCTGCGCCAATCGCACAAAACGACGTGCTGAAGGATCCCAGAACCCGCGTCCCCCTCTCAGCACGAGAGGTCGGCGAACATGTTCGGTATGCTCGAGAATGCGGGGTCCCCCGGGAAAGTGCTTAATAATCAGGGCTTGTGTGCTGTCGGTACAGCGACTCCGTCGCGCACGGTAAATAAGGAGCATCAGCAATTCCCTCTCCTCGAAGGGAATTCCTTCTACCATAGGGATCCCCATCCGAAGAGCACGCCGCCGTTGCTGAGAGGTCCTGTCGTCGGCTTCCATGTCGCTCAGATCTGAGAATCGCACGCGATAGAAATACGCATCGTCAAGATTCGGACCGAAGATCCACCCGCCGGGAAGACTCTCGGTGCGTCGCGTCATCAGATCGTACACAGCCTGATTGGCCTGGAGCAGATCCGCATCCTGCGGAAGTCCATTTCCCTGAGACGGGAACTGAGCCATCCCATGATTCCCTCCTACGATAACGAAGAAGAGAAGGAAAATCGAGAGGATCGGAGCGAGACGAAACATGGATGGAGAAATCGAAGCGTGCATTTCATGATGAAGGAATTTTGTCCAAATTGCATCTTCATCTTTCTCCACGCAACCAAGGACCCACCTGTTCGTATCGCTGGGCCTATCATGAGCAAGAAGCGTTTTCTATCCTGGATTATCGTCGCCATCACTCTCGTGGTGGACTTCCTGTATTATGTGGCGCGATCAGCGTTCGCCTCCACGGCCGCCATTGGCCTCGACGGATTTCACACGTTTCTGCTTCTTGTCTTTTCCATTTCCTTCACCTCAGGTCTGATCGAATCCGACGATCGGAATCCTCTCAATCCTGTGCGTCTCCTGGGGCGCTCCCTGATCACCTTGGTATCCCTGCTGATTCTGCTGTCGGTGATCCAAATGTTCGATCTACCCGCGTTCCAAACCCGAGATCAGCTGTTGATGCCAGGTGGGTTCACCAATGTCCTCGCTTCTTATGTCGCGGGCGTGCTCGGTCTGTGCTCCGCACTGATCCTCGGTGTTTCGCTTACCCGCCTTGTCTTTGTCAAGCGACGAAAACACACGAAACGGTATTATCTGGTGTTAGTGGGGTTTGTGGGTGGTCAGATGGCTCTGCAGTACATCACAGGCATGACCGGTACGGGAGAGATCAATGTCATCAAGATCCTCGATATCGCTTTGTCGATCCTTATCATCGGCTTTTCTCTGATCAACGCCTTCCGATTTTCCTGGGTCGTGATGCTCTCCAGACAGGAGAAGTGGATGGCCCTGGCGTTGTCGGTGTTCAGTCTTGTATTCGCGATCACGCTCGCGGTACTATCCGGCGATGGCAATGGGTACTATCACTCCGCGTCTCGGTACTTCAGTGTGCCGGGCCAAGTCCTGAACGGCTCCGTGTTCCTCTTCGCGGCCGTGTATATGCTGGTGGCAACCATGAGTGTGCTCATCCACATCCCCACGGCGCGCGAATTCGATCAACGCAAAAACGAAGTCTCTTCCCTTCACACCATGAGTCAGCTCATCAATGAGGTGCTGGATTATCGTGAGTTGCTGGGGACGACAGCGCAACTCGCCCTCGACGTCGCCGAAGCACAGGCCTCATGGATTGTGTTGCATCCACAGCATCCCGGAAGATTTGACGACGGGGACCTCGTCCCCCTGTCCCCGCACACCCTCCTGCTCGTCCCCAGTCTCAATCGTATCAGCGATCAATCGGTGCGCGACCTGTACACCACAGCGCTCGAACGCCTGCATCGTGAAGACGCAATGAAGGGAGATCTGCGACTGGTTCAGTCTCTCTCCCAGGACCTCCATCTCTCCTCCGGAGAACGACGTCTTCTTCCCTATCATTCGTTCGCCTTTCTCCCGCTGCGGGATCATTCCGGATCTCTAGGCACCCTCTGTCTGGCGAAACGAGAGGAATATGGATTCGATCAGGAGGTTCTCCCTGCCCTGGCGAGTTTCTCCGATCTGGTGACCATCGCGATCGAGAACAGTCGACTCATCGAGGAATCCTTTGAAAAGGAGCGCATGGAGCGTGAGCTCGACGTGGCACGGCACATGCAACAGAAGCTCCTCCCTCAGCATCTGCCCACTCTCCCCTGCGTGTCCATCAGTGCCTCCTCACTTCCCGCATACGAAGTGGGAGGTGACTATTACGACGTGTTGGAATTCGAACCCGGCCGTATCGGAATGGTGATCGCTGACGTCTCGGGGAAGGGAGTGAGCGCCGCTCTGTACATGGCTCAGGTGAAAGGGATTTTCCAATCCCTTGCCCGGCATGAGCCCGATCCCCACGCCCTTCTGACCAGCATGAACGACATCCTCTGCCGGAACCTGGAACGACAGTATTTCGTGAGTCTACTGTACGGCATCCTCGACTGCGCGTCCGCTCAGTTCCGCTATGCCCGAGCAGGACACCCGCCGTTAATCTATATGCACGAAGGCGTCGCTCGAGAATTGCGACCTTCGGGGATGGCACTGGGACTCGAGGCAGGGTCCCGTTTCGCCGAATCGCTCGAAGTGCACACCCTGACGCTGTCGCCCGGTGACTCAGTGATCCTCTACACGGACGGCATCAGCGAGGCCCACGATCCGTCAGGCGCCGAATTCGGACCTGAAGGCATCATCCACGCCATCACCGGATTCACGCCATCTGGTGCCAAGGAATTGGCGGAGCGAATTGCCACCCGAGTTCGATCCCATGCCACAATGATCGAGGATGATTCCACGATGGTTGTGTTTCACTGGCTTGGATCAGTGCGTTTATCTTCTTAATCTTGATGTGAATCCAACTGAGGAGTGGTGAAGGAGCTACGCAATGAGTGATTTTTCGGTGGAAATCCGGCGCCAGCGCGATGTGAGCATACTGGACTTGAAAGGGTATCTGGACGCCCATACGGCGCCCGAACTCGAACGGGCCTTTCAGAAGAGCCTGGAGCGGAAGGAATACAATCTCGTGGTGAATTTTTCCCAGCTTACCTACATCAGTAGCGCGGGACTCGGTGTACTCATGCAGTTCATCGAGGATGTCCGCAAGAACGAGGGGGACATCAAGTTGTCCAACATGTCGAACCGCGTGTACAATGTGTTCGACCTTCTCGGCTTTCCGATGCTTTATGAAATTTATTCACAGGAAGGCGAGGCGATCGAACAATTCGTGAACAAAAATCAATCCGCATCGTAAATCCATCGGTAGAAACCTGTCCCGTGAGATGACGCCCTCGTCCTCGCATACCGCCCACTCCCTTACCATCGAAAGCCGCACCGAACGGCTGGAGGACGTGCGTGGTTTCATCAGTCGGGAAGCTCGCCACTTTGGTTTTGACGACGACATCATTTCTCAGATCGCGCTCGCGGTGGACGAGGCCTGCACCAACATCATCAAGCATGCCTATCGCATGGAACCGAACCAAAACCTAACGGTGTCGGTCTCTATGGAGAATTCGGGGCCCCGTCGCAAATTCGTCGTCACCATTCTCGACACAGGTATCACCTTCGATCCGTCCGGATACTCCGCTCCGGATATGAAGGAGTACTTCCTGCAAATGAAGCATGGGGGACTTGGCATCGTGCTGATCCGGAAGCTGATGGATGAGGTTCACTATTCCTCTACCCCATCCAAAGCCAACGCCATCACCATGGTGAAGTACCTCAACGCCGGGTGATCACACCTCCCTCCCGCCGACGATAACGACCCTTTTCGCGGGATGGCTACCATCCCGTTGTTTTTTTCTGCCAACCTGGGTGCTTCGTGTCGAAATTTCCCCGCAACATCGATGACCAAGCCCATCTGTCCATCTCCGACAGCGCGGCCCTGCTCGAACTCAGCTCCATCCTGAATGCGTCCCTTGATCTCGCGTTCATTCTGGGAAACGTGCTACTCACCCTGATGGGAAAGCTCATGATTCCTCGAGGCTTCATTCTTGTGCAGGAACAGGAATGGACCTTTCGCCTCGCGGCATGCAAAGGAGTCTCGGGATCCTGTGAGAACCGACGCTTCATTCTACCGGTGGATTGGCGTTCGTTTCTGACCCTCGACACTGTGCGGGTGCAGAGTAATCCGATCCTGGAAGACTTCGTGCAGTTCTGTGGTCAGCAGGAAGTCGAGATTCTCGTCCCACTCATCATCGAAGAACACATGGTGGGAGTGATCTGCCTGGGAAAGAAAATCACCCGAATGGAATACACCCTTTCGGAACTCACCTTTCTCGAATCCATCGCGGCGGTGGCAGCGTCGGCCATTTCCCACGCAGTGATCGTGTCCCAGCTCAAGGCAGCCAATCGACGGCTCGATACCAAGGTGCAAGAACTGAATACCCTGTTCGAGGTGAGTCGGGAGATGAACACGAGTATGAATCGCGATGCTATTCTGCGAAGCATGAGCTATTCTCTCATGGGACAGTTTCGCGTTCCACGATTCGCCGTGCTCATTCTCGATGCGAATGGACTCCAGGCCCCTCTCGTCCGAATGCCTCGGTTTTCGTTGGAAGGCATTCCGCCGGAATTGTTTTTCGAGATTCAGGATCCTACCTCGCTCGAGACACTTCGGGCCCTGCCCCATCCGCTTGCAGACTGGATGCAGGACCAGGAGCTGCAACTGCTGGTTCCCATGGTGGCTCGATCAGAACATCGAGGCGTCCTCTGCCTCGGAAACCGGATCGGAACCACGCCCTATGATGCCGCGGATATGGAGTTTCTGGCGGCTCTGGCCAACATCACCATCGCCGCCCTGGAAAACGCCCGCCTCGTGCAGGAAACCATCGAAAAGGAAAAACTGGAAGAGGAGCTCTCCCTGGCGCGCTCCATCCAGACCAATCTGTTTCCTGATTCCCTTCCCGAAGTGCCGGGGTATACCCTGTTCGCGATGAACGATCCTTCGCGTCAAGTGGGTGGCGATTACTATGATGTGATCCCGCTCTCCGATGGATCCCACCTGATTGCTATCGCCGATGTTTCTGGCAAAGGCATCCCTGCCTCCCTCATCATGGCGAATGTACAGGCCGCCCTCCGTCTGCTTACCCCGGATCGTCCTCGTCTGCCAGAATTGGTACATCGCATCAATGGACTGCTATATGCCAACACCAGTGCCGATCGCTTCGTGACCTTTTTTTGCGCACACTTCGATCCGGCATCTCATCGGGTGACCTATGTGAACGCGGGCCATAATCCGCCCTTCCTCCTGCGGACTTCGGGAAACCACGAGGTGCTTTCCATTGGCGGCCTGATCCTCGGTATCCTTCCGTCGGCACCGCCATACGAGTGTGGCGAAGTCGCTCTCGAACCCGGAGACGCCCTGGTCCTGTACACCGACGGCGTCACCGAAGCCCTGTCCCCCAGCATCGAGGAGTTTGGCGAAGAGCGGCTGCTGTCCGCCCTTCGTGCGTCTCACACCGCAACCGCCGATGAGATCGGAACCCGCATCCTGCAAGATGTTCATGATTTCGTGGGATCAGCGCCTCAATCCGACGACATCACCCTCGTCGTCATCACGCGGAAGCTGTTGCCATGATTCCTGTGCGACCCGGTTATTTTGCCGCGTCCGATGGGTTCACCCGATCCTATCAACGCAAGTATGTGTCGCTGTTCTCCAAGGATCACCAAGTGCTCGATCTCGGGTGTGGCTCGGGAGTGTTTCTGGATTTGCTGCGGGAAGCCGGGATTCCTGCCCTCGGTGTCGATCATGATGGAGAGGCCCTGGAGCAGTGCCGCGCCCGTGGTCTGCACGTGGAGGGCACCGATCTCCTCTCCTTCGTGAACACCTCCACTGCGTCCTTTGGCGGAGCCTTCTGCAGTCATGTCATCGAGCATCTTCCGGTCCCTGAGGCAGAACGACTCCTCCACCATCTGCATCGCATTCTGATCCCCGATTCTCCTCTCGTCATCATCACACCCGATCCCAACGACCTGCTCGTTCTCGGCGAGTACTTCTGGCTCGATCCCACCCATGTTCGTCCCTATCCACGTCGACTCGTGGCACATCTGCTCGAAGGGCATGGATTCACTATCGTACATGAAGGCAATGATCCGGATACGAGGCTACGAATGCCTCGACGTCACCCAGGTGCCGCACTTCGCCATGTCCTGTCGAAGCTCCGGTTTGGCTCTCGCTATGGGTGCGGCGACAGTGCAGTGGTTGCTCGCCGACTTCCTTAAAGACGGCTACTCAACACCATCCCCCAGTCCGAACGTCTCTCCTTCCATACGTAACTCCATCGAACTCCGATCCCGAATTCCGCGAGTGTCGAGAAAAGGTTGACGTCGAACACTCCTTCGAGTCCGGAGCTCAGAAGATCCCTTCGTGGAGATCCTCCCCACTCCCACCCCGCGTCGCTAAAGAACGTGGCGCGGATCCGTTTGACGTTGATCAGGGACCACAGCGGAACATCGGGATACGCCAAAGGCAAGACATACCCCGTCCTCAGGAGCACGCGTTGATCATGATACTGCGTGTCGGTGCCTCGCGGAGCTCCCAACACGGGTGAAAAGCGAAACTGGTCTGGTCTCTGTCCTTCCCATCCCATCCCGACGCGGACGCCATGGTTGGGCAGAAGTCCCGGGAAATACAGGATTCCCTCTGCGGTAAGTCGGGTCGACACGTATTCCGAAAACGAGGGGTCGGCCCAGGTTCCCGTCACACGCACCTGTCCTCCCCACCGTGGCTGGATGTCGCGGATCCATTGCGTGGCATGCCACGCCGTGACGCGTGCCGTCAGGTACGCAAGGCGTCCGTTGTGCTGCTCCCAGGCAAATCGGACATCTTGGTCCGTAATCCATCCAATGGTGGTTCCGAGTCCGGCTTCGAGCCCGCTGGTCCAGAGTCCCCGCCCAAAGTCCCAGGGGAGGCGGCATTCCAGAGAAGCGGTCTGTTCCTTCCATGAGGCGGTGAGAACCTCTCCTGATCCTGTGGAATATGACGAAAACTGTCGCCCCGAACGCAGGTGCAGATCCAGGATCGGGACCCAGCCTGCCCAGGAGACGGCGAAGACGGCATCGCCACTTCGGCCGTCGGTTCCAAATTGGTAGCCAGCCGCCACGCCAAGCGTATGCATCACATTGCGGCTGTGGAGCATCACGGACCACCCTTGGTCGATCCCATCGCCGGATGGGAGAAGGCCCCAGCTATGGAAGGAGAAGAGCGAGCCGTGACGAGAGACGTCCGAAATGGGTTGTAGCACCTCAACCGTGTCATCATCCTCGGATACCGGGCCGCCTTCCTGGGCGACGAGAGTATCTACGAACGGCAGGATGACGGGCCGAGCGGTATCCGGTTCTCCACCCAGCGACTCGAACGATTGGGAGACGATGCGGTAGCCCGTGATGCGATCCTCGGACCACAGCAGGCGCGAACCATTCCGGGAAAACTCAGGCGCGTCGACGCCGAAGCGACTCCTCGCGAGAATGCGTCGCTCGCCGGTTCCAAGGTGCAGTCCATGAATCTGGTCCAACCCCGTCCGAGAAGACACGAAGATAAGCAGAGAATCTCGCAGTCGAGGCGTATGCACGTCTTCGGTACCCGCAAGAAGATGCACCTCTTCGCTCCCTTGAAACGGAGGTGCACTGCAGAGCGATTTCCCGTGGAGGCCCGTACGGGTGTATACGATGCGAGTGCCATCCTCGGACCAGGATGGTTCCTGTACCACCTCGTTGCCCGGATTTGGGAGAACATGGAGGCGCTGTCCCGTGTTCGCATCCAGGATCTCGATACGATGGTGAAGATCGGAGCCATTCCACACTGCAGCGAGGTACGCCCCGTCGGGAGAGAGGGCTGGCGAAAACCAACGCCCCTGATCCGAGAGACGGCGCGTGCACCCCGTATGCACGTCGAGGAGCATGAGCTCGGACGTCGAGGCCCGCCCCCAGCGCGAATGACGGTGCAGTTCCGTCCACGCGGCCTTCCCGGCCCGGACCGAGATCCGTTCGATGGGCAAATAGGATTGCACGACCTCTTCCCTTTCTCCGATGATGCGCACCAACATGGGGGGGTCATCGAGAGAACGACGAACCGCAAAAATGGTATCTCCCTGGGTATGCGCCGAGAAATAGTCGACATGCGCATCACCGGGATCGGGACTCTCCACACGCACCGGAGTGGGCGCGAGGGCCAGATCCTGTTCCTTCCAAACTGAATCCAGATCAGCCATGGTCTCCTGGTACAGCCCTGCTGTTCCTCGTCCGATTCTGCCCTTGAGGTTCACCGAGAACAATCCGGGAAGGAAGGGCATCCAGGATGTCGCCTCCACCACATCGGGGAGCACGGATGGTCCATAGCGCTGTCGGATCGATCCTGCCAGCAAATACCCCAGATGATAGATCGATGGCATGGGATCGGCATAACTGCCGAGATAGGCCTTGTAGTACGAGTCCTTTCTGCCACTGAGACGAATCGTCCTCCAAGGGCGAAGGAAATCCGGCATCCGGCCACGACCCGTTCGGGACAGGGCCGTTTCCATGACCACGGCATCTCCTTCCCAATACCAGCTGGGAATCGCGAACACCGCCAGACCCGCCCATCCGGCTTCCCCCCACAGCCAGGACCCTACGCGAATCAGCCCCTGTCGCGCCTGCGCAAATTGCACGGCATGGCGATATTCATGGAGTGCGAGAGTGTGAAGCCAGGGCTGCGTGCCCAGAAGGCGCCCTTCGGGGGGACGGCCATACCATTCCGATCGCCAGGGAAGAAAGGCCAGATTGCCATTGGCCTCGGCGGTGGTGGTATTGATGACGATCGGAAGTCGCGGAGTGTGAACGCGAAGTCCTCTTTCGAGTGCGGCATGATGCGCTTCGAGATATCGAGCGGCATCCCGCACGGCGTCCTGCACTTCGACGGGAAACAGAAACTCGCCATACGATGTGGCCATCCGTCTCCATGACAGGTCAGGGGGAAACTGCTCCGATGACAGAGGAACGTCGAGGAATTGCGCCGAAGCCTCCATCGCAAAGAGGATCCCAAGGACGAGGATCCAGGTGCACGACCTCATTCCATGCTATCCTCGTCGAGGCGCCCTTCCCAGAGATACCGACGTGTCAGCGAGACCAGGACGGGACTGAGCAGAAGTAAGGAGACCAGATTCGGCAGCGCCATCAACCCGTTGGTGATATCGGCGAAGGTCCAGACGAGATGCAGGGAAAGCACCGACCCCACGAACACCGCCAATACCCACATGAGACGATAGGGACGGACGGCACGGGTTCCAAATAAGTACTCCATGGCCTTTTCACCATAATAGGACCAGCCGAGTATCGTTGAAAACACGAACGTGAGCAGTCCCACAGTGAGCACCAGAGGTCCGATCACGGGAATATCGGAAAACGCGGCCTTGGTCAGAGCTGCACCCTTCAGGCCTGCCATCCACTCTCCGGAGTTTACCACCACCAATCCCGTGATGGCGCACACCACCACGGTATCCCAAAATGTACCGGTGCTGCTCACCAAGGCTTGGCGAACCGGATTCCTCGTTTGCGCGGCGGCTGCCACGATGGGCGCGGATCCGAGACCTGATTCGTTGCTGAACAGTCCACGCGCGATGCCAAACCGCATGGCTTCCCGCACACCGGCTCCCAAAAATCCTCCGACAGCGGCATGTCCCGAAAACGCCGACTGGAAGATCAGCGATATCGTATGGGGCACAGTGTCGATATGCATGCCCAGAAGAATGAGACATCCGAGAACGTAGAAAATGGCCATGAAGGGAACCAGCATTTCACACACGCGGGCGATGGATTGGATTCCGCCGAGGATCACCACCGCAGTCAGAGTCGCGAGCACCAGGCCCGTCATCCAGGGAGCGATCCCAAAGGATTCAGTGGCGAGGGCCGAGATGGAATTTGCCTGAACCATATTTCCAATGCCGAACGCGGAAATGGACGTGAACACCGCGAAGGCTACGGCCAGCCATTTCTTCTTGAGTCCTCGCTCCAACACATACATCGGACCTCCTGCCATGCTCCCGTCCGGCCCCGTAACTCGGTAATGCACAGAAAGCAGAGCCTCGGCGAATTTCGTCGCGATACCGAACACTCCTGTCAGCCACATCCACAGCACCGCCCCCGGCCCTCCGGCAGCCACGGCCGTGGCTACCCCCACGATGTTTCCCGTGCCGATGGTCGCGGCCAGCGCCGTGGTGAGAGCGCCAAATTGGCTGACATCGCCCTTCCCTTCCTTGTCCCGAGACACCGAGAGCTTGATCGCGGTCCAAAGATATCGTTGAACGCCACGGAGGCGGATGGTCAGGAACAGATGGGTTCCGAACAGGAGAAGGAGGAGAGGAGGTCCCCAGATCAGATCGCTGATCGACGAGAGAAACGATTCGAGAGCTTCCATGCGATTCCGCACCATAGTGAAACACTGAATCGTGAAAAGTACGAAAGCCTTGGGATTTCTCCCCGGCGTGGAAATCCGCATTTGATCTGGGAACGGGACGACGTATTTTCGAGGACTTTCATCGTGGTGTTTCATGTGTGGCTTTGCAGGCATACGTTCCTTTTCGTCCTCGACCTCCTTTGTTCGCTCCGAGCTCCTCGATCGCATGGGGACCATCATCCGGCATCGAGGTCCTGACGACGCGGGGACCTGGATTTCCGAAGACGGACGAACCGGGTTTGCCTTCCGTCGTCTCTCGATCATCGATCTTTCTCCCGCCGGCCATCAGCCCATGACCACCGAGGATGGTTCACTCACCATCGTCTTCAACGGGGAAATCTATAATCACCAGATCCTCCGCAAGGAGCTGGAATCCGCCGGCTATCACTATCGCTCGAAATCCGATACCGAAACCCTCCTCCACGCCTATCGGCACTGGGGAGAACGTTTCGTCGAGCGATGTCAGGGTATGTTCGCCATTGCCCTGTACGACCGTGACTCGGGGATTCTTCGCCTGTATCGGGATCGGCTTGGAGTCAAGCCGCTGTACTACACCGTGAGAAACGGACATCTCCTCTTCGCATCCGAAATCAAGGCCATCCTGCAGCATCCGCTGGCCGAGGCCACGGTAGACCGGGCCGCCCTCTTCCACTACTTCACCTTCATTCACACGCCCTCCCCTATGACACTGTTCGAGGGCATTCGCAAGATGCGCCCTGGATGTTTCCTCACGGTGCATCCGGACGGACGTTTGGATGAGACGCAGTTCTGGGATGCCCTCCCGACGCGAACGAGCTTTCCCTGGAGCGATGAAGCCGCCGTCTCCGCCGAAATTCGTCGGCTCTTTCGCGAAGCGGTGGAGAAGCGCATGATGTCCGATGTGCCCTTCGGTGTCTTTCTGAGCGGCGGCATCGATAGCAGCGCCAATGTGGCCTTCATGGCTGAGCTGATGGATCGTCCCGTGGACACCTTCACGGTGGCGATCGCGGGGCAGGTGGACACCAACGAATTTCGCTGGGCACAGGAGATTGCACGCCGGTATCGCACCAACCACCACGAAATCCTCATCGACGATGGAGGATTTCTCGATCTGCTCCCCACCATCGTATTTCATCAGGACGAGCCACTGGCGGATCCTGTCTGCTTTCCTCTCTATCACGTCTCAAAGCTGGCGCGGGACAATGGCACCATCGTCATTCAGGTGGGAGAAGGGAGCGATGAGCAATTCGCCGGATACCAGAGCTACCTGCGCGCCCTCGCCACGGTGGAAACCTGGGGCTGGACCGCATCCTTGCCTGGTCTGATTCGCCATCCCGCCAATGCCCTGCTCCGCCCACTCCTCCGGTCACGAGGCAAGGATTATCGACAGAACATTATCCGCAACTTGCTTTCCCGACAGCCAGTGTTCTGGAGCAACGCGATCGCCTGGTATGACGAAGAAAAAGAGTTGCTTCTCCGAAATACGGCGGTCCGGGATCCCGAACGAGCCTCGTCCTATGCCCTGGTCGATGCGGGCATGGCCCCATTTCGGAAGGCCATGCCGACGGACCGACTGCAGCACATGATCTACTGGGAGTTGAAAAATCGTCTCGCCGAATTACTCCTGATGCGAGTGGACAAAGTGACCATGGCCACCAGTATCGAGGCCCGGGTTCCCTTTCTCGATCATCTGCTCGTGGAGTTTTCCATGAGTATGCCCGGGGCGCTCAAACATCGCGGAGGAGTCCCCAAGCACGTATTAAAAACCGCGCTCCGCGGCATTCTTCCCGACGAGATTATCGATCGCCGGAAAATCGGTTTCGCTGGTTCGGGGAAAAACATGCTTACCCCTGAAATCTTTCGTCATGCTAAGGATCTGCTCCTCACGAGTCGACATGGGTATTTCGACCGGGAGTATGTTCGTCGATTGCTCGAGGAATACGAAACCACCCGCGTCAACTTCACTCCACAGATCTGGACCTTGTACAACTTTGAACTCTGGCATCGGATGTGGATCGAAGGGAGGTTATCTCCCCCTATCTCCGCCACACAGGAGAATGCCGCATGACACCACAACTCGACCTTTCCGTCACCATCATCGCGGGCGCCGAAGAACACAATATCCGCGCCTGTCTCGACTCCGTGTCCTGGGCTCCCGAAATCATCGTGCTCTGTTCCTCGATGGAGGACCGCACGCTCGAGATTGCGCGTGAGTACACCGACAAGGCGGAGTACCGACCATTTACTGGATATGCCGATCAGAAAGGGGAAGCGCTGCATCGAGCGACACGGACCTGGGTATTGAGTCTCGATGCCGATGAGCGCGTTCCTCCGGAATTGCGGGACGAGATCCTGGCCCGTCTTGCAACCGATCCCACCGAAGATGGTTTTCGCATCCCGCGAAAGAGCTTCTATGGCACGCGGTGGATCCGACACGGAAAATGGTATCCCGACTACCAGTTGCGCTTGTTTCGACGCGAGCGAACCACCATGATCGTCAGGCGCGTGCACGAAGGGTTCGCCGTCGACGGACGCATCGGCCATCTCCAGCACCCGTTTCTGCATTACACGATGCCTCAGGTCCGTCACATGCTCGAGAAGAATGTGCGGTACTCTCGCTATGAAGCGGAGGACAAGGCTCATCGTCGCCGTGCCAGCTGGTTCAGCATCCTGTTTCGACCCGCCGGAGCCTTTTTCTCGAAATACATCGCCGATCGATCGTTCCTCGATGGAATGGAGGGACTCGTGATCGCCTGCGTCCATGCCCTGACCAAATTGCAAGTGGAACTCTACCTATGGGAGATGCAGCGTTCCGATCAGAATACCTCCTCCTGACGAGTACAGAAATCCCATGGTCCTGTCCACCGCCTCCGCTCGCGAACCACGCATTGCCTGGATCGATATCCTCCGAGGACTCGCTATCGTCCTCATGGTTCCAGCCAATTTCTCGCCCTACTTCGCTGAACCCCATGCCGAATGGTATCGCATTTTCAGCTCCCTTGCCGCTCCGGCCTTCATCGCGTTGAGTGGAGGGCTGGTGCATCTTCGTGCCGACCGACACACATTCGGCTACTATCTGAAGCGAGGACTCTCCGTCGTGGCCATCGGCATGAGTATCGATGCGGGTATCTGGGGCATCCTGCCAGGGACGTCCTACGATGTCCTGTACATCATCGGAATCTCTCTGCCACTGATGTATCTGGTTCGAACCCGCACCACGGCGCAGCTTCTTCTGCTTGCCCTGGTGTGCTTTCTCCTGGCTCCTGTATCCCAGGCCTTCTTCGGATATCGAGTGGACGCCTACGAAATCTATCTCAACGCATTTTCTTTCCCGGCACTGCAGGGAATCCTTGCCAGCTTTTTCAGTGATGGGTGGTTTCCTGTCTTCCCGTGGCTGGGCTTTTCCTTTCTCGGGGCGGTGTTGGTGCGTGTGCGAGGGAGCTGGCCTCTCCCCTCTCTGCCCGTCGCGACCCCGGCCGTGGGTCCCTTGCTCCTCCTGCTCGGAGCGGCCGCCCTCTATCTCCCCGTGCCCGGAATTCCCAATCTGGCCTCGGGAGACATTCTCACGCTACGCGGAGGATATTCGGAGATTTTCTATCCTGCAGGCATCCCGTACGCCGTGTTCGCATCCGGCATGCTGGTCACCGCCGTCACGCTGTTCTCCACGGTTCCGTTTCCTGGCGTGGGCGCGGTGCTCGGGTTTTTCGGCCGCTCCTCGATGATCGTGTATATCGCGCATCAGGCCTTGGGCAAATTCATCATCGAACCCTGGATCGCGGCCTCAGGCCGGGAATCGATCGAGAGTGGATGGGAATTCACGTTGGTGACGCTCGTTGCCTTCGTGGCAATCGCGCTACTGTGCGCGGGTGCGGATCTGCTCCGCCGCCAGTACCATCCGCGCCTCGTCCTTCTTCAAACGCTTCTGGGACGCTGATCAGAAATACACTCCATACCACACCGTTCCGGGTGATACCCGCACCGTGGGGAGAGGCAACCGAATAGTGGTGAGGAAATCAAGAATCATTTGTATCCAGTGGCTGTTGGATCTCAGATGGCGAAAATCCAGATCCACACCGATATACCATTCCTGAGTACCGAGTCCTTTATTGTCTTCGTCTGAATTGTACACCCCCTTGCCAAGCATGGTGTTTTGGGCGCCATAGCCCACGGCGACCGCGAGCCATCGGGGCCACCAGGAATGACCGTCGCGGGACAGCAGTCGTGAGGGATTGATGCTGAGCCAATACGTGACCCCGTCATAATCCGCGATGGGATTGCGGCTCCAGCGTTCGCGCAGAATACGAGAGGGGTGGTAGGACGCCTTGAGTGAAATTGCCTGCGCGATCGCAGACCTGCGCTGCACGTGGGGATAGATCGATCCCACGGCATTGGCGGCGATATCCCACCAGCTGAATCCCCAGTTTCGATAGAAGCCATCGGTGATTTCCATCTCCAATTGAAACAGAAAAGCGATGCTGGCGGACCAGATCATGGCCGGGGTCTCGCGTACCTGCGCCCAGGTCAGCAAATGGTAGAGTCCGTTGCTGTAGGTTTGACTCATATACACATGCCCAAGCTTATCCACATTCATATCCGTATTGTACCAGTCGTTGAATGAATGCCAGGGAGAGCGGTGGGCGCTGTTTTCTTTGTAGTAGGTGCTGAAGTAAAACACCATCGCGGTGGTGTTCGCGGCGGCAATGGTCCCCCCCAGCAACCAGCGTCTGCCCGTGGTGTCGACGTCCGTACGAGGCGGGGAAGGAACGGACTCTTCCAGTGTCTGAGCCTTGGCATTCGAGATGAGGACCAGGGCGATCAGCGCGGAGAAGAGGACGACAAACGCCCTCGGAGGTCCTTCCGAGGGCGTTCGATATGGACGAACAGCTGACATTACAGGGCTTTGGCTGCCTTCAGCAATGTGGTGACTTTGGTCTGCGTATCGGCCTCCGCATAGAAACGGAGGATGGGCTCGGTGCCTGAGGCCCGGATCAGGAGCCAACCGCCATTGATGCGGAACTTGAATCCATCGAGAGTTTCCACCGAGCGCACCGGATACGGCCCGATCTTCGCAAGTCCCTTCGTGCAGGATGCGAGGATGCGTTGCTTGTTGCCCTCTGTCGTATGGAAGTCGATACGATCGTAATACACGCGACCGAATTCCCGATAGATTTCATCCACCGCCTCCGAGAGCGTCATCTTCCGCAAGGCGAGATACTCGCACACGAGCAAGTTGTTGAAGATTCCATCCCGCTCCGGAATATGCAACGATGTTCCCACGCCTCCGCTTTCCTCTCCCCCGATCAGCACTGGCTCCTGAATCATGATTTCGGTGACATATTTGAAGCCCACCGGTCGCTCGAGGAGGCGAATCCCATATGCTTCGCACATGCGGGGCACGATGTCACTCACCGAAATGGTCTTGACCACGCATCCCTTTTGTTTGCGATAGTGAAAGAGGTACTTGAGAAGGATAGGGATCAGCAACTGAGTGCTGACGAAGTTCCCGTGCTCGTCCACCGCGCCAAGACGATCGGCGTCTCCGTCGGTCACCATTCCATAGGAATACCCCCCCTCGCGCACCAGAGCGCGAAACTCCCGCACATTCTGACTGAGGGGTTCGGGAGGAATGCCGTGAAATCCCGGATTATGCTCGTCGTGGATGCAGGTGACTTCGGGCAGAATGTGTTTCATGACACCGAAAGCGGCACCGTACATCACATCATACGCGATCTTCATACCCGACCTCCGGATGGCATCGAGATCGATCTTTTTGCGAATGTCGGCAATGTACAGCGCGTGAAGATCGATGGTCCGTACGAGGCCCGCTGAGTGGAGTTCCTCCATCGACTTCATCTTCACAGCGCTTCCCTTGGCGATGATATTGGCAACTTTTTCTTCGACTTTTTTAATGTCGCGAACGAGAGCCGAGCCGCCATATTCCGCCTTGATCTTGAATCCATTCCAGGCAGGAGGATTATGGCTGGCGGTAATCATCACGCCAGCGGCCGCTTTCTTCTTGATGATGCCAAGAGAAAGCATGGGAGTACTGACCACGCGATCGGCAAGCCATACCAGGATACCCTGACTGGCGATGACACGCGCCGCGTGTGCGGCAAAATCCTGGGATCCGAATCGGGCATCTCCGCCCACGACGACCCCATGGGCGATCTTGGGATGCTTTTTGTAAAACTGTGCGAAAGCGAGTGCGACGCGCCCCACGTTTTCAAACGTATAGTCATCGGCGATGAGGCCTCGCCAGCCATCGGTACCGAACGTGATCTTGACCATGATTGCTGCCCGTGTGTGATGAATGGATGCGAAAAAATACGGGTTTGGCGTCAGATGAGGAAACGCGGAGGCGAGGACTTCGCGTCCTGACGTTCGCACCAAGCGCGCAGGCAGGACAGAAGATCCTCTCTAGGGTGGAGGCCAATGTCCGTTCCTCCGTCGGTCCGGATCGCGAGTACGCGATGCAATCCCAATTCCCGAGCCCGACTCTCGGGATCTCCGTCCACGCGCCCACACAGAGCCACCACAGGCACCGCCCGTTGCGAGGCGTGTCTGGCCAGCGTTCCCACCACCTTCCCCATGCGTGTCTGATCGTCTAAACGCCCTTCGCCGGTAATGACCAGATCCACGCGGTCAAGCAGGTCTTGCACTCCGCTTCGCTCGACAACCCACTCGGCTCCCGATACAAGCTGCGCTCCCGTGAACACCGACAGGGCCCACCCCAGTCCTCCTGCGGCTCCTGCTCCGTCCAGAGTCGCGTGGCGACCACTGACATCGCACACGGATGCAAAACTCGAAATCGCATCGTCGAGCGCAGAAAGCTGAGACAGAGGGATCCCTTTTTGCGGGCCGAAGGTGCTGGTGGCTCCCCGAGTTCCGGACAGGGGAGCATGGACATCCGCGAGTCCAAGTCGCGTCCGATCCTGCGGAAGATCGTGCGCGGGAGGGGCGTAGGCGAACACGGTGCGCAGACAGGTGACTACATCCGTCGCCTCATTCCGTTGGATGACCTTCCCCTGTCGATCGAAAAATCGATATCCGAGGGACTGCGCGAATCCGAAACCAGCATCGTTGACGAGGGTGCCTCCGAGTCCCATTACCAGCGTTGAGGCCGTCGATGCGTGAAGGATGTCGAGAAGGTCCGCCACGCCGTCGGACCATGCGTGCAAGGGATCGCGACGCGCTTCGGGCACTTTCGCCCATCCCACTGCGGCAGCGGATTCTGCCAGGGCCAGAGTACCGTCGTGGGACAAGGCCCAGCGAGAGTCCTGCACTTCGCCGTTCGGAGAACGAGTGCGGCATACATATGGCATCAAATCGAGCGAAGATGCGAGTGCGTCAAGGGTCCCCTCGCCTCCATCGGCGAGAGGGCATTCCACCACCTCGGCCAGAGGCCATAGCGCACGAAGAAGGGAGGCCACGAGGGTCGTGACCTCCCTTGCCGTGAAACTGCCCTTGAACGAATCCGGGGCGACCAGGATCCGCACGGAAGACTCAGCCGCGAGTGAAAGCGAAGGCCGAGCTGCCCGGATAGATCGCGTTGGCGCTGAGCTCGTCCTCGATCCGCAAGAGCTGATTGTACTTGGCAATTCGATCGGAGCGGCTGGCCGATCCGGTTTTAATCTGTCCCGCGTTGGTGGCCACTGCGATATCGGCAATCGTCGCATCCTCGGTTTCTCCCGATCGATGACTGATCACCGTCGTGTACCCAGCGCGATGCGCCATCTCGATGGCATCGAGCGTCTCGGTGAGGGTCCCGATCTGGTTGACCTTGATGAGAATGGAATTGGCGATGTGCTGCGCGATTCCCCTCTCGAGAATCGCCGTATTGGTTACGAAAATATCATCGCCCACAAGCTGACACTTCCCACCCAGGGCCTGGGTCAAACGGCTCCATCCCTCCCAGTCGTTTTCGCCCAATCCATCCTCGATGGAAATAATGGGATACTTCTCGACGAGCCGAACATACATATCGATCATCTCGTCGGCGCTCTTGAGACTCTTGTCGGACTTGAAAAAGCGATACATCGGAGGCTTCTTTCCCTTCTGCTTCTCGTACATCTCGCTGGCGGCCACATCGAGCGCGATATAACAATCTCCTTCACCGTATCCCGCCTTTTCCATCGCCTTTAAAATGTACTGAATCGCTTCTTCATTGCTCTTCAGACTCGGAGCGAAACCGCCTTCATCGCCCACGGCGGTATTCAGACCAGCATCAGAAAGCACTTTTTTCAGAGCATGAAAGATTTCCGCGCCACAGCGCAAGGCCTCTCCAAAGGTCGGTGCGCCGTAGGGCACGATCATGAATTCCTGAAAATCCACCGTGTTGTCCGCGTGCTTGCCACCGTTGAGAATGTTCATCATCGGCACAGGCAGCACTTTGGCGTTGACGCCCCCGATGTACTGGTACAGGGGGAGGCCGACTTCCTCGGCGGCCGCATGGGCACAGGCAAGGGACACTCCCAACAGAGCATTGGCGCCCAACTTGCCCTTGTTCGGGGTCCCATCCATTTCGATCATCATCGAATCGATTCCCACCTGATCGAAGACATCCCATCCGATGAGTTCATCGGCAAGGATGTCGTTCACGTTTTCCACCGCCGTCAAGGTTCCCTTTCCGTTGTATCGCTTCTTGTCTCCATCCCGTAATTCCACGGCTTCTCGTTCGCCGGTGGATGCTCCACTTGGCACAGCGGCGCGTCCCAACACGCCGGATTCCAGTTCCACCTCTACTTCGACGGTGGGATTACCGCGCGAATCCAGAATCTCGCGGGCATAGATGTCGATAATGACGGACATGAGAGTACCTCGTTGAAATATGATGAAATGAGTTCAATCCGTAGGAGAAGAGACGGGGGCGAAGCGGCTATCGATATGAAAATCATCCACGACACAAACGACAACGGAATGCACGGGCACATCTGTGCGACCCAGCACCTGCTGGGCTGCATCGCCCTCCTGCGCGACAAGCACCATGTCACCAATCCCGGCGTCGGTGTGATCGATGGCCAATACCTCCCCGTTGGGGAGGAATCGTCGTTGCAGATCGATCTGATGACAGATCAGCATTTTGTAGGGAAGAAGCGTCCGGTCCTTTTTCGTGCTGACCAGCGTTCCAAGTACGCGACAGAGCATCATGGGCGAGAGACTCCAGGGACGCCCCCCTTTTCCCACACGAGGTGGAGAAGCGAGTCGAGGTCCTCATCAGTGGGTGCCTCGGCAATCGCGCGCAGTAGGGGTTCGGTATTGGATGTGCGGACATGAACCCAACGATCGTCAAACTCCAGTCGCACGCCGTCGATCGTGGACACTCGCGCTCCCTCTACCTGTTCGGCGAGTCGCCGGATCACGGCGTCCGCATCCAGGCCCGGTGTCAGTGGGAGTTTTACCTTTCGCATCCGATAGTCCGGAAGACTGGCCCGATATGATGAGAGAGTTCCTCCATGGCGCGTCCACGCCTGAAGCACCAGGGCAATTCCTACCAGGGAATCCCGACCATAATGCACCCGGGGGTGGATGATGCCTCCGCTTCCCTCTCCCCCTATGACGGCGCCCAGAGATTGCATCAGGCGCACGACATTGATTTCCCCTACCGCCGACCGCTCCACGCGGGCACCGTATCGAGCGGCAACATCCTCGACGGCACGTGTGGTGGATTGATTCACCACGACAATGGCATCCGCCCTGGGATGCATTCCTAGCACGGCATCAGCGGCTGTGGTGACGGAGTATTCCTCACCGAAGGGGAGCCCCTGCTCGGTAAAGAGCACCAGTCGATCCGCATCGGGATCAACCGCGAATCCGGCATCGGCTCCGTGGGCGCGCACGGCCTCTCCCAGGGATGTCAGGTTTTCGGGCAGTGGTTCGGGAGTATGCGGAAAGACACCGCTCCCGTCACAGGCGACGGGAAGCACCCGACACCCCAGATCCTCAAGGAGACGGGGAACCACAGAACTTCCCGAGGCATTGACCGCGTCAACCACGATGGAGTACCGCCGTGCACGAATCGCCTCGAGATCGAGTCCCTCGAGGGCGAGCACCTTTTCGCGATGCAGGTCGAGCGCGTCTTCCCGTGAGGTCAAGGGCCCAAGCCTCGTCCAATCCACCCAGGTGCGCGTGGGATCATCAACCGTCTCGAAGAAGGATCGAATCTCCTTCGGATCAAGAAAAAGACCTTCACGGTTGAGAAATTTCAGTCCATTCCATTGCGCGGGGTTGTGGCTGGCCGTGACGGCGATTCCGCCGGCGGCGGACAGATGCTCGACGAGAAGCTGCACCGTGGGGGTGGGAACGCATCCAATGTCCACCACCTCTCGTCCCGAAAGAGACAGGACTCCGGCGACCAGGCGAATGAGGGCAGATCCGGAGGGACGGCCGTCGTGGCCAACCACGATGACACCCGGGGGACTCCACCGCGCGAAAGCATGAACGTAGCGTTCCACCACGGCGGGATCCAGACCCGATCCGACCACGCCCCGCAGTCCGGAAATACTGGCGATCAATTGCGACATATGCTCATGAGAAGATATTTTGCTTATTCGGTTATTCGTAAAGCTACGAACGATCCCCCAGAGAATCAAAGGCGCCGACCCGTCCATGCTTCGTCTCACCCAGTCCCAGTTTCGGCTGGTCAGCGCCCGCGCGAACGCGGTGTTGTACCTGCTCATTCCTCTGGCCTTCACTGCGGTGATTCTGGAACACGGCTTCCATCTGTCCGCCTCCCTGGCTCGCCTGATCGAGTCCGTTCAACTGATCGTGATCGCCGTGTTCGTACTACAACAGGTGATCAAGCTGATGTTGGTGCCAAGACGCGACGAGTATATCACCGAACACCGGTTCGACCTCGTGCTCCTCGTGTCCCTTGTCCTGTTCAGCATTCTGTTCATCCTCATTCCGTCTACCATCCTTCCCATCGCTCGCTTCTTCGGATTTCCTTCCTCTTTGGATTTCGTGCTCGACATGGCTGATGTGTACATCATTTTGCATCTGCTCTCGAGTTTCGCACGCTACACCCGACGCCTGTCCCGCCTGAAGATTCAACCCGCACAGCTCTTTATCTCGACCTTCGTCTTCGTCATCCTCTCTGGCGCGGCTGGTCTGCTTTTACCTCGGGCGACCACGCACGGAATCAGCGTGGTGGATGCACTCTTCACCTCAACCAGCGCGGTGTGTGTCACCGGGCTCGTGGTGGTGGATACCGGAACTACCTTCACGCTGCTGGGGCAGACGATCATTCTGCTTCTTATTCAGATCGGCGGGCTGGGGTTAATGACCTTTACCACCTTTTTCGCATTGTTTCATGGGAGTCTCGGGATCAAGGAAAAAGTGCTGATGCAGGAATTCCTCAGCGGAGACAACGTGGGTAAGGTAAAAAGCGCCTTGCAGCAGATCGTGGGCGTCACCTTGCTCATCGAGGCGATGGGAGCGTTGTTTTTGTTTCTGTCCTGGCAGCCCGGCACCTTCGACAGTTTGTCGCATTCTGCATATAATTCGGTGTTCCATGCCGTGAGCGCCTTTTGTAACGCGGGCTTTTCCACCCTCTCGGCCAATATCGCCGATCCACGCACGATGACGAATGTTCCGATCAATCTCACCATTTGCGCCCTGATCGTTCTGGGAGGATTGGGATTCTCGGTGATTGTCAACGTGGCGGGCTTGCTGCGTCGACCCCGGGGCGGACACCGCGTTCGACTCTCTCTTCATTCGAAGCTTGTCCTGATCATGACCGCACTCCTGATTGTGGTGGGCACCCTATTCGTCTATGTGTTGGAATATTTCAATACCCTCGAGGGCATGGCCGAAGGGAACAAATGGGTGGCCAGTCTCTTTCAGAGTATCACCACGCGTACGGCGGGATTCAACAGCATCGATATCGGCGCCATCGCACCCGCCACCGCATTCGTGATGGTGGTCTGGATGTTTATCGGGGCATCGCCCGGTTCCACCGGTGGCGGTATTAAAACCACGACCGCGGCCGTGCTCGCCCTCTCGGCTTGGAACGTGGTTCGAGGAAGGCAAAAAGTGGAGGTGTTCCGTCGGCAGGTGACGCAATCGACACTGGATAAAGCAGTGGCGACCATCATGCTCAGTGGACTCCTGGTGATGATTGCGACCTTCATCCTTTCGATCTACGAATCGGCTCCCTTCCTTGATCTGTTGTTCGAAGCGACATCGGCTTTCGGTACGGTGGGCCTGTCCCGCAATCTCACGCCCGCTCTGACGGATGTGTCCAAACTGACCCTGGTGGTCACCATGCTTGTCGGTCGCGTCGGAGCCGTGACATTGGTCATGGCCCTGACGGCCAAGGCCGCCTATGCGAATTATGATTACCCATCCGATTCCGTCATGATCGGATAATACAGAGGAGCGGTTATGGTCAAACGTTTTGCTGTGATCGGACTCGGATACTTCGGCGAGCGTCTCGCCCGGGAACTCAGTGATCGAGGCGCCGAGGTGATCGTCATCGACAACACGATGTCGAAGATCGAAGAAATCAAGGATTATGTGGCATATGCGATCCGCCTCGACAGCACCGACGAGAGCGCACTGAGAAATCAGGGACTCGAAGAATTGGATGCCGTGATCGTGACCATGGGCGAGGACTTCGAAAGCACACTGCTCACCTGTGTGCTCTGTCTCCAGTTCAAGTGCAAAAAGGTGATCGCACGCTCCACCTCTCCCATCCACACGAAAATTCTGAAAAGCGTGGGAGTCCACATGGTGCTCTCCCCAGAAGAAGTCGTGGCCGAACGTCTCAGCTATACCCTGATGAGTTCCCTCGTTCTCGACATTATTCCACTCACCGACGAGCACGTGATCCTTCAGGTGGCTGCCCCGTCCTTCACACTCAATCACACGCTGATGGATCTGGATCTTCGTAGGAAGTACAACGTTAATCTGATCACGATCAAACGACAGGCCATCGTAATCCGTAAGGGACGCGAGGAGCGAGAGGAGCACATTATCGGCGTACCTTTGCCGGAAACCATCATTCTTGATGGTGACATCCTCGTCCTCATGGGAACCGAGAAGGACATTCAACGTTTGATAGAGGAATAATCGGAGGTCCGCCATGATTCGGAGGTCCGCCACACATCGAAGGTTCGCCGTGCACCAATCTCCACGCGCCTCACTCTTTCCTCGTCTCCTCCTGTCCCATCTCCTTCTCCTGTTGGCCTGCCTGATCGCCGGCCTCGGCGTGGTGCTCTACCTCTTTCCCGAGCAAATCGGCCTCTATCTCATTCGGTCTCCCATCATCATACTCCCTCTGGTGCTTGGTCTCCTGGGCCTCGCGGGCCTACTCGCCAATTGGAGCGCCGGATCGGTGACGCTTCCCCTCGATCGCCTGGCTTCGGTGTTTCGTGCTCCCGATCCCCTGGTTTCTCTCCTTACCGATGTGCCCGATGCGTCCGTCCAGGAAATCGAGCATCTGCATCGCATCCTGCTCGCGTGGGAGCATCATCGCGGATCTCTCGAACACCAGAAATCCCTGCGCCTTGCTCGTGCTGCACGGCGCGATGTGATCGTGATGGACACCGACGAGGCTGGGCGCATCCTCGACGCGAATCCCCTCGTGGAACACGCGACCGGATACCCCCTTGCCCACCTCGTGGGTCAGTCCGTGGCCATTCTGATGCCCAACGATGCCTCCTCGCTGGCGGCTCTTCTCGATCTGCATCGCCTCGTCTGGCGCTGTCCAATGGCTCTTCTCTCGGCCTCCGGTCTCTCGTTTCCAGTACGTTGGAGCGCCCTCAGCCGCTACAACGATCAGGGTGACGCGGTGGGGCGCACAATAATGATCGAACTGGATGAACCCATGGAATCAGAAGAAGCGATCCCCTGGGAAGAAGAATCGCAATCGGAGGAACACGCACGCCTCATGGGAGATGTGCGGCCAGAAATTTCCACTGACAAATCAAAAGATAACTCCCTTTCGATGCCACGAGAATCTCGGTCTCCTTCTGCTCCCACAGATGACCCGGATCCTGTCACCCCACCTACCGAATCGTAATCCGATACCAGCGATCCTCATCCTCTTTGCGTGAAAATTCCACACGAATTCTTTCGTGCGACGGAAGATCGAGGAACCAGGCGAGCTTCTGGAGGACGAGGGTGATTGCGTCTTCTTCCAGGCTGGCCCAGCAGGCGGATTCTGGAAAGACATCGACGACGGCATCAAACCCGTCGATGGCCTTTCGCGTATGGAGCGTGTAGTACTTCATTCCTTCAGCAGTGCCCGGCTAATGACCATACGCTGAATTTCGGACGTCCCTTCCCCTATGGTCAGGAGTTTGACATCCCGATAGAACTTTTCCGCTGGATACTCCTTGGAAAATCCATATCCCCCAAGGATTTGAACGGCCTCATTCGACGCACGGACCGCTGTTTCACTTGCAAACAGCTTTGCCCGAGCGGATTCGATATTGACATCCAACCCCGCATCCTTCATCGTGGCCGCCTTCATCACCATCATTCGAGACGCTTCGATGGAGAGGGCCAGATCCGCGAGTTTGAACTGGGTGGCCTGAAACTCCGCAATGGGCTTCCCGAACTGTTTCCGCTGTTTGGAATACTCGAGTGCCGTTTCGTACGCACCTTGAGCCAAGCCCACCGATAGAGCAGCGATGGCAATTCGTCCCCGATCGAGCACCTGAAGCGCCTGCTTGAATCCTATTCCTTCGTCGCCGAGACGCTGATGCACTGGAATACGCACATTATCCAGAATGAGGCCCGCCGTATCGCTGGCCCGCATACCAAGCTTGTTTTCCTTCTTGCCGGTATGGAAACCGGGGGTATCCTTATCCACGATAAAGGCGCTGATTCCCGCATTTCCCGCACCCGGATCAGTCTTTGCCATGATCACCGCCGTCTGTCCTACCGACGCATGCGTGATGAAGTTTTTACTTCCATTCAGCACGTACTCGTCGCCATCCCGAACAGCATTGGTGCGCATGCCACCGGCATCACTTCCCGAACCGGGTTCGGTAAGTCCCCACATGCCGAGCTTTCGTCCCGAAGCCAGATCCGGAAGCCAGGTTCGTTTCTGCTCCTCGGTGCCAAATAAGTTGATGTGACTCGCACACAGGCCATTGTGTGCCGCGATTCCGAGTCCTACAGATGGATCCACGCGCGAAATCTCTTCGATCACCAGAGCGTACTCCACGTACCCCAATCCGGCTCCTTCGTACTCTTCGGGGAAAATTATGCCGAGAAACCCCATCTCTCCGAGCGTACGGAAAATGTGCGTGGGGAAGGTCTGGCTTTCGTCAAACTCCATGATGCGGGGACGAATTTCCTGTTCAGCAAATTCTCTCGCTGTGAGTCGGACATGTTCCTGTTGTTCGGAGAGATCCAGGTTCCAGAAATGATCCGTGGAGCCATTGGTCATTGCGTACCTCCTTGTCGAAGAAATGGGGATGGCGAATAACACGACAACCGGAATGGAGCAAAGAAAGTGCCCGAACAGGAATAACAACAGTGTGAAACACAGGAAGCCGAGCACTGATTCCTTGATCAGCCGGACTCCATCATCCCTTTCACGAAACAGGAACAAGAGAACTCATCACGTATCCCAGACACCCTGATCCGATCGATCACACGAAACCGAGTGTCACAACACTAGAAATTATCATCCATTTGCATGCCCGGAAGGATTCGAACCTTCGACCCTCTGCTTAGAAGGCAGATGCTCTATCCAACTGAGCTACGGGCACAGAGCAGAGAAATGTACGATTTCAAAAAGTCCCTCGCAAAAACCTGGCCATGCCATGTACTACCCTTTCAGGGTCTCCCGCGCCCAGGCGATAGCATCTTCGACATTCCGAAGGATACCTTCGGTTTGAAGGTGATACGCCTCGTCGAGCACCGGCCCAAGATGGGGTCCCGGAGGCACTCCCATCGCCAGGAGGTGTCGTCCACGCAAGAACGGGGGTTCCGGTCCTTCCAAAACTCCGAGCTCACGCGCACGTCGAAGAAGCCAGTCTCCCGCGGGGAAGGCTCGTCGTTGGGCGTCGACGAATCGTCGACCGAGGTGATCGGCCCGGCTCACCTTTTCAAGCAAACGGATCGAAACACGCTGCGCCAGCCGCCGGATCGCCGCATCGGACACTTGCGCTCGGGCCTGATACAGTTGTTTGGGAACCATGTGCTCCCGAACCAGGGTGGTGACCCCGATGATTCGGTCGGGTGACCCGAGTATGCGACCGAGGAAGGCATCGCTTCGCTCGACTCCTTTCTCGGCGTGGCCGGGACTGGTCCACCGACCGTCCACACGAACCGTGGTTCCGGGCTTCCCGAGATCGTGACAGAGACAGGCCAACAGAAAAACTTCGCGTTCTACCGGATCGTGAATGTCATCCCTGAGGGTGGCCGCCTCATCCATCACACAGAGGGTGTGATCCCATACATCACCTTCGGGGTGTTTTTCCGGATCCTGCGGAGTGCCCCGCAGGGCAGCCAATTCCGGAAAGTAGCGAAGCGTGTCCGTCTCGTCCATCAGGCGTAACCCAACCGAAGGTCGAGCCGCGAGATGGAAGAGCTTGTGCAATTCGCCGTACACGCGTTCGCGGGACAGCTCGTCGAGTGGAAGCTGACGACAGAACGCAATGGTCTCGGAAGCCATCCGCATCTCGAAACGAGCGGCGAACTGGATGCCACGCAATACGCGGAGGGGATCTTCGGCAAATGCGGAGGACACATGTCGCAGAATGCCATCGCGCAGATCACGTTGGCCTCCATGCGGATCGACCAGGACTTCGTCGGGCAACCGAATTCCCATGCTGTTGATGGTGAAATCGCGACGCGACGAGGCTTGCTGAAACGTGAGATGCGGATCGGGAGTCACCAGAAATCCCCGATGCCCGCGTCCGGTCTTGGATTCCGTGCGGGGAAAACCAATGTCGCAGTGAATGCGGCCGAATCGGGCCTTGATGATGCCAAAGGAACGCCCGACGAGATCCGCCTGCCCATGGCGTGCAATGCTTTCCATGAGTTCCGTCTGTTGTACCCCGTATACTTCGAGATCGAAGTCCGCATTCGCCACTCCCCGTAGATAGTCCCGCACCCATCCCCCCACCAGGTACACCGTGCCCCCGATACGCCGGATTGTGGCGGCAAAGGCCAGCACCTCGGACGGAAGGTGGAGATCGCGGAGCGGAAGTCCGCCTTCTTCGTTATTTCCCACTGCCATCGTCATTACGCCGTGCAGTGTACGAGGCCGTCACATCCAATCGAGAGACGTAGGGTGAATTCCACGCACGTCGAAAAATGCGATCGAGGAGAGTAGGAATGCGTCCCCCGTCAAACACGAATCCCGCATTGCGGGAGGCATGGAAATAGTCGCGCGACCAGTTGCTCGTCCCCACCCAGGCCCGAGTACCATCCACAACGAGATACTTGCAATGCTCGACGCGGGCGAAGGCGACGAATCCCGTGGATGCATCGGGGATCGAGGAGATCCGCACGTCGATATTCGGGAAAAGGGACAGACTTTTTAGGTATCCAATACGTTTATGTCCGATCGACCAATCCGACACGATCAGACGCACTCGCACGCCGCGTACGGCGGCACACCGCAGGGCATGCTCCAATTCCCCATCGTACTCCTTTCCATCTACGGGAGAATAGCTGAGCACCTGAATCTGCACCGTGCTGTCCGCCCCATCGATCAGGTCGAGGATCGCCGCCATGTCCCAAGAGAGGGAATCCCCCAGCGTCGAAAGTGGGCTGAACACGGGCCTCATCGTCGCATCATCATCGTTGGCAATGGAAACCGAGCCAGCACCGGCCCGGAGCCCGCGATGGGTATGTGCATCCTCTCCGCCGGCCACCGCCCAGTCCGCGTCGAACACTGCAAGAAAATCGCGGGCCGAGGAGGAATCTCGCACAAGAACCCCCAGTTCGTGAATATGGTCGAGGGCTCTCCAATCGAAGTTCTGACTTCCGACGAAGACGTCGCGGCCATCGACCACAAAAAACTTGGCGTGTTGAACTCCACCAGCCACGGCGTGAAAATCGATAACGCGGGCGCTGCAGTGGTCGAGTTTTCCTATCGCATCCACCGTCTCGGGATATTTTCTGTAAAAGGATTTTTCCACCAGCAGACGAACATGCACCCCACGGCGCGCGGCGGCTCGAATCTCGGCGATGACGGTATCGAGGGACGAGCCCGGCACGTTGGCGACATAGAATTGTTCGATGTCGAGCGTTCGTTTCGCGCCGCGAATGACCTCGAGCCACACCTCGGCAGTGTTGCGTACATCCGGATTGTCGAGCGTCGTTTCCATGGGGATGCTCTCAACCAGCTCCACCGTTTGCGCATACGCCCCCGAACCGACGCATATCATTAGCAGAACCACGAGATTCGCGGTTATCCGTCGAAGGATGATCAGGTGGGAGCCCATGGTCACTCTCCCATCCATACCGATTTGATATTGACGAATTCCTTGATGCCATAGCCCGCAAGTTCACGCCCGAATCCGGATTTTTTCACTCCCCCGAAGGGAAGTCGAGGGTCTGATTTTACCATGCCATTGACAAACACCGACCCGGATTCGATTTCGGCGGCCAGTTGGTTCGCAAGGGCAGGATCGCGGGTCCACAGGCTGGCCCCCAGTCCAAACCGGCTGTGATTGGCCAGCTCTACGGCGTGCTTGGCGGACTCCGCACGAATCACTGCCGCCACCGGACCGAAGAGCTCTTCGTCGAAGGCCGGATTTCCGGGGAGCACGTCGGTGAGGATCGTGGGTCGATAGAAAGCCCCCTCCCGATCCGCCCGGGTTCCGCCCAGGATGCACTGTGCCCCCGCCTCAAGAGCGCGCTTCACCTGATCGTGCAATTCCTCCAGAAGATCTTCGCGTGCCATTGCTCCCACCTGCGTGGCCGGGTCCATGGGATCTCCAAGAATCCGTGCGTCCATCTCACGATGGAAGAGTTCGAGAAACCGGCTGTACACCGTGGATTCCACGATAAATCGTTTGGCGGCGATGCAGCTTTGTCCGGTATTGATCAACCGGGCATCAGCGGCAACGCGGGCGGCACGCTCGAGATCGGCATCGGCGAGCACGATAAAGGGATCGCTCCCCCCGAGTTCGAGAACCGTTTTCTTGATACATCGTCCGGCCGTCGCGGCTACCGCCATGCCCGCAGGCTCACTCCCGGTCAGGGTCACAGCGGCGATACGATCGTCCTCGATAATAGACGCCACGCGGGATGATCCAACGAGGAGGGTTCGAAACGCGGAGCGAGGAAAACCAGCGTGGTGGAACACGTCTTCAATGAGCAGGGCACAGTGAGGAACATTCCCTGCATGCTTCAGAAGCCCGACATTCCCGGCCATCAGGGCCGGGGCGGCAAAGCGAAACACCTGCCAGTAGGGAAAATTCCAGGGCATCACTGCAAGAACGGGTCCGAGGGGATCGAATCGAATCATGCTCCGTGTCGCGTCGGTCTCCACGGATTCCGGTGCCAGCAGAGTCTCGGCCTGGTCGGCGTACCAGTCGCACACCCAGGCGCATTTTTCCACCTCGGAGAATGCCTGGGTGATGGGTTTCCCCATCTCACAGGTCATCGCCTCGGCATGTTGTCGGGCATTGGCGCGCAGAACCTCGGCAGCCCGATGCATCTTCCGCGCCCGATCGGCATACGAGATCCTTCGCCATGTACGCCACGTGTCCCATACGTCGTCGAGAATGGCATGTACCTGCGCGGGATCATATTCCGGGAAGCGACCGAGTTCCTGGTTCGTGGCGGGGTTGAGAGAGACAAACTCCATGAGCATTCCTTGCCTGGTGATCGTGAGGAAAAGTACGAAATCGCCATCTCGCTTCAATAGGAGTTCTGTTTGGTTGCAACTGGAAGCCGCTCTCCGTATTTTCTTCCGACCTCTTCTCCTATCCTCACCACATTCTTCCCACGATCATGAAACGAATTCTCCCCGTCCTTTTCGCAGTGTTCAGCGTGTACGGTTCGGCGGCATTCGCCCAAATGGCTTTCGGCATTGAACCCCTGTGCGCCGGCAATGACGAAGCGGCCTCGGTGTCGATGCCCCTTTCCACCTTCAAGGAAATGATGAAATCCAATACCCTCGGAGCGACAGACAAGGATGCCTGTCTCACCGCGGATCTTTCGGGCCCGATCGCCGGCTGGCAGACCGACTTCGACGGAGATGGAAAAGAGGAATTGTGGATGCACGTGCACAGCGGCGATCCCCTGTCGGGGTGCAACGTGCTGGCCGTGGCGTCCTCGATTGGTGCCGGCAAATATCAGCTCCTGGAGATGGTTCCCCTTCCCTCAGGCAAGGTGTCTATCCGCCCCATTCGCGTGCTTGCCACGGGCATGCAAATGTTTGTTCAGAACGCCTATGCGCTGCCCGACGGAACCCCCGAAGTCCGCGGCTCGATTATGACCTACACCCAGACCTCTATCCTTCCTCTTCTTTCGTGGGTGCAGAAGGATATGCCGTTCGAGGGAAAGCCCATGCCTACCGATGTTCGCGTCACCGTGGGTGATATGAATTTCGACAAAGTCAAAGAAATCTCTCTTCTGGTCACCACCTGGAAGAAGAAGCCCGGTCCAAAGGGCAAAGAAATCGAAAAGAACATCCTCGATCGATATATCCTCGCCTTCGACTATGATCCGCAGCGCCTGGCCTACGGTCTGTACGACTCTCTCTCCTTCGACAAGGTCAAGGCCGCGAATGCGGACCTCAAAAAGGGACAACGCCTGATGGCGAGAGCCGAAACCTCCGCCGACGGAATCGTGCTCGTCCGCGATGCCCTCCGCAAGAACCCCTTCCAAACCGAAGCACGCGTCAAGCTCGGCAAGTACTTCCTGACGACCGGTCGCTATGCCGACGCCGAACGCACCCTCCTGGTGGCGAAAGAAACCGATCCCGGCTTTTCCACCACGTACATGGTTCTTGCCGATACCTATCTGCGCATGAACAATCTTCAGGGCGCGCTCGAAGCGTATACGATCTACCTGAAGCTCAATCCCACATCGAAGGAGAAGAAGCGGATCGAGCATAACATCAAGCAGATCACCATCCCGAAGGGACGCCGTCCCTGATCCCAGGAGGATCGCAGGATGAACGAAGATCCCGGTTCGACTCCACGTTTCAATTTCGCGCGTCCGGATCATTCTGATCCCGCAAAAACACGCCCCATCGGTCCCACGCCCGCACCATCCTTGCCTCCCCGCGAGGATGGTGCTTCTGCGTCCGAACCTGTATCGGACCATGAACCTTTCCCGGTAACCGATTCCGTTTCCACTCCCTCCATTCCAGAGGAGCGCGTGGCAGCGTCTGTCTCGTCATCCACAGCCGTTTCACAGGCCTCCACACCTATTCTTCCGGCGTCATCTCCTCCTCAACGGAAGGAGGACACGGAGCTTCCACATCAACAGGATTCCCCATCCGTACCACCCTCCCGTTCACTGACCGAGGAGGATTTTCGCGCCCTGATGCGTCCTGCCAGTTCTCCCCTATCAGCTCCACCGGATCGATCGAAGGCAATCCCTCCAATGCCCACCTCTCGAGCGTGGCTGAGATGGCTGGGTTGGATCCTGGCACTGACGTCCCTTGCCGCCGCCGTGTATTTCACCCGTCACTGGTGGTTGCCCTTGATCACCCCGAAGCCGAATGCTCCTCTGATATCACCCCCCGTGGCCCGACAAAATCCAGTGCCGGAGACATCAATCCAAGCGGTGGACAGTACGCACCATCCCATCTCGGAATGGTTGTTCTACGTTCAGATCTATGCGAGTCGTGATCAGTATTCTGCCACGAAAGTGTCCAACACCTACCGCGCCGCAGGGTTCAGCGTTCGCGTGGAAAGTGAGTTTGTCGCCCGCCTGCGCCGCCCCGTTTACAAGGTTCGTCTCGGACCGTATGAGCAACGCACGATCGCGGTGGGGATACGCGACACGGCACGAGGACGTGGATATTCGGATGCTTTTCTCGACAGTCTGCGTCGGGAGGAAGGTGATACGGCAACAGTGGCGGGAACCGCTCCCTTGCCAGCCCTTCCCGCTCCGGCACCCCGCGTCGCACCACCTGTCCCGAGGACCAGGGGATTTGCGATCAAGGTAACGGCAACGAAGGATGATGAGGGAGCTCGCACCTTGCGTGCCCGTCTGGTAAAATTGGGCTTTCCCTCCTACCAGCGCACGGAGGGCTCCGGACCATCCCGATGGAATCGGGTGTATGTTGGACCTTTTTCCACGCGAGCAGAGGCAGATGCGTATCGGAAGCTCGTGGAAGCGGGCATTGGACCGGGATCGATCATCGTAGATCTCGGAAGAGAATGACAAGATTTCGAGAAGAATGGCCGGATCTCGAGACGGAAGGACAGGGTTTCGATTGAAGATAACGTACTGTGTTTCTGTAACTGATCTTCCGTCTGATCGTAGGGGGTAGATCCGGAATCAAAAGTTCCGGGGTTCCCGCGATCAGACTAGTTTCTTTTCTCGGGAATGGATAGATTAAGGATCCAGGACTGAGGATGGGACATTTTTTCCCGACTCTTCCTGGTTTCCCAAGACACAACGATACTCTTCCCTAATCATTCCGGAGGTTTTTCATGAAGTCTGCTTCCAAGGTTGTGGTCCTGCTGATGGTGTGTGCGTTCAGCAGCAACCTGTTGTTTGCCCAGAGCCTGGGTACCGTCTCGACGCGCGAAGCGTATGTCAAGACGTCCAAGGTGATCGGGCTCGACAATCCCACCTCTGCTCCTGTCACTCATCCTCGACTCAACAAGGCCGCGTTTGCGGATGAAGGCGCGGGAGTCCTGATTGGAACGATGTGGAACGGTCTCTCCTCCCAGAGCCGCGCCACTAATCAGATTTCCTACGATCCGTATTCCGGGTTGCTTGTCGTCATCTATCGTGGCGGTCCGAATAGCTCCGGAGAACTGGTACTCAATACTTCTCTCAACAAGGGAGCAAATTGGTCGGGGCCGACGAGTCCGATCAATAGCGCCATCACCAATCCTGCCGGGCAGCTTGCCGCCCGTCATCCGAGCGTGATCCTGATGAACGGCACGCAGTCGTCCGATCCCGCGACGGTGGATCTGGCAGCGGTCTGGTCCCAGCTTGGTGGTACGCAGAATACATGGTTCGAAGTGGGCTATGTTGCTGGCAAGTACGGAGCGAGTTATTCCGGTGCCACGATCTCTCCGGGTACCCCGGCGCTCTTCATTCCGACTCGCCTCGCAGTGGCTGCGCAGACCGGGACCATGTTCTCTCTCATACAGACTGTGGATCCTTCCCAGGGCCTTCTTACGGGTGAGTATTTCCTTATGAAATCGGTGGACAAGGGAAAGACCTGGTCCCTCGATCTCAATACCCCCGTGCTCGCCGAGCCCCTGCAGGATGGATACGAGATTTACGACACTCCGATGATCGATGTCTCCCCTGATGGCCAGACCGTCGCCATCAGCTTTTTGGGCATTCTCGTCAACAGCGGATCCTTCAGCTTCGTGGATAACAAGCTGGGTCTGATGGTATCGAAGGACGGCGGCGTGACCTTCAGTCAGCCGGAGCTGATCCCCATCACCGATATGAATATCAAGAACGTGGAAGTGGACCAGAGCCGCGCCTATTTCTATCCGAGCCAGGCCATGGCAGTGGATGCCAACGGAGACATTCATTTCATGATCACGATCTCCGGCGACTACTTCTTCATTCCGCCCGACTGGCGCGACAGCACCTTTGTCGGTGAAGTGGCGAAGAACGGATCCACCTGGGAATTCACTGCGTTCAGCGCCGTCAACAACGGTCGCATCACCCGTTTCTTCGGGGCTCCGGGACGGCAGACCTCCTCGACATTCTGGGGCGAGCATGAATTTGCCAAGTCCACCGACGGCATGAAGCTGTACGCGAAATGGATCGACACCGACTCCCTGTTCTGCGCGGCTGGCAACACCATCGTGGCCATTGATACCACACATGACGTGTATCTTTCCGCTCGTGACATCAGAAGCCGTGTGGACGGAAATGGCTGGACCAACCCGATCAATATTTCCAACACGCCGAACTTCGGTGAGAAGTACACCAAGATCGCCAGCCCCGTGGGCGCCGACAACCGTATTCATGTCATTCATACCGTCTTCTCTCCGACGGAATGGAGACCGGGTGTTGAAATTCCGGATGCCGACGACATCTCCGAATCCTACATTTACTACATTCCGAACGTGACGCTCGATGCTCCGGTTGCCACCGATGAAGTGGGATCCCTTCCCTCTTCGTACACCCTCGAGCAAAACTACCCGAATCCGTTCAATCCCAGCACCGCAATTCGCTTCAGCCTCCCGGTGAGCGGATACGCGTCGGTGAAGGTGTTCAACAGCGTCGGCAAGGAAGTCGCCATCCTGGCGAATGGGTTCATGACCGCCGGTTCCCACACAGTGACCTTCAATGCATCGAACCTCCCGAGCGGCCAGTACTTCTATCGTCTTGAGAGTGGTTCCTTCTCCACCACCAAAGCGATGACTCTGATCAAGTAAGAAACACGATTCGTGTATCGAACGGTCGCCCGAAGGGGCGACCGTTTTTTTTTCACAAATCTCCTCCGAAATCCGCCATTCCTTTCCCGATCTTGGAATTCATCGCTCTCTTCTCTAAATTTCGGATACTACAGATCGAGAATAATTTCCCATTTTTTAACATCGTTCGAATTCACCCGGGTGTTTCACCCACTTGAATGAGAGTTTCTCCTATGGATCAAGATGCCAGCCCACGCGATCGCACCAAAGACGCCGAGCATAAGAGCGGCGACAATCGCTTCAAGTATCTGGATCGTGCGATCGCCCGATTTCAATATCGTGGCGATGCACTGATCGAAATCCTGCATACCGCCCAGGAGCTGTTCGGATACCTATCGCAGGACATTCTCATTTACATCTCGCAGAGCCTCAAATTGCCTCCCAGCAAAGTGTATGGGGTGGCGACCTTTTATCACTTTTTCTCCCTCAAACCGAAGGGGGAACATACGGTGACGATCTGCATGGGCACGGCTTGCTATGTAAAGGGTGCGGGAGATTTGCAGGTCGCGGTGGAACATGTTTGTGGATGCAAGATGGGGGAAACCTCCGAAGGAGGAAAGGTGTCGATCCAATCCGCACGGTGCGTTGGATCCTGCGGTATTGCCCCTGTCGTCGTATATGACAATGATGTCGTGGGCTATGAAACGACGAATGGTATCACTACCCGAGTTCAATCCTGGTTGGAGGCGTCATGACTCTCGATGAATTGTACGATATCGGCCATAGTTCGCGCGAAAAACTCGAAGCCTTTTCCGCGGAAATTCGAGTATGCGGGAGCGGTGGCTGCTTCTCATCGGGAGGAATGCGGCTGAAGGAGTTGTTCGACGAAATATGCAAACAGCGTGGCATGGAATCCCGCGTGCGCGTCATTTCCACGGGATGCATGGGACTCTGTGGCGCGGGGCCCCTGGTCCGTGTCTCGCCCTCCGATACACTGTACGTCCAAGTGAAGCCCGAGGATGTTGAGCGCATCATCGACGAGCATATCGTCAACAATGCCCCTATCCGCTCCATGAGCATCGGCGAGGGAGATCCGTTCTTCGCCAAACAGCATCAGATTGTACTGAAGAACATGGGGATTATCGATCCCGAATCGATCGAGGATTACATTTCTCATGGTGGCTATGAGGCGCTCGCCAAGGCCATTACGTACTACACACAAGATGGCGTCATTCTTGAGATGCGAAACAGCGGTCTGCGAGGTCGAGGAGGCGCGGGCTATCCGACGGGACTCAAATGGGACATTGTGCGCAAGGTGAAAAGCAACCAGAAATACGTGGTTTGCAATGCCGATGAAGGGGACCCAGGGGCATTCATGGATCGGTCGATCCTGGAGGGAAATCCCCATGCGATTCTCGAGGGCATGGCCATCGCGGGGTATAGCGTCGGTGCGACCCAAGGGTACATTTATGTTCGGGGAGAGTATCCTCTCGCCATCGAACGGATTAAAAAATCCATCAAGCAAGCCGAACGGACCCAGGTCCTGGGCAACCGCATCTTCGATTCAGAATTCAATTTTCGGGTCGACATTCGCATCGGCGCTGGCGCCTTTGTGTGCGGTGAAGAGACGGCGTTGATGGCCTCCATCGAAGGACGACGCGGACAACCCCGCCCTCGTCCTCCCTATCCCTCCCAAATGGGACTCTGGGGAAAGCCGACCCTGATTAACAATGTGGAAACCTATGCGAATGTCGCTCCCATCATTGTCAACGGAGCCAAGTGGTTTTCGCAGATCGGCACCACCAAGAGCAAAGGGACCAAGGTTTTTGCTCTGGCCGGCAGAATCAAGAATACCGGACTGATCGAAGTCCCCATGGGTATGCCTCTGCGCGAAATCATCTTCGATATCGGCGGAGGGATTCCAAATGGCGGAGAGTTCAAAGCCGCTCAGACGGGAGGACCATCGGGCGGTTGCATCCCGACGCAGCATCTCGACATTTCCGTGGATTACGAGTCCCTTGCCCAGGTCGGTTCAATCATGGGCTCTGGTGGACTCATAGTCATGGATCATACTTCTTCGATGGTTGACGTGGCGAAGTACTTCATGGAATTTTCCATGGATGAATCCTGCGGCAAATGCATTCCCTGCCGGGTGGGTACTGTGCAACTCTTCCGTCTCCTTGAACGCATGGCTGCGGGCGAAGCCACCAGTCAGGACCTTGCAATCCTCGAAGAGCTCTGCATCATGGTGAAAGACACCAGCCTCTGTGGTCTTGGTCAAACCGCTCCCAATCCTGTCATTTCCACTCTGCACTTCTTCCGACACGAATATGAGGAACTCCTCAACGGTCGCGCCCCTGCTTCCCCTCCCGAGGTACCCCCCGTACCCGTTGAGGAGGCCAGCACTCGGAAGAATGGGAACAGAAAAAAATCCAAGTAATCCGCCCTCACCATTTCGCTCGGGAATACCTGTATGGAAGAGATAAAAACCCTGACGATCGACGGAGAACTGATCAGTGCCCGTGCCAATGCCACGATTCTCGAGGCCGCTACCGAGCATGGAATCAGGATTCCGACCCTGTGCGCGCTGGAAGGTCTCGATACGGTGGGGGCCTGCCGTCTCTGTCTCGTGGAGATCGATGGACAGAACAAGCTCCAGCCGGCCTGCATCACCAAGGTCGAGGAGCACATGGAGGTCCACACCAATTCATCCCGACTTCAGAATTATCGGCGCATGATCATCGAAATGCTGTTCGCCGAAGGGAACCACGTCTGTTCGGTGTGTGTGGCCAATGGCCATTGCGAACTCCAGAACCTCGGGTACGAAATGGGGATGGATTCGGTGCGCTTCTTTTACCTCCATCCTCAGAAAACGATCGATGCCACCCATGAGCGTTTCGTGCTCGATCATAATCGCTGCGTTCTGTGTTCTCGGTGCGTTCGCGTGTGCGACGAAATCGAAGGAGCCCATACCTGGGATATCGCGGGTCGTGGCATCCAGTCCTTCGTGATCACCGACCTGGCTGGAGACTGGGGGAAATCCAATTCCTGCACGTCCTGCGGGAAATGCGTCCTCGTATGTCCCACCGGCGCCCTGTTCGAAAAGGGAAAGGCAGTGGCAGAGATGTCGAAGAATCGTGACTTTCTGAAATACATCGTCAATGCGAGGGAAAAGCAACAATGGATAAAATAAGACTCGCCACCTGCTGGCTCGGCGGTTGTTCCGGATGCCACATGTCTTTCCTGGATCTGGACGAACGCCTCATCACCCTGCACGAACAGGCCGAGGTGGTGTTCAGTCCCATCATGGACATCAAAGAATTCCCCGCCGATGTCGATGCCACCCTCGTCGAAGGGGCCGTGGCCAATTCCGATAACCGCGAATTACTGATCCGGGCCAGAGAGAACAGCAAGGTGCTGGTGGCCTTCGGAGATTGTGCCGTGACGGGCAATGTGACCGCCATGCGCAACGGCCTCGATCGGGATGCCATGCTGAAAGCGGTCTATGGGGAGATCGGTCCCCAATTGGGTCGCACTCCATACAGTCCCCTTCCCATCCTTCAGGAAGCCGTCGAGCCCATTCACAAGGTGGTGCCCATTGATTACTTCTTGCCGGGATGTCCACCCCACGCCGATCTGATCTGGCACGTTGTCACCGAACTCCTGGAAGGCCGGGAACCCATTCTCACGGAGGATCTGCTGCGTTATGGATAAGCCGAATCGTACCATCGTCATCGATCCCGTATCCCGTATCGAGGGACACGCCAAGATCACCATCTCGTTCAACGATCAGGGCTCCGTGGATGATGCCCGCATCCATATCACCGAATTCCGAGGCTTCGAAAAATTCTGTGAAGGGCGACTGGTATGGGAAATGCCGGGTATCACATCCCGCATCTGCGGCATCTGCCCAGTGAGCCATTTGCTGACTTCAGCCAAAGCGGGAGACGACATTCTCGCGGTAGAAATTCCGAAAACCGCCGAGAGTCTTCGCCGCATCCTTAACTTGAGTCAGTGGGTGCAAAGCCATGCTCTCAGTTTCTTCCACCTGAGTCTTCCCGACCTCCTCCTGGGCATGGATGCCGATCCCAAACAGAGAAATATCTTCGGTGTCATCGATCGCAATCCCGAACTGGCGCGTCGCGGCATTCGTCTTCGCAAGTTCGGGCAGGATGCCATCGAGCGCGTGGGTGCGAGAAAAATCCATCCGGTGTACGCCGTGCCGGGCGGGGTCCGCACGGCCCTGAATCCCCTCGATCGCGATGCGATCCTGGCCGCGTTGCCGGAGGCCTACGAGACCACCCAACTGGGTCTGGATTTCATCAAAGCATTCATCGAAACGAATCACGGCAAGCTCGAGGTTTTCGGAAACTTCCCTACCCTCTTCCTCGGACTGGTGACTCATGATGGAGCCCTTGAATACTACGATGGTGTGATTCGCGTCGTGGACAGTGGCGGGAATATCGTGGCCGACAAACTCGATCCTCGCAAGTACAAGGACTATATCGGTGAGGCCATCGAGGATTGGTCCTATCTCAAGTTCCCCTACTATTCTCCGCTCGGGTATCCCCAGGGACAGTACCGAGTCGGTCCCCTCGCGCGACTCAACATATGCTCGCATACGGGTTCGCCGAAGTCGGATAAGGAACTTGTGGAATTCAAGCAGATGGCAGGCACCCGCAATGTCGTGGTCAACTCATTCTATTACCACTACGCTCGCATGATCGAAATCCTCTTCGCGCTCGAACGCATCGAAGAACTCCTCACCGATCCAGATACCATGCGAGAGGACGATCTTCGCGCCCGCGCTTACTCCAACCGGTCCCAGGGAGTCGGTGCCTGCGAAGCGCCGCGTGGGACACTCTTCCATAACTACACGGTCGGACGCGACGGGATGATCCAGCACGTGGACATGATCATCGCCACCGGGCAGAATAACCTGGCGATGAACCGCACGATTCGTCAGATCGCCATGCATTACATCAACGATCCCGATACCGAAATCACCGAAGGCATTCTCAATCGGATCGAGGCCGGCATACGCTGCTTTGATCCATGCCTGAGCTGTTCGACGCATGCCTTGGGCTCGATGCCGATGGAAGTGACCTTTGTCGATTCCTCCGGAACCATGCTCAAACGAATCACACGCTGATACCTCTCTTCGAGAGAGGGGCTGTCTCTCTGGAGACAGCCCCTTCGTTTTTCACACCCACCCTCCACCGTGATGCCCTCGATGTGCTCCCACTCACGCTGTCTCATTCTGTGCATCGGCAATCCTCTTCGCGGAGACGACGCCGTGGCTCACGTGGTGGGCGAGCAACTCGCCGCAGGTTGCCAGGAGGGCTGGACGATCCTTCACGCCCATCAACTTTTTCCCGAGCATGCGGAACTGATGGGAGAGTTCGATCGCACTCTGGTGGTGGATGCCTCGGTCGAAGAGCTGGAAGAACCTCGCATCCGGCGCGTCTATCCTGATCCCGAAGCCTCCATGGGGCTCCACGGTCTCACCCTCGACACTCTGTATGGGTTGGCCCTCTGGTTGCACGGAACCCCACCTCACCTCTGGATCTGTTCGATCCCGATTCGATCATGCGGGCATGGAGATGAACTCTCTCCTATTGTGAAAGCCCTGATTCCAACGGTCATTCCCCTGATTCAGGAGTGGGCAGACAGAGAGCTCGACACCCCCGTGATACTCTGACATAGGCCGAATTCCCCGGAACGGGGTTTTTTGTATTTTGAGTCGTGACACCATTCAGGATTCCCATGCGCCCGACCGCGTCTGCCGAAGACATGTACCGCATCATGTACACCGAGCATTTCGATCCCTATCGCGTGCTCGGCATCCACCCTCTCGTGTTTCGCGGAAAGGGAAGCGTGGTGGTGCGCGCCTTTCTGCCCCATGTGGAGGAGGCATGGGTGCTCCGGGGTGGCGAAGCAGAGGAACAGGTGTTTGCCATGGAGCAGGTCCATGACGATGGATTTTTCGAGTGTCTGTTCCGCAACGAAACCGACTCCTTTCCCTATCGCATCAGAACACGTTCCTCGCAGGGAGAGAAGGAGTTTTACGATCCCTATGCCTTCCGTCCCCTCCTGTCGGAATTCGATCTCTATCTCTTCGGAGAAGGAAATCACTTTCGCATATACGATAAACTCGGCGCCCATCATCGCGTGGTACACGGCGTCGCCGGAGTGGAATTCGCGGTGTGGGCTCCCAACGCGCGAAGTGTCAGCGTCATCGGTAGTTTCAACGACTGGGATCGCCGAGTCCATGCCATGCGGGTCCTCGGCTCTTCCGGGGTCTGGGAAATCTTCATTCCCGGCATCCAGGAAGGCGAGCTCTACAAATTTGAAATCAAAACATCACAGGGATATGTGCTGGACAAAACCGATCCCTATGGTGCGGAAATGGAGGTACGGCCACGCACGGCATCGGTGGTTTCCGCTGCGGTTGCGCACCACTGGAAGGATACGGAATGGATGCGGAGTCGTGCTCACTTCGACTACCGTGTCGCGCCGGTGTCGATCTATGAGATCCATCTCGGGAGCTGGAAGCGAGACCCCGAAACCGGAACGCTCCTCTCGTATCGAGATGTGGCCGACGATCTCGTAGAATATGTCACCCGCATGGGCTACACCCATGTCGAATTCCTTCCGGTCATGGAACATCCTTTCGATGGTTCCTGGGGATACCAAGTAACGGGCTACTATGCACCCACGAGTCGGTTCGGCAGTCCCGACGATTTCCGTTTCCTCGTCGATACCCTGCATCAACACGGCATCGGCGTTATCCTGGATTGGGTGCCCGCGCACTTCCCGACTGATGGCCATGCACTGGGCTTCTTCGATGGCACCCACCTGTACGAACATGAAGACCCTCGCAAGGGCTTCCACAATGACTGGGGCACCTTCATCTTCAATTATGGGCGGAACGAGGTCAAGAATTTCCTCATCGCAAACGTGCTCTTTTGGATCGAGCAGTTTCACGTCGACGGCTTCCGTATCGACGCGGTGGCATCGATGCTCTATCTCGACTATTCCCGCAAAGAAGGCGAGTGGATTCCCAATCGGCACGGCGGACGGGAAAACCTCGAAGCCATCGACTTCCTTCGCCAGCTCAATCTGATGGTGGGAATGAATCATCCCGGTGTGATGATGATCGCCGAGGAAAGCACCGCTTTCCCAGGCATCACCCACCCCGTTGATGAAAATGGTCTCGGTTTCCATCTCAAATGGAACATGGGTTGGATGCACGATACACTCGAGTACTTTACGAAAGATCCGATTTTCCGCAAGTTCCATCACTCCAACCTGACGTTCAGTCTTCTCTACGCCTTTACCGAGCACTTCCTGCTCCCCATCTCTCACGACGAGGTCGTGCATGGGAAGGGGTCGCTTCTGAGCAAGATGCCTGGAGATTACTGGCAGAAATTCGCCAATGCCCGCCTCTTCTGGGGATTCCTGTTCGGGCATCCGGGAAAGAAACTCGTATTCATGGGGCAGGAGTTCGGCCAGTGGAACGAATGGAATCATGATGCCGCTCTGGATTGGAACCTGCTGGACTTCGATTCCCATCGCGGACTCCAGCTCTGGATTCAGGATCTCCATCGCCTCTATCGGGAGGAACCCGCCTTTCATGAAGTGGACTTCTCCTGGGAGGGTTTCCAGTGGGTCGATTTCGAAGATGCCGACAGCAGTCTCCTGGCCTTCGAGCGGATCGCGCTCGATCCCGACCAGCGCCTGCTCTTCATCTGCAATTTCACGCCCGTCATTCGCGAGGAATATCGCATCGGAGTGTTACGCTCCGGTCGCTACCGCGAGATTCTCAATAGCGATTCCGAATTCTATGGCGGAAGTGGAGTTGGGAACTATGGCACGGTGGAGTCTGAACCGGAAGCATGGCATCAGCGGGAGCATTCACTGATGTTACGCGTGCCTCCCCTCGGGATGCTCGTGCTGAAGGCCGTTACAGAGGATTCCGAATTATAAGCATACCCGTGGATGGCGGAAGGTACACGGTCCCTTCCACGGTTGTCGCCTCTTCAGGAAGCACTGCCCGTGTGGCATCCACGCACAGAAACCATGATCCAGGAGGGAGCGTGTGAGACCACCCCTGATCCCGATACACATTCAGGAGCACCAGAATGTGCGGATCGGAGGGAGAGTTCGGGAGAATCTCGAATCCGCTTGACACCGGCACCGGAGGAGTCAGAAATCGATAGCGATCGGGAGCGGCATGACGGAGAGCAGTAAATCGCGATCGTAGGGCAAACAGACCGCGATAATAGTCTACCAGATCGTTATTCCAGTCGGCATGGAGAAAATTCAGCCAATTGGTGTCATCGTCCTTATTGTAGCTGTCATGATCCAGAGCTCCTGGAGTCGTTCCCGGAACGTTCCGATCGGCGATCACCTTCGATCGCCCGTATTCCTGCCCTTCATGAATCATGATGGCTCCCTGACTGACGGCGAGGGTAAGCGCCGCCAGGCGATGCAGTCGTTTTTCTTCTTCCGACAGAACGGCGTTGTGCACGACATCAGACACAGCACCATGCCTGGCGACGCGCCCGAGTGCGATACGGAAAAAATCGCCGAGCGTATAACCATCGTGGGATTCCAGATAATTCACTCCGTGGGCGGCATCGCTTAGGGGGCCTCCCTGGGCGGTCGTGCACCCCAGAATCCAGGACCCGAACGCCTCGGGGCGATTCCACCCCCAGGTTCCAAAGACCCACCCCTGCCCCGAAATGGGATCGACGCCTTTGACGGAATTGCGGAAGATGTCGTTCCAGGAGAGAATCCCTTCGGCACTGAACCGCGATAGATCGTATTGCCCTCCTCCCCAGGGTTCGGTGATGAGCAGCACATCCGAACGCTCCGCACGAAGTACCTCCGCAACCTGATGCATGGTCTCGGGATCGATCATCGCTCCGAGATCGAAGCGAAAACCATCGAGATGATACTCCCGCATCCAGTGGAGCAGACTGTCGATGATGAGTCGACGAGCCAGTGGTCGAGCGGTATGAAGGTCGTTTCCGCAGCCAGACAAGGCACGATCCCGGCCTTCCGCGTCGCGATGATAATAATACTCCGCGCCCAGGATCCGGAGGGGCTGGATATTGTAATGACTGGTGTGATTGTAGACCACATCGAGAATCACTGCGATGCCCTCTCGATGACATTCCTTCACGAGGGCTTTGAGTTCGTTTATGTGCCGTCCCGAACTATCGTGCCAGGAACCGTATTCCGTTGTGGCTGAGGAGGCGTACCCCGGTTCGGGAGAAAAGTAATACGACGGCATGTAGCCCCAGTAGTTCCGGGCGTATGGATTCCAGCTGTTGAACCAGCCTTCCGGCGTTCTTTCCAAATAGGGCGGCTCCATTGATGCAAAATGCTGACAAGGGAGCAATTCGATCACATTCACCCCCAGCGAGACCACATGGGCCAGTCCACCACGCATCCCCTCGGCAATGAACCCCGCATAGGACCCCGCCAGCGTGGGAGGACAGCCGCTGCTCGGATGGCGGGTGAGATCCTTGACATGCATCTCGTAGATGATGGCGTCGCGAGGCTGAACGGACACCGAGCGGTCGCCCGTCCAGTCGAACTCCGGAATCGCCAGGCAGGTGCGGCTCTCCTGACGGTAATGCACGCGAGAAATCGTGTGCTTTCCCCAGGGATCGGCCACGGCAATGCCCTCGTCGGGGCCCCCTGCCTCGGTTTCCGCTGCGTCCGTTTCGAAGACCCGATACCCGTAGACCTGAGACTCCGAACACCCCTCCAGTGCGACTTCCCAAACCCCATCCTCGTCCATCACCATTTCATACCAGTCACCTCGCTCATCCCCCACCGCATCGAAGAGTTCCAATACGACCTTTTCTGCCTGCGGTGCGAATACACGGAAGAAATGAAAGCCCTCGTGCACGTGATGGCCCAGCTCTTTGGCACTGCTCATGTGATCATACATTCCATCCTTGCGGATCGGTATCGTTCCACATCCTAGGACGATAAGCACATAGGAGGCCTGCAAATCCAAGCCCTCTGTTTTCAGTCGAACGGAATGATGGAGTACCTCCAATCCGAGAATTTCCGTTGCAGGATGAAGAATGTAGGCCCCCAGATCCCCAGGGGGATGTGGTTGATCGAACTCGACGAGGATATCGATTGCGTTTTCGGCACAAGCGGAACGGATTATCATATGGCCTCCGAGGGACGAAAAATACGGATGGAAGCGCTTCACAACAAGAAAGCACGATTCGATTTTCCGTGCCATTCCTCAGAATCCAAGAAATCCGCTAAATTGTCTGCATGCACACCAATAATCCTATAGCGCACTATCAGGCCGATGCCGTTGTCTTCGATTACTTCGAAACCGAGACTCCGCTCGAAGCCGATGGCTCACGACGACTACGAGAAGCCGTCCTCGAAAGTGCCGATTTATCCTCTCCTCCCCTCGTAGTGGATCTGGGCAGTGGGATGGGATGGTCCAGCGCTCCGATTCGACGCACCGGGGCACGCTATCTCGCCGTGGATCTGAGTCTCAGCAACCTTCGACGCATCCGGAGCCGTGATGGACACGAGGTTCTCGCCGTCGTGGCTGATGCGACACGACTTCCGTTTCGTCCGGGTTCCGTGCCTGCCGTGGTGATGACCGAAGTTCTCGAGCACATCAATGTTCCCGCTCAGGCAGTGCGCGAGGTCGCCTCAGCGCTCAGCGCGGGAGGGATCTTCATGCTCAGTACGCCGTACCGGGAGGTTCTCCGATACACCCTGTGTATTCATTGCAACACCAAGACACCGCTGAATGCCCACCTCCACAGCTTCGATCGGGACGATCATCGACGTCTCCTCGAAGATGCCGGATTCATCTCCATCCATCATCGTCTTCTACAGGATCGTTTCTTTCTCCGGTCCCGTCTGTCCTGGCTCCTCCGGTTTCTTCCATTTCAGGTGTGGTCCTGGGTGGACACGATATTTCAGGCACTGTTCCACCATCCGCTCCATCTCATCACTCGCGCTCACCATCCATGATTCGTTGGTATTTCTTCTTCGTGTCCATGTGTACACTTCCGGCGTTGTCTCAAATCACGTCGGAACCAGGTCGAATTTCCACTCATGGGGGGTGCTACCTTCCCACGCAGGGAGAACTGAAAGCGCTTCTCCTCTTCGTGCAAACGCCAGAGGACGACCAGCAGGATACCTCCTGGCCTCTGGGCCAGCTTCCGACCTGGGGAGATAATTTTCGAAAGGATCTCACCGAGTACTTCCGCGTCATGTCCAGAGACCGTCTGCGTCTTTCGATCACCATGCTCGATCATGTGTTGATCACGCGCGAAAGTGAGGCCACCTACACCAGCCGGGGCCAGAATTACGGTGATGGGATTCGGGATCTCCTGACGGAACTCGATCGCGACATGGATTTCGCTGATTTCGATCGTTTCAATCAAACCGCCCCGTACCACGTCCTTCCCGGTTCCGATGGAATGGTGGACCTGGTGATCGTCGTGTTTCGCTGTGTCTCCCAAGCGTCGTTTTTTCCTTTCACAGGGGTGTCCGACATGGGATTTTCCCTGGATCTCATGGTGGATGAAGGCCGTCGCCATATTTCAGGGGGATCGGGACAGTTCAACGACGCCAGTAGGTCGGGAATCACGCTCGGGCGCAGGAAGGCCAGTGGCATGATCACGGATTACGATTTTGTGCAGCGAATCACCATACACGAAATGATGCACAAGCTCTACGGGGATACCCATCCGACCATGTATTTCGCGGGTCTGGGGGTGATGGGCAGTGGCGGGGGCGGTATCGGCCTGAGCGGATACGAACGACACGTCCTGCGCATGGCCCCCCTGCGTACGCTTGACCCAAGCCCGGACACGACCCTTGTGCTGCGTGATGTGTACTTCGATGGAGAGGCGGTGTGTATTCCCGTGCCCCAGGTCGAGCATCTCTTCTACGTGTTCGAGTTCCGGAGCAAGCGGTCTGTCTGGGACAGTTCTCCATCGCGGGGACTCTATATCACGCGAGTGTATGATCATCCCAGTGCCTCCCAGCGCAGTCTGCATATCTATCCTGCCGAAGGAAAGTGGCAGTGGGTGCTCGATCCGGTATCCGGATACCCGATCATATCCACCCCCGATCCGCTTCGTGGTTTTACGCGATATCAGAATATCACCATCGACGGAAAGGAATATTATCCCTGGGGCTATTGGGGGGACTCGTCCATGGCCTTCACTCCGAAAACCCCGCATTTTTCCTGGTTCACCAACCCGACTCCCGATTTCATGATGGGCCAAGATACCGTGCACATGCCCTGGGCGCTACGAATTCTTGGGATGACTGATACGACGATGACCGTGGAGTTCGCTCCTCCCCAACACGGCATTCTGTCCGGCCCCGATGCCTCTGCCTTGCCTCTTCCCTCCGCATGGATTTGGCCTCAGCCGGCACGCACGACGCAACCTCTGTGGCTGCATTACGAAGCCCATCAATCCGGGGTGATCCAGCTTCACGTCCTGGATCTGCTGGGCCGGGAGGTGTTTCGAGAGGATCGCCTGCTTGACCCCGGAAGGAGCGAATATCGTCTCCCACTCCTTGGGCCGGGACTGTATTTTCTTCGTATCGATGGGCCCACGGGTCCGTCCCTCCTCCCCATTCGCATCCTGGAGTAACCCATGCCTTCCACTCTCTCCGAAGCACGCAACTTCCTCGGAATCCCTCCAGCAGCGTCAACCTGGGAGCAATCCGCAATCGCCGTATGTTCGGTTCCGTACGAACATACCGTGAGCTATGGTGGTGGAACCGGTCGGGCACCTCAGGCCATCCTCGACGCCTCTCATTACGTGGAATTTTGGGATGAGGAGTATCAGCGAGAACTCTGCTTCGATGTGGGCATCGCCACGCTCAAGCCTTTAGCGCTGGGAAAAAAGACGAACGCCGCCGCCATGGACGCGATCTCGAATCACCTTCGCGCCGTTCTCGATGACGGGAAATTCCCCTTCGTTCTCGGGGGAGAGCATTCGATCTCCGCAGGGACCATCCTCCCGTTTGCCGAGCGCTTTCCTTCCCTCTCCGTTCTGCATTTCGACGCGCACTCCGATCTGCGGGAATCGTATCTGGACAACCCATACAGCCATGCTTCCGCCATGGCACGCGTATGTGACTTCCTTGCCCCGACGCGCCTCGTACAAGTCGGTATTCGTGCCCAATGCCGTGAAGAATTCGAGATGATCCAGCGCGACGGAATTACCACATTTTTCGCCAGGGGCATCCGTACCGGGGAATACGGGAAGGATTGGATGAAGAAAGTAGTTCGCGCCCTGGGTGATCCGGTGTTCATTTCTTTCGATATCGATGCCCTCGACACGAGCATCATGCCGACAACAGGAACTCCGGAACCCGGCGGCCTCCTCTGGGATGAGACGGCGGACCTCCTACGACTCGTGGGGCGGGACCGAGTGATCATAGGTGCGGAACTGGTCGAACTCAGTCCTGACCCTCATGTTCCGGCCCCCACCTATCTCGCCGCGAAACTCGCCTATAAGATCATGAACGCGGCGTTTCAATCTCGAATGCAAAATACTCCCGCACGCGCCTGAGCGCAGTCTGCATATCATCGGGGAGGGTACTGGCACAGTCGATCCACTCCCCGGAAACGGGATGACGAAAACCCAGTGTTCGTGCATGGAGAGCCTGTCGCGGGAGAATGCGAAGAAGCTCTTCGATAAAATGCTTGAACGTGCCCGTGGACGGTCCATAGTGAATTCGTCGCCCTCCGTAGGTCGGATCCCCGAACACGGGATGATGCTGGGTGGAAAGATGAACACGGATTTGATGCGTCCTCCCCGTGTGCAATCGTAAACGCACCAGCGACAGACTGCCCCAAGACTCGAGGGTTTCGTATTCCGTGATGGCATTTTTTCCCGTGTCACTCACCGCCATCTTTTTCCGATCCGTATTGGATCGTCCGATGGGTGCGTCGATCCGTCCTCTTCGTTCTGGCATAGTGCCCCAGATCAGAGCCTGGTATTCGCGATGGATGCTGTGATCGGCGAACTGCGCAGCCAGGGCAGTATGGGCTGCGTCCGTCTTCGCGACGCAGAGCAGTCCGCTCGTATCTTTATCCAGCCGATGCACGATCCCAGCCCGATCACTCCCTGAGCCGGAAGAGAGGACATCACAGTGATGCAGCAGGGCGTTGACGAGCGTCCCCTGATAATTCGCGTAGGCGGGATGCGTCACCATGCCAGATGGTTTGTTTACCACGAGCACCGCATCATCCTCGTAGACGATGTCGAGAGGAATATCTTCTGCAACGATGTCCGGGGGTGCGCTACGCGGAATTCGACATCGCACCGTTTCGCCTTCTCGCACGATGCGACCCGGTTTGGTGTGAACCACGCCATCGATATCCACCCATCCGGCTTCAATCAGCGCTTGGGCCTTCGTGCGACTCGCGTGTTCTACGGAGCGGGCGACACTGATGTCCAGACGCACTGGTTGCGCCACTTTCCATTCCTGCACCCGAATGCTGCCGATGGTGGAGTGGGATTGCGATGAAGCGGAGGGAACGAAATGTCGATCGGAATCGGACTCACTCATGGGATTTCGAAGAAGGGATCTCCATGGACCGTGGCTCCTTCCCTTCCGGGTTCTGGTCTTTCGATTCAGGAGAAGGCTCCGTCGCATCCGGGAGTGCTCCCTTCGAACCCGGGAGATGACGATTGAACAGGAGAAGAAGAATAACGCCACAGGATACCGCGATATCGGCGACGTTGAACACGGGCCAGACTTTGAAGGTAGATCCTGCGAATGTCAACGTGCCAAGATCGATATCGACAAAGTCCACCACGTTGCCGGTGAACAATGGGAGATCATGAAACCAGTACCCGTAAAAAACGCGGTCGATCATATTCCCCAGCGCTCCGGCCATGATACAGGCCAATCCAAATCGGATGCCTGTGTGCAGCGCCGGATAGCGAAACAGATACCACAGAATGCCCAGAGACGCAAGAAACGCGAAGAGAGAAAGGAAAAATGTGCTGCCGAATTCCAAACTGAAGGCCATGTGGGGATTCTCGACATAGGTCAGATTGAACCAGGATCCCAACAGCGGAATCGATTCGCCCAACCGCATCCCCCGAAAGAGAACGGCCCCGCCAGGCAGGGCCATTCCTTTGACGAGCAGTTTGGTAAGTTGGTCGATGAGAATCAGGAGACCCGCACCACCCAAGGCCCGATACACAGGTCCTCGCACTCCGATCATTCTCCGAGTTTGGATTTCGTTTTACAGTTGATGCACATCCGGGCATTGGGAACGGCTTCAAGTCTGCCCTTGTCGATCAGATTTCCACACGTGATACAGATACCGTAATTCCCGCTGTTGATCCTCTGCAGGGCATCGCTGAGATGACTGATGAACTTGCGAAGACGTGCGGCGAATAGGAAGGACTTCTCGCGTTCCATGGCATCGGTGCCCTGATCGGCCATATGCAGGGAGTACGTCGAATCGTCGTCGTTAAATTCGCCAGTGGACGAATCGATCAGACGCTCTTCGATGCTTTGCAGTTCTTCGTTGGAATCCTGAATCTTGTCCATAATGATATCACGGAATACATCGAGATCCTCCTTCCCGTAGGCCACCCCCATCCGAGGTTCCGAAGGACGGGTCATGTCCAGGCCCGGTTTCTTGCGACCTCCCGTGATATGCCGTCCCTGGTACTTCGGTTGAGGAGCCGGTGTAGGCGGAAGCGGCTTGCGAGTATATTTCCGTTTAGGCTTCGCCGTCTTTTCTGCGGCCTCCGGTGCTTTATCCCCCCCCCTGAGTGTGGGTTTGCCCTTGTCCTCAGGGCCCTTGCTCACCTTCTTCTGAGCAGGCGGGGCTGCCTTCGCGGGCTTGGCCGGAGCGGCCTTCGCGGGCTTGGCCGGAGCGGCCTTCGCGGGCTTGGCCGGAGCAACCTTCGCGGGCTTGGCCGGAGCGGCCTTCGCGGGCTTGGCCGGAGCGGCCTTCGC
>CAYQST010000001.1:79497-79671 GCA_964420295.1 uncultured Chromatiales bacterium | reverse complement strand
GGGCTTGGCCGGAGCAACCTTCGCGGGCTTGGCCGGAGCGGCCTTCGCTGGCTTGGCCGGAGCAGCCTTCGCGGGCTTGGCCGGGGCTGCCTTCACGGGCTTGGCCGGAGCGGCCTTCACGGGCTTGGCCGGGGCTGCCTTCGCGGGCTTGGCCGGAGCGGGTTTCACGGGCTT
>CAYQST010000001.1:0-79397 GCA_964420295.1 uncultured Chromatiales bacterium | reverse complement strand
CGGGCTTGGCCGGGGCTGCCTTCGCGGGCTTGGCCGGAGCGGGTTTCACGGGCTTGGCCGGAGCGGCCTTCACGGGCTTGGCGGGAGCGGCCTTCACGGGCTTGGCCGGAGCGGCCTTCACGGGCTTGGCCGGGGCGGGTTTCTTCACGGACGACGTGTTTGTGGAGGCCTTCTTGGTCGCTACGGAAGGGTTCGCGCCACTCGATTTTTTCGTTGCCATGATGGGATCTCCTTCTCTAGTCGCTGTTCGTCGCCTGATCATCAATGGATAAATCCACGAGACATCGGAGTCCATTGACTTCGATGACCACACCAGCCGATTCATTGACAAGGGTGATGTCGGAAGCGAGGATTTCGTGTTGAATATACGGCTTCATTTTCAGAATTGCAGTAGCGAGACGATCCTCGACTTCGGAAAGACGCACGAGGATGCGATCGGAGAGCGCACACCCGCGGTCCTTACGGAGATTCTGCATGCGACTGATGAACTCACGACAATGGCCTTCATCGATGAGATCTTCGGTCAGGGTCGTGTCGAGCGCCACCACCACATCTCCTTCCACTCCGATGGTCCAGCCCGCGATATCCTCGTGCTGGATCTCGATATCGGTGTGACGAAGCTCGGCGGGGCCATCGGGAAGCATCAGCGTGATGTGTTCCTCTGCTTCGAACGTGTCGATCTGCTCCCGCGTCATCGCCTTGATCGCCGACGCAACCAGCGATGCACGTTTTCCGAAGGTCGGACCGATGGCCTTGAAATTCGGTTTTGCCGTCTTGGTGACGAGAGCAGAATCGCTCTCGATGAACTCCACTTCTTTGATGTTTATCTCTTCGAGAATGATGTCCTTCATCACAGCGATATCGTTCTTGGTCTGCTCGTTGGACGAAGCGACGAGAATGCGCTGCAGGGGCTGCCGAGTTTTCATCCGCGTTTTCTCACGAAGGTTTCGAACGATCCCAACTACGCGCTGCACCGTCCTCATTTTATGGATGACCTGAGCATCCACTGTCCCGGGGGCAGGAAGAAGGGCCAGATGGACGGAATCGACGCCGTCGGCCAGTCCGACCTGGAGTTTCTGGTACAGCTCCTCGGCCAGGAAAGGGCAGACGGGGGCCATGAGTTTCACCACGCCCACGACACAGGTGTAGAGCGTCTGATACGCGGCACACTTGTCCTGAGACATCTCTCCCTTCCAGAAACGGCGACGATTTCTGCGAACATACCAATTGGAGAGTTGATCGATCGTGAAGTCACTGATTGCACGGGCCGCACTTGTCAGGTCGTAGGCATCCATATCCTGTTGGTACCGTTCATGCAACGCGTGGAACTCCGAGAGAATCCAGCGATCGATTTCCGGCCTTTCCTCCGGGGCCACTTCCGGCAGGTCTGGTGAAAAACCATCCAGGTTCGCATACAGGGTAAAGAACTGGTACGTATTGATCAGAGCACGGAAGAAGTTCTTCTGAACGAATTCGATATCGTCCTCGTTGAACATCGTCTGTCGCCAGGGAGGACTATTGGTGATCAGATACCAGCGTGTCGCGTCGGCGCCATAGCGTTCAATCACACCAAAGGGATTGACCACATTCCCCTTCGACTTCGACATTTTCTGCCCTGTCTTATCGAGGATCAGCTCGTTGACGATCACATTGCGAAATGCGGGCGCATCGAAGAGGGCACTCGAAATCGCGTGAAGCGTGTAAAACCAGCCCCGCGTTTGATCAATTCCTTCACTGATAAAGTCACTCGGAAAATTTTGTTCGAAGGTATCCTTGTGTTCGAACGGATAATGATACTGCGCGAAGGGCATGGCTCCGGAATCGAACCACACATCGATGAGCTCCGGAGTGCGACGATACAATTTCCCATCGCGCTCGAAGAAAATGCGGTCGACGAAAGGTTTGTGGAGATCGATCTCTTCGCGGGAAGGACGGATCCTCTTCCCGTCCACGTCGATCCACCCGTCCATCAACTCGTCGATGCTGCCAACACAGAACATATCCGTTCCATCTTCCGAAACCCAGATGGGAAGAGGTGTCCCCCAATACCGGTCCCGACTCAAGCTCCAGTCCTTGTTCTCCTCGAGCCAATTTCCGAACCGTCCGCTTCCGACCTCGGGAGGACACCAGTTGATTTCTTTATTCAGCTCGATCATACGGGCAGCATACTCGGTGGTGCGGATGTACCAACTGTCACGGGCATAGTAAATCAGAGGATTGTCACAGCGCCAGCAGTGCGGATAACTGTGTTCATAATCCTTCGATGCCCGATACACACGTCCACGTTGCTTGAGCATCATCACAATTTCCGGATCCACGCCGTCTTCGGTGTGCCCGGTATAGGCGATGGTTTTCACCAGACGGCCGGCAAAATCCGTCACTTCGTCGGTGAACCGACCACCCGGCGTTACAGGTAGAACGAAGGGGAGATCATATTTCTTGAGCATTTCGTAATCGTCCACGCCGAAGGCAGGAGCCGTGTGGACGATACCGGTACCATCCTCGGTCGTGACGAAGGACCCTGCCACCACATACCAGGCCTTCCGGTCCACCGAGAGATAGGTAAAGAGTGGCTCGTATTCCTTGCCCACGAGTTCCGATCCCCGGTGTCGTGACAGAATCTCATATTCTTCCTTGATGACCGAAAGACGGGCCTCTGCCAGGTAGAGCACTCCATGCTCGGCTGTACGGATCTTCACATAGGGAATGTCGGGATGCACCGTCAAGGCGACATTGGAAATCAACGTCCAGGGCGTGGTTGTCCAGACAAGGAAGGAGGCATCCTCGTCGAGGCACCGAAACGTGACGTACAGATTCATATCCCGCACATCCTTGTACCCGAGAGCCAACTCATGTGAGGAAAGCGGAGTTTCACAGTGGGGACACTGCGGCACGATCTTGAAGCCCTTGTAAATCAGGCCCTTTCGGTAAAAGGTCTGTAAGGCCCACCACACCGACTCGATATACTCATTGGTGCAGGTGATATAAGCCTCATCGAGATTGATCCAATAACCCATCCGTTCGGTCAGGGTTCGCCATCCCTCCGACATTTCGATATGATGATACACCAGGTCCTTCGCCTTCGCGTTGAAGGCCGACACCCCATACGCTTCGATATCGGACTTCTGATTGAACCCCAGATTGCGCTCAAGGGCCAGCTCGATGGGCAAACCGTGAGTATCCCATCCCGCTTTTCTATGGACCTGATACCCGCGCATTGTTTTATACCGGCAGACCAAATCTTTGAGCGTGCGAGCCATCACATGGTGAATGCCAGGCATGCCATTGACCGTGGGAGGGCCTTCGTAAAACGTATAACTTTGACCGGCATCACGGAGATGCACACTTTTTTCGAAGGTCTGATGCGCCTTCCAAAATTCGAGGATGCGGAGTTCGAGATCGGGATAAGAAAACTGTTCGTCAAATGGCGTGAACATGGTCATGGTGTATCGTTGGTGGATTCTTTCGTGAGTGCGGTAAGGAGAAGCGTCACCAGCACACTGATCAGGAGGCCGCTGGTGATCGGAAGAAAAATGGCGCCTCGCGGGAGGATGAGATAGGTATCGCCGGGAAGCCGGCCCAGCATGGGAATGGAACCCGAAAGGCCGGTCAGGACGATGAGGATCGCGATCCCGGTGATCACGATCAATAAAAGCCAGGGGAGGAGACGAATGTCATTCCGACCATTCATCCGGCATCGATCTCCGTCAGACGAGCTACGAGTCCCGTCATGATGGCGCGAAGCTTCGGTTCCGTTTCGTTGGCGGTACGAATGATCGCAGCCGTGTCCACCGGTTCGAGTGCATCAGGAAAACACTCGTCGGTAATGATACTGAAGCCACAGACACGAAGTCCCATATGCACCGCGACCAGGGTCTCCGGCACGGTAGACATCCCAACAACGTCGGCGCCAATAGAACGAAGAAACCGATACTCCGCCCTCGTCTCGAGGTTCGGTCCCGCGACGGCCACGAAGACACCCTTCTGCAACGGCAACCCCAAATCCAGGGCCACTTGCTCTGCAAGTGAGATCAGCCCGTTGTGGTACGGCTGGCTCATGTCGGGGAAACGCGGCCCCAGTGCATCATCATTAGGTCCGATCAGGGGGTTGTCACCAAGAAGATTGATGTGATCGGTGATGACCATCATGTCACCGCGGCGAAACAACGGGTTCATCCCTCCACCCGCATTCGAGATCAGAAGGGTGTCGATTCCCAGTGCTTTCATCACGCGCACCGGAAAGGTCACCTGCCGCATCGAGTACCCTTCGTAGTAATGAAAACGACCCTGCATGGCCACCACCGGCACTCCCGCCAGGGTTCCCAGGATCAACCGTCCCTTATGTGACTCCACCGTGGAGAGAGGAAAATGAGGAATGGTTCCGTAATCCAGAATGGTCTCGATCGCGATCTCATCGACAAGTCCACCCAGCCCAGTACCGAGAATGATTCCCACCCGAGGCTGGAGAGTGGTGCGGGAACGAATGGAATCCACTGCTTCGCGGATCTGAAGCCGCTGGGTTTCGATCATGACACGTCGTCCTTCTGTTGCAATTGCGTGAGAATCGTATGCAGATCACGTGCCGTCACCTCTCGTGTCGGAGTCATCCCAACGAATGGGGTGGGGGCCGCTTCCTGCGGTGAAGGGGGATCCGACGTCACAGCGTCGAGAATGCCCCGATATTCATTCAAAATGGCCTGCATGCGGAGAACGAGGATATCCCGCTTCTCCAGGAGAGTTGCCACCTGTTGTCGGAGACGCTGGTGCTCAGCCTCGGCCGCGTGCAACGCGGTCTGTGCTCGATCCTCCGCCTGTCTCACGATCGCGTCAGCCTCCTGTCGGGCCTGCTCGATAATGGCAACGGCTTTGGACTGGGCATCACCCAACAGGGCTCGGCCTCTCTCGCTGGCCAGATGCTCCGCCTGCGCCATTCTCGACTGAAGTCCCAACGCATGGTCCCGAAGCTGCCGATTCTCCGTTTCCAGACGTTGCACGGTGAGTGAAAGAGACGACACCTGCTGTTGCGCGAGTTCGGCTTTCTGCGTGGCATCCTCCACCGATGCGGCGAGCGCACGCACGAATCGTTCTACCTCGGCCTTGTCATAGCCGCGCAGTGCCGTCTTGAGAGCGTGAATCGTGTCCGAGATACCGTCGTTCATGGCTCCTCCTATCATCATGTACGTGGTCCGAACAGCGCCGATCCCAATCGGATCATTGTTGCGCCTTCTTCGATGGCCACCGGATAATCATCACTCATCCCCATGGACAGGTGGACGAAGGATTCGAGAGAAAGACGAGCGGCGATCTCATCCCGCAAAGAGCGAAGCATGTGAAAGGACGGACGTACCTGTTCCGGATCCGCCACCGGAGCGGCCACCGTCATCAATCCGCAGACTCGGACATGAGGCAGGGCCTGAAGCGTCTGAACGAGTGCTTGTGCGTCCTCGGGGTGGACCCCCTGCTTGGTGTTCTCTCCGCTTGTATTGACCTCCACCAAAATGTCCGTCCTCCGCTTCCATTGCGCACTGACCCGCTCCACTTCCTGGGCGAGCGACACACTGTCCACCGACTCGATCATCTCCGCAAAGGGCAGCACGAGTTTCACTTTATTCCGCTGGAGATGCCCGATGAAATGGAGCGTATGTGGAAGGAGCGCCTCTCGCTTCTCGCGGTATTCCTGAACGCGGTTTTCCCCGATCAGCACAAGACCGGCGGATATCGCACCATTGATGACATCCGGAGGCTGGGTTTTTGTGACCGCCACGATGGATACATCCTGTGTCAATCGCCCCGCGCGCCGACAGGCCGCGTCCATGCATGTGCGAATATGAGAAAGTCGCTGGTCGAGCATAACCAAAGAATATAGAATTCATGGGATCCATTATCAAATGAGATCCCGTGGAAGCGCTTGTGAATCGACGAGGAATGGAAAAAACACGAATCCGCGACGATCTTTCGTACGCGGATTCTGATGTAGCGGGTGCCGGGCTCGAACCAGCGACACATGGATTATGATTCCATTGCTCTACCAACTGAGCTAACCCGCCGTTGGGGACACAAATGTAGAAGGTTTCTCCGTGAAAAACAACTCCCATCGATCGCCCCGCACGATATTCCATGAGAAATCGTATTTTGCGAAGTTCTTGTCTATCGATGCCTGGGTTCAGACTCGTGTCGAGTCGGCACGTACCAAATCTTCCACCCCGCGTCTTCGTTCTATCTGTCCTTCCCTGGCGTTTTCTCCCAACCCCGTCTTTCATTCATCTCACAACGATAGCGATGTCCCATTCCCTCGAATCGATTACTCCTCGTCGACGTTCCCGCCTCGAGCAGGTGCTTGGGCGTCGGCAATCCGGATTCACGATCGTCCTGGAAAACATCTGGGATCCCCATAATGTCAGCGCCATACTTCGAACCGCCGATGCGGTGGGCATTCTCGATGTACACCTTCTTTATCACATCGAACCGTTTCCAAATCTTGTGAAGGTCGGAAAACAGAGCTCCGCCTCGGCCAAGCAGTGGCTTACCTTTCACCTCCATACCTCCGTGGCTGAGTGCTACGCCGCACTTCGACGGGAAGGGTTTACGATCTATGCGTCCGCTCTGACGGAGAACAGCATGGATCTCTACGAGATCGACGGCACCGCACGCATCGCTCTCGTTCTTGGGAACGAGAGTCGGGGAATTTCCGATGATGCACGATCCCTGGCGGATGGAGTGTATGTCATACCGATGATGGGAATGGTGCAGAGTCTGAATGTTTCGGTTGCAGCAGCCGTTTCACTATACGAAGTGATGCGCCAGCGCTCTGCTGCAGGACTGTATAACTCCCCATCCCTTCCGGATCCGGAGTATACCCGCCTTCTCGAACAATGGGGTCGGTATTAGTATCCTCGCAGGATGGGGATCGTCACTGGGGGCCCTTCCCATTCGACGACATACAATCCGTTTGGAACAGCCGAGATATCCCAGTGAAGCAGTTCCATAGGATCTGAAGAACGCCAAATCCGTCCCAGAACATCACGAAGACGAATCTGGCCCTCTCCTCCTCCCGAGACCCATAGATCCGTATGCGCAGGGCGAGGCCATGCCTCGAGACGGCGACGCGGACGCACGATGCGATCACATTGGCCGTCCATCTCCACGGGAATGGAGCGCATCGTCAGAATACCCGCGCACTGGATAGACATCTGCGCATCAGACAATCGCAGCGAATCTCGCCGCGCCTCCTTGTCTGCCAAGGCCCGACCTCGAAAGACCACCGGGGTCGCCACATCGCGGGTCACAATACCACTCGTGCGAAGACGCCAGATGTCGTAGCCCCTCCGCTCGAAGCTGGTGGATGCCTGTGCAATGCCGTCGTCCAGTTCCACCCCTTCCAGCGGAAGTGGAGAGATGATATCCAGGTCCATATCCCATACCCTGCCCATGGGCAGGGGCGGCGAACATCGAAGTGGAATGAACACGTCGCGCCCCATCGGGATCGCCGTCGTCGTCCCCCCGCCCAACGTGTACGACTCGATGCAGGGACGCAAGAGGATCGAACCACTCCGGGATGTCAGGACGAAGGGACAGGTCTGCATCACGGCCACGGAATCCACGCGAATGGGGATCCGTACGGTATCGAGCACGGCTCTGCTCCGAAATCGAAGGTAGAACACCGGTCCCAACGAGACTACGGGTACGAAGGCCGCGATGTCAACACGCTCCCGGCCAGGTCCCCTTCCCTCCCTGCTCGGCACAGACCCCTCCGCCATGGTGCCGTCAGTGACAATCGCATCCAGAGTCAGGATCGAGGCATCCCACTGGAATACCGCTCCCACAAAGGCAGGGTACTGCGTGGAAAGAGGATTGACAAGCATGATGGGAACGAGAACATCCTGCCCCGCTACGGCATCCTGGCCATCACCAACCGCCATTGTCATGCTATCGGTTGCAGATGGTGCAAGGTACGCGGTATCGACTTCCAGCATGGTGGCCTGCTGCGTCACCGTGACATTGATCATCCGACGTCCACCCCGGTGGCAGGGATCGGTGCTGACATAACGGAGCACACAGGCGTCGCCAATAAAATCCTCGGCGGCATGACGGAGCATGGCTTCTAATTCGGAAGCGGTGGGACTGTAATAAAACCGTCCCCCCGTAGCCGATGCCGTCGAACGCAGGATTTCGGGTGCCACATCCGCTCCGAGTCCGATGATGTACAATGGAATCCCTGCCTGCCGATATTCCGCAATGACGCGACTCTGATCACTGACGCGATCCTGTGCGCTCACCCCGTCGGTGATTACGAGCCCGATCCGGCGCCCGACACGGGCGGCCAGTTGTGGGAGCAGATCGTGAAGCGCATCCCACAAACGTGTCCCTCCACGCGCACGCAGAGGATCGAGTGCCGCAGAAATCGAAGAATGATCGAAGGTAAAATTCCGATCCACTGTGAAATACGGGATGCTGGAAAAATCCTCACTCGAGAAGCTCATCAGGGCGACCTCATCTCGTGCATCCAGGATCCCGAGAAAACCGCGGATTGCCTGCTTCGCCACTTCGAGCTTGGTACTATCAGGGTTGGGAGGTGAGGTGGTGGATTGCCCCATGCTCAGGGATCGATCGAGAAGAATGGCGATGGAAAGACGAATTGTACTGTCCCGCGGACAGGACACGAAGTCCATGGTCTGACTTCGGCCCTCCTCGCTGACGATAAAGTGCGAAGCATTCAGGAAGGGAACGACCCGACCCTGCACTCGAACATCAACGTGCATGGTGATCTGTGGAAAGGCGGAGACATCCAGTGCGAGGATCCGCACGGCGCTCGGTCCCTGTGCCTGAGCCATCAGACTCAGGCTACAAGCAAACAGTACCGTACGAAGGACAGGGATCATACCTGCCTCCTGCTGGGAAAAGAGCTATTTGGACCGCGTTGGGACGAGCACGATTTCCACTCGACGATTCATGCGCGCCGCGGATTCCCCGTCCTCCCGAGTGGCGGGCTGCGACTCTCCGTGCGGAGTCATGGTCATGACCTGTACAGGCACCCCCAATGCGCGAAGCTTGGCGAGCACCACCTCTCCACGACGCCGGGAGAGCTGGATGTTGTAGTCTTCCGTACCTTTTTCATCGGTATGCGCATCCAGCATGAGTTCCATTCCATCCATGGTGGGAAGTAGAGGTGCCAGATACCGAGCAAAATACTCCTGGAGAGCGACGGAGGCGTCGGGTCTGAGTGTCGCTTCATCGAAGTCGAAATACAGAATGGCTCGCGGATGGTCCTCCACCGGCGCTATTGGCGTCGTGGTGCTGTCGCCGCGCGTCGGAGGTTTGCCGAGATACACGGTCCTGCGATACTCACGCGTCGACAGAGACTTCGGGATCTGTACCACTTCCCTCTTGCTCCGATATTCACCGGCCTGAACCTGAATCTCGTACTCCTCGTTGCGATCGGCACGACAACTCACCGCGCCACGAGCGGAACTGATCCCCGTAAATCGATCCTCGCCTCCGGTGATCGTCACCCGCGCATCACGAATCGGGTTCTGCGTCACACTATCGAGAACCGTGACGATGAGGGTCACCTTCATCACCGTCGTGTCCTTGAAGGGATTTGGCCAACACTCCCAAAGATCCAGCCCCCCCTCTCCTCCACCACGGTTCGAGGCAAAAAAGACGCTGTCCTCGCGTGGCGCGATGCGGAGGAACAGATCGTCACGGACCGAAGAAAAGGGAGTGCCGAGATTGATCACCTTCCCCCATCCCTTTTTTCCGCGCTTGACCAGGAAAAGATCGTAGCCGCCCAAACCACCCCATCCATCGCTTGCAAAAAAGAGTAAGGAGTCATTCGGCGTCAGCGAGGGGGACTTTTCGTTGCTTCGGGTATTGATGCCTGGTCCCAGGGACACTGGTTTTCCCCACCTGCCACTGGCCCCTCGCTTGGACACATAAATATCCGAATGCCCTTCGCCCCCCGGACGGTCGCTGCAGAAATACAGTTCCGTTCCCGCTCGATTGACGAAGGGTTGGGAATCCCAATACGGACTGTTGACATCGGCGAGATTCCGAATGCGCACCATTTTTCCATAGCTATCCATTTCAGCTTCGTAGAGGTCGGCATCCCCTTGTCCTTCGGGAGTCCAGCTTTGCACGAAGATGACGCGCTTTCCATTCTCGAAAAACCATGCCCCCCCCTCATCGCGGGTGCTATTGAAGCCTGCACCCCAGTTCAGGGCCTGGGACCATCCCGCTCCTTCACGATCGGAAAACCAGAAATCGTCGCCTTGAATATACCCTTCAATCGTCGGTCGATTGGATGTGAACAGCATGCGGACCCCTCGAAACGCCGGGGCAAATTCATCCGCGTCAGAGTTGACCTCCGGCCCCAGGTTCTCACAACGGGTTACTGGATACTGGCCCATCGAGGCGACGTGGGACGAGGAGCAACCCCCCAGAGTGATCATGGCGAGGCCACACAGAAGCAAGCTTATGCATAGAGGTTTCATCGGTCACCACCAGATGCGCACAGACGCCGACAGGATCAGGCCGGAAGCCTTCCATCCGGGTTGTGCGGAGATGTCGTTCAAGGGGGAACTGTATGCGACTTCCGGAGTCAGCGTGGTGCGATAGCTTAACCACAGGTCGTAGCCCAAGGCGGCACGTACCCCCAATCGGAGCGAAGTGGGATCGGGGAGGTCGCCTTCGTCTTCGGTGACGCGCACCACGGACGCATCGTTTTCAACATAGACGTAGTCTGCCGAGTGCAACGATTCCTCATACCGATAGGTCGACTTCAGCGAAAGGCCGGCAGTCAGGCCTGCACTGAGATAGAGCCCCTCTTCGAACGGATACAGGGAGAGCGTCGGAGTTAACACGAGGTAGCCGAGCTCTGTGGTCAGGGTGCGGGTGTATTGCAGCGGAATGCGGTCCGGTTGCCCAAGCACCACGGTCATTCTCGTGATATCTGTCTTTGCCTCCGCCCCCAGGTCGAACCAGCTCATCCGCAACGACAACGCAAGCGCGGGAAAGAGCTTTCTGCCGACCTCGGCATGAAGCGTGAACGTGGTTCCCGACCCTTCGGAAAACCGGCAATCGCATACCGGAGTGGTGAAGCTACCCGAATGAGAAACCAATACGCCGCCGATCCCCACACCAAACCACCAAGGTTTGGGATCCGGATCGAGCACCGAAGGAGGGGGCTCCGGCGCCCAGCGCAGAAGCTGTGCGTACGCACCGATGGGACTCACCAGCATCATGATCGCCACGAGGACCGCTTTCAGGATCGCCTTCACCGCCACCTCCTCTTCGAATCTACCCGGAGAACTCCGGGGCTCAGATGTAGTTATTCTTCTTGGCGTAGAATCGTAGTTCATCGCGGAATTTCGGGTGCGCGATCTGGATGAGTTCGTACACGCGCTGTCTCAACGTTTTCCCGAACAGATCGGCCACCCCGAATTCCGTCACCACGTAGTGCACATCGGCACGGTTGGTCGTAACGCCGGCCCCTGGCAACAGATGCGGCACGATCCGTGAGATCGTGTCGTCCTTTGCGGTGGATGGAAGCGCGATGATCGGCTTCCCTCCTTCGCTGCGTGCCGCGCCACGAATGAAGTCCACCTGGCCGCCGAACCCGGAATACAGCCGCGAACCGATGGAATCGGCACACACCTGCCCGGTGATATCTACCTGAAGGGCAGAATTGATCGCGATCATTTTCTTGTGCTGGGCGATAATGAAGGGATCGTTGACATAATGGGACGGATGGAATTCGATGAGTGGATTGTTGTGGATGTAATCGAAGGTCGGCTTCTCACCGAACACAAAAGCGGCTACGATCTTTCCGCGATGCAGCGTCTTCTTGGTGTTCGTGATCACTCCGCGCTCGACCAGCTTGATCACTCCGTCGGCAAAGACCTCGGTGTGAATTCCCAGTTCGCGCTTATGGGTCAGGAATCCGAGCACCGCATCGGGGATGCTCCCAATCCCCAACTGCAACGTGGATTCGTCTTCAATCATTTCGGCGATATGCGCTCCGATTTTCTGGAAAATCTCGGTCTCCTTTTCTGTGGCATCACTCACCTGGGGAAACTCGATCAACGGTAGATCCACCTCGACGAAATGATCAATTTGATTGACGTGAATGAAATTGTCACCCAGCACGCGCGGCATCTGCGGATTCACCTGCGCGATGATGGTCTTCGCCACTTCGCAGGCGGGCTTGGTGATATCGAGCGTGACGCCAAAGCTACAGAATCCATGTTCGTCGGGCGGGGACACGTGAATGAGGGCGACATCGATGGGCTGCACCCCCTTGTAAAACAGAGACGCGATTTCGTGGAGGTAAATGAGCGTGGTGTCGGCGAACCCTTCGTTCACGGCGGAACGGGCATTGTGTCCAATGAAAAAGGCGTTATGACGAAAATGCCCTTGATACTCGGGAGCGACATAGTCTGCGGGACCGATGGTGAGAATGTGATGCACTGTGACATCACGAAGTTCTTCGGCGCGCGCCACCATGGCTTTCACCAGGACCGTGGGATTGGCACAGCCGCAGTGCACCCACACATTGTCTCCGGATTTGATGACTTGAACCGCTTCTTCTGCGGTCGTGACTTTCTTGCGATAGCTCGTTTGCCAGTCCATAAGGTTCCTTGTTGCTCTCGTGCGATATTCTTCGAATGATCTGCGATGGGAATGAAACGTGGGCGATGGTCAGAAGACAGATGGTCGTGGTTCGTCTAGCACAGGATCGGATCGACCGGGAGATCGTACAGGGCCTGCAGCACGTCATGCCGTGCCTGTCCGGCATGGGTGATCACTCCACACCGCAACCTCTCGATGTCGGTGATCGGATTGTTGGGCTGGGCCAACATGGCGGTGACATAAGGAAGCAGGGAATTGGTGAGTGCGTAGGTGGATGAGCGTGCCACCATCGACGGCATGTTGGGAACGCAGTAATGAACCACGCCATGCTTGACGAATATCGGATCGTTGATAGTGGTCGGACGACTGGTGGCCACGCAGCCCCCCTGATTGATCGAGATGTCGATGATCACCGCACCGGGCTTCATGGTCTTCACCATTTCTTCGGAAATGATCTGATGTCCTTCTTCGCTGGTGATGGAGATCGCGCCGATGAAGACATCGGCGATGGTCACCCCGCGCCGGATGTTTTCTGGTGAAGCGATCACCGTCGTGATGCGCTTGTTGAAATACAGGTCGGCTGCCCGTAAGCGATCGATGTCGTTATCAAGCATGATCACCTGGGCGCCGAGTCCCATACAGGCCTGGGCTGCCGCGAATCCTGCGTTTCCGGCTCCCAGAATCACCACGGCCGCAGGCGCCACACCCGCGACGCCACCTAGCAACACCCCTCGTCCACCCTGATCACTGCGCATGTATCGGGCTCCGATTAACGCCGCTACCTGGCCCGAGATTTCACTCATCACCGAAAGGATGGGAAAACCACCATCCCTGCCCCGCAGGAGCTCATATGCCACGGCCGTCACGCGATGGGAGATCAGATGTTGAACAAAGGCCTTTTTCGTCACACCCAAGTTCATGTAGCAGAAGAGCGTCTGTCCTTCCTGAAGTTGCTCGTATTCCTCCTTCGCGGGCGGCATTACCTTCATCACCACATCAGAGCGTCCGATGACTTCGGACGCGGAGTAGAGAATGTTGGCTCCGGCCTGTTCGTACTGATCATCGGGAAAACGCGCCTCCCGACCCGCATTGGTTTCGATGACGACTCGGGCACCCGCGCGGACCAGAGATTCGACCCCAAAGGGGGACAAGCTGACCCGCTGTTCGTCCTCAAATCGCTCCTTTAGAATTCCGATTGTCATGGTTCTTTCCGTGCTATGGTGAAACTGATACTGACTGGATGATGTGGTTATCCCCGACCGGCAAGACTCCGCTCCGTAGCCAAGAGTGTGTTCCGCATGAGCATGGCAATGGTCATGGGGCCGACACCTCCTGGCACCGGGGTGATCGCTGCAGCCTTTTCCCGAACACTGTCCATATCGACATCTCCCACCAACCGATATCCCTTTGATGTGGTCGGATCTTCAACCTGGTTGATTCCCACGTCGATGATCACGACCCCATCCTTGATCATATCGCCGGTGATCGCACCGGGCTTTCCCATCGCCGCGATCAGGATGTCGGCCTGGCGTGTGAATCGCGCGATGTCGGTGCTTCCCGAATGCACGATCGTCACCACGGCATTGGCATCGGACGCCTTCTGCACCAGAATGGCCGCCACGGGTTTCCCCACGATGTTCGATCGGCCGACCACCACGACATGCGCGCCGGAGATCGGAGTATTCGAGCGAACCAGAAGTTCCTGAATTCCAGCCGGGGTGCAGGGACGAAGAGTTTCAATTCCGATCAGCAGTCGCCCAACATTTTTTGGATGAAAGCCATCGACGTCCTTTTTCGGAGAAATGGCTTCGATCACCTTCTGTTCATCGATGTGTGGAGGGAGAGGAAGCTGAACCAGGATACCGTGAATATCGGGATCAATATTCCAGGTATCGATCTGCTCCAACACATCGCGCTCCGACACCGACTCGGGCAACCGAAGGGTTGTGGAGTGAAAACCACAATATGCGCAGGCCTTCTCTTTCGATCGCACATAACTCATCGATGCGGGATTATCTCCCACCAGCAGAAAGGCTAACCCCGGTCGCACCGAATAGCGTTCGAGTAAAACGGCGGTATGATCACGAACCTCGTCCTTGATCGCTTTGGCTATAGCGGTTCCGTCAATGATCTGAGCGGACATGGGAGAACTCCGGAAGAAACAGGGTTTCGATGCGTACCGCGTGGCCCGTGGCGACGTCGGCCTCGATGAGTACGGCAGAAAAATGGTTGTCTTCAGTCGCCATCTCGAACTTGAAGGGGGTCTGACGAATGAACCGCTGAATGGCGATTTCCTTTTTCATTCCCACCACGGAATGGTACGGACCCGTCATCCCCACATCAGTGATGAAGGCCGTCCCTTGGGGCAGAATGCGCGCATCGGCGGTTTGCACATGGGTATGAGTGCCCACGACAGCCGCAACACGACCATCAAGATGCCAGGCGAGTGTCATCTTTTCCGCCGTGGCTTCAGCATGCATGTCCACGATGATGATGGTGGCGAGTTCCCGAAGACGAGGCAGCACCAGATCGGCCATGCGAAAGGGACAATCGATGGGACTCATGAAGGTCCGGCCCTGCAGATTGAGCACTCCCACCTGCACGCCGTCACGTACCGACACCACGCAGGAGCCGCGCCCAGCAGCGTCCTTGGGATAATTGGCGGGTCGAAGTAGATAGGGATCCTCTGCGAGCAATTTCTGGATATGCCACTTTTCCCAGATATGATTCCCCGAAGTGATGACCTGGACACCGAGGTCGTGCAACCGTCGTGCCTGCTCCGGACTGATGCTCTTTCCGTCGTGTGCGTTTTCTCCATTGGCGATCACCAGATCCACCGCGTGTTCGGATACCACGGACGGGAGGGTAAAGGCGACAGCGTCCATGCCGGGAGTTCCGACGATGTCGCCAATGAAAAGAATGCGAAGTGTGGATGACGTCATGGATGCTCTGGGGAAAAGAAACTCAAAGGTATCAAAATGACGCGTGAAGTCCAATGAATACAGCCTGCGTCAAGGGTATGAGACAGGACCGGAAATGCACGCCTGAGTCCGCGACGGTCCACGAGCCGGTTGGCGATCCGCATTGGAGTTCACTTTTCAATCCCGTAACTTGCGGTATGTTTACCACGATCGAAGAACGCAAGCAACAGTCCCGTATCGAGGACAAGGAACTGATCCGCCAGGCGCTCGAAGGCCGACAGGACGCGTTTCGTCGATTGATGGAAAAGTACCATTCGGCAATCTCTCACCTGATCATGCGCATGATCGGGAATCAACACGAAGTGGAGGATTTGACCCAGGAAGCCTTCATCAAGGCGTTCCATTCCTTGGCGAGTTTCAACGACGAATATGCCTTCTCAACCTGGCTCTATAAAATCGCCACCAACAACTGTATCGACCACCTTCGACGTCGTAAGGTGAAGACCTTCTCGATCGATAAGCCGATCGAAACCCACGACGGGGAACAACAATACGAAATCCCCGACTCCGAATACCTCCCTGATCGTCGGCTGGTGCAGGAACAGCAAACCACCACCATTCAGGAGGCCATCGATAACCTCCCAGAAAAATACAAGCGTGTGATCGTCCTTCGTCATCAGGAAGAACGGAGTTACGAAGAGATCGCCGAAGAATTGGAACTGCCTCTGGGCACCGTCAAAGCCCATATCTTTCGTGCGCGAGAAATGCTCTATCGACAATTGCGCGGGAAAGTCGGGATTTCCTGAACCAATGATTTGCTTTTCTCAGGTGAGAGACCTATGTTTATGGACCGTTTCGGGGCGTGGCTCAGCCCGGTAGAGCGCTCGGTTCGGGACCGAGAGGTCGGAAGTTCAAATCTTCTCGCCCCGACGAAACAAAAAAAGGTCGTGCATGCACGACCTTTTCGCATTGATGAAAGAGCGTTACGGCTGAAGGCGCGACTTTGACAGTCCTTCGAGGACGCTTTCGTACCATGGGGCGATCGAGGGTGCGGCAGGGATGCGCCCGCCGAATCCAAGATGGCGGATGGTAAACATTTGCAGAGGGGTGACATCAAGAGACTCGAAAACCTGCGTATCGATGGTGATCTGCGCCCGAGCGGCGAGACGAACCAACAGATCGTGTCCGCGACGAGCGCGCACCATTTCATGACGAGGTCCCGCGAGTCTCTCGCGAAGATCGCCGAAAGAACCAAGGCAGGTATCGTTCGGAAGTCGTTTCTCGCGAAGCTGAAAAATGAGCACGCCATCCGAGATCGGTACCGGGCCTGCCACATCTCCCACGGACATTCGAAACGCCATTCGTCCGACAAGGCCTCGCTCCGTCACGGGGAACCAGTCGCTTTCGCCAACTCGACCATTCTCCCCACATTGGGTTTTCCAGCGAGAGGCAAACGCCTCCATCGTCGTCCCCGATCTCCATTCCTGCCAAAAGTTCGAGACGATCGCGGTATCTCGACTCTCGAATTCGTAGAGGCGCACGAGCATGGGAGGACCGAAGAGACCACTGTTCCGCACATAGAACGTCCATAAACTGTCTTCATTCGCCAAAAAAGCCTCCCAGTCCACATCGAGCACCGCCTGCGCCATACCCGCACTCATCCATTGCTCCATATCGCGCGTCACGTCGGAACTTCTTTCCAATCCACGCCGATATCCCTCTCGCGTCACCATCCAGATGTCGAGCATTTCGTGCAGAATGGTAGGGAACAATCCGGGAAAGGTGTTCACATCTTCTCGAGGACAACGGATACCCCGCGACGCGAGCAGCTCGAGCGCATCGGTGAAGGAAAGAGAATCCGGCCCAGTCGGACCGGACAGGCGGGCGAAAACAGTGAACCTGCTTCCCTCCAATCCCAGCGCTTCGAATCGTTCGGGAGAGATGGAAAGCCAGGAACTCGTATCGATCCGGGCCTGCCGTTTCAATTCTTCCCAGAGACGCTGCCCGAGCCACCGCACTACCGAATCCTCAAGCACCGCACGATGCTGCTTCCACAGAGACGTCACTAGGGCCCGTACTGCCACACCTTCCTTTTCCAGCCTCAGTTCCTGAGTGATTCCTCCTCGCCGAGACGCGAAATCCTCGCGTGACGCGATGGTAGTGCGTGATGGAGCGCGCCGCACCAGGTACCAGCCGTCATGTCCACGAAGCGGTCGAGGGACCGAACCAGGCGAGATCGTCTGCAGGGCGGACCGCAGGCCGGGATCCAGTGCATCCACTCTCCCCTCTTTGATAGTGGTGCTCGCGTGTGCCACGAGGAGTGTGTCGAAGGATAGTCCCGCCTCGATCAGCGAACTCCACGCCCAAGCCTCCACACTGTCGGGACTGAAGAGATACGTGAATTCCGTTTCATGGAGATCACGCTCGTACCGATCTCGAATCTCGGATTCCGTCACCGTCACGCGCGCACGCACCGCATCCCGGTACAGTTTATCGCGAACGAACATGGCCTCGGCCCTCGCGATGCTCCGCCGCATGCGTGGCTCCAGGTCCACATGCCGACGTACAGCCTCCTCACGGAGAAGCCTTTCGCCGATCAGGGAGTATAGTATTTGCCATTTGGTCACATCCTTGCTTCTTTCCTGATCCTTGCCGGGAAAAACCGTGAGATGGTACCGTGTTTCGAATTCATCGCTTGTGATGGCGTCCCCATTGACACGAGCCACCACCTGCCCCCATCCCTGAGCAGAAAACAGTCCCCAGCCTGCTACGAGCACGGCGATCCACGATACAAGGAACTTTCCGCTCATGGTTGCACTCCTCGAGGTACCTCGGGTTGCTGTTCCATCGAGGAATCCAGAACATCGAGGGTCCCAACGATCCGTGTGCGGAGATCGATCACGCGAATGGCGTGATTGTTGGTATCGGCGATAAACAGAGTATCGCCCAGAGCTGCCAGACCTCCGGGTTCGAAAAACTCGGCCTGATTGGCTGGTCCATTGAAGTATCCCGCTGTTCCGGTGCCCGCCAGCGTTGTGATCGATCGACGGATGGGATCGAGCGCTTTGATCCGATGATTGTACGTATCGGCCACGTAGAGAACTCCGCGATGCCAGAGCACACCGAGAGGATGCTGAAGTCGGGCCTGAGGCCCAATCCCGTCCACATCTCCAAACTCAAACAAGTCCTGGCCGACCAACGTGGTCACTGTAGCCGGCTCATCCGGATCGATGGTACGAATTGCGCTTGTTTCACTGTCCGCAATGTAGAGCCACGTCCCATCCCCGGTTATTCCACTGGGCTGGGCGAGCGCGGCTTCTGATCCAATACCGTCCTCCAACGCCTCCCTTCCCGATCCCGCATGCACACGAATCGAGCGTCGGTGTGGATCGGCTTGCCACACTTGATGAGCACCGGCCATGGCGATGTACAACCGATTCCGATGCAGAAACACATCCCAGGGAGAATTCAGTGGCTGTTCAGGTCCCATCGCGACAGGTCGCCCCCACGCCGCCTGGAATCCCGTCCCGAACATCGTCTCCACTCTGCGCGCCGTCAGATTCGCGATTCGAATCAGGTGGTTTTCGGTATCGGCGATGATCACTCGATCTCCGTCCAGCACCATCCCCTGCGGGTTGCGAAACTCGGCTTGTTCAAAGGTTCCATCGGCATGGCCGGGCTTGCCTGTTCCCAGGATATCCAGAATACGCCCCAGAGAATCAAGAACGAGAATACGATGATGCCCACTGTCCGCCAGGATGATCCGGCCTGAAGCAGAATCAGCGATAATCTTACCAGGAAACGAGATAGACTTTTCCAGTTCATCTTCTTTCTCGCATTTTTCCGACAGAGGGGTCCTCTTGAGACGCCCTTGCGCAGAATAGTAATCCACGGCCTTTTCGATTACGGATTCGAAAACGGATGGAGCCCCTTCTCCTGAATGCATGCCGATGATGCGCCCCTCGGGACTGATCAGAACCAGGGTGGGCCAGGCGCGTACGGTATACGCACTCCACACCGCATACTCCGGATCGCTCACGACCGGATGAGAGATTCCATAGCGGAGGATAGCGTTTCGAAGGCTCTTCCGTTCACGTTCGTTGGGAAACTTGGCGGAATGCACGCCGATCACCACCAGATCATGGTGGAATTTTTTTTCCAGAGCCGAGAGTTCGGGGAGAATGTGCATGCAGTTGATGCAGCAGTAGGTCCAAAAATCGAGTAGAACCAACTTTCCCCGCAGATTCTGTATGGACAAGGGTGTTTCGGTATTGAACCAGGTCAAACCTTCAGGAAAATCCGGGGCTCGCATTGATCCCTCGAAGAGAGCACGCAGGGAGTCATCTACCATGGACTCTCCCATCGCCAGGGCCGGTAGGCCGAGGCCCACGATCAGCGCCAACGTGATTATTCCATGACCTCGCATGTCTCCTCATGATCATCTGCATCCTTTCCTCGCCGGTCCAACAGCGTTCTTCGCTGGAAGGTGCCCTTTGCAGGCCATGATGTTACCTCGTCATGGAGGTTCCTTCGTCGTCAGACGAGGCCTCGCTTTCGCAGTGTGAGGATTCCGCGTCGCCATTGCGAAACGTATCATCGCGTTGCAGGGTAATGACCGACTCGACATGCCAGGTGTGGGGAAACATGTCCACCGGGCGAATCGATGGGATGGTGTATCCTTGCTCACGGAACACGGCGCAGTCCCTGGCCGCCGTGGCGGGATTGCAGCTCACGTACACGATGCGAGGTACTCCGGAGGAGGCGATGATGCGCGCGGCATCGGGATGAAGTCCCGAGCGCGGAGGATCGAGGACGATGGCATCAGGCATCGCGGGGGCATTGCGCATGAAGGCGAGAACGTCGGCACAGAGAAAGGAGATATTCGACAGTCCATTGCGTGCGGCATTGATCTCGGCATCCTGAATCGAGGCGGGATTGAGTTCCACCCCGAGCACCTGACGGACCGAGCTCGCCAAAAAAATCCCGATGGTGCCCGTACCACAGTACAAATCCCAGATGGTCATTTCTGCGGTGGCTCCCAGTGCCTCGCGAGTCTCCTGGTACAGTCGTTCCGCCTGGATGGAGTTGGTTTGGAAAAATGAAGTGGGAGAGATGCGAAATCGCACATCACCAATGCACTCTTCGATCACTCCCGGTCCGAAGAGCACCTCTTCGGTGTCGGGAATCGCCACACTCGATGGTCTCTGTGTCACTCCGTGCACCAAGGTGGTGACGCCGAATTCCGGAGCCCGAAGTCGTTCGGCATACTCTGCCACATGATCCGGCTGCTCGCCGGAGGTGAGCAGAAACACCATCCTCTCACCTGTCTTCTTCCCTTCCCGAATGACAAGATGTCGCAGATTTCCGGTATGCGATTTTGTCGAATACGCTACCTCTCCACGAGAAAGAAACCAGCGACGGGTTTCGTTCAGGATGGCATTGCTTTCGGGTGATTGCAAAAAGCAGGCATCGATATGGAGAATCCGATCGAAACGACCGGGGACATGGAGGCCCAGGGCAAAGGCCTCGGGCGGACGTGCCTCCTCTCCTTCCAGAAACCAGCGTCGATCGCCGAAGGAGTACTCCATTTTGTTCCGATAGTACAAAATGGGATCTGCCGGAAGGATCTCGCGCACAGGAGGGGAATCAAAGCCTCCGATACGATGAAAGGCATCTTCCACGTGGGATTGCTTCCATCGAAGCTGCTCGACATAGGCGAGATGCTGCCATGCACAGCCACCGCATAATCCGAAATGCGTACATACGGGCGATACACGCGACGGGGACGGATCGAGAACCTCAATGACACGGGCTTCGGCAAAGGACTTCTTTTTCCGGTACACGAAAGCGCGGACCCGATCTCCGGGCACGGCACCCTCGAGAAAAACCACCAAGTCTCCGTACCGTCCAATGGCGCGCCCCTCGAAGGCCGCACGATCCGCCTGAATTTCGATTTCGTCTCCTCGACGAAAGGTAGGAACCGACTCCGCCATCACGATGTACTCCCTGAGGGCTGGGATCCGGAGTATCGTGTCATCGCATCGCTGAATTCGACACTGATCACCTTGAGCACACCCACCACGGGGACAGCAAACAGCATGCCGAGAAGTCCGTACAACTGGCCTCCGATCAGGATCGCGAAGATGATGGTGACCGGATGAAGACGAACACTGTTCGAAATCGTCAGGGGTTGAACCAAGGCATCATCAAAGATGCGAATGCCCGTGAACGCGAGAAGAATCGGAGGTACCTGTCCGAAATTATCGTTGGCGACCACCGAAATGGCCGAGGCCACCAAGGCGGCTGTGGGGGGACCGAGGTAGGGCACGACATTGGCACAGCCCGCGACCAGACCGATCAACACGAAATTGGGGACGCCGAGCAGCCACATGACCAGCGTGGTGACATTGCCGATCACCAATGCGTCGAGCAGAATGCCACGTAGGTAGGCGCCTATCGACCATTCAATTTTATGAAGGATGCTCAGCGTCATTTCGAAAAACCGATTGGGGACGAATGCGATGAAGCTCTTCTTCAGGGTGGGACCGTCTTTGAGCAAAAAGTAGGTTGAGATGAGCATCATGATGAGCAAGAGGACGAATCCGACGATGCTCGAGGCAATTCCAAACACATTATCGAGCAGGCCACCAAGCCAGACCTCGAGTTTGGTCGTCACATGCACGTTGCGAATTCCAAGGACTGCCAGTGGTTTTTGCACGGACCGTTCCACATCGCGGAGTCCTCCGCGAATCTTCTTGAGATTAATCAACTCCTGAAGAGCGGACACCTGGTCCACCACGCCGGGTAGAATCAAATACACGCCGAGAGTGAGGAGTCCGAAAAACCCAAGAAAAACGAGGAGGGCCGCCCAGACACGAGGGAGTCCCATTCCTTCGAGGCGGGAGACGAGAGGGCTGAGAACAAAGGCCAAGAGCATGGCCAGCATCAGAAAAGCAAGAATCGAGCCTATCGCCGTCAATGCGTAGAGGGCTACTGCCCCCACAGCGAGAGCCAGGAGGACCAGCAGCACTTTTGTGGTACCATCGGCGTGGCGCATCATGATTTGTACCGAGCGAGTTCATCGAAAAGTCGGCGGTTTTCCATCACCGCATGCCGCAGCCGTTCGGCCACGATGCGTGCCAGTTTCATGACCACGGCGACTCCAAGTCGGGGTCGGGTTTCCAGCAAGGTCAGGAGATCCGGCTGAAAGAACCCGAACACCTGCGTATCCACCACCGCGCGCGCGTCTGCATTGCGCGGTTCCTCGGTGAGGAGAGACATTTCGCCGAAGAATTCTCCATCATGCAAGCGGGCGAGTTCACTCTCGGTTCCGCCCGCTGTGATAATCACTTCGCCGGACACAATGATGTACATCCCCAGCCCCATCTCACCATTGCGGAAGATGGGTTCTCCCGCCGCGTACTGACGGCGATGGAGGATGCGTTCGATAGCTTTGAGATCCTTGCGATTGAGGTCCGAAAAGATCGGGACCCGTTCGAGCATTTCGAGAGTGGATCGGCTCCCTTTTTCCTCGAAGAGATTTTCCCAGAGAAATGCATCTGACATGGCCTACCTCCGTTCTCGCTTCCAGGTGGTACCGTCTTTTCCATCTTCCAATCCATAGCCAAGGTCCTTGAGACCGTCTCGTATCAGGTCAGCCACTGGCCAGAGCTTTTCCTGCCGGACTCTGGCACGAACGGTGATGAGGAGTTGCAACAGACCGTCGACGTCCTCATGTCGATCGGACTCGGGTGGGTTGTCTGGGAGGATCCCGAACACCTCTCCGCAAGTCTGAGTCAGGAATGCGAGAGCATCCTGTTTCGCGACTGCGGTGAATCCAGGCCCCTGCAGGGCGCCTTGCACTTCCCTGATGAATTCGAACACAATGCCCAGTCCAGCGGGGAAATTACAATCATGATCGACAGCCGCGATGAACCGGTCCTTCCACGTCGCGATATCGAGAGAGTGCGTGCCATCGGGCGCGGAGCGCAGATGATCCATCACCGCCGGAATTTTCTCCACGCCCCGTTGCGCGGCCATGAGCCCATCTTCGGTGAAATTCAGCGGACTTCGATAATGGGTTTGCAGAAAGAGAAACCGAAGGGTTGGTGCCGACCACAGGGCCGTCACATCACGGACGGTTCGGAAATTCCCGAGCGACTTGCTCATCTTCTCGTTGTCGATATTGAGGAACCCGAAATGGAGCCAGGTATGCGCGAAGGGGCACCCTGTCAGTCCTTCGCTCTGTGCGATTTCGTTTTCGTGATGCGGGAAAATCAGATCGTTTCCTCCGGCGTGGATATCGAAGGTGGTGCCCAGATGATGCTGAGACATAACCGAGCATTCGATATGCCACCCGGGTCGGCCTTCTCCCCAGGGTGAGGGCCAGGCCGGCTCTCCCGGTTTTGCGGCCTTCCAGAGGGCGAAGTCTGCGGGGTGCTTTTTACGCTCATCGGTTTCCACCCGAGCTCCGGCAATAAGGTCCTCCAGTTTTTTCCCACTGAGTTTTCCATACGCCGGAAAGGCGGGAACATGGTAATACACATCTCCATCCACCGGATATGCCAGGCCTTTCTCAATCAGGCCCGCGATGTACTCCACGATTCGGTCCATGTGTTCGGTGGCCTTGGGATACAGGTCCGCCGGATGAATCCCGAGTTTCTCAATATCCTCGAGAAACGCCTGCGTATAGGTGGCCGCGACCCGGTCGGCGGGCATATCCTGCTCCTGGGCCCGACGGATGATTTTATCGTCGATATCGGTGATGTTCATCACGAAGGTGACGGAATATCCGCGAAATGCGAGATACCGTCGAATCATATCGGCCATGACGAAGGTGCGCCCATTTCCGATATGGAAATAATCGTAGACGGTGGGTCCACAGGTGTACATCCGCACCGTACCCGGAACCAGGGGATGAAATTCTTCGATGGAGCGCGTCAGGGTATTATACAGGTGCAGAGCCATAGGGGTCATCCGTGGTGAAACAGTTGTTCGGCGTTTTTCAGCGCGGCCTCGCTGATGCCATCGCCACTCATAAGGCGGGCCGTCTCGCGAATGCGTTCTTCGCGGGAAAGGGATCGGATCGTGGTATAGGTACGCCCCTTGCGGACATGTTTTTCCACGAGCAAATGTGCGGATCCGAGGGCGGCGATTTGCGGGAGATGGGTAATCGCGATGATCTGATGATGAAGGGCCAGGGCGCGCATAGCCTGTCCGACCTTATGGGCGATCGGACCACTTACGCCCGTGTCGATCTCATCGAAGAGGAGAACCGGAATGGCATCCTTTTCGGCCAACACGCGTTTTAGGGCAAGCATGACACGAGATGCTTCGCCCCCGGAAATGATTCGTGCCAGGGGTTTCAGGTCTTCTCCCGGGTTAGCGGAAAAATGAAACTCGATACGATCCCACCCCGATTCATCGGCTCCCCGCGGACGTCCCGCGTCGAGAAGGGCTTCATCGTCCGCCACGACGGGAAGAGGATCGAGCGACACCGCGAATCGGGCGCGAGGGATCCCCAAGGCGTCCAGCTCTGTTGTCAAGGCTGCTTCGAGTCGACGTGCGGTCTCGGTACGGCGGGCGGAAAGCAGCGCGGCCAGGCGAGAGGCCTCTTCCCGAGCATGCTCCAACTCTCGGCGCACCGTTTCCAGATCTTCATCGAGATGCTCCAGTGCGTCACGTTCGGCTTCCAACTCCGTCCGTCGCTGCAGAATAGTCTCCACGTCGCTCCCGAGCATGCGTTTGAGACGGTTCAGGTCGGCGAGTCGGTTTCGCAGGGTCTCGCAGTGGTCGGGTGAGACATCGATCGCCTCGATGCAACTGCGAAGGTCACGTACCAGATCGCTGAGCAACCCTTCGATGCTTTCCAGTTGCTCAGCCGAGTCCGCCAGGGCAGGAACGAGATGGACGAGATCGCGAAGGCGTCGTCCCGACCGCGTGAGCAAATCCATCGCCGATCGATCGTCCCCGTACAGATCTTCGATACAGGCCTGGACACCGGAGAGGATCTTCTCTCCCTGCTCGGCGACCTTGAGTTCCCTCTCTATGGCGTGATCCTCACCCTCCTTGGGCTGAACTGCTGCGATTTGCCGAAGCTCGTGATCGATGAGGATGGTGCGTTCGGTGGCATGGCGGCGACGCTCTTCGGCCTGACGGCGGTTTCGAACCGCGGTACGAAACCGCTCGAATCCTCGACGCCACTCCTCGAGCAACTCCTCGTAGTCTCCGCATCCATCGAGAACCCGACCATGATTCTCCGCATGCAACAGTGCCTGATGATCGTGCTGCCCATGCACGTCCACCAGAAGATCTCCGATCTTCTTCAGCACCGACACAGTGACTGGTGAATCGTTGACAAAACAACGAGAACCTCGAGAACTCACTTCCCGTCTCAGAATCCACGGGTCCCGGTGCTCGATATCGAGGTTCTCCGCGAGAGGACCGAAGATCGCGGAATCGAGACGAGAAAATTCCGCTTCGACCACCGCTTTGTCAGCGCCGTCACGAATAATCGTCGAATCCGCACGATCGCCCAGCACAAGACCGAGGGCATCGATCACGATGGATTTCCCGGCACCAGTTTCTCCGGTGAGAATCGTGAGACCCTCCCCGACCTCCAGGCGCAGGTCTTCGATCACCGCCACGTTTCGAATATGGAGGGAAACAAGCATGACGCGTCCTTGCACACCGTGGCGCGGGATTCAGGACCAGAGTGTCAGGTCCGGCACGTCCCGCAGTTGACCATGTAAAAACGCAAAATGATAGAACACGCGCAAGGCATCCTGCATGGTCTCATCCAGGAGGTAGCGACGATGCGAGAACACCTGGTGGCGCTGATCGGGGGAAAGGTGGCCCTGCATGACCGTATCGAGGAGACGCACGCTTTCTTCGTCTCCTTCCTCACCGATCCTTCGGATCGGTTCCAGCACGGTTTCGTCCACCATATCATTCCACCCCACCACGATGGACCGCACGAACGGAAGCTGCGTGTAATCGAACCATTCATCGACGATATCGATCCCATCGTCCACAGCATCCGGATCGGTGAGAAGCACGGCGTCTCCCTCCTCTCGCACATGAAGGTCGGTGGGATCAACCGCCAGAAACTGGGGTGTGAGATCGTATTTCTCCCGAAGTACGATGGAGGCCAGGATCTGATCCATGCGCGCCCCGATGGGGTACAGGACCCTGCGAATGTCCCGTTGCTGAGGAGCAAAGCGAAGCACCAGAGAACCGGTATCCCCGATCTCGCCCACGGCGAGTCCCGGAAGGATGGACACTTCCCCTTCTCGGGCGGCATATGCCAGAGGACTGACGAGTCCCGCCCCACATTCCCGTTCCACGAACAGCCAATCGGCTTCCGATTCCGTTCCGCTGCGGGAGGATAGGAACGCGGCCTGAAGGCGATGCAGGATCGCGGGCTCCAGGCCGGTAGAATTGAGGCAGAATGAGATCATAGGGTCACCCGAGTCCTCAGGCGGACGTCCATGACGCCGCCGCGAGAGAGAAATCAGGTCGTCTTGGCGCGAATGGCCTTTGCTGCCAGCGTGCGCAGGTAAAACAGCTTGGCACGACGCACATTGCCGCTCCGGATTTTCACGATCTTGGCGATCGTGGGAGAATAGATCGGAAAAATGCGTTCGACACCAACGCCATTGGAGATTTTGCGAATCGTGAAGGTCCGTTTGAATCCTTCACCACGAATGCCAATGACGATGCCCTGGAATTCCTGCACACGCTCCTTATCTCCTTCCACCACGCGCACATGCACATTGAGCGTATCTCCCGACTTGAACGCGGGGAGATCGGTGCGCATCATCGAACGTTCCAACATGTCAATTTTATTCATCTCACACTCCGTAAAACGATTAGTTCCAAGAATTTCAATATACGCGAATTCCCTGACATCGCCAAGTCCTTCACCGCTTTTTCCTCGTCGGGCCCTCTTCCGCAGAGGGGAGAAGATCGGGGCGCACAGCACGGGTATGTCGTTGCGCTTCCTCTTCTCTCCACAGCGCGATTGCACGATGGTCACCCGACAGAAGCACGGCAGGGACCTCCATGCCACGGTACGATGCCGGGCGTGTATAGTGCGGGCAATCCAACAGATCCGACTGAAAGGAATCGGTCAGCATCGATTCCCCATCTCCCACCACGCCGGGAATGAGTCGCACGATCGCGTCGGCAATCACCAGCGCCGCTACTTCCCCACCCGTCAGGACATAGTCGCCGATAGAAATTTCCCGTGTCACCAGGGCGTCCCGTACTCGTTGATCGACCCCTTTGTAATGACCGCAGATCATGATGATGGCGTCAGTCATCGACAGCGTATTGGCAAGCGATTGGTGAAAGCGTTCTCCCCGTGCCGAGGTAAGGAGCACCTCGTCATACCGTCGTTCGGCTCTCAAGGCATCGACACATTCGAAAATGGGCTCCGGCTTGAGTACCATTCCCGCTCCTCCGCCGAAGGGGGAATCGTCAATGGTGTGGTGCCGGTCGTGCGTATAGTCACGGAGATCGTGGATGTGGAATTCCACACCTTTTTGCTCCACCGCTCTCTTCATCATGCTCTGAGAAAGGGGACCCGTGAGAATCCCTGGAAATCCGGTCAGAAAGTCAATCCTCATCGTCACTCTCCAGTAATCCGGGTAGAGGGTCAATTCGAATGCAGCGCTCAGGGATGGACACTTCCAGGACGATTTCGGGGATTGCTGGCACGAGCACCTCTCCCTTCGACGTTCGCACCACATAGGCATCGTTGGTCGGAAGAAGCATCACATCGACGACAACACCAACCGAGGTTCCCTCGATTGTCTCCACGCGACATCCGATCAGATCGTGAACAAAGTAGCGTCCCTTCGGAGGTGGGAGCATCTGAGATTCTTCGATATATACCCCCCACTGTCGCATCGACTCCGCCTCTTCCCGGGAATCGACGCCCTCGAGTGTCACGACGGAGATTTCTCCGCTCTGACGCGCGGAAAGGACCCGAACCCAGCGAAGATGATCTGGGTCGGGACCGATTCCCACGCGCTCCACCCGGGATAATCGCTGGGGGTGATCGGAATGCACACGCATACGCAGGGCTCCATGGATGCCATGGACCGCGATGATCGTAGCGAGCAGGCAGAGTTCTTCGGATTGCATATGCGATGAAACAAGGGAAGCGCCATACCAGGGTACGGCATGGCGCTTCACAGGTATGGAAACCGGAGTATTACTCCGAGGCCGGAGTGGGATTTTCTTCCGGAGCGGCTTCGGCTACCGGTGCAGCTTCGGCTACCGGTGCAGCTTCGGCTACCGTTGCGGCTTCGGCTACCGGTGCGGCTTCGGCTACCGGTGCGGCTTCGGCTACCGGTGCGGCTTCGACTACTGGTGCGGCAGGAGCTTGGGTTTTCCGAGCGGAGCGGGCTGGCTTCCCGTTTGCTTGCTTCGCGGCGGACCATGCGTCCAACGCTTCCTGAATCTCGGCTGCACTCTTTCCTTTCTTCATCAGACTGAACTTGAGCAACAGCCCTTCATGACTGAGAAGACTGTTCACGGTGTCCGTCGGCTGTGCGCCCACTCCGAGCCAATACAGCGCGCGATCTTCCTTGATGGTCACTCGTGCGGGATCCATCAGAGGTTCATACTGTCCGATGGCTTCGATAAAACGACCATCACGGGGGGAACGGGAGTCGGCAATCACGATTTTGTACACGGGAAGTTTTTTTCTTCCCCTTCTCTGCAAACGAATTTTAACCACGAGACACTACCTCCAAAAAAAGGATGATTTGATGTATTACGTCACACTGACATGCGTTGGATAAATGACACACGATATCGCTCGCAAGGGACACGGTGTTACGACATGCGTTGGTTCATGAGGTCACGGGCGAACTGCCGCATGCCTCCCTTGGAAAAGCGCTTCATCATCTTCTGCATTTCGCTGAATTGCTTGAGAAGCCGGTTTACATCCTGAATTGTGGTACCGCTTCCCATCGCGATCCGCTTCCGACGACTGCCATTGATGATTGCGGGCTTTTGCCGTTCCTCAAGGGTCATGCTGAGAATCATGGCCTCAATTTTCACGAAGGCACGATCGTCCACATCGACTCCTCGTAGCGCCTTTCCGATTCCCGGAATCATTTCGAGGACCGATGTGAGGGGACCCATTTTCTTGATCTGTTGAATTTGCGCGTAGAAATCCTCCAGCGTGAACTGATTTTTACGCAGTTTCTGCTCGAGTTTTTTCGCCTCTTCTTCGTCAATCTGTTCCTGCGCCTTTTCGGCGAGGGTAACGATATCGCCCATCCCGAGGATGCGGGACGCCATGCGATCGGGATGGAAGACTTCAAGCGCATCCAGTTTTTCGCCGAGACTGACGAACTTGATGGGTCGATCCACCACACGGCGAATCGACAATGCAGCTCCCCCACGCGAATCGCCATCCAACTTGGTGAGCACCACTCCATGAACGTCGAGACGGTCGTGAAACGCACGGGCCGTCGTCACCGCATCCTGTCCGGTCATGGCGTCCACGACAAACAAAATTTCGGTAGGGGACACCTTCTGTTTGATGGTCTCGACCTCTCGCATCATGTCCTCGTCGATGCTCAGTCGACCTGCGGTATCGATGATGATCGTGTCGCAGAGGTTTTTTCTGGCATATTCGAGAGCAGCCACGGAGATGTCCACCGGGTTCCGCTCATCGCCTGTAAAGACCGGGACATTGATATCGGCGCCCAGCAAACGAAGTTGCTCAATGGCAGCAGGACGATACACATCGGCGGCAACCAGCAGAGGGAACTTGCCTTTCTCTTTCAGGGAACGTGCGAGTTTCGCACTGAAGGTTGTTTTTCCAGATCCCTGCAAGCCAGCAACCATGATGATGGTGGGACCACTCCGGGCGATTCCGAGATCCGCTTTTTCGGATCCCATGAGCTGAACCAGTTCATCATACAGAATTTTCACCACCTGCTGACCAGGGGCGAGGCTTTTCAGGACATCCTGTCCGATGGCTTTCTGTCGGACATCCTCAATAAAATCCTTGACGACCTGAAAATTGACGTCCGCCTCTAACAGCGCCCGTCGAACTTCCCGCAACGCCTCGGCAATATTGTCCTCGGACAACCGGTGGTCGCCGCGGATGCGCTTGAGGGCGAGATCGAGTTTATCGGACAGGGCTTCAAACATGGGACGAGGGGATGATCGTGATGATGAAATCTACCATAACTTACAAACGTAGTATTTCCCGTTGTTTTCTCCAAAAACGAGAAAAACACCGCGGCCCCGCCCAAAGGGCCGGACCGCGGTGCACACCGAAGAACGCCTACGATCAGGGAATGAGCGATCCGCTTTCCAGTTCCTTGGCGATTCGATCCAGCTTGTAAATGTGACGCAGGCCCGCAACGATCCCGCGGGAATGCACGGTCACCGTACGATTGCCAGTATCCTCGGCAAAGATGAATTCCCCTGGGAGGGATTCGATATTGCCGTCGAACACGAGACCGATGATCTCCTTGTTTCGGTTGATCATGGGGCTCCCGGAGTTTCCTCCGATGATATCGTTGGTCGCCACGAAATTGAGCGGAGTAGAGAGGTCGAAGTCCGCCGGGCGATTCAGCCAGCGTTCCGGAAGATCCCAGTACTTCTGGCCCTTGAAGCTGAAGCAACGATCATACATGCCATAGTAGGTGGTATATGCGGGAGCCTTGGTCCCATTGTAGGGATAGCTCGACACCACGCCATCTGCCAGGCGCAGCGTGAAGGTTGCATCGGGTGGAATGGTGGTGCCATAGACGTCGTAGAGAGCACGGCCCAGGAGCGTGCGATTGATCTCGTCCCTGGCGCCGACTTCGGTCTGTACTTCAGTGGCTTTCAGATAGCGGGGCACGGCAAGACGAGCGGCGACGATAAAGGGATCCGTTGAGGTCTCGATCGAGGTCGGGAGGTTGGAAAAGAGCTCCTGGATTTTCGCGGAGTCGGCCAATACCGAGGTCGCGATGAGGGATTTTGCCGCTTCCTGAGGGGTACGCCCCTTCAGGATAGCCATTACGACCTCGTCGTTCGCTCCCAGGGTTTCCTTCATCGATGAGAGTTGCTTGACCAGTGTCAGCAGTTCCATGTCCGCGTCCGGATGCACCGGCTTCCGGGCAGTTTTGGTCATCAGTTCCAGGCCCTTGTCGCGATACTGCTTGGCGCGTTCCGCGTCCGGGCGCTTCATTTCGTAGGCCAGTCGAGCAATGGCGAAGGCCTTGGAGAAATGCTCGGCGATGCCGAGTCCTCCCATGCGCAGGCCCCAGATATCCTTTGCTACTTCGCGCACGCGAGCACGGTTGGCAGCAATTTCTTCCCAGATCTGACCATATTTGGCTTTCAGATCAGGGCGAGACTCGACCGCCATCCGGAACTTCTTGTCGAAGTCCTTGCGACGCTGCATCAGGACATCGTCCCGCAACCCACTGAGCTGTCCGTTGTATGCCTTCTGACTGTTACTGATGCTGAAGATCTGGTTGATCATTTCTTCGCTCTTTTCGGGATGAAGCTTGGCATAGGCCTGGAGAACATCAACCCGATCGTTGAGCAAGCGCGCGATCGCCGGAAACTGCACGTCGCGATTGAATTCGAGCTGCGCCGACGTACTCAGGCGGCTGGTACTTCCAGGATTTCCCACCACGAATGTCGCCTCACCTTCCTTGGCTCCGTCCTTGCTCCACCGGAAATAGTGGTCGGTCTTCAGGGGATTCCCCTTCTCGTCATACACGCGGAAGAAGGAGCAGTCGTAGGTATAGCGAGGGTAGGTGAAGTTATCATCGTCTCCACCAAAGAAACCGAGCTGGAGTTCCGGTGCGAACACCAGGCGGACATCCTCATAACGCTTGTAAATGTAGGCCGAGTATTTTCCCCCGTTGTATAGAGAGGTCACCTGGCAACGCTGACCGGTTTCCTTTGCCAAACGTGATTCGATTCCGCTAACCGCTTCACGACGGGCCTTTACCTTTTCTTCATCGGTCTTGGCCTTGTCCATCGCCTCGTGGACTTCCTTCGTCACGTCCAGGATCTTGGTCATCTGCTCGACATAGAGTCCTGGAACTTTCCGCTCATCGGCACGTGTCACGGCGATGAAGCCATTCGTCACCAGGTTCTCGCCTTCCTTGCTGACTTCTTCGACGCTTTCGCGGGCACAATGATGATTGGTCATCACCAGTCCATCCGCGCTGACGAAAGACGCCGAACAGTAGTTTGCGAAACGCAGAGCAGACATCCGTACGTCATCGAGCCAGGCGTCGGTCATGTCCATGTTGTACGTCTGCTTGAAGTAGTCCTTCGGGGCATGTTCGAAGGTCCACATACGCCCGCCATCGAAGCGCCCCGCCTGCACGGTATCGAGCGCGGTCTTCCGCATTTCTCCATACGTGGGGATTCCCGAGGAATGGGTAGTGGAGGGGGAGGACCCACATCCGCCGAGCAGGACGACGGACATCCAGAAGGCACTCAGAAGAAGTGCCGGAGAGAATCGTTTCATGATCATAGAGATTCCATGGGTGTATTGAAGGGTGTGAGTAGCGTGGATGTTCGCAACGTGCTCAGCGCATGCTTCCTTGTTCCAATTCCTTCACGAGGCGCTGAGCCTTGTAGATATATCGCAGGGCGGCGAGGATGCCGGAGGAGTGGACAGATACGGTACGATTGCCCATGTCTTCCGCAAAAATATAATCCCCTGGGAGACTCTCGATATTGCCGTCGAAGACAAGGCCGACCACCTGTTTCTTAACGTTGATCATGGGGCTGCCGGAATTCCCTCCGATGATGTCGTTGGTGGTAGCGATATTGTACGGAATGCCAAGATCCATGTCTCGCGGAGGATTCTGCCAGCTTTTCGGCAGGGTCCATGCTTCCTCACCCGGGAAACTGGAGGCGCGATCATACAGTCCGTAGAATGTAGTCCAGGCCGGTGCGCGAGTTCCGTTATAGGAATACCCCGCCACCACGCCATCGGCGAGACGCAGCGTGAATGTGGCATCGGGAGGGATCGCCGTCCCATAGACGTCGAAGAGAGCGCGCCCGAGCAGAGAGTTGTTCACTGCGTCTTTTGCTCCGATTTCCTGAGAGACGGTGCTGGCCTTTTCGAAACGGGGCCAGGCCAGTGACGCATAGTGGAGGAAGGGATCGTTGCTTTCCTTCAGGTCGGATAGACGTCCCGCGAGGACTTTTGACAGGGCAACAGAGTCCTGTAGGGACGTGGCCGCGATCAGGCGCGAGGCTGCGGAGGCGGGATCCTGTCCCCTCGTAAGATCTCGTACGACCGGGTCCTGCGGCCCCAACACGTCCATCATAAACCGAAGTTGGGCTTCCAGTGCGAGCACCTCGAGATCTGCATTCAGAGTGACCGGGGTTCGTAGGGCACGCAACGTGGCATCGAGAGCAGGAGGTTGAAACGCCTTGTCCCGTTTTTCCGCCGGGATATCCTGCGCGGCCAACCAGCGCGCTACGGCCATGGACTTGGAAAGGAGTGTGCTCGAGACCATAAATCCCGTTCTCAGGCCATACAGATCTGGAGCCACTTCGCGCATGCGGGCGCGATTCTCCGCAATCTCATCCCACAGATGCGCATATTTTTTTGCGAGCTCGGGATTGGCATTCACTGCGGCGCGAAACTGAGCATCGAAGTCCTGACGGCGTTTCATAAGAAGGTCATCGCGTAGGCCGCTGAGCTGGCCACGGTAGGCCTTCTGGGAATTGGCGACACGCAGCACCTGGGTGTGCATGGCCGTCTTCTTATCGGGATGCCGACGAATATAGGTTTGTAACACCTCGAGGGCATCGTCGAGCATCCGAGAAGTGAGCGGATAGTGAATATCGCGGTTGAACGCGAGTTGCTCGCTTGTATTCAGGCGACTGGTCCGACCAGGATTTCCCACCACGAAGGTGAGTTCTCCATCGGAGGCACCATTGGTGCTGAATGGGAAAAATGTCCGCACGCCCAGGGGCTGCCCGTTATCGTACACGCGGAAGAACGTACAATCGAGCGCATAGCGGGGAAAGGTGAAGTTATCGTATTCCCCTCCGTAGTGAGCGATCTGAAGTTCAGGGGCGAACACCAGTCGGACATCGTTGTATCGCTTATACAGATAGGCCGAAAATTTTCCGCCATTGTACAGAGAGATCACCTGGCAGCGCAATGAAGTTTCCTTTTCGAAGCGTGCGGTGATTTCGTCGATTTTCTTGTTTCGCGCTAAAATCTTCTCGGCATCACCAGGTGCTGCGTCCATGACAGCGTGGATCTCGGACGTCACATCGCGAATCTGCACCAATTGCTCAACGAAGAGATCGGGAACGCGACGCTCATCCTCGAGTGTCGCTGCCCAGAATCCTGTGTCAAGCAAGTGCTCCCCTTTTTTCTGCACTTTTTCCACGGCATCTCGCGAACAGTGGTGATTGGTCATTACCAATCCATTGAACGAGACGAAGGACGCTGAACAGAACGTGGAAAACCGCAGCGCTGCCATGCGCACGTCGTCGAGCCATTGCGAGGTGGCGTCGAAGCCGTAGGTCTGTTTGAGGTAGTCCACGGGGGCATGTTCGAAGGTCCACATGCGTCCGCCATCGAACTTCCCGGCTTTCACCTGATCCAATTGCTCCCTTGTCGCCGTTGGAGTTTGGGACCAGGCGACAGGGACGCTCAGCACCACGATGAGAAGAAGATGGCGTGTCAGTCTGTAGAAAGAACTCATCAAATCACCAGGATAGTTGAAAATTGACGAACAGAAAAAGATCACACGAATACGAATCGTCGCGATGAAGGTTGCACTTCTCCCCTACGAGTCATCCCGGCCCGGCAAGCGATTGCGAAAAGAACCTTGTCGAAGAAGCTTGTGATATCCATACTTCACCTTCGAAGGTACCGAGGCAAGAGATAAGGCATCAATCGGGAAGGAAAAAGAAGGTTCAAAATAGCAATTGATCGTGCATCCGGCGCAGAACGCATGTCGCCCTTCCTGGCTTCGATGCCAGCGCACACGCTCGCTTTTCCAAGCGCCCGCCAAGTCATCTCCGATGGGAAGTGCTTCGAAGTGATGGTGATAGCAGGGCAGAAGAATCTCGTTCTCGGGAGAGATCACCACCACTCGGGACACCGCTCGACAGGACGGGTTGGCTGGATCATTGCCGCCCTGACGTCGTAGGGTTAAAAAAGAAGGGTTCAGATACACACCCGGTTTGGAGGCCATGCGTGTCATGATCGCCATCGAGGTATCCGAGAGATCCTCCTTGCGAAAATACTCAAAGACGGGATTCAACACGAGAATGAGACCGTGCTCGCGTGCCAGGGCATAGACGTCTTCGATTTCCCCCACGTTGGTATCGGTGACAGTGAAGAGCAGGTCAGGAAACTCCCCCAAGGACCGGGCCAGTCGAATCGATTCGATCACGCGGTCGAAACAGGCCACACCACGAGAGACATCGTGGGTATCTGCCCGCGCCCCATCGAGAGAGAAGTGGAGCAGATACACCGAGCCACGAAGTGCCTCGGCGAATTTCGGATAGAGGAGACCGTTGGTCGTGATAGAAGTTTTCATCCCCAATTCGTGTGCCGCTCCGGTGAGCACCGCGATGTCAGGATGGAGCAACGGTTCGCCACCGGTAAAATCGATGAACCGGACGCCGATTTTTTTTAGGGCGGGCAGATTGCGAAGCACAATATCGGTGTCGGCATGCTTGGTCTGTGCGTATCGCGCATGGTCCCCGAAATGACAGAACCCGCAAAAGGCATTGCACCGGTAGGTTACGTAGTAATTGCAGAGGATGGGCATGGCGTGTCGGGGAAGAAGAGCATTCCGTCTGTAGGAATTTCGAAAATATACGTAAAATTATCCCGTTACTGGATTGATCAGGAGTTGAGATGCGTATTGCCGGACAGACCATTCCCCTTGGGACCCTCATGGGACTCTTCGGAGGAGCCCTGTTGTTGTATGGGATACACGAATACGTTTCTCTTCCCTCTTCCACTATCGTCCAGCTGAGAGATCAGAATCCCGCCTGGTCCTCCATCATGGCCCAGCGCTTTTTCCGCGCGGGTGCGATTTCACCCCATGCGCACCGGTTCGTTCCGCTTGAGGACATCAGTCCCGCCTTTATTCGCGCTGTTCTGGCCGTGGAAGATGGAGGTTTCTATCGGCATGCCGGATTCGAGTGGAATGCCATCGAGCGAGCCTATCGTCAAAATCTGAAAAGTGGTCGATCACGGTTTGGAGGCAGCACGATCACCATGCAGCTGGCGAAAAATCTCTTCCTCAGTACCGATAAATCCTATCTGCGCAAGGTCAAGGAAGCTGTACTCACCATGCGTCTCGAAAAGCACCTTTCGAAGAAACGGATCCTGGAGTTGTATCTTAATATCATCGAGCTCGGACCGGGAATTTTCGGCGTCGAAGCTGCCGCGCAGCATTATTTCCACACGTCCGCCAAGTATCTGACCCGAGACGAGGCCATGCGACTCGCAGCGGTGATCGCCAGCCCTCTACGTCACACTCCCTTCGACAATTCCCGCTTCAACCGTATCCGCCAATCCGTCATTCGTCGAAAAACAGGAGGGTGAGATGCATCTTTCGCGACTGCTCGACTTGGTGGACGAGGGCGAAGGATTGCACCTGGAGTTCAAGCGTCTCGTCCCTACGCCAGAGAAGCTGGCTCGCGAACTGATCGCTTTCGCGAACACGTCGGGAGGAATTCTCCTTGTTGGGGTGGACGATGACGGAACGATTGTGGGAATCGTCAGCGAAAAGGCAGAAGAAGAGGAGGTTCGCATCGCGGCGGAAGAGATGTCGGACCCTCCAGTGCGCTATTCCGCGTCCATCCTCAGCACCCGAGGTCGGGACATCCTGTGCATTGACGTTCCCGAGAGTTCGCAGAAGCCGCATTTCCTGGTGTCGCCCGGGCAGGAGCCCTGTGCCTATATGCGGGTTGGCGAGCATTCCGTGCAGGCAAGTCGGGAAATGGTAAAACTCATGCACTGGGGAGCACGCGAGGAACCGGTTCGTATCGTGATCGGCGAGGCGGAGAAACGCCTGTTCGCCTATCTGGAAACCCACGATACGATCACCGTGCGGGAATTCGCCCACATCACGAACGTTGGAGAGCGACGCGCCAGCCGTCTGCTCATTCGCCTGGTGCGGGCCCAGGTGATGGCGATCCACACCGGGGAGCGAGAAGATCGATTCAGTCTGGTACGGGAACCCAGCCCCGCATCCGCGGAAGGACAATCAAATCGGGGGCGTCGAACGGGTTGAGAAAAATTCCGTCGGATTTGACAAAGCCAGGACGAGGCGCTATATTTGGAGCCGTGGTCTGGGCCCATAGCTCAGTTGGGAGAGCGCTACAATGGCATTGTAGAGGTCGTCGGTTCGATCCCGTCTGGGTCCACAACAAGAAAGGTCTGATTTCCATCAGGCCTTTCTTGTCCTGTACCCATTCGTGCTCCAGGTCCACATCCGCGATATCCCATGCTTACTGACTTCCTTCGTACTGAACTCCTCCGTCAGGCCCGGGCGGCGAGAATGCATGCGCATGCTCCGTACAGTCACTTTCCGGTCGGTGCCGCCCTGTTGTGTGAGGACGGAACCATCGTCTCCGGGTGCAATGTTGAGAACAGCTCGTATTCCCTGGGATGTTGCGCCGAGCGCACCGCCGTGTTCACTGCGGTAGCCCAGGGAAAAACTCGCTTTCAGGCCATCGCCATCGTAGGAGGTCCCCAGCTTACCCCTCCCTGCGGCGCCTGCCGACAGGTCCTGGTGGAATTCGGTTTGGACCTCGTCGTCCTGCTTGGCAACGAAGAAGGAGAGGTAAAGGAAACCGATCTCGCGCGTCTCCTTCCCGAGCCCTTCACTCCCGGTTTTCTCTTGCCATAGCCCACCGATGTTCCTGTTTTTCTTGCATTAAGCCGGGGTGATGGGTAATTTCCGGAAGTTGATCTTCACCGGATTTTTTCCCAGCATGATAATGGTTTTTCGATGAAAACGTTTGGCGCATCCTTACGCGCGGCCCGCGAGCATGCGGGACTTTCCGTGGAGGAGGTTTTCCGCCAGACCCGCATCAGTCTCAAACATCTTCATGCTATCGAAAGTGGGGATTTCCCTTCCCTTCCCCAAACCTATGTTCGTGCCTTCATCCGGGAATATGCCACGATCGTGGGGCTGGATCCCGATGATATCATCGAGCGGTATAACGAGTTGGCCGAACGGGAGAAGGGTATCCCGCGACCGCCCGAGGCAATCGACAGTTCCAACATCCTACCACATGCCGATGACAGCATCGAGATTCTTCCTCCGGGAAAGGTCATTCCAAAGCATGTCGTGATCGAGGGTCGTCCGGAAGTGGAAAAGGAGGATTTCGTTCCACCGGTACGGAAGTCCCGGTACGTCGCCCAGCAGGAATCCCTCGGTGAAGCGGTGGACGGGGAGGACACGCTTCCGCCGCCACGCACATCCATTCCTCCGCCCATTCTCGATCTCACCGGAGAGGACACGGCTTCTCCTTCCCGCCCATTCACCTCGTCCATCACGCCGTCACCTCCGACTTCCTACGAATCCGTGCCCATGGCAGAACGGGCCCGTCAGCTGCTGCGACGCTTTTCAGGGGGGTCGGGAGTCTTCTCCTCTCCCCCACCCACTTCTCCGACATCCCGCGTCGTACCCGCCACCGCGACCCAACGCGCTCCCCTTCCCGCATTGTACAGGCGGAAGGGCTTTCCAGTCCTGGTCATCACGGGGCTCATTCTCCTGGTCATCATCGTCGGAGCGTTACAATTTCCTTCGGGAGGTGAGGGGGGCCAAGGGTTGCTCGACAGCGCCGCCGTGCAGGAAGGAATCAACGCCGGGCGCTATACCGACACCACCCAGGCCTTCGATCTCAGCGCATTGACACCGGAGGACACCGCAACCGCCACGTCCCCTGAAGACGCCGCACTCGAGCCAAGTCGCGCCGTGTACGCACAGGAAGACAGTCTCGTGCTCGAAGCGGTGACCAGCGCCCCGGTATGGTATTCGATCCGCATGGACACCCTACGCACCGAGCGCGGAAACCTGAGCTCGAACGACCATCGTGTGTGGAAGGCGAAGGATCATTTTCATGTGACATTAGGCGATGCCGGCGCGGTAACCTTTTTTCTCAATGGCCGGGAGATCGGTTCTTTGGGTGATGAAGGCGCGGTGGTGAAGAATGCCATGATCTCCCGCAGCCTGCTGAAGCCGGAATAGCCACCATGTCCATGCCCGCGGAACTCGCTGCCCGATACCGGGACGTGCTTCGACAGATCGCGGAGCATGATTATCGTTACTATGTTCTGGCCGATCCCACGATCGAGGACGAGGCATACGATGCGTTGTATCGGGAGCTAGTGGAGATCGAAGACGCTTGGCCCGATGCGGTGGCAGACGATTCTCCTACTCGCCGCATTGGTGATCGTCCTAGTACCGCCTTTCCGTCCTTCTCCCATTCCGTGCCTATGCTGAGTCTCGCCAACACCTATTCAGCGGAGGAACTCGATCGCTTTCACGCGCGCGTCTGTGAGGGACTGGGGCGACGCGACATTCTGTATCATGCAGAGCTGAAGTTGGACGGAGTTGCCATTGCCTTGCATTACGTCGATGGGAACCTGGCGGTGGCCGCTACCAGAGGAGACGGAATGCTCGGAGATGTGGTCACGGCAAACATCCGCACGATTCGCGGCCTCCCCCTGCGCGTTTCCGATACTCGCCGTTTTGAGGTGCGGGGCGAAGTTCTCCTCGAAAAGGCAGCGTTCCAGCGCATGAACGAAGAACGCGCGCGCCTCGGAGACAAGCTCTTCGCCAATCCACGCAACGCTGCGGCGGGAACTGTAAAGCTCCTTGATACCCGCGAGGTCGCGAAACGACGGCTTTCGATGTACCTGTATGCCTATCGATGTCCGGACTCCGAGATCGGTTCCCAACACGCAGCGCTGGAGCATCTGCGTTCCCTGCATCTCCCGGTCCACCCCTTCACCGCTCTCTGTCGTGGGATCGAGGACGTGCTCTCTTTCGCACGCCATTGGGAAGTGCAACGCGATTCTCTCCCCTTCGATATCGACGGCATCGTGGTGAAGGTGGATTCCTTCGCCGACCAGGAAACCCTGGGGTCGGTTTCTCGTCACCCGCGCTGGGCCATCGCGTTCAAGTTTGGCGCGCGCAGTGCGGAAACCACGCTGCGCGATGTATCCTTTCAGGTGGGGCGAACCGGGGCGGTCACTCCGGTCGCAGAGCTCGAACCCGTGGTGGTGGGTGGTTCCACCATCAGTCGCGCCACCCTGCACAATCAGGATTTCATTCGGGAGCTGGATCTTCGCATCGGGGATCGTGTCGTGGTGGAGAAAGGAGGGGATGTCATCCCGAAGGTCCGCTGCGCCGTGTCAGAACGTCGGCGGGGTACGGAACGAGTGGTCGAGTTTCCATCCACCTGTCCTTCGTGTATGACTCCTCTCGTCCGTCCGGACGATGAAGCGGTGTGGTGGTGCGAAAACCCGCGATGTCCCGCACAGGTGCGTGCGCGCATCGAACATTTCGGATCCCGGGGAGCCTTGGACATCGAAGGCCTCGGAGAATCCATCGTGGATATGCTCGTGTCACAGGATCGGGTGCACGACATGTCGGATATCCTGGACCTGGCACAGTATCGTCACGAGCTCGTGGAATGGGAGGGCTTCGGAAAAAAGAAAGTCGACAACTTGTTGGAGGCCATCGAGAAGGCAAAGACACGGGACCTCGATCGTGTGCTGTTCGCATTGGGAATCCATTACGTTGGTCAGGGCGTGGCACGGCTTCTTGCCCGGCGGTTCGAATCCCTGGATGCACTTGCGACAGCCTCGGAGGCGGAGCTCCTATCCGTCGACGGGATCGGGCCTCGGATTGCTGACAGCGTGCTCCGATTTTTTTCCGACGAAGACAATCGACGCATGCTCGCTCGCATGCAGGCCCTCGGGTTGCGTCCTCGTCCACTCGCGCGTGAAACCGAAGCGGGAGGTCCCTTTGCGGGAAGGACCTTTGTTCTGACCGGAACTCTCAGATCTCGCACCCGCGAAGAGGCCCGGGTGGAGATCGAATCTCGCGGAGGCAAGGTCGCGGGATCGGTGAGCGCGAAGACACATGTGGTCGTTGCGGGAGAGGAAGCCGGGTCAAAGCTTGAGAAGGCCCGGACTCTGCGCATTGAAATCTGGGACGAGGGAACCTTCATTCGTCATCTCGACACTGCATAATCCGAACAGCGTGCATTTTGTTTCACCAATACAGGTAGGCCGATGAAATTCTCCATCGAAAAGGACGGCGAGGTCGCGATTTTTCATGTGCTCGAAGAGCGTCTGGACAGCACCAATGCCGCTCAGGTGAAAACCGAATTTCTGATTCTTCTGCAAACTGGAATTTCCATTCTCATCGTCGAGTGTAGCGCAGTGACATTCTGCGACAGCTCGGGATTGGGCGCACTGCTCCTGGCGGAGCGACAGCTTCGCGAAAAGGAAGGCGGGGTGTTAATTGTCGATCCCACCGGCAAGGTCAAGAACCTGATCGACATCGTCCAGTTGACCAAGGTGCTCCCGGTGTTCCCGACCATGGATGACGCGCGGGCGGTGCTCGAAGACGACGACGCCTGATCGGGACGTCGCACGTCATGACCTTTTCCTCGGTCGATATTCTCATTGTGCTGGTGTACCTGTTCGGCATCGCCGGCTGGGGCATCCTGAGCGGGGGACGCCAGTCATCGGCGCGGGATTATTTTCTCAGTGAGCATGCTGTCCCCTGGTGGGCGGTGTGCTTCGCCATCGTCGCCACCGAAACCAGCGCCCTGACCTTTCTTTCGGTGCCGGGATTGGCCTATGTGGGATCCTTTCACTTTCTGCAGATCGCCTTCGGGTATCTGGTGGGCAGGATCCTGATTGCTGTGTTGTTCATTCCCGCGTATTTCGGTGGAGAGCTCTCCACTGCCTATGCATATCTGGAGCGACGGTTTGGAGCTCGCCTTCGGCGCAGCGCGTCCGTGATTTTTATGGGCACCCGGACCCTGGCCGACGGGGTGCGGCTCTACACGACCGCCATACCCCTGGCTCTCATTCTCAAGGGAATGGGGTTTCCCGTCGGAGATCAAACAACGTTTTACGTGCTCTCGATCGTGCTTCTCTCCCTGCTGACCACGGCCTATGTGCTCGCGGGCGGGGTTCGGGCTGTTATCTGGACCGACGTGGTGCAGATGATCATCTATTTCGTGGGAGCCATCGCGGCCCTTGCCGTGCTCCTCGAAGCGATTCCTCTGGATCTGTCCACTCTCCTGCTCATGGGGCAGCAAAGCGGGAAGCTGGAGATTGTCCATATCGGAATGCATGAAGGCTGGGGTGCGTTCTGGGGTTCCCCCTACACCCTGGCGGGGAGCCTCCTGGGCGGCATGTTTTTGTCGATGGCCTCGCACGGAGCGGACCATTTGATCGTGCAGCGCGTGTTGGCCACGCAGAGCGTATCGCCCGCCCGGAAAGCCATGGTGATGAGCGGCGTGATCGTCATTGTGCAATTCGTTCTCTTCCTTTCCATCGGGTACCTCCTCTCGGTGTTTTATCCCGATGGCGCGATATCCCCGAACGAGGTCTTCGCAAACTTCATCATCAGTCGGATTCCGTCCGGACTCTCGGGTCTGATCGTCGCGGGACTATTGGCGGCGGCGATGTCCACCCTGTCCGGTTCCATCAGCGCGTTATCCGCCACAACCATGATGGATCTGGTGCACCCGTTGTCGCGTCGTCCCTTCGATGAAGCGAGATCCCTCGCCTGGTCACGTCGCATCGCCTTGCTGTGGACCCTGGTAATCACGATCGTGGCCTGCGGCTTCATCGCCACTCCGCATTCCGTGGTGGAATTGGCACTGAGCATCGCGTCGTATACCTATGGAGGGCTACTCGGTGTCTTTCTTCTCGGTTTGCTGACTTCGAGACCCGGAGAAGGCGCGGCACTGGCCGGATTCATCGCTGCCCTCGTGGTCATGACGGTCGTGATTCTTTTCGTGCCGGTGGCATGGACCTGGTATACGCTCATCGGATCCATGACCTGCATTCTGGTGGGTATCGGACATGCGCGTGTGTTTCCATCAGGAATCCGGAGGACAGGATGACCGTGTGGGACTGGATGATTGTCTGCCTGTACTTCGTCGCGAGCTTCGGCATCGGCATCTATTACATGCGGCGCGCGTCTCGCAGCACTACCGAGTTTTTTTTGGGAGGACGATCGATGCCGTGGTGGCTGGCGGGACTCTCCATGGTGGCCACCACCTTCGCCGCTGATACCCCACTCGCCGTCACCGAGCTGGTGGCCACTCAGGGCATCGCCGGAAACTGGCTCTGGTGGAACATGGTGATCGGGGGCATGCTCACGGTGTTTTTCTTCGCGCGCTATTGGAGACGAGCCGGGATCATGACGGATTTGGAGTTCATCGAGCTCCGATATTCCGGACGTCCGGCAGCATTCCTGCGAGGATTTCGCAGTCTGTACCTCGGACTGTTCATGAATGCCATCATCATGGGCTGGGTAAACCTGGCCATGGCGACCGTGCTCTCGGGGATGTTCCACATTCCCGACTCAGAAGTCTTTTTCTACATCGGAGCCGCGATGGTGCTCACGGCCATCTACTCGTCCTTGTCGGGACTTTGGGGGGTAGCCGTCACCGATGCTTTTCAGTTTCTTCTGGCGATGGGGGGATGCATTCTTCTCGCCGTGCTCGTGGTGTCGAGTCCTGATATCGGAGGCCTCGAGGGATTGCGCACTCGCTTGCCCGCACACGCGCTTCAGATCTTCCCTGTATTCACTTCGGCAACCTCGGCAGTGACGGGAGTGCTGGCACTCTCGACGGGGAGTTTTCTGGCCTATATCGGTGTGCAGTGGTGGGCGAGTTGGTATCCCGGAGCGGAACCGGGCGGAGGTGGCTACATCGCGCAGCGTATGATGTCCACCCGCAATGAACGGCATGCTGTGTTCAGCGTACTGTTTTTTCAGATCGCACACTATTGTCTTCGACCCTGGCCATGGATTCTCGTGGGATTGGCGACGCTCCTGCTCTACCCGCAGCTCCCACTGGCGGACAAGAAGCTCGGGTACATCCTGGCGATGAACGACTTTCTTCCGGTTGGAGTGAAAGGCCTCCTCGTTGCTGCATTTTTCGCGGCCTACATGTCCACGATCGCCACGCATCTGAATTGGGGCACGTCCTACCTCGTGCATGATTTCTGGAGGCGCTTCGTGCAAAGCTCGGGCTCGGAGCGGCACTATGTTTTTGTTTCTCGCGTGGTGACCCTTGTGCTGATGGTCATCTCCCTCGCGGTCACGACGATCATGACCACGATCAGCGGTGCATGGCAGTTTATCATCGAGTGCGGCGCTGGGTTAGGATTGGTGCTCATCCTCCGCTGGTACTGGTGGAGAGTCAACGCATGGAGCGAGATTGTGGCCACCATCGCTCCATTGGTGACCTATGCCGTGGTTCTTTTTTCCAATGCGCAGTGGGGCACGGCCCTGCACTTCCCTGAATCTCTTTTCATCATTGTGGGCGTGACCACGGTGGCCTGGATCGCGGTGACCCTACTGACCGCACCCACCGATACTTCGGTTCTCGATCGGTTTTACCATCGCATTCGTCCGGGCGGATTGCTCTGGCGTTCCTACCAAGTGCGCAGAGCCCTGCCGCGTCATCACGCCCGTTTCGCCACGCGGGCCCTCGCCTGGTTGAGCGGAGTGGTGCTGGTCTATGCGATCCTCTTCGCCTTCCACGCCGTCTTCTTCGGAACGACCACGGGGCTCGTGGTTGGGCTGAGCATCGCCGTGGTGAGTACGGGATTTCTCATCCTCGTCCTACGACGGAGTGAGTCGGATGAAGAGGAGGGACCGGCCGATTAGGACAGGAGCGCCGTCTCACCGAAGGAGTTGGAACCGCCCCACCCGGATCGTGCGCGCTCCCGTGACGGAGTACACATAAGTTCCGGCGGGCAGGGAGCTAGTGGGAATGGAGGTGGAATACGCGCCCGGAGCCGGGCAGGTGAGGGTTTCTTTCCAGACCTGTTGTCCCATGAGATTGGTAACGCACAGGGTAAGCTGCACGGGCTCCCGTACGCGAAATCCAAGCCGCGCGACCGTGGACACCGGCTGGGGACGACAGGGCTCCAGAACAAGATCGGCCTCCGCGTCCGGGATGACGTCGGACGAAGTGACGACGAAATCGATCGGAGCGCTCACGGCCATGCTTCCGTGCAGAGGCGAGGCCAAGCGCAGCGCTGTGGCGAGGGATGCCTTGGTGACCTGCGCGAGGAAGGAGAAGGTCAGGGTTTCCCAGATGTCCGTGGATTTATGATAGTTCGGATTTCGAAAATTGGCGCCATCGGTGATCATGAGGGCAGGAACACCGATCGCCCAGAACGGGGCATGATCACTCCGCTGCAGATCCGGCACCATGCTCCCATCGCCCGGAGAGGTGACGCTCTTCACACGGAGCTCCGGCACGAGATCCGTGGCAGCGGCGCGAAAGTGATCACGCAGATCGGAAGACGGATCATTCGCGACGTTGAGAACGAAATTTCCCCGCGCGCCCTCGGCGTTTAATTCCGCGGCCACTTCGGGAAAGAGGATTTCGAAGCCAGCGGGCAGGGTCTGGCTACCGGGCTGGTCGGACCAGAATCCGATGCACTCGAGCACGATAGCTCCCAGCAGGGATTCCCGCGTCAGGGACGGTCGGTCCACATAGTTGAAGCTCCCCGCCATACCCACTTCCTCGAGATCGAAGGCTGCGAACCGCAGGGTTTTTTCGGTGACCACTCCATCGAGAGCGCGCAGCATCGCGAAGAGGGCCGCAATGGCCGAGGCATTGTCATCGGCTCCGGGGCAATAATTGACACTATCGAAATGGCCGGCCAGAATCACCACGGACTTCGGTGCTTTGAGTCCGATGCGGGTCCCTTCCACATTCTTCGCCTGGTACCCGGTGACATAGCGAAACGGCAGGGTGCGGGTATACAATCCACCTTCCTGAAAACGCGTGATAATACTGTCGATGACATTGGCCAGATGCTGCGGATTGCCAAATCGCTGACGGATGCCCTGAATCCACTGCAGATCCTCTCGAATCTGGTTGGAGTCGATCCGTGCGAGAATCGCGGCGAGATCCACGGGATGGCCATCCTCCGCGGCGATCATGACCCGCCCGCTTTCGATTCCAATGCCTGAGGGATCGAGTCCTCCCAGTGCACGAATGTCCCACACCATGCGACGATCCGTGCCTGGAGAAACCGCGCTCCCGACATCACCGATCACACCCTGCTGCACCGGTTGCCAGGTGGAGCCGGAATCGACAGACACCGCGATGGACACCGCCACCTGGGCATCATCGGGATCGACGAGGTCGTAGAGAATCTCCATCTGGTTCGTCGACCGATCGATGGACACCCGAACGTTGGACACGTCGGGTGCGTGGTTCTGTGCATGGAGGGGAAATAGAACACCCAATAGAAAAACAGCCAGACAAATGCTGATTGCCACGCGCCGCATGAGGACCTCGCCGTATTGAGACATGTTCGTATTGCGACAACTTATTCCTTTCCATCGCGGAAACAAACCCACGATCCCAATTCCAACCGCGCTCGCATTCCCCCATTCCCTCCCATTTCGTATATTGAAGCAACCTCTCAGGAACGCGAATACCTTGTTTTCCCTGTACAAAACCCTCACTCCGCGGCGATCCCGGATCCGACACATCAAAATTATCGCCTCGGATCTGGATGGCACGCTGCTGACCGATCGGGATCAGCTCACCGAAGACACGCTCACCGCGATCGAGCGTATTCACGATGCCGGGATGCACATGATTCTGGTGAGTGGAAGGACAGATGGCTTCATCCGTCAATACGCCGAGCGCATTCGCAGTAAAACTCCCATTATCTCGCTTTCCGGCGCTCTGGTGCGGGATGGAAGCGGCACCGTGCTGCACTCCACGCCTCTGCCCCACGATGTTGGACAGGTGCTAATCCAGACGCAGAGAGAGTACGGGGACCTTATTCTGGCTGCCTTCACGCCGGACGGAATCTGCTCCGAGCATTATCCGATTCCCGTTCCCAATTACCTTCGAGCCTATCCACCGGAGCATCGCAAGGTAAACTCTCTTCTCACCTGCATTGATCGAACCATTATTTTCACCGTCACGGGTTCTCTTCCCAGTGTGCAACAGGTGGCAGTTGTCCTCTCGCAGAAATTTGGCGGGACGGTAGAGCGAAGCATGTATCAAAGTCACTCCGACGCCCAGCGCTATTACATGGAGATCAAAATGCGCGGGGTGAACAAGGGGCAGGCGCTGAAGGTGGTGGCGCGTCATTATGGCATGACGATTCGCAACTTTGCCGCGATCGGAGATTACATGAACGACGTCGAAATGTGCGCGATTGCCGGATACAGCGGGGCCATGAGCAATGGCAAGGATGAGCTCAAGCGAATCGCAGACTTCGTCACGACAAAGAACAACAATGAGAATGGTGTGGCGGAATTTCTGGACCATCTTCTTGCGTCACGTACATGACGACACGCATTCCCAGGATTTTAGCCCAACTGCGTCGCCCCTCGACACTCGGTGTGGGGAGAATGGCTTTGGCCCTCTGCCTGATTCTCATCCTCACCGCCCTCTTTCCCCGAGGCAACACCCATACCTTTGAGTATTCCGAGGGAAGCATCTGGATCGAAGGGGATTTGATCGCGCCGATGGACTTTCCCATTTATCAGGACCCTCTCGAGGTGGAGCGGAAACGAAAGGTTGCCTTCGAAAACACCGTGCCCAGTTTCGATCGGATCGAGGGTACCGAGGACGAGGTTCAGAATCTCATCGGCATCATGAGTGTTGAGTTCCGACGCTTTCAGCAGGACCTGAGCAGCCGATCGGGCCGAAATGTATCGAGGGAATTGTCCCTGGCGGACACGCTGAGGAGACGGTTTCGACAGCGCGGACTGACTCCGCCACTGAAAGATGAACAATGGACCACCCTCGCCGTGCAGGTGACACGGAGTCCGGACGCCGCGCCCCGGCTACCGATCGCGCACCTCGAGGATCTCTGTCGCCAACTGGCGCGGGAGATGTATCGGAGCGGCTATCTCGATCACCTGAAATCCTCTCTCCATCGTCCCACCATTGTCATTCCGCGAAACGGAGTCGAAGAGCCCTATCCCGTCGATCGATTTCTCGATCGTTCCGACGTGGAGCGACTCCTACGCACCCGTCTGCTGTCTGATCCGCAGCTTCCACCCGAGTCGATTCCCGCTCTTGTTGATTTCAGCCTTTGGATGATCCGACCCAATGTGCGTTTCAACGCGCAGCGCACGGAGATCGCGAAAGAAGCCGCCGTCGACGCCGTCCCCACCACGCTGGGGATCATCAAGCGAAACGAGCGCATTGTTGCACGACATCAGCGCGTGACGCATGAGGTCAAGGCCAAGCTGGATTCCTATCAACAGGCCATGAACGAACGGATCGGCACAACCGAGATGCTGCTTCGATCGATTGGGAAGGCCGGGCATGTGACGGCGCTCCTTGGGTTGCTCGTGCTCTACCTCGTCTTTTTTCGAAAGAAGATCTTTGCCTCCCTTTCCCGACTCACACTCATCGGTACGGTGATTCTGTTCGTTGCTGGCATGGCCTGGCTGTCGTTCACCATTAAAACCGAACTGCCTCTGGAATACCTGATTCTCGTGCCGATTGCCTCGATGGTGCTCACGATTGTGTTCGATTCCCGTGTCGCCTTCTACGGCACGGTGGTAGCGAGTCTTCTCGCTGGCGCGATACGAGGCAATGATTACGGGGTCATTCTGAGCAGTCTTCTCGGCGGAGCGCTTGCGCTGTACACGGTTCGGGACATCAAGCATCGCACCCAGATGTTTCGATCCTTGGCCTTCATTTTTCTGGGATATTCGTTTGCCATCGGCGTCGATGCCTTGCAACGTCTGGTCCCCTTATCTGAGGTCAGCATCAGTATTGGATTCGCGTTCGTCAATGCGGTGTTATCTCCCGTCATCACCTACGGAATCCTGATTTTCTTCGAGCGATTCTTCTCGATTTCGACCGATCTCACCCTGCTAGAATTATCGGATTTTAACCATCCTCTTCTTCAACGGCTTTCCCAAAAGGCACCAGGGACCTTTCATCACAGTGTCGTGATGGGCACCCTGGCGGAGACGGCGGCCACGGCCATTGGGGCGAATGCCATTCTGGCCCGCGTGGGCGCGTATTATCACGACATCGGTAAAATGCGGGACATCTCCCTTTTCGTGGAAAATCAGCGGGGCGAAAGCAACCCCCATGAAACGATGGAACCCACGCACAGTGCGCAGTTGATCATCGAACATGTCCGCACCGGCATAGAAGAAGCCCGACGGGCGCGCCTCCCCGAACGCATCGTGCGCTTTATTCCCACGCATCACGGAACCACCACCGCGTCGTATTTCTACGAGAAGGCCCGGCAACACAATCCCGATGTGGATCGTGCGCAGTTTCGATATCCCGGCCCTCGACCCCAGACCAAGGAAGAAGGTATCGTCATGCTCGCCGACGGCATCGAGGCGGCAGTGCGTGCCTTGGATGAGCCCACGCGAGAGAATATCGAAAAAGTGGTGGACGGATTCGTGGCGAAGCGTGTTGCCGAAGGGGAACTCGATGAATGCTCGCTCACCATCCAGGATCTTTCGGAAATCAAGAAGGCCTTTACCAACATTCTTGAAGGCATCCATCACAGCCGGATCAAGTATCCTGGGGAGGAAGGAGCGGAGGAGTCCACTGCGGCCGAACGCACCGCCCTCCTCCTGAAACTCCCTCCGATGGCGGAAGCATTGGCTCGCCGCGTCAAGAAGATCACGGATAGCTGACATGGATCCGCTCCAGGCGGCTCTCGAACAATTTCTCAACCACCTCAGGGTTGAACGCGGGCTGGCCGAGAATTCCCTTCTCGCATATCGAGCGGACCTGCATCGGTATCTCGACACGCTGATGCAGCAGAGCCGCGTTCACCATCCACGAGAAATCCGCACTACGCATATCAGTCACTTTCTGAAGGTTCTCACCGAGGTCGGACTCGCCCCATCCAGCATTGCGCGCACGGTGTCAGCCCTTTCTCAGTTCCACGTGTTCATGCACGGAGAAGGTATCGCACCGGACAATCCGGCGGAACGCATCGCGCGCCCCAGTCTTCCCGCGTATCTGCCGGAAGTCCTCACACAGGACGAGGCCGCACGGCTTGTCTCCCAGCCGGACGGACGCACACCCGCCGGGATCCGCGATCGTTCGATCCTCGAAACGCTGTATGCGTCGGGGATGCGGGTCAGCGAACTCACCGGACTTACGGTGGATCAGGTGCTCGGTGAACACAGTATCCTGCGCGTGGTGGGCAAGGGAATGAAGGAGCGACTGGTTCCTCTGGGTCGTCCTGCTCGGACGGCGCTTGCGCAGTATCTCGCTACGTCGCGTCCTCTGTTTTTCAAAGCCGCCCGTCCGTCTGCCGCGCTGTATCTGAATCAGCGGGGCAGTGCGCTGAGCCGCGTCAGTGTATGGACGATCGTTCGTCAGGCTGCACGCGAGGCCGGGATCGATCGCGATATCCATCCCCATACGCTTCGTCACTCCTTCGCCACTCATCTCCTGGAAGGAGGAGCCGATCTGCGGTCGGTGCAGGAATTACTGGGACACGCCGATATCGGTACGACGCAGATCTATACCCATATCACCCGCGAGTATCTGATGGAAGTGCATCGCACCTTTCATCCTCGCGCCTGACTCCGGAGACACCCCATGTTCCTCTCGTTTGAAGGCATCGATTGCTGCGGGAAAAGCACCCAAATCGCTCTGTTGCGAACATGGATCCATGGGCTGGGAAAGGAAACGCAGCTCCTTCGCGAACCCGGAGGAACCGTGATCTCTGAACATATTCGCAGCCTGCTCCTCGATCCGGCCCACCGTGCCATGGACCCCGTCGCCGAAACACTCCTCTTCAGCGCGGCGCGCGCCCAGGTGGTAGCCGAGGTCATTCAGCCGGCTCTCGCGGCGGGACACATCGTCATCGCCGATCGCTTTTTCGATTCCACCACCGCGTACCAGGGCTTCGGTCGAGGGCTCCCCATCGATCGCATCCGTGCGTTGAACGTCCTGGCTACCTCGGGCCTCAGCCCTCACATGACCTTTCTCATCGACATTTCGGTGGAAGAAAGCCAGCGACGCGCCACATTACGGGCTCAGGCGAAGGATCGCATGGAGACATCGGACTCCGCGTTCTTTTCACGCATTCGCGAAGGCTATCTGCGCTTGGCCGAAGAGGAACCCGCACGATTTCGCATCATCGCGGGAGAGCAACCTCCCGAAGAGATCGCGGCGCGGATTCGTCAGGAACTTGCGACCGTCCTGTTATAACGAAACGCGGGCTCAGGCCCGCGTTTCTTGTTTTTTCAGGATGCATCGTTTACCGGCGAAGAAGCAGAGTTCGGGTTGCGCTGTACTCTTTCGACCGTAACAGACACTGATACGCACCCGCAGGCAGGTCGGAGAGATTCAGGGTCAGAAGGTGTTGGCCTGCCCGTTGTGCGGGAAGGGAAAGAGAGCGAACCACCTGGCCCAATCCGTTGCTCACCAGCACCGTCACCTCTCCTTCCTCGGCGAGAGAATAGCGAAGGATTGTCGAAGTGGAGAACGGATTGGGTGCGTTCGGCTCGAGCGCGAATCCACGTGGACGGGCCGCGACCTCGATTTCGGGAGAGAACTGGAACGTCCCATCAAGGTCTGTTTGCTTCAGTCGGATGCGCATCGCGTCGGAGTCGGGAGCGCGGAACGAAAATTCATAGGATTGATTTTCGGTGGTGGTGCCGCGACCCTCCACGAAGCCCATCGAAGTCCAGGTGTCGGAACCTGCGCATTTCACCTCCACCTCGAATCCGCGATTGTGAGATTCGGAGTCGGTGGTCCAGGAGACCCTCACCAGATCGCGCACGCGATGCGCGGACAGAGAGGTCAATTCGACCGGTACGGACTGCGCATACAGGATTTCGACATCATCAACCGCCGCTTCCACCAAGGACTGAGGATCCACGTCGGACGCGATGAAGCGCAGGCGCATGTTTGCCGTGGGCACTACGTATTGAGAGACCTCGAAGATGATTGGAGTCCAGGCATTTGTCGACGCATTCGTGTTTTCGACCGTGACCCACGAAAACCCATCGTTGTTGCTGATTTGTACCACCCAATAGTCCGTACCAGGATTCGCACCCAGTTGATTGGAGTACCAGCGCCAATAGCGTATCACCGGCTGGAAGAAACCAGCCAGCGAAAACACGGGTGACGTGAGCGTCGTCGATCCGTCATCGACGTCAGCCACGCCTGGATCGGCACCGACGGCCCCATTGCCGGTGACCCAGCATTTGACGCCTGTGGTGGTATGATCAGTTTCCGGTTGCACGTACACCCCGCTCACCTGCGTCCCCACGGGATCGGCATTGATCCATGTACCGGAGGTCGCATCATCCGAGGGTTGCGAGCCGCTCCAGTTCTGAGCTGATTCGAAGTCATACAGAGTATTCCGCTGGAATCCCACGAGAATCTTCACCGAGCCCGTGGGTGCGTTGGACGGGTAGCGTACCCATCCCCCGTAGTTCTCCTTGACCTCCACGAAATACTCGACGATGGATCCATCCGGCAGGCCCGGGATAGAGATGGACCACGTCGAGGAACTTGTCAGACTTCCGCCGGCCAGATTCATGGGAAGAGGAATCCATGTGGTAGAGGGACGCACTCGATAGTACACGGTTACCGACTGCACGGCGATGTCGGTGAGAGCGGTAGCTGCCGTGGCGACAAGGGGAATCGGCGTCGAGCCCGTGGAGGCGGTAACCGGCGTATGCGTGACCGAGAGCACGGCTCCTGGAATTCCATGCGGAATGAAGGCCTGAGCGATGGCGACAGAGTGAGGAGTTCCATTCGACAGGTTGTTATCGTTGTCATCGGCCTGAAGCAGATCGATAAAGTACTTCGTATAGGCCTTGGCCAGATTGGCATCGTCGGGCAGACCGCGCTTCGCGTAGTGCACGATCGACTGTGCGATGGGCAGACCGACCAGCAAACGAGTATCCCAGATGGCACCGGCCAGAATCTCCCCATCGGCGTGAGATTCATTGGTCACGTCGTCTGGAATTTTCTTCGTGTTGTACACCGACCGAAGTTGGGTGCCGGTGCCAAAAAACCCAAGACCGATTTCGGGTCGATCGAGCATCAACGAGGCGTTGCCATCGGCGAGCGCTTCGTGCAGGGAGGCATTGGTCATGCCCGCGGTGACGCCCAGTTGTTTGAACAGCTTGTCGTTGATGGCATGTCCATATTCATGCAGAATCACGTCGGGCATTTCTCCTGGATTCAGGCAGGTTCCCGAACTGGAGGAGCCGGCACGATAAAACGTCAGGCCATTGCCATCGAACATCGCATTGCAGGTTCCGCTGGCATTGACCTTCGCCGTCATTTGATAATCGAGTCCCGTTAACGCGGGATCGAGGGCTTTCACAAAATCATGGCCCCGCACCACGTTATAAAACACCGTGCGCTCGGCCAAGGTGCTGTTCGAATTGTCAAGCATGAACGAGAGGGTCCCTCCGTTCGTTGCGGTGAGCATGCTGGACGCATCTCCCCCATCGAGGCGATCGACGAGGACATAGGGACCTTTCAGGGTTGCTACCGACGTGCCATAATACGGACTCGTATACTGTCCGGACGCATTGGTGGTGGCATTCGTGGTATTGACGCGGACATAGAGACTACTGAAGGGAAGGGTCACCGGTGCGTCGAGCACACTGTTGGTGCGGGCCGATCCCATCACGATCCCATCACTGCCATCATACACGAGAGAGGTTCTCCACAGGACTTCTCCCGTGATTGCGCTCACATGGACTCTCCATCCACTGGTCTCGTTTACGCGGATTTCAACGGGATACACAAGCTCACACCGAAGTCCCGACGGCGCACTGATGGGCAGAATGGAAAGAGGTTCGACCCTGCTTTCCGGCTGTTGATCTCTGTCTACCGTCAGACCTGCAAGCGCGAGTGTCGGAACCATGTCGCTTTCGATCCGCGGAGCATCGGGAGTCTCGATGGAGGGCACGACGTCGGCACCCACCAGGAACACCGTTCCCTTTGGGGACAATCGTACGGTCACCGTGGCGTTCACGATGGGGCGTCCTTGGTACACCTGGGAAAAGGTTACGACCCAGGATTCTTTCAATGGATGGGTCCCGAGATGACGCAGTTCCACCGACGCGGGAATGAGCCCGCGGAACAGGTCCAGCGCTGCGCGCGCGGCTGCCTCTGCATTCACGGCATCCACCTGGGAGAAGGTTGGAATGGGCATCGGGGGACCCCAGAGCCGCATCGGCATCCCGGTCCATTCATTCCACATCGCAAACCATCCGGGATGCTCGTCAAGAAAGGCCTGCCACGCGGGTGAGGCATTGCCCTGTTCCTGTGCCTGGAGCCACACCGCGTACATTTCGGATGAGAGGCGTTCGGTCGGAAGCTGGACGCGACCATCGCTCTGTGCATTGAGTCCGGAGGTCAGGACGATCACGAGGAGGATCAGACCTCCCATGTACCGGAACGGCAGGTGGTGTGTGAAAGCAGTGTAACGGAATGAGAACGTCATGGAGGACCTGTTCGATGGAAAGACAAGACGGCGAATGGAAGGTTCGCACGTATTTCGTGTGAAAATGCAAAAATCATGGGAAAGGTACCGAGAGAAAGTATGCCGCAATGAAAATATTCCCTCGAGTTTGAATCCCGTTCCTGTGTTGGAAAGACAAGGGAAGGATCGGGAAGGTTGCCAATCCTCATCAACTCTTTACGATGTGAGCAGTTAGGAGTGATTCCGGTTGTTTTTTCGGAGCACAGGTTGACTAAATGGTATTGTTTTGCTAACTTTATGGACGGTAATGATTTAGAGTCATTTACGACAATGAGGATAGGCACGCGACAATGACGACAGGTACGAAATGGTTTACAGGCATCATAGTGGTGGTGGGAGCCGGCGCGTTGGTTCTCGTTGCCCTGGGCTTGTTTGCCGTTGCGGGAGTACTGGGAGGACTTGAGCCCTCGTCGGGCGAACGCGTGAGTGGAATTGGAGATGCCGTAGCCATTGTATCGGTGGAGGGAGAAATCGAAGATGCCGAGGCATTCATTACCGAACTGCGTGGCTACCAGAAGCGGGATGGAGTCAAGGCGATCGTCGTGCACATCAATTCTCCTGGCGGAGATCCCGTAGCCAGTCACGAGATGTACGAAGAAATTCAACGCACCCGTCGAGGCGGCAAGCCCGTGGTGGCTTCCTTCGGGAGTCTGGCTGCGAGCGGTGGATACTACCTGGCCTGCGGGGCGCAGACCATTGTGTCGAACCCGGGTTCCCTCACCGGAAGCATTGGCGTAATTACGCGCCACACCAATATGGAGGATCTGCTCCACAAACTCGGCATCCAGCAGACCACGATCACCTCAGGCAGGTTCAAATCCACCGGAGACCCATCCCGTCCGTTGCGAGAGGATGAGAAGGCCTACCTGCAAGCCGTCGTCAATGATTTGCACGAACAGTTTGTCGACATCGTCGCCCGTTCCCGTCGTGTATCTCCTGACAGCATTCGCCTCCTTGCAGACGGGAGAGTATTCACGGGCAGGCAGGCGAAGTTGCTCGGTCTGGTCGATACCTTGGGCAGTGTGCGCACCGCCGTCCTTCTCGCGGCCTCCCTGGCGCACATCTCGGGTGAGCCCCGCGTGATCGAACGTCGTCGTACGGAATCGATGCTCGACCGATTTGTGGGACAGATGGTCACCCGCACGGCGAAGGAACTGCGTGAGACCAGTGGATCCTCGCTTCCATTTCGCCATGCGTACTCGCTCCATTGACGCCCTTCGGGCCGTCGATCCACTTCCTTCGATTCCATCCGCACCTCAAGAACAATCACGCACCTCCATTTTCAATACGAAGCCCAGACTATCACGCGAAACCACGTATTAATCGAGATATCAACATGAGCGTCACCAAAGCGGACATCGTCGACAACATCGCCAGCGCCACCGGGCTGACCAAGGTGGAAACAGAAGCGGTGGTGGACGGCTTTCTTGCCACCGTCAGCCAAGCCCTGCGCGAGGGTCGGAATATCGAAATCCGCGGCTTCGGGAGCTTCAAGGTAAAAAAGCGCAAGGCCCGCAAGGCCCGTAATCCCCGCACAGGAGAGGAAGTGTTTGTCGACGAGCATTACGTGCCGGTGTTCAAGGTGTCGAAGGAACTTCGTGCCGGTGTCAACACAAATCTGCGCGCAAAGGAGTAAGGGAATCCATGGCCGATCGCACCCCGCTCTCCACCATTTGTCCTTCCTGCGGATACGTCATCAAATCAGGCCTGCAGGCCTGTCCCAACTGCGGAGAGATCCCCGGTGCTCTCCCGCATGATGACGCGCTCGGGACCGATTCTGTGTCAGCGGCTGCCTCTCCCCGCGCGGCCCACCCGTCTCCCGTGTCCACACCGAAACGAAAGGACGCGCGCCCCACAATTCCGACGACAACCTCGCGATTTGGCGCCTGGCCACGTTCCTTTTGGATCATTCTTTTCGTGGCCATCGGTGGAAGTTTTCTGGCCGGGTATCTGATAGGTGTGGGCACGTCACCATCGACTCCTGCTCCACCATCGACGGCGGCGGGTCAGGATCAGGCCGGTACTCCGGTTGTGGACATGGCGCACTTAAATTCTCTGCGTCAGGCGACCGAGGCCAATCCATCGGATATGCCTGCCCTGTTACGCTACGCCAACGCGCTCCATGATGCGAAGATGTTTGACGCGGCCATTGTCGCCTACAATTCGTATCTTGAGAAGATGCCCGACGATCCAAACGCACGCGTGGATCTCGGTGTGATTTACTTTGAAATGCAGCAATACGACAAGGCGCGCACACTGATGATGGAGGCGGTACAAAACCATCCAGACCATCAACTCGGGCATTACAACCTCGGGATCGTGTCTTTGAACATGGGAAAAACCGAGGACGCCAGGATGTGGTTCACCAAGGCCCGCGATCTCAATCCAAGCAACGAGATCGGTACGCAGGCAACCGCGCAGCTCTCTTCCTTGAAATAACGTTTCGACTCTGATACCGCATATTAATCCACGATTCGTTCAACCCTCACCTTTCATCTCAGGAGATTCTCATGCCCTGCGGAAAGAAAAGAAAGCGCCATAAAATGGCGACGCACAAGCGGAAGAAACGCTTGCGCAAGAACCGGCATAAGAAGAAGCTGCGTTAAGCGGCCCGTTCCGCTTTCTCGATGGAACGGCTTTGGTCCCCCTGGAGGTCCCAGTACATTCAGTCCTTCGGAACCTCCGACGATCATGCAGGCTGCGTGTTTTGCGCCGCCCGCGACGGGCAGGACGATGACGCCCACTATTTGGTGCGGCGTCATCGTCATTGCTTTTCCCTCCTCAATCTGTATCCGTACAACAGCGGTCACCTTCTCATCATACCGTACGACCACACCGCCAGCTACGACGCGCTGAGCGATGAGGCATTTGTGGAGATGTGGAGAGTGGCACGCGCCTGGCTCTCGATATATCAGGACGTGATGCACCCTCAGGGTTTCAATCTTGGAACCAATGTGGGACGCGCTGGAGGAGCCGGAATCGATGCCCATGTCCATCTTCATCTGGTGCCTCGCTGGCTCGGCGACATTAATTTCATGACCTCGATCGGAGATACGAAAGTGATTTCCGAAGAGCTCTCCTCCACTCTCCAATCCCTCCGTTCCGCGTGGGATGTTCACCAAGCGGACGACGGCCTCCTTCATTCTTCATCAACGACATGAAAAAATCCACTGCCTCTTCGTTTTTCTGGGGCGCTCTTGCTGGCGGTATCGCCGGCGGCGTGTTCGCCCTGCTCTTCGCCCCCAAGCCCGGTCGGGAACTGCGTCAGGACATCAGACGGAAATCGGGGGAACTCATGGAGGACATGGAAGAATACCTCCGAGACACGCAGGACAAGGTTCGCACTCTCATCAACGAGGGTCGGAGCAAATCCTCGTCGGTGATTCACGATGCCGCGCATATGGCGGAGGGAATCTATCGTGATGCGGAGCAGATTCTAAAATCCGCCCGGGCCAGGGCGCGTGGAACCGACGCCCCCACCGAGGGCGAGGCCTGATCTCTCCCCCATGGCGGAAGCACTCGGTCCTCCCCGTTCGACCTCGGTCGTGCGCGCCGTTTTGGCCAGCCTGCGACCTCGGCAATGGACCAAGAATCTCTTCGTCCTCTCTCCCCTCCTGTTCAGTCGCCATTATACCGAATGGTCTGCCCTCGTGTCGGCGGTGGCTGGCTTTCTCGCCTTTTCGCTGATCTCCAGCTCGGTCTATCTTATCAACGACGTGATCGACGCGGAACGGGATCGCCAGCATCCCACCAAGCGTCTGCGTCCGATCGCCTCGGGATTGGTGTCCCCTGCCCTGGCTCTGAGCGTGGCCGCTCTGCTGGCCCTGCTCAGTCTCGCAGGCAGTGCTGTGGTGACACCCTTGCTTGCCGTGGTGACAGGGATATACCTGTTGCTCAATGTGCTGTACTCCATCCTTCTCAAGCGCGTGGTCATCATCGATGTGATGAGCATCGCCGCCTCTTTCGTCCTCCGCATTCTCGCGGGCGCGGTGGTGGTGCGAGTACCCGTTTCGGAATGGCTTCTGATCTGCACATCCCTGCTGGCTCTGTTCCTGGGTTTCAGTAAGCGCCGCCATGAAGTGAGCCTCCTGGCCGAGGGAGCGAAGGAGCATCGCAGTGTCCTTCGCGAATACAGCCCGTATTTCCTGGATCAGATGATTTCCCTGGTCACGGCCTCCACGCTCATCTGCTACATTCTGTACACATTGGCCGAAGAAACCGTCGTAAAATATGGAACGAAGAACCTCATCCTCACGATCCCCTTCGTGCTCTATGGACTGTTTCGATACCTCTATCTGATTCACCAGCGACATACGGGGGGAGACCCCACTTCGGAGTTCCTGACCGATATTCCTTTGCTGGTAACCGTGTTTCTCTGGGGCCTCTCCATCGTTCTCATTATCTCCTTTCCCCTTCCTGATCTAGGACGCCTTCTCCCATGAAAAGCACGGTCACCGTTCTGCGCACCACTCCCGAAACGGTGCTCGACGACTATCAGCGCCTGCTCGAACGTGCCGGCGTATCGCGACATCTGGACGCGTCGGCAACCACGATTCTCAAGGACAATATCTCATGGCACTTTCCGTTTCCCGGTGCCAACACCACGCCCTGGCAACTGGAAGGTGTGATCCGCGGCCTGCGTGCCGCTGGCTTCGAGGACCTGACCTGCGTGCAGAATAAAACCGTGGTGACGGATGCGTTCAAGGGAGAGGACCTCAATTGTTACGTTCCCATCTTTCGTGAATACGACATCCCGGTGCTCTTCAATTTTCGGGAGGAGGACATGGGGTGGGTTCCCTACCGTCCGAAGGCGCGAATGCGTGCACTCGATGACGTATATCCCGAGGGGATCACGCTCCCGGACTACTTTTTCGGAAAGAATATCATCCATTTGCCCACCGTGAAGTGCCACATCTACACGACCACCACGGGCGCGATGAAGAACGCCTTTGGCGGCCTGCTCAACACAAAGCGGCATTACACTCATTCCTGGATTCACGAGACCTTAGTGGATCTGTTGGCCATCCAGAAGGAGATTCACTCGGGCATTTTCGCGGTGATGGATGGAACGACGGCGGGCAACGGACCAGGGCCGAGAACCATGAGACCCGAGATTAAAAATGTCATCCTCGCCAGCCACGATCAAGTGGCCATTGACGCGGTGGCGGCGAAACTGATGGGATTCGATCCCCTGTCCGACCTGCGCTATGTGGCGCTCGCGCATGAGGACGGGCTGGGCATAGGGGACGTCCGCGACATCGAGATCATCGGCGACGACATCTCCGGTGAGAACTGGCATTTTTCAGTGGGAGACAATGGCGCGAGCCGGGTGGGAGACCTGTTGTGGTTCGGACCGTTAAAGGGACTCCAACGCCTCTTCTTTCACACTCCCCTCGTCCACTTTTTCGTGGCCGGCTCAGAAGTGTATCACGACTATTATCGCTGGCCTATCAAGGACCGCCGAATCTTCGAAGTGTGGAAACGAGACACCGGGTGGGGAGGTCTGTTTCGTCTCTACGAAGAACGCAATCACACACGACCCTGATTTCGCGGAGATTCTCGATACCGTTGTCTCGGGCGTACGCTGCGTCGGGGTTACGATGTCGCGGGCGTGAGTTGCGTTGCGCCGGGGGTCATAAAGAGCTCCTGTCCCATTCGTTCGTACTGTGTATCGTCGAGCGAGGACAAGGCGCCGATCCGCAGGCCCTCCGTCGACACGGCAGACGTGCCCGCCAAATTGCGGTGTACCCGTTGCAGATCGGCTTCAAAGAGGCGCACGGCCGAGTGACCGATCCGCATCAGGGGCACACGATCGTCGAAATCCGAGGCATCGATGGCGCATATCCAATGCGATCCATACGGCGATTCTTCCAGGGCGGAAGGTTCTGCGGCCAGTGCCGCGTTCCGGTTCGTAATCACGCCACTGACGGGTGAGGAAAACGGAAGGCTGCGATACCCCTGTCTGACGCGGAAGAGCACCTGTCCCGCGACAATGGACATTCCCACATTCGGCATTTCGATCGCGTCGATGGATCCGATGAGTTTCCGCGCGAAGTCATCCATGCCCACCAACACCGCGCCATCTTGTCGAAGACTCAACCAGCAGTGTTGGGGACTGATAAACACTCCTCCAGGAATGGCAAAGCCCTCTCCCTCGGTGGCATGGTGATCCGAAGGTTCGGCCACGGTGACGGTGGAGGAGAGGCGCACGGAGATGCGTTCGGTTCGTTCGGCGATGGCAGTCTGCACGAGGCCGAGCAGTTCCTGCTCCTGCACCGATCGCGGCATGGTGTGCATCACGCCCTGCTTGGCCCAGGGGGCTTCGCTCACTTCGGTCATCAGCAGGATGTCGATGTCGGGTCGTGCACGCCGAGTTTGCGCGATGAGTTCGGTCACATGCATATCTGGAAGCGACTCATCCATGATGATGAAGTCGTAATGGTATTCTCCCAACACCAGGAGGAGCTCGGCGGGTTTGTCGATGGTATCGACAGCGCACCCGTCCAGCACCAGCCAGGATCGAATACGGGTGAGCAGTTCTGCATCCGGGCTGATGCACAGGAGTCGTGCCCGGGTACGGGGAGCATCGGTCCGCACAAGACTGGAGGTGGCCAATCGGTCTCGCCGTGCCAGACTCTCGGCAAGCGCCGCAGCCCGTTCTCGTCGCACACGGTTGCCCTGCACGACCTTGCGAATGAAGAACATCACAAATTCGAACAGCAGAAAAAGAACGAGTGCCAGGATAAAGAGAATCATGCGAACACTCCTGATCGACGGATGAAGAGGCGGACCATTACCGGCCTCGGGAAGGACGCGGACGGGAGGCGCTCTTGCTGACCACGCGACCCGGGAGGTGCTTCGGCCAAGACTTGTCTTCGTGACAGCCCGCACATGCCTTGCTCGCGTAATCGCCCTTGGGATGGCAATCTGAGCATGAGAAGGAGGCGTGGATTTCATCGAGCACCAAACCAGTCACCTCGTGCTTAAAGGTGGTGGCATCCCATCCCCGATGGCAGGTGATGCATTCGCGAGAGAGGCCCTTAAAGCTACTTCTTGTCTTGTGACAACTCTGACACGCGAGGGCGGCATGGGGACGACTGAGCGTCCATCCGGTGCGTGTCCCGTGATCGAAGGGCCCCTGTGGCGTATCGGTGTGACAGAATCCACAGTTCGAGGTAGTGACGTGGCATTTCGCGCAGGGACGGTGGACTTCGACCACACTGCGTATGGCTGAAGGTGAGGGCTTGCGCACATCGTGACAGCGGGCACAGCTTTCGTTGGTATGACAGCTCGTGCATTCGATGCGATACAGTGACACATGCTGCATATGCTGGAAGGTGACGATTCGTCCCTTGGCATACGAGGTTGTCTTCACCACCTTCTCCGGAACCGTGGTTTTTGGATGCACGGACGCGGCGGATTTCGATGGCGCGGACGGACGATTATGGCATTGGGCGCAATCGCTCTTGTGACTCCAACTGCGATGACATTCCATACACTGCCGATGATAGGCGGCCTTGAGGTCGGGACGACTCACATCCGCTCGTTTCCGCTGTTCTTCGTGACAGGTGTTGCAGGAGACGATGGGTCCCGTGGGATTGTAATGATGACACATCGCGCACCCTCCCCCAAGGTCAGCCATCTCGGCATGCACCCGATGCGAGAAGGCCACCGGTGGATACACGCGCTTCCCGGAGCGAGGCGTGAGAGTGGCCATGAGAATTCGTTCAGGACCTTCGGTAACCGAGCGTCGAACGATGCCAAAATCATGACGGGGACAGGGAGATAGGCAGGGATTGGCTTTCGTCGGCTGATTGCAGGCGTGACAGGTCTTACACTGCCCCTGCAAAGCGGGCGCTGATGCGTGCGAGGACTTCTTCTGCGCCCATACCGGCAGGGTCAGCGCGAAGCAGAGGAGAAGGGCGAGGGCTGATTTCATGACGCGATCCCCTTCACCATGAACTTTCGTTCCTTCGCGGTATCCTTCACGGGAACACTGACCACGGGAAAGATCATGACCATGAAGCGATAGATGAGGATTTCGAGAGCGATGAGTCCCACCGTGACAGAGATTTCACCATAGGACGGGAAGTAGGAATGCGTCATGTATGGAGGCGTATAGGCCACCACGAAATTATTGATTCGGTTGATGAGCACTCCGGCAATCACCAGGCCTGATGCGATCCAGAGTTGCAGCGGGGATTGTCTGACGGTACGGGACATGAACATGCGCAGTGGAACAATGATGCCCACCACGAGTTCGATGACGAACATGATGCTCGCGGTATTGACAACGGTGAGATAGACGAAGGTTTCCCGAATCACCATGTCTCCGATCTTGAAGGCGAGATAGATCCCCAGCATGGGGGCCACCATTCCACCCAGCTTCGACAGGATGGGCATCTCGGGTTTCAGTCCGAAGGACCGAGAACAAAGCAGGGATTCGAAGATGACCATCGGCAGACCGACCGAGATCGCGGAGAGCAGAAACAAAAGGGGGAGAACTGGAGTTTGCCACAGGGGATGCATCTTCGGTCCCGCGATGATCATCAGGGTCCCCAGCGATGATTGATGCAGACAGGAGAGCACGACACCGGCAATAATGAAGATAAACATGGTGCGGTTGAGCCCCCTGTCCAGGGCATGAAGAAGACGATTGACCAGGCCATTCAAGCGATGAAATGGTTTCCAGAGATTCACCTTATCCATGAAGCGTTCGGTGACGATGGGGAGAAACTCGATATAGAGCACCGTGAGGTAGATCATCACGCAGGTACCGACTTCGAAGAGGGCGGATGTGCCGTTCCAATAAACGAGCGAATGCCAGATGTAGTACCAGCGTCCGATATCGGTAAAGACGCCGGCCGCGACGAAGGTGTATCCGAGCATGGCGGTGAGGAGTGCCGGTCGAATCACGGCGTGGTATTCGTCACGATGCATGATATGGCCCAGCGCCGCAGTGGTAAAACCGCCGGCGGCCAGAGCGACGCCCGCCGCCACATCGATGCCGATCCAGATTCCCCAGGGATAGGAATTGTCGAGATTGGTTACTGCGCCGATTCCGAAGAGAAAGCGGCCGAGGAGGAAGATCATGCCGTTCAGAACGAGGGCGGTCAGGACTACGACGCCGGGGGTGAAGAAGCGATGTTTGAGGGGAATGGGAACGTGATGCTCTTCCATCTCACATCTCCTCTTGACGTTTTTCACGGTTCTTCGAAATCCACATCACCAGTCCGAGAAGCCCATACAATGCGATCGGGGGCACGAAGTAGGCGAAGATGCCATGTTGAATGGACTCACTGACACCGGGAGCTGGTTTCACACCCAGCTTGGGAAAGGCCACGCTATGGAGGTCCCCATGAGAGAGATACATCCAGCAGGTTCCTCCTACCTCGGCCTCACCGAAGACATGATTCGCGTATCGCTCGGGATTCGCGGTGATTCTCTGATGCGCGATGCGAATCAGATCCTCTCGCGTGCCATAGGTCAGGGCCTCCATGGGACATATTTCCACACAGGCCGGAAGCAATCCCTGATCCGTGCGAGGCAGGCAGAAATCACATTTTCGGATATTGGGCTCGATGGCCTTGTCGAAATCGAAGCTTGGAATCTGGAAGGGGCAGGCCACCATGCAATAGCGACATCCAATGCACTTTCCCCCATCCCATTGTACCGATCCGTTGGCTGTCTTTGAAAAGGCCCCCACGATACATGCCGACACGCAGGCAGGATGATCGCAGTGCATACATTGCACTTTCACATAAGAAGGATCGCTCTGCCAGCCTTCGGGATAGCGGTTCACCACCGTGAGTGCGCCCGCGTCGGGACGGCGAAGATGATTGAAAACGGCATGGTCCTCGTACGAGCTCATCGATCCACTCGGCAGATCGTGCGCGGTGCGACAGGCCCATTCACAGCGTCGACATCCGACACACACGGTGGTATCGACCAGAACGCCTTGACGCTCGGGGGACAGATCCGGTTCGGAAGATGCCCGAGCCGATGGGGAGGCCAAGGCCGAAACGCCCGCGACGCCGGTTCCCATAGCGGCGAGGGACCTAAAAAACTGTCTGCGGTCCTGAGATGCCATAACGATATGTCCAAAAAGATGGGATAGACTCGTGAATCCGTCTTACGGACTCCGAATATCCAAAAGTACAAAAATTCTCGATCAATCCTCCCCCTTCTTTCCGAGAATTGCACCTTTTTCATACGAAAGGCCGCCTTTAGGGGCGGCCTTTTCGAGAACGGGATGCGGGTTGCTATCCTCGCGAATGAAGAGCCACCTTGTTTCCTTCCGGATCGAGAAAAATCGCGAAATATCCAATCTCTTCGGTGATGAGGGTTTTCCCCACCAGAACGCGACCTCCCGCCGGATCCACCCTGTCGAGCATCCCCTGCAGATTCGCACCTCCGTTCAGATACACGAGTGTTCCCTGATCGGATGGTTGATAGCCCTCGCCCTGGACGATGGCACCGCCCACTCCGTCACTGCCCTGTTCCATGGGAAGAAATCCCATCATGCATCCCGCCATCGGCATGACGAACAGCTCCGCGTCGAAGAGGGCACCGTAAAACGCCTTGGCTCGTTCGAAATCGGTGACCGGGATTTCGAACCAGGAAATGGTGTTGCGCATGGGATCCATGAAGATTCCTTTCGATGAATAAATGGTGAGCGCTGATAATAGTGTACCAACACAATTTCCGCAAGACAAAAACGGCGATCCCACAGGATCGCCGTCATGGCCCGGTGCATGGGGGGTTCAGATCACGAGTGCCGTCATGAACGACCGAGCGGAGTCTTCTTCGCACGAGAAGATCCTGTCCCTCAGGGCGTGCTGTCGCTCGGCGGAGAGAAGAGGAGCCGACAAGGCATTGAATTTGTTTTCGAGATCCTCCATCGTCATCGGTTCCCTCGGGTCGCCCTTGGGATATTCCAGGTATTCCGAAAACTCACGTCCATCCTTGGTCCGCACGACCACACGGGAGGGTTGCTTCGCCGGGAACATTGCCTCGAATTCCACCGACGCCTCGCCTTTGATGCGATCGATCACGTTCCAGATCCTCGGATCCTTGAGTTTTTCTTCACTGAAAGACTGGGTGGTGATTTTATGATCCACGAGCGCGGCGGCCAGACAGTACGGGAGGGAGTGGTCGGCGGTCTCGCGGGATTCGGGCCGATACTTGTGAGGATCGAACAGGATGTCGCAGGCGCGGGCGATGGTGGTGACCTTGACCTCTTCGATGTCTTCGGCTGCGATGCCGTTGGTGGTGACCACCTTTAGCGCGCAGGTGATATGGGTATGCGTGAGAGCTTCGGTGGGAAACGCCTTCATGCCGCACTGAAGGATGCGCCAGGAATCCCCCAGGCCGCCCACGAGGGCGCTTTCATCCCAGGCTGGACCATAGACATCCATCAGGCCTTCCTTGCCTTCGAACACCGCCTCGGTTCCCGTGTATCCGCGCTTTGCCATCAGGGCCGCAACCACTCCACTCTGCACGGCCATGGGATCCACGGTGTTCTTCATCATCGTGAGTTTTCCTGCAGTGGGACAGCCGATGGTATGATTATGACTCCCGTTGATGCCGATGGCATGCACCATCTGATCCACCGTTAGTCCCAGCACCTTGCCCGCCACGATGGGAGACACGAACTGCGTGAGCGTGGCATGGTGCCATTTGCGTTCGCGCACCCCGGGCTTGGCGAATTCACACAGTCGCTGTTCGAACTCATAGGCGAGCACGATGGCGGTGATGACGTCCTTCATCGAGACATCGGCGAGTTCCCCGGCACTGAGGGCCGCTGGGATCAGATCGGACGGATGCGAGGGATCCTCTTTCCAATAGATGTCGTTGAAATCGAGCGCTCGGATCATCAGGGAATTGATGAGCGCTGCATTGACGGCGGGCAGACGATCGCCAAAGCCGAGAACGGTGGCCTGCGGCATGCCCGCCATTTCGAGATAGACGTCACGAAGAATGTTGACGTCTCGCGTATGATAGCCACCGTAGGCGCATCCGATGGAATCGTACAGGTAGCGTTTGACTTCGTGGATGACGGGGGCCGGAAGCTGTTCGTATTGCAAGCCGACCGCGAATTCGGAGATGATGCGAGAGAGGGACATGGGGATCAGTGAAGGGTGAAGGGTGAAGGGTAAAGAGTAAAGAGTTAAGAGAGAGTGCTGGTGACCCAAGCTTCGAGGCCGCCTCGGAGGATGAGTTCCTGCGCAGCAGGGCCGACAGGGTCGATACGGTATTCAGTGGAGCCGAATCGGATGCGGGAGTGGAGAATATCGACGGTCATCACTTCCTTGGTATGCACGGTAGGCACGGAGGCGCCAAACCGAGAGGCCAGGGCGCGAACCAGGTCGGGGGCTTCGATCACGAGGAAACCATTGTTGATGGCGTTTCTCTTATACGTCTCGCTGAAGGAACCCGCCACCACCATGGCGATGCCTCGATATTTCAGGGCAGTAGCGGCCTGTTCGCGAGAGGAGCCGGTTCCGAAATTGAATCCGCCCACAAGGATGTCTCCCGTCTCCACCGTGGTGGCGAAGGCCGGATCGTAGTGTTCCATGACGACCGATGCCTGTTGTTCCGGCGTGAAGTCGTCGTTGTAGGTGTATTTACCGGGATAGATGCCGTCGGTGTTCATGTTGTCCTGATGACAATACACCACGTTCCCGGTAATTTCGGCGGGGAACCCCTCCACGAGCTGGGTGACGGCTTCCGATGATGGAGAGCCAGAGGGCCGGGTAAAGGTGGCATGGAGAGGACCCGCTTCGATCGGTCGAGGCGAAGCGATGCGCCCCGCACGGGCGGAGGCCGCAACCACGGCGGGACTGGCCAAATAGGCGAAGGCCTCGGGTGATCCCATTCGTCCTTTGAAATTTCGATTCGTGGCGCTGATCCCCACTTCCCCATCTTCGAGGAGTCCTTCTCCAAGTCCGATACAGGGACCGCAGCCCGGGGGCAGCGCAATAGCGCCGGCTTCGAGCAGGGCCTGCCAATCGCCACGTCGCTCGCTTTCCTGCTGCACTTCGCGTGACGCAGCGGCAACGTACAGACGGACCCCGTCGGCCACCCGATTCCCTCTAAGGACATTCGCCGCTTCATGCAGATCTTCCGCGCGACCATTGACACAGGACAGTAGGTATGCTTTGTGAATCCGCACGTCGCGTGCTTCGAGTTCGGAAACCGGATGCATGACCTTCACGGTATTGGGTCCGCTGACATGAGGCACGATGGTACTCAGATCGAGGGTGAGCACAGCCGCGTAGGCGGCATCGGCATCGGCGCATGGGGGAGCGGCGGCCAGGGAGGCGATGCGATCTTCGTTCAGACGGGGATGACGTCCCCGACCGTCGACATCACTGGGCACGCCTTCTCCACCACGCCGGGCAACGTGGTCCGCACGCGCCCGCAGCCAGCGCAGTGTTCCCTCGTCCACGGGAAACACGCCAGCCAAGGCTCCCCATTCAGTGGTCATGTTTGCGATGGCTAATCGCTGGTCGATCGACAGATGCGAGATGCCGGGACCGGCGAACTCGATGGCGTGATTGAGCACCTCATCCTTGTTGAAGTGTCCACACAGGGCGATGATCACATCCTTGCCCGTGACGCCTGGAGAGGGACAGCCCGTCAGTTCAACCCGTGCAACGGGAGGGACCTGCCACCAGGTTCGGCCGGTGGCCCAGATGGCGGCGGCGTCGGTCCGCACGATCGGCGTGCCAAGGCACCCGAGTCCGCCGTACATATTGCTGTGGCTGTCGGACGCGACAACCATCGCGCCGGGCCAGGCATAGCCTTCCTCGCACATGATCTGATGCCCGATGCCTCGTCCGGCCGGGTAGAAATCCACGCCATGCTCGCGCGCGAACGCTTCGATCTTCGCATACTTCTCGCGGTTCTTCTCGCTTGAATCCTGCACGTTATGGTCCAGCGTGAAGACGGGCTGACGAGGATTCGCGACGCGCGTGGCACCGATGGACCTGAACTTCGGAATCACGGCCCCCGTGTTGTCGTGGGTCATCACGTGCGCGGGTTGGATGTACAGATAATCACCGCAGCGTACTTCATGCCCGTCTGCAAGATCCACCGCCCAAGCCTGAGCGATTTTTTCGATAAGATTCTGTGCCATGGGAACTCCTATTTGACCAGATCGAAATCGATGAAATCGGCGTGGTGGAAGATGATGCTCTCGGGGGAGCGCACTTCGCCCTGCCCTTCCTTGCTGTGCGTGGCGATGATATGCAGCACGGCGGATGGAACGCCTTGTTGAAAAGCGAGCGCCACGCCGCTGAAGGGATGGCGGATGTGCTTTCCGAAATCTGATTTTACGGGTGCTCCGTCCACGATCTCGAATTCGCAGAGTTTTCCGACGTCAGCCAGCAGGGCTCCGGCGATCAGATGGTCACGATGGACCGGTGTTTTGCGTTCTCCGTGCACATCGGTGAGGACATCATCCACAGCCATGCACATGCGGCATACGGCACGCACATGATCGATAAAGGTGATCGTCACGTTTTGCGCGAGGAGTGTGAAGGGAATGGAGCGAAGGAGTTCTTCGGTCCATCCGCGGAAGGCCATCGCCTCCACCCAGCACGATGTTACCTGATCGCGAAGTACAGGATCGGAAATCTCCTGGATTTCCGGAAGAAGTCGGAGAACGGCCTCGGTCATACGAACCTCGATGAAGTGAAGAAATGGAGCTCTCCGCACGAGAAGATCGGAGGCTCGGTCATATCCCAACAAGATCCCCGTCAAGAAGACAGACGATAAAAGTGCCCGGGCCGTGAACGCCCGTCACCAGCACCTTTTCGATATCGGCGGTTTTACTCGGTCCTCCCACCAGTACGGCCGTCCGCAGCTCGTCGCGTGCCAGGAGGGCAGCCAGGTCGGCGCTCCAGCCCTGTATGGACGGGTGAATGGCGGACGTGGACAGCACGGCGATGTGGGTTTCCACCAACAGGGAGAGCGCGCGACTCTCGCGGGGAGACATGCGCACACACACGGCTCCTGAATCGGCGAAGCCCGCACAGGCCCGGCCGATCCCGATGTGGCGACTGGCGGTATCCAGAATGCCCTCGTGCCGATCCAGCACTGCGGATGCGTCGAGGCGACGGACATCCCATGTGGATCCATCGCTCTGCCGATCAAAATCGAAGGCCTGCGCGAGTCCTTCGTCATCAGCCAGGAGGATGCGCTGCGGTCCGCGAAATCGTTGCGCAAACCAGGTGCGAAGCGCCTCCGCACTGGAGCAGCGAACCACTTCGGCACCCGTGTCGCGTACACGGTCCGCAAACAGAGCGGGATCTCCCGCTCCCGGCGCCTGCGCATGATCGTCCCAGAGTGATGCCAATGTCTCGGCAGACGGGGTGCGTTCTCCCACTGCCTCCGTCATGCGAGCGAAGATCATCTGACGGCTGTTCATGGATGTGCCTCCTCGTCACTGCGGCGATGGCGCTGCCACAGGTCTCGAAAGGGAGCAGGAGGGAGGGGGGGGAAGTCACGGGACAGGGACCACCCCGGTACGGGCACTCCTCCCTTCCGTTGTGCGAAGAGAGAGGAAAACAATCGGGCGGCTCCTCCGCCGAAGCGATAGCGTTTCTCCGAACGCATCCCCCATGCAAACAATCGCATGGCACATCGTTCGAGTCGAGGACTGAGCCCCGTGGCTACCACACGATGCCGATGCCAGAGCAGCATATGATGAATGTCGATATGTACCGGACAGATCTCGGCGCAGTTTCCGCAGAGCGAAGACGCGTACGGCAGAGTCTTCCCTTCCTCCAATCCATACAGCACGGGGGTAAGCACCGATCCGATCGGACCGGGATAGATCGATCCATACGCATGGCCTCCAACCTGCTGATACACGGGACAGACATTCATGCACGCTCCGCACCGGATGCAGAGCAGGGCATCACGCAGGCGGGGATCGGCAAGCATGCAGGTGCGCCCGTTGTCGAGGACGATGATGTGGAGTTCTCGCGGACCATCGGCCTCCTGCTCCGTGCGGGGACCGGTAATCAACGACGTATAGCAGGACAGGCGTTGTCCGGTGGCACTCCGGGCGAGCATCGACAGGAGCAGCGTGAGACTTCGGGTATCGGGAACGAGCTTCTCGATGCCCATCACCGCGATATGCACCTCGGGCAGAGACATGGACAGGCGGGCATTGCCTTCGTTCTCCACCACGCACAGCGTGCCCGAATCGGCCACGGCGAAATTCACGCCACTCATCCCCACCCGGGCGCGCAGAAACTTCTCTCGAAGGATGCGACGAGCAATGCGGGTCAATTCCTCGGGATCGGATGTGTACGGAATCTCGAGGCGGTCGGCAAACAGGCGGCCGATATCCTCGCGCGATTTATGCAGGGCGGGCGCAGTGATATGGCTGGGGATTTCCCCCGCCAATTGCACGATGTACTCGCCCAGATCGGTTTCGACGGTTTCGATGCCCGCGGCTTCGAGGGCGGGGACGAGGCCGATTTCTTCGGTGGTCATGGATTTGGCCTTCACCGCGAGGGTTCCACCGAACCGACGGGCGATGTCGATGATGATCGTACGAGCCTCTGCAGCATCAGCCGCATAGTGCACCACCGACCCACGAGCGGTGGCCGCAGCCTCGAATCGTTGCAGATAGAACGGCAGGTGCTCGACGACGTGGGACTTGACACGATGGGCGGCTCGTCTCCAGGATTCCCACTCCGGAATCTCCTCCACCACGGCGGCTCGTTTTTTCAGCGAGGTCTTCGTGGCGCGGGACACCGTGGCCTTGAGCGCCGCATTGGCAAGCCGTTCGGCGGTGAGTGTTTTCATATCACGAGGTCGCAGTTCCATTAGTCCTCCCGCGCAAGAATGTCGGCGATATGCAGAGCACGCACGGAGCTTCCCTTGCGGTGCAAATGCCCTTCGATATTCATCAGGCAACTCGAGTCCACCCCAGTCACCACGTCTGCGCCGCTGGCGAGGATCGCGGCAACCTTGGCCTCGACCATGCCGGAGGAGAGTCCCGCCTGTTTGACAGCGAAGGTTCCTCCAAATCCGCAGCAGCGCTCGGCGTCCTCCATTTCCACTACCCGGCAGTCCCGTACCTGTTCCAGCAGGAGACGGGGTTGTTGTTTGATGCCGAGCTCCCGCAGCGCATGGCAGGAATCATGCACGGTGACAGTGGCGGCGTATCGGGCGCCTACGTCGGTGATGCGCGCCACATCCACCAGAAATTCGGTAAACTCGAAGATCCGTCCGCGCATGGCCTCGGCTCGATCTCGGTACTCCCGTGGCAAGGTGAGGAGATCGCCATAGAACACTTTCACCATCGTGGCGCAAGATCCCGACGGCGCGACAATAATTTCCGCATCTGCAAAGAGATCGAGAAAGCGGCAGGCCAGAGATGCGGCCTCGTCATGGTATCCGGTATTGAAGGCGGGCTGACCGCAGCAGGTCTGACGGGCATCGTAGGTCACGGGAAAGCCCAGTCGTTCCAGCACGCGTACCATATTCATGCCGGTATCGGGATAGAACTGATCTGTCAGGCAGGGAATGAACAGTGTGATGGGAGATACGGAAGGACCGGACATGTACAACTCCAGAGGCACCGGATATGAAAGATCCCGCGCACCGTGGAAAGCGGTACGCGGGATGGCAATATGACAAAAATGCCGTCCGGGAGCAATGCGCGCTAGGCGGGACTCACCCAGCCGCGCAGCACCATGGCATTGACCACGCGTTGAATCGCCACCAGATAGGCGGCGCTACGCATGGGTAAGGAGCGCGTGCGTGCTGTCTCCAGTACGGCGGAAAAGGCCTGCGTCAGTTTCCGGTCCAGACGCTCGATCACTTCTTCTTCCGTCCAATAGAAGTTCATATCGTTCTGCACGGACTCGAAGTAGGAGCAGGTCACTCCCCCGGCATTGCACAGAAAGTCGGGGATCACGAAGATACCTCGCTGCTGATACCAACGATCGGCGTCCGGTGTCGAGGGGCCGTTGGCTCCTTCCGCCACGATGCGAACCGAGGGCTGGATGGCTCCCACGTTTTCGGCATGAATGGCCCCCTCGATGGCGCAGGGAATGAGCACATCCACGTCTTTCGACAGCCAGGCATCGGCCGGTTCGATACGGTATCCGGCTTCCTGCGCCATTACCTTGTCGATGGTGCCGTACTGATCGGTGATGCTCATGAGAAACCGCGCATCCACTCCTTCGTCGTGGGAGAAGGTATAGGAGCGGCGATCGACATGATCCCAGCAGGACACGCAGACCACCCGTCCTCCGAGGGTCTCACGAAAGTGAATGGCGGAATGCTGCGCCACGTTCCCGAATCCGTGAATGGCCGCTCGGCAGGATTTCGGATCGATGTTCAGATGGCGCAGGGCCTCGCGAATGCTCGTCACGACGCCATAGCCGGTGGCCATGGTACGGCCTTCCGATCCCCCGCTCCCCAGCGGCTTCCCGGTGATGACACCCGGCGTGTACTGGCCGGCGAGTTTGCTGTACTCGTCCATCATCCATCCCATCATCTGGGGATTGGTGCCGATATCAGGCGCGGGCACGTCCACCCGGGGTCCGATGTTCCAAAACATCTGGGTTACATAACTACGACAGAGTCGTTCCTTCTCTCCCGCAGACAGGGTGGAAGGATCCACGATAACGCCCCCCTTGGCACCACCGAGCGGAATATCGGCCACGGCGCATTTCCAGGTCATCCACATGGCCAGGGCCCGGATGGTATTGATCGTTTCGTTTGCCGCGAATCGGATCCCGCCTTTCGCGGGGCCCCGCGCGTCGTTGTGCTGAACACGATAGGCCCGAAACACGCGGGTGGACCCGTCATCCATGCGAACGGGAATGTTGAAATGAAACTCGCGGATCGGGGAACGAAGCAGAACACGTTCTGCCTGGGGGAGGTGCAGGTAATCAGCTACATCGTCAAACTGACGCTGAGCCATGTCGTACGGATTCAATTCCGTCATGAGGCCTCCAATGGAAACCCGCGACTCGATACCCGAGTCGCGGGATGGAATGTTCGTGACTGAAGAAAAGGGTGGAGAATCAGAAGCCGCGGCCGGTGGGCAGATAATACGAGATGCCCAGAGTCACCGTGCCGTAATTATCCTTTGCCGATCCGCTGTTGTCGATCGCATCGATTTTGTCCGACGTGGTGGTGTAGGCGGCCAGACGAAGAGTGAGGGACCAGTTTCGCGCCACCGCGTATTCCGCTCCGAGGCCGAATCCGAACACTCCTGCGGAAGCGCTCTCGCCCTTCATGTTCACGGGTTGGCCCAGCGCATCGGTGTAGTAATTGGATTCGGGACTGCCCGATGACAGGAATCCGATTCGCGCGAACGCGGAAGGGACGAAGCGGCCATTGCCGACGGGGAGGCGTCCCTCGATGTTGAGCGCGGCGGTAAAGATTCCGGCTTTGGCGTCTTTCCCTTCGTTTTCCATCTTCAACTGACCGAACTCGAGGGCAAGGCCCAAGCCAAAATTCTTGTTGAACATGTACAGCGCGTCCACGTAGCCGAGCCCGCCGGGAGTGTACCCGCCGTTGTTGCCAGACGTCAGGTCACCAGCTTCGACGGCGATACCGCCCCCTACCCCAAACCGGAACGCGGTGTTGACAGGAAGAAACTGCGCACCAGGCTGCGCGAGACTCACCATTGTGGTGGTTACAAAGAGGATGAAAATGGGAAGGAAGAAACGATGTTTCATGAGAATGCCCTTGACAGTGGAAGTGGGATGAATGCAACTGGAGATAAAATACTCTCCGGACTGGAAAAGTTCCAATTCTTGAATGGAATACGAAAAGATCACTCTTGCTTTGGATTCGAATGGTATGGCGTTATCTGCTCCCGAATCCTCACCACCACACGATGGAGCCGTTGCCGGATACAGGCCTCGGAGCAGGAATACTCTTCGGCTAGCATACGGAACGGAACGCCCTCCACATAGTGGCGTTCGACAAGCGTTCGTTGCTCTTCGGTCAATCCCATGTCGTCGAGCGTGACAGTGCGTTCGGTCGTCCCCTCCAGTACGTCTGCATCCGGATCTTCAGGATCTCCCGTCGGACTGAGAAAATCCAATGGCGTAAATCGTTCCCGATCTCGATTCCGTTTTCGCAGGTAATCCTTCGTCAGGAACAGACACTTGCGATGAAACAGGGCAGGAAGCGCGTCGGGCTCCCGCACCTCGTCCACATTCGCAAACATCCAGATGATGGCATCCTGTGCGAGGTCCTCCAGGTATTCCGCACCAGGCAGTTGCGCGCGAAAGACCCGCAAGGCCTGCTCGCGTAACAGGCCATACATGCGCGACTGCGCACCCGGATTACCACAGCGTACTTCTTGAACGAGAGTAGACCACGAAATTTCGGGCTTCATCGGTGCTCCCTCTGATGAACGATCGTGGTATCCTCCTCGGATCGCATGAATCGAACCCTAGCATCCGAGAACACGAGGTAGGTGGCAAATTAACGCAAATGCCCGCGAATCCTCCAAACGTCTTTCATCATTTTTTCATACGTCACCCAAACATGGATGGGGGCAAGGGATGGGTCTCGCTTCTTCTCGAAATTTCGTACCTTTCTTTAAGCTTTGTCCCACAGCGATCCTATCTTCATGAACATTCTCATCACCGGGGGAGCAGGTTTTATCGGTTCCAGCATTGCTGATGCGTACCTCGACCGTGGTCACGATGTGGTGATCATCGACAATCTCACGACGGGCGTTCTCGACAATGTCCCACGCGGAGCCACCTTCTATCAGATGGATATCCGCGACGAGGGGTTGGTTGATATCCTTCGCACGCATAACATCGATGTGATCAACCATCTCGCTGCCCAGATCGACGTGCGCCAATCTGTGCAGGATCCTCGCTACGATCTCATGGTGAACGTATACGGCTCTCTCAACGTCATCGAAGCCGCAGTGCAGCACGGTGTCTCCCGCCTCCTCTTCTCCTCGACGGGAGGAGCCATATATGGGGAACAAGAGTACTTTCCCGCCGACGAGCGCCATCCTACCGCTCCGTGCAGTCCCTATGGCATCACCAAGCTGTGCGTAGAAAAATACCTGCACTATTACCACATCGAGAAAGGTCTCACCTACACGGTCTTTCGGTATACCAATGTGTATGGACCCCGACAGAATCCCCATGGAGAAGCCGGTGTGGTTGCCATCTTCTGCAACAAGCTCCTTGCTGGCGACGATGCCATCATCAATGGGGACGGGCTCCAGACCCGCGACTACGTCAATGTGCGGGATGTGGTCCGTGCCAACGTCCTTGGTCTGGACATGGACGGGTCGAACACCTTCAATGTCTGTACCGGCATCGAGACCACGGTCAACGACATCTTTCACCACATCAACACGGCGGCGGAGGCTGGAGCGAAAGAGCTCCACGGGCCCGCCAAGCCGGGAGAACAACTCCGCTCGGTCTGCACCTTCGAGAAGATTCGAACCACTCTGGGATGGACACCCGAAGTGTCCCTCGCCGAAGGGATCACGGACACCGTGCGCTTCTTCCAATCCCAGCTCGACGAAGACTGATTCCCAACCGACGAAGACGGCTCCTCACTCCATCGAAACAGATCCCGTTTCGGTGAGCGTGGATTCTCCCATCATCCGAACACGACGAGGTCTCCATGGCGAAACGCAGATCCGCCGTCATCAACTGGTATCGAACCCCTTTGCAGGTCGCACTGCTGGCAGTAATGGCCCTGCTCCTCCTTCACCCTCTGTTCGATCCCGCCGCATTGTCGAATGTGGAGGCCTACTGTCCCTATGGAGGGATGCAGGCTCTTGCCTCCCTGGTCGTGAACAATTCCCTGGCGTGCAACATGAGCGGGGCCCAGATCGTGATGGGCGTGCTCCTGCTCGCGGGAGTGGTGGCCGCCAGCAAACTATTCTGCAGCACACTCTGTCCCATCGGCACCTTTACCGAATGGCTGGGGCGCATCGGACGGTCGCGGAAATGGCAGCGCTCCCTGACAGGCTGGGGAGATCGCACGCTGCGGTTGCTCAAGTACGGCATGCTCTTTCTCACGTTTTATTTCACCGTGGAAAGCAGTGAGCTCTTCTGCCGCACCTTCGATCCCTATTATGCCGTGATGACGGGATTCAGTCAGGATGTCGTCCTGTGGTACGCCCTCCCTGCCCTCCTGGTGACGATTCTGGGAAGTCTGTTCCTGAAGCAGTTCTGGTGTAAATACCTCTGTCCCCTGGGAGCAGCCAGCAATCTCATGACCAATCTGGGACTGGTGCTGACCCTGGGTGCCTTCTTTCTCTCGCTGACGCTGTTCGGATGGTCCCTGCCCTGGATCTGGATTCTGGCGATCGTCTCCTTCATCGGCTTCCTCGTCGAGGCGATCCGCATGAAGGGATGGGTAGTGCCCGGCCTCAAGATCACCAGGAATCCGGACATCTGTTCGGGATGCAAGAAATGCGACAAGGCTTGCCCGATGGCCATCCCCATTTCGGAGGTTCTGACGGTTCAGCACATTGACTGCCACCTGTGTACCGATTGTGTCGGGGTCTGTCCCGACAAGGGCAGTCTGACCATCAATCACCGCAATCTGCGCTGGTTGCCTCCCTCGATTACTCTGGCCCTTGTCGTGGTGGGAATCATGTACGGGTCCCGCGTCGAGGTTCCCACCATCGATCAGAAATGGGGCTCCGACGCGCAACTGCAGCATGCCGCGGTGTATGTGAAGTCAGGTCTGCTCAGCATCAAGTGCTTCGGCAGTTCCTCGAGCTTTGCCGAACACATGAAAGAGCTTCCGGGTGTTCTCGGCGTCCGCACCTATGCATCCACGCACACGGTGCACGTGCTCTACGATCCGACGCAGTTGACGCCGGCGCGGATTCGCGAATTCATGTTCACTCCGGCGCGACGCCTGCTCCGCGCACCTGAGGCCGATGCCGCCACGGCGCGGGTGGAACTGGGCATCGATAAACTGTTCGATGGAGTGGATCAGGACAATCTGGGCTCCCTGCTCGCTGCTACCGATGGCGTGTATGCCTATGCCTCTGAGTTCGGAGAACCAGTGCAGGTCACCATCTGGTTCGATCTACAGAAAATCGACGGCCCCCGTCTGCGTGCGCTCATCGAGAATCCGCATTCGGGCACGGTGCGAAAGAACAAGCAGGACGTGTCCGTGGACTTCGCGTTCCCGGTGCGCACGCTGCGCACCCTCGAGGGAATGAAGGGGCGGGACGTGCAACGCCTGTTTTTTGAACCCTTCGACATGATTGTCAACGAATACTCGCGGATCGATTCCAGCATGTGCCAAACGATAGAATTCCCCTTCCCTGCAGCTCTGGATCCCGCAAGGGTCGAGGATCTTCCCCTCCTGGCCAGCCATCTCTCCGACGATCCTGGCATCCTTTCGATGGAGACGAGGTTTACTACCGGCCCGGTTCTGCGCATCACCTATCTCACCACGAAAACCGCACCCGAGAGGATTCAAAAAGCCCTCGGAACACCACGCCTGAATATTCTCTATGAAAGCGGTCGTCGTGAACAGATAGAGAATCCCTTCCAGACCTCCTTCGCGAAGTAGGAAATCATAACGATTCCGTCATCATCCGATAACATGAGTTGACGACCTTTGTCCATGCTCACCATGGAGGTCGCCTCATGTCCCTTCTCGATGTCTTTGCTGATCCGAATATTGGCCGCATCGCCCTGCTCTGGATTCTGGCGATGGGATCGGGACTTACGCTCATTCTGAAGTCCCGTCGCGTCGGACGCCCCTCGCCTCAATCCTGAGACGACAATCGCTCGGCCTCGCTCTCTGCCGGGAGGAGAGCGGAGAGCCAGCGCACCGTCTCTTCGATGGCCTGACGGAGGGCCTGACTTTCACCCGCAAAGGGATGCACCGATCCAAATACATGATCGGTGTGCGGCACGATCGCCAGGGTCGTCAACCTTGGTGCAGCAACCTCGTACAGACGTCGCGCTTCCTCAACGGGGACACTGACATCCTGATCTCCATGCAGAATCAGCCAGGGATGGATCATGCGCGACGCCGCGCTCAGCACATCCAGATCAGCTTCATGCTGCTCATAATCATCGAGCAAGGTCACATACAGCGGC